>LUZT01000019.1 GCA_001602925.1 Chlorobiales bacterium Clorobi_01 | reverse complement strand
GCCCGGAATCCGGAAGTTGCGGTCAACCTTGAGCCACGGGCCGCTCGCCGCACTGCCGAGGCCCGACAGGTCGGTCGCCTGGCCGATGGCCGCCACCACCATGTCCGCTTCGATCTCGAAGGTTTCGCCATTGCTCTTGTAGCGAAGGAACGGGATCGGTGAGTTCCAGCCGTCCTCGCCTTTCTCCTTTTTGACCATCTTCGTGCAGACGAGGCCGGTGACGCCACTCGCTCCACCGAGCACTTCAGCCGTGCCGGTGAGGAAGTGCATCGTCGTGCCCTCTCGCTTCGCGTCGTCGAATTCGTTCTCGAAGCAGGCCATCTCCTCTCTCGGCACGCCGGAGATGATGGTGGCTTGCGAGCCGAGTCGCAGCGCCAGACGCGCGACGTCCATGGCGACGTTACCGTCACCGATGACCACCACGTGCTTGCCGACCGGAATGTCGTCGCCCAGCACTTCGTAGCTTTTCAGGAAGTCGATGGCGTTGGTGGCGCCGGGCGTGCCGTCGAAGCCGGGCACGGGAAGACCTCTTCCCTTCTGTGCGCCGACGGCGATGAAGACCGCGTCGTACTCCGCTTCGAGCTGTTCGAGGGTGATATCCTTGCCGATGGTGACGCCCATCTTCGTCTCGACGCCGAGTTCGATGATGCGGCCGATTTCGGCTTCGAGCACCTTGCGATCAACGCGGTAGCCCATGATGCCGTAGAGCACCATGCCGCCGAGCTTTTCGTTGGCGTCGTAGATGGTGACGGCGTGGCCTTTGCGGCGGAGCTGGTAGGCTGCCGACAGACCTGCCGGGCCGCCGCCGATAATGGCGACTCGCTTGCCGGTGTCAGCACCGGGGCCTTTGAGTTTCAGGTTGTTTTCGATGCCGTAGTTGCCGAGCACCTGCTCGACGGCGTTGATCGCCACGCTCTCGTCGTGCACGCCGCGGTTGCATTTGCTCTGGCACGGGTGCGGGCAGATGCGGCCCATCACTGCCGGGAACGGGTTGGTGTCGGTCGCCGTTTCCCAGGCCGATTTCAGCGGGTCGTCCGACGGGTCGGTGCCGTTGAGAAAGCGGTTGATGGCCCGGATGTCTTCGCCTGCCGGGCACTCGGCGGTGCACGGCGGGGTCTGCGGTACGTAGACCGGGCATTTGTGGCTGTGATCCCCGAAGGCGACGATCTTGTCGGTCCCTGTCAGTTCGCTGAAGGCAGGGAAGACGTACTCTGTCGCAAAATCGAGAATCGGGTTTGATTCTGCATTCATGAGGTTGCTCCTTTGCTTTTCAGCTTAAAAACGGATGTGCGCCGACTGGTTGAAGGTGGTTCGCGCGTGACGGTAGCTGTCGATCATGTTGTCGTCAAACTCGAGGCCGGTCTCTTCGAAGAACCGTTTCCAGCCGATCCGGTTGATCCATTCGCCGATGCGCTCCCACGGACGGCCTCCGGCTTTGTAGGCGGTCAGGATGCGGCCGACCACGTCGGTCACCTCCGGCCAGCGCGGCGGGTTGTTCGGCAGGTTGTGCGCGACGAGGCTCATCGTCGAGGGCTTCGTGCGGGCGTTGCTGTTCTTGCCGCCGACCCAGACGGCGAATTTGGAGTGCTCGGGATGGTTGATCTCCATCGCGGGGCAGGCGCCGAAGCACGCGCCGCAGCAGATGCACTTGGCTTCGTCAACCATGAGCGTTTTCTTGCCATCGACGACCGTCGGACGGATCGCGGCGACCGGGCAGCGGGCGACCGCTTTGGGAAGTTCGCAGGTCTTGACGAGGTGGTCGTGGTTGATGCGCGGGGGGCGGGTGTGCTTGACGACCACCGCGATGTCGGCCTGGCCGCCGCAGTTGATCGAGCAGCACGAGGTGGACAGGCGCACCTTGTTGGGCATCTGCATGTCCTTGAATTCGTTGTACACCGTGTCCATCATCGACTTCACCACGCCCGAGGCGTCGGTGGCCGGGATGTCGCAGTGCAGCCAGCCCTGGGTGTGCGAAACGGCCGAGACGCACATGCCGGTGCCGCCGACCGGGAAGCCGAGCGATTCGAGTTCGGCGATCATCGGTTCGATGTTTTCGGCGTTCGGCGTCAGGAATTCGACGTTGTTGCGCACCGTGAAGCGCAGGAAGCCGTCGCTGTATTTGTCGGCGACGTCGCACAGGTGGCGCACCATATCGACCGTGTCCTGACGCGGCGTGCCGGCACGGACCGTCCAGATGGTGTCGCCGCTTTCGGCGACGTGCTTCAAGACGCCCGGTTTCGGGATTTCATGGTATTTCCACTTGCCGTAGTTTTTCCTGACCACCGGATGCAGCGCCTCTTCGTAGGTGTGCGGGCCCGACTCTATGGTCTTCCAGGTTCTTTCCTGACTGCTCATGCTCGTTCCTGTAGGTTGATGCGTACCGGCTCCGTTCGCGGGAGCCGGTACGGCTGAGTTTGTGCTGTTGTTTCGTCGCCGTCTCTGGTGATCTCCAGAGATGCAGCTCTCAGTACTTGGCTTTGAAATACGGGTTGTCTCTCGGGCGCGAGATCTGGTTGATGTCGTACTCGATGCCGACGCCGTCGAGGAACTGTTTCAGCCCCACGCGCTCGATGGTTTCGCCGATGCGTTCGTGGTCGAGGCCGGCGTCGTCCCACCAGTCGATGATCTCTTCGATCAGTTCGATGAAGGCTTCGCGGTCTTCGTCGGTTTCCATCTTCATGAACGGCACGATGAGCGAGCCCATGTTGACACCGACCTTGAGGGTGTTCTTGCCGCCCATGAGCAGAGCGATGCCCTTTTCCTTGCCGGGCGAGAGCGCTTTGGACATGGCGTTGATGCAGTGCATGCAGCGTACGCAGTCGCGCGTCGAGATGTCGATGTCGCCGTCTTGCAGCCGGATCGCTTTGGTCGGGCAGTGGTTGATGACGTTGTTGACCAGAGCATCGACGCCCTTTTCGGCGATCCATGCCTTGACTTCATCGTGGTCGATGTCGATGGCGTCACGCCACGTGCCGATGACCGCCAGGTCGGAGCGCATGATGGCGTTGGTGCAGTCGTTCGGGCAGCCGGAGAATTTGAATTTCAGCTTGTAGTTCCATTCGGGGCGGTGCACCTGCGGAGAGAAGTGCTTGAGCGCGTCGAGGTGCAGCTTGAGGTTGTCATAGCAGGCGTTGTCGCAGCGGCCTGGGCCGATGCACGAGACGCCGGTTCGCATGCCTGCGCCGGCGCCGCCGAGGTCCCACCCTTTCTGGTTGAGCTCGTCGAAGCACTCCTGGACTTTGTCCTGCTCGATACCCTGCAGCATGATGTCGCCGGTCTGGCCGTGCAAGGTGATGATGCCGCTGCCGTATTTCTCCCAGGTGTCGCACAGTTCGCGCAGCATCGTGGTGTTGTAGTGCAGGCCGGGGGCCGGCTGGATGCGCATCGTGTGGAATTCGGCGGCTTCGGGGAATTTGTCCTTGATCATCGAGTAGCGCGTGATGATACCGGCGCCGTAGCCGTCTACCGTGACCAGACCACCTTTCCAGTAGCCCATCTTGGTCTTGTAGGAATATTCGAGCTGGTCGAGCACGCCCCGCAGCATCGGTTTCTCTGTCCGCTCCGCAAGCGCCTTGAAGCCCGAAATGAAGCTGGGCCACGGGCCGCTTTCAAGCTGGTCGAGCATCGGCGTTTCGTTCAGGAACTTGCCGTTGCCCGATGATCCGCACCCGCCGCAATGACACGACTCGTTCACAGCGCTGTCGTTAGCACTCATGTTGCCTCCTTTGGTTCTCAGATACTTTGTGGGCCGACGTCCACTCCTGGATCGCCGGCCATTTCGTTGTGGGTTTGCCTCTCGCGGCGCGTATCAGACGCAGCCGGTCGGCTTGGGAAGACCGGCGATCTTGCAGGCCTGCAATGCCGGGCCTTTCGGGAACATCGCGTACAGGAACTCTGACGCCTCTTTCTTGTCCATGCCTTTTTCGCTGGCCACCGCTTTGGTCAACACCTTCACGGCAGGAGCAATCTGGTACTCCTTGTAGTAGTTGCGAAGGAACTTCACCAGATCCCAGTGACCCTCTTCCATCGCGATATCTTCACCTTCGGCGATCTTTACCGCTACATCTTCCGTCCAGTCATCCAGGTTCACCAGGTAGCCGTTCTCGTCCGTCTCGACGCTCATGCCATTGACTTCAATTGACATAATGAT
>LUZT01000018.1 GCA_001602925.1 Chlorobiales bacterium Clorobi_01 | reverse complement strand
AAATAAGTCCGACGGCTTGGCTTACGAATTATATGTACAAAGATCACGCCTGATTTTCAAGCAAATCGACTGGATTGCCACGTCGCTACGCTCCTCACAATGACAGAAAAAGAACCGCCCGAACAGCGCTTGGCAACCCGCCTCGCCGCCCTTCCCTCTCAGTTTTGCCATCCAGCCTATTTTACTATATTCCACGTCGTTCCGGCGCGCTCCGCGTGCCGTTTCCATCACCGAACCGATCTCCACCATGCCTCGTTATACACCGGAACAGCTTGAAAAAAGAAATGCGTCCAAGTGGACGACCGTGCAGGCTATTCTCGCCCCGATCCAGTTTTTCATCTTCCTGGCCGGTCTGACGGTCACGTACCTCTACTCGCAAGGCATCTGGATCACCGATTTCTGGTGGGTAACCTTTTTCGTTGCACTTAAAACCTTCATGCTCGTGCTGATCTTCGTGACCGGCGGCTTTTTCGAGCTTGAGGTGTTCGGGCAATTCGCCTTCGTGCACGAGTTCTTCTGGGAGGATTTCGGCAGCGCCATCGCCATGATCGTGCACATCTCCTATTTCGTTCTCTTCTTCTGGATCAAGCCGTCCCAGCATATTCTCATTCTGACCGCCTATCTCGCCTACCTGAGCTATCTGGTCAATGCGGCGCAGTTCGTCATCCGCCTGCTGCTCGAAAAGCATAACGAGAAGAAACTCAAGGCCAGCGGGGCCGTCTGATCCGAAAACCGGCAACAAGCATGGAAGCGAAGAAATCCAAAGCCATCGTCTTCAGCGGCGTCAACCAGATCGAGCTGCGGGAAGTGACCCTCAAACCGGTCTCATCGACCGATGTGCTGGTCGAAACCTGGTGGTCGTCCATCAGCACCGGCACAGAGAAGATGGCCCTCAACGGCCTGATCCCGTCGCCACCCTTCATCTTTCCCTTCATCCCCGGCTATGAAACGGTCGGCAGGATCGTCAAAGCGGGCGACCACGTCAATCAGGGGCTGATCGGCAAGTTCGCCTACGTGGCGGGGTCGTTCGGCTACGAAGATGTGAACGCGGCTTTCGGCGGCGCGTCGCAGTTCATCGTCTGCCCGGTCGAGAGCCTGACGGTGCTCGACGGCATCGCCAATCCGCAATGCGGCATCGCGCTGCCGCTCGGAGCGACGGCTCTGCATATCGTCGATCTCGCGGAAGTCAAGAACCGCAAGGTGCTCGTGCTCGGCCAGGGCGCGGTGGGCATCCTCGCCGCAGAGCTGGCAAAGCGCTTCGGCGCGAGCCTCGTGGCGGTCACGGAACCGCACCAACGGCGGCTCGACATTTCGACGGCAGACATCAAGGTCAACCCGGAAAAGCAAGATGTTTCGGCGGCGCTGGCGGGTCACGAGTTCGA
This sequence comes from Chlorobiales bacterium Clorobi_01, assembly GCA_001602925.1. GTDB lineage: Bacteria > Bacteroidota > Chlorobiia > Chlorobiales > Chlorobiaceae > Chlorobaculum. Next base: position 4,576 of record LUZT01000018.1, on the reverse strand, counting down.
CGTGCTCATCGACAGCACAGGCATCATGAGCGCCATCGAAACCGGGCTGCGCTTCCTGAAATTCCACGGCAAGGTGATCTTCGGCGGCTACTATCAGCGCATGAACATCGACTACTCGCAGGCGTTCAACAAGGAGCTTTCGTTCATCGCTGCCCGCCAGTGGGCCAAGGGCGATCTGCGCCGCGTGCGCGAGCTGATCGCGGCGGGCAAGATCAACGCCGAGAAGATTTTCACCCACCAGTGCACGGTTGACGACAACCTTATGGAGGCATACATGCAGGCCTTCAGCGACTCTGACTGCCTGAAGATGATCATCCACTGGAAGCATGGCGACGAGGCGGGCGAGCACTTTCCAACCTGCAACACGGCCAACTGAGTACCTTATGGCGCCAAGAACCATCGCGATCTACGGCAAGGGCGGCATCGGCAAGAGCTTCACGACGACGAACCTCAGCGCCACCTTCGCCATGATGAACAAGCGCGTCCTGCAGCTCGGTTGCGACCCGAAGCACGACTCCACCACCTCGCTCTTCGGCGGCATTTCGCTGCCCACGGTGACCGAGGTGTTCGCCGAAAAGAACGCGAAAAACGAGCAGGTCGAGATCAGCGACATCGTTTTCCGGCGCGATATTCCCGGATTTCCGCAACCAATCTACGGCATCGAACTCGGCGGCCCGCAGGTGGGGCGCGGCTGCGGCGGGCGCGGCATCATCTCAGGTTTCGACGTGCTCGAAAAGCTCGGCATCTTCGAGTGGGATATCGACATCATTCTGATGGACTTTCTCGGCGACGTAGTGTGCGGCGGTTTTGCGACCCCTCTCGCCCGCTCGCTCAGCGAGGAGGTGCTGCTGGTGACCAGCAACGACCGGCAGTCGATTTTCACTTCGAACAACATCTGCCAGGCCAACAACTACTTCCGCACCATCGGCGGGCGCTCGCGCCTGCTCGGCCTCATCGTCAACCGCGACGACGGCAGTGGCATGGCCGAGAGCTATGCCAAAGCGGCAGGCATCAACGTGCTGATGAAGGTGCCCTACAACCTCCAGGCGCGCGACATGGACGACAGCTTCGACTTCGCCATCAAACTGCCCGAAGTCGGCGAACCGTTCAAGAAGCTCGCGACTGACATCCTGAACAACGCCATCACGCCCTGCGAAGCGAGCGGCCTCGATTTCAAGGATTTCGTGCGCCTCTTCGGCGACGTGAGCGAAGAGCTGCCCGCCGCCGCAACGGCTGACGAACTGTTCAAGCGCAAGGGGGACACCGCCGCTGACCCCGAAGCCCACGACCCCGAACGTCAGCGCCTGCTCGCCTGCATCGAGAAGCTGCCGGAACCGGAGCGCGAAATCTACACGCTGCTGGAAATCGAAGGCAAGTCGCCGGAGCAAATCGCCGAGCTGAAAGGCGTGGGCGAGCAAGAGGTGAAAACCACAATCGCCACGGCCCGCAAAGCGATGCGCAAACTCTTCTTCGAGCTGTAAGCTCGTTTCCGCAAAATCCCCAAGACGCCAGATTGATCTGATCTGACCGATCTCATCTTGCGCTCGCACCAAACAAAAAAGACTGCTCACTCGGAGCAGCCTTTCTCATTATCAACTATCCATTGTCAATTATCAATTCTCCCCTCACGCCATCGCTTTGGCTTTTTTCGTCGCCTTGGCTCTGAGGTCGGCGTTGAGAATCTTCTTGCGGATCCTGATGTTCTCGGGCGTCACTTCGAGTAGCTCGTCGTCATTGATGAACTCCAGCGCCTGTTCGAGCGAGAGCCTCTTCGGCGGCGTCAGGCGGATCGAGTCGTCCGAGCCGGAGGCGCGCATGTTGGTGAGCTTCTTGGTCTTGCAGATGTTCATCGTGATGTCGAGGTCACGGGTCGATTCGCCGACCACCATACCTTCGTAAACCTTCGCATTCGGGCCGATGAAGAAGGTGCCGCGATCTTCGAGACTCGAAATCGCATAGGCCACGGCCACGCCGGTTTCGGCGGAGACCAGAGCGCCGGTTTCGCGCGACGGCAGCTTGCCTTTGTAGGGCTGGTAGTTGTGGAACACATGCGACATCATGCCCTCGCCCTTGGTGTCGGTGGTGAACTCGAGGTTGTAACCGATCAGGCCGCGCGTCGGAATCTCGAACTCCAGGCGGTTCATGCCGCCGCGCAGGGTGCTCATGTTGGTCATCTCGGCCTTCCTGCGGCCCATCTTTTCGATAACCACGCCGGTGTACTCTTCCGGAACGTCGATGGTGACATGCTCGACCGGCTCCATCGTCACGCCGTTCTCTTCGCGCAGAATCACCTCGGGACGGGAGATGGCCAGTTCGTAGCCTTCACGGCGCATGGTCTCGATCAGCACCGAGAGATGAAGCTCGCCGCGACCCGAAACCCTGAAGGTATCGGCGCTGTCGGTCTCCTCGACATTAAGCGCGACGTTGGTCATGATCTCTTTCATGAGGCGCTCGCGAATCTTGCGGCTTGTCACCTCCTTGCCCTCCTGACCGGCGAACGGCGAATCGTTCACCGAAAAGAGCATCGAGAGAGTCGGCTTGCTGATCTCGAACGAGTCGAGCGGTTCCGGCAGGTCGGGGGTAGTGAGCGTCTCGCCGACGTTGGCCGCCGCAATGCCGGCAAGCGCGACAATGTCACCCGCCGTCGCCTCAGTCGCCTCGACGCGCTGCGTGCGGTCAAAGAGGAAGAGCTTGGTGACGGTACCCTTGCCCACGATGCCGTCCTGCGTTACCAGCGTGAGCTGGTTGCCGGGAGCGACCTTGCCGCGCTGGATGCGGCCAATGGCGATCTTGCCGATATAGTCGTTGTAGTCGAGGCTGGTAACGAGCATCTGGAATCCGGCGTCATCGTCCGCTTCCGGAGCGGGAATCTCCTTGATGATCTTGTCGAGCAGGAGGCTCATGTCGCCATCCGGATCGTCCATACTGTATTTTGCGATGCCGTTCTTTGCCGAAGCGAAAATGTAGGGGAAGTCGAGCTGCTCCTCGTCAGCGCCGAGCGCGATGAACAGGTCGAGCACCTGATCGTGCACCTTCTCCGGATCGGCCTGCGGGCGGTCGATCTTGTTGATCACCACGATCGGCTTCAGGTGCAGTTCGAGCGCCTTGCGCAGCACGAACTTGGTCTGCGGCATCGGTCCTTCGAAAGCATCGACGAGCAGAAGCACGCCATCGACCATCTTCAGGATGCGCTCCACCTCGCCGCCGAAATCGGCGTGACCGGGGGTATCGACGATGTTGATCTTGCAGCCCTTGTGCTGCGCGGCTGCGTTTTTCGAGAAGATGGTGATGCCCCGCTCCCGCTCCTGGGGATTGGAGTCCATAACCCGGACGTCAACATGCTGGTTCTCCCTGAACGCGCCAGTCTGCTTGAAAATGGAGTCCACGAGGGTGGTCTTGCCATGATCAACGTGCGCGATAATGGCGATATTACGAATATTCTGTTTCCTGCTCATCTTTTGCGATAAATAAGTATATTTTATTGCCTAGGTTTTCAATCGGGCCGAATATACACTTTTTCCATTGAAATTATCATCAGGCAGGCGTGAAGATATCTTTCTTTTCAGTTTTACGGAGTGAACCGGACTCGCTCCGGACGCTGTAACAACTGAAGTATTGTCACGATAATCCTGTCTTTGAAACGACCTCTTCCCACAGAGTATGGCCAATATATTTCTTGAAAACAGCCTGCTTTTTGCCCTGACGCAAATCGTGCCGCTGCTTTATATCGTCACCACCGCCCTGTACGGCATCCACTTTTTCAAGGAAACGCCACTCGCAGGAAGCCTCAAGCAACCGGCGCTCATCCTTACCGTAGTCACCCACGTCGCTGACCTCGGGCTGCTCACTTCGACGGCGGGATACCGGCTGAGTTATTCGGCCTACAACCTCATGAGTATGGTAGCGTTGACGCTCGCCATAACCTATATGTTTATCGAATTCACCACGAAAAGCGACAAAACGGGCTTTTTCGTCATCGCTTTCGCGACCGGTTCGGCTCTCTTTTCATCAATCCTGAGTTCCCAAACCGTCGATTCCGGACTTGCATTCAGCGGTCTGGGCATTGGTGTTCACCTGATCGCGGCCATCTTTGGCTTCAGCTCGGTAGCCATCGCCGGGCTGTACAGCGGCATGTATCTGGTGCTTTTCCGCCAGATCCGGCTCAACCGGTTTGGCCTGCTCTTTCAGCGCCTGCCAAACCTGGAGGCGCTGGAAATGCTGATCATGCACGCCGTGGCTTTCGGCTTCTTTTTCCTGTCGGTCACCATCGTGGCTGGCGTTCTCGAACAGCACGCGTCAAAAGAGGTCATTAACCTTTTCGAGCCTCGGCTCGTCTCCCTGTTTGTCATCTGGGTGCTCTATGGCATCAGCCTCGTCATCAAGCCGCTGTTTGGCTGGGACATCAAGCACATGGCTGTGCTGCTCATCGCCCTGTTCGTCCTGGTCACCGCGCTGTTGTTCATCATGAGTCTAGTTACGCCAAGTTTTCACGGAATGAGTATTTAACCGAAGCGCCATTTGAAAATTCGGCACATTGCGGTATATTAACACACTTTTGGAGATTCCTTTTCCAAGC
>LUZT01000012.1 GCA_001602925.1 Chlorobiales bacterium Clorobi_01 | reverse complement strand
CCGATGCGAAACTGACAGAGAACAGGAGGAATATCTCCCGGCCCGGCCGTCAGAAGCCATACTGCAGACAACGGGGCCGCATGACTTTGTGTTTGTGCAAGGCGAAGCACCAGTAAAATACTCACACACAAAAGGAAAAGCAATGGCCGCAAAGTTCTCCCGTGAACCGGCCCGGCCCGCGGGTCTTGCCGGACAAACGGGGGATATTGGTATATTGACCGGCACACAACCTGGTTTGACCACCGCCATCGCCGTTTTATGAACGCCTGAATCTCCTCCTGAAACAGGGATGGCCGGCAACCGGGGTCCCTTGCCAAGTGCTGTTGGAGTCATGTAAATATGAACCGGCTTCTCATGCTCCGGAAGTACGTGAGCACCTCTGCTGAGGAAATCTTTCGCTGTCTGCCGAGAAACTCTCCGATCAAACCAAGCCCCAAGAATAAATCCCTGCGCTTTTTTCGATCACAGCCACATATAGTCTGTTATTTTTTTTGAAGTTTTGATTAACTACATTAAAGATGGGGAAAAGTGGGAAAAAGTGGGAAACCAATGCCCGGATTTATCGGAAGAGAACAGCATAGTGTCGATGAGAAGGGGCGGCTTCTGATTCCCGCCCGGTTTCGACGCCGGTTCCTCTTGCAGGAGGACGATTCCGCCACGGGCGCTCCGAGCCGCTCTCCGGTGCTCTACGTGTTCAAGGCCGATGACGGATCGCTCGAACTCTACGAACCGTCGGTCTGGAGCGAAAAGGAGCAGCAACTGCTCAAACTTTCCGATTTCAATCCCGATGAGCGCCTGTTGACCACCATGATCTATGCGCGCCTCGACCAGACGGAGCTTGACCGTTCAGGCAGGATTGCACTGTCACGGGAGATGCTCGACCATGCCGGTATCGTCAAGGATGCGGTCATCATCGGGGCCAACGCGAAAATGACGGTCTGGGAGCCGCTCCGTCTGGAACGGCTGCTAAGCGATAACGCGAGCCGGTTCGCGCCGCTTGCAAACCGGTACATCTGAACCCATGGATTACCAGGACTATCATGAGCCGGTGCTGGCCAGGGAATCCGTATCGCTGCTGGTCACCCTCCCGGGGATATACATCGACGGCACCCTTGGCGGTGGTGGCCATTCTCTGCAACTGCTTCGGCATCTTCAAACGCTTAACGGTGATTCGCTCCTTGTCGGCATCGATCAGGATACTCATGCCCTCGAAGCTGCGGGGGAGAAACTCGGGGAGTTTGGTGACCGGCGCCGCCTGGTCAGGGGCAACTTCGGCATGGTGAAAGAGCTCGTGGAACCAATTATGCGGGGCACGGGGAACGGTCTTCCGGTCATGGGTTTTCTGCTCGATCTCGGGGTGTCATCGTTTCAGATCGATACGCCAGAGCGCGGATTCAGCTATCTCAAGGACGGCCCGCTCGACATGCGAATGGACCCAGACGGGCCGCTGACCGCCGCCGATGTTGTCAACGGGTATGAAGAGGCTGCGCTGGCGAAGCTGTTCTTCCGGTATGGCGAGGAGCCGCTTGGCGGCAGAATCGCCAGGGCGATTGTCTCGGCGAGGAGTTCCGCGCCACTGACGACGACCGGCGAGCTGGCCGAAGTGATCAGGGCAGCCTGCCCCAGAAAAGACCTGGCGATCAAGACCCTGTCGAGAATTTATCAGGCCTTGCGCATCGAAGTCAACGATGAACTCGGTGTTCTTGAACAGGCTTTGGCCGATGGCTTCGAGTTGCTCTCTCCCGGCGGACGGTTCGCGGTCATCAGCTACCATTCGCTGGAGGATAGGATCGTCAAACGTTTTTTTGCAGCCAAAACGTCGGCGGACTGGGGCCCTAAAGGGCTCGCGCTCCGCGAACCGCTGAAACCTGCCGAAGCGGTGCTGGTGGTCAGAAAACCGGTCGAAGCCACGGCTGAAGAGATCAGCCGCAATCCGAGATCGAGAAGTGCACGTCTCAGAGTCATTCAGAAACTGTAACCTTCAGAGGAGGTGAGCCGTGAACGTTTTGAAATCCGCTGAAAAGCCGTTTGCCGGTTTCGCTGACAGGCCGGGCAAAATTTTTGGACAGGAGAACGGAAGCAACATGGCAAGCTATGAGCTTGGTGCCGTCGATGTGACGGAAAGGCGGCCATTCGGCTTCGATCCAGAACCGTTTCGCAAAGCGTCATCACAGGTGAATTCGCCTGAAATTTTCGATATAGGTTCACTTTTGCGCCTGAGAACGTTCGTTTACCTCCTCTTGGGTACTGTGCTGTTTCTGGTGCAGATCAGCAATACCCTGGCGATCAACGATCTGGCCAAGCGCAACGAGCGTTTGCGTGAGCAGCTCAGGATCAGCACCAGCATCTCGACTGCCGATGAGCTGAAGAGCCGGGAGCTTCAGAGCATCCGGTACATCTCCGGTTATGCTAAAAATCTCGGACTCGACTCCTCATTCATTCCTCCGGTCGAGATTGAACCCTGACAGCACCCCTCTTTTATCGAAGAATGCATGAACCAGGAGAGAACGACACCGGAGAACCACCGCGGTACCAGCGACCATGAATTCGGCCTGCGCCTTGGCATCATGGCGGCGTTTATGCTGCTGTTTTGCCTGGCGATCGTTTCAAAGCTGCTGGGCATCCAGGTGTTCGATGTCAAAAAATACCGGGCGAAAGCGAACCGGCAGTACGAGACGATCGTAACCGAAAAAGCCCGACGGGGGCGCATTCTCGACCGTTACGGCCGTCCGCTTGCCGAGAGCGTCGAGAGCATCTCCTTTTACGCCGATCCGGAGCATGTGACGGATGCCGGCGCGGCAGCCGAACTCTTTTCGGATACCTTCGGCAAGAGCCGACGGAACTATCTCAACCTGCTCCGGAAGAAAAAGCGTTTTGTCTGGCTGGAACGCAACGTGCCGGTATCGCAGGCCGCGAAACTGATGAGTCTCAAAATCAAGGGGGTAGGGTTCCGGCGCGAGCAGCATCGCTATTACCTGAACGTGGCCGCCCAGCTCATCGGACTGACCGATCGCGACAACAAGGGTATCAGCGGACTCGAAAAGAGCTTTGAAAGCCAGCTCAGCGGACGCGATGGCGTGCGGATTTTCCAGCGATCGGCAACCGGAGAGCGCTATCCGGCTCCCGACGCCGATCAGGTGCAGCCCCTCGCGGGCAACGATGTGACACTGACCATCGACGCCGATGTGCAGGGGATCCTTGAAGAGGAGATTGCGCAGGCGGTCAAGGAGTTCAAGGCCAGTGGCGCGATGGGCATCATCATGGATGTCCGGACGGGTGAAATCATCGCGATGGCCAACTACCCCACTTTCGATCTGAACCGCAGGAGCGGGCTGACCGCCGATCAGATGCGCAATCGTGCCGTTACCGATATGTTTGAGCCGGGTTCCACATTCAAAATCGTTATGGCTTCGGCGGCCACCGAAGTGCTGAACTGGACGGCGGAAAAACAGGTGGATGGCAACGGCGGCACGCTCACTCTTTATGGGAAACACATCCGGGATCATGAGCCATTCGGGGCGCTCTCTTTCCAGAAAGCGATCATCGAGTCGAGCAACGTCGTCGCGGCCACTACAGCCATGAAGGTCGGAGCAGAAACATTTTACCGTTATGCCCGCGCCCTCGGTTTCGGGCAGAAGACCGGGGTCGGCCTCATCGGCGAATCGGGAGGCTGGCTCAAGCCGGTTTCGCGCTGGGGAAGCCTGACGTTGCCCTGGATGGGTTACGGCTATCAGGTTATGGCCACCCCGCTGCAGGTGCTCCAGGCATACGCTACCCTGGCCAACGACGGTGCTCGCATGAGGCCGTTCATCATCAAAAACGTGACCGGTCCCGATGGCAAAAAGATCACGGAGAACGAGCCGATGAAGATAGTGCAGGCGCTGAAGCCGGAAACTGCCCGCTACATGGCGAAGGAGTATTTTCGTGCGGTGGTTGAAAAGGGCACCGGCATGGCGGCGGCCATCGAGGGAATTCCTGTCGCTGGCAAGACTGGCACAGCCCAGAAGCTTCATAATGGCAGCTATCAGGGATGGGGTTACTACATGGCCTCGTTCGCCGGATTTTTTCCTTACGACAACCCTCAATATGCCGCGATTATCGTTGTCGATGAACCACAGACAGCGTATTATGCGTCAGCCGTGGCGGCTCCGGTTTTTTCGAGGGTCTGCGGCCGCGCACTGGCCTGCTCTCTGGAGATGCAGAAACGGCTGAGCATGAAATCCCCCGAAAAGGAGCTGCTTGACCGCGTTTCGACAGTGGTTGTTCCGGAGCTGAAAGGATTGCGCGAGAGCGAAGCCGCCAGGCTACTTGAATGGAACGGCTTGAAGATGGAGCCCTCGGGGAGCAGCGGTGGCAGCGTGGTCTCGCAGAGCATCGCGCCCGGTACGAAGGTACAGAAAGAGACAAAAGTCAGGGTGAGCCTGGCGAAAAGAGTTCAGGACAGGTGATGGAAGAATCCCGCAAAGGAGCGCCAGCGGTGCTGCTCGACGATCTGATTGCCGGTCTCGGCGCGCTGGTTGAGCGCCGGATCGGGAGCGGAGCGCGAACCGCCGTCACCGGCGTGACCTGCGATTCGCGCGAGGTTGCGCCGGGCACGGTGTTCGTGGCGGTACGCGGCTTCAGCACTGACGGTCACCGCTATATCGCCGCCGCAATCGAAGCTGGCGCATCGGTGGTGGTTTGCGAAGAACTTCCGGCGGAGTGCCGCGATTCGGTCACGTATCTCGTCGTACCTGATGCCCGCAAGGCACTGGCAGAACTCTCGAAGGTATTTTACGGCAACGCTCCGGATCGGCTCATGCTCATCGGCGTAACCGGTACCAACGGCAAGACCACCACGGCGCGCCTCATCACCTCGATGCTCAACGCCTCGGGCATTTCCGCCGGATATATCGGCACAGGACTCTGCCGCATCGGCACCCGCGACATTCCACTCGAACGCACCACGCCCGAATCTTCGGGGCTTCACGCGCTTTTCCGGCAGATGGTCGATGCCGGATGCAAGGCGGCGGTGATGGAGGTCTCCTCCCACGCGCTCGTGCTCGACAGGGTGCACGGCCTGCGCTTCCGGGCGGCGGTGTTCACCAACCTCACGCCCGAACACCTCGATTTTCACGCGACGATGGAGAAGTACGCCGAAGCCAAGCGCCTGCTCTTCGACCGCCTCGACGACGAAGGCTTCGCCGTCCTCAACGCCGACGATCCCCGCGCGAGGTTCATGGCCGCCAATCTCCCGCCGGAGCGCGTTTTCTGCTGCTCGACCAATGGTGCTCCGTTCTGCGATTCCTCCCGCTGTTTCGACGCGAAGGTTTTGGATATGAACGTCGAGGGAACGATAGCGCAGGTGAGTTTTCGTGGCCAAACGATGGCGATGAATGTTCCACTGCCGGGCGCGTACAACGTGATGAACATGCTCGAAGCGTTCGCGGTGGGTTTCGGCCTCGACATCGATCCCGAAACGGCGCTTCGCGGCCTCGCCGAGGCCGACAGCGTCGCCGGGCGGATGGAGCGCATCTGGAGCCGCGACCGCAGCCGCTGCGCCGTGGTCGATTACGCCCACACGCCCGACGGGCTGCAAAAGGCGCTCGAAGCCCTGCGGGCGGTGACGCCCGCAGACGCGAAGCTCGCGGTGGTGTTCGGCTGTGGTGGCAACCGCGACCGGCAGAAGCGTCCCGAGATGGGCCGCATCGCCGCCGAACTAGCCGACAGGGTGATTCTCACTTCCGACAATCCACGGGACGAAAATCCGGAAGCGATTCTCGACGAGGTCGAGGCGGGCATGGCGGGCCGGGTGCATCTGCGCATCGCCGACCGTGCCGAGGCGATCCGCCGGGCGGTCGAGCAGCTCGGTGCAGGCGATATTCTGCTGGTGGCAGGAAAAGGGCACGAAGCGTATCAGGAGATCAGGGGCGTGAAGCGCCACTTTTCCGACCGCGAGTGTCTGGAGGCATGTTTTGCGCAAATGAAATGAGTTAACGGAAGCGAGGGAGTGAAGATGAAAGGAGCGCTGATTTTCAGCGATTTCGAGCGGGCGGGAACCATCGTGGCCCGTGACGTTGATGAGAGCTACCGGCTCGACGATCCGGTGGTGGTGATCGATTCTCGCAAGGCGGTCGATGGCGCGGTGTTCGTCGCGCTGCCGGGAGAGCGCACCGACGGGCACCGCTTCGTCGGCGAGGTGTTCGCCAACGGTGCGTCGTGGGCCGTGGTGTCGCGCGAATGGTTCGCCGAAAAGGGCGCGGAGCATCAGGGCGACGGCCGCCGCTTCCTCGTCGCCGACGATCCGGTCGTGGCGTTCCAGCAGCTCGCTGCCGCCTACCGGGAGCGCTTCGACATTCCGGTGATCGGCATCGGCGGCAGCAACGGCAAGACCACCACCAAGGAGATGGTTGCCGCCGTGCTCTCGACCGGTTTCAACGTCCTCGTCACGCAGGGCAACTACAACAACCACCTCGGCGTGCCGCTGACGCTCTTGCAGATGCGCCGCGACACCGAAGTGGCCGTGATCGAGATGGGCATCAACCATCCCGGCGAAATGGAGTTCCTCTCTTCGCTTGCCAAACCGACACACGGCCTGTTGACCAACATCGGCCACGAGCATCTCGAATTTTTCGGCTCCCTCGACGGGGTCACCGATGCCGAGGCGGCGCTCTTCCGCTACCTCGAAGCACACGGCGGAACAGCGTTCGTCAATCTCGACGATCACCGCCTCGCCGCTGCCGGAGCGAGTCTGTCACGCAAGACCGGCTACGGAGCGCAGCCGGGAGCGGGCCGCGCGTGGTGGGCCGAACAGATCGGCACGGATCGGGTGGGCCGCGTTTCGTTCACGCTCTGCTCCGAATCCGGCGTTCACCAGCCAGTGGCGATGCAGTTTGTCGGGCGCCACAACGTCATCAACGCCGTGGCCGCCTCTGCGGTCGGCGCGCACTTTGGCCTCGCCCCGGCGCACATCGCCGAAGGACTCGGCACACTCCTGCCCGCGAAGGGCTGGAAGCGCATGGAGCTGTTCGACGACGGCGGAATCGTGGTGCTCAACGACACCTACAACGCCAATCCCGACTCGGTGCGTCTGGCACTCGATACGCTTGCGGCCATCGAGTGCCGGGGCCGCCGGATTGCGGTGCTTGGCGACATGCTCGAACTCGGCGACAATTCGGCCATTGAGCATGAAGGCATCGGCAGGTATATTCGCCAACTGCCGCTCGATGCCTGCCTCACCCTGGGTGATGCCGCCCGACTCATCTGCGAGCAGGCGGGCGGGCGCTGCCTCAGGCACTTCTGGACGATGGACGAGCTTCGCGGCTTCCTGTCGGAGTACGTCCAGCCGGGTGACGCGTTGCTCTTCAAGGGGTCTCGCGGAATGAAGCTTGAACTGGCGGCGGACGATCTTATCAAACAGAATCAACAGCACTCGATCTGAACCAACGATGCTCTATTACATTCTTCGATATATCAACGAACTCTACAGTCTTCCCGGCATGGGGGTCATCGAATATCTGACCTTCAGGGCCAGCGCGGCGGCCATCACTGCCCTCTTGATCATCATCTTCGCCGGGCCGAGGTTCATCCGCTTTCTCAAGTCGAAATTCGTCGAGCCGATCAAAGAAGAGGCGCCACCAGAACATCGCAAGAAAAAAGATGTACCCACGATGGGCGGACTCATGATCATTTTCGCTATTGAAGTTTCGGCATTTCTCTGGGCCAAGATCGATGATCCGCATGTCTGGCTCATCATGCTGGCCGTCTTCTGGATGGGTCTGATCGGCTTCATCGACGACTACCAGAAGGTTGTGCTGAAGGTGAAGGGCGGCCTTGCCGGCCACTACAAACTGATCGGACAGGTAACGCTCGGCCTGGTCATCGGCTTCTACACCTGGAACGATCCCGTTTTTTCGGTACTGCTCTCCGATACCACCGTACCCTTTTTCAAAAAGCTCTCGGTCGATTATGGCATCTTCTACATTCCGGTGGTAATATTCATCATCACGGCGGTATCCAACGCAGTCAACCTCACCGACGGCCTCGACGGCCTGGCGGCGGGCAATGCGGCCATCGTCACCTTCGCCCTCGGAGGCTTCGCCTACCTGGCTGGTAACGCAGTCTATGCAGGATATCTCAGCATTCCCTTCATCTCCGGCGCGGGCGAGGTTGCCGTGGTGAGTATGGCCATCGTCATGGCGTGTGTGGGATTTCTGTGGTTCAACTCCAGCCCCGCCGAGGTGTTCATGGGCGACACCGGTTCTCTCTCGCTCGGTAGCGCCATCGCGGTGATCGCGCTCATGATAAAGCAGGAACTCCTTCTACCGGTGCTGGCGGGAGTCTTTTTCGTCGAAACCCTCTCGGTTTCGATGCAGGTTGCCTGGTTCAAGATTTCAAAAAAGCTGTACGGCGAAGGGCGGCGCATTTTCCTGATGGCGCCGCTGCATCACCATTTTCAGCTGAAGGGATGGGCGGAACAGAAGATCGTGATCCGTTTCTGGATCATTTCGATCCTGCTCTTTCTGACAAGCCTCATGACCCTGAAACTGCGATAACGTGAAACCGGAAGAGCTGAAAGGGAAAGTGGCGTCGGTGATCGGCGCCGGCAAAAGCGGTTTATCAGCGGCTGGCCTGCTCGCGCGGGCGGGGGCGCGGCCATTCTTAAGCGAATTTGGCGCGGTCAGCCCGGAGGCGGCGGCAACACTGCGACAACTTGGCGTGCCGTTCGAAGAGGGCGGCCATTCGGAGCGGGTCTTCGAGGCTGAACTGTGCATCGTGAGTCCCGGCATTCCGCAGCGTGTGCCGGTCATCCGCGAGATGCACGCGCGCGGTATTCCCGTGGTGAGCGAGATCGAGCTGGCTTACTGGTTCTGCCCGGCGCGAATCATCGGCATCACCGGCACGGATGGCAAGACCACCACCGCCACGCTCATCCACCGCATCTCTGAGGCGGAGGGGGAGCGGCAGGGATTCCGGGCCTTCAGCGTAGGCAACATCGGCATTCCCTTTTCGTCGGAGGTCCCCGGCATGACGGCGGCGGACATCGCCGTGCTCGAACTGAGCAGCTACCAGCTCGAAGCGTGCTTCGATTTTCGCCCCAACATCGCCGTGCTGACCAACATCACGCCCGACCACATGGATCGCTACGGCGGCAGTATCGAAGCCTACGCCACTGCGAAGTATCGCATCCATGCGCGGCAGGGCACGGGCGACACGCTCATCTATAATCATGACGACCCGATCCTTCGCGCCCATTTCGACCGGCAGGAGCCGTGGCCCTTCCGGGTGGTTCGCGTCGGCCTGCGCGCCGAAACGCTTAATGCTGCGCCGGGAGATTTCGTGTCGGTCGCGGAGGGCGAGATTGTCATCCGTACCTCGGGTTCGACCGAAAAGCTCATGCGTGTTGACGAAATCATGAAACCGGGCTTTCGCGGCGACCACAACCTCTACAATGTGCTCTCGTCGGTCGCAGCGGCGTCCGCCGCTGGCGTGGCACCGGAGACAATGCGGCTCGTGCTCGCGGAGTTTGGCGGTGTGGAGCACCGGCAGGAGTTTGCCGGACATGCGTGTGGACTCGACTGGATCAATGACTCGAAAGCCACCAACGTCAATGCCCTCCGGCAGGCGCTTCAGTCGGTCCCCGCCGGCATGGTACTTATCGCCGGGGGGCGCGACAAGGGCAACGACTACAGCGTGATTGCCGATCTCGTGCGGGAGAAGGTCGCCTGCATCGTGGCGATTGGGGAGTCACGCCAGAAGATCGCCGACGCCTTTCACGGCGTCGTCAACGTCCTGCCCGCCGGATCATTCAGAGAGGCAGTCGAGCTGGCTCGCAAGAACGCCCGTCCCGGCGCGAGCGTGCTCTTTTCGCCAGCCTGTTCGAGCTTCGACATGTTCCGCGACTTCGAGGATCGCGGGCGCCAGTTCAAGCAACTTGTCCGGGAGCTGACATGAAGCTGAATGACCTTAAGCTGAATTTCGATCTGGAGCTTGACGACGCTCCCGCCGAATCGATGGCGTCGCTGCTGCCCTCGACCGGACGGGGCGAGGACATCGCCGGCAAGCTGCTGTTCCTGATCGTCGCGCTGCTGATGTGCATCGGAGTGGTCGTCGTTTACAGTAGCGGAGCCGGGTGGGCGGAACAGAAATTTTCCGACCCGCAGTACTTCCTCTGGCGGCAGCTCACTTTTGCCATTGCTGGCATGGCGGTGATCTTCGTGGTTGGCACCATCGACTACCATATCTTCAGAAAAATCAGCAAACTGTTTCTTTTTGTCAGCATCGGTCTGTTGGCCATTTTGCTGTTGCTCAAGCTGGCGCATGTCATTCACGGCGCCGCCCGCTGGCTCGGATTTGGGCCGCTGAAGTTCCAGGCTTCGGATCTGGCCAAATACGCCATCATTTTTCACTTTTCCCGGCTGCTCTCTGAAAAGAGAGAGTATATCAAGGATCTGCATGACGGGTACTATCCGATGCTGGTGCTCCTGATGATCGTTGTCGCGCTGGTGGCGCTCGAGCCGAACTTCAGCACCGCCTCGCTCATCGCGATCATCGGCTTCACGCTGATGTTCATCGGCGGCATCAGGGTCAAGTATCTGCTTGCCACCGCTTCGCTGCTGATCCCGATTGCGGCAGTCTTCGCGATTGCTGCGCCCTACCGTGTTGCCCGCCTCGTCTCTTTCAGCGGCGGCGAGAAGGAGCTGAGCTACCAGGTGCGCCAGGCGCTGCTCGGCCTCGGCAACGGCGGCCTGTTCGGTCTTGGCCTCGGGGCCAGCAAACAGCGGGAGCTTTACCTGCCGTTGTCGTATAACGACTTTGTCTTTGTCATCATCGGCGAGGAGTACGGTTTCATCGGTGCACTGGTTATCCTGTTGCTTTTTTCCGGGCTGTTTGCCTGTGGCATCATCATCGCCAAGCACGCTCCCGACCTTTTCGGACGCTACGTCGCCATCGGCGTCACCTTCGCCATTGTGTTTTTCGCCTTCATCAACATCGCCGTGGCCAGCCACCTCATGCCGACCACCGGCGTAGCGCTGCCTTTCATCAGCTACGGCGGCACGGCGCTGCTGTTCAACTCGCTCGGCATCGGGCTTCTGGTCAGCATTTCACGTTACCGGAAAAAGGTCGAAACCATCGAGCGGGCGCAGGCGCTGCTCGAATCGAAAGGAGGTTCCTTATGAAAGTGCTCTTCGCAGGTGGCGGCACCGGCGGGCACCTTTACCCCGGTGTGGCGATGGCGGCGGAGCTGAAGAAGCGGGTGCCTGGCATCAGCATCTCCTTCGCAGGCACCTCCGCCGGAATCGAGGCCACCGAGGTGCCGCGTCTCGGCTATCCGCTCGTACTGCTGCCGGTCAGGGGGCTGAAACGGGGGCTGTCCCCGCGCGCACTGTTGGACAACACCGCGATTCTTGCTGATTTCGTAAAGGCACTCTCCATGGCAATGGCCTTCATCCGCAGGGAACGCCCCGACGTGGTGGTGGGTACGGGCGGCTACGTCAGCGCGCCGCTGCTGCTCGCCGCGCAGCTTTCGGGGCGCAAGACGCTGATTCAGGAGCAGAACGCTTTTCCGGGAGTGACGACGCGACTGCTGGCGCGCATGGCGACGGAGGTGCATCTGTCGTTCGAGGAGAGCCGGAAGTTTTTCGGCAATAAATCCTCGGTGTTCGTGACCGGGAATCCGGCGCGGGAGTTTCCCGCCGAGAGCCGGGAGTCGTGCCTCGACTTTTTCGGCCTCGACCGGAGCCTGCCGACGCTGCTGGTCTTCGGCGGGAGCCGTGGGGCGCGGGCGATCAACAACGCCGTGCTGAAGCTGTGCCATCGTCTCGACGGCACGATCAACCTCATCTGGCAGACCGGCGCGCTCGACGCCGACCGGGTACGCGGGGAGATCGGCACTTCGACAACTCGCTGGATCGGTCCCTACATTCAGGAGATGGGCAAGGCGTACGGAGCAGCCGATCTGGTGCTCTGCCGGGCCGGGGCGTCGAGCCTTGCCGAGCTGACCAACCTCGGCAAGCCCTCGGTGCTGATCCCCTATCCCTACGCGGCGGCGGATCACCAGCGCCACAACGCGCTGGCACTGGTCAATGCGGGCGCGTCGATCATGATCGACGACTCGAAAATCGGCGAAGAAGCGTCGTTCGACGCGATCCTCGCGCTGCTCCGCGACCGCGACAAGCTTGCGCAAATGGGCGCGGCGGCCCGGCGGGAGGGTCATCCCGGCGCGGCGGCGACGCTCGCGGAAAGAATCATCGCGCTATCAAAATCATAAGGAGTGCTCCCCATGGAACTGGGAAAAACGAGGAATGTGCATATCGTCGGCATCGGCGGCGCGGGGATGAGCGCCATCGCCGAACTGCTGCTGAAATCTGGCTTTGCGGTCAGCGGCTCCGATCTGGCTTCGGGCGAGGTGATCGACAAGCTTCGCGAACTTGGCGCGGTGATCCATCAGGGGCACCAGGCCGAAAACGTCGGCGCGAGCGACGTTGTCGTCTACTCCTCGGCAGTGCGTCCCGAGAGCAACGTCGAAATTCTCGCCGCGCAGAAGCTCGGCATTCCGGTCATCAAGCGCGACGAGATGCTCGGCGAGCTGATGCGCCACAAATCTGGCATCTGCGTCTCGGGCACCCACGGCAAGACCACCACGACCGCGATGGTCGCCACCATGCTGCTCGAAGCGGGCCAGTCGCCGACAGTGATGATCGGCGGCGTGTCGGACTACCTCAAGGGAAGCACGGTGGTCGGCGAGGGCAAGTACATGGTGATCGAGGCCGACGAGTACGACCGCGCGTTCCTCAAACTCACGCCGACCATAGCCGTCCTGAACAGCCTCGAATCGGAGCACATGGACACCTACGGCACGATGGACAACCTGCGCGACTGCTTCGCGGAGTTTGCCAACAAGGTGCCGTTTTACGGGCGGGTCATCTGCTGCGTTGACTGGCCGGAGATCCGGCGTATCATTCCCCGGCTGAATCGCCGCTACACCACCTTCGGCATCGAGGAGCACGCCGATGTGATGGCTTCGGGGATCGAACCCGGCGATGGGGGCAGCACCTTTACCGTCGAGGCATTTGGCGAGCGCTACCCCGGCGTACGGCTCAACGTGCCCGGCAGGCATAACGTGCTCAACGCGCTGGCGGCCTTCTCGGTCGGCCTCGAAATCGGCCTGCCGCCGGAGCGGATCATCGCTGGCCTGGCCAGGTACAGCGGGATGCGCCGCCGCTTCCAGGTCAAGTACCGGGGCGCTGACGGCGTGCTCGTCATCGACGATTACGCGCATCACCCCTCCGAGGTGAAGGCGACCGTCCGGGCAGCCCGCGACGGATGGAAAGAACACCGCATCGTGGCGGTTTTCCAGCCGCATCTTTACTCGCGGACAGCGGAGTTCGCCGGTGAGTTCGGCTGGGCGCTCTCCCGCGCCGACACGGTTTACGTGGCGGGCATCTACCCGTCGCGCGAGAAGGCCGAGGACTATCCCAGTATCACCGGTGAGTTGGTGGCCGAGGCATCGAGAACCGCCGGGGCGAAAAACGTAGTGTTCACCGAAGAGCACGAAGCGCTGCTCGCGGCGCTTCAGGCGGAGGCCGCGCCGGAGACGCTTTTCCTCTTCATGGGGGCGGGCGACATCACGCATCTGGCCGCGCGATTCGCCGCGTGGTGCACGGAGACGCGCAGCAACGCAGACGCAACGGCGTCATGATCTCCGCCGTTGACTGGCATAACAGGAGCAACAAGTATGGCTCGTCCGAAACATGAACAGCGGAGCGAGGAACTGCTGAAAGATCCGGAGCTGCCGGACCTTGACGCGCCTGAACCGGTGCGTCCTCGCAGTGGCAAGCTGCGCCGACTTTTCAGCACCACGCCGGTGATGATGACCTTCGCCACGCTGCTGCTCATTGCCGTCGCGGCACTCTCGTGGTACGCGACGCAATGGAAACGGCAAGTGACGGTCAACCGGGTGGTGGTCAGCGGCGTTTCGCTGATTCCCGCTTCCGGCATCGAGCGCCGTCTGAACCGCTTCAAGGGAGAAAATCTGGACGAGGTCAGAATCGACGATGTCCGCCGGGCGCTTGCACCGGAATCTTATATCAGACAGATGCAAATCAGCAAGGAGCTGAATGGCATTCTGCGGGTCAGGATCGAGGAACGGCGTCCGGCGGCTCTGGTCGCTGACGCGGGCCGGAATCTGATTATCGATACCGAAGGATATCTGTTGCCAGACGAGAAAGTCTCGGGACGGTTCCGGCTCGTAACGGTTTATGGCGTGCGGGCTGGAGGAGTGCGCCAGCTGAACGCAAAAGATCGGAGTCTCCTTTTCGCCCTGCTCGACGCCTTTGGCCAGAGCACCTACGCCCGGATGATGGTATCTGGCATTCATCTCACCCGGGACAACCAGACATGGTTCACGGTGGCTGGTTCGCCGATACGGTTTGTTATCGGCAATGACGGTAATTTCAAGGAAAAATTGAAAAAATTCGAGATATTCTGGCAAAAGGTTGTTGCAAAAAAAGGTATCGATTGTTACGACTCGGTCGATCTTCGTTTCCGGGAGAGAGTGTTCGCCTCATCACCTGTGAGCGAAGCAGAGTCCGCAGATTCTACAGCGGCGCCGGTTGCCCCGCCTGCGAGTGGCCAACTTCCCGATGAACACCATTGAACTCAAAACTCCTCATGCCGAAGAGCAATATTGTAATCGGTCTCGATATAGGAACAACCAAGGTCTGCGTCGTTGTCGCCGAAAAGGATGACGTCGGCAAACTCAACGTCCTCGGCAAGGGACGCGCCAACTCCGACGGTCTGCAACGGGCGACGGTCGTCAACATCAACAAGACGGTTGACGCCATCAGCAAAGCTGTGGCCGATGCTGAGCGAGAATCTTCGATCAAAATCAAGGGGGTCAACGTCGGCATCTCCGGCGCGCACGTCCACTGCATCTACAGCAACTCCGAAATCAGCGTCAACCAGACCGGCATCGTCAACGAGTCCGATGTGCGGCGCTTCCTCGAAAAGGCCAAAACCAACATCCGCTATCTCGACATCGACCACGAGATCATCCACGTCATTCCACAGGAGTTCATCGTCGATGACCAGGATGGCGTGCTCGATCCGATCGGCATGGCCGGAACGATCATGCGCGGCAGCGCCTACATCGTCGTTGGACTTCGGACCAAGATCCGCAACATCAAGCAGTGCATCGAAAAGGCAGGCCTCGAAGTCAGCGCCATGACCTTCGAGCCGGTGGCCTCCGGTCTCGCCGTGATGAAGGAGAGCGAGAAGCGGAGCGGCGTGGTGGTGATCGACATCGGCGGAGGCACCACCGAGGTGGCCATCTACATCGACGGCGCGATCCGTTACTCCGAGGTGATCAAGGTTGCGGCCAACGATGTGACTCACGATGTGGCCTATGGCATCAAGGCACTCAACGACGTGGCTGAAGAGATCAAGATCCAGCACGGATGCGCCTATGCGAAGGTGCTCGACAAGGAGGAGGAGATTCTGATCGAGGGCATCGAGGGACGGCCGAGCAAGTCGTTCCCGAAAAGCTCCCTGACGGTGATCATCGAAGCCCGCATGATGGAGATTTTCGAACTGGTGCGAGACATCATCAAGCGCTCGGGCTATTACGACTATCTCAATGCCGGGGTTATCATCACCGGTGGTGGCGCGCTTCTGCCCGGTACGGGCGAGCTGGCCAGGGATATTCTCGGACTCGATGTGCGCACGGGCTATCCGGAAGGGGTTTCGGGCGGCATCAAGGATGCGGTCAACAACCCGATGTACGCAACGGTGATGGGTCTGGTAGCTCACTCGCTGCAGAACAATCTGTACCAGGATTACGGAGAGGTTGCCCCGGCACCGTCCGGGCAGACTCAGGAGCCGGTTACGTCTTCTCCTGAACCCTCGCAGGCTCAACAGAGTCCCGAGCAGAGTCCCGATACCCCGCCAACCGGAAAGAAGTTTGTTGACCGTCTGAAAAAGTTTTGGGATCAGTTGTAGCAGAGATAGTTACCTGTAACGACAGGAAAAACAAGGAATAGAGAGTATGGCATTCGAACTCGATCCAGGCCTGTTCGACAGCGATCAGGGCAGCGGAGTCAATATCAAGATTGTCGGCGTCGGCGGATGCGGCGGCAATGCTGTCAACAATATGATGGACCGGAAGATAAGCGGCGCCGAGTTCGTTGTTTTCAACACTGACCGTCAGGCCTTGCTGAACTCGAAAGCCCCGATCCGGGTGCAGATCGGTAAAAAAGCGACCAACGGTTTGGGCGCCGGTGCCGATCCGTCCAAAGGACGTCTCGCTGCCGAGGATGATCGCGAGCTGATCGCCATGCAGTTGCGGGGGGCCGACCTCGTCTTTATCGCGGCTGGCATGGGCAAGGGCACCGGCACCGGCGCTGCGCCGGTCGTCGCCTCCATCGCCCGCAATATGGGCATCCTTACCATTGGCGTCGTCACCCGCCCCTTCAGCTTCGAGGGGCAGATCAAGGCGCGTATCGCCGACGGCGGCATCACCGAACTGCGCAAGTATATCGACACGCTCATCATCGTCGAGAACGAAAAAATCCTGAGCATCGCCGATGAAGGCGTCAGCGCCACCGAGGCCTACAACATGGCGAATGACGTGCTGTTCCGGGCGGTCAAGGGTATCGCCGACATCATTACCCACCACGGCCACGTCAACGTCGATTTCGCAGACGTCCGGAGCATTATGCAGAGTGCGGGTGACGCGGTCATGGGTTCTGCCGCCGCTGCCGGAGAGCGTCGCGCACTGAAAGCCGCGTCGGATGCGGTCACCAGTCCGTTGATGGAGGGGGTCAAGATGCGCGGCGCCAAGGGGGTGCTGGTCAACATCACGGGCGACGTGACCATGCGCGACATCGCTGATGCCATGAACTACATCGAAGAGCAGGTTGGCAGCGATGCCAAGATCATCAATGGCTATGTCGATGAGCCGCAGGTATCGGGCGAAATCCGGGTCACGGTGATTGTCACCGGTTTCAAGAGAGTTGAACCGGGAGAGGAGCGACAACCCGCTTCGTCCTCCGGACAGCAGGAGAAGACGCCGCCTAAAGCCCACCACGTGCAGGGTTTCGGACGTCTCGTTCAATCCTCAGGCTATCCCGAACAGGTGGTCGAGGACATGAGAATTCCCGCCTACATCAGAAAAAGCCGCTCTATTCAGGAGCCATTCGATATTGGTCGAGCGTGCAGCACCGCCGGATCGCGTCCTTCGGGCGGATCGGACCCCATGCCCGGCCAGAGCGACGAAGACGAGCAGATACAGAAAGGCGCTACCGATACTCCGGCCTATCTTCGCCGGAAAAACAATCCGCCACTGCAATGAAGCAATCCGGGAAAAGGGCGCAGCCGCTTTTCCCGGCTCGCCCCCTATCGTTTACCACTATCCATGAGCATCGCCGTCCTTTGGGGCTAATCGCCAGAATCACGGGGGAGAGGCGGAGCTGTAACCAGTTCAAAAAGGAGTCAACGTATCATGAGTTACCGGACAATATCCGCAGAAAAGGCCGTCATGGCCATCAAGTCGGGAGACAGGGTTTTTCTGCACACCGCGGCGGCAACGCCCCGCAGGCTGATCGAGGCGATGGTCAGCCGCGCCAGCCATCTGCGTGACGTCGAGATCGTCAGCCTGCACACCGAAGGCGACGCACCGTATGTCAGACCTGAATTTCAGGAGAGCTTCAGACTCAACGCCTTCTTTGTCGGAAGGAACGTCCGTTCGGCGGTGCAGTGCGGCTACGCCGATGCCATCCCGATTTTCCTGAGCGACGTGCCCGCGATGTTCTACGACGGAGTCATGCCGCTCGACGTGGCACTGGTGCACGTTTCGCCGCCCGACCGTCACGGCTACTGCTCGCTCGGGGTGTCGGTCGATGCGGCCCGCGCCGCCGTGCATACCGCCCGGCACGTCATCGCCCAGGTGAACCCGAACATGCCCCGCACCCACGGCGAAGGACTGCTGCATGTCAGCAAGATTCATTCGCTGGTCGAGGTGGACGATCCGCTGCCGGAGACGCCGCGCCACGAGCTGACCGATATCGAGCGACAGATCGGCCAGCATATCGCCTCCATCGTCGAGGACGGCGCGACGCTACAGATGGGCATTGGCGCGATTCCTGACGCCACGCTCGCCGCTTTGACGGGGCACAAGGACCTTGGCATCCACTCTGAGATGTTCTCGGACGGTGTGGTCGAACTGGTCGAAAAGGGGGTGGTGAATGGACGCTGCAAGAAAACGCACAACGAGATCATTGTGGCGAGCTTCCTTGTTGGCACCCGAAAACTCTACGATTTCGTGGATGACAACCCGCTGGTCGAAATGTTCGGCTCGGACTATATCAACGACACAAAGGAGATTCGCAAAAATCCGAAGGTAACGGCCATCAACAGCGCCATCGAGATCGACATGACCGGCCAGGTGTGTGCCGATTCGATCGGTATCCGGCACTTCTCCGGCGTCGGCGGCCAGATGGACTTCATCCGTGGCGCGGCGCTCTCGCCTGGCGGCAAGCCGATCATCGCCCTGCCAGCCACGACGCGCAAGGGGGAGTCGCGCATCGTGACGCAGCTCAAGCCCGGCGCAGGTGTCGTGACCACAAGGGCGCACGTGCAGTACGTCGTCACCGAATACGGCATCGTCAATCTGCATGGCAAGAACCTCCGCCAGCGAGCTGAAGCACTTGCCACCATCGCCCACCCCGACTTCCGCGAAGAGATCCTTCGCACAGCCCACGAGTTGTATGGGCGTAAAAGCAATTGCCTGATCGATTGATGAATTGGGAAAAGTGCCGATGAACGCGTAAGGGCAGGTCTCGAACCTGTCGTCTTTGAAGAGTACGGTCAAATAAGCCCTATACGAGAAAAGGCTGCCCGGTGAGGCAGCCTTTTCAGTGAAGATCAAGTGATGGAATCTCTTTCCCTTCGAACTCTTACGGCTTCACAGCCTGAACGAGCAGGTGGTCGTACTTGCGCACCATGGTCACGTCTTTATAGCCGAGGCTTTCGAGAATCTCCTTGTAGCGGGCCTGCTCCTTGAAGCCGAGCACCGAGAAGGGCATTCCGGCGCCGAGAATGTAGTGGCTCAGGTAGTCGAAGTTCGGGTTTTCCGGATCGTCGATCACCATGTCGAGAATCAGCAGGCGGCCGCCGGACTGCATGGCATCGAACGCCTTTTTGCACATGATGGTCGAGAGCTGCTCGTTGGCCGAGTAGAGGATGCGGCAGAACATCACCGCGTCGGCTTCCGGGTAGGACTCCTTGTAGATGTCCACCGCGATGCCGCGCAGACGGTCGGCCACGCCCTTCTCGGTGGCATTCTCGTTGACCAGGTCGATGGCGCCCGGCAGGTTCAGGATGGTGGAGTCGAGTTCAGGGAAGTGCTTGAGCATGGCAGCCGAAATGTCGCCGATGCCGCCGCCAACGTCGATCATCTTCTTGACGCCGTCGAGCTTTGCCTCTTCGAGCAGCAGCTGGATGGCGAACTTGGCGTTGCTGCGGTGAATTTCCTCGAAGTAGAGGTTGTCTTCGCGCGTGACCGGAGGATAAGGAACCTGGCCCTTGAAGTTCTTCTGACCCCTGACGGCCTGCGAAAGGCCCATGTAGAAATCATCGGCAAGGAACGCCATCGCCTTGGCAACCGGGGTCTGGTGCAGGTTTGGCTCTTTCGGGTTCGGTGAGAACATGTAGTCGGCAAACTCGGTCAATGACCACTTTCCATCCTCAAGGTTGATGACGCGCATCTGGCGAAGCGTCTCGAGGAGCATTTCGAGACGGGGCGGCACCGAACCGGTATCGGCTGCCAGCGTCGCGAGGTCCTTGGGGCCTTCGGCCATGTGGCTGAAAAGGTCGAGTTCGATAGCGGCCTTCATGCAGCTGAACTCGATAAGGCCCTTGAAGACCAGCTCGTTGGCCCTGTGGTAGTAGTTCAGGAGGTCATTGTTGCTCATTGTCGATAATTGTCTTTATTAGATATGAGAGACGAGTAGAAAAACAGCGAGTGCTGGCGCACGGAAATCTGACGTCCAATTTATCCCAAAAAGAGCTGTTAACCAACAGCGAGCCGAATAAATCGTTGTGACCGTCCGCATGGGCGGGATGTTCTCTGGATTCAGTCAACCGCGCCATCCGGCTCGCGGAAGGCGCACAAGCAAAGGAGTTCATCATGTTATCCAGCCTCTCCAAACTCACCCCGGAGCAGCTCGAAGAGATTCGTTCCCTCGAACAGAAGCTCGGCAAAACACTGCTCTCATTCTCCGAGTATGATGTCGTTTCCGACGACCTCAGCGAAGCCGACCTCGCCACCCTCAAAGCGCTCGAGGAAAAACTCGGCACCATGCTGGTGGCGGTCAGGAGTCTCAGTCAGAAGACCTGAGTCCGATCAGGGCGAGCATCCGGCCGGTTTTGCCGTTGTCACGGCGGTAGGAGAAAAAGCGGTCGGCGTCTCGGTATGAGCAGAGCTCCGAGCACTGCACCTGCGACGGCGGAATGCCCGCTTCGATGAGCTGGTCGCGGTTGGCCGCCGAGAGGTCGAGCAGTTGCCGCCCTTCACCGGAGGGCGACGGCTTGAGATAGCGGCTACTGAAGCGGGCAGCAACTTCGCCGCCGATTTCGTAGCATTCACCGGAGATGCCGGTGCCGACCCAGGCGAGGCAATCCTCCGGACGGGTGCCGAACGAGTTGTGCATGGCGTTGACCGTCTTTTCAGCGATCCGTCCCGCCGTGCCCTGCCACCCCGCATGAGCCGCGCCGCAGGCCCTCGTCCGGCGGTCGTAAATCAGGATCGGGTAGCAATCGGCCGTCAGGATGCCGACGAAAAGTCCGCGAACGTTGGTGATGAGCGCGTCATACCCGTCGAGTTTCCCCGGCCCGGTAACGACGGCAATCTCCGTCCCGTGCACTTGCCCGGTTGTCACGATGCTCTCGCAACTGATCTCCAGAAAAGCGCAAAGCCGCCGCTCATTTTCCCGCACACGCTCCGGATCGTCTCCGACGTGAGTCCCGAGATTCAACGAATCCAGCGGTGAAGCACTCACCCCGCCGGCGCGGGTAGTCTGAAGCGCCACAAGGCCGGGAATGTTGTGGAAGATTGAGGGGTGGAGAGGTGTTATACCCGAAGTATGGTTCATGGTTCTGATAATTTCCTGTTCATATACGTGAAAAGGGGTGCTTTCGCAGGTAGATGTAACGGTAAAGCTGAGCGGAGTGACTGAAGTTGCCGATTTCAAGAAGCAGTTCCAAATAACAGGGTTTGATTCGGCGCGGCGCGCTCTTCCGTCAATCGTGAAATCTCGATCGGATTCACCCCTTCTTATCTGTTCGTTTGGTCGCGATAGCCAGCCATTGAACAGAAAGCTTTACCGCCGCAGATTTCGGAGCACAAGCAAATCACGCGTGGACTCCACGTAATTTATCTGGCGGGAAGTGTTATCTTTGGGTTTGATCGTGTATGAACCCCGTATGAAATATTCAGGCATGAAAATTCTCGTTATCGGCGGCGCAGGGTATATCGGCAGTCATGTGGCTCGCGAGTTTCTCGACCGGGGCTACGAGGTTACGGTGTTCGACAATCTCTCCACCGGGCGGGAGGAGAATCTTTTTGACGACGCGGAGTTCGTGCGTGGAGATATTTTCGATGCGGAAATGCTGGCCGAGGTGATGAATCGCGGGTTTGACGGATGCGTTCATCTGGCGGCACTGAAGGCTGCCGGGGAGTCGATGCAGAAACCGGAAGAGTACTCCGTGCACAACATCTGCGGTACGATCGGCACCATCAACCAGGCGGTGGCAAGCGGCATCAAATGCCTCCTCTTCTCCTCTTCGGCAGCCATTTTCGGCAGCCCGGTTTATTTGCCCATCGACGAGAATCATCCCAAGGAGCCGGAGAACTACTACGGCTTCACCAAGCTCGAAATCGAGCGGATTCTCGAATGGTACGACCGGCTCAAGGGGCTGAAGTTCGCGGCGGTCAGATATTTCAACGCCGCCGGATACGATGTGCGCGGGCGCATCCGAGGGCTGGAAAGGAATCCGGCCAATCTGTTGCCGGTCATCATGGAGGTTGCGTCGGGCGTGAGGCCGATGCTCTCGGTGTTCGGCACCGACTACCCGACTCGGGACGGCACCTGTATCCGCGACTATGTCCACGTCAACGATCTCGCTACCGCGCACGTACTCGCATTCGAGCAGGTGATCGAGAGCGGCGAAAGCCTGTCGGTCAACCTCGGCAGCGAGACTGGTGTCACCGTGCTCGAAATGCTCGAAGCCGCCCGCCGCGTGACGGGCAATGAGATTATGGCGGAGTTCGCGCCGCGTCGTGCGGGCGATCCGGCCAATCTGGTGGCAACCTCCGCGATGGCCCGAGAATTGCTTGGCTGGGTTCCGCAGTACAGCGATCTGGACACGCTGGTTGAATCGACCTGGAATGTTTACCGGGATGTTAACGCGGATTCCGGCGGGCAATAGCTATTCCCCGATAGCGGCTCATGCCTCCAAAGGAGATGACCATGTTAGATAATGACAGGAAAAAGGATAAATTCTCCGAGCAGTTTGGAGGATCGGTCAGGGCGCTGTCGGAGTATCTCGGGATCGGGGTTCAGATCGCCTCGAGTTTCGCACTTTTCGTCTTCCTCGGTTATTGGGCGGATTCGAAGCTTGGCACCTCGCCTCTGCTTCTGCTGGCCGGAGTGCTTGTTGGCATGGTTGGCATGGTCCTTGTGCTCATGAAAACCATTCGGCAGGCAGACCGCGAGCATGACCGTTTACATCAACACACTCGAAACCACGAAAAGGATCGCCGGACATGAAGGCATTGTTTGATTTTCTTATAAAGTTATTTATCTTGTCGGTCATTTTATGGGGGGTTGTTTACTGGGGCTCGGCAAACTATCCGATTGACATCAACTCGGTTTTCGTTGCCTGGCTCATGGTCGTTCTCAACAGCCTCATGGGGTACTTGCTCTTTGAGTACGGATTTGACAAGGAGTCGAAGGTTTTCACGCTCGTCGTTTTCGGCGGTGTCGCACTCCGGCTTCTGATTATCATGGCGCTGGTGCTGGTCATCAATCTGCTGGGTATGGTCAAGTCGATCGATTTCGTGGTATCCTTCATCTCTTTTTACTGTATTTATCTGGTGCTCGAGATTCTCGCTTACCAGAAGAAGAATCAACTGAAAAAAAACGCGGCAAAAAACTGACAAGACGGTATGCGAAAGAAAGCGATTTCAAGAATTCTGGCACTGGTCGTGCCTGCACTCCTGAGCCTGAACAGTCCTGTATTCGCAACTACCGGTCAGAATGAGGCCCCTGTAGCGGCAACTGCGCCGGTCGCTCCGGCAAGCGTCGAGGCTCCCGTCGCCGCACCCGCGGAGGCTGAGGCCGCTCATGCCGAGGGCGGTGAAGAGAAGCCGGGCGACCTCATCATGCACCATATTCTCGACAACCACACCTTCGCTTTCGAGCCATTCGGAGAGGTGCATCTGCCCCGCATCGAAGTTGCCGGTTACGACATTTCGATCACCAAGCATGTCGTGATGATCTGGCTTGCCGCGATCCTGCTGATCGTTATCGCAAGCGCTGCTGGCGCGAGCGTCAAGAAGATGTCCGCAAATCAGGCGCCGAAGGGTGTTGCCAACGTTTTCGAGTCACTGGTCGATTTTATCAGCAATGACGTCGCCAAACCCAACATCGGTCACGGTTACGAAAAGTTCCTGCCCTACCTGCTGACGGTGTTCTTTTTCATTCTGGTTTGCAATCTGCTCGGCCTCATCCCTTATGGCGCGACCGCGACCGGCAACGTCAACGTCACGCTGACGCTGGCTACCTTCACGTTTATCGTCACCCAGGTTTCGGCCTTCAGAGCGCATGGCATCGTGGGCTATATGAAGCACCTGACCGCCGGTACGCACTGGGCGCTCTGGATCATCATGGTACCAATCGAAATTCTCGGACAGTTCACCAAGCCGTTCGCGCTGACCATCCGACTCTTTGCGAACATGACCGCAGGCCATATCATCATTCTCAGCCTGTTTTTCATCAGCTTTATTCTGAAGAGCTACATTGTGGCTGTAGCGGTTTCGATTCCGTTCGCGATCTTCATCTATCTGCTCGAACTCTTCGTGGCGTTCCTGCAGGCGTTCGTGTTCACCATGCTTTCCGCACTGTTCATCGGCCTGGCCACGGCGCATGAAGGCGGTCATGACGGTCATGAGCTCGAAGCTTCCGGTCATCACTGAGACGATCCGGTTGCGTAACGAAGTTCCGTTATCTTTTTTAGAACTGCTACAAGGAGTAGCATTCATTTTACAACAACAATCAATGGAGGCAATTTAAAGATGGAAGGTTTGGGTTATTTGGGTGCGGGCATCGGCGCAGGTCTGGCAGCTATCGGTGCAGGTCTTGGTATTGGTAACGCTGCTGCTTCTGCAGCTGAAGGCACTGCCCGTCAGCCTGAGGCGACTTCGGACATCCGTACCACGATGATTATCGCCGCCGCTCTTATCGAGGGTGTTGCGCTGTTCGGTGAGGTTATCTGCGTGCTTCTCGCCCTGAAGTAATGCCTCGTGCCATAGTTAATCCGTCTGCAGTATCTATTTGAAACCGCAGACGGTTTTTTATCAAACTGTTAAAGGACTGCGTTCATGCTAACGTCAGGGATTATTCTGCTCGAAGGCGGGCTTCTCAACCCGAATCCTGGCCTCATATTCTGGACAGCTCTTACTTTTCTGATCGTTCTTGTTATTCTCAGCAAGACTGCATGGGGGCCGATCCTGTCGATGCTCGAAGAGCGAGCCAAAGGCATTCAATCAGCCATTGATCGAGCTCACACCGCAAAAGACGAGGCCGAGTCGATCCTGAAGAAAAACCGGGATTTGCTGGCCAAGGCAGATGCCGAAGCCGATAAAATCATCAGGGAAGCCAAGGAGGTAGCGGACAAGCTTCGCGCTGATCTCACCGAGAAAGCCCATGATGAATCCCGCAAGATGATTGCTTCCGCCAAGGAAGAGATTGAGCAGGAGAAGCGCCGCGCACTGGATGTGCTCAGAAACGAGGTCGCCGATATGGCCGTAAAAGGCGCCGAGAAAATTATCCGTACCACTCTTGATGCGGACAAGCAGAAAGTGGTGGTCAACGATATGATCAAGGAAATGGCCTCCAGTCGTAACTGATAATAAAACCTCGGAACTATGTCAAGTGCAATTGCAGGCCGTCGATATGCGGTGGCCTTGCTCGAAGTGGCTGTTGAAGGCAACTTTCTGGAGAAAGTTACCGAAGACCTGCAGAAAATACAGGAAGTGCTCTCTGGAAGTCATGAGCTCGTGCTGGCTCTCAAAAGCCCGCTGATCAATGTCGATCTCAAATCGAAAATTCTCGAAGAGATTTTCAGGAACGAGGTCGATGAGAAAACGATGGTCTTCATCAAGCTGCTCGCTCACAAGAAAAGGGCCGCTCTTCTTGCCGGAGTAATTTCCGAATTCAACGCCTTGATCGATGAACGCAATGGCGTTATCAACGCCGATGTGAAAAGTGCAGTCAAGCTCAGCGACGAGCAGGCGAAAGAGCTGGTCAAC
Source organism: Chlorobiales bacterium Clorobi_01 (assembly GCA_001602925.1). Classification (GTDB taxonomy): domain Bacteria; phylum Bacteroidota; class Chlorobiia; order Chlorobiales; family Chlorobiaceae; genus Chlorobaculum. The sequence goes on along the minus strand of LUZT01000012.1, from coordinate 18,614 downwards.
AGCCTCTCCGTTCGTACAGGAAAGAAAATACGTGCCAAGATGCTGCTCGACGAGAACCTGATTGGCGGGGTAACCGTCAAAATCGGCGACACGATCATTGACGGCAGTATCAGCCATCAGCTTGAAATGCTCAGGCATTCACTGGTCGCCGAACCTGCTTGATTCCGTAGCATTCTGTTCAAAAAAAGCCTGCCGTTGAGCGGGCTTTTTTTGCGTTTGTGAAAAGATTGGAATAGCTGTAAATTGCTCCACATTTGGGGCTTTAGCTCAGTTGGTAGAGCGTCTCGTTCGCAATGAGAAGGTCAGGGGTTCGACTCCCCTAAGCTCCACAAACCCCGCAGGGTCCATTCGGTTCGTTGAATTCGTTATCCGAAATCAGCATATTGTTTTCTTCTGCGAACGCATGAACTTTTTTCGGGTGTTCCTTCGAAAGTCGAATCGGATTGCCAAAGCGTGGACTGCCGGCAGGAATCAAATCATCCGGTTTGCAAGATTCAGCCGAAAACCCGCCAACCCACGGTATCAGCTTTTTCCTGCTCTTGCACTGGTTCGCGTGAGTTTGGCGTGCTGCCGTGAGGCACAATCGGATTGTCATTTTTTCACTTGCTTCAAGGGAGTCTCTATGTCTCAGTCGGTCATGAAAAAGTCGGTGCGCAGGACTCTGCCGGGCCTGCTTTGTCTTGCATTTTCGCTCTCATCCTGTTCGTCATCGAAACCAGCGACAACTGCCGCAATGACGGCATCTCCGGCTGAGCAGCGTTACCGCGAAGCCACCGAAAAGATCGCAAAACGGAAGTACGACAATGCGATCGTCATTCTTGAGTCCCTCATGTTTTCGACGAGGGCAACCGATCTTGAGGACGATGTGCTTAACGCTCTGGCCGACTCCTATTTCAAAAAGAAAGAGTACATCCTTGCGGCAGACACCTACAGGCGACTGCTTCAGCAGACCCCAAACTCGCCCTATGCGAGGAATGCACAGTTCCTGCTTGCACGGTCGTACGAAAAGCTCTCTCCATTCCATGAGCTTGACCAGGAGTACACCGTCAAAGCGATCAACGAATTCACCACCTACCTTGACCAGTATCCGTCCGATGATTCCGGACAGGCGGCCAGCGATGCCGAGATGTACAAAAAGCTGATGGAGGTCAATCCGAAAAACGCCTCCTACCGGGAGAAATATGAGGCCGCAATGGCAATACTCTCGAACGAATCACCTGCGCGATACAGCACTCAGGCGATTCCGTTGCTCAGGGAGAAGCTGGCCCACAATCGCTCCTCGATTGCCCGACAGTACACGAAGCTGAAAAAATACCAGGCCGCAGAGATTTTCTACGATGAGGTTATCAACCAGTATCCCGATACCAAATGGCTCGAACCCGCCTGGATCGGAAAAATCGATTCAGAAATCAAGCATAACAACTGGTTCGAAGCACGCCAGTCGATAGAGACCTTCCAGCAGCTTTATCCGGGCAAGGCCAAGCTGGTTGAGGCTGCCGCAAAGAGAGTTACCGCCCACTACTCAAACAAGCGCGATCAGAAATCGAAAGAGTGAGAACCGCTGTTTTCGGCGGAAGTTTCGATCCGCCGCACAACGGCCATCTCGCGCTGTGCCTCTATGCGCGAGAGCTTGCCGGAGTTGACCGGCTGATCGTATCGGTTTCCAAAAATCCATTCAAAGCGCCCACTGACGCTTCAGATGATGACCGGGCCGCCATGGCCCGTCTGCTCGTCGCCGAGATCAACGCTGCCGGCAAGTTTGCTGAAATGAGTGACTGGGAGTTACAGCAGCCGGGGCCTTCATACACCATCGATCTTCTGCGACACGTCGCGGCGCTTCATCCGGGCGACGATCTTGTACTTCTCGTGGGGGAGGACAGCTATCGGCAGATGCCGCAGTGGCGGGAATCGCAGGCGATCACCAAACTTTGTGACATTGCGGTGTTCGGCCGTTCCAGTGGGGAGCTTGCTACCACATCGTGCGGAGGGACTCTGCCGACCGCAATGCTCTTCGATTTCGACATGCCTGTCTCAGCTACGGAGGTCAGGCAACTCGCCGCCGCCGGTCAGCCAGTCTCGCACCTCATCCCGCAATCCATCGCAGCATACATCGAATCGCACGGCCTGTATCGCGCCTGATTCGCACCACACAGGCCGCACTCTAATTCCAAGATTACATCGATTCCGGCGCGGAAATGCCGAGAATTTTGAAGCCGTTCTGCAGCACCTGACGGACGCAGAGCGAAAGCACGAGGCGGGCGTCGCGGATTTCCGGCTCCGCCTTCAGTATCGGACACTCCTGGTAGAACTTGTGGTAACGCTCGGCGACCGTGTGGAGATACTCCACCATCTTTTGCGGTTCGAGCTGTCGCAGGCTGGACTGGATAAGGTCAGGGAAGTCGAGTAGCGCGGAGGCCAGGTCGATTTCTGCTTCGCTCGAAAGCAGCGGCAATCCATCGCCGGTTGCCGTGGACTCGTCGAAGCCGACCTCTTTTTCGGCCATGCGCATGAGGCTGCAAATCCTCGCATGAGCATACTGGAGGTAGAAGACCGGGTTGTCTTTCGACTGCTTCTTGGCTAGCTCTACATCGAAATTCAGGTGCGAATCCTTGCCGCGCATGATGAAGAAGAGGCGCGTGGCGTCCGCACCGACGTCGTCGATGAGGTCGTCGAGCAGGTCGGCGTTGCCCTTGCGGGTGGACATCTTGACCGTCTGGCCGCCAACCGTGGTGGTGACGAACTGGTTGATAGCGATCTTGACCTTCGAGGCGTCGTAACCGAGAATTTTCAGCGCTTCGAGCACGTCGGGGTACTCGTCGATGTGATCCGCGCCGAAGACGTTCACCATGAGGTCGAAGCCACGCTCGAACTTGGTGACGTGGTAGGCGATGTCCGGCAGCCGGTAGCTCGGATCGCCGGAGGATTTGATGAGCACCTTGTCCTTCTCCTGCCCCAGCCTGGTCGTCATGAACCAGGTCGCGCCGTCGTAGTTGCCGATGAACCCTTTGGAATCGAGCGCGTCGATCACCTGCTGGTTTGCCGACGGGCCACCTTCGCGCGACTGGTAGAGCGTGTGCTCGTTGAAGAAGGAGTCGTGCGTGATCGAGAGGCGTTCGAGCGTCTTGCGGATCGAGCTGAAGATGACTGCCTCGGCGGCTTCCTTGAAGATCGTCAGCCCTTCGGTCGCAGCCAGTCCGTCGCCGTGCTCGATGAAGAGCGTCTCGGCGATTTCGCCGATGTAGTCGCCCTGGTAGTGCGTCTCAGGAAACTCGATCTCCTGACCGCACTTTTCGAGGTAGCGGTAGCGCACCGATTCGGCCAGAATCTGCATCTGGCGTCCGGCGTCGTTGAAGTAGTACTCGCGTGTCACCTCGTAGCCCTGCGTTTCAAGGAGGTTCGCGATGCAGTCGCCGAGTACGCCGCCGCGTCCGCGCCCGATGGTGAGCGGCCCGGTCGGGTTGGCGCTCACGTACTCGACAATCGCTTTCTGTCCCTTGCCCGACTCGTTGCAGCCGAACGCCTCGCCCTTTGCCAGAACCTCCTGCGCCGAGCGCATGAAGAAGGCCGGAGCGAGATGGAAGTTGATGAAGCCTGGCCCGGCCACCTCGGTTTTCGTCACCGTGCCTTCAGGAAAGTCGAGCAGGCCGATGAGTTGCCCCGCCAGTTCGCGCGGATTTTTCCGGGCCTCCTTGGCCACGAGGAAGGCGATGTTGGTCGAGAAGTCGCCGAACTTTTTGTCGTTCGGCTTGTCGATCTGAATCTCCTTGTCGGTCTCGATGCCCGCTTTTTGCAGGGCATCCTGAATGAAGGGGAGGAAAAAAGCTCGCATCGGTATGGATCGTTAAGACATGGTTTTGACGGCGCGGCTCAGCTCCAGCAACGCTTCGGGCATGAGTCCGTCGAAATGGTCGATGGTCGTGATGACGTTGTCGAACGCGGCGAACGCCTCGGGCCGGTTGGTCGTCGTGACTGCCACGCAGCTCATTCCAGCTGCGGCGGCGGCTTCCGCGCCGGGCAGGGCGTCCTCGAAGACGATGCACGACGCCGGATCAGCGCCGAGCCGTTCGGCGACCTGCAGGAAGGTCTCCGGATGGGGCTTGCCGTGCCTGACCATGTGCGCTCCGACCACCGCCTCGAAGCGCGGCGTCAGGCCGGTAAGACCGAGCACGTAGTCGATGTTCTTCGGCCCCGCGCCCGTGCCGATGCCGAGCCGGACGCCAGCGTTTGCCGCGCGGTCGAGGAACGTTTCGAGGCCGGGCATGGCCACAATGGCGCTGCGATTCATCACGCGGTAGAGAATGTCCTTCAACTCGGTGAGCCTGTCAGCCTTTTCGGGCGAAATAGACGGATCGAGGAAGTAGCGCAAGACGTCGAGACCCTTCATCCCTGCGGTTTCGACGAGGTAGCGCTCCGGATCGAGGCCCGAAAGGCCGTAGTCGGCAAACAGATCGACCCACGACTGTGCGTGCATTCTCATGTTATCGACCAGCACGCCGTCCATGTCGAAAATGAAGGCTTTCGGCTTGGTATCGTTTTGTATCATCATGCGTTGCTCTCCCCGAGGCTCATCGCTTCTCTGACCTCTTTCATGGTTTCTCCGGCAATCTTTCTCGCTTTGGCTTCACCTTCGTGCAGAATCTCTTTGACCAGCTCAGGCTGTGCTTCGTAGTGCTTGCGCCGTTCGAGAATCGGAGCCAGCTCCGCCGAAATGTTCGCCGCGCACATCTTCTTGCAATCGACGCAGCCGAGTGCGCCCGAGCGGCATCCGGTCTCGATTTCGGCAAGCTGCGATTCGCCGGTGAACTTCTGGTGATAGCTGTAGACCAGGCACACCTCGGGACGGCCAGGATCGTTGCGGCGCACCTTCTGCGTGTCGGTCACGGCGGGGCGCATCTTCGCCATCACCTCGTCGGGGCCGTCCGAAAGCAGAATGGTGTTGCCGAGCGACTTGGACATCTTCGCCTTGCCGTCCAGACCGACGAGACGCGCGAACTTCGTGATCTTCGGTGCAGGTTCGGGGAACACGTCGCCCAGCTCCGGATGCTGGTAGTGGCTGTTGAACTTGCGGGCGATCTCGCGGGTGATCTCGACGTGCGGAATCTGATCCTCGCCAACCGGTACCACGTTGCCCTTGTAGAGCAAAATGTCCGCCGCCTGCAACACCGGATAGCCGAGGTGGCCGTACACGAGAGAGTCCATGTTCAGGTCGCGCACCTGCTCCTTGAGCGTCGGGTTGCGTTCGAGACGTGCGGTGGTGATGAGCATCGAGAAGAGCAGGAACAGCTCGGCGTGCTCCTTGACCTGCGACTGCCGGAACACCGGGCTTTTTTCGGGATCAACTCCCGCCGCCAGCCAGTCGACGAGCATGTCGATAGAGTGCGCATACAGGCTCGACGTATCGAGCGAAGTGGTCAGGCTGTGGTAGTCGGCGATGAGGAAGCAGGTCTCGTAAGCCCGGCTTCCGTCGGGATGGAGAAGGTTCTGCTGCGCGATCCAGTTTTCAAGTGCTCCGGTGTAGTGGCCGAGGTGCAGCTTGCCGGTAGGCCGCATCCCGCTTAAAATCCTTTGTGTCGACATGGGTCGGGTTTGTTGCTCCTGTTTTGCAGGGAATCTCTATGATGTTATGGCGGGTTGTATTTTCTCTCTTGTCATTCTGAGTCCGACGCAGTCGGGCGAAGAATCCAGAAAGTCACGTAATTTGCAGTTAATCAACAAGTTGCCAGCCAATTCCGAAAAAACTGGATTCTTCACTTCGTTCAGAATGACACAACTGCCTGCTTCTGCGCCCCATCCAAAGCTCCCGAAGGCGATTCTCCGGGACGGTTACGAAGTTATAACAGTTGTCACAAAGAAAAAAGCTTTGTTTTTGTATTTTAACTTCAGAACGCTATATTAGAGGCCTGTTTTTACTTGGGCCGACTGATCGGCGCTGGTAAAAACAGGAACATAGCAGATTTAGGAGAGTAAGTCCTATACAGCATTCTCTTGCCCAACCATGTCAGGTCCGGAAGGAAGCAGCATCCGGTAATGTGAGTGTGTGATATAGTCAGCTTGCTCTCCTTTTTTTATTGTGAAAAATCGGCAAACAGATTCCGGTCGAAATTGAAATCGGGATCGAAATCGATAAACTGAGCGTTCGGGCCTGAAAAATTCAGTGACAAGGCTTTCCTCGCCCGGCTTGTCAGTCCAGCATTACAATTATATCATCAAACAGAAGCATCTAAAATAGTACAGGAGTTACCCATGGAAGAGCGTTCGATGCAGAAAGCAGGATTTCTGAAGGAGCCGATCAAGCACATCGGCATCACCAAACACAACGTCGTGCCGATGGTCGAGGAGATGGCCGACATGGCGTTCCAGGCGCGCAACCTGGCCCGCGCGGCCTCCATCGTCGATCTGATGCAGAAAGACAAGGAGTGTGCTGTCATTCTCACCCTCGCCGGCTCGCTCATCAGCGCCGGACTGAAGCAGGTCATCATCGACATGCTCGAACACAACATGGTTGACGCTATCGTCTCGACCGGCGCGAACATCGTCGATCAGGACTTCTTCGAGGCGCTCGGCTTCAAGCACTGGAAAGGCTCGCAGTTCGCCGACGACTCCGAACTCCGCGACCTCGCCATCGACCGCATCTACGACACCTACATCGACGAGGACGAGCTTCGCGTCTGCGACGACACGATGGCGATCATCGCCAACTCGATGCAGCCCGGCGCCTACTCGTCGCGCGAGTTCATCGTCGAGATGGGCAAATACATCGAAGAGAAGGGACTCGACAAGAACTCCATCGTCTATAAAGCCTACGAGAAAGGCGTGCCGATCTTCTGCCCGGCCTTCTCCGACTGCTCCGCCGGTTTCGGCCTGGTGCACCACCAGTGGCACAACCCGGAAAACCACGTCTCCATCGACTCGGTCAAGGACTTCCGCGAGCTGACCAGAATCAAGATCGAGAACGACAAGACCGGCATCTTCATGATCGGCGGCGGCGTTCCAAAGAACTTTACGCAGGACATCGTTGTTGCGGCTGAGGTACTCGGCTACGAAGATGTTTCGATGCACACCTACGCCGTGCAGATCACCGTGGCCGACGAACGCGACGGCGCGCTCTCCGGCTCGACGCTCAAGGAGGCCAGCTCGTGGGGCAAGGTTGACACGGTTTACGAGCAGATGGTCTTCGCCGAAGCCACCGTCGCCATGCCGCTCATCGCCGGATACGCTTACCACAAGCGCAACTGGGAGGGCCGCCCGGAACGCAACTTCAACGCCATGCTCGACGCAAAACCGGTCAACGCCTGAGGAGGAACCATGAAATTCTTTATCGACACCGCCAGTCTCGACGAAATCCGCGCCGCCAATGAACTTGGCGTGCTCGACGGCGTCACGACCAACCCGTCGCTGATCGCCAAGATCGTCAAGGATCCGTCGAACTTCACCTACTCCGACTTCAAGGAGCACATCGCGAAGATCTGCGAAATCGTCGATGGCCCGGTCAGCGCCGAGGTCACGACGCTCAAGGCAGAAGAGATGATTGCCCAGGGCGAAGAGCTTGCGGCCATTCACAAGAACATCGTCGTCAAGTGCCCGCTCACCGTGGACGGCCTGAAAGCGATCAAACACTTCTCGTCGAACGGCATCAAGACAAACGCCACGCTGGTCTTTTCGCCAACGCAGGCCTTGCTTGCCGCCAAAGCCGGAGCCGACTTCGTCAGCCCGTTCGTCGGGCGGCTCGACGACATCAGCACCAACGGAATGGAGCTGGTCAAGCAGATCGTCACCATTTACGACAACTACGGCTACCTTACCGAAGTGATCGTGGCCAGCGTGCGCAACCCGCTGCACGTCGTCGAATCGGCGATGGTCGGCGCCGACATCGCCACCATCCCGTACAGCGTCATCAAACAGCTCGCCAACCACCCGCTGACCGACAAAGGGTTGGAGAAGTTTATGGAAGATGCCGCTGTGATGAAGGGGTGAGGGGTAAGTTGTTTTGGGATTGACTTTTAAAGCCGGATGTGCAGTGCATGTCCGGCTTTTTTTGTTGAAATTCTGGCAGTTGACAAGACAATAAGCCCCGCCCAAAGCTTTCGGGACGCGTCCTGCCCGGATTTATTCTGCCCGCTCGAAACAGGCTACCGTCTCGATGTGGTTCGTCTGCGGAAACATGTCAACCGGTTGGGCTGACGTCATGCGGTAGCCTCTCGCCGCGATCTCTTTGCCGTCGCGGGCGAGGTTGTCGGGATTGCAGCTAACGTAAACGATGCGGTCGGGCTGGAGCTTGAGCATGGTGTCGAGCGCTTTGGGGTGCATTCCGGCGCGCGGAGGGTCGGTGACAATGATGCGCGGTTTGGCGTAGGGTTCGAGCGCCTCCTGCATGGCGTGGAAGTTCTTGAGGTCGGCCTGGAAGAAGACGGTGTTCGAAAGACCGTTGAGCTCGGCGTTCATCTCGGCATCCTTGACGGCACTTTCGACCACCTCGATGCCGATCGCCTGCTTGCAGTGGCGGGCGAGGTAGAGCGTGATGGTGCCGGTGCCGCAGTAGAGGTCATAGACCGTATCCTCCGGTGTGATGCCGCCGACGGCGATGATCTGGTCGTAGAGCGTTTCGGCCTGGCGGGTGTTGGTCTGGAAGAAGGAGTTGGCCGAAATCCGGAAGTCGAGGTCGCCGAGCCGTTCGGTGACGTAGCCGTCGCCGCTGATGACGTACTCCTGCTCGCCGGTGGCGACGGTGTTCTTGCGCGTGGTGACGTTGTTGAGCAGCGTCATCTGCTGTTCCGGCATGGCCGCTTCGAGCCGCTCTTTCAGCGCCTGCATAAGCGCCTTGTCGTACCATGAGGTGACGATGTTGACCATCAACTGTTCATGGCGTTCGCTGTAGCGGAGCATGAGGTTACGCAGGTAGCCTTCGTGCGCCTTGGCGGCGTAGGGCGCGAGGCCGCGTTCGATGGCGAAGTCGCGCAAGACGTTCAGCACCCGGTTCATGCACTCCTTGGCGAGGTAACAGGTGTCGAGGTCGATCACCTTCTCGAAGTTGCCCGGCGCGTGGAAGCCGAGGGCGAAGGTTTTCGGCTTGGCAAGCTGATCACTGTCGATCTCCGACTGGAGTAGGTAGCGCATGTTGGAGCAGGAGAACTCCACCTTGTTGCGGTAGTGCAGCGCGTCTGGCGCGGCGAGCACCGGCCGGACGTCGGGGCTCTCAAAACCGCCGATGTGCTCCAGCGAGTCCGTCACTTTCTTGTGCTTGTAGCGAAGCTGCGCCTCGTAGCTGACGTGCATCCACTTGCATCCGCCGCAGGAGCCGAAGACCGGGCAGACTGGCTCGACGCGATCCGGCGACGCTTCGAGCACCTCGATGGCCCGTGCTTCGAGGTAGCGCGACTTGACCTTGTAAATCTGCGCCGAAACGCGGTCACCGGGCGCGAGAATGCCGGAGACCATCACCCCCATGCCCTCGGTGGTTTTGCCGAAGCATTTGTCTTTCTCGGCGTGGTCGGTGATGGTGAGTTCGATGATGTCGCCTTTTCTGTAGCGGATTTCCTGTTGTTCCAATGGAGTGTGCAATGAGCGCTCCGCAGGGGAGTCGCGGTGAATCAATACTGTGCAGTGAGTGGCGGCCCCGCGAGCAGCGCCGCGCCGAAGACCCCCGCGCTGTCGCCAAGCATCGGCGGCAGGAGCGGAATGTCGAACGAGTGGTTGAAGACGTTGGCGGAAATCATCAGCCTCGTCTCAGGAGTGTAGAGCTGGCGGATGTTGCCCACGCCGCCGCCGATGATGACGACGTCCGGATCGAGAATGTTGATCACCGCCGCCAGCGCTTTGCCGAACGAGGTGACGAGCCGGTCGATGGTCTTTCGCGCCGACTCGTCCCGCCCGCTCGCCGCCACGATCTCCCTGAGCGACGCCTTTCGCCCGCTGAGGGCCGCGTAGTGGCGTTCGAGCGCCGGGCCGGAGACGACCGTCTCGACGCAGCCGCGCCGTCCGCAGTAGCATTTCGCGTGCTCGCCCGGCAGCGGGTTGTGCCCCCACTCTCCGGCGATGCCGTGCGCGCCCCGGATAATCCGGCCATCGCGGACGATGCCGCCGCCCACGCCGGTGCCGAGGATGATACCGAAAGCCGTCGCGCCGGGCCGCGCCATCTCGTCGCGCCCCGCGCCGAGCATCGACTCGGCGAGCGCAAAGCAGTTCGCGTCGTTGTCGATCACCACCTCCAGCCGGAGCGCCTCTTGCAGATCGCGCAAGAGCGGCATTCCGTTCAGGCAGATCGTGTTCGAGTTGCTGATGACGCCGTCGCCACCATCGGCGCGCCCGGGCGTGCCGATGCCGATCTTCTCCGGCAGGTCGAGTCCCGACTTCTCGGCCATCGTCCCGACGAGGCTTTTGATCTGCATGAGAATATGGCCGTACCCCTGCTCTTGCCCGGTCGGAATGCGATGGCGAATGAGGGGGCGCAACTCGCTGTCGAGGATCACCCCCTCGATCTTGGTACCGCCGAGATCGATTCCCCAGCGATTCATTCCGAGCCCTCCCTCTGCATCACTCGCCGGTGCACCACGTTCTTGACGATCCAGGCGAACGCCGTGTAGATCACCGCCGCGCTGGCAAGACCAATCACGACGCCGCCAAGCACGTCGCCAGGATAGTGCACACCGACGTAGATTCGCGAGAAGGCGACCATCGAGGCGTAAGCGATCACAACCACAGTGAAGACTTTATCAACCGTTTCGCCCCGCCAGAAGAAGAGCCACACAAGGCTGGCGATGGCCGTCGAATTGGCCGCGTGGGAAGAGGCGAACGACCAGGAGTGCGACTGATCGACGAGGAGACGCACCCCTTCGAGCGCGAAGCAGGGGCGAACGCGATGAAAGAGCGGCTTCATGATACCGGATGCGGTGTAGTCGGCGATGCCGACAGCGAAAAGAAGAAGGGGAATGACGAAAAACGCGTCTTTCCCCTTTCTGACAAGAATGAAGAGTGCGAGAAGTACCAGGATATGGACAGAGTGCTTCGGGCTGGTCAGGAACAGCATCAGGTCGTCCAGCGCCGGGTGAGCCAAACCGTGGTTCAGGAGCTGGAAAAGCCACGCATCCGCCTGTTCGAGACCGCCCATCGTGGGTTACTTTTTCTTTCCTCCCTTTTTCGCGCCCTGCGCCGGTTTTGAAGCCGCAGCAACCTGGATTGCAGCCGCCGCCTTGTCGGCGTCTGATACCGTGGCGTTGATGTAGGCCTGCTGGGCGATGCTGAAGATGTTGAACATCAGGTAGTAAAGCGCCAGACCCGCCGGCATGTTGTTGAAGAACAGGAGCATCATGGCCGGGAACATCCACATCATGATCTTCATCTGCTCGTTGGACTGGGCGGTCGGAGTGATCTTCTGCTGGAAGAAAACGGTCACGGCCATCAGAATTGGCATGATGGCAATGTGATCGCCGTAAAGCGGCAGGGCGAAACCGAAATTGTACACCGAGTCCGGCACGGAAAGATCCTTTACCCAGAGGAAACCGTGCTGACGAAGCTGGATCGACGAGCGGAACACGTAGAACATCGCAAAGAGCAACGGCATCTGGATCAGCGTTGGCAGGCAGCCGCCGAGCGGATTGACACCGGCCTCCTTGTAGATGCGCCCGAGCTCGCTTTGCAGCTTGGCAGGGTTATCCTTGTACTTCTCCTGAAGCTCTTGCATCATCGGCTGCAAAGCCGACATCTTCTTCATCGATTTGGTCGAGGCGAGCGACAGCGGCCAGGTAACCAGCTTGATCAGGAAAGCGAAGATGATGATGATGAGACCATAGTTGGTCACAACCTTGTTCATCCAGTTGAAGATCGGCAGAATGAGATACTCGGCGAAGGGGCGAGTCAGCCAGTCCCAGCCAAAATCCATGATCTTCTCAAGCCCGACGTGCAGGGACTTCACCGTGTTGTAGTCGAGAGGCCCGACATAGAGCCGATAATGGTCATCGACGAGGTTCTGACCTGCCGGAAACCTCATCTTCAGAGCAGTCACATAGTTCTCGAACTCGCTTCCAGCCACCTTCTTCCCTTGCAGGTAAACCCCTTCGGTTGTCCTCTGCGGTATGAGCGCCGCAACGAAATATTTGTTCCTGACAGCTACCCACTCGGCCTTGCCCGACTCCTCCTCCTGATAGGACTTCTTGGCGTCACTGGCGTCGAGCTTGAGCAGACCGCCGCCGAGGTAGGCGCTGGCGAGAGCATTGTGTGACTCGTCAACCTTATCTTTTTCGGAGTATACCAGGCCGCCATCCCAATTGAGCTGATACTCGTTGCCTGCGATGGTCGAACCGAAACCGTTGAGCTTGAGATCGTAATCGACCACATAGCTGTCTCCGGTAAAGGTATAAGTCACCTGAATGCTGCGATTTGTATCCACATCGAGCACATAGCTGACCGAGAGCTTCTTTTGGCCGGTTACCGTTTCCGAGGTTTTGGTGTTAAGACTTCTGAAATAGAGCTCACGGGTATCGATTCGCTTGCCGTCATTGCTCAGAAAGAGCATGGAAAGCGCACCCTTGTCTTTCGAAGACACCAGGTTGAATGGCTTGCCATTCACAGCGAGATGCTTTTTGAGCACAAGCGACTTAAGGGTGGCTCCTTTGGAAGAGAGCACCGCCGTGAACAGATCGCTGTTAACGGTGATGGTCTGCTCGTCGCCCATCGAGGCTTGGGCGAACGCGCCAAGACTCTCCATTGAGGTTTCCGGAGCAGAAGCCACCGGAGCGCCATTTGCGGAGGGCTTCTGAACCGCCTCCCGTGGAGTCGCAGCCTTTTCAAGTTCCAGTTTCTGCTCAGGCTTCATGAACTGAAGCCACACGATCATGATTGCAGCAATCAGGGCAAACCCTATCACCGAATTTCTATCCATTACTTCGAATCTTTTGAATTACCTGCGGATATCATTGTTTTGGGCGGCACGGGGTCATAACCGCCCTTGGAAAACGGATTGCAGCGCAATACCCTCCAGACAGTCAGCCAGGAGGCATAGAAGAAATTGTGCTGCCGGAACGCTTCAAGGGCATAGCGGGAACAGGTAGGATGGTACTTGCAGGACGGCCCGAGCAGCGGTGAAATGAACGACTGATAAAATTTTATCAGAAGAATCGGCACGATGTTCAAAAGCTGGCCAGGAGTTGTGCCGCTTTTTTCCGGCCCTTTGTTCTGTTGATCGCCTTCGTTACTCAACCTTGTCACCCTCCCATACCTGCGGCAGTCTGTTCGATAGAAAATGTTTCAGCATGTGCCGTATTTCAGCCCGGAACCTCTCCAGCGACGGGATGGCATCAGCCTTTCCCCGGTATAAAAAAGCCAGAAACACCTGATGATCATCTTTCCGTCTTTCAGACGACGCAAGCGCTTCGGACAAAAGGTTTTTCTCAAGCCGGTAAGCTTCCCGCATCAGACGCTTGATGCGATTACGGTCAACAGCTCTCGGAGCAAGCTTCTTGCCAACCGTAAACAGCACCCTGAACGGTATCCGGGGAGCCTGCTCAACCGGCCGCGAAGCAGAATAGATCAACAGGAGAAAACCGCCCTTCAGACGGCCACCCTGGCTAAACAGACGGGAAACAGCGCTTTTTCCCCGGGCTATTTCTCCCCTTGGCAGGGCATTGGTTCGTTTTTCAGAAAGCATGCCCGGATACACGCAAATCCGCCCGGAAGTGAAACCGAAGCTCCGTTCCGGCCAGTGAGTTAACGTTTCGAAGCACTCATCGAGCTGCTGACACTCAGGGAGTGACGGCCCTTGGCACGACGGGCAGACAAAACCTTGCGTCCGTTCTTGGTAGCCATTCTCTGCCTGAAGCCATGCTTGTTTCTTCTCTTCCTGTTGCTCGGCTGAAATGTCCTTTTCATCTCCTCAAAACTCCTCTCAAATGATTGTTTAAAATTACAGGACGTTTAATGTATCATTTTACTCCCAGATAAGCAAGAAAACTCCCCTCCCGAACACTTATCAACACCCGCCTCTCCACAAACCGCCCGCCGTGTTGATAATTTGTTGACAAGAAAATCACAACCCGCCAAAAGCCCGAGAACACCAAACAACCAAACCCCCAACGTATGTGGATAACTTTTTCCAGAAAACCCACTAAACCTCAGTAAAAAAACAAGATGAGATGTTGAAAAATCCGTCGGCAAAAGTGGGGGCGTTAACAGCCAAAATCAGAAGCTGGATTGTTTTTTGTCCACTGAAAACAGTACCTTGTAAACAGAAAATGTTGATGAATCACCGAAACAACGCATCTCCCCCTCAAGTCTCATGCCCGATACGATCCAGCAAGAAGCTCCAGACAACCTGCAAGTAACCCCGACGCATGGTCGATCATTTGCAGAGAAGGTATGGAGCGCCTGCCTCGGACTTATTCAGGAGAACATCAACACACTTGCGTTCAAAACCTGGTTCCTGCCAATCAGACCTCTTTCATTTTCGGGTAGCGAGCTGACCATAGAAGTTCCAAGCCAGTTCTTCTACGAATGGATCGAAGAGAACTATTCGGTACATGTAAAACAGGCCCTCCGGCAGGTCATCGGGCCGGAAGCGAAGCTGATGTACTCCATCGTGATGGACAAATCGCAGGGTCAGCCGGTGACCATCGAATTGCCTCACCAGAACGATGCCGCGCCTGCAGAAAGGACGGGGCGTCCGGAAGGTGCCGGAGAGAAGGTATCATCTGGCCGTGAACGATTTGAAACGGGGCGCGCCAGATTTGAAAGCAACCTCAACCCGAAATACACCTTTTCAACGCTCATCCGCGGAGATTGCAACTCTCTGGCATTTGCCGCATCCAAATCGATTGCCCAGAACCCGGGACAGAATGCCTTCAACCCGCTGGTCATTTACGGCGGCGTTGGACTCGGCAAGACCCACATGATGCAGGCCATTGGCAACTCGGTACTTGAAAACCGCATCACTGACGCCGTGCTGTACGTTTCAAGCGAAAAGTTCGCCATCGATTTCGTCAACGCAATCCAGAACGGTAAAATTCAGGAGTTCTCGGCCTTTTACCGGAACATTGACGTCCTGATTATCGACGACATCCAGTTTTTCGCGGGCAAGGAAAAGACCCAGGAGGAGATATTCCACATCTTCAATACCCTGCATCAGTCCAACAAACAGATCATCCTGTCGGCAGACCGGCCGATCAAGGAGATCAAGGGCATCGAAGACCGCCTCATTTCCCGTTTCAACTGGGGCCTCTCCACCGACATCCAGGCCCCGGATTACGAGACCCGCAAGGCGATCATCCAGAGCAAGCTCAAGCAGAGCGGCGTCAATCTGGATCCGGTAGTCATCGAATTTATCGCAACCAACGTCACCAACAACGTCAGGGAACTCGAAGGGTGCATCGTCAAGCTGCTGGCGGCCCACTCGCTCGACAACCAGGAGATCGACCTTCAGTTCACAAAATCGACGCTCAAGGACATCATCCGGTACAACACCAAGCAACTGACTCTCGAAACCATCGAAAAAGCGGTCTGCTCCTATTTTTCGATCACCTCGAACGACCTGAAAGGGAAATCGAAAAAAAAGGAGATCGCCGTCGGACGCCAGATTGCCATGTACCTGTCGAAGGATATGACCAACTCCTCGCTCAAGACCATCGGCCTGCACTTCGGCGGACGCGATCACTCAACGGTCATCCATGCCCTGAACACCATCGAGAAAAAAATCGGATCATCCAGCGAAGAGCGAAAGAAAATCGAGGAGCTGAGAAAAAGAATTGAAATCATGTCGATGTAACCTGTGTATAACCTGTTTAAAACCTGTTGGCGCAATCTTGATTTCAGGGGAGTTATCAACACCGCGGGGTTGCCGCATGAAATCACCAACAAACCGTCAACTGCCCTGTGCAGGGAAACAAACACACTATCCACAGAAGATGGAAGAGAAATTAAGAACACAAAGCATTATAAAATAACATTTTAATGAGTCTCATCGCTCCTCTGTCCAGATTTCCACAAGCTCAACAACAACAACAAATCTTTTATATAAAAGAATAAAGATTGTAAGAAGATGAAATTCAATACGACCATCAAACGACTGCAGGAAGCTGCTAACAAGGTTATTCTTGCTGTGCCGGCCAAGTCACTGGATGCCCGTTTCGACAATATCAACATGACTCTTGAAAACGGGATGCTCACCATGTACGCTACTGACGGTGAGCTGTCGATCACCACGAACTGCGATGTGGCTTCGACCGACAAGGGCAACATCGCTATTCGCGCCAGAACCTTGCAGGATTTTCTGCGCAGCATGTACGAAACTGATGTTACATTCGACATCGAGCGCCAGTCGATCGGTGAACTAGGCACCATTCATATTGCCACTGACAAGGGTCGTTATCGCATTCCGTGCACCTTCGCCACGAAACCGGAAAGTCAGGAGCGGAATTTCGATCTCTCGATTGAGCTTCAGCCAAACGAGCTTCAGGACATGATTCATAAAACACTGTTCGCGTGCAGTGTCGATGGCATGCGTCCAGCGATGATGGGCGTACTGTTCGAATTCGATGAAGAGTATATCACCGCTGTTTCAACCGATGGACATCGACTCGTCCGCTGCCGGAAGAAGGCCGGGGTGGCAGTGGCTGAAAAGCAGAAGATCGTCGTGCCGGCAAGGGTACTGTCAATCATTCAGAGAATGCTGACAAACGAAGAGGTGAAGATGACGATCGACTCGGAACGTCGGAATGTCAAGTTCAAAACTGCTACCATGGAATTGGAGTCAGCGCTCATTGTCGAACCGTATCCCAATTACGAGGCGGTGATACCGGTTGAAAACGACAAGCAGCTCGTGACGGACCGTTCGCAGTTGCACGATTCGGTCAAAAGGGTCGGACGCTTTTCAAGCATCGGTGACCTGAAGATCAGCGCACAGGATTCACAGATCAAGGTGATGGCTGAAAACGCCAGCGAAGGAGAGTCCGCCCAGGAAGAGCTGGCCTGCTCGTTTACCGGAGAGGAGATTACCATCGGCTTCAACACGAAGTTTGTCGAGGCAGCGCTTTCGCACATTGATACCGACGAGGTTCTGATCGAGATGAATTCACCGAAGACAGCGGTGCTTTTCAAACCGAAAAGCTCCGAGAAACCGGAAGATCTCATGATTCTGGTCATGCCGGTCAGAATCAATAACTGAATGGAAGTGATTTGCGGCTCAAGTCCATCAGTATTGAGAATTTCAGGAACCACAGGCTTCTGGAGTTCCAACCGGGTCGGCACATCACCGATATTCACGGCAGTAACGGCTCGGGTAAAACAACCATTCTTGAGGCGATCCACTATTGCGCGCTGACCAGAGGATTCAGCGGAAACAGCGACAGGGACTGCCTGATGTTCGGGGAGGAGATGTTCACCATACGCTCCTCCTTTGAAAGCGATCAGGGTGGCGAAACAAAGGTTGTGGTGGCCTATACGCCGCAAAAAGAGAAGCGGATTCTGGTCAACGATCAGGAGCTTCAGACCTTTTCGAAACATATCGGCCTTATCCCGTGTGTGACTTTTGCACCACGGGAGCTGGTCATCATCACGGGTGGCCCAGCCGAAAGGCGCCGCTTCATCGACACTGCCATCTGCCAGTATGACCGGAAGTACCTGTCTGACCTCATTCAGTACCGCAGAGTGCTCCAGCAACGTAACGCCTTACTGGCCTCATACAGCGATCCAGCAACCGTTGAAACGGCTCTGGAGGTGCTGACCGATCAGCTCGTCGATCATGCCGTGCAGATCGTAAAGGCGAGAGAGCTATTTATCAGCAGTTTCAATGGGATGCTCGACGACGTGTATCGCTGGAATCCCCAAGGAACGAAGAGCGAAATAGCCTATCAATCCTCGCTTCACCATGATGAAAAAGAGCTCCCAAAAGAACAGATGCAGGCGCTTTTCAGCGCTCGTTATCGCGCATTAAAACGGCAGGAGCTGCTTAGAAGGCAAACGCTGGCAGGCCCGCACCGGGATGATCTGCTCTTGCATCTCAATGGCCGGGAGATACGAAAATACGCCTCTCAGGGGCAGCAGAGGGCTTTTCTCGTAGCGATGAAGATGACCCTGCACGCATACTTGCACGAACACTCTGAAGAGATGCCGGTAACGCTGCTCGATGATCTGTTTAGCGAACTGGACGCAAAGGTGTCGGCGCTCATGCTCGACACGCTCTCATCGAAAGGACAGGTCATTATCACATCGACGGAAAAAAGGGATGGAAACGGGATTGCAGCCTTTTCAATCGATGACTACAGGCACATGTCAGACAAGGAGCGATGACAAAAAAAAAATCACCCAGAGTGCTTGGTTCACTCATGTCGGATGTTTGCAGAAAAATAGGCATGACTGAAGCATACGAAGAGTACAAAACGCTTCAGTTATGGGAAGGCGTTGTCGGAGAAGCTATCGCGCGGGTTACTACGGTTGAAAAGATGAAGGATGGTGATTTATACGTCAAGGTCAGAAATCCTTCATGGCGGATGGAACTCAATTTCCGGAAACGGGATATCGTTGCGCGGCTGAACAAGGCGATCGGCTATCAAATGATCAGAACGATCATCTTCAGGTAAAAAAGGAACGCTGTTTGTTAGACAGCGTTCAAAAATCATTATAAAATATTATTA
>LUZT01000017.1 GCA_001602925.1 Chlorobiales bacterium Clorobi_01 | reverse complement strand
CATTTGAAAATTCGGCACATTGCGGTATATTAACACACTTTTGGAGATTCCTTTTCCAAGCTCTTTTGAACGGTTTACGAACGGCTCATCAAAACCATTCTATTATGAACATCATTTCAGTTGGTGTCAACCATAAAACTGCACCCATTGAAATCCGTGAAAGAATTGCGCTCTCAGAAGTTCAGAACAAGGAATTCGTTACGGACCTGATATCGAGTGGACTGGCCAGCGAGGCCATGGTAGTATCGACCTGTAACCGGACGGAGCTCTACGTGGTTCCGGCAATGGCCGAAGTGAACTGCGATTATCTCAAGGAGTATCTCATCGCTTACAAGGACGCCCGTAAGGATGTCCGCCCAGAACACTTCTTCAACCGTTTCTACTGCGGCACCGCCCGTCACCTCTTCGAGGTTTCCAGCGCCATCGACTCGCTGGTGCTCGGCGAAGGACAGATTCTCGGCCAGGTCAAGGATGCCTACCGCATCGCCGCCGAGGTTGGAACCGCAGGCATTCTTCTTACCAGACTCTGCCACACGGCATTCAGCGTCGCCAAAAAGGTCAAGACCAAGACCAAGCTCATGGAGGGCGCGGTATCGGTCAGCTACGCGGCAGTCGAACTTGCCCAGAAGATTTTCTCCAATCTCTCCATGAAAAAGGTGCTGCTCGTCGGCGCCGGTGAAACCGGAGAGCTGGCAGCCAAGCATATTTACGCCAAGAACGCCCGGAATATCGTCATCACCAACAGGACGCAGTCCAAGGCTGAGGCGCTTGCCGAGGAACTCGGCACCAACCGCGTGCTTCCTTACGAAAGCTACAAGGAGCACCTGCACGAATTCGATATCATCATCACGGCCGTCAGCACCAA
>LUZT01000001.1 GCA_001602925.1 Chlorobiales bacterium Clorobi_01 | reverse complement strand
GCACAAAGTTTTGGTAAAGACGTTCATTATTTTTAATATCTGGCTTGCATAATAAATAAATCAATAAATTCACAAACGACTCTGCCAATACTGGTGTTAAAGACTTGATCCCCAGCGCAAGACCTATGCCACGATGATAACGTGATATTAAAGCGTTCCATTTTTCCACAAAATTATCATACTCAGAAAAATCAGAAGGATTGGCAAGACTTTCTTCTTCAGGGTTAAGTTTTAACTCATTTAAATCGCGAACAAGCTGTTTAATTGCCGTGTTAATATCATGATATGGATTAGTAAAAATATCCCAATGTTCGAGAACATTTTTCCTGAAATCGGACATTTTCTTTCCATATTTATTAATATCTGTTTTAATATAGTTTATGAATTGATCTTTCGAATATTTACCGAACTCCCAATCACCAATCAAGTGTACCTCTGTCCTGAGGTTTAGTCCCATAATAAATATTAGACCATTACTGTGCGCTAAAACCCATTCCCAATGTATTAAATTGTCTGAGTCGTTTTGCCTTAACAGATTTTGGATGCCATTTGGTTCGCCAAATTTAGCATAGAGGTAACAGTATAAATCTGAAGGTCTGATTTCATTTTCTATACGCCAGATCCCGCCATTTCTTGGGAGTTTATCTCCTTGGATAATTTTGGCAATACGTGATGGAGGTATCGCATTGCAATTGTCAAATGTTAGAATTATTGTCATTTCTTATTGGCCAATATTGATTTATATGGCTTCAGACTGAAACATTTTTTTAATTTTGCAATAAGCATCGTTAAGAATAATCTACGAAAAAATATCACAAAACACCCCACTCCCCCGCCCTCAACTCCCCCACAAACACAAAAAGCAGGCCAAGTTGACCTGCTTTTTGTGTTATCCATAGAACCCTGCGCTTACTTCTTGTCGGGAACCGGGCGTTCCGGTTTGACGGCGTAGTTGATCAGGTAGTCGTAGAGCCTGATGAGGCGGGCGTTCTGGTTGTTCTGGTCGATCCAGTGGCCAATCATGCCAATGGTGCGGGCCAAAACGAAGAAGCCGTTCAGTGAGTGCTCCGGGAAGCCGAGGTCCATGAGAATGCAACCCATGGTGCCATCGACGTTCAGGATCAGGTTGTCCTTCTTGGCTGTCGTGATCTTCTCGACTTCGAGCGCGTAGTTGAGAATCGGCGTGTGAAGCGACGTTTCATTCTTCACGTAGCTGATGAGGTACTTCACGCGCTGGTCGGGATTCCTGAGGCTCTTGACCCTGTGACCAATGCCGGGAACCGGGCCGACGTTTTTCTTCATCCAGGCAAGGAAGCCGGGGATGTCATTCGGATACTCCTTGGCACCCATCTTGAAGTATTTGCCAGCGTTGGTCACAGCACCGCCAAAGCGCGGGCCGATCATGGTCATACCGGCAGAGACGGCCTGCGGCATGTCGATGCCTGCGCAGGCGGCGAGGATAGCGCCATAGGCACCAGACACAGCCGGACCGTGGTCAGCTGAGATCATGATGATGCGCTTGATGATCTCGGACTCCTCGCGGGTCGGAAGCTTCTTGCCCCAGAGCAGGCCGATGACATCCTCGATGCCATACCCTTTCGAGCAAAGCTCCGAAGCGGCATAACCGGCATAGCGAGGCTCTTCGCCACGGTCGTCGGAGATGGTGGTGCGGATGAGCGGCTCGACGACCACTTCACCCTGCTTCATGACCTCCTGAACGCTCGGCGGCAGCTCAGGCAGCAGCGCCTCGTCGATTTCGGACTCCGGCTTGATGGCGCCAGAAGCGAGCAGCTCTTCATAGACCTGCTTGATCGCTTTGCTCAGACCGCCAAAGGTATCGGGCACGAGCGCACCGGCTTCACGCAGGGCGTTCATCTTGGAGCGGGCCGAGCCAGCGCCCTTTTTGCCCTCTTTCGCGCCAGCGTGACCAAACTTCATACCCTGCGGGAGAACCTCCTGGCAGGTACCGCCGATAGCGGCGATCAGCCTGATGCGGCGCGGTTCGGCTGCCAGCCACTCTGCCGCTTCCTCTTCAAGGCTGCCGCCCACCTCGCCGATCAGAACAACCGCCTTGGTGTCGGGATCCTTCTCGAACATTTCGAGGTAAGTGACGAAGTCGGTGCCCGGATAGGCGTCACCGCCGATAGCCACGGCAGAGGTGATACCATCACCATTCTGGGCGCAGAGCCACATCGCCTCGTTGGAGAGACCACCGGACTTGGTCAGAACACCGAACGAACCCTGACGATAGAGGTTGCAGAGTTTCAGGTTGCGGTACTCGCCACCGATCACGCCGAGACGGCACTCGCCAGCAGACATGACGCCGATCGACGACGGGCCGTTCAGCATCTTGCCAAGTTTCTGGGCAAGTTTTTTCAGGCGTTTGGCATCCTTTTCCGGAACACCTTCGGTGATCATCGAGACCAGCTTGATGTTCGGGGATTCAAGCGCTTCCATCGCGGCCTGGGTCGCTCTCGATGCGCCGAGGTAGATGAGGGCGGTATTGATGTCCGGATGCTCATTGAGAGCTGGAGCCAGAGACGAATAGACGGTAACGTTCTTGAGTTCGCCACCGCGGAAGATTTCTTTCTGCTGTCCTGCTTCGGGCGGATACACGAAAGCCTGGACGGTCAGCGGACGGTTGATCAGGTAGTCGAACTGGGCCATGCGTTTTGCCGCATTGACGCCTGCCACACCACCAATGATGACCGCCCGGGTATCTTTATTTGCGAGAATGCTCACGGTTCAATCAAAGTTTAATGAGTTGCTATATTCTTTAATTTCAAGGCCTTGAAACGACATCCCTCAAGACTTCAGAGCCATGTCGACAATGTCGGTCATCGGCATGGAGCGGTCGTAGACGTGGATGTCGAAGCCTTCCTCCTGGAGCTTCCTGATGGCGGCAAGGCCCTGAGCCTCGTTCGGACCGCCACGGCGTACCCAGATTTTGACGCCTTCGAGGTAGCCTTTCGACTTGCTCTCGCGGAAACCGTTGATGATGCCGCTGAAGGTTGCCTTCACGTCGGTGAAGTTGGCGATAGCGCCACCGACGATGATGTGCTTGATATTGGGCAAACGGCAGAGGGTTTCGGTGAGCGCTTCCACGGCCCAGTCAGCCGGGTCGCCCGAATACTCTGCATAGTTGGCGATGGTGCCACCGCGAGCCACGACTGCGTCGGCATAGAACACCGATGCGCCTCCGCCTGCGGTCAGAAGAGCGATTTCACCGCCAGGTACCTCAACGAACTTGACCGAACCCTTGATCCTGGAGTCGATGTCCATGATCTGCTGCTCGGCTTCGGTAAACGGACGGCCAATTTCGGAAACCGGCTTGAAATCCCAGTCGGCGTGACGGAAACGGGCGTCCCAATCGACGTTCATCACAGCGTCGAGCGCAGCGAAACGCATGTCGCTCTTGCGGATGACCAGCGGGTTGATTTCGATAGACTGTGCGTCCTCGTTGTCGAAGCAGAGAACGAGGCGTGAGCAGATTTTGCCGACGCGCTCGGCGATTTCGCCTTCGAAACCGGCCTCTTTGGCCAGCACGGTCAGCTGCTCGATGGTCGGATTTTCATCGAGAGGAATCTGGATGCGGCGAACGCTGTCCCAGTTATCCTCGATATCGACACCGCCATATTTGGAAATCAGTAACTCGGCACCATCCCTGTTGCCGATAATGGAGACATAGAATTCTGCGTCATGATCGAGCATTTCTGCCACGATGACCTGGCGGACTTCAGCCGTACCGACTTTGGCGCCGAGCATCTCCTTGGAGGCCTGGATTGCCTCGTCGAGATTGAGTCCGATTTTGACAAGACCAAGCTTGAACCGGCCGCCGATCGCTTCATGAGCCTTGACGACAAGTTTTGATTCACGCAGCCATTTATTAGCTTCACCAAGCTGTGCAAGACGTTCAGGGTCCATGATAACAACATAATTAGGCACAGGAATGCCCCACTTGTTGAACAATTTCATGGCAGGCCCTTCAAGAATTTTAGCCATGCTCTATATGTTTATGTTACGGGTAGTTTGCGAACGAAAAGAAGTGTGCAAGGTTTTAATATAACTATATTGCCTTACGTTCCAAGACTTTAAGAATTGTTAATCCCTCCAAAACGCAAAAAAAGTTTCAATGATCGACTTCACGACCTGGTGGCAGCACCTCCCATCGCAGATGAATCCCGTCATTTTTTCAATAGGCGGCATCGCCATCCGCTGGTACGGCACCATGTACATCGTGGCCTTCGCTATTGTCTATCTGCTTTCGAAATACAGAATTTCCAACGAAAAGCTCCCATTCGACAAAACTTTTCCCAGCGACGCCCTGACCTGGGCGATGGGCGGTGTGCTGATCGGCGGCCGGGTCGGCTATATATTATTTTATGGTTTCGACTGGTTCCTTCAGGATCCTGTCGGTACGTTGATTCCAATCAATTTCGGAAACGGCTCCTGCGCTTTCTCTGGTATCAACGGCATGTCGTTCCACGGTGGGCTGATCGGTGTGGCCATCGCCTTATGGCTTTTCACCCGGGCACACAAGGTGGATTTTCTCAAAACCGTCGATCTTTTCATCCCCGCCCTGCCGCTTGGCTACACCTTTGGTCGGCTCGGCAACTTCATCAACGGAGAGCTTTATGGCCGCGTGACCACCTCGGCCATCGGCATGTACTTCCCCGCCGCTCCAACCGTGGCGCTGCGCCATCCCTCGCAGCTCTACGAAGCGTTCTTCGAAGGCATCGTGCTCTTCGTCATCCTCTGGTCGATCCGCAAAAAAGCCCCATGGCCCGGCTACCTCTCCGGCCTCTACCTCATCGGCTATGGCACGGTGCGATTCTTCATCGAATTCTTCCGCGAACCCGACGCCCAGCTCGGCTTCGTGTTCTTGAATTTTTCGATGGGTCAGGTTTTGTGCTTTTTGATGATAGCCGTCGGTGCGGGAATCGTACTGCTATCTAAGCCGCAGGCAACGAAGGCTGATGTTGTGAGGGGTGGGAAGAGGTAAGGAGATTGAAATATTCAGGTGCCAACTCTATTTAGACAGAAAATATGTTCACACCAGAAAAAATTGAGACTATATTGAAAAATAATTTCCAGGTGGATTTTTTCGATATATTGCTCGAACAAGAAAAAGATGAAAATCCTAAACAGTATCGAGGACCAGGGACGATATATCAAAATAAAAATGGTGAGATAAGGCTAAAACTATTTCATACAAATACCGAGAACCCCATCGGTCAATCATCCGACTTTATAGAAGAATTTAATTTAGCACCAGGAACGGTAATCCCAAGGCATCATTATTACACTTTAACAATCACTGGCCACATCAGGACTTGGACAGCAAAAAATATTTACATATCTAACCGCCCACAAGTGAGCGATGAAGGAATCCTAATAGATACGAAAATCAACAGCATCTCAATCACAGAAAAAAGACTACTTATCAAGGATGGCGATAATTTTGCAACTGCTTATGTGTCAGGAAAATATTCAAGTTTTATCAGTATCACCACTCTGGACATTGATGAGGCAAAATATGAAATCGAAGAAAAGGAAGACTATATTGAAATACATGCAGAACTTAAAAACAAAAGCAATCCATCAGAAGAAATAAAAATATTCCTTGAAGCATTAAGCATTGCTTTAGGCAGACATCTTGCCCCCGTTCTTGTAACAAGTGGTAATAAAGATACATTTACAACCGTTATCTATAGTCAGAAAAATACTTCAAAACACCTTAAACTTGAACAGCCGTTACCAAGATTCATAATTCACAACCCTGAATCGCTCAATGAATTTATAAGTAAATATTTCATAAAAATAACACAACCTCTCTCTGTTACTTATAGGTATTGGCATAGGATTTTCTCTTCTTCAGCCGATAGCTTTGAGAGCAGAGCCCTCACGATAACCACTGCTATCGAGGGCTTGCTTAAAGAACTTTATAATGAACTTGGGTTACCTGAAAAGTCATTTTGTCAAAATATTGATGAGGCGATAAATATAATTACAAGTTCTTCCTTTCATATAAATGAAAGAGCCTTAAGCAGAATCACGTCTTCACTGTACAATGCTCTTTTATTTTCGCCAAAACAAGCATTGAATTCTCTCAGAAATTTAAACATTATAAACATAAAGCATTTATCGATTTGGACAAAAGCAAGAAACAAGTCACATCATGCAGAGTTTATGGCAGAAGGTGTTAATAAAACAGAAGAGCAGTACTATCAAATACTGACATGCCTTGAGATATTTTACATTCTTATCTTTTATCACATTAATTACAAAGGAAAGTTTACTCAATACTCTCTTGAAGGATGGCCAGATGGTTTTTTTGATCCTGAAAAAGGCATTATTAATCATCCAAAATAAATTCTCTATCCAGAGATTGATCTAATCATCTTTTTACATTTTTTTCTCTCCTATTTCATAAACAGCCCTTAAATCTCACCATATTGTCATCGTGAAAGCTTTGAAGATGGCATCTCTATCTATTACTCCGCCGACACCACCAACTCCTCACTCTTCCCGAAACACCGGCGGCGAATAATAAGCGTCACAATGATCGTGCTCATAGCCGTCGAGCCGACGAGCATGAACATGACGACGATCTGGTAGCGGATGGCGATGAGCGGGTCGGCTCCGGCGAGAATCTGACCCGACATCATGCCGGGAATGAAAACGAGGCCGACGCCCATCATGGCGTTGATCGACGGAATCATGCCCGCCTTGACCGCCCCTTTGAAAATGTCGCGGCTTGCCTCTTTGTAGTTCGCGCCGAGGCAGAGCTTCATTTCGACCAGCTCGCGCTGCTGGCGCATCTGCGAGAAGAGGCGCTCGATGGAGATCGCCAGCGCCGACATCGAGTTGCCAATCACCATACCCGCTGTCGGAATGAAGTAGCGCGGCTCCCACCACGGATGCACGCCAATCACCAGCCACGAAACAAAGAGCGCCGTGAGGAAGTAGCTCGACAGCATCGTAAGAAAAGTCGGCACTTCGTAGGCAATCTGCTTTTCCTTCACCCGCCCCCGCACGATGAACACCGCCGAAAAGACCATCACGACGTAGATGCCGAGCGTCAGCCAGAGGTTCTCTGCTCTGAAAATGAAGGTCAGCGCATAGCCCATCAGGAAGAGCTGCGAGACCGTGCGGACGGTTCCGATGGAAATATCCCTGTTCAGACCGAGCTTTTGAACAAACGAGGTTGCCTGCGCGACAAGGATGAACAGCAAAGCCAGCAACAGCTGCGGTATGGAGATTTCGATGATCGGATTCATGAGCATTCGAGTTTTCCGTTGCGGAAAGTGCAGCTTCGGGCCTGCGGAACCGCGGGCAGGTATTCGCTGTGCGTAACGATGAGCACCGTTTTGCCCTCTCCGGTGTTGAGCCGTTCGACAATCGAAAAAACCATGCTCGCGCTTTCGGTATCGAGCGCCGAGGTCGGCTCGTCGAGCAGGAGCACATCCGGCTCGGTCAGAATGGCACGCATAATCGACAGGCGCTGCTTCTGGCCCACTGACAATTTATTGGCTGACTGGTCGAGCCCGACACCTTGCAGGTAAAATGCTTCAAGCATCCGCTCCAGCGATGCATCATCCGGCGGACTTTTGCGCTGAGCCTGGGTGAAGGTGAAGGAGAGCAAAAGATTGTCGCGAATTGTGCCGTCAATCATCTGCGGAATCTGCGGTACATAGGTCACTTTCGAGCGCAACTCCGGCGGCGGAATTTCCGTTGTGTTGCGGCCCCGAAAGAGGATCGCACCCGAACGCGGCGTGTTCAGGCGGCAGATGAGGCGCAACAGCGTTGACTTGCCGCTCCCTGACGGCCCCTTGACGACGAGGAACTCCCCTTTCCCGACATCGAGCGACAGATGCTCGAAAACCGGCGGCCCGCCTTTGTCGTAGCCGAACGAAAGGTCTCTGAGTTCAAGGAGTTTTGTCATTGATCATTCTGTTTTACCCCGGACGGGATGAGTGCACGACTGTTGAAAAGATCGGAACTTATTTCGTTATTTACTAAAGCAACGAATCGACCAGCAACCTCATCCCCATCCGAATCATGAAAGCCCCTGAAGAACGTCTCGGCTCGTTTTACCTCGGCGCTGAATATGACCTGCAATCGGGCGCTCGGCTTGAGCAACCGGTGCATTACGATGCCCGCGATCTGACCACCCACGCAGTCTGCGTCGGCATGACCGGCAGCGGCAAAACCGGTCTCTGCATCGACCTGCTCGAAGAGGCGGCGCTCGACAAGGTGCCGGTGATCCTCGTCGATCCGAAGGGCGATATGACCAACCTGCTCTTGCAGTTCCCCGACCTTTTGCCCGAAGATTTCCTTCCGTGGATCGACCAGGACGAAGCTCGGCGCAAAGGCCAAAGTCCTGAAGAGCTTGCCGCTGCTACCGCCTCGATGTGGAAAAACGGGCTGGCCGACTGGGGCATCGCTCCGGAGCGGATCCGGGAACTCAAAGATTCGGCAGAGTTTACGATTTACACGCCCGGCTCCGATGCCGGAATCCCGGTAAACATCCTCGGCAGTCTGGCTGCTCCCAGGCTCGATTTCGATACGGAGGCCGAAGCGATCCGCGAGCGCATCGCCGGCACGGTCAGCGCCCTGCTTGGGCTTGTCGGCATCAACGCCGATCCGGTCAAGAGCCACGAGTCGATTCTGCTCTCCGGCATCTTCGAACACTTCTGGCGGGCAGGCACCGACCTTGACCTGGCCACACTGATCGGCTCGATCCAGAACCCGCCGATGCGGCAGATCGGTGTGTTCGACGTCAACACTTTCTATCCCGAAAAAGAGCGCTTCGAGCTGGCCATGTCCTTCAACGCGCTGCTCGCCTCGCCGTCGTTCCAGAGCTGGCTCTCGGGCCAAGCGCTCGACATCGCCTCCATGCTCTACACCACCGACGCCCGGCCACGGGTCGCAATCTTTTCGCTCGCGCACCTGCCGGAGAACGAGCGGATGTTCTTCGTCACGCTGCTGCTCGAAAACGTGCTGACCTGGACGCGCGCCCAGCAGGGCACCTCCAGCCTCCGGGCGCTGCTCTACTTCGACGAGGTGTTCGGCTACCTGCCGCCGGTCTCCGAGCCGCC
Source organism: Chlorobiales bacterium Clorobi_01 (assembly GCA_001602925.1). Taxonomy (GTDB): domain Bacteria; phylum Bacteroidota; class Chlorobiia; order Chlorobiales; family Chlorobiaceae; genus Chlorobaculum. The sequence goes on along the minus strand of LUZT01000001.1, from coordinate 59,001 downwards.
GTCGAAACGGCCGCTCATGACGATGCTCAAGCAGGCCCGCGCGTTCGGCGTCGGCTGCGTGCTGGTGACGCAGAACCCGGTCGATCTGGACTACAAGGCGCTGACCAACACCGGCACCTGGTTCATCGGCAAATTGCAGGCCGAGCGCGACAAGGCACGAGTGCTCGAAGGGCTGAAAAGCGCCATCAGCACGGCAGGCGGTTCGGATGCCGGATTCGATTTCGACACGGTCATCAGCCAGCTCGGCAAACGCGTCTTCCTCATGCACAACGTGCACGAAGATCGCCCGGTGATCTTCCAGACCCGCTGGGCCATGAGCTTCCTTTCCGGCCCGATGACCCGACCGCAGATCAAAACCCTCATGGCCGGGCATAAAAACGGCTCGACCGCGCAGCCGGCGACAGCTTCGCCCCGCCCGGCTTCGCCGGCCATCGCCGAAACTCCGGCGACTCCGAGCGCAGCAAAAGCGATGCCTTCGGGCTATTCGGCTGTTTCGCCGGGACTCGATCCTTCGATCAAACAGCTCTTCGTCCCGGCAGCCACCGCTCCGGCGGCGGCGCTCGCAAAGCGCTCCCAGGGCTCACCTGCTTCGGCGGAACTGCTCTACGAACCGGCGCTCATCGGTTGTGCTTCGGTGGATTTCGTTGACGCCAAGCGAGGCATCAGCGAGAACCGCCGCATTGTGCTTGCCTGCACGGAGTTCGATGCTGCTGGCAATCCCGACTGGGAAAAAAGCCAGACACTCGTTGCCATGCAGGATCAGCTTTCGGATCGCCCGGACTCCAAGGCCGCCGGATTTGCAACGCTGCCCGAAACACTCGTCAATGCCCGAAAGCTGGCGGCGTGCAGCCGTTCCTTCTCCGACTTTCTCTACCGGCGCGAACGCCTGCCGCTCTCGATCCACCCGGCGACGGGCCTGTTCAAGGGTGAGGGCGAAAGCGAGCGCGACTTCACCATCCGCCTCCAACAGGCCGCGCGTGAACAGCGCGACAACGAGGTCGATGCGCTTGAAAAGAAGTATGCCACCCAGCTTGAACGCATCGCCGAGAAGATCAAAAAAGAGGAGCGTGAACTGGCGCAGGACGAGGCCGAGCATCAGAACCGTAAAGCTGGTGAACTGATCGGTCTTGGAGAAACCATGCTGGGCTTTTTCCTCGGTCGGAAAAGCACGCGGGGCATCAGCACCGCCATCAATCGGCGGCGCATGACAGCCAACGCCAAAGCAGAGGTTGATGAGTCTGTCGAAACAATCGAGGAGCTGAAGCGTCAGCAGGAGGAGATCGAAGCCGAACTGAAGGGGCTGGCCGCAGAAATAACCGCGCGATGGGAACATCCGGAATCAGCGCTGACAACCGAGGAGATCGCGCCCCGGCGAAGCGACGTGATGATTCAGATCGTGACCACCGGTTGGCTTCCCTTCTGGCAGGTCACGCTTGACCAGGCCTCCGGCGGTGGAACGCTCTATCTGCCGGCATACGAAGCCGCAGACGAATCGTAGGTCGTCAGCGGCTCATGCCTCGTTACCTCGCTGCCTGAAGAGCAGATCGCGGAAGAAAAAGAGCGCGGCCACGGCGAGCGTCAAGAGGGCGGCGGACCAGACGGGCAGCGAAAATTTCGAGCCGCCTTCATACATCCACCAGGCGCCGAAGAGGAAGAAGACGACGGAAGCGCCAATGCGGATCGCCTTTTCCGGCAGGTTCTTGCCCATCATCCGGCCCACGATGACGGCCAGACCGTCCGACACCACCATACCAAGAGTCGAACCGAGCCAGACCGGAAGAAATGGGTTTGTGGTAGCGAGGCTTATCGTGGAGAGCATGGTTTTGTCGCCAAGCTCGGCCATGAAGAAGGTCGAAAAAACAATCCAGAAGGGATTGACGCCGGTTTTGCACTCCCCCGTCTCATCGTCATCGAGGCTGTCGCCGCGCAGCGTCCAGAAACCGAAAATGATGAAGGAGATACCCGCGATGAACGCGATCCAGTCACCCGGCAGAAGACCGCCGACAAACCAGCCGATACCCGCTGAAAAAACATGCACGGCAAGCGTCGCCCAGAAAATGCCCCACAGCACGACGCGCGTGTTGTAGCAGGTTGCGAGCGTGAGCGCCACAAGCTGGGTTTTGTCGCCAAGCTCGGCGAGAAAAATCATGACGAGGGAAAGCCAGAATGCGTCCATGCGATCGGAACAAGATTACTGATTGCCAATTGTCGAGGCGGGAAAATATCCCATTACAGCCCATTGTTCCAAATGCAATAACGCCCGAAGCGCAACTCATTCTCCCATTTTCAGATCGAAATCGGATTTATCCGTCGATGTTGTGATGCCTCACGCTTGCACGGTCTTCGCCAGCTCATCCGTATTGATTCCCTTCAGGCGCAACTGCTCGAGCAGTTGCCGATAGGTAGCGTCATCCATGTACGGCGTTCTCGACAGCACCCAGCAGCGCGTTGCGGAAGGATTCGACACCAGTGCCCACGAGTAGTCTTCGGCAAGCCCGATAACCCAGTAATCGGCTTTGATATACCTGAAAAAAGTGACGATCAGCTTGGCGTTGCCACTGCCCTCAACCGGCACGGCGGTCGCCCTGATTGACTTCTCCCGGCCATTCCGCTTGCACGAGTTGCGCACCATCACCATACCTTTCGCGGCGTCAAGCGTGTACTCGGCTTTCGTGCTGACACAGCCGCGCTGCTGCTTGCTCGGTATGGAGGCGATCTCATACCAGGTACCGCAGTATTTCATAACATCGACCTCTGGTACGGTTTCCGGCCCGGTGGCCTGGAAATATTTTCGGATAAGCTTTCTGAACATGGCTGAAACAGTGAGTGGTTTTGTCGAAACAGTTATACATCAATAAACCGGCGCAGGTAACGGCAAAGTTTCACACTTTCACCTTTGGAGAGCTTGTAACAGTTTGAAAGCATTGTTATTGTCGAGGTTTTTCAATAGCATTGATATGTGAACCTTCATTAAAACCTTGTTGTTATCATGCCGACTGTCCGTATTGCCGAACCTGCTGACATCGATGCGTGCACCCGATTGCTGAATGTTCTTTTCAGCCAGGAACACGAATTCGCCCCTGACCTGAAAAAACAGAAGGCCGGTCTCGGCATGATCATCGGCGACTCATCAGCCGGAACGATTTTCGTGTGTGAAGCGGACGAAAGCATCATCGGCATGGTCTCGCTGCTGAATCTGGTCAGCACGGCGCTCGGCAAAAAGGTGGCAATGCTCGAAGACATGATCGTCGATCCCGAGTGGCGCGGACAGGGCATCGGCGCGATGCTGCTCGATCACGCCTGCAGCTGGGCTCGGGAAAACGGCTATGGCAGGATCACGCTGCTGACTGATGGCGACAACGTCCCGGCCCAGCGTTTTTACGAGGCACACGGTTTCGCGCGCTCAACGATGGTGGCATTCAGGAAACAGCTATAAGTCTAGAGGAGAAACTCGCATGAACGTCAAGGAGAGCGAACCGGCACAGGCCGACCTGCAGGCATGGATGTGCGCCGAATGCGGCTACATTTACGATCCCGCAGAGGGCGATCTCGAAACGAACATCCGTCCCGGCGTGCCTTTCGACAAGCTGCCGGATGACTGGACCTGCCCGGTGTGCAATCACCCGAAAAACCAGTTCACAAAATTCATTTCTCAGCTCTGAACATCAAAAAATCTAACAATCAGCATTATGGAACAGTGGAAGTGCAACATCTGCGGATACATCTACAACCCCGAAACCGGCGACCCTGAAGGCGATATTCCAGCCGGAACATCGTTTGAATCTCTCCCCGACAGCTGGATGTGCCCCGTCTGCGGCGTTAGCAAGGAAGAGTTCACGAAAATTTAAGGGCGGCAAAAGACATCTTTGATGGTGGTAGCCATCTTCTGGAAGGGCGGTACATAAACCGTCCTTCTGCATTTCTCCCTCACTCCATCTTGTTTTCCAGCGACTGACTGGTCGCAATGACGGCGGCTTTTCCGGCGGGATAGAGGCTGACAAGCAGGGTGAAGAAGAGGGCGGCGGCTCCAACGGCGAGGAAGTCACCGGTTTTCATGCTGACGGGATAGGCGCTGATGATGAAGGCACTCTTCGAGGGAAGCTGGACGATGCCCCACAGCTCCTGCGCTTTGCAGATGAGCCAGGCTAAAAGCGAGCCAAGCGCCGTGCCGGCCAGGCCCGTCAGCCCGCCTTCGACGATGAAGATCGTCATGAACTGCGGCCGTTCGAGGCCAAGGCAGCGCAGATAGAAGAGTTCGTGGCGCTTGTCGATGACCGTCATGGCGAGCGATCCGGCGAGGCTCAGAAGAGCCACCAGAATCACCAGCATCAGCACGGCGAAGCTGGCCCACTTTTCAAGCTGCATCACGGCAAACATGTCGCGGTGCCGCTCCCCCAGCGTCACCACACGCAACGTTTTTTCCCGATGGGTTGCCGAAATCCATTCGCGAAGTCGAGCTTCGAGCGTTTCGTCGCTCACCCCTGACTTACCCCTGATGTCGATGCCAGAGTAGCGCCCACGACCGAAAAGCAGGATGTTCTGGGCCATTTCGACCGGCGCGAGCACGTAGCGGTCGTCGAACAGCTTTTGCAGCGAAAAGCTGCTCTGGACTCGCGCGTCGCTCATCGAAAGCGCGGGCATCAGCTCCGGTTGCGAAAGGGCTTGCAGGCCAGCTGAAATCAGCTCCGGGCTGAAGAGCCGCACCGGTTCATCAGGGTAAAGCCGTAGCCTTTCAGCAAGCAGGTTACCTGCCGAGATTCCGTCTGTGGAGAAATAGGGCTGCTGGGTGGAGGTCGTTTGCATCAGAGAGCGCTGCGCCTCGGCGGTCAGACCGCGAACCATGATCAGCTCGCTTTTGCCCGACGCAGTAATGATCGCCTGCCCCTCGACGAAGGAGTGCGCCGTTTCGACGCCATCGAGCCGGACGATGGCGGCAAGCAGAGAGTCGCTCACTACCAGCGAGCGCCCCTGCGCGGGCACGATCTGAACCGGACCTTCAACGGTCACGAAGAGGTCACGGGCCAGCTTCTGGAAGCCGTTCAGCACGCTCATCACAACGAGCAGCGTCGAGACGCCGACGACGATCCCCGCGAGACTGATGCCCGAAATAATATTGATCACCCGGAAGCGCTTGCGCGCGAAGCTGTACCGCTGGGCGATCCAGATACCTGCTTTCATCGTTTTTTCCTCACGTGGTCAGTGCGGTTGCGGGCCGGAGCGAGGCGGCAACGCGTGATGGAATGAAGGCGAAAAGCAGCGTCAGCACCGCCACGCCCCCCGACACGGCGAGGTATTGAAGCGGGTCGATTTCGAGCGGCACGTGGCGAATGAAGTAGCTCTTTTCCGGCAGCGTAATGAGATGGAATCGCAGCTCGAAGAGCGACAGGCCAAGCGCGAGCAGGTTGCCCAGGCCAATGCCGACCAGTGAAATCATGAACGCCTGTCCCATGAACACCAAGCTCACGGCGCGAGGTTCGAGGCCAAGCGCAGTCAACATGCCGATCTCCTTCGTTTTTTCGATGATGAGCACCAGCAGCGTCGAAACGATGTTGAACACCGCCACAACCGTGATGGTGATGATGAGCAGCGGCATGATGTTTTTCTGGAGCTTGAGCCACTCAAAAAGGTTTGCGTAGCGCTCGTACACCGTGTAGGAGTAAAAGGGATAACCGAGCGTGGATGCCACGGTCGCCGAAATCGCCTGCAGATCGCGCAAGTTGCCGACGTTGGCTTCGTAGCCCGAAATCATGTCGGGATGGTAAAGCTGCTGAAGCCTGCCGAGATCGGCGAAGACGATGATGTCGTCGAAGCCTTCGGAGAGGCCAGTATCGTAGGTGCCCGCGACTCGCGCCACATGCAGGTCAAGGCTCGACAGCAACTCGACGACGCTCTCCTTGCCGGTGATGCCGGGCGCGCCGTTTTTGCCAGCGATGCCGACAATCAGCAGTTGATCGCCCGCCTTGACACCGAGCTTGTCGGCGAGCGTCCTGCCAAGCAGGATCGGCAGCGAGCCGTCCGCCGAAGCCGGAGCCGATTCGAGCAGTTCCGGCCCGTTCTGCAGAAAGCGTGAACTCTCGCGTGGATCGATCCCCTGAATCATTGCCGGTGCGATGTCCCCCCCTGCCTCACCACTTCCGGCGCGGCTTCGGAGCATCACGTTCATTTCGAGAAACGGTGAAACCGAAACGATGCCCGGCACGCTTGTCAGCGTCTGAAGGTCGCGGCGGGTTTCAAGAAACAGGCGTTCGTCGGGCTGGCGTACCTGAAGGTGCGAGGTGAACCTGATGAGCTTGCCCTCGATGACCGAAGCAAATCCATTCACAATCGACAGCGTCAGAATCAGCGCCGCCGTCCCTATGGCAATGCCACTCACCGCCGCCAGCACGATAAACGTCGGCTTCGACAGCGAGCGAGGCTTGAAGGCAAATCGTCTGGCGATGTAGAACTCGGCTTTCACTGAGTAGTCAAAGGCGTGGATGATGGATCGTGGTTCAGGAGAAGACGGACCTCCCTTCTAATGCAGGGAAAGATAAGAATTTCTGGGCATCTGGATTGGATTCTATACGAGCCAATTTAGAGGTAGGACAAGATAGTAATTGGACAGTATAGGAAGTGATTGAAATCTTCGTACAGTCCGCAGTGTTCAATACCATTTATCCTTTATAATCCTTTGGTAGTCTAAATGATCGTAACAAACAGATCGAACAAATTTTCTAGGCAACGAGTATTCCGATAATGAATGCGGCTACTGAGAAAACAGCAAGCAAACCATAGAAATTCATGATGTGCCTTCGATTACGATTCTTAAGGATACCGAATACGCGCGCAACCGATGGATACTCAAGCTTTCTCCCAAAGCTATGTTTGTAACCATCAAGCAAATCTTCTAACTCGGGAGCCGTCAGATATCTATCGATTCGCTCCGAAATATCAGTTGTATGTTCTATAGCCTTATCTTGAAAGGATTTATATATGAGCTCTAGATAAAGGAATGCCATAAGGAATGCCAAGTTAGCAAGAGCTATAGCATTGTGATTTTGAGTTATTGAAAACGCAATTACCGCAGACGATGTAACAAGAGCCCAGTTTTTGATCTTGAAAATGTGCTCATCACATTTATCAATAAAACCAAGAGTCTGAGCAAAATCTTCTCTAAGCGCTTCAATTGGCTTCATTTTTCATCTCTCCATATATGGTGCTTACAGATATTTTCACAACGAGTTATCGATCCTTTCTACGCACTGATTCACAGTCTATTCTGTTTCTTCCACTCTCATCTCACCTGACGAATACGCCAGTACCATATTTTTCCCTGATGACTTTGCTTTGTAAAGAGCTTTATCAGCATTCACAATCAGCGAAGTACCGTCAGTGGCGTCATCGAGCCATGAGGCGACACCGATACTCACCGTCAGTTGTCCGCCGGGCTGGTTGCTTTCGTACTCGAACGGTTCGGCGTAAATGATGTTGCGCAGCCGCTCGGAAATATCAAGCGCTGTCGCCCGGTCAGTCTTCGGAAAAAGGACGGCGAATTCGTCCCCTCCAAACCGCGATGGAATGTCAGTCATGCGACACTCCTCCCTGATGATTTCGGCGATTCTCGCCAGCACCCTGTCTCCGGCAACGTGCCCGTAGCGGTCGTTATAGTACTTGAAGTTGTCGATATCGATCATGGCGAGCGCGATATCGCCGTTGAAGCGTCGTGCCCGCTCGACATCGATGACGAGATGCTCCTTGAAGTGGCGATAGTTGTAAAGATTGGTCTTTTCATCGCGGATATGCAACTCGTCAAGCTTGCGGTTTTTCTCCTCGATGTCGTGACACATGCTCGCGACCGATTCGCTGACGGAGCGCATTTCGGCGGATGGATCCTCGCCGTTCAAAAGGGTTTCAGCAGCTTCGGCGGTATCGTGCAGACTTTCGGAAAGATTGCAATTCAACAGGGCAAGCCGCTCTGAAAGTTTATGGAGAGGAATGATCGAGCGCCGATAGCTGGAGATGATAAATCTCCCGCCAGCCAGCACAACAACGATCAGCAAAAGCGTAACGAACACTAGATAGTAATTCAGACTGGCCGTAAGCAACTCGTTTTCATCAGCGATCTTTGCGCCCAGGTTCGCAATCATGCCATCCAGATCGACCACCATGAGCTGAAGCGTTTCGCGGCTGACTGGCGCAGCAAGCGGCTTGCGGTGTTTCAGCCACTGGTTGAGCGCACTTCCCTGCCGCATCTCCGGGCTGCGTCCGATTTCAGAAAAGCGGGCGCACTCGATCCGGAGCTTCGACTGAATATCCGCCTGCTTGTCAAGCGAAAGATGCTCATCCCCAAAAAGCTGTTCGATCGACGAAATTCTGGTGCGGCATTCAACCAGCCTCATGCGCAACGACTCGTCTTCACTGATCTGGTGAAGACGGGAACTCTGGAAAGCACCAAACCAGGCGGTCCCTCCGGCAGCCAGAATCAGCGCCACAATACCGAAAATCATTGTTAACCTGAGGAAGTACTTGCCTGTAGTGTCGCTTTCGTTTTTCATTTAGTCACTTGAGAATGATGGTACGCACGAGCTGTTCGTATGGCGCCATGTCGCCGCGCTCGAAGAGCTTCTGCCCCTCTTTGGCAAGCCAAGCGCCGAATCCGGTCGCCAGCGGGTTGTACGGATCGTAGAGATAGAAAATATCCGTGGAAAGCGGATACTCGCCAGTATAAATCGTTTCGGGAGAAGCCGCCACCGGCTTGCCGCCCGCATCGGCGCTCACCGGCACCGCTTTGATGCTGCTTCCATAGCCGGAGCGCAAGGACGCCACATACTCGGGCAGGGTCATGATCGCGGCAGCATACCGGTCTTTCCTGACGCGATCCAGCAACCCCTGCAGGTCAGGCTCGGCGGAGGCGGTAAGGGTCTCCGTTTTGCCGAATAGCATCTCCGAAAGCAGCGCGCGGGAACGCAGGTTACTGCCGTCCAGGCAGGCGACGATCGTGCCGGACGAACCGCCGAGAGATTTCCAGTCAGTTATGCGTCCGGAAAAAATCGCTTTCAGGTCGGCAACCGAGACAGTGCGGACGGCATTGGCACGGTTGACGACAAACACGAGCGCATTGCGGGCGACCGGCTGACGTCTGACGGGATGCTTCAGTGTGGCGAGCAGCGAATCCTCCCCTGCCGAGAGAGAGCCCTCGATGAGTGCCGCATCGACCTTCTTTTCGAGAAGCTGCAAAACCGGGCGAGAAGAGTTCGGGGAGAGTTTGATGGCCGCGTTCGGATACTGGTCCGAAAATGCCTCTGCCTGAATCCCGGCAACGGCAGTGAGCGATTGATCAACCGCCACGGCAAGAGTTCCGCTGATGGGCGTGTCACCGGAAATGGCCGAACCAAGAGGGCTTTCCGGCGAAGGCGCGCGCATCCAGAGCCAGACAGGCACAGCAATGCCTGCGGCCAGAATAAGTGCAATCACGACGTCACGGAACCGGTGATTCATGGTATTTTCTTGAGCGTTAGACCGAAAGATAGACAAAACGGCAGAACATCGGAATTGTAAACATTTCGGAAATGCCCTGTTTCTTCATGGAAATAAAGCGTGAATTCACTAATATCCGCTTTTCTGAATATTTATTCACTCTGGTGAATTCGCATTTAAACCCTGATGAATCATATCCCGATGCAGAATAAGAAGGTTACGGTTTCGGTCATCGGCGCTTCAGGATATTCAGGAGCCGAGCTGGTGAAGCTGCTCATGAAGCATCCGGGAGTCGTTATCGAAGAGCTTTACGCCCACACCCAGGCAGGAAAGCACTTCACGGAGCTGTATCCGTCGATACCCTGCGACAAGACGTTTCAGACCTATTCCGGGCAGACGAACAGCGACGTTTACTTTCTCGCCCTTCCGCATGGCGAGGCGTTGCAGCTCGTGCCGGGCATCGTGGCCGCCGGAAAAAAGGTGATCGACCTGTCGGGCGACTTCAGACTGACCAGCACCGCCGAGCACAAGCACTTTTATGGCGGCGAGAAGTCTGCGGAGGATGTGCTCCAGTACGGAATGCCAGAGCTGTTCCGCGACCAGATCGTTGGTTCGACGGCCATCAGCAATCCGGGCTGCTACGCCACGAGCATCATCCTCGGCCTCGCTCCCCTCTTTCTTGGCGGCATGGCGGAACTCGACGTCGAGTCGGTGAACGTGACGGCGGTTTCGGGCATATCTGGCGCGGGCAGAAGCGCGAAGCTCGAACTCTCGTTCTCGGAGATGAGCGGCAACATGCGGGCCTACAAGGTGGGCAAACACCAGCACACGCCCGAGATCATGCAGACGCTCGGCACCTCCGCGACCGATCCGTCGTTCCGCTTCGTCTTCACACCGATGATCGCGCCTTATGTCCGCGGCATCTACTCGGTGCTGAACGTGCGCCTCGCCTCGCCGGCAGCAATGGAGTCGATCCGCGAGCTGTATGCGGGATTCTACGCCAACGCTCCGTTCGTCAGGCTGCGCGACGGCGTAACCGAGGTGAGCCACGTCGCCTACACCAACTTCTGCGACGTCAGCCTCGCTTTCGAAAGCGACGGTTCGCTGGTGATCATCACAGCCATCGACAACCTCGTGAAGGGCGCGGCGGGTCAGGCGGTGCAGAACATGAACCTGATGCTCGGCTTCGGCGAAACAACTGCTTTGCTTTAAATATTATCGACTTACACAAGATTGGAACCATTTGAAAAATCGATTGCTGCCGTCAAGCGCCTCGCCAAGAGAACTGTCTGGCCAGAAGGCGTGACGCCGGTTGTTGCCGATCCCGCTTCGGGCGGCGCATTCTGGCCCGAGGGCTTCACGCTCGCGGGCATCAACTGCGGCATCAAGCCGGTGCGCAAGGATCTTATGCTGATGCTCTGCGACGAACCGGCCAGCACCGCCTCGGTCTTCACAACCAACCTTTGCTGCGCGGCTCCGGTCGAGCTGTCGAAGGCCGCGTTGTCGGCCTCCGGCGGCAAGATGCGGGCCGTGATCTGCAACAGCGGCAACGCCAACGCCGCCACGGGCACGGCAGGCATGTCGAACGCGCAACGTATGGCTGAAACCACCGCCGCCGCGTTCGGCCTCGACGCAGGCGAGGTGCTGGTCGCCTCCACCGGCGTGATAGGCCAGCAGTTGCCGGTCGAGAAAATCGCCGCCGCCATGCCGTCGCTGAAAGCGGCATCCGGCGCGACGCAATGGCGTGATGCCGCCGAAGCAATCATGACTACCGACACATTCCCGAAGGCGTTCGGCGTCGATGTAGCGCTGTCGGGCGGCACGGCGCGAATCGCGGGCATCGCCAAAGGTTCAGGCATGATCTGCCCCAACATGGCAACCATGCTTGCCTTTCTCGGCACCGATGTTTCTATCGAACCGTCGCTTTTGCAGGAGCTGCTCGGCGCGGCCAACGCAGTGAGCTTCAACGCCATCACGGTCGATGGCGACACCAGCACCAACGACATGGCGTCGATCATGGCAAGTGGCAAAGGGCCTGAGGTACTGCGCGGTTCGGACAACGCACGCCTCTTCGGCGAAGCCTTGCGTTCCGTGATGACCATGCTCGCCCAGCTCATCATCGTCGATGGCGAGGGGGCAACCAAGTTCGTCGAACTGCGCGTCACCGGCGCGAAAAGCGACGAAGAAGCTCGCATGGCGGCAATGACCGTGGCCAACTCGCCACTCGTCAAGACGGCCATCCACGGCGAAGACGCCAACTGGGGCCGCATCATTGCTGCGGCGGGGCGCTCCGGCGCATCGTTCGTGCAGGAAGAGCTGTCGGTGTACTTCGACGACGAGCCGATTCTCAAGCCGGGACTCGATGCCAATTTCTCCGAAGAACGGGCCAAGGAGGTCATGTCGAAGGAGGAGTTCACCATCACCCTTTCGCTCGGCAAAGGGCCGGGTGCGGCGACCGTGTGGACCTGCGACCTCAGCCACGGCTATATCGAAATCAACGGCAGCTATCGCAGCTGACCGGTTCTGCCCATCATTCATTCGCAAAAAGACATGGAAAAACTGTGCAGCGAGTTCCGCCCCGAGGGCAAGAGGCCCGAGCCGGCCATTGGCTACATGCTTGTCGAGGCGCTGCCCTACATCAGAAAATTCGAGGGCAAGACCTTCGTCATCAAATATGGCGGCGCGGCCATGAAGGACGAGGTGCTCAAGAACATCTTCGCCGAGAACGTCACGCTCCTGCGCAAGGTGGGCATCAAGGTGGTGATCGTGCATGGCGGCGGCGATGCGATTACAAAGACCTCCGCGAAGCTCGGTCTCGAAACCACCTTCGTGCACGGCAAGCGCGTCACCGACCGCCAGACCATCGACGTGATCCAGATGACGCTCGCCGGTAAGGTGAACCAGGACATCGTGCAGCTCATCAACGAGGATGGCGGCAACGCCGTCGGAATCAGCGGCCTCGATGCCGACCTGATCCGCGCCGTGCCTGTCCAGAATGCCGAAACTCTCGGCCTGGTGGGCCAGGTGGCCGAGGTCAACACCAAGTATATCGACCTGCTCTGCGACGCAGGACTGATTCCGGTCATTGCGCCCATCGGCTACGATATGGAGAGCAACATCTACAACATCAACGCCGACGACGCGGCGGCGGCCATCGCCGTGGCGCTCAAGGCTGAAAAACTGATCTACGTCAGCGACGTGGAGGGCGTGCGGGTCGGGAACCGGATTCTGAAAACGATCAGCAAGGCAGACGCGGCGGAGTTCATCGAAAAAGGGATCATCACCGGCGGCATGATTCCCAAGGTCGTTTCGGCCTACCAGACGCTCGACGGCGGCGTCGGCAAGGTGCACCTCGTCGATGGTCAGATCACCCATTCGCTGCTGCTTGAAGTCTTCACCAACGAAGGCGTCGGCACGCAGTTTGTCAACGAACTTGAACAAGAACCAACTGCTGAAGGAGGAGCATCATGAGCCAGGACAACAAAGGCAACGGATCGAAAAAACGCGACTTTCTCGGATTCACCGGCCTCGATGCAGCCAAAATCATTGAGCTGTTCGACTATTCGCTCTTCATCAAGCAGCAGCGCGAAACCAACCGTAACAGTGACGAGTTCCGCCCGATCCGCCACAAAACCGTGGCCATGATCTTCAACAAGCCCTCGCTGCGCACGCGGGTGTCGTTCGAACTTGGCGTCTATGAACTTGGCGGCCACGCCATCAGCCTCGAAGGCAAGTCGATCGGCGTTGGCGAACGCGAGTCGGTCGAAGACATCGCCCGCCTGCTCTCGCGCTACAACGACGCCATCGTCGCCCGCCTGCACGAGCACGAAATCATCGAAACGCTCGCGGCGCATGCCGATATTCCGGTCATCAATGCGCTCACCGATCTGTCGCACCCGTGCCAGATTCTGGCCGACGCCTTCACGCTCTACGAAAAGGGCTTGTGGCGTGACGACACCAAGGTGGTCTTCGTCGGCGACGGCAACAACGTGGCGAACTCGTGGATCGAACTGGCCGGCATCCTGCCGTTCCACTTCGTGCTCGCCTGCCCTGAGGGCTACCTGCCCGATGAAAAGCTGTTGAAGCAGGCGCGCAGCAACGCCAAGGGCACGATCGAGATTCTGCACGATCCGATGGAGGCGGCCAAACAGGCCGATGTGCTCTATACCGACGTCTGGACGAGCATGGGTCAGGAAGAGGAGATGGCCGAACGCCTGAAAGTCTTCGCGCCGTTCCAGATCAACTCGAAGATGATGGCCGAAGCCAAATCATCCGCCGTGGTGATGCACTGTATGCCCGCGCACCGCGGCCAGGAAATCAGCGCCGAGGTGATGGATGGCCCGCAGTCGATCATCATCGACGAGGCCGAAAACCGCCTGCATGTGCAGAAGGCGCTCATGGTGAAGCTGATGAACCACGACGTTTACCGCAAGTTCCACCTGACGCACCGCCTGAACCGGGCTGCAAATCGCCTCAAAGCCTGACGCGAAAACGATGAACAAGGCCAGCAGGCAGAAAAAGATCAGGGAACTGATCGAAAACCATGAGGTCTCGGGACAGCAGGAGCTGCTCGGGATGCTCGAAAAGGAGGGCATCGTGGCCGCCCAGGCTACCCTGTCTAGGGATTTCGCTGAAATGGGGGTCGTCCGGAACCGCACGGCGGACGGCGGCTACCGGCTCGCTGTGCCCGAAGAGCCGCAGGTGGACATCATCAAGGGGCTGGTCGGCATGGAGGTGCTCTCGGTAGCGTCGAACGAAACCTCGATCATCATTCGCACCCTGCCGGGGCGCGCACATGGCGTCGGCTCGTTCCTCGACCGGCTCACCAACGACGACATTCTCGGCACCATCGCCGGAGACGACACGGTGCTGGTCATTCCGGCCACCATCAAAAAAATTTCGTCCGTCAAATCATATATTCAGAAAATTCTCTCACAACCATAATCGGTACCTACGCATGAGCAAGGAAAAAATTGCAGTCGCCTACTCCGGCGGCCTCGACACGTCAGTCATGATCAAATGGCTGAAGGACAAGTATGAAGGGGCGGAAATCGTTGCCGTCACGGGCAACCTCGGCCAGAAAATGGAGATCGATAACCTCGAACCGAAGGCCATCGCCACCGGTGCAAAGTCGTTCCACTTCGTCGATTTGCGCAAAACCTTCGTCGAAGAGTATATCTGGAAAGCGCTGAAAGCAGGCGCACTGTACGAGGACGTGTACCCGCTGGCCACCGCGCTCGGACGCCCGCTGCTCGCCAAGGCGCTCGTTGATGTGGCGCTCGCCGAAGGTTGCACCATGCTCACCCACGGCTGCACCGGCAAGGGCAACGACCAGGTGCGCTTTGAAGTGACCTTCGCCGCGCTGGCCCCGCAGATGAGCGTAATCGCCCCGCTCCGCATCTGGGAGTTCACCTCGCGCGAGCAGGAGATCGCCTACGCCATGGAGCACAACATCCCGGTCTCGGCCACCAAAAAGAACCCGTATTCGATCGACGAGAACATCTGGGGCATCAGCATCGAGTGCGGCGTGCTCGAAGATCCGATGGTCGCTCCCCCGGCTGACGCCTACCAGATCACCACGGCTCCCGAACTTGCACCCGATGAACCGACCGTTGTCGATATCGAGTTTGTCCAGGGCGTACCCGTCGCGCTCGATGGCCAGATGATGGAGGGACTCGATCTTATCGTGAAGCTCAACGAGCTTGGCGCGAAAAATGGCGTCGGCAGGCTTGACATGATTGAAAACCGCGTGGTCGGCATCAAGTCGCGCGAAATCTACGAAGCACCGGCAGCCACCATCCTGCACTTCGCCCACCGCGAACTCGAAAGGCTCACGCTTGAAAAATCGGTGTTCCAGTACAAGAAGAACATCAGCCAGGACTACGCCAACATCATCTACAACGGCACCTGGTTCTCGCCAATGCGCAAAGCGCTCGACGCCTTTGTGGACGAAACGCAGAAGCCGGTCACCGGCATGGTCAGAATCAAGCTCTACAAAGGCTCGATGACCCTGCTCGGCCGCACCTCGCCGAACTCGCTCTACAACGAAGCGCTGGCGACCTACACCGAAGCCGATACCTTCGACCACAAATCTGCCGAAGGTTTCATCAAAATCTACGGATTGGGCCTGAAGACCTTCCACGAGGTGAACAAGGGCGAGTGATAATTCAAAATTATCGCAGTTGAAAACAAAAAAGCAGGCACGGATTTTCGTAGCCTGCTTTTTTTATGACATCGATTACTTACCCGACAAACAAAAATCTCTCGGCATTCTTGTTACACAGCATATCTTTCTCTTCCAGAGTGAACACGTCAGTGTCAAAAAAATATTGCAGATAACTGCTGTATGAACTTATATCCTGGAGATTGATCATAAAATCAGAGCCAAATATAATACGTTCTATCAGTCTCGCCCTCTGTTCAGCATCATACTTATTGATAAATCCCGACAACTCAACATAAGATTGTTTGTCGACCCCCTGGTATGAAATATCAGTATACAGATTTTCATATTTATATTGTCCATTTTCAGGATCTCCCTCAAGAATCATATCAGCAATTTTCTTGCCCCAATCGACGCCATCGACCCCACCAAAATGAGCCAGATTAAGTCTGAGTTTTCTAAATGGCTTTTCACCATTTTCATCGTGATAATCAAGAACTTTTTCCCATCGATAAGGACTTGAAAAATCTTTATAATCTTTCTTTACAAGAAAACCACCAGGGCTGCAATGCGCTGTTATCGGAATATTGTAATCTATACAATACTGATACAGGTAACAGACTTTTTCACGTTCAACAACATCTTCTGGCCAGGGATCGAAACCAAGAGGAGGATAGACTTTTATACCTAAAAAATAGTAAGAACCAATTGACTCAATGTCACCGTTGAATTGACGCCAATTGACAGCATCTATTTTTTTACGCCTCATCTGAGGCGATGTATCATATTTAAATTCACTAAAGTTTTTATCCAAAAGCTGTACAAGGCTGACTGAAATACTTTTACCTGTTGTATTGTCTTTTTCAGAATAATAATTCTGCGTGTTGATCCCCATGAACGGAATGATCTGAAAAAGCGGTTCTGCGTGCCCGGTGATATATTTATCACGATAAAGGTAGTAATCTCTTATTCCTGTACACAAATCCTCCACCTGCGCAACAATCGGCTTCCATCTGACCTTGTATATCAGATTCGTTTTTCCGGAATCCTTTAATCCAAAATCCATAATGAGAGGGGTCAATACTATTTTGTCATACTCTTTTTTTTCACCATTTCCAGAAATAGCAAGAACATTATTCAATGGTATTTTTTTTCTCAGCTCCTCTTCCATCTGGATAAGACAATCCCCTATATCCGTTTCCATTGCCGCCAGCAAATTCATAACATTGGCAAGCTTCTCCTTTACCTTATCGAGCAAGGTTGACTTTATCTTAGAAATTTCTATTTCCCTTTTCTTTTTATCTCCAAATTTAACCACGACAAATACAAACAAGATCACGGCGATCAGGGAAACAGCATAAAGTATCCACTTGATAACCTCAAAATGACCGGTCAGCAAGAGTGTTATAACAACAACCGGAATAACAAAAAGAAGCACGAGCAAAGCTACTTTCAGATACACAGAGTATTTCAGCAACAGAGGTTTTATGCTGTCATTATAAATCCTTTTGATAATCGCACTGAGATTGGGATGGCTCAGATTCATCATATGGCAATGTGAATCATAAAAATATCTCATATCAACCTCCTTTTTCAAATATTGACATTAGAGAAACAGAGGAACGAAGTCATCTTTGGCACCGCTGAGCCAGACCAAAGTACTCCCGAGAACAGCGATCAAAGTGGGCAAGAAAATTTTTAACCGCCAGCGCAATAAACAGCATGTCACCTTGTGACATTCAGCCTTGCATGACCTGCCTTAGTGCTGTGGCATCAAATACCAGCCGGATTGCAGAAATCCGATCACCGGTAACAGTAAAGAATTCTGCGGTGCGAATATCCCCGGCGGGAGAAGCCGTATGGCAATCATACAACAACGCCGCACCGGCTTCATCGTAAAACTGCTGCAACAGTTCCACGCTCTGTACCATCTGGCGGAATCCGGTCAGTGCAGCGATGAAGTCGCCGGCTTTGGTAAAGGTGTCCATACTCCCTCTGAAATCGAGGTCATCGGCAAGGCAGTTGCGGGCCGTGGCAAAATCCCCGCTTGTCCAGGCGAGATGGTAGGTTTCGATCAGCTTTCGGGTATCCATGATGACACTCTCCTGTGATGGTTCCTGAAACTCTCCGCCAACACTACAAATCTCATACAATTGCAGCTATGAAGCAACACCGGGCATTTTTCGGCAATGCTACCGTACGACGCATCGAAAAAACCTTTTTCAGCCATCCATTGTTAAAGAGAGAGAAAATGACGCACTACACTGAAAAAGAGGGAACGAGATCATGAAAACCGTCATGTTGATGCTGACAAGCCTGCTGTTCGCCGGATGCTCCGTGCTGGGAAAACGGAGTGCCGCAGAGCCGCCCTACGAACTGCTGAAACACGATGGCGCGTTTGAAGTACGTCGTTATGGCCCTATGGTGATCGCAGAAACCTTCATCGAGGGAGAGAGTTACAGTGCCGCAAGTGGCAAGGGATTCAACCGGCTTGCCGGATATATTTTCGGCAAGAACAGGTCAAAAACGTCGATCAGCATGACCGCGCCGGTTTTGCAGGAGCGTGGCAGCGAAAAAATCTCCATGACAGCACCGGTACTTCAGCAGGCAGGCAAAGGTGGATGGAGCATGGCGTTCGTGCTTCCCGAAGGCTTTACCTTGGAGTCTGCCCCCGAACCGCTTGATCCTGAAGTGAAGCTCCGAGAGCTGCCCCCCTCAACGATTGCCGTGGTCACCTTCTCGGGCCTGCACTCCGCCGCCAATCTTGAAAAGTACAGCAGGCAACTGCAAGCCTGGCTCAAAAAACAGGGATATCGCGCGATTTCGGAACCAAAGCTCGCCTCGTACGATCCACCATGGACCATTCCCTTCCTGAGGCGTAACGAAGTGCAGATCAGGATTGAGACCGATCACGGTTAATCCGGCAAAGAGTGATCGGAGATTCGCCATCGGCACGCGCAGTCTCGTTTCCCGGATAAACGACTTGGCCGATCAACCGGACGCGGAAGAGACCTTGAAGATTTAAAGCCGCCTGACCTTGGGGATTCGAGAGCGACAGAAATCTAACGACGGATCCCCAAGGGAAAAGTATATTAAGACCGGCAACCACTTGTAACCATCAAAACATCTCAGGCATGGCCATGACCGTCGAAATCAGGGACAACAAGCTCTGCATCGAAATCGACCTCGAAAAACCGACTCCCTCGTCATCCGGCAAAACCCTCGTTGTCGCCAGCACTCACGGCAACGCCGTCACCGACGTCATGATCGAGGGCAAACCTGTAACTATCGGTCTGAACGCCTACATCAAAAAGTGAAACGAACCGGCAAAACGTGCGCCTAATTTGCAGTGCACGTTTGCGTGTCAGTCAACTGATCGCCGAGCCTGAACTATTGTTTTTTCCGGGTTTAATTGACGGAAATGTAATCCTTTGCTTTTGTAGCATCTTCAATGACCGTCAGCCCGAAAAACACTTCCACATCGCCCAATTGCTTCGGCGATGTCACCTTATCCTTGAAACTTTCCCTTATCTTCACCATGAGTTCCGGATGAACGGTCACGGTTGACGGATTCTTGACGTTGCGGAATCCAAACAACATAGCAGCCAATATTTCTTCACGAAAAAAATCAGTGCCTATCTCATACCTCTTCCCCATATCACTCCCTGTTTTCTTTCAACAAATATATCTGATTCACGATCAAATCAAACGCTCTCTTTCTAAGGCGGCAGCTCACTCACCACAGATTCGGGAAAAATAGTACCTACCTGCTGCGTCGCACCTTGCACCTTCCGGCAGAGTTAACGAGGTTGCCTGTCGCTCAGTCCGTTAAAAACCTCTCATTTTCCCGCCAAGAGCATTACCGGTAAATGTACCATTTGTCATCAATGTTCCAGCTCTCGTCTTACTTTTTCGGTGGGAAATCAGAGCAGTACAGGAATCACAACCAGATAAAATGTCAAAGATACGCTTCAGGTGCTGGTTCATGGCGTGAACATAGGTATCATACAGGAACACGCTGTCATCTTCTGCGTCAGCCAGATGCTGTCAAAGCTGTACAGAGCCCCTAAACCGGCCCGACTCGGCAACAACGATAAAGAGGAGCTATTCAGGGCACCGAGGAACGGGTGATGCAGGCCTGTTGGCATTCTGAGACCTTCTGTCTCTTTTTCCCGTAACACCAACAAAATCTATCAGTATCTTGCCCGCGTAATCATAAACGTATCTAAAATCCTTATGAGCGACAAGATATACAACTATATCCGATTCTTTTATAGCCAGCACTATAGAGTCATATGTATGGCCGACAAAACCATCCACATATGGCTCAACCAAAATCATATCGCAAATATTGTATCGTGCTATTTTATCTACTATTGCCATTGCTGAACTATTTCTAATATCCCCTACATTTGGCTTGTAAGATAAACCCATGAAAGCGACAACTGGGTTACGGGAATACTCATGTTCAAATTTTTCTATTTTATCAACAATACAATTCAAACAATAATCGGTTTTTTTCTTATCAATCTCCCGAGAAATTTTTAACAAATCTGTATTATAAGGGAAATCATAAATCAAATAATTCGGATTTACCGGTATGCATCCCCCACCAACACCCGCCGATGGGCTCAACATATTTAATTCAGAATGAGTATTTACGCACTTCAGAACACTCCACACATCAACATCTTTTTCAGCACAAATCATAGATATTTGATTTGCAAAAGCGATCTGAACATCTCTCAACGAGCTTTCAGTTAATTTTGATATCTCCGCCACATCAGATGCCACACCTAAAATATCACCACTTATAATCATTTCATAAAACTCTACCCCACGCCTAATAGAATTATCACTATTTCCACCGACCACTCGATTATTCCTCTTAATATCTCTCAATGAATCACCAACACCTAACCGCTCCGGACAGTACACAATATCAATATACCCAATCAAATCATTTCGAGACTCAAAAATCACTTCTTCTATCCTCTTTAAATAGCCACAAGGTATGGTTGACTCAACAACAATTAAATCATTTTTTTTCAGTATAGGCATTATATTCTGAACTGCATTCAATACCTCTCTCATATCAGGCCCAAATTCATGAGAGAATTTTGTCGAAACAGCGATAATATAAACATCACCACCCACGATTTTATTAGATACAGTAAGCATTCCGGAGTGCACAGCATCTTTCAAAGCCACAACAATATCTTCACCCTTATACCAATACTCTCCACAATTAATCATTTCAACAACAGTGGCATCTTTATCAAAACCATTAACAACAATACCTTCACACGTAAGAAGCAAAGAAGTGGCAAGCCCAACATACCCTATACCTATAACCTGAACAATCATATTATATATATTATTTATTTTCTCCGGAATAACTTTTCACCCAATCGACGTAATGGCTAGCATATTTTCTACGATGCACTGGCGATTTCCTTCTAAAGAATATATATGATTCAAGAACACTGTAAACATCTCTTGCGTTTTCGAGCGCCATGTCCGTAATCAATGGTTCATCAAACACCCCATGCTTTTTCAACATACCTATGTAATTATATTCATTCAACAATGCCTCAATATCTTCAAGACTTATACGATACAGAAAAGGAGAAACCATTAAAGATATTTCATCAATTTTTATTTTTATTTCTTTTAAATCATCATTAAAGTCATCTCTATTAAATATACAACCAGAATACTCTCCGCTTAGATCAATACCATATTTTTCAACCATCTCTTTAAAAAACGCATCAACTTTACCTTGTCTCAAAAAACGCCTAACTGCAACCATTTTATGAGACATTAATACTCTAGCCGCTTCAGCCGTGGCTGTCTTTCTATTTAATTGAATCTGATTTTCAGCTAACCGCACCTGATTAAGCAAAAAATAACTCACTATCACCCCAACAATCATAATAAACACCTGCGCCCACATTGCAGAGCTCAAAACATCGCCTGACTTCGGGAAAAAATCATTCCCGAAAAGATTAACGCCGAAAAATATTATAACATAAGACGAGACAAACAAAATAAAAAAAACAATTACAGCTAAGAAAATTAGCATCTTTTTTTTAAATACAACCCCATTAATTATATCATTAAACTCTTTAGCATCATTTATCCATCCTATCCATATAGAGAATTGGATCAACCATATCTTTAGCCATCTCATACTCTCTCCAATTTTGAGAAAATTTTTCTCAAAAATTCAATCAACCTATTCATTTTTTCTCCAATTATGATAAACCATTAAGTAACCATAAAAATAACATAATTCACTCAACCCGATACACCTTCATCACTTCGTCGCCGAGGTGGTTGATTACCTTCACCGCGATCCTTCCCGTGTCCGGCTTGGCGAAGGGGCGGGACATATTGTTGTTCAGGGTTGACCAGGCATCTTCGTTGATTTCTGCCTTTAGCGTTGTTTTCAATGCTTTGTACGGGTCGTTTGCGCCGAGAAAGTAGGCGTGGCGGACGAAGAAGGATTCAATGTTGTAGTCGGTGTCGATGAACCAGCACGCTATGCCTTCGGCTCCGTCGCTGCGGACTTCGCCAGTGTTGGAGCGGAAAACGTCCACGCCGTTACCCCGGACTTGCAGATGATCGAAAATAGGATTGCTCATTGACAACGCACTCCTTTCATGTCGAATAGAGTCCACAACAGTCTGAAAACTTTTAGAACGGCAGTACATCTGGCAAAAGGCCACTTGCTGACAATAGGTAAAGGCGAACGTTGACAAGCGTCATGCCGCGAACATCAGCATCTTGTGATAATACTGACTGGTTACGCCATTTGCAAGCAACAAGAAACATTATGCAACAGGCGTCTGGTTGAAAAAGCGGACAATTGAAATCACAAGGAAAATTCAGGCTGGGGAATGTTCTCGGGACGGATTTCGTTAAGTGTGTTAATAGTTCTCAAATATCATGAAAAAAGACTCTTTTCGGCTTCATCGTGAAAGTTGCCGCGAGGGTTGGTAACGGCTTGTCAACGAGTTATGGGGAGTTTCGTTATATTGATTGACAAGCTGTTCCTTTGTATGGCTTTAATGGCTGCAGAAACGCTTGTGCGATGCTTCGGCAGCAATGAGCAGGCCAGAGAGAAAAACGCAAGAGTTCCGGATTTTTATCGTCTTTGTTTATCGTGGCTTCCTGCCAGACACCTGTTGGCGGGAGCATGAATATTTTTTCGTCAGCATTGAATACCTATGACTGTCAATAAAGAGCCTTACACCGCGCCGGCAGTTCCTGCCGTCAAGCGCGAGATACCTTACAACTACACCTCTGCGAGCGACCGGCAGGCGATTTCGTTCATCCTTGGCGAAGAGGTCGTCCGGCAGATCGAGGAACTGCGCGACCTCCGGGTGACCGGACGCTCGGCTCGCCTGCTGATGCAGCTTTTCGGCGATATTCTTATTCATGGCCGCAACCCCTATCTGTTCCAGGAGCTGATCGGTTCGGAGCACCGGCGGAACAGGATTTTCGAGCACGCCCGGAAGGATATTGAGACCATCCAGTCTTCGGCAAACGGTGAGACAAGGGTAATGGCAATTGTGCAGACCCTGCGTGCCAAGCTGGAGAAGTTCCGTGCGGAGATCGAGCGGCTGCCGGAGTTCCGGCGCAAACTCAAAAAGGAGCTCGCGCCTATCGTCGGGGCCAAGAACGTCCTGTACGACCCCTTTTCGATTGTCGCCCACGCAACCGACGCCACCGACTGGCGCTTGTACCTCCCTGTGGCCGTGGTGACGCCGGACGACGAGGCGCAGGTGGCGCCACTGATCGCGGCGATCGCGAAGCTCGGGCTGCGCGTCATTCCGCGCGGCGCGGGCACCGGCCTCACCGGCGGCGCGGTGCCGCTGCGTTCGGATTGCGTCATGATCAACACCGAGAAGCTGAACCATGTGCGCGGCATCACCGAACGAACCTTCCACTTGAAGGATGGCCACACGGTGACCGGCAGCGTGATCGAGGTCGAATCGGGTGTCATCACCGAGGCGGCCATGCACCAGGCTGACGAGCACGGTCTGGTCTTCGCCACCGACCCGACCAGCGAGTGGGCCTGCACCATCGGCGGCAACATCGCCGAGAACGCGGGCGGCAAGATGGCCGTGCGCTGGGGCACCTGCATCGACAACCTTCTCGAATGGAAAATCGCCATGCCGGGCGGCAAGCTCTGGACCGTGCGACGCACCGACCATCAGCTTCGCAAGATTCTGCCCGAGGACACCGTGACCTACGAGGTGCTGGACCAGCACGGCGCCCCCTTGAAGCGCATCACCCTGCGCGGCACGGAAATCCGCAAGCAGGGCCTATGGAAGGACATCACCAACAAGGCGCTCGGCGGCGTACCGGGATTGCAGAAGGAGGGCACCGACGGCGTCATCACCTCGGCAGTGTTCGTGCTCTATCCGAAATATGAAGAAAAACGCACGCTCTGCCTGGAGTTCTTCGGCCCCGACATGGACGAGGCGAGCCGCGTGATCGTCGAGCTGTCGAAGGCGTTTCCATACCAGAATGTCGATCACGAAACGCTGCTCGCGCTGGAGCACTTCGACGACGAGTATATCCGCGCCATCGACTACAAGGTGAAGGCCACCCGCCCGCAGACGCCCAAGGCGGTGCTGCTGATCGACATCGCCGGGCATACGGAAGCCGAGGTCGAGGCGGGCGTGGAGCGTGTTCGCGCCCTGCTCGAAAAGCATCCGAACACGCTGATGTTCGTGGCGCGAGACCAGGCCGAGAGCGTTCTCTTCTGGCAGGATCGCAAGAAGCTCGGCGCGATTGCCCGGCGCACCAACGCCTTCAAGCTGAACGAGGATATCGTCATCCCCATCGACCAGCTCGCGGTGTTCGCCCGTTTCATCGACGATCTGAACGTCGAGGAGGAGCGCTATTCGCAATTGAAGTATGTTGAACGGATTGACGCGATGCTGCGCGAAAGCAGCAATCCGGAAAAACTGACACCATTCGAGGCGAAGATTCCGGCGGGACTCGGCCTGTGCGACCTGATCCGCAACCGGCTCGAAGCCGCCGATCCCCTGCTGTTGCGTTCGCTGACGCTTTTGCAGGAGTTCCGCACCGAGCTGAAGCAGCTTTTCCGCGGGTATCCGAAAACGCTCGACGCCATCGAAGCGGATTTCAAGCATGTGCGCGACCGGCGCATCGTGCTGGCCACGCACATGCACGCCGGCGACGGCAACGTGCACGTGAACGTGCCGGTGCTCTCGAACGACCGCCCGATGCTCGACCGCGCGGATCACGTCATCGACAAGGTAATGGAAAAGGTGATTTCGCTCGGCGGCGTGGTGTCGGGCGAGCACGGCATTGGCGTGACGAAGCTGAAGTACATGGACAGGGAACGCATCGAAGAGCTATCAGCCTATCGCC
Organism: Chlorobiales bacterium Clorobi_01; assembly: GCA_001602925.1. Taxonomy (GTDB): domain Bacteria; phylum Bacteroidota; class Chlorobiia; order Chlorobiales; family Chlorobiaceae; genus Chlorobaculum. The sequence continues at coordinate 33,971 of LUZT01000001.1, read as the reverse complement.
GCGAGGTTGATCCGGATGGCATCATGAACCCCGGCAAACTGGAAGATTACGAGGCGCTGAACCAGATTTTCACCCCGTCGTTCAACCTGCTGGAGCTGGAGGCGCACATCCTCAAGCGCAGCAAACTGGAAGCGCTCTCGAAGAAGGTGGACTACTGCATCCGCTGCGGCAAGTGCAAGCCGGACTGCTGCGTTTACTACCCGGCGCGCGGCATGTTCTACCACCCGCGCAACAAGAACCTCGCTATCGGCTCGCTCATCGAGGCGCTGCTGTACGACGCCCAGCGCGAACGCTCGACCGACTTCAAACTGTTGCAGTGGCTGGAGGAGGTCTCGGATCACTGCACCATCTGCCACAAGTGCCTGAAACCCTGCCCGGTGGACATCGATTCGGGCGAGGTGTCGATTCTTGAACGGCAGATTCTCTCTGCGCGCGGGTTCAAGGACTCGCCGCCCATCACTAAGATGACGCTGAACTACCTGGCCAACCGCTCGCCGTTCTACAACAAGATGTTCCGCAACACGGTGCTGCGGATTGGCGGCGCAGCCCAGCGAGCTGGCACGAAAATGACCGCCCCGTTGCAGGCACCCGATGCGCAGAATGTCCTTCCGCCGCTGCGCCTCTTGCGTTCTGCGGTGCCGCCGGTGCCGGAAAAGACGCTGCGCGATGTGCTGCCCGCCTGCGACAGCGATCAGGTGCTGGTGTTCGAACCAACCGGTAAGGAGGCGACCTCGACGGTCTTCTACTTCCCCGGCTGCGGCTCGGAGCGCCTGCACTCGACCATCTCGATGGCTGCGATCCATATTCTGCTCGAAACCGGCACGCGCGTGGTGCTGCCGCCGCCATTCCTCTGCTGCGGCTTCCCGCTGAACGTCAACGCGAAAGAGGAGGAGTACGCCTCGATCGTGCTGCGCAACACGGTGATGTTCAGCCAGATTCGCGAGATGTTCTCCTATCTGGATTTCGACGCCTGTGTGATCTCCTGCGGCACCTGCATGGAGGGACTTGAAGTCATGGATGCCCCGAAGCTCTTCGGTGACCGGATCGTCGATGTGTCACGGTACGCTTACGAAAAAGGAATGCGGGTAGGCGGCGGTTCGACACAGAGCCTCTACCACGCCCCCTGCCACGACTCGCTAAAGGGCAAGGCCTGCGACCTGTTGCGCGATGTCGGCGGCTTCGGCAAGGTGACCGATGTACCGCACTGCTGCTCGGAAGCGGGCACGCTGGCGCTCTCACGCCCCGACATCACCGATTCGATGCTGCATCGCAAACGCGAAGCGCTAAAGGAATCGATGCACGGCGAAGCGACCGCGACGATACTGACCAACTGCCCATCGTGCGTGCAGGGCCTCGGGCGCAACCGCGACATGGGCATCGAACCCAAGCACATCGCCGTGGCGCTTGCCGAAAAACACTCCGGCCCCGACTGGATGGAGCGCTTCCTCGTCCAGGCAGCAAAGGCCCAAGCGGTGATGTTCTAAATGAACAATGTCGAATGATGAATTGAAAGGGCGGGCACTCAAGCCCGCCCTTTCTGCGTCCGGCATCACGGGAAGCCCGTTTCTGTCACGGTACGGCGCATTCAAACATCACCAGTTTTCTACAAAAATGAAGAAAAAGCAGGATACCACTGAGCTTCAATCAGACGATTATGACTAACGCCAAATAAAACAAAAGGTTAACAAAATCTCTTCCTGTGGTGGATTGAACTGTCTATTGTTACTGGAGTCATAAGTGTCCCTGGAAGGAAAAACTTGTTACATATTTGTAGCCATCATCATCCTTCTTCTACCCTCGAGTGTCCCGCATCTTTTTCCCTGAAAATTTCTCAAATCCATCCGACACCAAGTAAAGTATTCTATTTTAATAAAATAGATAGCAAAGAGTACGACTACACAAGGAGTGTTACATAAAAATCAAAATCATTGGCACACTTATTGATGATCTTTTTATAAAGATTATCACAAAACGAAAAACCTACGACCATGTACAGAATCATCAATGAATCGGAATACATCGCGGTCACCTTTACCGGCTCGGTCAGTTTTTCGGAACTTCTCGACGCCTTCCTTCGCATCACTGCCCTTCCGGGTTTCGGCGACAAGAGCCGTATCTGGATTTTCAAGGGAGACGACGAAACCAGCCTGTCACTGGCAACCATCTCTTCGGTCATGCCGATCGTCCAGAAACTGAACCTGAAGAACAGAAAAAACAAGGTTGCCATCGTCTTGCAGAACGGACTCCAAAACGCCGTCGCAGGCCTGTTCGATAGCGGCAGCAGCCAGAAGGGAGCTCCCCGCGTCGATCTGTTCGAAGATGTCGATAGCGCCGTGCAGTGGATTGCGGCGTAAGGAGGATTTTGAATTTCAAGGGCGGATACGGGTTTCCGCCCTTCACTCTTTCCTCTTCGACCGATAAGTCCTATAAGACCTATCCCCAAGGTTCCCCTTCGCTGTCAAAAAAGCGCTCCTTGCGATAACCAAACGCCGACGCCGCCAGCTTTGCAAACATGAAAAGCACCGGCTGGTAGCGCAACGTGCTGCCTCGTCCGGTGATGGCCCTGATTGCTGGCACCAGCGTTGCCGCAACGGTTTCCGGAGTTTCGGCCATCGCGTTGAAAAAGCGCTTCTGAGCAGGCGTGGCGTCGCGGAGCAACAGATCGGTCAGCACCAGTCCGGGACTCAGCTCGTGAATACCGACTGAACGGTTGCCAGCGGCTTCGAGTTCCTGGCGAAGCAGTTCGCTCATGATCGCCACCGCCCGTTTGGATGCCCGATGTGGCACGGAGGTAGGCGATGAACGGAGGCCCGCCGATGAAAATCCCATGTTGAACAGATGGTAAAGCGGCTCGTCAGCACTCGCTGGCTGGCGAAGCATAACGCGCAGCGCTTCGGCGCAAAGCATCATGCTACCGGAAAGATTGGTGCGGCAGGTCACGTCGATGTCGGAGAGATCGAGTTCCCAGAGCGGCCGGCGCTTCCGCCCCGCCGTACCTGCATTGTTGATCCAACGGTCGATGATTCCAAGTTTTGCGGCAGCAAAAGCAGCAAAATCTGCGGCCTGAGCGGGAAGCGATACATCGCAGACCATGCCATGAACATCACGGTCCGGGACATCACTGCCAAGCATCTGCAAGGCCGATTTCAGATTTGATTCGCGGCGGGAGCAGATCACGACGCGATCACCAGCCCGCAAAAACTCCCTCGCCATTGCCAGCCCGAGCCCGGCACTCCCGCCAGTAATAACCACGCCCAGAGATTTCCGTATGCTTTTCAATAGACAATCATGCTGTTTACAAGAGATTTTTTAACAATTTAAGTATTAAATCGCTCATTCAGCGAGTGCCGGGCGATGAAGACTGAAGCGAGAATCCTGAAAGAGTGTCTGGCAGCAGCAGCGCCAAATTGTTTACATTCTATCCTGCCCCCTGTGGTCAGAGACGACCAAACCAGAAGCATGAACAAGCCTATGGAATCCTATTACCATCAGTTTCTCGAGGAATTCCGGCTACCGTTGACCAATCCGGTGCTGGTCTTTTCGCTCGTGCTGTTCATCATCCTGCTCGCCCCGATTGTTTCCAAAAGATTCAACATCCCTGGTACGGTAGGCCTGATCCTTTCGGGCGTGCTCATCGGTCCACACAGCCTGAACCTGCTTGAGAAAAGCTCGGCAGTCGAGCTTTTCTCTACCATTGGCCTGCTCTACATCCTGTTTATCGCAGGCATCGAACTCGATGTCAACGATTTCAGGAAAAACAGGTACAAAAGCGCCCTGTTCGGACTGCTGACCTTTGCAATCCCCATTGCCGTGGGTTATCCGGTCTGCCGCTACCTGCTGAACTATCCACTGAGCACCAGTCTTCTGACGGCCAGCATGTTCGCGACGCACACACTGGTAGCCTACCCTATTGTGAGCCGGATGGGAATTTCGAAAAACCGGACGGTTGCCATCACGGTAGCAGGGACGATCCTGAGCGATACTGCTGTGCTGATCCTCCTGGCGGTCATTATAGGCTATAGCCGGGGTGACATCAATCATGAGTTCTGGCTGCACCTCGTCATCGCGCTCACACTCTTTTCGGCGATCGTGTTCATCGTACTGCCCGCCATCGCCCGCTGGTTTTTCACCAAGCTCGAAAACGAAAAACACGCCCACTACATCTTCGTTCTGGCGGCGCTTTTCTTTTCGGCTTTCCTCGCAAAAGCCGCAGGGCTGGAGCCAATTGTGGGAGCCTTCGCAGCGGGCCTCGCGCTCAACCCTCTCATTCCAGGCTCTTCAGCCCTGATGAACCGCATCGAGTTCATCGGAAACTCGCTCTTCATACCATTCTTCCTCATAAGCGTGGGAATGCTGGTGGACCTGAGGGTCATCCTGAGCAGCCCGATGGCCCTGATCATCGCCGCCCTTTTGACCTTCGTGGCACTAGCAGGAAAATGGCTCGCGGCGCTCTCTACCCAGAAAATTTTCGGCTATTCCGCCGCTCACCGGCGGCTTATCTTCGGCCTGAGCAGCTCCCGCGCCGCCGCAACCATCGCCATCGCACTGGTTGGCTACCGTGCACGCATCCTCGACCTTAACATCCTCAACGCCATCATTATCCTCATTCTCGTCACCTGCATCGTCAGTTCGCTGGTTACGGAAAAGGCAGCCAAGGAGATCGTGCTTGAAGAGAACGACGCCGCACCTGAAAAAGAGCACGCCGAAAGCGATTCCGATGAGCAGATCCTGTTACCGATCGCAGAAAAAAAGCCCTCCGAAAGGGTGCTGGAGCTCGCCGTAATGATCAGGGAAAAGCGCTCCCTCAATCCGCTGACCATCCTGACCGTCGTGCCCAATGATCATGAAGCTGAACTGAACCTGAAAAAAGCCAGAAAAGAGTTGGCGCCAACAGTCGATTTTGCGGCATCGTTCGACACCAGCCTCAACATCGTTGCAACTATCGACTACAATATCTGCAGCGGCATCGGCAGAACAGTCAAGGAATCCCAGTCAGACCTGATTGTCTTCGACTGGCCAAGTCGCCAGGGGTTCCTCGACCGGATGATCAACGACGCCACTGAGAGCATCGTGGAGTGTACCTGCAAAACCACCATGATCTGTCATCTCACACGTCCCCTGGCCATACATCGGAGAATCGTGGTTATCTGCCCGCCTTTCGCCGAAAAAGAGAAAGGATTCGGGCAATGGCTGCGCAAAATGAGTCGCCTGTCACAGGAATTAGCCATTCCACTGCTTTTCCATTGCGACAGGAAAAGCCGGCTGGCCATCATCGAAACACTGAAAACCGGCCATTCAGCCTCTCCTGTTCTGTACGAAGTGTTCAAAAACTTCCGTGAATGGGAGGATATCGCCAGTCGAAAACTTCACTTCAGGGAAGACGACATTGTCACGTTTGTCTGCGCCCGCAGGGAGTCCATTTCTTACAAAGCCTTTTTCGATCTCGTGCCTGAACGACTTGAAAAGCATGTCAAGGACATCAGTAAAATCATGATCTATCCGGCACAGTTCGATTGCGCCATCATCGAAGAGGAGTATGCCGACGTGGTCGCCCCGAAATCCTTCCCGTTCGGAGCATCGACCATCCGAAAAATAAGAGAAGAAATATCCGGGTTCATGAAAAAGAATCAGTTACAAATCAGAAAAAAGCTCGGGAAAAAACGGCAGCAACACCAAAAAGATTTGGATTTTCCCGAAAAGAACCATAAACTGTAAAGTTTTAAAAAACAAAGCATTAACACCGTCAAATACCGCTTAACGCGGAACCTGACTGATCCACAGTGCCTATGCGAAAAGAGCAGCAATACCGGCCAGACCTTCGGGTTCTGAAAAGTCTCATGGTTTGCGCCACCATTGCGGCCTCTTTGATTCTCCACTCCCCCTCGCTCATGGCTGCCGAAGAGGCAACCGGAGTAACCAGTACCGCGCCGTCAGCCTATAGTATCAATCCGTCAGAAAACCTCAAGAATCTTTTCACCGAAGTCAAGCAGTACCTTGGCATCCGTTACCGTTTCGGCGGAGAAACGCCGTCGGGTTTCGATTGTTCGGGCTTTGTCAGGTTCATGTTCAATAAAGAACTCAACGTCAATCTGCCTCGCTCGTCACGTGAAATGGCAACGATAGGCACAAGGATAGATCGCAACGAACTCCGGCCCGGCGACCTCGTATTTTTCAAGAACGCAAAAGACCGCATCAACCACGTAGGCATTTTCGTCGGAAACGATACCTTCGTCCACTCATCCCTCTCAAAAGGCATCACCCGCGACACCCTTAACGAAAGCTACTACAGCAAACGCTTCGCCACCGGCGTCCGTATTCTTGACATTCAGAGCAATCATCTTCCTGACGACTTCAACAACCTGTTCGACGAATCAAACGACGGCAACTCCCCCTCCTGATTTCCATCCGCAAAGCACTCCCCAGCCAGGCAGAAAGCCATCAATGAATGTTTCACATCTTGCACAGAGACGTTATGCCCGCGCTTGCCGCATATGGCATCTGTCAACCTAAGATGCTTCATTCTACTGAATTACGTATATTCTCTCCAAACAGTACAGACGGGTGTTGAACCAGCGGCAATGTCGAATGATTCCAGGCGAGAGAAAATGACTCCCCACTCATTTTAACAACCCGACACTGTTAAGGCCTCAAGTTTATTCTCCGATAATCGATAACGGCATGAACCCCGAATTCCGCCAGCCTGTGCCATGAAAACATTTCTGAAAATCTCTCTGCTTTTCTTTCTGATTTCCAGCGCGCTGTGCGCCTCGCTGTATCTTGGCCTCGGACTTCTCGTATCGATGCACTCAACAAAACCTGAAAAGGCTGACATAATCGTGATTCTTGGGGGCGACGACGGACTGCGGGTCAGCAAAGGAGGCGATCTTTACAAGGCAGGCTATGCAAAGAATGTTCTGCTGACCGGCATTGACAGCCGCTATTACCGCCCGAATCATCCCAACTGGCGTGAACGCAAGCTTATGGCGCGTGGCGTGCCGAGAAAGCACATCATTGTCGATACCTGGTCGGAAACAAGCTGGGAGGAGGCGGAAAACACCTCTGACCTGATGGATAAAAAAGGGTGGAAAAGTGCGCTCGTGGTCAGCGATCCGCCGCATATGCTTCGTCTCAACAAAACATGGAAAAAGGCGTTTGCAGGCACAAACAAGCGTTTCAGACTGGTGGCCACTGAACCCTCGTGGTGGAATCCTCTCCTCTGGTGGCACAACACCATCAGTTATCGCTTCGTCGTGAACGAACTCAAAAAGAACATCTATTATCTGGTGACCTATTACTGAGACCATTACCGGACTCACCTGGGGCCGCTGACACCGGGCCCTTCGATGGCGCTCCGGCCTCCGGTGAGCGGCGTGACTTTGATGTGCGTGGCGATGCGATCCCGCAGGGCGGGCACGTGCGAAATGATGCCGATCAGCTTGCCGGTCTGCTGGAGACTGCCGAGCGTTTTCAGCGCCGTTTCGAGCGCCTCCTCGTCGAGCGTGCCGAACCCTTCATCGAGAAAGAGCGAATCGACGCTGACGTTCCGGCTCGACATCTGCGACAGGCCAAGCGCGAGCGCGAGGCTGACGATGAAACTCTCGCCACCGGAGAGGTTGCGCGTAGAGCGCACCTCGCCCGCCTGCCACTGGTCGATCACGCTGAGTTCGAGCGCGCCCGACAGGTCGTGCAAGAGCACGTAGCGATCGGTCATGCGCATGAGCTGCTTGTTGGCGTGAGCGATCATGATCTCGAAGGTGATGCCCTGCGCGAAGTTGCGGAACTTCTTGCCATCCGCCGACCCGATGAGGCTGTGCAGCATTTCCCAGCGACGGCACTCCGCTTTCTGCGCTTCGACCGCCGCCATTTTCGAGCGATGCTCGTCCGCCGCCTGCCGGTGCGCTTCGAGCCGGCTCGCGATAGCCCCGACGCGGCCGCGCACGTCGCGAAGCTGCGCCTGAAGCTCGCCGATCCGCGCCGCAAGCTCGTCAGCGGATAAGGTCGTAAGGCGGCGCTCCAGCTCGTCGCGCAGCCGCGCCGCGCGGTCGGAGCGCTTGAGGTCGAGGTCACGCTTGCGATGCTCCAGCGAAGTCGCGGCGCTTTCGAGCCGCTCCCGCTCGGCCTCCGGAAGCGAAGCCGCGACAAACGCCTCCTCGTCGGCAAAGCCTTTTCCGGCAAGCACCGCGTCAAACTCCGCCTCGCGCTTTTCGGCCGCCTCGCGCTCCTCTTCGACTGCGCGGCATAACTCCGCTATCGAAGTGTCGAGCACAGCAAGCGCTTGCCTCGCTGCGTTGAGCGTTTCCGACGAAGCGGCGAGCTGGTCACGCGCCGCCTGCGCGAGGCCTTCGAGTCGCTCCTCTTCGGCGTCGGGCGACTTCTCGCCGAACAGTTCAAGCCGCTCTTTTTTGCTGGTCTCGACACCGGCGGATGCCGCTTCGACCTCTTCGCGCCGCGTGGCGAGATCGGCGTCGAGCGCCGCGATCTGCTCGGCGAAATTGCGGAGCGACGCCTCGCCAGTCTGCACGGCCTGTTCGAGACTCCGGCCCCGCTCCTCCTCGCTTCGCCACGCATCGCGTCGAGCTTCCAGCCCAGCGACGAGCGGCTCGGCAATCTCGTCATCCGCCGTAACGCCATACGGCTCGACGAGGCGGCGCAAGAGCTGCCGCCGCTCGGCGAGTTCGCATTGCGCCGCTTCTCGCTCGCGTTCGAGACGGACGAGGTCGAGGCGGTTCACGCGCTGCCACTCGACGGCCTGTTCGAGACGCCGCTCGTCGCTTCGCGCAGCTTCGTTGAGCTGCTGCAACCGGGCCTCATCGTCGCGAATCCGCTGTTCGAGCGCGTCGAGCTGCTCGATGCGTCCGGCAAGCTCCTCAACCTTGCGCTTGTTCTCCGCGAGATTTTCGAGCACGACCGGCTCCGCTTCCTTCGCCGAGGCTTCTACACCCGCCTTTTCGAGCAGCGCGAGGCACTGCCGCCCGGAGGTTTCGCGCATGGCGGCAAGGTCGTCGCGCCGCTCCCGCGTCTGTTCGATCTCCATCCGGCGCTCGGCGACGCCGATCTCCAGCTCCCGAACCGAGCGCGAATGCTCCTGCACGGCTCGCTTCGCAGCGTCGAACGCCGCTTCGTCGCTCTTCGGCGGAATGGTCTCTCCTGCGTAGGGATGGTGCTCCGAGCCGCACAAAGGGCAGGGCTGCCCGGTGGCGAGGTGGCTGCGCTCCTCTTCCAGGCTGCGCACCCGGTCGGCCAGACGCGCGAGCTTTTCCTGTGCCGCCGCCTCGCGTTCAGCGTGAGCCAGCAGTTCACGCGCGTGTTCGAGCTTTCGGGTAGCGTCAGCCTCCTTGCTTTCAAGCGCCTCAATATTCGCACCGAGTTCAGTGATTTTCGGCAGCAGCTCCTTGCCGGACTTGTAGAGCACCACAATCTCCTCAAGCAGGCGGCGGCGTTCGCGCAGAAGGTCGAGGTCGACGCGAAGCGCTTTCAGCGTCGAGCCATCTAGCCGCGCGGTGAACGAAGATTTCCGGTCGTCGAGCGCCTGGCGGGCCTCGTCGAAGGCGGCTTGCGACGCTTTCGACTCCAGTTCTATTTTCGCGATCTCGTCCCGCAACTGACCGATGGCTTGCTGAACGGATGCGATGCCGGACGCGGCAGTTCGTTCACGCTCCGCCGCCGGGCGCAGCTCGTCGAAGGCGTGCCGGATGCCCGACAATGCGCCGACAAGCGAGGCGTCCACGCGGTGCTCTTCCAGCCATACTCGCAGCTCCTGTAATTCGTTGCGAGATGATTCGACGCTTGCCGAGGACGACGCTCGTTCAGCGGCAAACCGTGCGCGCCGCTCTTCGAGCGCCTCCAGTTCCCGCTTCCGCCGACCGGCATCCTGCCGCTTGCCCTCGATCGCCGCGTCGAGCTGACGCGCCGCCGCGATGAGCGGCTTCGCCTCGGCAACGCTTTCCTGCGCCGAGGCGAGCGCTTTTTCGGCGGCCTCGTGTTGAGCTTCCGCCGTTTGCTGCTGGCGCTCGGCATCCGGTCGCCTCGCCTCCTTCGCCGCAAGCTCCTCGCTGTCGCGCTGCAACTGCGCCCGTTTCAGCGTCAGCACGGCGTACAGCGGCTCGACGGCGGCGGCGTTGCGGGCAAGCCGGAGCCGCTCCTCATCCGCGCGGAACGCCTCGCGCTCGGCGTCGAGCGCCTCCGCTTCGCTGCCGATTGCCGCGAGCGACGCTTCGAGACGTGCAATCTCCTGCAACCAGCGCAAGGCCGCCGAATCACTTTCGACTCCGGCGTTCAGCTCACGCTCCTTTTCGATGCGCTCCGCCCGCTCGGTTTCGAGCGCTTGCAGCTCCTCGTCACTCAAAAGCCGGATACCCTCGCATTCGAGCTGGAGCCGTTCGAGTCGCGCCATTTCGTTGCGCCGCCGCTCGTGCACCTTCATCGAAATCGTCGAATAAAGTTCCGTGCCGGTGATCTGTTCGAGGACGGGGGCGCGCTCGTCAGCGTCCGCCAGCAGAAACTTCGCAAACGCGCCCTGCGCGAGCAGCATCGAGCGGGTGAAGCGGTCGAAGTCCATGCCGGTTCGCGCCTCCACCTCCTGCAACGTCTCCTGCAATTTTGTCTGGATGACCGCGCCCGACGCCGCGTCTGAAATCTCGTGCTTCTGCGCCTGCAACTCCCCACCGCGCTTGTGGCGGGAGCGGTGCTGGCTCCAGTGGCAGCGGTACGCGCCGGAGGCGGTCGCAAAGGTCACCTCGGCGAAGCAGTCGCCCGCGTGGCGCGCCATGATTTCGTTGCTGCTTTTGGTGATCCGCCCGAGACGCGGCGTCTGGCCGTAGAGCGCGAGGCAGATCGCGTCGAGAATGGTGCTCTTGCCCGAACCGGTCGGCCCGGTGATGGCGAAGAGGCCGTCCGAAAGATATTCTGGCCGGGTGAAATCGATCTCCCACTCCCCTTGCAGCGAGTTGAGATTGGCGAAACGGAGCTTCTGGATAATCACGATTTCGCCTCCTTTTCGGCCATCACGTCCTCCTCGCGGATCGAGCGCAGCACTTCGCGGTAGCTCTCGACGAGCGCGGGACGGAGCGATTCGTCGGTGCCGTACGCTTCGAGGCAGCGGTTGAAGACCGCTTCGGGATTGAGCTGCTGGAGCGTCTCGTTCGCCGCGGAGTGTCGCAGCGCCTGCTGGAGCGGGCGGTTGTTGCGTATGCGCCGGATTTCGAGCAGCGATCCCGCGACCGCCTGCTCCATCGCCTCCTGCACGGTCGCGGGCGCTTCGTCGCCGCGATAGTCGATCTCCAGCCAGGCGTTGCTGCCCGCCGACCGCAGCGCGGCGATGGCGGCGCTCAATTCGTCGAGGCTCCCGGAGAGCCGTTCGAGCGGCTGGAAACAGGGAATTTCGATCTCCGTGACGGCAGGCTCGCGCCCCTCGAAATCAACCTGAAGCACCAGCTTCTGCTGCTTCGCCTCGCCAAATCCCATCGGGATGGGCGAACCGCAATAGCGCATATGTTCCGTTTTATCAACCCGTTGCGGCACATGCATGTGGCCGAGCGCGACGTAGTCGAAAATTGGCGGAAACGCCGTCGAGCAGACAATCGAGAGCGCCCCGGCGTAAATTTCGCGCACGCCGTCTTCCTCAGCCGTGACACACCCCGCCGTGAAGAGGTGGCCCATCGCGATCACCGGAATGTCCTCACCGAGGCTTCGGCGGCGTTCAGCGGCGATCCGCGCCACCTCGGCGTAGTGCAGCGACACGCCATCGGAGAGCTTGCGGATTTTGTCCTCCAGACTCTCCCCCGGCTCCACCGTGCGGATGTCGCGATCCCGCAGGAACGGCACCGCGCACACGATCGCCTCGGGACTTCCCTCCCGGTCGAACAGCACCCGCACCTCGTCCGCCGGATCACCCATCGCCGCGCCGAGCACGTGCACGTCGAACGCGCGAAGCAGCTCCTTCGGCGCGTCGAGAAAGGTGGGCGAATCGTGGTTGCCGCTCGTGATGACCACATGGCGGCACGGCGATCCGGGCGTGAGAGCGATGCGGTTCAGGAATTGATAGTAGAGCTTCTGCGTGGCGTTGCCGGGCGTGGTGGTGTCGAAAATATCGCCCGCCACGACGAGCAGCTCGATGCCGCGCGACTCGACGGTTCCGGCCAGCCAGTCGAGAAACGCCTCGAACTCATGCAAGCGGCTCCGCCCGAACAGCGACCGCCCGAGATGCCAGTCGGAGGTATGAAGGATTCGTAAAGACAAGGGATAAACGGAGAATTGATAATGGATAATGCACAATGTAGGGAGCGCCGCCGGGAGCGCCAAGCGCCGGGCAATGAAAACGCACGGTATTTCATGGCAAAATTTTGGAACCGCGCAGGCACTTTGTTTTGTAAAGTTCTTTGCACCCAACAACCAAGCATTTCACATCCAGCAATTTTCGTCCACAAAGTCCACCAAGTCCACCAAAGGACAACAAGGACCGCAAGAACAACAATGCGAAAACCGGGCAGGCACGGGGGCCTGCCCCTACGGGAACAGGTTACGCCGGGCAGGGCGAACACACAGGTTCGCCCCTACGCCTCCTCGCTCTCCTCCAGCGCCCCCAGCTCCGGCGGCAGCCGCTTCGAGACTTTCGCGCCGAGTTTGCGAATCTCCTCGGCGCGTCCGGCGAGGTTGCCGCGGCCTTCGGTGAGGCGTTTCATGGCGAGGTCGAAGGTGTCGGTGACTCCTGCGAGTTTTTTGCGGGCTTCGGTCATCGCTTCGGCGACCAGCACTACCTGGTCGTAGATGCGGCCCGCCTTGTCGGCGATCAGTTCGGCGTTGCGGTTTTCGTTTTCGCGCCGCCAGATTTGCGCGATGAGGCGCAGGGTGATCATGAGCGTCGCCGGGCCGGTGACGACGACGTTCTTTCCGGCGAGTTCGTAGAAGAGCGACGGATCGGCCTGCATCGCCGCCTGGTAGGCCGGTTCAAGCGGAATGCACATGATGACGAAGTCGAGCGTGCGGTTGCCCCGGAGCGCGGCGTAGTCTTTGCGCTCCAGCTCGGCCACGTGCCGCCGCACCGACTGCACGTGCTCCCGCAACGCCTCGCTGCGGCGCGCTTCGTGCTCCTCGCCGCACCAGCGCTCGTAGGCGGTCAGCGACACCTTGGCATCGACGATCACCGCCTTTTCGCCCGGCAGGTGCACCATGAAATCGGGCCGCACCAACCGCCCGTCGGCAGCTCGGTCGCTCTCCTGCACGGTGTATTCGCGCCCTTTGACGAGACCCGACGCTTCGAACAGCCGCTCGACGATCAGCTCGCCCCAGTCGCCCTGCTTCTTGCTCTCGCCCTTGATGGCCCGCGCGAGGTTGTTGGCCTCGTCGCTCACCTGATGGTTCAGCTCCTGAAGCTGCCGCACCTGTTCGAGCAGCCGGGCCGACAGCTCCGTGTCGCTGCGATGCACCTCATCGACGCGCTGGCGAAACGAGTCGAGCTGCAAGCGGAACGGCTCCAGCAAACCGTCCAGCCGCTGCCGGTGCTGCTCCGAAAGCGCCGCCCCCCGCTCCTCCACGATCCGGTTGGCCAGATTCTCCATCGCCGCCTCCAACCGCGCCTCATCGGAGCGCCGAGCCTCCAGCGAAACCGCTGCCCGCTCCCGCTCATGCTCCACCTCCGCCTGCAACCGCGCGTTCTCGACCGAAAGCGCGTTCGACTCCCGCTGACTGCGCAGAAGCAGAAATCCGAGTAAGGCGATGAGGATGACCAGCAGGAGGATAACTAGGGTTGATGTCATGAGTCGAAAAAAACAGGGTTGTTGGGGGGTATCTCCTGCAAAGTATTCGTCAGAATCGATCCATGCAAATAAAGCACATTGTCCTTCAAGAAAGGGGCCTGCCTCCGGGAGACAAACAGCAGATCTCTCACGGAAGTTTGGACAACAAAAAACCCCTGATTATACAGGGGTTTTGAAGGTATCTGGAGGTGAAGAGCGGATTCGAACCGCTGTACGAGGTTTTGCAGACCTCTGCCTAGCCACTCGGCCACTTCACCAAAGTGAAGCTAAGGTAAGAAAAAAATCGTTTTTACAAAACTGCGACTTTTTCCATCTTCGAAGACTGGAACCAGGCGCATTCGCTCTGGCAATCAAATGGCAAGGCAATAGAGAATCACAAGGCTTTATGATCGATTTCAAGGTTGACAAGGGAACATGCACACAGTGCGGCCTGTGCGCAGGAGATTGCCCGTCACGCATCATCGTGATGGATGAAGAAGGGTATCCGGCAATTGCCACTGAAAAGGAACCGGCCTGCCTCAGGTGCGAACATTGCCTCGCCATCTGTCCGACAGCTGCTATTTCAATCCTTGGTTTCAGACCGGAAGACAGCCTGCTGCTCAAGGGCGGCTATCCCGATCCACTGCAACTTGAAACGCTCATCAAGGGGCGCCGTTCGGTCAGGCGTTACAAACCGGAAAATCTCGATTCCGAGTTGTTGCAAAAACTGCTCGATGTGGCCTGGCACGCGCCGACCGGCGTGAATTCGCGCCAGGTACGCTTCACCGTGATCGATGACCGCGCGAAGGTCGCCCGCCTGCGCAACGAGGTCATGAATGGCTTGATCCGGCTCGACAAGGAGGGTTTGTTGCCTGCGTCGAAAGCCTATTACGCGAAGTTCGTGAAGATATGGGGAAAGCACAAGGTCGATCTGATCTTCAGGGATGCGCCGCATCTGCTCATCGCGTCGGCTCCGAAAAGCCTCTCGACACCGAAAGAGGACTGCATGATTGCAATGACATGCTTCGAGCTGTACGCGCAGGCTTGCGGGGTCGGCACGCTCTGGAACGGCATCGCCACATGGGCTATCGACGAGATGCTACCAGAAATTCGCCACAGCCTGAACATTCCGGACGATCATCTCTTCGGCTATGCAATGCTCTTCGGCAAACCGGCGGTACACTACTCTCGAACGGTACAGCACCGGCCAGCGCTGATCCATCGCATACCGTAGCCCAAGCTCAGGATCAACGGGGGCGTGATTTAAATCCGCCCCCTGATTGCTTAGCTGCCGGAGATCAGCGGGATTTGAAAACAATGTACTTGACCGCGTTGGAGACCTCGTTATCGGAGAGGTCAGCATTACCACCTTTCGGCGGCATCGTGCCGTTCTTTCCAACGAACCCTTCGATTGAACGTTTTGTCAGGGTCTCAACGCCCTGAGCAATCAAAGGAGCCCATTCATCCTTCTTGCCCGGCCTTGGCGCGCCGCCGGTACCGCTGTCATGGCAGCCGGCACAGTTCGATTCATAGACCTCTTCACCGGCAGCGATTTCAGGATCGGTGAGATTGCCGTCATCCGATCCCCTCAATGCAGAGCTGCTCCCTTCGTTTTCAGCTGACTCCTGATGGGCGGGCGTTGCGGGCTGTTGTGCTTCCTGCTGCGACGTTGGCTGCTGGGAGCAAGCACCGAGAAGCAAAAGGCTGAAAAGAGTGAACCCGGCAATATGCTTCATGTTGATTCAAGTCGTTATTATTGTATCAGGCTATGTTTCTCGAAGAATATAATAATCGATCCATAATCATCCAGTTATATGCCGCTCGGATTTGTGTAACAGAACAACAGAAATCCGGAAAAACAGTTTTTTGCGTGCAATTTTCAAGGGGAAAATGCGTTCAGCCAGTGCCTTCAATCCGCTCAATGCAATCGCGGTCGTCGTTGCGAGGGTTGTTCACTCTGGTGGAAACCGGCCAGAGATCGATCACCTGTTCATCGGCAACATCGAGAAGCCGCAAGGCGTCCCGGTTTGACGAGTCGAGCCAGCCAACCCACTCCTCTTCTTTCAAGAATAACCGGCATCCGGTCATGCACCGGCCTCATCTCGCGGTTTGCGCCAGTCGTGATGATCGTGCAGAAGAGCAGCGGCAGCGATGGCGGGCCCGGGCGGCAGCCATTCATCCCACAGACTGGCCAGACCCACCGGGCGGCTATCTTTCCGATGGATGTACCACGGCTCCTTGTGATGCTCCCTGACAAGCTTCCATTCGTAAAAGCCACTGGCCGGTATGATGGCAGTGCCGCCGGTTCAGCATGTGGCGAAAAAATGGTCTGGCTACAAAGCTTTCGGCACGGGCATTGATCGGCCTGCGCTTCGGCATCTCCGCCAACCAGTGCGGAATCAGTCCCCAGCGAGCCATACCCAGCCGGTAACGGCCATATGATCGACGAGGAGTGTGACGACCGGGTTGTCAGGCGCAATATTCCAGCTTTGCCGGTACCCAAAGCCTGGCGCTTCGTCAAAGGTCAAATCGAGCCCGCGAAGCTGTTCGATAAAGTGGCTCAACTCGAAAAATCCGAATCGTCCGCACATGATGGTGATGATTTACATGCCGCCATTCCGGATAGCAGATAAAACGCGTGGAGATCACGCAATCAGGGCTAGCTCAGAAAAGTTGGCTCCGGAAAACCATGCTTACCCACACAAATACTTGAGCCGCACCTCAATTTCCACCTCCGGGCTGTCGAGTTGAAATTTTGCGTTCTCGAACGAAGGCGGGCCGAGAAAGAAATGAGGATTGTTGGAGGTGCCGACCCCCTCTTTCGGAATGCCGAAACAGTTCTTGTGCAGCTCACCGCAGCAGCTCTCGTCGTGAATGACAGAGATCGCATAGATTCCATACGGAACGTCCTCGAAGACGTAGCGATTCGACTCCCCTATCTCGTGCAGGCCACCTTTTCTGAACGCATGTTCCACCTCTCCCGGAAATCCATGCTTGTCATTGAACAGGGCGATGCCGAGATCACCTATGCAATTGTGGGCGTCGAGCACGTTAACCACGATACGGCCAGCATCGACGGCCTGGCCATCAGTTGAGGATGTGAGGTCGGCGGCAAGGTTCATGGATGAAAAACTGGTGACAGAAAAGACGAGGAAAACATCAACTCCAATGTAACAAAGATTTCCCGCACCTTTGATGCTCTGACTTGCCCACCGCTGCTTTCGCCAAACGAAAAAAGCCCGCTTTTCAACAGGCTTTTTTCTTGGAGGGATTTCTGCTTTTCGAGCTTATCCGATCTTCTCCGCGCCTGAGATGATGGCGGCAACGAGTTTGTCGATGGTGGCGTCGTCCATCAGCACGGGGATATTCAGGCAGATGCTGCTCTGGAGGAGCTGGCCGGTTCTGGGCCACAGCTCTTCGAGGTTGGCGTCGCGGTAGCGGTCGTAGGCTTTGAGCAGGTGGCCCCAGACGGCGGCATAGTGCCAGTCGATCGCCTCGGGCAGAATCTTGGTGCCGAAACCGTGCTCCATGAGGTGCGCCTCGAACTGCAGGGCGGTCTGGTGGTCGCGAACCTTGAAAATGAGCGTGTCGCCCTGCGCTCCAGCTTCGTCGGTGAATGGGCGCATCAGAAGGTTGTCGAGGTGGCTGATGCGATCCTTGATCTTGTACTTGTTCTCCCTCGCTTTGGAGAGGATGTAGTCGATCTTGCCAAGCTGGGCGATGCCGATGGCGGCGGTCACCTCGCTCAGGCGGTAGTTCAACCCCTTGGCACGGCGCGGATCCTTGCCGCGCGGCAGACCGGGAATGTGCATGTGGCCGTGGTCGGAAAATTCGGCCACGCGGTCGTAGACATCCTTGTCGTCGGTGATGACCATGCCGCCCTCACCGACGTGCAGGGTCTTGCCCGCGTCGAACGAGAAGGAACCGACCTTGCCGATGGTGCCAAGCTTGCGGCCTTTGTAGGTCGCGCCGAGCGACTGGGCGGCGTCCTCGATCAGGGTGATACCTCGACGCTCGCAGATTTCTGCGATTTCGTCCATCTTCGGCGCGGCCCACATCGGAATCGCCACGATGGCTTTGGTTTTCGGCGTGATCGCCTTTTCGACCTCCGCCGGATCGAGGTGGTAGGTTTCGTCGATCTCCACCGGCACAGGCACCGCGCCAAGCGCGGCGGCAGCCTCGACCGGCGCGATGAAGGTCCATGCGGTGGTGATCACCTCGTCGCCCGGGCCGACGCCCGCACCCGCCAGCGCGCAGTGAATCGCCGCCGTGCCCGACGAAACGGCGTGGGCGTACTTCACGCCCATATACGCGGCGAACTTCTCCTCGAACTCCCTCGCCTTGTAGTTACCCGGTGCGTACCGGTACAGGGTGGTTTTCTCCCTGCTGAACAGCTCCTGAATCTCAGCCAGCTCCTCGCGGCCAATCAGCTCGGCTCCTGCCATAGTGCTTGATTTCTTTTAATTATTGTTTGTGTCCACGTCATTCATTACGTCAACTTCATCCACTTTCTTTCAAGTCAGCGCGTCGATTACCACCCGGGCCGACTCTTCGTTGAACTCGACCGGATTGCCACCGAAAGAGCCCGAGAGCGCGCCAGACGCTTTGGCAGCAAGTTCGGCGACGTTACCTTTGCCATAACCGTAGGAAACAAGGTTCGGAATGGCGAGCTGGCGGTAGAGCGCGTCCATCTGCTCGAGCAGCTCCAGCGCGGACTCCCTTGCCGATGCGCCCTCTTTTCGGGCTGGATTGAGCAGCGCGTATTTGTCGTATCCCTTGTTGACGTTGTAACGCATCACCTCCTTGAGGAAGATCGCGCCCGCGAGGCCGTGCGGCACCTGGTGCTTCACGCCGACGTAGTAGGCGAAGCCGTTGGTCGGGCCGTCCCCGGAGTTCATGAGCGCCGTGACGCCGCAGATGCTGCCAAGAGCGAGGTCGAGACGCGATTCGGCGCGGTCGAGCTGTCCCTGCTGCAATGCGTAGAAGGTGCGCTGGAAACCTTCGACCGAAAAGATGCGGCTCAGCGCGGTGTGCTTGACCGAACCAAAGCTGTCCACGCAGTGTACGAGGCTGTCCATCGCCGAGGCGATGACGCTCTCCATCGGAGCACTCATCGAGAGTTTCGGATCGATGACCGAGCGTTTCGGGAAGTTCTTGCGGCTGTTGATACCGAGCTTGCGTCCTTCATCCTCGTCGATGAAGACCGCGTTATAGCTCACCTCGGCACCGCTGCCAAGCAGTGAAGGCACGGTCACGAGCGGCACTGGGTCGCTCACATCCTTCGGGAAGCCCTTGAGCGAAAGCGCCGGAATGTTGTTGGTCAGCAGCAATGCGACTCCCTTGCCGAGATCGATGGTACTGCCGCCGCCGATAGCCACCAGACCATCGGGCAGTTCACGGCGGAAAAACTCCGCGACATTTTCGAGATGCCGGTAGGTCGGCTCGCCCCTGAACTCGTTGCAATAGACAACCGCATTGGCATAGCAGGCGTTGATGTTGCGCAGCACATCCTGGAAATAGAGGTTTTCCGAAAGGCTTGCATCGTAGATGAGGCCCGGTTTGGTGATACCGAGCGACTGAAGATGCTCATGCACAGAGAGGGCCTCGTTGACCCCGATGCACAGGTCGGTGGAAAGAAAAAAGTTCATATTGTCTTGATTCTGTTGGGTTTGTCGGATTTCAGGATCGGTTGAACGAGCGGTCGATGCCTTTGCTTTTCAGGTAAAATTCAACGAGATCGACCTCTTCGATGGTGTCGATCTCCCAGGTCTGCCAGAACTCCATCGGATAGACCGAAAGCTTCTGGCCAATACGATTACCGAACTCGCGCAGCACCGAGGGCGTGAAGAGGTAGATCGAGCCGTTTTCAATGAACTGCGACGGTCGATCCTGCCGCATCCCGCGGTTGCGGTAGTCGAAGTTCACGCTATTCCAGTCGCCTCCGCGCTGTTCCCATATGGTCAGGTCGTCGGCCCGCGTCACCGAAATGAGCGAATCGGCCCCGTCGAGCCGGAACAGCTCGATGGCGCGGTCGATGTCCCCCGGCTTGCGTAAGGGCGAGGTTGCTTGCAGGAACACGACCGTCTCCGGCTCCGCGCCGTGCCGCTCGGCAATCGTTTCGAGCGCGTGCAAGAGCGCCGACTCCGAGGTCGCCGTGTCGCCGCTGATGCGCTCCGGGCGATCGATCACCTCCGCACCGAACTGCCGTGCCACCTGAGCGATGGCCGCGTCGTCGGTGGTCACGAAAACCTGATCGACGTGTTCGGCATCCAAAGCCTGCAAGACGCTCCATGCCAGCAGCGGAAGACCGGCTATGGGGTGGATATTCTTGTTTTTCAGGCCCTTCGAGCCGCCGCGCGCCGGAATGATGGCTGCCGTCCGCATTCAGTGATTCCCGTACGTTTCTTGGTTATTGCCAGTTCCGCATCATTTTTCGATCACCTCCCGGCAGACTCCGGCGATTTTTCGCGCCGCCGAGCGGTTCTGCAACGGAGTAAGGCGCTTGAGATAGTCGGGCTCCAGCCCGCAATATACCGGTTTGTTCAGCGCCGATCCTACAAAGATCGTCGAAGAAAACTGCGCGATCATCATCTGCGAATTGGCAATCATCTCCTCGGTCTTCCCTTCCGCATAGACGATGCTTCCCGGCGCGTGCAGCTCGATCTCCCTCGTTGCCCGCACGGCGTTCTCGTTGGGATGGAGCTTGAAGAGCAGCTGCCGCCCGTCGGCCATGTCGAGGTACTTGCGGATGTTGCGCTTGCGGTTCTCGTAGATGAAGGTCTCCCGGTTGTCGGAGGTACAAACCAGCACGTAGTCGCGGTGCTCGAAGTCGTTTTCGAGGAAGCGCTCGCAGTTGTCGAAGTTCGGAATGCTGGTAACCTCGATCTTTTCGGGCCTGACACCTTTGCTGACAAACAGGTCGCGGTACCCTTCGCTGGCTACGCAGAACTTTTCGTACGTATCGGAGAGACCGGTGGTCGCGGTGCCCGCGATCCAACGCGGCACCCAGCGAAAGTTTTTGGCGAGGTGGAAAAGGATGGTCTCAGGCTCGGTCATCCCCTCCTGCACCAGCACGATTTTGCTGCGCTTGAGGTGTTTCGGAACAATGAGATCGGTGCAGGTCACCACCAGATCGTAACGGTGCAGCGTACCGCCAATGTCGAGCTGAAAATCGTGCGAAGTGAGGTAGTCAATGGCTTTGCTGGCGCGCCTCTTGCCCATGATCGTGAATTCGAGCATGCCCAGATCGGAAGCCTTGCCAAGCAGGCCGTCGCTGAAAAAAGGGGTGAACCACTGATCGTACTCCCGGAGATGCTCCGAAATCTGGTGCATCTGGGTAGTCTGATTCATCGATCCGCAGACAAACAGAATCTTCTTCCTCATTCACTCTCTTCACTGACTTTTTCGGCATCCTGAAGATGAATGCCTTCCATAAACATCACACCGTAACCAATCGAATACCAGATAACCTCCTTCAGGCGGCGCAGCATCACGAACGCTCCTCCATAGGCAAGGTAATCGGGCACGCCAAGCGCATGGAAAAAAGCAAGATAGCCCAGATCCTGAATCCCCAGACCTGATGGAATGAAAAAAAAGATCGCCCTGAGAATGGTCAGAGCCGTGTCGAACGCCAGCACTTGAAAGAAAGTCACCTGGAGACCAAGAATGTGTAATATAAGATAACTTTCCAACGCCAGCATCATCCATGCCCCGACATAGATGACCATCACCGGCAGGATAACACCCATGCCAGAGGCCTTGACGTGCTGAAGCTTCTGGTCGGTTTCGGCAAACCCCGCCTCGCGCTCGAGCAGCCACGTGCGAACCTTTTCGAACGGAATCTTCATCAAAATCCGATGCAAAGCGGAGGCCGCCTTGCCGTTGGTCAGCAACAACAGCAAAAGGGTAATGAGCAGGGTGAGCACGATACCGGCAGCGAGCATAACGATGCCAAGCCCTTGAAAACCAACCACCTGAACGGAGACAGTCTGGAGCATCCCGAACCCCGCAATCGCACCGAGCAGCGTATAGACACCCTGGGTGACCCCAAGCAGCAGCTTGCGCACGGCCACGCTGGCGAAGCCGTCCGGAAGAGGAACGCCGAGAAATTTCCGGCAGAGCCATGGCCGCAGCGGCTCACCAACCGCCACACCTGCGGGCAGGGTCATGGAGACCGTTTCGGCAACCAGCTGGATTTTGAAGAGCCCGAAAAACGGTACCGGACCGCTCTCTTTGGGAAAAAGCCGTTGCCATGCCGCCGTTTCCAGAAGATGCAGGCCGAGATAGGGGAAAAGGATCAGGAGGGATGACGGCCCCAGCGAGCCAATCAGCTTCATCGAACCGGCCAGATCGACTTTGCTGAAAAGATAGGCGATGAGAACCAGGCCAAGCAGAAGCCCCACATACCTTGACCAGGACGTTTTACCTTTATTGTGAGCCTGCATGGAATCGATTGGTGATGAAACAGTTGCGCGAGCAGCGTGGCCATGCCACAGTCTGACGCCCATTGGTTTTCGGGTGCATAAATCTTTTCAACACAAGCACTCCTGAACTCGGTGCCGCAAGCCTCGAAACAGGGGAAACGCTCGTCCTCCCGCACCATCCGGTACAAAAGCGCACAAATATATCAAAAATAAGGAATTCCCGTGAACTGGCCGTTATAAACCCTCCATTGGCAAGACGGTCTCCAAAAGCGTTTTCAATAAAAAAGCAATGGTATGTTATTGAGCCTGGCTTTTGGGAAGCGCTGGAGACAATGTATAGATTTTGCCTATCCCGAGAGGAATAAATTGTTGGATAAAAGAACTCCGATTGTTACATACCAGTATATTGATCACATTCAGAGCGTTCCTGTCACGTCGTCCATTGTTGGACATCCTTGTTGACCGTTTGCGTCAGAGCCGATTGCATCGATTCTCTTCTCACCATTCCGGAATCAAACACTCGTTTATGGGACTCATCAATCCTGATTTCCAGACCTTGCCCGAACTGTTCACCTCGGTGTTCAGTCATTTCAAAGGACAGCCTGACAAAGCGCCTATCGCCAGGAAAATCAATGGCGCTTACTCGCCGATCAGCTACGACTCGCTTGCGGAGGATTATCGCCACTTTGCCGCTTATCTGAAAGAAAGGGGCATCGAGCCGGGCGACCGGGTGGCCATTTTGTCAGAAAACCGTCCGGGATGGTACCTGGCCGATATAGCGATTCTCTCGCTCGGGGCAACCGACGTGCCACTCTACCCCTCACTTCCGCCAAACCAGATCGAATACATTCTGAACAACTGCAGCGCGAAAGGCATCATCGTCTCAAACATGCTGCAGCTCGGCAAAATCCTCTCCATCTGGCCGAAGCTTCCGGAGCTGAACATGGTGATCGTCATGAACAAGCTCGAAGAGCCGGTTGAAGATGTGATCGACCTGAGCCAGGCGAAAACCGAGGGGAAAAAAGTGCTGGAGGCAAAACCGTGGCTGCTCGACGGCATCAAAAGCAATCCCGACGATGTAGCGACGCTCATCTACACATCGGGAACGACAGGGCTGCCGAAAGGGGTAATGCTCACCCACCGGAACATTTGTGAAAACGTCAAATCGTGCTCAACGGTCATCCGGCTCGACGAAACCGACAGCAGCCTCTCGTTCCTTCCACTCTCCCACGCCTACGAGCGCACCGGTGGATACTACCTCATGTTCGCCTGTGGTGCACGGATCAATCTCGCCGAAAGCGTCGAAACCATCTCGCTCAACATCTCGGAGTCGAAACCGACCATCATCTTTACGGTGCCAAGACTCTTCGACCGCATGAAGGCGAGCATTCTCAAATCGGTGACGAGCGAAGGTGGCGTAAAAGAGAAAATCTTCTTCTGGGCTGTCAGCACCGGTGAAAAATACTACAAGCAGCTCGCCACCGGAAAGGTGTCGCCGGTACTCGCCGTGCAGCACAACCTGGCCGACAAGCTGGTTTACAGCAAAATCCGCAAGAAATTCGGTGGACGGCTGCGCTACTTCGTCTCCGGCGGCGCGGCGCTGCCCCAGAAAACGGGCGAGTTTTTCCAGTCCATCGGCATTACGATCCTCGAAGGGTTCGGCCTGACCGAAACCTCGCCCGTCACCAATGTCAACCGGCCCGAAAAAGTGAAGTTTGGCACAGTCGGCCCGCCGGTCGAGAATGTCGAGGTAAAGATCGCACCGGATGGCGAAATCATGCTCAAGGGTCCCAACATCATGAAGGGCTACTGGAAAGACGAGGCCGCGTCCGCCGAAGTCCTCAGGGATGGCTGGTTCTACACGGGCGACATCGGCGAGGTCGATGCAGACGGGTACCTGAAGATCACCGACCGCAAAAAGCATATCATCGTGACCAGCGGCGGCAAAAATATCGCTCCCCTGCCAATCGAGAACCTCATCCTCGACAGCCCATACGTTGATCAGGCCATGATTGTGGGCGAAAAGCGACCGTTCCTCATCGCGCTCATCGTGCCGGATTTCCTCAAGCTCAGGGATTTCGCGGCGGAGCACCAGATCAAAGCTTCAAGCACCAAAGAGCTGATCAACACCAAAGAGGTGATTCAGGTTTACGAGAAGCTGCTGAAGAGCATCTCCCGCCAGCTCGCTACCCATGAAAAGGTGCGAAAATTCCTGCTTGTCGAGGAGCCATTCTCGATTGAAAACGGCATGATGACCCCGACGCTCAAGCTCAAGCGCAAGGAGATCACCACAAAATTCAGCGCCGAAATCGACAACCTCTACAACGCGCTGAACATGGTGTACAACACCGAGTGAGTTCAGCGGCGCAGCGCTTCGGCCACAAAGGCCTGAAGCCGCTGCACCTCGAAAGAGTCTCCGTCCGAAACGCGGGTTGAGAAGTCAGTACTTTCGACGCCGTTGCGCCGCAGCGCTCCGATTTCGGTATGGGGCACGCCGCAAGACTCGACATGGTGGTGGCGTGACCTGGCGTGATGTCAAACAGATGCCATTGCCGCTCCTGCGTAAGAAAGAGGTCGAAATCGGGATCAAAAAGTACAGCGTCACCGCGATCGATCCGGTTCAATCAGCGTTGTTCACTGCTTTTCTCCGGCAATCCGAAGCATCCGGTTGTCACCGTACTCTTCGATCATCGACTCCATGACCAGCGAATCGACAATCGAGCCGATGCCATGCGGGCAATCAGCATATCGCTCCTCGACCGCCTCGCGTGACAACTCTCCCGCGGCAATCAGCTCGCGCAAGAGTGCCCCTCGATACCAGCGGCGCGAGCCTTTGAAGCTCGACTGCTTCGTCAGCGGCGCGATACCGGTTTTTTTGCCGGTCAGCTCCATCGCGCCGTAATCCATCAGCGCATTGTGCCAGTCGCGGCTGCGTCCTTTCGGCAGAACCACTTCGGCCACGTCAAGCAGCGCTTTCGGGGTGATCGATTCAGAAAGGTTGAGTTCGTGAATCAGCACGCGCCGGATGTTGGTATCGACGGCGGCGATGTCGAGGTTGTCGGCAAAGACGGGAATGGAGCGACTCGTGTAGGTTCCAATGCCGGGCAGCTCGATGAGCTTGGCCGGATCGCCGGGAACCTCGCCACCGTACCGTTCGACGATCATCGCCGCCGCCCGGTGCAGGCGTTGGCCGCGTCCATTGTAGCCGAGACCGCTCCACTCTTCGAGCACCTCACGCAACGAAGCGGAAGCGAGCGTACGCACATTAGGAAAGCGCCCGAGCCAGCGAAGAAATCGCGGCGCGACCCGGTCAGCCTGGGTCTGTTGCAGCATCACCTCGCTCACCATGACGGCATAGCGGTCAGTGGTCAAACGCCAGGGAAAGCTGCGCCTGTTCTTTTCGTAAAAATCGAAAATCTTCGCCTGAAAAGCCTCAACGAGAGCGGTATTCATCGTTTCAGGGAAAAATAAGAAGGGGAAAAATAGTCATCACTCTTCGTCCACAGCGTCCGAAAGATTCACCGGCGAACACAAAGCAAGAAAGCAGCGCAACCTTGATTTGGCGGCGCTGCTCTGCGTAAAAGCTGGAAATGCTGAAGCTTATGCTTCGGCGGAAGCTGACTTGCGTTCTTTGACCTTCAGCGCAGCCTTGCCGGTACGCTTGCGGAGGTAGAACAGTTTGGCTCTTCTTGCCTTGCCGCTCCTGACGACCGTGACGCTCTCGACGTTTGGCGAGTTGACCGGAATGATCCTCTCGACGCCGACGCCATGCGAAATCTTGCGAACGGTGATGGTCTTCGATGCACCCATGCCCTTGTCGCCGATCACGACACCTTCGAAAGCCTGAAGGCGCTCTTTCTCGCCCTCGATAACCTTGAGCTGAATCCTGACGGTATCGCCAGGACGAACCTCGGGAATATCGCTTCTCTGCTGGGTTGCTTCGACCAACTGAATTAACTGATCCATGATGACACTGTTATCTTTATGTTGTCTTTACTCTTCTTCACTCTCTTTGCCGAGCATCTCCGGCCTGCGCTCAAGCGTGCGTTCACGCGCATTCTCCTGCCGCCAAAGCTCGATTTTTTCATGATGGCCTGAAAGAAGCACATCGGGCACCTTCATTCCCCGGAACTCCGCCGGACGGGTGTACCATGCGCAGTCGAGCAGCTCGTTCTGGAACGAATCGGTCAGCGCCGATTCACCATCGCCAAGCACACCCGGGATGAGCCTGAGCACCGCATCCATGACCATGAGCGCCGGAATTTCACCTCCGGAAAGCACCACATCGCCGACGGAAAGCTCCATGGTGACCAGCGTCCGTCGAATCCTTTCGTCCATGGCCTTGTAGTGGCCGCAGAGAATGATCAGATTCCCCTTTCGCGAAAGGCGGTTTGCCCGCTTCTGGTCGAAAGCCTGCCCGTCGGGCGTCATGAAGATCACCTCGTCATAACTCCTTTCAGCCTGCAACTTCTCGATACACGCGAAAACCGGCTCGGGACGAATCACCATTCCTGCGCCACCTCCGAACGGCGCATCATCCACCTGCTGGTACTTGCCCAATCCGTAATCGTGCAGATTGTGCACATGGATCTCAGCGAGACCTTTCCGTCTTGCGATACCGAGCAATCCCTTTTCAAGAGGTGATGCAAAAAAATCCGGAATGACGGAAATGATATCTATCCGCATGGCTTCACACCTGAGTCGTTGCCTGTCAATCTTGTCAAGAACATCGCGCCAAAACTTCAAAAAAGAAGCTGCAACGCAGTGACGTTACAAAAATTCTTTGAATCTCTTCAACGTCACGATCCCTTTTTCGAGATCGGTTTCAGTGATAAAATCCTCCACTGCCGGTATAAGCACTTTCCTGTCACCAGTATCGACTTCGTACACGTCATGCGCAGGCATCTGCAACACATCGCTGATCTTGCCGACACGCCCCTCCGTTTCGTCGAACACGTCCAGACCGATCAGCTCATGAATGTATGCCCGGTCGTCCGGCATAGCCGCCAAGGCATCCCTGGTCACGTAGAGTCCGCACCCAGCGAGTGCTTCGGCATCTTCGCGCGAACCGGCGCCTTCGAACACAAGCCAGGCAAAACCCTGATGAAACCTGGCTGACTGCACCTTGCGAAGCACGGCATCTTCCGGCGTTTTGCCGATATAATACTCTCGGCGCGTCAGGAAGCTCTCAGGAAAGTCGGTCACCGGCTTCACCTTGAGTTCGCCTTTTAACCCTTTGGGCTTCAGGACGACGCCTGTCAGAAACAGTTCCACTCAGGTTCAGCCGGTTCGGATTCCCTGTTATTCTCAGCCTTCGGCTGAACCAGCGGCTTCGGCAGCTTTCTTGGCCTGACGGCGGCGGAGTTTGGCGTTGAGACGCTTCTGACGGCGCTCGACCTCTTTCTGCTGCCACGCTTCCATCTGGGCGGCGATATCGCTCTCGCTGAGACCACGACGCTTCAGGTTCATTTCGTGAAGCAGACCGGTACCACGGATAAGGCTGTGGACGGTATCGGTCGGCTGAGCGCCAACGTTCAGCCAGTATGCCACGCGATCTTTTTCGATGGTCACGGTATGCGGCTTGGCGGTCGGGTTGTAGTGGCCGACCACTTCAAGAAACTTGCCATCTCTCGGCGCGCGCCCGTCGGCAGCAACGATCTGGTAGAACGGCATCTTTTTCCTTCCGGCTCTTTTCAATCTGATCTTAACCAATGCGTAATAAGTTTAATTTATGAGAGAGATTGTTCATTTATCGTTTCAGAAACTTGTCGAGTGCAAGGTTCTCAGTGGTGATCTTGCGGCCTGACTTGGCCAGGCGATTCACCGAGCGCATCATTTTCTTCATTTCGGCAAACTGCTTGAGCAGCATATTAACCTCTTGCACCCTCGTGCCGCTGCCAAGCGCGATACGCTGACGACGACTGCCGTTGATGATTTCGGGTTGCTTGCGCTCCTGTTTGGTCATCGAGGAGATCATCGCCTCAATGGGCTTGAAGTTGATGTTTTCGAGATCCTGCTTCGGCACCATCTTGTTCAGTCCGGGCACCATTTCGATGAGACCCTGGATCGAGCCCATTTTTTTGAGCTGCTGGAGCTGGTCGAAAAAGTCGTCGAGGTCGAACTCGTTCTTCATGAGCTTCGACTGCATCGCCATCGTCTTTTCAAGATCGAGCGCCTCCTGGGCCTTTTCGACGAAGCTGACGATATCGCCCATGCCGAGAATCCTCTGGGCCATGCGATCCGGGTAAAACACGTCGAGATCGTCGACCTTCTCGCCGACGCTCATGAACTTGATCGGCTTTTCGACCACCTGGCGGATCGACAGAGCAGCACCACCACGTGCATCGCCATCAAGCTTGGTGAGCACGACGCCATCGAAATCAAGTCGATCGTTGAACGCCTTGGCGGTGTTCACCGCCTCCTGACCCATCATTGAATCGACGACGAATAAAAGCTCGTCAGGACTGAGGCGGTTTTTGAGCGCTTCAGCCTCGGCCATCATCGCTTCGTCGATCTGCAAACGACCGGCGGTATCAACGATCACCACATCTTTCGCCCCGGTTTTGGCAGCTTCGAGACCACCAAGCGCAGCCTTCATGGCGTCCTGCTCTTCGATGGAGAATACAGGCACATCAATCTGCTCGCCGAGCGTCTTGAGCTGCTCGACTGCCGCGGGACGGTACACGTCGGCCGCCACGAGAATCGGGTTCTTGCCGTTCTTCTTGAGGCGCTTGGCCAGTTTTGCGCAAAAGGTGGTTTTACCCGAACCCTGCAAACCGGCGACCATCACGATAGCAGGCATTTTCTTCGGAGGCAGGTTCAGCGGCTGGTTCTCACCACCCATGATCTCGGTCAGCTCGTCGTTGACGATCTTGACGATCATCTGGGCCGGAGAGACACTCTTGATGACCGACTCGCCCAGCGACTTCTCCCTGATATCCTCGACCAGCTTTTTGGCAACCTTGTAGTTGACATCGGCGCTCAAGAGGGCACGCTTGATGTCGCGCATCGCGATACCGATGTTGACTTCGTTGATCGTCGCCTGACCGGCGAGTTTTTTAAAGGTCAGCTCAAGTTTGTCACTGAGATTGTCGAACATATTGAACCTGTCACATAAATTCTAAAAATGGATAGCTTTAAATATAAAAATATTCTTGTAAAATAAAACCAAACGATGCGACCATCACCAAACTATTTTCGATTATATTAGTTAAGCCAATTTCAGAGCATAGCCTATGACCCCGGAAAAGATCGAACAGATATTTCGATCGTTCAAAGAGAAGAAAATCGCCGTTATCGGTGATGTAATGATCGACAAATATATCTTCGGCCACGTATCGCGAATTTCACCAGAATATCCGGTACCGGTGGTCGATGTCAACCGCGAGAGTAGCCGACTTGGAGGCGCGGCCAACGTGGCGGTCAACATCCATGCGCTCGGTGCCGAAGCGCTCCTGATTGGCGTCACCGGCGACGACACGGAGCGACGGAACCTCGCTAGCCTTATGACGGAACATGGCCTCAATCCGGCTATGCTGGCCGCCGACAGCACCCGCCCGACAACCTGCAAAACCCGAATCCTGTCACAAAACCACCACATCACGAGGGTTGACTACGAAAGCCGCACCCCGGTGGATGCGGAGCTGGAAAAACAACTGCTCGGCATGTTCATGGAGATCGCTAACGCGGTCGATGCGGTGGTACTCGAAGATTACAACAAGGGAGTGCTCACCCCGTCGCTGATCGCGTCACTGATCGCCGCCTGTCGTGAACGCAACAAACCAGTACTGGTCGACCCAAAACTCAAGGGCTTCTTTTCCTACGGCGGATGTTCAGTGTTCAAACCCAACCTCTCCGAACTCGCCGCCTCGCTTGGCATTCCGGTGGCAAACGACGACCGTGAAGTAGAACAAGCATGCCTCCTGCTCGGCGAAAAACTCACTGTCGAAAGCCTCGTAGTGACACGAAGCGAAAAAGGGATGACCGTCTACGACGGCTCGTTCACCCACATCCCGGCATTGTCGCTCGATGTCGCGGACGTCTCTGGTGCCGGAGATACCGTGATCGGCACACTAGCTCTAGGGCTGGCTTCAGGCCTCGACCTGGTGACCAGTACCAGAATCGCCAATCTTGCGGCCAATACTGTCTGCCAAGAAGTCGGCGCCGTGCCGGTCAGACCGGACAAGCTCCTCAGTGCTTGTCTGGCACATCTTCAATGATAGTGACGTGGTTATCCACCACCGAAGGCCACGCCGGTTTGTAGGAAGGGTCCTGTGCCAGATTCCTCATCTTGAGCAACGAGTAGAACGGTACCTCGAAGAGGGCTGCGTTGCTAAGTGCAGGGGGGATGTCGCTGCCGGGATCGAGATGCATCACGAAAGTCACATGCACCTTGCCGCCATCCACAGGCATCAATATCCAGACTCCCCTGGCCTCGCGCACACGATGAAAATCAGGCCTCGACGGAACATAGTCGGGTATACCGGTCATCGTCAGAGCAAGCGCCCCTTCTTCAGATGCGTGCAGGGCAGTGCGCACGATCATCTCCCTTTTAGGAATCGGCCAGGGAGTGTTAAGCACCTGGCGAACGACATAATCAAGCTCATCGCTCTTGTGCAACACCTCCATTTCAGAAAGCTGATGTACCCATTTCCCGTAATTGCCAAAATCGTGAAAAAGGCTGATCAGCTTTCTGAGAGACGCCTGAAACACCGTCTCGCCCTTGAAGCCCAGTACCTGGGAACCACTGATTTTCGAGGAAAAAATTTTTATCTCTTTGTGATCAACACGAAATTCCCAGTTACCCTCAAGGGCGCTTGCTACATCCATTGACTTGAACTTGTAATGATAATACTAATACCAAGAAACCCGGGGGTCTCTATTCTGTAATAAAATCGGTGTAGTTTCTGATAATATCTTTCTTCGACTCGTTGAACGCCGCATCTACAGGCGTGCGGTATTTTTCGCGTTTGACAAAGTCACGCATATTGTTCAGCGTGTGATACGGCGTATCAATCACTGCGATATTGGCCAGCCATGACGGAATCTCTCCGGCAGGCTCGATGTGCAGCCTGAAAACCACGCGGCAAGAATTTTCTGAAAGCGGCAGAATATTCCACGCCCCTTCGAGTTTGCGAACCCTGACGTACCGGTCATCTTCAGGGATAAAATCCGGAAGGCACTCGATCTTGATAAAGGCTTCGCCTGTTTCAGGATCCTTGTAGGCAGTCGATCGGCTGATGATCTCCCTGTCGCTCACCGGCCATGGCGCAGTTACGTGCTGAAGCACCACTCGCCCCTCATTGTCGTCGGCAAGCTCCTGGAGAATACGCATTTCGGTGGTTTTCCAGACCCAGTCGGGTGCGGACTCGATATCATACAAGAGACTGAGCACGGAGTGCTGAGGGGCATCGATCGTAGCCACGCCGACGAACGACAAAAAATCGGATGAAGGCACCGGACAGGTGAAAATCTTCAGCCAGTCATTGCTGAACCTGAGGGTGCAAGTGTTACTGTTGATTTTTTCAAGTAATGACATAGTAAACCGGATTGTATGAAAAATTGGTTAAAGGCCTCCGTGCTGCCTGGGAAACAGCTTTTTCCTATTGACTCATGAAGCGCTCTTTTCGATGAAATGCCGCGCGACCTTCATGACAGGATCACCTTCACGGACTAACACCCTGATCTGCTCTTCAGTTCCGAACAGATGCCTGGCAACCCTGGCCTTGAGCGCTAGAGCTATATCGGCCCGGTCACGGTCAAACTCGGCCTGGTTGAATGCAACCTTCGACGTGACGCATCCTTTTCTGACCAGTGCATCAAGAGTTACCGGAACATGATAGTTATAAAGAAATGAGACCGCCGATTGACGGTATTTCTGAACAGGATCGGCCGGATCGTCGATCAGCTTCAGCGCGATATCCTCAATGACACCCTTGGCGTAGAGTTCCTGGTACAGATTGGAGTACGGCTTGCCGAAAACCCAGTAATCGGGCATGATGCCACCGGCCTTGGCAAGCACAGCACGGAGGCTGTCCGCAGAGGTGTTTTTCAGCAAACTTCCGGTACTGTAGACCGAAATGTTCTGCCCCTCCCGGTACATGAGGCCACCGTACTTTTTCATAAAATCACCTGGCAGATTCCGGGTAAACATCTCCTTGTAATAGCGCTCACGCCCCTGAAGACCGTCATCATACTCCCGCTGAATCTGACGGCCCGACGGAGTGAAATATCTCGAAACGGTAAGCCTGACAACCGAATCGTCGGGCAGTTTGAACTGACGCTGAACAAGCCCTTTGCCGAATGTCAGCTCACCAATGAGCAAGGCACGCCGGTTATCCTGCAATGCACCGGCAAGAATTTCTGCTGCCGAAGCACTACCGCGGTCAACCAGAAGACACAACGAGCCGCTCTCGAAAACTCCGCCGGAGGTCGAAGAATACTTCATCTGGTCGTCACCGCCGTGCCGGCTTTTGGTATAAACAATGAGCTTTCCCGCTGGCAACAACTCATCAGCAACCGCAACGGCCTGATCGAGGTAACCTCCCGGATTGCCCCGAACATCGATAATGAGCCGCTGCATACCCTTGTTGCGCAGCTTTTGCACGGCGTCGTGAAACTCGGTTGCCGTAGTCTCGACGAATTGACTGATCCGGATGTAACCGGTACGTGCATCATCGAGAAAAGCCGCATCGATGCTGGATGTAGAAATTTTCCCGCGAGTAACCAGAAAATCCATCGTCCGACCAGTCAGTGGACGATATATTTTAAGATTCACTTTGGTGCCCCGCTCACCCCTGAGCTTGCCGAGTACTGCTGAAGGTTTGATGCCGATCACATTCTTCGAGTCAATCGAAATAATCCGGTCTCCAGGCATGATCCCGACTGACTCGCTTGGTCCACCCACCAGGGGAGTAACCACCAGCAGGGTATCACGCACGACATCGAATTCTATACCGATTCCATCAAAGTTGCCATTGAAATTCGATTGTGTAATCGCGGCTTTTTCTGGTTCGAGATAGACAGAATGAGGATCGAGCGACTGCAGCATACCGCGAACGCCAGCGCTTTGCAGGCTGTCAGCATTGACTGGGTCAACATAATACGACCGAATAAGCTTGTAGGCATCGAGCATTTTGCCTTCAGTGCCACTATTGGTCCGCCATCCGATAAAATAACCGAATCCCCCGATGAGCAACATGATAATAACAGTGAAAATACGAGACATAGCAATCGATTCAGATTAACCGTTGGACAGGTGGCAACTGTAGCTCAATACAACGCAAGTCATGCAAAAAAGCTCAAACAGACCGAGAGCGAGACAGCGGCAGAGCGCGCGAAGTCCGGGACCGGAATGCCTGCAAATAAACACCGCCAAAAAGCACCCGGCAAATTGGCAGATAGCAATGACAACAGCATGTCTGTACATGTATTTCTAATTGTACCGAAGAGAAGGGGAATTCGCAACAACAACCCTCACCACCTAAAAATGCAAACAGGCGCAATCCGCCACAGTTCTCACTTTCAATCCAAAATAGATAAATAAATAAAGAGGGTGCGCCACAATATTATCAGCTCAATAATCAGAAATGAATATTGCAAAATAAATCACAAAAAAATGAGAGCATAAAAAAAACAAACAAATTTAAAAAAAATAAAAAACATGAAATTAAAATCGAAAACTTAAAATAAAAACACCAAAAAAAAGCCAATAAACAACACAAAATTATAACAATAAATCACAAACAAAAACAACCATAATAAAAAATATAAACACAACAAAACATAATAAAGTTATTATTCAATAGATTAATTT
>LUZT01000021.1 GCA_001602925.1 Chlorobiales bacterium Clorobi_01 | reverse complement strand
GCCTCGGCAGTGCGGCGAGCGGCCCGTGGCTCAAGGTTGACCGCAACTTCCGGATTCCGGGCCGCGAAAAGCTCTTCGGCGGCGGCGACGCGCTGAAAGTCGATCTCATCACCACGGCGGTGGGTCACGGCCGCAAAGCCGCCTACGCCATCGACGCCTTCCTGAAAGGCGAACCGATGCCCGAGACGCCGTATCGCGAGATCACCAAGCCGCACAAGCAGGACCTGCTCTACTTCCTGCACACCCCGCAGGCAAAACGCACCAGCATCGAGCCGGAGGTGGTGGTGGGCAACCACGACGAGCTGCTCGAAGCCTTGACGCACGAACAGGCGCAGACCGAATCGAAGCGGTGCATGAGCTGCGGGTTCTGCTTCGACTGCAAGCAGTGCGTCTCGTTCTGCCCGCAGGAGGCGATCAGTCGCTTCCGCGACAACCCGGCGGGCGAAAAAGTCTATACCAACTACGCAAAATGCGTCGGCTGTCACCTCTGCTCCCTGGTCTGCCCCTGCGGCTACATCCAGATGGGCATGGGCGACGGGCTGT
>LUZT01000011.1 GCA_001602925.1 Chlorobiales bacterium Clorobi_01 | reverse complement strand
GTTCTTTACGAGACTGATGAACTGTGCAGAAGGATAATTGAGACTCCAGTTGATTTTGATAATTGGAAAATTCAAAAAGAGATTCAAAAAAATCCTGAAGCTCATAGCCAAATTGATATTGGTTTTTCGACATTCTTTTTAAATAGAACAAATCGGTCTGGTATTTTAAAGGCTGGTATGATTGGGGGTAAGGAACAGAAAGGGGAGTGGAAGCTTGATGCTAGATATAATAAAGATGATCTAGTTCAAAGAATTAAAAGAATTAGCCGTTATAAAAATAGAATTAATCTGTATAATCAAGACGCTGCTGAGTTAACGAAAAAATTATCAAAAACTCTTCCTCAAAGAACGTTGTTTTATTTTGATCCTCCTTATTATAAAAAAGGGAAAGAGCTCTATATAAATTTTTACGAGCATGAAGATCATTTGCATATTTCTGATTTGATTACTTCCCTGAAAAGTAATTTTTGGTTAGTCTCATACGATAATAATGAGAATATAAGAGAACTTTACAGGCCGTTTTTGCAAAGAACTTATGAATTGAACTATCATGTGAGTGCTGCTTCAAAAGGGACCGAGATATTAATCTATTCAGATAATCTGATTGTCCCGGAGATAATAAACCCGACAGATAAATTAGAGATTAAAGATATTGATATGATTGGGTTGGCAGGGACTTGGATTGAAAAAAGAAATGCCATGCTTAATAATGTATGAATATAGTGCTTGGCAAAGGCGATCATATAAAGTAGCTATTTTAGCTTTGCTAGCTGTCTTTACATTTCCAGTTTTTCATTCCGTATATTCCTTCCTTCTAACTGCTCATAAATTTTCTCCCTCTTCTCAAATTCGTCCGTTTGAAGCGTCATAACCCCAACTCAACAACACATTTGAGTTTCGAGACTAAACGGAACTATATTGTGCCTTGAAGTCCGCCAGCGGTGCCGATGGGGGTTCGATGCGGCGGGCTTCTGAAAGAAATTGTTTAAGTCTCAATAAATTAGTGTTTTACGTGCTCTCATGATTCTTGTTATAGACAATTACGACTCGTTTACTTACAACCTTGTCCAGTACATCGGCGAACTCGGGGCCGAAGTCGCGGTGTACCGGAACGACGAACTGACCGTCGAACAGGCGCTGGCGCTTGAGCCGGAGAAGATCGTCATCTCTCCGGGGCCGGGTACGCCCGCTGACGCCGGAATCTCCATTGCGCTCATCAACGCCGTCAAAGGCAAAATTCCGCTCTTCGGCGTCTGCCTCGGCCATCAGGCCATCGGCGAAGCGCTCGGCGGCAAGGTCGTTCGCGCCGGGCAGATCATGCACGGCAAGACCTCGCAGATTTATCACGACGGCAAAGGGGTGTTTCGCAGCCTACCCAATCCTTTTACGGCAACCCGCTACCATTCGCTCGTCGTGGAGCGCGAAAGCCTGCCATCCGAGCTTGAAATCACAGCCTGGACTGAAGACGGCGTCATCATGGGTCTCCAGTCCAGCGAACTCAGCCTGTACGGCGTGCAGTTCCATCCCGAATCGATCATGACCTCCGTCGGCCACGACCTCATCAGGAACTTCCTTGAACTCTGAGCGACGCATGGCAGATCAAGAGTGCAAAAAACCGGGCTGGACCGTACCGCCACCGAAACCCTTTACTTCGGAAGAGTTATCGCTCCTGCCGGGCAGAGAGTTCATGGCCGACGGCTGGCGGGTGTTCAAGATCATGGCCGAGTTCGTCAACGGATTCGAAACCATGTCGCATATCGGCCCGGCGGTCACGGTGTTCGGCTCGACGAGGGTCAGAGAGGGTGACGCGGAGTACCAGCTTGGTGAAACGATGGGAAAGCTGCTCGCCGAAACCGGATTCGCCGTTATCACCGGCGGCGGCCCCGGCGCGATGGAGGCGGCCAACAGGGGAGCGCAGAGCAAAGGGGGGGCATCGGTCGGCTTCAACATCAAACTTCCCAACCAGCAGCGCCCGAACCGCTACATCGATTACGACAAACTCGTCACCTTCGAGTACTTTTTCATCCGCAAGGTGATGTTCCTCAAATACTCGCAGGCATTCATCGTGCTGCCGGGCGGCTTCGGCACGCTCGACGAACTTTCCGAGGCGATCACGCTGATCCAGACCGGTAAGAGCCAGAAATTTCCGGTCATCATGATGGGCGCCGACTACTGGGGCGACTTCTACGGCTGGATCAAAAAACGGATGCTCGACGAGCACGGCTTTATCAGTGAGTCAGATCTCGACTTCATCTTTATCGAGGACGATCCTGCCAGGGTTATCGAAATCATCCTCAGCTTCTATCCCGAAGGGTACAGTATCAATTTTTAGTCTGGCGTACCTTATTCCTTAAGACTCCGCATTACATCCCGTTTTTTCCGATTTTTTTTAACGGGGTAAAGATTTTTGGCGCCGCGTCCTTTTATCAATGCGATGAATTGTTTATCCTGTTACTTTATTCACGATTGTTATCCGCAGCCCATTCGGCCAGTGCCTGCCGTTCGCGTTCGGTCATTTTAATTTTTGGAAATCCCGGAATCTCGCCGTGTGCTGACAGGCCCTTCGATCTGGCGAGGCTGGAGGTCGCTCTTTTGATGTCACGGCGGCCATCATCCGGTAGCGCGTCGAAGTTTGAAAAGTCTATTGCTTTGCGGGCTTGCCGGACTTTTGCGGTAACGTACCATGAGAGCGGCGCGATATAGGCACTTCGTGGCCACCGGGTCCGGGAGGAGTGGCAGTCAAAGCAGTGTGCTTCGAGCTGGGCAAGGACGCTGGCGGGAATGCCCGGGATCGGTTTCAACGAGTGTTCGACACGATCCAGCGGGATAAACTGGATCAGAATCGATGCGATGATGATCCAGCCAGCGACGATACTGGTCTTGTTATTCATTTTGTTCGTAGCCATCGAAAAATCTGAGAGTTACGGAGTGGTAACAAGGTTAATGGAATTTGTAATACATTACGGCATACAGGTGTTTCTTGCCGGGCCGGGTTTGGATTTGCCCCGTAACCGGTTCGCACTTTTCATCAACCCCATCAAGAAAACAAGTTATCGATGATATTTCCATGTGAAAAAGCTGTGTGGTACTATCTGCCACAAATCAGGGCGGATCTGGCCAAAGAGCTGGTAAAAACGGGCATGACCCAGTCCAGTGCCGCCAAAATGCTGGGTGTCACGCCAGCGGCGGTCTCACAGTATCTGCACAAAAAGCGTGGTGGACAGAATATAAAATCGCGCGTTTACAAGCAGGAGATTCGCAACGCCGTGGACAAGCTTCGTGATGGCGCGGCGGAACCGGAGTTGTACTCCATTGTCTGCAAATGTTGTCAGATATTGAAGAAAGATGATACGGAGATTGGTGGTGGCAGTTGTGGTGATAAAACAGCAGGTTAAGTTGTATGTCAGGAAGCAGCAAAACAGTAAAAACCGGTTCAGCGCCAGCCGGTTTCAGGGACGCGGCGCTTTTCACTTTTGTTGCGATTCTGGCCGGATTCGGCATTGAGCTGCTCACCTCGGGCGGCGGGATTAATGTTCCGGGCTGGCCGTTCAACCTTGTTTTTCTGCTTCTTTTCGGAGCAGTTATTTTTACGGTTGGACTTATGTTCAGGGAGCATCCGGTGGTTTCGTGGCTTGGCGGCATTCCGCTGGGACTGAGCCTGATCATTGGCATCGCCCTGCTTTCGTTCATTGGCGGTGTTCTGCCGCAGGACAAGTATCCGCCCGATTCGCTGGTGGCCATCCTGCGGTTGAATGGCATGTTTTCGAGCTGGCCTTTTGCCATGGTCATTTTGCTGTTTCTCTTCAATCTCGGCCTTTCTCTGGTCTGGAAGACCATTCCGTTCAGAGTGGCCAACCTCCAGTTCATGCTCTTTCACGGAGGATTCTGGCTTGCGCTCTCCTGCGGCCTGCTTGGCAGTACGCAGCTGGAACGCCTGGTGGTGCCGCTTTATGAGGGCAAGGAGAGCGATGTGGCTTACAATCGTGAATCCGAGACGGCGATTCATCTTCCCTTTTCCATCTACCTGAAAGATTTTCAGATCGACGAGTATACACCTCAGTTCGCCCTGTACGATCCGCAGCATGACCAGGTTATCGAGCCGAAGTCGAAACTCATGCCCGAGCTTCGCAAGGGGGTGAAGGCTGAATGGGACGG
Source organism: Chlorobiales bacterium Clorobi_01 (assembly GCA_001602925.1). Lineage (GTDB taxonomy): Bacteria > Bacteroidota > Chlorobiia > Chlorobiales > Chlorobiaceae > Chlorobaculum. Next base: position 138,952 of record LUZT01000011.1, on the reverse strand, counting down.
CCTCGGTTCGGTGACGGTGCTCGATTATCTTGTCAGTGCGTTGCCCGGTGCGGATGGTGTTCCTGTGCCGGTGGAGGGCAAGAAAGGGGTGCCTTTCGCCAAGGTGAGAATCGATGAAAACGGCAAGATTTCGGAGCAATGGATCAGCTCGGGCGGGCCTCAGCTTAAACCGCTCTTCGTTCCGATGGGCAACTATTTCATCGTGATGGCTGATGGGGCGCCAAAGGCGTTCAGGTCGGATGTGATGCTGATCAGCAAGGGCGGCGAGCGGAAGGTGCAAACCCTCGAAGTCAACAAGCCGGTTGATTTTGAGGGCTGGAAGCTCTACCAGATGGGCTACGACGAGAAAGCCGGGCGCTGGTCAACCCTGAGCCTGGTCGAGGCGGTCAGGGACCCTTGGCTGCCGGCGGTCTATCTTGGATTCTTCATGATTATGGCTGGCAACGTTTTGTATTTCTGGAAAGGCTTTAAAAAGATGGAGGAGGCATGACCCTGGTAGAATTTCCGGCAATAGCCTTCGCGGCGGTTGTGTGCTGGGCGGTAGGGAGCCTCTTGCAGATTCCGGCGAAAAACTCCAAAGTGTCAGGCTCCCTCTCCTGGCTTTTCCTGTTCGCAGGAACGTTGGTTCTCGTATGGTTTCTTGCCTCTTACTGGATAGCTCTTGATCGTCCGCCCCTTCGCACGCTCGGTGAAACGAGGCTCTGGTATGCGACGCTCATTCCCGTCGTCGGTTTCCTGGTCGAGTACCGCTACAAGATCGGCTGGCTCAAGTACTACTGCATGGGTTTGGCAACGGTGTTTCTCGGTATCAACTACATGCACCCCGACGTCTTCGAGAAGGCCCTTATGCCTGCGTTGCAGAGCCCGTGGTTCGTGCCGCACGTGGTGGTTTATCTGGTAGGCTACGTGCTGCTGGCGGCCTCTGCGGTCTCCGGCTGGCACAACGTTTTCCTCAACTTCCGCGGCAAGCGTTCTACAAAGGGGGAGTCGATGTCTCACTATCTCGCCCTGCTTGGATTTGTGTTGCTCACCTTTGGTCTGATTTTCGGCGCGCTCTGGGCCAAGGAGGCGTGGGGGCACTACTGGACCTGGGATCCGAAAGAGACCTGGGCCTTCATCTCATGGCTCGCCTATCTCGGCTATCTGCATCTCGTGGCCAGAAAGACCGATTCGCGCAAGCTCCAGTGGTATCTCGGGCTGGCGTTTTTTGTGCTGCTTGTTTGCTGGTTCGGCGTCAACTACCTCCCCTCGGCGCAGAACAGCGTGCACACCTATTCAGGATGAGGCCTGGAAACGGCAGGTAACCGGTAATGGACGAAGAGGGTTTTGTGATTCTCTTCGTCCTTTTTCTTTTTTACAGCTCCACGATCAGGTGTGACTCCGTCGAGTATCCTTCGAGCACCCTGAGCAGTTCGCCAATCAGCGACGGGCCGTATTTGTTGAGGTAGTGGAAGATGTTGATGCTTCGCTCCTGCGGCTTGCCATCCGGGAACAGGTTCAGCTCCGCCTTGTCGAGTTGCTGCAGCAGTTCATCGTTCTTTCGCCTGCCTGCACGGTAGGTTTTCTCTTTGATGGTGCCGATGATCTTGGCGATCTGGCCTGACGAGGCGGCAAGAGTCGGCTGCAAGGTCGGATCCATCTTGACGAGCGCCGGTTCCAGTGTCGAGAGCGACCGGGTGACCTCCGATTCCACCTGCTCGAACAGGGCGTCGAGCTTCTGACTGTCGCCGCCCGAAACCATCGATTTTCGCAGCTCCTGCACATCCCCGAACACCGCTTCGTACACCTGCCGCCGCGAGAAGCTCGGCCTTCCAGTCGCCTTGAGCACCTTGTCCATCGTGCGGGCGATTTTTGGCTCGACGAGCGTGAAGCTGCCGCGCGGAATCACGAAAGGCATGGTCAGGCCAAAATGCTCGTATGCCTTGCGGAACTGCGCCAGATAGCTGATTTCGCCGGGGCCGCCGATGTAGGCGAAGGTTGGCAGCACGGCGTCCTGCACGATCGGGCGGAGGATGACGTTCGGGCTGAATTTTTCGGGATGATCCTGGCAGATTTCAATCAACTGGTGGCGCGTGTAGCGCTGACGGTCTGGCAGGACAAGGAAGTTTTCGGGCGAGGGCTGCTCGATCTTCAGGCGCTGGCCGAGCTGGTTGAGGTAGAAGAGGTTGACTGCGCGCGGCTTGGTCTGCGCCGGATAGCCCATCGATTCGAGGATCGAGCTTTGCGCCACCACATCGTACGACGAGGCGGGCGCGGTTTCGACCTCCCGGCAGAGTACCTCGACCGCCAGTTGCTTGAAGCGCGGGTCGTTTGCTGAGACGAGGATCAGCGGGTGGTTGCTGAAGAGTCGGTTCATCGTTCTCGCGAAGGCGATCTCGAAGGTAATACCGGGTTCGTAGCAGGATTCGAGTATTTCCGCGATCTCCGGCTTGAACTCCGTGTCTGGCAAGAGGTCGAGGAACTGCCGAACCGTCTCGCTGATACTCGCGCCGAGCATGGTCGTTCCTGCCATCTGGTCGGGGAGGCGGTGCGTGCCTTCCGCCGTTATCTGTTCAAGGCCGTTGCCGGAGAAGAGCACGGTTGACGCTGCTTCGTCGAAATCGTGGTCTTCGCTTTCGATCCAGAACACCGGCACGAAATCGTACTCCGGGAAGAGCTCCTTCTGCTTGCGGGCGGTCACCACAGCGGTCAGCGCTTTGTAGATGGTGTAGAGCGGGCCGGTGAAGAGGCCGGTCTGCTGGCCGGTGATGATCGCCATGCAGCGAGGCGAGCGCAGCTTTTCGATTTCTCGCTGCTGGCGTTCCGAGCCGCCGAACATGGCGTTTTGTCTCGTCAGCAGCTCCACCAGAGCCTCACGCCTGAAGTTGCGGGATGCAAGAAGGCCGAGGTGGCGGTAGTAGTCGGCGTCCTTGCGGTAGTCGAGATGGAAGCAGCCCGCAAGCAGTTTCGTTCGCGCGTCGCTTTCGGAGGTATAGTCGCAGAAAAGCTTCGAAAAACCCTTTTTTGGCGTCTGGATGCGCTGGTAGTCGATAAGGAAAGTGTTCACGCGCTTACTTCTTGATGGTGTTCTGGAGTCCCCAGGTTTCGAGTTCGTTTCTGAAACGATGATCGGTCATGTCACAGGCGATGGGCGTGACGGCCACATAGTTGTGCCGCACAGCGTATTCGTCCTCCGCGAGATCATTGTCGTGCAACTGGAGAGAGCCGGCGAGCCAGTAGTAGGGGTTGCCGTACATGTCGTGCCGCTCGATGGTCGACTCCTCCCATCGCGACCGCCCCTGCCGCGTGAACAGGATGCCGCGAATCTCCTTTTCGGGCACGTTGGGAATATTTGCCGACAGAATGGTGTCGGGCGGCATTCCCCGCTGAAGCACCTCGCGTGCCAGCTGCCGGGCGAATTTGGCAGCGTAGGTGAAGTCGGCGTTTTCATAGGTGGTCAGCGAAAAGGCGAGCGACGGCACATTCTGGATCGCCCCCTCGCGGGCGGCGGCTACCGTTCCGGAGTAGAGGCTGTTCATGGCCGTGTTGCTGCCATAGTTGATGCCGGAAACGATGAGGTCTGGTTTCGCGTCGAGGATGTGGCTCAACGCCACCTTGATGCAGTCTACGGGCGTGCCGGAGACAGTATAGCCGAAAAAGCGGTTGTTTTTCTGGTACTTCCTGATGCGTAGCGGTTCGCCAAGGGTCATGCCGTGGCTTTTGCCGCTTTGAGGTTCGGCGGGTGCGACCACCGTCACGGAGCCGAGTTTTTTCATCGAGGCAGCCAGCGCGTGCAGGCCAGGGCCTTCGATGCCGTCGTCATTACAGACAAGAATGTGCGGTTTGGTGCTTGTCGTCAAAAGATGTCGATGTATGGTTTCAGATGTTGTCAGAAGTCATGGCCCAGACTGAAATAGAGCACCGTTTCGGAGAAATCGATTTTGGCGTCATCCTTGACTTCCTCGTTCTCAAAGGCGAACGGTTTGGCGACGGTAAACTGTGCCGGGCCAATCGGAGTATCCCAGACCAGCCCGGCGCCTACTCCCTGGATCAGCTTGCTGATCGACATCTGCGTGCGCCGTTCCCAGACGTTGCCGATGTTGTAGGACAGGGTGAACGATGTCGGGAACACGAGTTGCATCGGGACTTTGTAGCGGAGCATGGCCCCGGCAACGGCGATGTTGTTGCCGATCAGGTCGCTGTCTTTCAGTCCGATAAAGCGGTAGCTGTAGGAATTGCCCGTTCCGCCAAGGAAGAATTTCTCCGAAAGCGGAACCTCCTCGCTGCTGGTTCCGGCAAGGGCCGTCAGCTGGAGCGTGGTGGCTGAACTGACCGAGAAGTTCTCCTCATGCAATGCCGAGAATTGCCAGAAACTGTCCGCATTGTTGAGAAGAGCGGAGGTCGATGTGTACCGGATATTCGTATATCGTCCGCCCGAAGGCAGGAATGAACTGTCACGATTGTCGAAGGTGAATTGCCCGCCAACGGATGCCAGGTTGACGTTTCCGGTGGCGAATGGCTCATCGATGTTGTCCCTGATATAGGACTGGGCGTTTTGCACGGTAAAGTCCGCCGTCAGACGGCCGTTTTTCCTGATGCGCGTGCCGAACGAGGTCGTGATGCCGTAACGCTGGATGCCGAGCGAGCGGGCCTCTCCCGTGGCCTGCAAGCCTGATTGCCCGATGAGTGCCAGCTGGCGTGTTTCAAAGTCGCGCTGATCGAAAAACGCCCTTGTGAACATGGTCAGCGGTGTGCTTCCGATCCGGGGCATGCTGAATTCAAGATTAAAGCGATTGTTTTTTTGTCCGATTTTAGCCCATCCTCCGGCAGAGTTTCCGGTGCCATAGAGGTTTTCATTCCTGAAGTCGAGCAGGAGTTGGGCATTCGAGGTGTCATCATAGCGCACACCGATTCGCAGTACCGAGGGCAATTTCTCGTCGAGCCGGACGAGGAGCGTGCCGTTGCTGTCCTGTTCCTGCTGGCTCGGGTTTTCCGTGCTCAGCGAGACCCGGTTGAACACGCCGGTTCCGTAAAGATTGTTGATCGTTTTTTCAGCATCCGCGTAACGAAACGCCTTTGTGGAATCAACAGTCATTTCTCGCCGGACGGCCAACGGTTTGGTGAGCTTTCTGTCCTGCTCGATCTCCACCTTTTCAATTTTGCCCGAAGTAAGCCGGATCGTGAGTGTCTTGCCGGAGACCGAGGCGCTTTCGATGCCCACAAGGCTGTACCCTTTGTCGCGGTAAAGCCGGATGAGCTTTTCAAGCGTGCCGGTTGCGACCTCGCTGGTGTAGAGTTTTCCGTTTAGCGGCAGGAATGCATTATCGATCGTTTTTTCCGGAACCGCGCTGGCGGGGCCGCCTGTGACCTCGATTTTTTCGATTCTTGGCAGCGGTTCGAGCACGAATTCTACGCTTTTCGAGCGGCGGTCGAGCCGGGCGTGCACGCGCGTGAAAAGGCCGGTTTGAAGCAGTTCGTCCAGGATTTTTTTGACGCGGGTTTCGCTGCGCACGATGGCCCTCGCTGTTCTCGCCTGTTCGATGTACTCCGCTGTATCCGGGAGGCCCTCGATGCTTTTACTGCATCCGGCAATATCGATATCGTTTTGTGGACTGAGCTGGATGTTCCGTTTGATGACCGGGGCGAGCAGGCGGCCCTTGGCGTAACCGGCGGCAATCATTTCGCGAATGTCTGAAAAGTCGGTCGCCTTGTGGTTGCTGATTTCGGGGGTGATGACCATATCAGCCTTTTCGAGCTGTTGCGGGTACTGAACCTGCGTCAGGATGGTCATCGCCTGGTCGGCGGCTTTCCATGGCACGTCGATTTCGCTGCTGTCGGTGTACATCCTGCCATGCGTGTCCACGGCCACCTTGTAGCCTGCATCGAAATGATCCAGCTCATCGACGGGGAGGTTGGCTACCAGCCCTCCGTCGGCCAGCTTCTGGCCGTTCCGTTCGATTGGCAGATTGAGAATCGGAATGGTGCTGCTGGCGCGCATCGCCTCCGAGAGCGGTCCCGAGGTGAGCGTCACCCGTCGGCCCGACAACAGGTCGGTAGAGACCGCCCGGAACCCGACAGGCAGGTCGGAAAACGAGTGACCGGTGTGATAGGGGGCGTTCAGTATAAGCAGGTCGATGGTTCGGGTGAGCGTCTGCGCCGCGCTCAGTGATTTGGGTACGACCAGCTTGAATTTCTCGAAACGGATGGCGATGGAGGCCCGGTCCCGGATGCTTTTCTGCTCAAGATAGGTGTTGGTTCTGGGCGCTTCGTTATCGAGGGAAACCAGCTTCTGCCAGGGGAGAGAGTGGGCCAGCGATTCAAGTTCCGCGGCGGTGTAGCCCGAACTGTACAAGCCACCGACCAGCGCGCCCATGCTGGTTCCGGCGATGAAGTCGATGGGCACATTCTCCTCCTCCAGCGCCTTGAGCACGCCGATCTGGGCGATGCTGTTCGCTCCGCCTCCCGACAGGGCCAGCCCGACGGTTTTGCGCAGCGGACGCATGGCCGGAAGAATTTCGTAACGGTGATTTGGTGTCGCGAGCGTGTCGGGCCAGACGATGATCACGGCAGCCCGCGCTTCACGCAGCGGCAGCATGGCGACAACGGCAATCGGGAGCAGGAGAGCCAGCTTTATAAACGTTCGTAAAAATGAGAGATGCAGAAGCTGCTGTCGTTTGCGGTTCACAAGGGACTCCGGGCACAGCCTGTTTTTTGGGAAATCGTGTCGAGTTTATATCTTAAATTTCAATGTAAACTCTTTAGAGGTAATAATAAAAATGGTCTGGTTCAAACGGGCGATTCCTTCGATACGAACAAAGGACAAGCGAGATACCCCGGAAGGGTTGTGGTCGAAATGCGATTCGTGCGGCGCTGCGCTGCACAAGAAACAGCTTGAAGATCACCTCTATACCTGTCCGCATTGCGGTTTTCATTTCCGCATATCGCCAGACCTCTATTTTTCCTTCCTGTTCGACGACGGGAAGTGGGAGGAGTTCGACGCGCAGCTCAGGGCTGCCGATCCGCTCAAGTTCGTCGATACCAAGGACTACCCCGAGCGCGTTCGCTCCACGATGCAGAAATCGGGCAAAAGCGAGGCGTGCCGGAACGCGACCGGCAAGCTTGGCGGCTCCGATGCGGTCATTTCCGGCATGGATTTCGGTTTCATCGGTGGCTCGATGGGTTCGGTGGTCGGCGAAAAGATCGCCCGTGCTGCCGATAAGAGCGTGGAGCTGAATGCGCCGCTCATCGTCATCTCCCAGTCTGGCGGCGCGCGCATGATGGAGGGAGCCTTCAGCCTCATGCAGATGGCCAAGACCTCGGCGCGGCTGACGCGCCTCGGCGAGCGCGGTATTCCGTTCATCTCGCTCATGACCGACCCGACGATGGGCGGTATCAGCGCCTCCTTTGCCATGCTTGGCGACCTGAACATCAGCGAGCCGAAAGCGCTCATCGGTTTTGCCGGGCCGCGCGTCATCCGCGACACCATTAAACGCGATCTTCCCGAAGGCTTCCAGCGCGCCGAGTTTCTGCAGGAGCACGGTTTCGTTGACACTATCGTTCACCGCAAGGATTTGCGCGCGCAGCTCATCAAGCTGCTTGGGCACATGAAGTAAGGGGGAGACAGAGATACTTTCTAGGTCGAATTGGAGGGAAAAGGGAAAAGAATTTCTTTTCCCTTTTTTCATTCAACATCCGTATTTCCACCCCAGCGCTTTGCTCGTCACCGGGAACTGCTCCACAAAAATTGCCTGCACGGCTTCGGCAATGTCGCGGTGCTCTTTCTGGGTAGCGGGGTCGGTGCGGACTTCGAGGTAGTGGATCCAGCTTCTGATCGAGCCTTTCATGTAGAGCCGGGTCTGGGTGGCGAGCGGGAGCAGGACGCGGGCGCACTCCTTGGCGATACCTTTCTCCAGCGCCTCTTCGTAACTCTCGAACGCGAGCTGCGCGACCTTTTCCTGCGCCTCGTCAAACCACTTTACGGTCGCTTCGTCGAGATCATCCAGTGAGTTCTGCCTGTTTTTTACATCCTGACGCCTCGGCTCGTACTTTTCAGTTGTCTGCGCCTTGGCGTAGCGCTGTGAAAATTCCTGGAAACAGAAGCTGCGATGGCGCAGAATCTGCGGGGAGATGGCGCGGGAGGTGGTGATTTCCACCGTCATGTCAACCATCTCGAAGACGCTCCAGTGCTTGTTCTGGATGCAGTATGCGAGCAGCTTCTCGTAATCCGGCGTCTCCTGGTGCGGGCTCGATACGCGAGCGCAGTAGGCCATGAGTCCTTCCGGCGTGAGCTGGCGGTTGTCGATTTCGATGAGCGGGTTGGTGACGGAGATGAGGCGTACCTGCATGGTTATCTGACGGTCTTGAATGGTGGTATGAAGCGTTCAATATACCAAAAGTCGGAGCAGCGATGGAGGCGCTGTCATAATAATTTAAGGAAAGCGGAACCGGATTTCTTGAAATCTTGTTCCGTCTCTGTATTTTAGGTGTTCATTGCACCACTCTGCGGAATTTGAGCGTATATTTCGCCGGGCAACAACAAAAAAGTTCAGGCACATGGCAAATATCAATTTCGGTTTCGACCATCACGCAAAAAAACTCTACTCCGGAGCGATTGAAAACAGCATCAACAGCCAGCTCGTGCCGATGGTCATCGAGACCTCGGGACGCGGCGAGCGTGCGTTCGATATCTTTTCCCGTCTGCTTCGCGAGCGCATCATCTTCCTCGGCTCGCCCATCGACGAGCACGTGGCTGGTCTCATCATGGCGCAGCTCATCTTCCTCGAATCGGAAGACCCGGAGCGCGACATCTACATCTACATCAATTCACCCGGCGGAAGCGTGTCGGCGGGCCTCGGCATCTACGATACGATGCAGTACATTCGCCCCGACATCTCGACTGTCTGCGTTGGCATGGCGGCCAGCATGGGCGCGTTCCTGCTCGCCAGCGGCACCTCGGGCAAGCGGGCTTCGCTTCCGCACTCGCGCATCATGATCCACCAGCCTTCGGGCGGCGCACAGGGGCAGGAGACCGACATCCTCATTCAGGCCCGCGAGATCGAAAAGATCCGCCATCTGCTTGAAGATCTGCTCGCAAAGCATACCGGTCAGGATGTGTCGAGAATCCGCGAGGACTCCGAGCGCGACCGCTGGATGAATGCCACCGAGGCGAAGGAGTACGGCCTGATCGACCAGATTTTCGAGAAGCGTCCGGCTCCGAAGAGCGAGGAGTGATGCAGGCCGGGCAGATCGGGAAATAACGATTTTCAGACGCCTCCTCACAGGGGGGCGTCTGTAATTTTCAACCTTGCTTTGAACCAGACTCATGAGTGACCATTCCGCGCAGAATCTCGATAAAACCTACAACCACCACGAAGTCGAAGAGCGCTGGCGAAGTGCGCACTGGGAAGCTCTCGGCACGTTCCACGCCGAACACTCGCGGGTGCTCGAAGAGGGCGCGACGCCCTACTCGGTGCTGATGCCGCCGCCGAACGTGACCGGCAGCCTGACGCTCGGCCACGTGCTGAACCACACGCTTCAGGACATCTTCATCCGCCACGCCCGCATGAGCGGCAAGGAGGCGCTCTGGCTGCCCGGCACCGACCACGCGGGCATTGCGACGCAGACCGTGGTGGAGAAGAAATTGCGCAAGGAGGGGGTCACTCGCCACGATCTCGGTCGGCGTGATTTTCTCGACAAGGTGTGGGAGTGGCGCGAGGAGTACGGCGGCCTGATTCTGCGCCAGCTCCGCAAGCTTGGCATCTCGTGCGACTGGCGGCGCAACCTCTTCACGATGGACGAACGCGCCTCTGAGGCGGTCGTCAACACCTTTGTCGCGCTCTACCGCGAAGGGCTGATCTACCGTGGCCGCCGCATCATCAACTGGTGCCCGGTGTCGCAGACGGCGCTGTCGGACGAAGAGGTCATCATGAAGTCGCGGCGTGACAAGCTGGTCTATGTCAGCTACCCGCTCGCCAAAGATCCGACGCGCTCGATTACCATCGCCACGGTGCGTCCGGAGACGATTCTGGCTGACGTGGCCATCGCGGTCAATCCGAACGACGAGCGGTACGCCGACCTGATCGGCGAGCTGGTCATCGTGCCGATTGCCGGACGCCACGTGCCGGTCATCGCCGATGATTACGTCGATATCGAGTTCGGCACCGGCGCGCTGAAGATCACGCCGGCGCACGACCCGAACGACTACGAGGTGGCCAAGCGCCACAACCTTCCAGTCTTTTCGGTGATCGGCAAGGATGCCCGCATGACCGACGAGTGCGGCTACGCGGGCATGGATCGCTTCGATGCGCGAGACAAGATCGTCGCTGACCTCGAAGAGCTGGGCCACATCGTCAAGGTCGAGGAGTACGAGCACAACGTGGGCTACTCCGAACGCGCCGATGTGGTGGTCGAGCCGTACCTCTCCGAGCAGTGGTTCGTCAAGATGCAGCCGCTCGCCGAGCCTGCGCTCAAGGCGGTCAACGACGGCGAAATCCGCTTCCACCCGGAGCACTGGATCAACACCTACCGCCACTGGATGGAGAACATCCAGGACTGGTGCATCTCCCGCCAGCTCTGGTGGGGCCACCGCATTCCGGCCTGGTACGACGATAAGGGCAACGTCTGGGTCGCATCGTCATACGAAGAGGCGTGCCATCTCGCGGGCACCGACAAACTTTCGCAGGACGAAGATGTGCTCGATACCTGGTTCTCGTCGTGGCTCTGGCCGCTGACCACGCTCGGCTGGACGGGGCTGCACAGCGACAACGACGACCTCCGCGCCTTCTACCCGACCGACACGCTGGTGACCGGCCCGGACATCATCTTTTTCTGGGTGGCCCGCATGATCATGGCCGGGCTGCACTTCAAAGGCGATGTGCCGTTCCGCGACGTCTATTTCACCAGCATCATCCGCGACATGAAGGGGCGCAAGCTCTCCAAATCGCTCGGCAACTCGCCCGACCCGCTCAAGGTGATCGACACTTACGGCACCGACGCGTTGCGCTTCACCATCGTCTATATTGCGCCGCTGGGGCAGGATGTGCTCTTTGGTGAGGAGAAGTGCGAGCTGGGCCGCAACTTCGCCACCAAGATATGGAACGCCTCGCGCTTCGTCTTCATGCAGCGCGAAAAGCTCTTTGCCACCAGCGAGGAGTTTGTCGAAGCGTTCGCGAACTTCACGCCTCAGCGCGAGTTGCTGTCGAGCGCCGGACTCTGGCTCATGTCGCGCTACAACGCCATGCTCGAACGGTACCACCAGGCGATGGCCAATTTCAAGGTGAACGACATGGTGAAGATCGTGCATGAGTTCTTCTGGGGCGACTACTGCGACTGGTACGTCGAGGCGCTCAAGAGCGAGCTGGCGGGCGAAAGCTCCGAAGAGCGTGGACGCCACGCGGTGTGTCTGGCGGTCTCGGTGCTCGAAGGGGTGCTCAATGCGCTGCATCCGGTCATGCCATTCATCACCGACGAAATCTGGCACGCCATCGCGCCTCGCGGCAACGAGCAGACCATCGCCAAAGAGGTGATGCCGCAGCCCGATGCGTCGTGGACGGCGGAAGACGCCGCCGCGTTTGACCTGGTGCGCAACATGGTATCGGAAATCCGCAGCCTCCGCTCGGCCTTCAACGTGCCGCACGACCTGCGCGCGCAGGCTGTCATCAGGGCCTCGTCGCCTGACGCGCTTGTTGCGCTTCAGACCGGACGGGCCATCTTCCCGGCCCTGACAAAATGCGAAGTCGAGCTTGGCGAAAGCGTTGAAAGGCCTGCTCACTCGGCGGCTTCGGTGGTTGACGGCAATGAACTTTTTATCAGGCTGGAAGGGTTGATATCGTTCGAAAAGGAAAAAGAGCGTCTGCAGAAAGAGATCACGAAGGTCACTGCCTACATTGGATCGTTGGAGAAAAAACTTTCAAACGAAAAGTTTGTGTCAAACGCTCCAGCCGATGTGGTGGCGAAGGAGAAAGAAAAACTCGAAGAGTCGCGCTCAATGGTGTTGAAACTGCAAGGGAACCTCGAAGTTCTCTCGTAATGGCCCAGTATTATTTTTAAGCGTAAAAAAGAAAAGTCCGAATTTTTTCAGATATTCCAAGTTTGATTTCATCTGTCCGGAATCCTGTGCTGTTGCTGACATGCTCCGGTTTGCAGGGTGTAACAGTAGTACATTATCCGTGATAGTGCCAGGAAGTTCGAACAAGGATTAATTCATGAGGCAATTGAAAATCAGTAAACAGATTACTAACAGGGAGAGTCTCTCCCTTGATCGTTACCTTCAGGAAATTGGCAAGTACGATCTGTTGACGGCCGAAGACGAGGTGAAGCTCACCATGGCCATCAAGGAAGGCTACGACATGCCGGTTGATACCGTCGAGTACAAACGTGCCAAGCGGGCGCTCGACAAGCTGATCAAGGGTAACCTGCGCTTCGTGGTTTCGGTGGCCAAGCAGTACCAGAACCAGGGGCTGACTCTCGGCGACCTCATCAACGAGGGCAACCTCGGCCTGATCAAGGCGGCCAAGCGTTTCGACGAAACCCGCGGGTTCAAGTTCATCTCCTACGCCGTGTGGTGGATCCGGCAGTCGATTCTCCAGGCGCTCGCCGAACAGTCGAGGATCGTGCGCTTGCCGCTCAACCGCGTCGGTACGCTGAACAAGATCAGCAAGGCGTACAGCCAGCTGGAGCAGGAGTACGAGCGCGACCCGAACACCAAGGAGCTGGCCAACCTGCTCGACATGGACTCGCAGGACGTGGCCGACACCCTCAAGATCGCTGGACGTCACGTGTCGGTTGATGCTCCGTTTGCGCAGGGTGATGACAACCGCCTGCTCGACGTGTTGCAGAACGACGGCCACATGCCGGATCACACCCTGAACCGCGATTCGCTCACTCTTGAGGTAGAACGTTCGCTCTCCGTGCTTGCGCCGAGAGAGGCTGACGTCATCCGCTCTTACTTCGGTATTGGCATGGACAACCCGCTCACCCTTGAGGAGATCGGTGAAAAGTTCAAGCTCACCCGCGAGCGTGTTCGCCAGATCAAGGAAAAAGCGATCCGCCGTCTCCGCCAGTCCGCCTACAACAAGGTGCTCAAGGAGTACATTGGCAGCTGAGATTCAGTGAGGACATAAAGATTCATCAAAGCCGGCAGCAGTTTCGCCGGCTTTGGTGGTTTTAGGAGAATAGGTCCGATAGGTCTGACAGGACGGATGGGATGGATGGGTCGGGCAGGACACGAATACAACGAGGTCAGTTTTTACAAAGCTCCACCACGTTTCCCTCTCCAACTCCAAGCTTCTCACTTGCGTTGCCATTACGGATCGCAATCTCTATTACTCCGCTGCTGCCGATGTAGGCGAGTGGCTGGCCGGGCTGGACTTCGCCATAGGTTCGGGCGATTGTCAGCGGTTCGGCGTTTCCTGCCTTGATCTTCCAGTCCTTGCCATCCGAAAGCATTGATGCTTCAAACGAGGTGATGAGGTTGCCGAAGTGGTCGGTTGCAATCACCTCTCCGGTCCAGACTTTGCCGTTATCGCACGGTTTGTTTTGCCATAGCTCGATCCTTGTGCAGTCCGCGACGTCAATCGCCGAACCGAAGGCGTCCAAAGGTACTCCTGTGGCGAGGTGGGCGGCGGCGGGGGAGAAGAGGTCGCGGCCGTGGAAGGTGGCGCTCGGGTTTGCGAGCTGATAGGCCGCGTTCGTCAGTTCGTGGCAACGGGCGTCAGGGTATCTTTCAAACACTGGAGTGAGGAGGCCGTTGTCGGGGGCGATGAAAATGTATGGCCCGGCCTCGACGCCGATGGCTCGGCGGGCGGTGCCGACGCCGGGATCGACGACGCAGACGAAGATCGTTTCAGCGGGAAAGTAGCTGATGGAACGGTCGAGGTTGAAGGCCGCCTGACGGACGTTCTGGGCGCTGATGGCGTGCGTGAGGTCAATCACTCGCGCATCGCGGTAGATCGAGGCGATAACCCCCTTCATGACGCCGACGAAGGCGTCTTCGAGGCCGAAATCGGTCAGGAATGCTATGAGCGGCGGCTGGAACATGGGCGTCAGTGGTCGGCTGAGCGGTACAGAAACGTACCGGCAATGATGAAGAGAATATCAGGCAGCCACGCTGCGAGCACCGGGTTTAACAGACCGTCGTAGCCGAGGCTGCCGATTGTTTTGAGCATACCGAGATAGAGAAGCCCGATGAGCAGGCTGATGGAAATCTCCACCGCCAGGCCGCTACGCTTTTTTTTCGAGGAGAGCGGTACGCCAATCATCACGATGATCATGCTGGCCAGCGGCAGGGCGAGCTTGGTGTGTAGCTTGACCGTCGCCCGTTCGAGTCCTGGCAGTCCCGAGCGCGCTTTTTGCCAGATGAAATCGACGTGCTGCACGATGTTCATTTCGTCCGGGTCGGTGTCGATCATCTTGAACGTATTGGGTGCCAGCGAGAGCTTCAGGGTGTCCGCGCCCGCTCTGGTCACGAGGGTTTCGGCGCCTTTCGAGAAGGTGCGCTGCTTCGTGTTGTAGAAAATCCAGTACTTGTGACGGGTGATGATCCGGAGCGAGTCGGCGTCGATACGCGAGACGATCTGGCTTCCGTTGAACGTTTCGAGCGAGACGGTCGTCGCGCTTTTCCTGTCGGGGCCGATCTCGGCAACGGTCAGGATGCGGTTGTTCGATTCCCGGATGTGCAGCGGTTCTTCGCCGTTATCCTGTTGTTTTTTCAGGTAGCGTTTTTCGAATCCTTTCGACCAGTCGTACATTGCCGGAGCGATGAAGCAGGAGTTGATCGTGTTGAGTGCCGCGATCGCCAGCGTCACCAAAAGAAACGGTTTCATCAGGCGCGACAGGCTCATGCCCGCCGATTTCAGTGCAGGCAGCTCACTCTGCATCGAGAGCTTGCCGGTGACGAAGAGTGAGGCGAGCAACACGCTGAGAGGCGATGTCAAAAGGAAGGTGTCTGGCAGGCCGCTAAGGTAGTAGATGAGAATCCTGCCGAACGGAATGTGCCGGTCCAGAAACCGGTCGAGATTTTCGACCAGATTGATCAGGATAAAGAGCGCGGCGAAGCTCGCGAGGGCAAACAGGAAGATCGTCAGAAACTGGCGGGCGATGTAGCGATCGATGATCGTGAAATTGCCGAAGCCAGGCAGCTTCAGGAGTTGATTCTCCCGGCTGCCCGCTTCGTCCGGTGTCGCTTTGCCGTCGTTCATCGGGTCTCCCCCTCAGTAGCCGAAAATCTCCCTGAGCGTCAGGAAGCTGATGTCGCCATATTTGCGAAGTGTCTCCAGATCGAGTTGCTCTTTCTTGCCGAGCACCAGCATGATCTGTGGCTTGTTACGGAAGCGCGTTTCGTGGAACTGCTCGATGTCGCTGAAACTCATGCCGGGCACTTCGCGGAACACATCCTGCCGGATGTCGTGGTCTATGCCGAGGCGTCGCGCCTCTTCGAGGGCGAAGAGCACGTCGCCCTTGGTGAGACGCTCGGTGCGGATCTTCTGGTCGATGCCCGCCTTGGCCGAGGCGAACAGCTCTGGCGATTCGGGCAGCTTCTGCATCAGCTCGTCGAATCCGTCGAGCGCCTCGGGCAGCTTGTCTGCCTGCGTGCCGATGTAGCTGAACACGTAGCTGTGGCGCTCCTTCTCCTTCGGCAGGCGGTAGACCGAAAAGACCGAGTAGGCAAGCGCCTTGGCCTCGCGCATCTCCTGGAAGACCACCGACGACATGCCGCCACCGTAGTATTCGTTGAAGAGCGTGACGAGCGGTACCTTCGAGGCGTCGTATACCGCGCCTCGCGAGAGCATGATGATTTCGGCCTGGGTCATGTCGTAATCGACCACATAGACGTGATTTTTCGCCGTCTCCAGCTCCACGAACGGATCACTCTTCGGTACCGGCTGGAACGCCTGGCCGAAGTGGCGCATTGAGCGCAGTTCCGTCATCAGCGTTTCCGGTGAGTCCGGGCCGTAGTAGAGTACGCGGTGGCGATAGTTCATGAAGCTTTTGATCTCTCCGAGCAGCTCTTCGGGCGTGAGCTTGTCGATCTCCTCGTCGCTCAGGACGTTGGTGAAGGGCGACTTCGGGCCGTATTTACCGTAGTTGACCATCGCCTCGAAGAGGATTTTACGCTTCGAGAGCTTCTCGTCAGCCCGCTCCTTGCGGATGCCCTCCTTGAGCTTTTCGAGCGCCGGAGCGTCGGGCTGCGCGTCACGGAGCAGCTCGTCGAGCAGAGAGATGGCCTGCGGGAAGTTCTCCTTGAGACCGGAGAGCTTCAGGTAAACGTAGTCGTCAGAAGTCAGCACGGTGAACTCTGCGCCGAGGCGGTACAGCTCCTGGCTGAACTCCGCGGGCGAAAGGCGCGAGGTGCCGAGGTATGAGAGGTAGTCGAGCGCCGTGTCGATCTTGCGGTTCAGGTTCGATCCCGCGTCGAACATGAGGTAGAGGCTGTACAGCTCGTTCTCCCGGTTCGGAACGTAGTTGAGGCTGATCTCCGGTGTGAGGTCGTAGTAGCCGATGTCCTTTTTGAAATCGACGAACACGGGCTGCACCTCGCTGCTCTTTTTCGCGAGCAGGTTTTCGGCGAACACCGACGAGCGGTCGCGATTGACTTTGATCGGCGTGATCGGCGGCTTCTGGATTTTGGCCTCGCTTTTGCGCTGGCCGTGTTTTTTGTAGACGGCGACGTAGTTCTGAGCGTAGTGCTGTTTCGCGAACTCGACGATCTCTGCCTTCGTGATCTTTTCGAGGCGCTCGAAGCGGTTGACCTGCCGCGCCCAGTCCATTCCCCAGACGAAGGTGTCAACGAACGCCTCCGAGCGGCCACGGTTCGACTCGCACGCTTTCAGCTCTTCGAGCTTGAGATCGTTGATGACCGCTGTCACCAGCCAGTCGGGGAACTCGCCTTTTTTGACGAGGTCGAGCTGTTCGAGCAGGAGCGCCTTCACCTCGTCGAGGCTCTGGCCGTCGCGGGGCTTGGCGCTGAGGATGTGGGCCGAGTAGTCCTTCATCAGTACCAGCATCGAGCCGCCTTCGAGCACCTTCTGCTGCTGGTTGAGGTTCAGGTCGATCAGGCCTGCGGTCTGGTTGAAGAGAATCTTGTCGATCAGCGCCAGCATGTCGGCATCATCCGAATCTGCTCCGCCGAAGCGGAAGCCGAGCACCAGCTCCTCCGCCTCCGGGCCGGTGACGGTCTTGACGACCGGCCTGGTGATCTCGGGTTCGACCGGCGGATGGAACTCCGGCACCGGCTTGGGTTCGAGCTTCGAGAACTTCTCGTCGATCAGGCGGATCGTCGCGTCGGGATCGAAGTCGCCCGCGATGCAGAGGGCCATGTTGTTCGGCACGTACCAGGAGCGGTAGTAGTCGATGACGTTCTTGATCGACGGCTTCTTGAGGTGCTCCGCCTTGCCGATGGTGGTCTGCGTGCCGTAGGTGTGCTTCGTGAACAGCCCCTCGAACAGCTCCTCCCAGAGCTTGCGGCTGTCGCTGTCCATCGTCATGTTCTTTTCTTCGTAGACCGTTTCGAGCTCGGTGTGGAAGAGGCGCATCACCGGATTACGGAAGCGCTCGGCCTCGATAGTCAGCCAGCGGTCGAGTTCGTTGGATGGAATATCGTTGATGTAGACTGTCTGCTCGACCCAGGTGTAAGCGTTGGTGCCCTTCGCGCCGATGGAGTTGAGCAGCTTGTCGTACTCGTTCGGCACGGTGAACTGCGCCGCCACGTTCGAGATGCTGTCTATGTCGCGGTAGATCGCCGCGCGGTGCTCCGGATCGCTCGTGGCGCGGTACTTTTCGTACAGCTCGATGATTTTTTCAAGCTCCATATGCTCTTTCGCGTAGTCGATCGAGCCGATCGAATCGGTACCCTTGAAGAGCATGTGTTCGAGGTAGTGCGCCAGGCCGGTGGTCTCGGCGGGGTCGTTCTTGCTGCCCGCCCGCACGGCGATGGAGGTGTAGATTCGCGGCTCGTCGTGGTAGGGACTCATATAGACCGTGAGGCCGTTTTTCAGCGTGTAAACCCGCGTGTGGAGCGAGTCGCCGGGGACGGTGGTGTATGGATAGCTTTCGTTCTGGTGCGTCTTGGTTTCTGTCATGGTTGATCTACAGGATATGAGATGGAGCAGCGCCAGCCAGAAGGCGAGCACTCTGCCCGTTGATTTCAGTAATGAGCCGTTGGACATAGTTCTTCATCGTGGTCATAGAAAGAATCAGCCCGATCATGGTTCCAGCCGCTCGTTCCGGTTCAAACAAAACCCTACATTACGAAAAATCCGGCAAAGTGACCGAAAAAAACCGGCAAACGCGCCGGAGTGGTCATCCCTTGACGGATTGGCCTCAAGAACTATCAGCAGGCGTAATTAGTTCTTGTAGTGGCTATTATCAATGGTATCGAGCATTGCTCGGAGGTTTTGCATCTATGATTTTTGGAGAAGGAAACAGAGGCGGGGAGTTCAGTCTTGCAAGCCCATACAGTCCGACCGGCGACCAGCCGGGGGCGATCCGGGCGCTGACCGATGGGGTGCTGCGAGGCGACCGCTGGCAGACGCTGCTCGGCGTGACCGGATCGGGCAAGACCTTCACGGTCTCGAACGTCATCGCCCAGGTCAACCGCCCGACGCTCGTGCTGAGCCACAACAAGACCCTCGCCGCGCAGCTTTACGGCGAGCTGAAGCAGTTCTTTCCGCACAACGCGGTGGAATACTTCATCAGCTACTACGATTTTTACCAGCCAGAGGCGTATATCCCGTCGATGGACAAGTACATCGCCAAAGATCTGAAGATCAACGACGAAATCGAGCGGCTCCGGCTGCGGGCGACCAGCGCGCTTCTCAGCGGGCGGAACGACGTGATCGTGGTCAGCTCGGTGAGCTGCATCTACGGTCTCGGCTCGCCGGAGGACTGGATGGCGCAGATCGTCGAGTTGCGGCAGGGCATGGAGCTGGATCGCGACGAGTTTCTGCAAAAGCTGGTGGCGCTGCACTACTTCCGCGACGACGTCGATCTCTCGCCGGGGCGCTTCCGCGTGCGCGGCGACGTGATCGACCTGGTGCCGGGTCACGAAGAGCTGGCGCTGCGCATCGAATTTTTCGGCAGCGAGATCGACTCCATCCACACCTTCGACCCCAAGAGCGGCGAGATCATCGGGCGCGATGAGTACGCCTTCATCTATCCGGCGCGTCAGTTCGTGGCCGACAGCGAAAAGCTGGAGGTGGCGATGCTCGCCATCGAGAACGAGCTGGCGGGGCGGCTGAACGCCCTCCGCGCCGAAGAGAAGCTGGTCGAGGCGCAGCGGCTTGAAGAGCGCACGCGCTACGATCTCGAAATGATGAAGGAGCTTGGTTACTGCTCCGGCATCGAGAACTACGCCCGCCACATTGCCGGACGCAAGCCGGGCGAGCGCCCGTGGTGCCTGCTTGACTACTTCCCGGAAGACTTTCTCGTCGTGGTCGATGAGTCCCACGTCACTCTGCCGCAGATTCGCGGCATGTACGGCGGCGACCGGTCGCGCAAGACGGTGCTCGTCGAGCACGGCTTCCGGTTGCCTTCGGCGCTTGACAACCGCCCGTTGCGCTTCGAGGAGTTCGAGGAGATGGTGCCGCAGGTGATCTGCGTTTCGGCAACCCCCTCCGCCCACGAGCTGATGCGCTCCGGCGGCGTGGTGGTCGAGCAGCTCATCCGCCCCACAGGCCTGCTCGATCCGCAGATCGAGGTGCACCCCGTTGCCGGGCAGATCGATCACCTGCTGGCGCGAGTCCGGGAGCGCATCGCCAAGGGGCAGAAGTCGCTGGTGCTGACGCTGACCAAGCGCATGTCCGAAGATCTGCACGCCTACTTCCGCAAACTTGGGCTGCGCTCGCAGTACCTGCACTCCGAAATCAAGAGCCTCGAACGGATGCAGATTCTGCGTGAACTACGCGCAGGCGACATCGAGGTGCTGGTCGGCGTCAACCTGCTGCGCGAGGGGCTTGACCTGCCGGAGGTGGCGCTGGTGGCGATTCTCGACGCCGACAAGGAGGGTTTTCTGCGTGACGCAAAATCGCTCATGCAGATCGCCGGACGTGCGGCGCGAAACGTCGAGGGACTGGTGCTTTTTTACGCCGACAAGATCACCGATTCGATGCGCGAGGTGCTCGATGAAACAGACCGCCGCCGCCGCATCCAGCGGGAGTACAACGAAAAGCACGGCATCGAGCCGCGCTCCATCATCAAGTCGGTCGATCAGGTGCTCAACACCACCAGCGTGGCCGACGCCGAAGAGCGCTATCGCCGCAAACGCCTCGGTTTGCAGAAGCGCCCCGAACTTGAGCTGCGCGGTGTGCTCGACAGCATGAGCCGCGGCGATGTGGTGCTGATGGTGGCGGAGATGAACGCCGAGATGCAGAAGGCTGCCGAACAGACCGATTACGAGAAAGCCGCCTATTTGCGTGACGAAATTCTGATGCTTCAGGAGCGAATCGAGCAAATGGCAGAGTAAAACCCATTGACCTGAAGCGCCGATTTTATATCATAATAGTTTAGAAAATCAGGCGATAACAAATCTTTATTACGGAGAGGCTTACCTCCATGCTGGCCCAGATAGAACAGGAACATTATTCCAAACTGCACGAAATATTGCGGCTTTGCCGGGCGAACCTCAAGAACTACGACGAGTCGCTCATCCAGCGTGCATTTTTCATGTGCTACCGGGCTCATGAGGGTGAAAAACGCGCATCCGGCGAGCCGTTTTTCTACCATCCGGTCGAGGTCGCCAAGCTGCTGGTGACCGAACTGCCGCTTGACGGCGTCTCCGTTGCGGCGGCGCTGCTGCATGACGTCATCGAGGACAGTGGCTACACCTATGAGGATATTTCCGCCGAGCTGGGTGCCGAAGTGGCTGACATCGTGGAGGGGCTGACCAAGATTTCCGAAATCATGGTCAACCGCGAAACCACCGAGGCCGAAGGGTTCCGCAAGATGCTGCTCTCGATGGTCAAGGATATTCGCGTCATCCTCATCAAATTCTGCGACCGCCTGCACAACATGCGCACCCTCGACTCCTTGCCGGAGCATCGCCGCCTGCGCATGGCGCTCGAAACGCGCGACATCTACGCGCCGCTCGCCCACCGTTTCGGTCTCGGTAAAATGAAGGTCGATCTGGAGAACCTCGCTCTCAAGTACATCGATCCCGAGATGTACGACTACCTGCTCAAGAAAGTCCGCCTGAGCAGGAACGAACGCGTGGCCTACCTCAACAAGATGATCGCTCCGATCAAGGATGATCTTGAAAAGCAGGGGTTTACCGTCGAATTGCAGGGACGCGCCAAGCATCTCTATTCGATTTACAACAAGATGCGGATGAAGAACAAGGAGTTCGACGACATCCACGATCTGTACGGCATTCGCGTCATCATCGATACGGAGAAGATTTCGGACTGCTTTGCCGTGTACGGCTACATCACGCAGCAGTTTCCGCCCATTCCGCAGCACTTCAAGGATTACATCTCGATTCCGAAGCATAATGGCTACCAGTCGCTCCACTCGGCGATCATCGGCCCGAAAGGGTACGTCATCGAGTTGCAGATCAGAACACGCCGGATGCACGAATTTGCCGAACTCGGTGTCGCGGCTCACTGGCGCTACAAGGAGAAGATTTCCAAGGACGATGCGGCGGTCGATTCATTCCTGAAGTGGGCGAGGGAGCTGATCAAGGATGCCGATTCGGCTACGGCCTTCATGGAGGGGTTCAAACTCAACCTTTACCATGACGAGATTTACGTCTTCACCCCGAAGGGCGATATGAAAATTCTGCCCGCAGGAGCCACGCCGATCGATTTCGCCTATGCCATCCATTCCGAAATCGGCAATGGCTGCATTGGCGCGAAGGTCAATGGCAAGATCGTGCGCTTGAATGCCGAGCTGAGGTCGGGCGACCGTGTCGAGGTGATCACCTCGAAGAGTCAGAAACCGAAGGCGGATTGGTTGAAGATCGTGGTGACGCACCGCGCCAAACTCAAGATCAGGGCGGCCATCAACGAGGAGCGCCGCCAGGAGATCGAAAAGGGGCGCAGCATGTGGGAAAAGATGCTCTCTGGCAGCAAGAAGCTTTTCACCGAAAATGACGCCATTCGTGCCATCCGTCAGCATGGCATCAAGACCCCTGCCGATCTGTTCAACGCACTCGCCAAACAGCAGATCAGCAGCGAAGAGGTGCTGGAGCGGATCACCCACCCGCACAGACCCGCCGAGACTCACGAGAGCACCGTACAGGCCAGGGCGCCGCACAAGGATTTCGCCGAGATCGCTCGCGAGGTGCAGGAACGTCTTGGCCACCAGAAGGACGAGGTAACCATCGCCGGACTGAACAACATTTCCTACTCCTACGCCAAATGCTGCAATCCGGTGCCGGGCGACGATATCATCGGCTTTGTGACTACCGAAGGCACGGTGAAGATTCACCGCAAGAACTGCGTCAACGTCACCAACGAGAACTCTGTCAAGAGCGAGCGCATCGTCTCGGTTGCGTGGAACCGCAAGGTTGATACCGAGTTTCTTGCCGGCATCCGCATCGTCGGCGAAGACAAGATCGGTATGACCAACCAGATCACCGGCGTCATCTCGAAATTCGACACGAACATCCGAACCATTGCCCTGAATGCCAAAGATGGTATTTTCACCTGCAATCTGATGATCTTTGTCAAAAACACCGATAAACTGACGACGCTGATGGACAAGCTGCGGAAGGTGCAGGGGGTGTTTACCGTGGAGCGGTTGTCGAACTGATAGTGATGAAAATAATGTG
Organism: Chlorobiales bacterium Clorobi_01; assembly: GCA_001602925.1. Lineage (GTDB taxonomy): Bacteria > Bacteroidota > Chlorobiia > Chlorobiales > Chlorobiaceae > Chlorobaculum. The sequence goes on along the minus strand of LUZT01000011.1, from coordinate 116,211 downwards.
AGATAGATATGGGCAGCTCTTTGTGGCTGCCCTTGTCAATTGATCAGAAAACAAGGCCTTCGCGAAGGGCCTCCTCTATATTCTTGCTATTTCATCAGATACCCGTACCTCTCCAGAATTCTCTTCGCTTTGGTACTTCTCAAATAATTGAAAAACAATTTCGCTTCGCTGTTGGCGGCTCCGGTTGAAGTTAGCGCCATGGTGAATGGCGTTCTGTCGTAGAGCGTGTGCGGCACGGTGAAGAGGATTTTTGCTTTTTTGGCCGTCAGCGCTTCGGTCAGGTGAACGAAGGCGGCATCGACCGTGCCGGTTTCAGCGTACATCATGGTTTGCGGCATGTCGCGCGTCATGACCAACTTTCCGGCCAGCGGATTTTCGAGGCCTGCGGATCTGATCGCCTCCATCGCCATCTCTCCTGCGGGCGCGCTGTTCGGGTTTCCCATCGCGATTCTGCCGAGTTTCGTCAGGTCGTTCATCGACGAGACCTTCAGTGCCGGATTGCCAACCACCACGATCTCGTTCCAGGCGAAAGGCGAAGTCCATGCCGGGGCGAGCAGCTTTTTTGCCATGAGGTACTCTACCCATTTCGAATCCGCCGAGATATAGACATCCGCCGGAGCGCCATTTTCTATCTGCATCGCGAGTGCGCCCGCCGCCGCGTAATTTTTGATGAACGTGTTGCCGGGATGGGCTTTCGCGAAATTACCCGACAGCACGTCGAGCACCTCTTTCATGCCCGCTCCGGCGGAAAGCCGGATTTCTCCAGCAAAGGCTTGGGGTGTGGTCAGGGCAAGCAGAAAGGCGAAAAACAGGGTTCTGAGGTGTTTGAGCATGGTTGTCGGCGGCTTGCGTTATTTATTTTTAGTTATAGCGATGGGCATGATTCTGACTGAAGTGGGCGTGCAGTCGGTTCTTTGTTTATCAGTTCACGCCGATAATCACGTCCGAGGCTTTGAAAATTGCGCAGGCTTGTTCGCCCTCTTTGAGGTTGAGCCTGCTGGTGCTGGTTTTGGTGATGATGGCGGAAATGCTGTTACCGCCGCCGATTTCGATGTCGATTTCGCTGTTGACAGAGTCTTCGATTACCCGTTGCACGGTGCCGCAGATGATGTTCCTCGCGCTCAGCTTTTTGTCTTGCAGGTCGCGGCCCACCATGACCGAGCTCGATTTGACGATGGCGTAGGCGCTCATTCCCTTTTTCAGACCGAGGTTATCGATCGCGCCATTGGTGATGGTCGAAACGATCTGTTGGCCGCCGTTCAGCGTGATGATGATTTCGGCGTTGACCGCGCCCCGCGTGAGTTCTGTGATGACGCCGGAGAAGGTGTTGCGCGCGCTGATCCGCATCGAAATCCGGCGCAGGAACTGGTAAAGATTGCCAGTGTCGCCGAGCCGCTCTTCGAGGTTTTCGACGAACTTGCGGTGCTCCTCCTGCACGATGCGGTACTTTTCGATCACCTGCCGTCCCTCGCGGGTGAGCACGGTGCCGCCGCCGCCCTTGCCTCCGGTCATGCGGTCAACCAGAGGTTTTTCTGAGAGGTTGTTCATCATGTTCACCAGATGCCAGGCGGTTTTGTAGCTGATGCCGACCGCTTTGGCCGCGCTGTTGATCGAACCGAGTTCGTCGATCTTTTCAAGCAGGGCGATCCGGTCTCCGCCGAGGAAGCGGCTCTGCGATTTCTGGAACCAGATCGAGCCTTCGATGCCGATGGGGTCTTTTGTTTTGCTCACGCGAATTTTCCTGTTGCATTGTTATTCATACGGTAATATAGAACACCGGATGAATAAATCCCGGCGGGAACCAGCCGCCGGGAGGGTGTAACGGAGAAAGAACAGGAGAACATATTCGGGCGGGAAACGCGGCTCAGTAGTGCAGCGCGATCGAGGCAACCACCGTGAAGGGGGCGCCGGGCTGGTACGAGCTGTTCAGGGTTTTGTAATCTGACGTGCTGATCAGGCTCACATATTTTTTGTCGAACAGATTGATGAACGAGAGCGAGCAATCAATGTTCCGGAACCCGAGCATTGCCTTGCTCCAGGTGAGGTCGAGGTCGAAGAGCGTTGCGCCATCGACTTTCTGGGTGTGCTGCACGTCGCCGTAACGCGCCGAGGAGTAGCGGACGACCGGCGAAATCGTGAACTCGCCGACGGTGTAGCTGACGATCCCTTTGGCCATGAATTCAGGGGCGTCGGGTACCTGGTTGCCTTTGACATCGATTAGTGTACCGGTTTCGGACCGGATATTTTCATCGAAGCAGAAGCGGTTCCACGAGAACGAGCCGTAGCATTTCAGCGAGCTCGATGGTTTGTACTCACCTTCCAGCTCGAAGCCGTAGCCGGTGGCGTCTGCGTTGTTCATCGGGTAGGAGATGCCGAGATCGGGGTCGAGAAAGATGGCCTGCTTGTTGTTGTGCATGGCGTAATAGATGGTCGGCGCGATGCTCCAATCGCTGCCGTTCATCTTCAGGCCCAGTTCGATGTTGCGGGAAATCTCCATCTTCCGTTCGTCCCAGAGTTGCTGGAAGGTGATGTTGTGAGCTGAAAATGTGGCATACTGCGAGATGAAGTAGGGATAGATATCCACATGGGTGACGTAGTTTTCGCCGTAGGCCAGGTGCACCGACGAATTGTCTCCAATGCTTCGGGTGATCGTCACGTCGGGAAAGAGACGGCTGAAAGTTTTCGTCGATTCAGCGCTTTTGGCCGCGATGATGGCTGGACCGGTGGCGAGTGCGTCGTCATAACTGACGTCACCGATGCCGGTTGTGGCATACGTGAGAATCGATGGAAGGGTGTAGTTGACGTACTTCACGCCGCCTTCGAGCAGCCAGCCGCCGGTGCGGTATTTTGCCTCGATAAACGGCTCGTGCAGCTCGTGGCTCGAACTGTTGGAGAGAATCGCCCAGCCGCCGAACAGGAGTGAACTTCCGCTGACGGTGTAGTTTTTCCACGAGGTTGGCGGGCCGGGGCGCTCCTGCGTATGGTAGAGGTAGCCGAAGTCGAGATCGACCTTGCCGAGCTTCGTATTGTATTCGGCGAGGATGCCCTTGAGATCGTGGTCGATGTCCCAGCGGCGGACTTTGCTGCCGGTGATCGATTCCATGTAGTACCCCTTGTCGCTCCAGTAGTAAGGCTTGATGTTGAGCTTCGAGTTGTCGCCGGTTTTCACTTCGAGGTTGGCCATCACCATCCAGTCCTCGAACTCGTTTTTGTTGTAGCCGTAGTAGTCGTATTTCGCCGGATCGTTGCCGTAATCGGTTTCGTAAGCGCTGTCGAGATTCTGGATTTCGGCGTAACTCAGCGCTTTGTACGGGTGGATGTTGCCTTTGCTGTACGTGGCGAACGCTTCGAGTTTCACCTTGTCGCTGAACTGTTCGGTCATGCCGAACATCAGGTTGTTGCGGTTGCTCGCGCCGTAACCCTTCCACTTTTCGGCATAGCTCGTCGAGCCGGATGCGAAAGCTTTCAGGCCGCCGCCGAGATCACCGGTGTCGATGCGCAGGTAGGTGCGGCTGAAGTTGTCGCTTCCCCGGCTCTGCTTGAAGGTGACGCCAAATTTGTCTTCGGGGCGCTTGATCTCCATGTCGATCTTGCCGCCTACGTCGGCGATGCCGAGGCCGATGTTCGCTGGCATGACGCCGCTATAGACTGCGATGTTCTCGAAGTTTTCGAGGTCGTAAATCGTCACGCCGCCGCCCGGACGTCCGGTGACCGGCAGCCCCTCGACGTTGGCCGTTGTGCCGGGGACGCCGCCAGCGGTCGCCTCGACGCCTCGGAACCGGAACGACTCGTGGTAGTTGACGATGTCGGCCAGCCCGTAGGGATCGACGCTCTGCTGGCTGATCGAGGGCATCATGTTGATGACTTTATAAACCGACATTTGCGACGGGTTGAGTACGGCGGACTCCTTGCCGGTGACGTTTTGCAGCAGGTCGCCCTTTTTGCCGGAGACCGTGATTTCCGGTGCCGTCCAGGTGTGGAGGGCGAGCAATTCCGGGTCTTCCTCTGCCTTTGCCGTAGCGGAGAGCATGGTTAACAGGACGATAAGAGATGTTTTTTTCATGACCAGTATTCCGGTTTACAAATGAATCGTTTGGTAGGTTGGGTTATAACGAAGTGCAAAAAACAAGCCGTTTTTTCTCTTTTGGTTCCATGGTATTCGATATGTAGTAAAAGTAATAACGAATGGCAAAAATAATGGGGGATGCTGTGTGTTTCCAGTTAACACATGGCAGAGCCCCCGGCTTCCTGAAGGGAAAGGAAGTTCTTAATTGATTATGTGATCCTCGCAGGCTTCGCCCTCTTCGAGCGCATCGAGAATTTCATCGACCTTGTCTTCGCTGTCGATTTCGCCGTACCAGAAATTTTCGGGATAGACGACCAGCACCGGCCCTTTTTCACACAAGTTCAGGCAGGCCGTGGCCGAGACAGCAACATCGCTCATGCCGCGGTCGGCAAGCTCGCTTTCGAGGTAGGGAATGAGGTTGAGCGACTCTTTCTTGTGGCACATCCCCTGTGGCGCACCCTGTGCCCTGAAGCTCGCGCAGACAAAAATGTGATGTTTCGGTTTGTCCATGATAGTTGTTTGATGGTGGTTGTGTAAAGCTAATAGGTCAAAGAATCGTTTGAGTAAGGGCGGTTCGCGAATCGCCCTTACAGTTCATTATCACTTAGTCGCAGCCGTTGCCGTCGCCGCCGCAGCTTGTTTTGCATGCGTGGATCTGGCTGCTTTTCATCAGGTGTTTCAGGTTCTGGCCGGTGAAAACGCCGTAGACGGCCTCTTCGATCACCCCTTCGATCGACATGACGTCGATGCCACTGGCTTTGAGAACCGATTGCGGCGAGTCGCCAGCGCTGTTGACCAAGACGGCGCGGCAGTCGGAGAGCTTCGCGGCGAGCGCTTCCCAGCGCAACTTGCCGCCGCCGGGAGGCGGGGCCTGGCGTGAATCGACCAGTGTGCAGCTTTTCTTCTCCTCGTCGAGCGCGTAGACCAGAAAGCGGTCGGCTTCGCCGAGATGCTGGTTGATGAGCACGCCTTCGAGGCTCGCCACGGCGATGTAGGGGCGGTGCTCGTCGGGATTTTTCGGCATCAGCGCTGCTTCGGCGAGCTTCGCCATCATTTCGTCGCTGTTGATTTCGCCGATGATGCCGACCGCGTCGGCGCGGCAGCGGGCGCAGTGCTTCATCTGCGGCAGGAGCTTTCCGGCCTCCTCCTGAATCTTCCTGACCATCATCGGATCGGGTTCGGGAATGTTCTCGAACACGGTTTCCGTCGTGTTGTAGTAAGGCAGCGCGTTCAGAATGTCCGCACCCATCGAGGCGACCTGACGGGCCACTTCGATCACGTGCTGGTCGTTGACGCCGGGGATGATGATCGAGTTGACCTTGGCCGTTACGCCATACCTCTTGAGCTTCTGCAGAGCGGCGAGCTGGTTTTCGAGCAAGAGCTCGGCGGCCTGGCGATCGCGGTACATTTTCTTCTGGTAGCGCACCCAGGCGTAGATCTCCTGACCGATCTCCGGATCGATGGCGTTGATCGTCAGCGTCACGTGGCTGACCTGCAACTCGGCAAGCTCCTCGATATAGGGCAGCACGTCGAGGCCATTGGTGGCGACGCAGAGCAGCATCTCCGGGTACTTTTCACGAACGAGGCGCAGGGTCTCCATCGTCTCCTCCGGGTTGGCGAACGGGTCGCCAGGGCCTGCGATGCCCACCACCGAGATATTCGGCGAGAGTTCCAGGGCGTTGTCGAGGTAGTAGAGCGCCTGCTTGGGCGAGAGCACCTTGCTGGTGATGCCGGGTCGGTTTTCGTTCATGCAGTCGAACTTCCGGTTGCAGTAGTTGCACTGGATGTTGCACTTCGGTGCGACCGGCAGGTGTATTCTTCCGTAGGTGTGTCTCGACGAGTCGTTGAAGCACGGATGGTTCTTGATATTGAGTGTCATGATGCCTCCCTTCAGGTCATGATTGATTCTTCATTACATATAGGTGTAGCCGATCGGCGACGATTTCTGGCGTTCTTCGATCACGGTGTTGACGATGCGGTCGAACAGCTCCTGCGTACCGCGATAGCCAAGGTGGTGCAGGCGCTGGCCGCCGAAGCGGTCGTGAATCGGGAAGCCGATTCTGATGAGCGGCAGCTCGTGCTTTTTCGACATCGTGAAGCCCTTGCTGTTGCCGATGAGCATATCCGGCTTGAGCCGCTCCGCTTCGTGCTCGATGTCCACGAAGTCAACACCCTCGCGCGCTTCGATGCCCTGCTCATCCATGTCGGGAATCAGCTCAAGCATCCGCTGCTTCATCTGGCCGCTCTTGCCGCCCGAGGCGCAGAGCACTGGCACGACGCCGATTTCGCGCAGGAAAGCGGCCATCGAGATGACCAGGTCTTCCTCGCCGTAGAGAATCGCCTTTCTGCCGAAGATGTATTTGTGGCCATCGGCGTAGGCGTCAACGAGGCGGCGGCGTTCGTCTTCGTATTTTTCAGGCATCGGTTTTTCGGTCAGCTCTTCGAGCAGTGCGAAGAAGCGGTCGGTCGCCTTGATGCCGATCGGTAACGGGAGCTGGTGGCGTGGAACGCCAAACTCTGCTTCGAGGTAGCCTGCCGCAGACTTCTTTGCTTCGAGCGTCGAGCCGAACTCGATGCTTGCCGCTGCGCTGCCGCTGTCGGCGATGGCGCTTGTCGGAGTGCCGCCTGGCGGAATGCGGTGGTACTCGCCCCACGGACCGCCGTCAAGCGTCTGCGAGTAGTCGGGCAGCAGCATGAACGGCATGCCGAACTCTTTCAGAATCTCCTTCAGGTAGCGGATATCCGCCGGCGAAATCATTCCCGAAAAGAGGTTGAGCATGTTCTTTTTCGTGCCGCCGGTGGCGAAGGTTTGGACGGCGGAGCGCACGGCGGTGTGGAAGCCGTCGATGTGGCTGCCGCTGTAACTCGGCGTCGAGGCGAAGATCATGGTTGGCAGGTTGGGGTCGTTCATGATCGCCTTGTAATCCTTCAGAATCATCGGCACGTCGTCACCGATGGTCTCCGACAGACAGGTGGTGGCGATGCCGATCACCTGTGGCTTGTACTGCTGCGTGACGTTCTTGAGGCCGAGCTGCAGGTTGTGGCTGCCGCCGAAGACCGCCGTCTCTTCGTTGAAGTTCGAGGAGGCGATGTCGATCGGCTCCTTGTAGTGGCTGATGAGGTAGCGGCGGATGTAGGTGGCGCAACCCTGCGAGCCGTGCAGGAACGGTACGCACGATTCGATGCCCCTGAAAGCCAGGCACGCGCCGAGCGGAGTGCAGAGCTTGCAGGCGTTCTGCGTGGCCGTTTTGGCCGTCATGGCCGAAGCGTTGGTCGTCATTTTGCACCTCCTTTTCTCGGGGCGAACTGCCATACGGGGCTCATCACCGATTCGTAAACCTCCTTGGCGAAATAGTACATGCCGATGAACCCGGCGAGCGGAATCTTGCGCTCGTGGTTGTGGTCGCAGAAGCCGACGCCAAGCTTGAAGGCGATCGGGCGCTCCTTGACGCCGCCGATCAAGAGGTCGGCCTCCTTTTCAAGCACGAACTTGGAGAGTTCGACCGGGTTGGAGTCGTCCACGATCACCGTGCCCTCGTCGCACATTTCCTTGAGATTTTTGTAATCCTGCTTGTTGCCGGTCTGCGACCCGGCCAGGACGACCGACATGCCGATGGTGCGCAGCGCCTTGATGAGCGAGAAGGTCTTGAAGGCTCCGCCGACATAGATTGCAGCTTTCTTGCCGGTCAACGCGGCCTTGAACTTCTGCATCTCGGGGTAGTATTTCCTGATCTCGTCGCGCACGATCTCCTTGGCCTTCTCCATCAGTTCCGGCTTGTCGGGGAAGTGCTGGGCCACGTCGTAGAGCGATTTGGACATATCCTCGAAGCCGAAGTAGGAGACGCGGATGTAGGGGATGCCGTACTTCTCTTCCATCTCCTTGGCGAGGGTGGTCATCGAACCGGAGCACTGCACCACGTTGAGCGACGCGCCGTGCGAGCGGCGGATGTCGTCGATGCGTCCGTCGCCGGTCATGGTGGCGACCACCTCGATGCCCATCTTTTCATAATATTCCCGGATGATCCAGGCTTCTCCGGCGAGGTTGAATTCGCCGAGAATGTTGATGCTGTATTTGCTGATCCCCTCGGTCGATCCCTGGCCGATCAGCTTCATGAGGGCCATGCAGGCGGCTTTGTAGCCATCCTTTTTGGTGCCCTTGAAACCTTCGGAATGCACCGGCAAGACCGGGATTCCTTTCTCTTTTGCAACTTTTTTGCAGACCGCATCGATGTCGTCGCCGATGAGGCCGATGATGCAGGTCGAATAGATAAATGCCGCGTTGGGCTGGTACTGGTCGATCAGTTCGATCAGTGATTTGTAGAGCTTCTTTTCGCCGCCGTAGATGACGTCCATCTCCTGAAGGTCGGTCGAAAAGCTGAGTCTGTGCAGTTCGGGTCCCGACGAAACCGCTCCCCGGATGTCCCAGGTGTAGGCGGCGCAACCGATCGGGCCGTGTACGATGTGAATGGCGTCGGCTACCGGATAGAGCACGACACGTGAACCGCAGAAGACACAGGCACGCTGGCTGACCGAGCCGGAGAGGCTGGTCTTGTCGCAGGCGATGTCCACTTCTACGCCACCCGCGGTCTTTTCATAGACCTGTTTTTCCCTGCCCTCGAGCAGGCTGATTTTCTGCGTATCCATTACTTCTTCCCCTTCATTGTCGCCCGCCTTCCGTTATCGAAGGCGGACGGTTGTCAATCTTTCAGTCAACTTGTTTGATACGTTGTCGTCGTGAGCGGTTCGCGGACAAGCCGGACAGTGTTCTGGATTTCACCGTCCGGGCGAGCCTCTGGATCGCGAACCGGCTCCGGCAGGCCGTCACATAACCAGCTCGAACTTCTCTTCCAGCGACGTGCGATCCTGACGATCCATGAGCACGCCGAGGATTTTCTCGACCAGCCTGAGCGAGCCGCTGTACCCGACGTTCGGGAAGTAGCTGTGGCCGATACGGTCGAGAATCGGGAAGCCGAAGCGCACGAACGGGATATCTTCGTCACGTGCGATGTACTTGCCGTAGGTGTTGCCGATGAGCAGGTCAACCGGCTCGTTCTTGATCCACTGGTGCATCAGGAACATGTCGGCCTGCGGGCCGTTTCGGAAGTTCGCGCCCGGAGCCCGTTCGAGGATCTCCTTCATGCGTTTTTCGAACCTCAGGCCCGGCGTGCCGCTGACGATGTGTGCCGGTATCATGCCCAGGTCAAGCAGGAACTCGGTGAGCGGGATGAGCTGGTCGGGATCGCCGAACAGCGCCACCTTCTTGCCGTAGAAGTACTGCTCCATGTCGGCCATGACGTCTACCAGACGGCCACGCTCGGCGGTGATTTCGTCCGGTACCTTCACGCTGCCAGCCTTGCTGAGAGCCATGATGAAACGGTCGGTTGCCGACAGGCCGATCGGCATGTCAACGGTTTCGAAGGGCACCTTGCACTTCTTTTCGAGCGCGATTGCTGCCGGTTCGGCGCTGATGCAGCCGACCGCGAGCGAGCATTTGCTGTCACCGGCGCTTTTCAGCTCGTCGATGGTGATGCCGCCTTTCGGATAGAACTCGTGCTTGCCGGTCTGCGGCGCGTCGAGCACGTCGGAGGTGTCCGGGAAGAGCACGATCTTGACGCCAAGGCGTGAGGCCAGCGACTTGATTTCGCGCATGTCGGACGGTTCCATCCAGCCCGCGATGACGTTGACCTGGTCTTTCTTCTCGCCGGTCGAGACAGCGAACTGCTCGGTCATGCCGGTCACCATGTTGGCGTAACCGGTGATGTGCGAACCCACGAAGCTCGGGGTGCTGGCGTAGATGACGTACTTGCCTTCAGGAATCTTGCCGTCATCGCTGGCCTTCTTGGTGATCTGCTGCAAGTCGTCGCCGATGGTTTCGGACAGGCAGGTCGAGTGCACCGCGATCACTTCCGGATCGTAGACCGTAAAGATGGTCTCGATGGCCGAAAGCAGGTTGGCCTGGCCGCCGAACACCGAAGCGCCTTCGGTGAACGAGCTGGTGGCGGCCATAACCGGCTCCTTGTAGTGGCGGGTCAGGGTGCTGCGGTGGTAGGAGCAGCAGCCCTGTGAGCCGTGGCTGTGGGGCAGGCAGCCGTGTATACCGAGGGCGGCATACATGGCACCGATCGGCTGGCAGGTCTTCGCCGGATTGATCGTCAGCCCCTCGCGCTCTTTGACTTCTTTTGTGGTATGACGTAATAACATCGATTATTCTCCTTTAATATTTTACATCTTATGATGCGACGTAGCTGGCTTCCAGCGATTCCGGTTCACTTTTCTCCCAGGGGGCCTTGATCATCTTCCAGACCGGGTTGTTGACCATGCGGTCGATGTCCTTGTAGAAGTTCACCGCGCCCTTGAAGCCGGTGTAAGGACCTCCGTAGTCGTAGCTGTGGAGCTGCTTGAGCGGCACACCCATCTTCTGGACGACATACTTCTCCTTGATACCGGCGCAGAAGATGTCGGGTTTGTACATCTCGATGAGCTTTTCGGACTCGTAGTGGCTGACGTCATCGACCACGAGGGTCTTTTTCATCATCTGTTTCATCATGCCTTCGTAGCCGTTGATCTCAAGGCCCTTGGCTTTCAGCTCTTCGAGTTCGGCTTCGCTCTTTCTGGGGTTGTACAGCTCCGGATCGGCGGTAACCTTCAGCTCTTCAATGTTCTTGCTGTCGGCATCGATCTTGATCTTGGGCAGCACTTCGCGGCCTTCGTAGTCATCGCGGTGAGCGAACTCGTAACCGGCGGCGAGGGTCGTCATGCCAAGTTCCGAGAACAGATCCTGGTAGTGGTGAGCGCGCGAGCCACCGACGAACAGCATGGCGGTTTTGCCTTCGGTGCGCGGGCGGATCTCGTCGATGATCGCCTTGACTGCAGGAACCTCTTCGGCGATCACCTCTTCGACGCGGGCTTTCAGCTCTTCGTCGCCGAAGTACTCGGCGATCTTGCGCAGCGACTTTGCGGTCGATTCAGCGCCGACGAAGTTGACTTTCATCCATGGAATACCGTACTTGGTCTCCATCATGTCGCCCATGTAGTTGATCGAGCGGTGACACATGATGACGTTGAGGTCAGCCGTGTGCGCATTCTCGATGGCGCCAACCGTCGAGTTGCCGCTGAAGGAGGCAACGAGCGTGATGCCGCATTTCTCGAGCAGACGCTCGATTTCGAAAGCGTCGCCGCCGATGTTGTACTCGCCGAGCAGGTTCAGCTTGAACTTGCCGGGCTTGACTTCGTTGTTGTTGCCGACCATGTGCTTGAACACGCCGTTGTTGGCGATGTGGTGACCAGCCGACTGGCTGACGCCGCGGTAGCCTTCGCAGCTGAAGCCGAAGACGTTGCAGTCGCCGAGCTTCTCCTTCATCTCTCTCGACACGGCGTGCACGTCGTCACCGATCAGGCCGACCGGGCAGGTCGAGAAGATCGCGATGGCCTTCGGGTGGAAGAGGTCATAGGCCTCCTGGATCGCTACCTTCAGTTTCTTTTCGCCACCGAACACCACGTGCTCTTCCTGCATGTCGGTCGAGAAGCAGTAGGTGATGTAGTTTTCATGCTCCGGGGTTTCCGGTCTTGTCTGGTTACGGCGGGTCAGCCATGCGTAAAAGCTGCAGCCGATCGGGCCGTGAACGATGTTCACGATATCGCGCGTCGGACCAAGAACCACGCCCTTGCAGCCTGCGTAGGAGCAGCCGCGCTGCGTGATGATACCCGGCACCGTACGGACGTTGGCCTGCACCTCAGGAACGATCTCCGGGTCGTTGACCACGATCGACTTGCTGCGCTTTTTGGCGACCTTGGCCGGGTATTTATTGATCAGTTCCTCCTTGATTTTGGAAGGATCTGGTATGAGTACTTTCGCCTCCATGGTAACGTTCTCCGTTTACACCTTTAAAGTATTGTCTCTGTTCTGCGTCAGTTAAGCGCTAAGTCGCCTTCCTCTCCGGTTCTGACCCTGACGGTGTCGAGAATCGGCGTCACGAAAATCTTGCCGTCTCCCGGCTTGCCGGTCTGGTTGGTTTTGATGATCGTGTCGATAGCCGTCTGTGCCAGATCATCGGGAACCACCACGGTCAGGATTCTCTTGGCAACGAGCCTCGGAGCGTTACCGAGCTGGGCAATCGCCTCCGGGTGGCCTGCTTCGGCGCCCTGGAGGATGTCGTAGTGAACCTGGCCTTTGCCGCGGCCCATCACCCGGCCGGTCGCCGTGAAGGAGGAGATGCCTGCCTCGATGAGTGCTGCCTTGGTTTCGTTCACCTTGTTGATGCGTATGACTGAAATGATCTCTTTCATCAGGCCTCCTTTGCTTCGAGCAGCGTCTCGCTTTCCTTCATTCCAGAGCTGATCGTGTAGACCTCTTCGACAGCCGACACGAAGATTTTACCGTCACCGAACTTGCCGTCGCCGGTCTTTGCGTTGTCCATGATGGCGCGGATGACGAAGTCCTTGTCGGCGTCCGGCACGACGAGGAACAGCATCTCCTTCGGCAGTTCGTCATAGACCACATCGCCGACGCGCAGACCGCGCTGCTTGCCACGGCCAACAACCGCGATTTTGGTGACCGCCGGATAACCGGCGTCGAGCAGGCCCTGCATGACATCCTGTACTTTTTCCGGCCTGACGATGGTTCTGATCATTAACATGTGTTTGTTCTCCTCTTTGTTAAATGCTATAATTTCAAGAGATTACGGTTTTTTGACTGATCGTCAGCCGGTTAGTTGGCGATGCCGAATTCGATCAGGAGCGATTCCAGTTCGTCGATTTCGAGCGGCTTGGGGATGACGAACATCTTGTTCTCGTCGATCTTTTTGGCCAGTGCACGGTATTCGTCGGCCTGGGGGTGGGTCGGATCGAAGTCGATCACGGTCTTCCTGTTGATCTCTGCACGCTGAACGAAGTTGTCGCGAGGCACGAAGTGGATCATCTGGGTGCCGATCCTGCGGGCCAGCTCTTCGATCATCTCACGCTCGTTGTCAACCTTGCGGCTGTTGCAGATGAGGCCACCGAGGCGCACACCGCCTGCATCGGCGTATTTTAGGATACCTTTGCAGATGTTGTTGGCAGCGTACATGGCCATCATTTCTCCAGAGCAGACGATATAGATCTCTTCGGCTTTACCGTCGCGGATCGGCATGGCGAAACCGCCGCACACAACGTCACCAAGCACATCGTAGAACACGTAGTCGAGATCCCATTCGTCGTCGTAAGCACCAAGCTGTTCGAGCAGGTTGACCGAGGTGATGATACCGCGGCCAGCGCAACCGACGCCAGGCTCAGGACCGCCGGACTCGGTGCAGCGGGTGTTTCTGTAACCTTCTTTAATGATATCTTCGAGTTCGACTTCTTCGCCCTCCTCGCGCAGGGTGTCGAGAACGGTTTTCTGCTGAAGACCGCCGAGCAGGAGGCGGGTGGAGTCAGCTTTCGGGTCGCAACCTACGACCATCACTTTTTTGCCTGCTTCTGCAAGACCGGCAACCGTATTCTGGGTGGTTGTGGATTTGCCGATACCGCCTTTACCATAAATTGCGACTTTTCTCATAGCTGTACTTTTTATTGTTTGTTCCTCTTGTCTGTCGAAAATATTCAGGCCGATATTTTTCTGAGCCTGAATAATTAAAGAATTAATAAGCAATTGCTGTGCCAGAGTGAGGCGATAGGTCGGTTTTATTTGAATTATTTTTCTGGTGATCCGGTAACCTGTTTTCAGGCAATGAATTATCGATGCGGCGGCTTGTTGAGGCTATGCTCAACTCAGGCTCTGTTTTTTATGTCAGGAGGTAAAACGGGGGTGGAGTGACCTTACCATTGTGTAGGAAGGTGGCTTTATCTACAAAATGGTGGGAATATCGGGTGGCGTTGAGGCAAGTGTTTCCGGGTTCGGGATGCTGCTTTGAGCTGCTTTTCAGGAGACGCTGCCGAAGGTCATGAGTTGACTCTGGAGTTTTGGTGACGATTCCTTGGTGATATTACATAAATGTAGGATGTGGTGGTTATTGTACCTTTTTGTTGAGGAACCGTTGCAAATGCGTCGGTGTTGGAACTGAAAAGACGGCGGTCGGCCTTTGGTCTGTCTGGTGAGTGGCCGATAACGCCGGAAACGAAGATTTAACGATTCCTGAAATACCCTTGCCATGAAAACATTTCTTCATCGCCGACCCATGATCGGCAGCGAGCAGTGTCAGTCATCACACGGTGAAATCGTAAACGCTGTATCTCCCTTCGACAAGCCGAGAGCGTTTCCAGCAATCTCGTCCGGCGCTGCGGCCATCGGAGCACTTGCCATCGGAGCGCTCAGCATAGGAGCTTTGGCAATCTGAGCCTTGGCCATCGGACGGCTTGTTATTAAGCGGTTGTTTGTTCGGGAGACAAAAATCGATTCGCTTGAAATCGGAGAGTTGAAAGTCGGCAGGTTGGAGGTTGCGGAGAGTGCGGGGAGCGGGGTAGCATCGAAAGAGACGGACGACGAGTAATCCGGGGATGCGTTCGCTTGTTACGCTGATTCCGACTGTCGATGGCGTGTGTGTTATTGACTGGAACTCAGTTATACCATCATTTCGGAAAGCACTATAAACGTCAGGCTTGGAGGAATTGTCGTGACTTTCTCAATCGAATAGCTTAGTTGTTGGGAGAAACCTATACGTACAAGCGCAATTAGCCATCAAGAGGGCTTCCGCCACCAAACGACCCACGATTTAAGACATTCGTATAACTAGTGGTAAGTACATGATTATGGCATGGAACTATGTTTTTAAAAAATAATGGTGTATAGTGCCATGTCTCTGTCATATTGACGGATAAAAATGCATAAGAATCGTCACCAGAAAAAACGTTAACCATCTTCTAATAAGCAACTTAATAAGTTTATCACGAATTAAGAAAAAACAGTATCGCAGTGAAATGACTCTAAATGTCCTCATGGTATTTTTAGAGGTGCGTTAACAAGATGATAGTTTTTTGTTTTGAAAACATATTTTTTTCGTTAAAATTTAAAAGGTGCCTTGGTGAGAAGCTCACACTGGAATTTATTTTAACACTGTCGCAAGTGGAGAGCTGCCTACTTTGTCTTGGACATGCTGTTTTTTTCTGTTAGCGTACAAGTAATTGAAAAGGAGCAAATATGTCTCAAGATTTTAGTTTTACAAGGGATTTCAAATCCATTGAATGGAAAGCTACTATACAGGTTAACCTTATTAGGGGGTTTTTTGCTGGGATTATTTGGTCATTATTCATGTATAGCTTTGCACAAATGGGGCCTATGGCATTTATTTATGTAATAATATGGCCATTGTTCGCTTGGGTTGTGATTTTTCCTTTTATAAGAATAGTTGGTTGGTTGAGTGATTTAGGGGTGCCGTTTATAGGGCTGATGTCGCTATTTTTAGCATTCATGATGGCGGTTGGCGATCCTTTTACTTTTATGCTTCATAAGTACAGACCCGATCTTGTGCCTATTGAGCAGTATAAGTTTTTTGATTTATCCGCGATTATTTTTGTTGTTGATAACCAAGAGGGCGGTGTCCCCTTGTCAGAAAATGACCTCATCAGGAAAAAGCTTATAAACTAAAATAAGAATAAAATGGGTATTTTTGATCGTTTGGTTAGTGGAGAGCCTGAGTCTATCACCCCCTATGATGGGTTACTCTTGGCAGCGGTTACTATGATAGCTGTGGATGGGGATATAGATGATGATGAGATTTCTGTTTTGAAAAGGCTAAATAGAAAGAGTGGCGGGGACTTGGATAAGGTTATAAGGATCTGGAAAAAGTTGTCAATTGAGGATTGTGCTCGATTGGTTGCCGAATCAGTGAATTCAAGTCAACAGGTGACTATTTTGGCAAATCTGATTGATATTGCTATGGCTGATGGCGTATTGGTTGGGAATGAGA
The DNA here is from genome assembly GCA_001602925.1 of Chlorobiales bacterium Clorobi_01. Lineage (GTDB taxonomy): Bacteria > Bacteroidota > Chlorobiia > Chlorobiales > Chlorobiaceae > Chlorobaculum. Next base: position 100,266 of record LUZT01000011.1, on the reverse strand, counting down.
AAAGGCTTCTGGAAGAATATGTTTCTTTGTTTGAAGTGAGCGATTCTGTTATCGAGAGTATTGTTGATGTTGTATCTGTTAAAAATAACTTAGATAGTTTTTAGACGGGAGTTATTTTGTTATGTTTTTGCAAAATTAAAAAAGGAGTCATTATGGCAAAGAGAACATGTGCTGTATGCGGGAAAGAAAAAGATGTCTCTGGTGGTAGAGTCTGTGAAAAAGGGCATTTTGTATGTTACACTTGTGTTCATGCATCAGATGCCCCATGGTCATCATCAGGGAAATCAATATGTCCTTTATGCAAAACTAAGCTTAAATAAAAAGTAGATATTTATATTATAAAGGCCATTTTAATGGCCTTTATAATATATTGTTAGTTCCAAAGTTTGATTGAAGAGATTGCTCTTTAGAGAAGAATGTGGAGAAGCTAAAAAAGTTGGCCTAATATGTTATGAATATTATAAAAAAGCATGTATTAATCAAGGTTGATTGGAAATGATTTTTTACAGGTGTTGATCGTCTTCACCACAGTTACGGGATATTGAACCCATACAGTCCTACTGTAATGTAGCTTGTTTTGGTGCGTCCTCGTTTTTTATACAACTAGGGGTTCTCGCAGTACTACACTTTATAAGAATCACAAACTGAACAGCCACGCTTGGTTAGCCATCTCATCTGCGGTGCCGCTAACTATCCGGTCGCTTGCAGCTCCATTTGAGTAGATAGTTTGTTCAAGGTTTTTGTCCAACATACACAGTTCCTTTTCCGTCACAACTTTGGCAGCGGACTTTACCTGAACCTTTACAATACTCACAGAGCTTGTTGGCTTTGCCATACTTTACACAAGTGCATTCTACTTTTTTTGCACCCTTGCATTTTGGACAAGTTTGGTATCCCATATTATTAAATTTTTGATTTTACATCGCCAAGTTCTGAATAAAGATATGAAAGATGAAATAATTCTTCACTTGTCATTTCGTTTGGATTTTTATTTATCAACTCGTCAACATACCATTCAGCAAAATCTGCATAGTAGTTTACATTCTGTTTGACAACCCCAACTACTTTATCACCAATAAATACTTTTGCAAGTTCGTAAAGCGGAAACAGTATAATATATTTTACAACTTTTGCAAACAACACAGGAAGGCGTATAAAAAGTAAAACCCATACGTTAGCTGATGTCTGTCCTTGCTCTTCAGCCCAATTGTAAATGCCCAAACCAAAGTTGATAAACTTAAGCATTACATCTTGCACTTGGTCGTTCTTGAGCCAAAAGCGAGAGAGAGGAGCAAAACCAAGAAAACAAGAGATCGCTTGTAGCAACCAAATGATGCCGACAATTGTTCCAAAAACAGAATTGATTGCCCCCGCAATTGCCGTCAATATACCAAGGAAAATAAGTCCGTAAAAAAAAGAAATAACTGAAAGCATTGCGAGGTCTTCTTTGAAATCTTCCTGAAGAAGGTCTTTCAATTTGAACCCGTCACTAAGCAAGATCTCTTTAACTAGCCACTTATATTTTTTCTCTTTGATCAAATTCCAGAGGTTTTTCAGAGTGGATTGAATGTCGGGAGCATTTTTTCTTATTATTTCTTCTGGCTCTTCATGAACTTTTGATGATGTTTGTGTGAATGCTTCACCTGCTTGATAAGTACCTTCTATGTAAGAATAAACCATTTGACAAGCAGTTTCAATTTGTTGAAACTTGACAGTATATTCTTGTGTGATCGCAGAGTCTTGGAGATGAGCAACCTTGTCAGGATGCCATCTTTTTTTCATTTTTTTCTCGAGTTGAGGTATATCCTCAATTTTTAATTTTGAAATATCAGCTATTTCTAATAGCTCAATTGCTTGGTCAAATATTAATTCCATTTTATTTTTGCTGACTGAATAATTGATTATTTGATTTTCGAATCATATATTTAACACTTATTTTTATCGCTAGCACAAAGAAAAGCTAAGTCTTGGAAAATACAGTTGTGGCAGAGGAAATGACCTTTTTTCACTCAAAATTTACAACCATCATTCTTTTCTTTCTCTGCCACAGTTGGTAAATACTAGTGTGGACATGCAAACGCTTTTAATCTTTTATCATGTAATCGCAATCATTGCACCTCCAATAATTTTCCCCATTAGGTCCACCGTGATCCCAATGAAAATTGTGCCCACCGCAATTAGGGCATCGTGTTGGTTTTGCAAAAAACGCCACGAATATTTCTTTTAAAATCTTATTCATACCATAATAAGTTATGTTATTGCCTACTCTATTCAGTTTTCGGCTTCCCTGTTTTTTGAGTGTGAGCTCAAAAATTTTAAAACTGTTACTTCTTCCATAATCGCACCAACTGCTATTATCTTATATGTTTTTATTGGTTAATGAGCAGGCCTTTATCCTTCCTCCTATCCGTCAATATAGCGGAGACGTGACACTAGTCTTGAAAAGATTTCAACTTTACTATAACAACGTGATGGATACTTGTTGGCCATTCGCTGTAACCCGAACTCGCTGTCCTGTGGCAAACTCCGATTTAACAGTATCGAGGTAAGACACTGTATTCCCATTGTCCATTTGTATGTCAATATGCCGTACTTTTTTACGTGATAGAGCATCTGCGATTGCTGAGCCTAAACCAGCTCCGAACAACTTGGCGACATCCCGTCCTCGACCCTTTCCAACTTGACTTCCAGCCATGAAACCCGCACTGCCGCCAATCATGGTGTTTACTGCGGATCCATCACTGGCGACCGTTTCATCCCACACGCGGACTATAGTGCCGCAATTATTGCAGACACCTCTTAATCCCCAAGAGGTGTAGTATTGGTTTGCCTGTGTGTTACTTGGATCACGGGCAAGAACTGCCTTAACGTATTGACTAGCTCCCAAGAGATTGCCTGACATGTACTGTTGCCATGCCGTATCCAGATCTACCTTGTTTTGCGCATCTAGAGCTTGCTTTTCTCGAAGCGCCGCCTCTTTCGCTGCCTGAGCCGCTAAGCGCTTTCGCTCAGCCAGCGCAGCCATTTCTTCTTGGTGCTTCCGCTCGGAAAAGGCCGCCTTCTCTTTTTGAATATAGCTTTTCACGGAGGGCACAAGTTCCTTTGTTATGGGCAGCAATGGCTCTTGGCTCTCAGGATCAAAACCTGGTCCATTATAAAACCTGAATGTTCCGTTCGCATCCTTATGGTACCAAATCAGGGATCGACCACTGCTTGGATCGAAAAAGCGTGTCTCATCAATCTCTGTTGGCTTTAGCACAACTGGGGCTTGACCGCGATACATCGCCCGAATGGATGGGACTATTTCGCGAGTAATAGGTCGTGGTCTTACTTGTATTGTCGGATCCGGGCTTTGAGTTCCTGTTACGACAAGACCTTCGTCGGGCCGAATCACATAGAAGCGACGAGGCTGCCCATCTTTTCCGAAAAACACGTCACGCCCCAGCGTCAGATCGACTACAGTAACGGATACCAGCACAAGCACAAAGAATCCGCGTAGAACCTGTTTTGAAACCCCAAAAAATAATTTGGCAATGACGCTAGGCAAGAGTGCGAAATAGAAAAAGCTGGTAAATAGATCGGAAATCAGGGTGGTGATAATTGGATCGGCTGGAATCACCAGCGTGAGCCACACGCTCAGCTTGTCGTAAATTGCGTGAACGATGTACAACCATAGGAGGCAAAGAAAAAGAAACGGCCCGACAATCGCCCCGACAATTACAAAAACCTTTTTATTCTTTGGCCAGTTGGCCATGGTTGTTCCTTCTAACAAGTTCATTGCTAGCTTCTCCTTTTCCTAAGCCAAGCACGAAACAGAGCGACTACCAGCGCTCCCGCGCCAGCGAACAAGACAGCCTCAATGATTTCTATGATTATTGGAATTCTCATAGATAGTTCTCCACGAATATATGTTCAGTTGCGATTGCTAATTCACAGTTCAGTAGTAACCGTAGAATCAAAGCACACCTATTAGCAATTCTGTCTGTCGTGTTGTATCAGGTCTGTACTGCTCATTCGGAAGACCGTCTCGGGAGGGGTACTGCATAAGCTTGACGGCGAAGCTTACGTTTTCTATGTACGAAAATTACGGGATTATCAAAAGCGCAAAATCCAGACATAAAAAAGGAAACGCCATTCAACTGATTCACCACATGAGCGCGGAGTAAATCAATCGAATGGCGTCCTTTGTTCGATTCCGATGCCGATCACCTCAACTTATCCCATTCAATCATTCTCTTACGCCCGGAATTTCCGGTAGTCGATGTTAAATTTTTTCATGCGCAGGCCCATGATCCGGTCGGAAAGGCCAAGCTGCGAGGCGGCTTTGGTCATGTTGCCTTTGGTGCGTTTCAGCGCCTCGATAATCATCTCCTTCTCGATCGCGTCGAGTTTCTGCTGCAAGTCGCCGGTGTAAGGCGTGCCGCTTGATTCGGCGGTCTGGAGCGATGGCGGCAGATGGTAGCCGTGGATGACGTTGTCCTCGCTCAGAATCACCGCGCGCTCGATGCAGTTCTGCAACTCGCGCACGTTGCCGGGCCAGTGGTAGCGCATCAGCATGTCGATGGCCGTGGTCGAAATCCGGCGAACGCCCTTGTGGTTGGCCTTGTTGAACTGCTCCACGAAATAGTCCGCCAGCAACAAAATATCCGTCTTGCGCTCGCGAAGCGGCGGCACGGTGATCGGGAAGATGTTGAGCCGGTAGTAGAGATCCTCGCGGAAGTTGCCTTCCTGGATCTGTTCCTCGAGGTTCCGGTTGGTGGCCGCGATGATGCGCACGTCGGTTTTGACGGTCTTTGATCCGCCGACCCGCTCGAACTCCTTCTCCTGGATGATTCGCAGCAACTTGGCCTGCGTTGGCAGGCTCAGCTCGCCGACCTCGTCGAGAAAGAGCGTGCCGCCGTCGGCCAGCTCGAAGCGCCCGCGCCGCTGCGCCGAAGCGCCGGTGAATGCTCCTTTCTCATGGCCGAACAGCTCGCTTTCTACAATGCTTTCCGGCAGCGCCGCGCAGTTGAACTTGATGAACGGCTTGCCATTCCTCATGCTTTTGAAGTGGATGGCGTTGGCCACCAGCTCCTTGCCGACGCCGCTTTCGCCGAGAATCAGGGCCGTAGCGCTGGTTTTCGAGATTTTGTCGATCATCTTGAAGAGCGACATCATCGGCTTGGCGTTTCCGATGATGTTGGCGGGCCGTTCCGTTTCGGGCAACTCCTCTTCGATTTCTCCATCGATGATCTGGAAGCCCAGTGCAGGTGTACCGGCTCGTTCGTGTGCGCCATCGATGCTCTTTTCGTCATCGAGCTGCTTGATGCGAACCGCCTGGGCGATCATGGCCGCAATGATCGAGAGCAGATCGACATAGTACTGCAGAACATCGATCCGGTCACTTTTGCGCCGGAGCTTCTTGTCGCCATTTTCAGCGGGAACGGAAATTCGCCGGTCAGCGCTCAGTGTGCCGATAACCTCGCGTCCCACCTTGATGGGCACGCAGATGAAGCACAACTCCTCCTTGTTTTCCTCGGCTCTGGACTGGGTGCGGTCGAGAAAAAGCGGCTCTTCATTGATGCGGGGCACGACGGAGGGGCGTCCCGTTTTGACCACCTGGCCGATGATGCCTTCGCCAACCTTGTAGCGGGCAAGCTGACGCTGCTCGTCGGTCAGGCCGAACGATTCGTTGATGACCATCTCGCCGGTAGTGCGGTTCAGAATGGTGACCATGCCTCTGAGCATGTTCATATGTTCCGACAAGATGAAAAGCACCAGCCGGAGCACCTTGCTGATGTCCTCCTCATTGTTGACGGTCCTGCTGACCTCGGCGAGTAGACTGATGCTGCTCTGTTCCTGTTCCTGAGCGATGAGCATGAAAACTATTCGAGTTAAGCGTGTTTGACAGAGTTTTGTTCACGGAGCGCGTCGATCTCGTCGGTCCGGAGCGCCCGTTTGAGGCGGTCGGACTGACTCCGGATCAGATCGAGCAGTTCGCGGGCCTCCTCTTTCGAAATCGTGATTCTGCGTCGGTTGAAATGGGCGATGATCGCCGCTGTGCCCGAGTGTTTGCCGATGACCATCTCGAAATCGCTGCGGCCAACCCGCGACGGCAGGAACGGCTGGTAGGAGAGCGGATCCTGCAACAGCGCGGCGCAATGAATGCCCGATTCGTGCTGGAAGGCCGAACGTCCGACCACCGGTTTTTGCTCCTGAATGGCTCGTCCGGAAGCCGTGGCCACGGCGTCGCAAAGCCGGGAGAGCATCGAGGTGTCGAGATGCGTGTCGAAGTCTCCATTCAGCGCAAGCGCCATTGCCAGCTCTTCGAGGGCCGCGTTGCCCGCGCGTTCTCCGAGACCGGTCACCGACACGCTGACCGCTTCGAATCCCGCGTTGAGTGCCGTGAAGGCGTTGGCGGTCGCCATGCCGAGATCGTTGTGCGCGTGGAACTCCAGCGGCAGCGACGAACTTTGGCGCAACGCTGCGCCGAGGGCCATCACCGACACCGGCGTGGCGATGCCTACCGTATCGGCGATCCTGAACCGTTCGGCTCCGGCAGCTTCAGCATCGAGCATGAAGCGTTGCAGAAAATCAGTGCTACTTCTCGTGGCGTCCTGTCCGCCAACGCTGACGAAATCGAACCACTCGCGCGCTTTGGAAACCATCGCGTAAAGCTGCTCCCGGATCCAACCATCCTCCTTGTGCATCAGCTCCAGGTAGAGTCGCGAGGCCGGAAAACTGATGTGCACCGCATCGGTGCCGCATTCTGCCGCCAACTCGATGTCCGCCATATTGGCCCGCGACCACGAAGTCAGGCGTACCGGCAGTTTCATGGCGACAATCTCGCGAATCACCTCCCGCTCCGCCGCGCTGATGGCCGGGTAGCCCACTTCGATCTCATCGACGCCGGTTTCGGCAAGCATTGCCGCTATCCGCTTTTTTTCGTGCGGACTGAACACCACGCCGGGGGCCTGCTCTCCATCCCGGAGGGTCGTATCGATGATCCACGGTTTGCGGATCACTCCGGGTCTGGTTTCAGTTCGGGTTGGCACGGGTGTTTTTTTTCTGGCGTATTGACTTTATTGATCCTTTTGATTTAGGTGAATATAAAACTAATCCTAAAAATATTAGGGCATAAAACGATTTTAAGAGAAAAAAGTAGACATTATGGTAGTATGGTGACGGTATGTGCCGGTGAAGAGAAGGCGCGGCGCAAGGATCGAAGGGCACGGAGGCCCGCCTGGAGAGAGCGGTGGAGAAGGCTTCAGGCGTTCAGTGATGCGACGTAAGGCAACTCGCGATGCTTTCCGGCGGCATCGAGTCCATAACCCACGACGTAAACATCCGGAATGGTGAAGCCGGTGAAGTCCGCCTTGACGGGTGTGGTGCGCGCTGAAGGCTTGTCGAGCAGGGTGCAGACATGCAGGGATGCAGGATTGTGGCCGCGCAGCTCTTCGAGGATGCGGGTGACGGTCAGCCCGGTATCGAGGATATCTTCGACGAGCAGCACGTTCTTGCCCTCGACATGCGGATCGTGGTGATGATCGAGCATCACCTTGCCGGTGGAAGCGCGGTGCGTGCCGTAACTCGAAGCGCGGATGAACTCGATGCGGCAGGGAATGGTGATGTGCCGCACCAGATCGGCTGTGAAAATGAATCCGCCTTTCAGCACGCACACCACAGTCAGTTCGTCGATACTGGCCAGCTCGCGTGAAATTTCTGCACCCAGCTCGGTGACCCGTTCCTGTATCTTTTCTGCTGGAATCAGCTCTGTAAGTCTTTCTGTATTCATCGTTTCATGGGTCTTGTTGTCGAACTCGCTGTGATGAATATACACTTTTCTACGCCAGATCAACTCGGGTGCGTTTTTTCGAAATCGATTTTTTAGCCTCATTTTTTTTGTGCCTCTTGCCCGGTCTGGCATTGTAGTCATGTCCATCTTGCCCATACCTTGCATGTGTTCCCGAGTTTTCAGGAACGTAACGACTTACCGGCTTGGTTAGTGTTGTCTATCGTGTATCTTGGTCTGACTTTTTGGAGCTGATGGTGATGGTTGCCGTTTGTGCCTGTAATTTTTCTGAGGATTTTAGCCATGATGCCCAGGCCTGTGTGTACCATTCTTGCTCTCAATACCGGCTCGTCGAGTATCAAGTTTTCGCTGTATGAGAGCGGGGATACCGAGGAGCTGCTCTTTTCCGGATCACTGACCCGGATCGGTTTGCCGGATGGACGCTTCTCCGTGACCGACCCCGAGGGGCGATTCATCGATTGCGAGCGGGTCGATGTTCCCGATCATGCCGCGGCTTGTCGCTACGTGTTTTCCTGGATCACGCAGCACGGCCCCGGAATGCCGGACGCTGTGGGCCATCGGGTGGTGCATGGTGGACCCCGTCACACCACTCCCGAAAAGGTCACCTCTGAACTGCTTGACTCCATCGCCGAAATCGTTCCCTACGCCCCCGAACATCTGCCGCAGGCGCTGAACGCCATCCGCTACGCCGCATCGGAGCTGCCGGGCGTGTTCCAGGTGGCCTGCTTCGATACCGCATTCCACAGCACGATGCCGCCACTGGCGAAGCTCTGTCCCATTCCTGAAGAGTACCGGAATCAGGGGGTGCAGCGGTACGGGTTTCACGGTCTTTCCTACCAGTACATTCTCAGTCAACTGCAAGCCGAGGGGGATCCGTTTGCCCGCAAGGGTCGCCTCATTCTCGCGCATCTCGGCCACGGTGCGAGCATGGCGGCGGTACTCGACGGGCGGAGCGTCGAGACGACGATGGGCTTTTCGCCTGCGGGTGGCCTCGTGATGAGCACGCGCACGGGTGATCTCGATCCGGGCGTGGTGCTGTTCCTGTTGCAGCAGGGGCATCTCGATTCGGATGGCTTGCGCGACATGGTGAACAAAAAGTCCGGCCTGCTTGGTGTCTCCGGCCTGAGCGACGACATGCGCGACCTGCTCGACGCCGAAGCGGAGAACGAACAGGCGCGACTGGCCGTGGAGCTTTTCTGCTACAGCGCCCGCAAGCACATTGGCGCGTTGACGGCGGTGCTCGGTGGCCTCGACATGATCGTCTTCACCGGCGGCATTGGCCTCTATTCGTCAGAGATTCGCGAGCGTATCTGTTCAGGCCTCGAATTTCTTGGTGTCCAGGTCGATCATGAAAAGAATCTGAATCATTCCGGAATTATTTCGACAGATACCAGCCCGGTTGTCGTCAAAGTTATTGAAACCAACGAAGAGGTGACGATTGTCAGAGAGACAAGACGTGTGCTCGAAGGTGGTTGATGTGATGCCGATATGGTGTGGTTACCGGTTTGGCATTGAATGACGAAAGGAGGGCGGCACCGGTTCACTGGTGCCGCCCTGCTCGTTTAACGTGAAGCACTTGATTGTAAGATCGGAAAATAGAGTTCCGGATGAACTCCGGACTCAGCATAAAACAACTATCAAATCAACAATACTGATGAATGAAACGACGACTCCGCTTTCCCCTCGCGAACTCGATCTGATGAACGCTTACTGGCGGGCAGCGAACTATCTTTCCGTCGGACAAATCTACCTGATGGACAATCCGCTCCTGAAGGAACAGCTTTCCAAAGAGCATATCAAGCCCCGTCTGCTTGGCCACTGGGGCACCACTCCCGGCCTCAATTTCCTCTACGTGCACCTGAACCGTATCATCCGGAACCGTGACCTCGACATCGTCTATATTGCCGGGCCGGGGCATGGCGGGCCTGCGCTGGTGGCGAACGTATGGATGGAGGGTACCTACAGCGAGTACTATCCCGACGTGTCGTTCGACGAGGCGGGCATGAAGCGGCTGTTCCGGCAGTTCTCGTTTCCGGGCGGTATTCCGAGCCACGTGGCTCCCGAAACGCCGGGATCGATCCATGAGGGCGGCGAGCTGGGCTATGCGTTGTCGCACGCTTACGGCGCGGTGTTCGACAATCCCGATCTTGTCACAGCCTGCGTCATCGGCGATGGCGAGGCGGAGACGGGGCCGCTGGCGACGGCGTGGCACAGCAACAAGTTCCTGAACCCGAAGCGCGACGGGGCGGTGCTGCCGGTTCTGCACCTGAACGGCTACAAGATCGCCAACCCCACGGTGCTGGCGCGCATTTCGCACGAGGAGCTGGAGAAACTGATGATCGGCTACGGCTACAAACCGTACTTCGTTGAGGGGGATGACCCGGCGACGATGCACCAGATGATGGCTGCGACGATGGACCGCTGCTTCGATGAGATCGCCGAAATCCAGCGCCGGGCGCGGGTCGATGGCGTGACCGAGCGACCGATGTGGCCGATGATCGTGTTTCGCTCTCCGAAAGGGTGGACGGGGCCGAAGGTGGTTGACGGCAAACCCGCCGAGGGGAACTGGCGTTCACACCAGGTGCCGTTCAGCACGGTGCGAGACAATCCGGAGCACATGGAGCTGCTCGAAACGTGGCTGAAAAGCTACCGTGCCGAAGAGCTGTTCACAGCGGATGGCGTTCTTCTTCCTGAGTTGCAGGAGCTGGCTCCGCGTGGCAAGAAGCGCATGGGCGACATTCCGCACGCCAACGGCGGCCTGTTGCTCAAGGAGCTGCGGATGCCCGATTTCCGCGACTATGCGCTCGACGTGCCATCACCCGGTTCAGTGGAGGCCGAAGCGCCAAAGCCGATGGCCCGCTTTCTGCGCGACATCATGAAGCTCAACCAGAAAGAGGCCAACTTCCGCGTCTTCGGGCCGGACGAGACCGCCTCGAACCGTCTCGGCGAGCTGTTCGAGGAGACCAACCGCACCTGGATGGCCGAGATGATTCCGTCCGACGATCATCTTTCGCACAATGGCCGCGTGATGGAAATTCTTTCCGAGCATACCTGCCAGGGGTGGCTCGAAGGCTACCTGCTCACCGGACGCCACGGCTTTTTCTCCTGCTACGAGGCGTTCATTCACATCATCGACTCGATGTTCAACCAGCACGCCAAGTGGCTCAAGGTGACCGATACCGAAATCCCGTGGCGGCGGCCCATCGCCTCGCTCAACTATTTCCTGACCTCGCACGTGTGGCGGCAGGATCACAACGGCTTTTCGCATCAGGATCCGGGCTTTATCGACCACGTGGTCAACAAGAAGTCGAGCGTGATTCGCGTTTATCTGCCGCCGGACGCCAACTCGCTGCTGTCGGTGACCAACCACTGCCTGCGCTCGCGTAACTACATCAACGTGATCGTGGCAGGCAAGCAGCCCGCGTGGCAGTGGCTCGACATGGAGTCCGCCGTGCGGCACTGCACCAGCGGCATCGGCATCTGGGAGTGGGCCTCGAACGACGCGGGTGAGGGCGAACCGGACGTGGTGATGGCCTGTGCGGGCGACGTGCCGACGCTCGAAACGCTGGCCGCCGTCAAGATTCTGCGCAAACTCGCGCCGGAGTTGAAGATCAGGGTGGTCAACGTGGTCGATCTCATGACTCTCCAGCCGAAGGAGGAGCACCCGCACGGCCTAGCCGACCGCGATTTCGACGACATGTTTACCACAGACAAGCCGATCATCTTCGCCTATCACGGCTACCCGTGGCTGATCCACCGACTGACGTATCGTCGCACCAACCATCCGAATCTGCACGTGCGCGGTTACAAGGAGGAGGGCACCACCACCACGCCGTTCGATATGGTGGTGATCAACGACCTCGACCGCTTCCACCTCGTCGCCGATGTCGTCAACCGCGTGCCGAGCCTCAGGCCGAAGGCAGCGTACATCAAACAATACGTCCGCGACCGCCTGATCGAGCACAAGGAGTACATCACGAAATATGGCGAGGATATGCCGGAGGTGAGAGACTGGAAGTGGGAGGAGTGATTTGATGTGATATGAAAAGAAAAGCGGCCTTTGACAGGCCGCTTTTTGTGTTGGAGGTAGGGAGAGTCAGATTGTCAGCTTAACCTGTTTTGCCAATATCTTGGTTCTCGATGCATGTGGGCGATTGCCCAAATTACAAGTTCATTTTCTTCTGCGGTGTACAATATTTTATAGGGAAATCTTGGGATGAATGCCTTATAAATATCATCGGATTCTTTGAGATACCAAGTCGGATTTCTGGCTAAGGTTTTAACCTGCTCTCTGACAATTCTCCTGAAATGCTTGCCAAGATCTCTGGATTGAAGTTCATACCATTCAATAGCCTCATCCAATTCGTGAGCTGCAAGCTCATGAATTCTAATCTTCATGGTACAAGCTGTCAAAATCGATTAATTTCGCTTTACCAGACTTTACGGCCGCCATTCTGTCTTTGACTTCAGTAATCCACTTTTGCCTGATTTTTTCGTCTTCGTGCTCAATGCTTGCCAGAATAAGTTGCGCGAATTCAACCCGTTCATTTGGCGACATTGCCAACGCTCGATCTAATAATGCTTGTTCCATGATTGTTTTCGCTAAATGTTCATCTCTTGTTGATTCTTGCCATTACCTCTTCGACCGGCGACGCTTTGATTTTGCCTTCTTTGTAAGCGTCGAGCCTCGACTCGAATTCAGCAGCCCACGCAGCATCGATCTCGGCTTTGCGATGATTGTCGAAACTCTGAAAGAGTCGCTCAATCATTTCTGCCCTTTCAACGGGGGTTAGTCTGAGGGCATCGTTCATTATTTTTTCGGCGCTCGCTGTCATATCTAGTATTCCTGTTTGTCTTCAGGTATTTTCGTTCGGGCAAATGAAAAAATATCCAATGAACCATCATGGTGCAAGTCGCAGAACGGAGGACAGGGCAGGCGCGAGACTTGCCCCTACAAAATCGAGGCCGTTGCTCCTTATTTCACCACCGGCGGGAATTTGGCCATGATTTTTGTGAGCACTTCGTCGAGGTCGCGGTGCATCTGCACGGATGAATCGTAATCCTTCAGGATGCCTCGCGCGATGCCGGCCCAGGCCACTTCGCCGCTTCTGGAATCGATGATGTCGATGATGAGTGTGCCCTCTTCATAGTGGCTGAACGCCGGGTATGGGTAGGGATCGTACCAGTAGGGCGGGTAGCTGCGCCGTCCCCAGCCGGGGTAGTAGCCGCCGCCGTAACCGAATCCGCTCGGCTCGATAACCACCCGCTCGCGGACTCGTGCGTGAGGAAAGACCGTGAAATCGACTGGACCGGATGCTTTCAGCACGAAGCCTTTGGTGGCCAGTTCACGGTCAACCACTGATTTGATGTTTTTGTAGATCAGCGGATTGCTGGCAAGAATGTCGTCGCTGATTCCAGCGCTGCCTTTATCGCTCCATCGGTAGGTTTTGTAGCGCTCGAAGGGAATGGTGCGGTCGTAATCGCTGACGACCTGGTAGTTGGAACACCCCGCAAGCGTCAGCAGGGCGATCATCGAAAAAATCCAGAAACGTGTTCTCATGGTTTACCTCGCCTGTTCATCGTTTAGCTGAATAGTGTTGTCTCGTCGCAATTTTTTCGACGTCAACACCCGAAAAAAACCTCCAACGCACTTTTGGCCCGATAAAATCCGCAAAAGGAAAAAAGAAGTGGTGTCAAATGAAAGAATAATCACGTGTCGTGCGTACTACCTTAGGGGCAAAGAACGGGGTCTCGTTTCAAAGAGCTTCAACTGCCGGTTTCAGGCCGGATTACCAACGCCTTTTGATTGAGCGGCAGCGCTTTGCGACGGTGAAGAGAGAGGGGATTTGTTTTTTTTTATCAAAACGGAGTACTTGTCATGGATGTTGGTGGGCCTGAGCTGTTACTTATTTTAGCGGTTATACTGATCCTGTTTGGCGGCCAGAAAATTCCGGAACTGGCCAGAGGTCTTGGCAAGGGCATCAAGGAGTTCAAGAAAGCGCAGGCCGATATCGAGTCGGAGTTTCACAAAGCGGTCGATGGCGTTTCAGATACGGTCCAGCAGGCTGGAAGTTCAGAGCCGAAAGCGTAGCGCCGCACTTCGTTCCAGTGCGTCGGCTGCACAATAACGGTATACCTCTTTCCGGAAGATGAGCTGACTATCCTGGCGGGATATGTTGTCCTCTCCGGTAATATTGCGTGATGGCGTTGCTTTACAACCGCCGAAGCGTCTTTATTTCCTTAACGCCTTTAGTGGGGGAGCCGCAATCAGGGAAGATCGCGGCGCGTCTGGTCGATCAGAGCCTGACCGTGATTCCCCGTTCGCGCAGGTACTCCTTGGCTTCGCGAATGGAGTAGGTGCGGAAGTGGAAGATCGAGGCCGCGAGCGCAGCGTCGGCGTGGCCATCCGTAAATCCCCGGTAGAGATGTTCGAGGTTGCCTGCGCCGCCGGAGGCGATCACCGGAATGTGCACGGTGGTCGAGATCATTTTGAGGATTTCGTTGTCGTATCCCTCCTGCGTGCCGTCGCGATCCATGCTGGTCAGGAGAATCTCGCCCGCGCCAAGCTCCTGCACCTTGTGCGCCCATTCGACCGCTTCGTACTCCGTCGGCTTTTTGCCCGAATGAGTATGAACGATGTACCGCCCATCGACCTTTTTCACGTCAATCGCCACCACCACCGCCTGAGAGCCGAACTTTTCGGCGATGCGCGAGATCAGCTCCGGTTCGCTGACCGCCGCCGTATTGACCGACACCTTGTCCGCGCCGTGCAGGAAGGCGTCGCGCGCCCGCTCGACAGAGCTGATGCCGCCGCCGACCGTGAGCGGAATGAACACCTCGCCTGAAACTTTCAGTACCTCTTCGAGGGTTGTCCTTCTCGATTCCAGCGATGCGGAGATGTCGAGAAAGACCAGTTCGTCGGCCATTTCATTGTTATAAAAGCGGGCCTGTTCGAGAATCGAACCGGCATCCCTGAGGCCTTCGAAGTTGATGCCTTTGACCACCCGTCCGTCGCGGACGTCAAGGCAGGGTATGATGCGTTTGGCTAACATGTGCGCGATACTGTTTGTTGGCCGGACAGCGGCCCGGTACATCGGATGACTTTGAATCTGCCGCAATATATCAAAGTCTTCTTATATTGAGCCGCATTCAAAGCAGCCAACAGAAAAAGAGAAACTGTCATGAAATTTCCTGTTTGCGATTTTGCAGAATCCGAAGAGGGGTTCTATTCCCAGTGCGCAAGCTGTCCCATCGAGTCCAGCCAGCCCGGTTGCGCTCTCGACGAACAGAGTGACGGCACCTATCTGTTCAGCGGCGAAACTCCGCATGGCGGCGTCAGGGCGGTCTTCTACTTCAAGAACGATGCGGGCGACCAGGTGGCCAAGCAGGAGGCCGTGCATGTTGAAATCCACGAATTCGACGACCAGAATCTGCTTGTCGCCATTCTCTATGGCATGGTCGATCCGGAGGGCATGATCTACCTGAAAAAGTCCGACAGCTAAAGCGTCAGGGCAAACCCCATCAAGGCATTCATAATGTTAGATATTCACAATCCAGCGACTGACCACCACGACATGAGGGACCTGACCATCATCGGCGGTGGACCGACGGGTATATTCGCGGCTTTCCAGTGTGGCATGAACAACATCTCCTGCCGTATCATTGAGAGCATGTCACAGCTCGGAGGGCAGCTTGCGGCGCTCTATCCGGAAAAACATATCTACGACGTGGCCGGCTTTCCGGAAGTTCCGGCCATCGATCTGGTCGAGAGTCTCTGGGCGCAGGCCGAACGGTACAATCCCGACGTTGTGCTGAACGAGGCGGTCACGAAATACACCAAACTCGACGACGGCACCTTCGAAACCCGAACCAACACGGGCAACGTTTATCGCTCACGCGCAGTGCTTATTGCTGCCGGTCTCGGTGCGTTCGAGCCGCGCAAGCTGCCGCAGCTCGGCAACATCGACCACCTTACCGGAAGCTCGGTTTACTACGCGGTCAAATCTGTCGAGGATTTCAAGGGCAAGCGCGTGGTAATCGTGGGTGGCGGCGATTCGGCGCTCGACTGGACGGTGGGACTGATGAAGAACGCCGCTTCAGTGACGCTGGTGCACCGCGGCCACGAGTTCCAGGGTCACGGCAAGACCGCGCACGAGGTGGAGCAGGCCAGGGCGGACGGCACGATCGACGTGCATCTCGAAACTGAAGTGGTGAGCATCGAGGAGTCAAATGGCGCGTTGACGCGCATGCACTTGCGCTCCAGTGACGGTTCGAAGTGGACGGTCGAGGCTGACCGGCTGCTGATTCTCATCGGATTCAAGTCGAACCTCGGTCCGCTGGCCGGGTGGGACCTCGAACTGTGTGAGAACGCGCTGGTGGTCGATTCCCACATGAAAACTTCGGTCGATGGTCTCTACGCAGCGGGCGACATCGCGCACTACCCCGGCAAGCTCAAGATCATCCAGACCGGCCTGAGCGAGGCGACGATGGCCGTGCGCCACAGCCTCTCCTACATCAAGCCGGGCGAGAAGATTCGTAACGTTTTCAGCAGCGTCAAGATGGCCAAGGAGAAGAAAGCCGCCGAGGCGAGCAACGCGACGGAGAACAAGGCAGAGTAAGTTTATGTCCGTTTCAATTTCCTCAAAACCATCGGCGTTTCAGGCCTGGATGCTGGCCATCCGCCCGAAAACCCTTCCGGCTGGCGCAATGCCGGTGGTGATCGGTTCGGCTCTCGCGGCGGCCAGTGGCGTCTTCAAACCGCTTCCTGCGCTGGTGGCGCTCATCTGCGCACTCGGCATCCAGATCGCCACGAACTTCATCAACGAGATTTACGACTTCCGCAAGGGGGCCGACACCGCCGAGCGGCTCGGCCCGACGCGCACCGTGGCGGCTGGCATCATCACCGAACAGACGATGATTCGCGTCTCGATCGTACTCGGTATTTCGGTGTTCGTGCTTGGCTTGTATCTCGTCGCCATCGGCGGCTGGCCGATTTTGCTGATTGGCGTGCTCTCGCTGCTCTTCGCCTGGGCTTACACCGGCGGACCGTTTCCGATCGCCTATTCCGGGCTTGGCGATGTGTTCGTTTTCATCTTTTTCGGCCTTGTGGCGGTCGGCGGCACCTATTATGTTCAGGCGCTTTCGCTGCCGATGGAGGTGCTCGTGGCCGCAGCTGCGCCCGGCGCGTTCTCGGTCTGCATCCTGCTCGTCAACAATATCCGCGACATCGACACCGACCGGAAGGTTGGCAAGATGACGCTTCCGGCCCGCATCGGCGCTCCGGCGGCCCGCGCTCTGTACGTCGCGCTTGCGGTGCTGGCCTATCTCGTTCCGTTTTATATGATTAACACCGGTTATTCGCCCTGGTGCCTTCTGAGTCTGCTGAGCATTCCGCTCGCCATCGGCATGGTGCGCACGCTCTACGCTTCCGAGGGCCGGGCGCTGAATGCGGTGCTGGCTGGCACCGGCAAGGTGCTCACCGTGCACGGCTTACTCTTTTCGCTCGGGCTTGTCATTCCCAATATCATTTCGATTTTTCGTCCATGAATACCGATCAGGTTCGCATAGCGCTCGTCCAGATGAGCTGCGTTGAGAATCCGCAGGAAAACCTCAGGAAAGCGCAGGAGCGCATCCGCCAGGCTGCCGCGGGCGGGGCCAATATCGTCTGCCTTCAGGAGCTGTTCACCACGCTCTACTTCTGCCAGACCGAGGAGTACGAGCCGTTTGGATACGCCGAGCCGATTCCCGGCCCGTCGACCGCTGCCTTGCAGGAGCTGGCCGCCGAACTTGGGGTGGTGATCGTGGCTTCGCTCTTTGAGATTCGCGCCAAAGGGGTGCACCACAACACGGCGGCGGTGATCGATGCTGACGGCAGCTACCTCGGCAAGTACCGCAAGATGCACATTCCCGACGATCCCGGTTTCTACGAGAAGTTCTACTTTGTGCCCGGCGACCTCGGTTACAAGGTGTTCGATACGAAATTTGGCACGATCGGCGTCCTGATCTGCTGGGATCAGTGGTACCCCGAAGCCGCGCGACTTACGGCGCTGCGCGGAGCTGATATTCTCTTCTATCCCACGGCCATCGGCTGGGCCACCTCCGAGACCTCGCAGGAGGTTCGCGCGAGCCAGCGGCAGGCGTGGAAAACCTCACATCTCGGTCACGCCGTGGCAAACGGTGTGTTTGTCGCCGCCGCCAATCGTGCGGGCACGGAGGGCGAACTCGAGTTCTGGGGCAACAGCTTCGTCTCCGATCCCTTCGGTCAGGTGATTGCCGAGGCGGCCCACAACAGGGAGGAGATTCTCTACGCCGACTGCGACCTCTCGAAGATCGGCTTTTACCGCTCGCACTGGCCCTTCATGCGCGACCGCAGGATCGACTCCTATGGCGACATCACGCGGCGCTGGATCGACGAATAAACCGTTATGATGATGAACCTGTTCGGCCAAATCATTCTTTTTACGCTTATCGGCACCTGGCTCATCAAACTTGCCGCCGATCTTTTGAACCTCCGTGCTGCGTTGCCGACGCTTCCTGAGGCGTTTCGCGACGTGTATGATCCGGCGGACTATCGCCGTTCGCAGGAGTACCTCCGGGCCAACACCAAATTCTCACTTATCAGCTCGACTTTCGATCTCGCCCTGCTGCTTGTTTTCTGGTTCGCGGGCGGCTTCAACGCGCTCGACCAGCTTATCCGCGCGTGGGGCTTCGATCCGGTCATCAACGGCGTGCTCTACATCGGCGCGCTGCTGCTGTTTCAGAGCGTTGCCGACCTGCCGTTCAGCATCTACCACACCTTCGTGCTCGAAGAGCGCTTCGGTTTCAACCAGACCACGCCGAAGGTGTTCGTAATTGATCTCATCAAGACGCTTCTGCTTGCCGTGCTGATCGGCACACCGGTGCTGGCGGCGATCCTCTGGTTTTTCCAGAGCGCCGGGCCGCTCGGCTGGCTCTGGGCGTGGGGGGGCGTGACAGCGTTCAGTCTGCTTCTGCAATATGTTGCGCCGACCTGGATCATGCCGATGTTCAACAAGTTCGAGCCGCTCGAAGATGGCGAGCTGCGCAAGTCGATCATGGATTACGCCGCCGAGGTGCGCTTTCCGCTCACCGGAATCTACGTCATGGACGGCTCCAAACGCTCGGCGAAGGGCAACGCCTTTTTCACCGGATTCGGCAAGAACAAGCGCATTGCGCTGTTCGACACGCTCATCAAAAACCACTCGACCGGCGAGCTGGTCGCCGTGCTGGCGCATGAAATCGGCCACTTCAAGAAGAAGCACATTCTCATGTCGATGGTGCTCAGTATGCTCAACCTCGGCGTGGTTTTTTACCTGCTCTCACTCTTCATGAACAACCGGATGCTCTTTGATGCCTTCGCCATGCAGGAGACTTCGGTCTACGCGAGCCTGCTTTTCTTCATGCTGCTCTACAATCCGGTGGAGTTCATCATTTCGATTCTGATGCAGATGCTTTCACGGCGCAACGAATTCGAGGCTGATCACTACGCTGTCACAACGTATCGAAATGGTGCGCTTTTGGCCGACGCGCTCAAGAAGCTTTCGCGGCAGAACCTCTCGAACCTGACGCCGCATCCGTTCAACGTTTTCCTGAACTACTCCCATCCGCCGGTGTTGCAGCGTGTCGAAAGGATCGAAGCTGCGGCCCGGCACTGAACTATCTAATCCATTCCTGTCACCACATACCGATGAGCGAACCGACCTATTTCATGCCGCCCGAGTGGGCGCCGCACGCCTCGACCTGGCTTTCGTGGCCGCACAAGCTCGAATCGTGGCCCGGCAAGTTCGAGCCGGTTCCGGCAGTCTTTGCCGAACTGGCGTATCAGCTCAGCCGCTCCGAAACGGTCAATATCAATGTGCTCGATGACGCGATGGAGGCGCAGGCGCGCGAGCTGCTGAAAGAACGCGATCCCGAGGGGAAATACGCCGAGCGCATCGTGTTCCACCGGATTCCAACCAATGACGCCTGGTGCCGCGACCACGGCCCGAACTACGTCATCCGCACGCAGAATGGCCATCGCGACAAGGTGATCATGAACTGGGAGTACAACGCCTGGGGAGGCAAGTACGAGCCGTACGACGACGACAACGCCGTCCCGGAACGCGTGGCGAAGGCACAAGGGCTGCCGATGGTTTCGACCGGCATGGTGCTCGAAGGCGGCGCGATCGACGTCAATGGCGCAGGCCTGCTGCTCACCACCACCGCCTGCCTGCTCAACCCCAACCGCAATCCATCGCTGGGCAAAGCCGAGATAGAAGCGCAGCTCAGGCGCTATCTTGGCATCGAAAAGGTGCTCTGGCTCGGCGACGGCATCGCTGGCGACGACACCGACGGCCACGTCGATGACATGGCTCGTTTCGTCAACGAAAACACCATCGTCATCACCGTCGAGGATGATCCCGAAGACGAAAACTACCAGATCCTTCAGGAGAACTACGAACTCCTCAAAACCATGACCGGCCTTGATGGCCAGCCGCTGAACGTCGTCAAGCTCCCCATGCCCGACCCGGTTTTCTACGACGGCGAACGTCTTCCCGCCAGCTATGCCAACTTCTACATCGCCAACACCGCAGTGCTCGTCCCGACCTACCGCTGCTCACGAGACCAGCAAGCCATCGACATCCTGCAACAATGCTTCCCCAAGAGGGAGGTCATCGGCATTGATTGCAGCGATCTTATCTGGGGGCTCGGCGCAATTCACTGCGTGACGCATGAAGAGCCGGCGATTTAACGTTAACAGGTTTACTGTTTGTTTCATTCTGCAGGGTTGATCACGACGACGATGATTTTTCAATGAGTAGGAAGGAATAAAAAAGCGACCCATCTCTGGTCGCTTTTTTATTCCCCGATATCCTGAGTCTGTGCCGCTCTTTTTTTTGTTTGCTGAACTATTTTTGCTAAAGATGGGTTTTTCTTGCTTGATATTCGGAACAATTGATTGTGTTTATAATTAATTAAGGAATAACGTCTGTTATGCCTTTGTCGTGTCGCGAAGAGATAAAGCAGGCAGTATCGGATTCCACAAACCTGCGTATTCTTTATCCACAGTAAAACTCAAGGAGTAAAACCATGTCAGAAGAGGCCAAAGACCTGAAAAAAGAACTTGCGAAGCGCAAACGGATGGCAATCGACATAGCATCGCAGATCCATGATATCGTCGAAGATACGCTCTGGGTAGACTACGAGAAGATGCCCGGGCTTTCCGAAAAGCTCGTGGCCGCCGTGCAGGAGGCCAACAAGTTCAAAGCAGACAATGGCCTCTCATGAAATCTCTGTGGTGTGAGTGAAGCGAGGGGGCGCTGATGTCCTCGAAATTTTTCAGAACATATCTCTCTGCCTTTCAAAATCATTATAAACGCAAAGAGGCTGTCCTGGTTTTGTTTCCGGGACAGCCTCTTTGCGTTTCGCGTATTTGTCGGCAGCGGGAGAGCTTTGCTGTTCGTCAGGCGTTGGCTGAATCGAGCATTTTGCAGTTTTCATCGACGATCTTTGCCGATTTCTGCAACAGGTCGAGGTCACTCTGGTCGAGCTTGATTTCGTAGATGTGCTCGACGCCGTTTTTGCCGAGTTTGATCGGGACACCGACGAAGGTGCCGTCGATGCCGTACTGCCCGTCGAGGCTTACAGCGCAGGTCAGCACGCGCTTGCGATCCAGCACGATCGACTCTACCATTTCGACCACCGATGTTGCCGGAGCGTAGAATGCCGAACCCTGCTTGAGGTAGTTGACGATCTCTGCGCCGCCGGTGCGGGTGCGCTCGACCAGCTCCGCGATCCTTTCTGCGGAAATGAGGTCGGCAACCGGAATGCCTGCCACCGTGGTGTATTTGACTACCGGTACCATTGCGTCGCCGTGGCCGCCGAGCACGCATGCGGTGACATCCTGCATCGAAACGCCAAGTTCCATGGCGATGAAGGAGCGGAAGCGCGCTGAATCGAGCACGCCAGCCATACCGATGACGCGCTCTTTCGGTAATCCGCTTTTCTGCCAGGCCACGTGCGTCATGATATCGAGCGGGTTGGAAACCACCACGATGATCGGATTTTTCGAGTGCTCCATGATCCGTCCGGTCACCTCCCTGACGATACCGGCATTCATCGAAAGCAGATCCTCGCGAGTCATGCCTGGTTTTCTCGGCAGACCGGCGGTGATGACGACGATATCGGAATTCGCAGTGTCGGCATAGTCGTTTGAGCCGGTCACCTTCGTGTCGAACAGGCCGACCGGGCCGCTTTCGTACATGTCAAGTGCTTTTCCCTGAGGTATGCCTTCGACGACATCGAGCAACACGAGCTCTCTTGCAAGCTGTTTTTCTGCAAGACGGAAAGCCGTGGTTGCCCCAACGTTGCCTGCGCCAATAACGGTGATTTTCATAATGCACTTACGGGTTTTGGTTTCTGTTGGAATGATGTCCTTGCCTCGTAGCCGCAGGGGACATGTTTAGAATCAGCGAAGCCGCTGAAAATCATGGAGTTTTCACCACCTCGGTCTGTCTGAACAAGCCGGTGCCTTGAGTGGTTTTAAACCTCATAGAAACGAATTTCCGCGGAAATCCACACTGTGTGCTCAAGAAACTTGATTCAATACGTTCGGCAATAGGTGTCTTGCCGGGAATATGCATTAAGACGTCCAGCGCTTCCTGTTCGTAGCAGAAGCTGCAGGTGAAACGCTCAGGTCAGTGTTCGGGCGGGGGGTGTTCGGCACCTGCGCCCTGAGGGTCAGTAGAGCGTTTCAATCGGCGATGTATCGGGATGCTCCCCACGGGGAGTGTAAAAAAAGCAAGCCGTTAATGCTTGTGAGCCGGCTTGCTTTCAATATAAGCGTAATGCATCTCCGTCCAAATCAGGAGGGGATGATATCGACCTGCTTTTTGTTGTTGCGGCCGTTCCTGAAGTGAACGGTGCCATCGACGAGGGCGAAAATGGTGTGATCCCTGCCGAGGCCAGCGTTGTCGCCCGGCTTGATAGCCGTGCCGCGCTGACGGAGAATGATGGTGCCTGCGTTGACCACAGAGCCACCGGCGGCTTTCACGCCGAGGTATTTCGGATTGCTGTCGCGGCCGTTTTTGGTCGATCCGCCGCCTTTTTTATGTGCCATGAGACAAAAAAATTTGTGTTATCAATTCCTGTTCGTTCAGAGTGACAGCACTTCGACCTGGGTCATGTGCTGGCGGTGTCCATTGCGTTTCTGGAAACGTTTGCGGCGTTTTTTGCGGAAGACGACGATGGTCTCGTCCCGGACGTGGTCAAGAACCTTGACCGTTGCGGTGCCTGCTTTCATGGCTGAATCCGCCTGATTGACCTGCATGAGAGTCTTCACTTCGATAACGTCGCCTGCGGCGGCCTTCTGCTTGGGGACAAAAATCTTGTCGCCCGCTTTTACCAGATACTGTTTGTCGGAAATCTCGATCAGCGCCTGCATCATTAGTAATAGTTTGGTGATAAAGAGCAAGAATATACAAGAAAGAAACTGTTTTTCAAATCGTTACCCTGATCTTTCACAGAGATGTTCAGCGCAGAAAAAATGTTACGAGCAGCACGATGCCGAACATGCTGAACGAGATGGTGAAAAGCCGGTACCAGGCGCGATATTTCGCAGTGTCGCAGGGGTAGGTGATGGGCTGGATTGCCTTGATGATGTAGCCCATTGTGAGGGCGATCTGGAGGATCATCAGGCCTATCTTGACGAAGACCCACGGATGCCATCCTTCGTAGAAGTGCGCGAGGAGCAGGCCGGAAAGCAGCACCGAAATGACCGCCACGTCGGCCACCTTCGTTTCGAGCTTGATGAAGCGGCGCAGGAGCAGCGAGTACTCTTCGGCCTGCTTTTTCTCGCCGGTCAGGCCGGGTTCGAGCGTTTTCAGCAGAAAAAGGGTCGCGAAGATCGTGCCGAACCAGGCAGCGAAGCCCGTGATGTGTATGACGCGCAGAAGAGCGTGAAAGTCCATGAGAGAACGATGGTTGATTGCCGGATAGAATGGTGATCCAAAATATGGAGTTGCTCAGAGCTTTTCAAGCTGTCTTGCGGACTTGTATATTTATTGCCGCTGCTTTAGTTTAATTCTCCTTTCAGTACACGACAATCTTATCCCGCGATCTCATCATGGCAAAAAGCGCTCAGGGCCGCACAAAAGAACCGACACCGATGATGCGCCAGTATCTCGATGTCAAGGAGCGTTATCCTGGCTATCTGCTGTTATTCCGCGTGGGGGATTTCTACGAAACGTTTCTTGACGACGCCGTTACGGTCTCCTCGGCTCTGAATATCGTCTTGACCCGGCGCTCGAATGGCGCGGCTGGCGAGATTCCGCTGGCCGGGTTCCCGCATCACGCCAGCGAGGGGTACATCGCCAAGCTGGTGACGAAGGGGTTCAAGGTGGCCGTGTGCGATCAGGTGGAAGACCCGGCGCTGGCCAAGGGGATCGTCAAGCGCGAGATCACCGACATCGTCACGCCGGGCATCACCTACAGCGACAAGATTCTCGACGACCGGCACAACAACTATCTTTGCGCCGTTGCGCCGGTGAAGCGCGGGCGCGAGCACATGGCGGGCGTGGCATTCGTGGACGTGACCACTGCCGAGTTCCGCATGACGGAACTGCCGCTTGGCGAGCTGAAGGATTTTCTCCAGTCGCTTCGCCCGTCGGAGATTCTGATCTCTTCGCGTGACAAGGAGCTTCGCGAATCCCTCGCCAAAAGTCTCTTCAGCGGCGCGCTCTTCACGACGCTCGACGAGTGGATGTTTACCGAAGAACAGGCAGCGAGGGTGCTGGAAAACCATTTCAAGACTCATTCGCTCAAGGGTTTCGGCATCGAAGGGTACGAGGCCGGACGGCTCGCAGCGGGCGCTATTCTCCAGTACCTCGAAGAGGCGAAGCAGGGGAGCCTGAAGTACCTCGTGCGGATCGGTCTTGTCGAAAGCGGCGAGACCATGACGCTCGACATCCAGACGCGTCGGAATCTCGAAATCATCTCCTCGATGCAGGACGGCACGCTGAACGGCAGCCTGCTCGAAGTGCTCGACCGGACGCGGAATTCGATGGGCGCGCGGCTGCTCCGGCGCTGGCTCTTGCATCCGCTCCGGAAGCTGGAGCCGGTGGTGCGGCGGCACGACGCGGTCGGGGAGCTGCTCGACGCGCCGGAGATGCGCGAGGGAATTCGCGGGACGCTCGGCGGCATCATCGATCTGGAGCGTGCGCTGGCCCGCATCGCCACATCGCGGGCGATGCCGAGGGAGGTGCGCCAGCTCGGCTCGTCGCTCGCGCTGGTTCCACAGCTCAAATCGCTGCTCGAGGGCAGCCAGTCGCTCCGGTTGCGCGAACTGGCCCTGCGGCTCGATCCGCTGCCGGAGCTGGCCGAAACCATCGAGAAGGCGCTCGATGCCGAGGCAAGCGGCACGTTGCGCGACGGCGGCTACATCCGCGCCGGGTATCACGCGGAGCTGGACGAACTGCGGGCGATCTCGTCCGGAGCGCGTGACCGGCTTCTCGAAATCCAGCAGCAGGAGCGGCAGCGCACCTCGATTTCCACGCTCAAGGTGCAGTACAACAAGGTGTTCGGCTACTACATCGAGGTGAGCCGCGCCAACAGCGACAAGGTCCCGGAGTATTACGAAAAGAAGCAGACGCTGGTCAACGCCGAACGCTATACGATTCCAGCGCTGAAAGAGTACGAGGAGAAAATCCTGACCGCCGAGGAGAAGAGCCAGTTGCTCGAGCACCGGCTCTTTCAGGAGCTGTGCGCGATGATTGCCGAGCAGGCGGCGTCGATCCAGACCACCGCTGCCGCGCTTGCCGAACTCGACTGCCTCGCCTGCTTCGCGAGCTGCGCCGACGAGTTCGGCTACTGCCGTCCGGCGATGAACGAGGGCACGGAGTTGTCGATCACGGCGGGCCGCCACCCCGTGCTCGAACGCATTCTCGGCGCGGACGAGCCGTATATCTCGAACGACTGCCGCGTCGGTGCCGATCAGCAACTGCTCATCATCACCGGCCCGAACATGGCGGGTAAAAGCTCGTACCTCCGGCAGGCGGGCCTCGTCGTGCTGCTCGCGCAGGTGGGCAGTTTCGTGCCCGCCGAGAGCGCCGAGATCGGCCTCGTTGACCGCATTTTCACCCGCGTCGGCGCGTCGGATAACCTCACCTCTGGCGAGAGCACCTTCCTTGTCGAGATGAACGAGGCGGCGAGCATCCTCAACAACGCCACCGAGCGCAGCCTGCTGCTGCTCGACGAGATCGGGCGCGGCACCAGCACCTTCGACGGCATGTCCATCGCCTGGTCGATGTGCGAGTACATCCACGACCAGCTTCGCTCCCGCACGCTCTTTGCCACGCACTACCACGAGCTGGCCGAGCTGGAGAGCCGCTTCGAGCGGATCGTCAACTTCAACGCCACGGTGGTCGAGACCGCTGACACGGTGATCTTTCTGCGCAAGATCGTGCGCGGCGCGTCGGACAACAGCTACGGCATCGAGGTGGCCAAAATGGCCGGAATGCCGCCGGAGGTGATCGAGCGGGCGCGGGAGATTCTGGCCGGCATGGAGAGGCGCGAGGTCGAGGTGCCGGTGCAGCACGAAGCTCCGCTGCTCCGCGTCGAGTCGCGCCAGATTTCGCTCTTCGAGGAGGAGGAGAGCCGCCTGCGCAAGGCTCTTTCGGGGATCGACATCAACCGCCTCACGCCGCTCGACGCGCTGATGGAGTTGAAGCGCTTGCAGGAGATCGCGCTCGGCAAAGGAGCGTGATGCACATGAGCGAACATCGTCCTCTCTCGGTTCTTCTCGTATTTGTGCAAGCCTCAAGCGGCGTGGATGGCGCGGCTTCGCTCGAAGGCACGCCAAAATCCGGCCTTTCGTTGCTCAAGGATCGCGCCATGAGCGCTGTCATCAAGCGGGCGCAGTTCGCCATTCCGCCTTTGTCACTCATGATCCTCAGCTCGGTCGATGTTCCCGGCGTCCGGCAGGAGATTTGCGACCTTCGTTTCGACAAGCTGCCGCTCGACAGGCCGTGGGATCTGGTCGGCATCAGCGTCCAGACCGGCGCGGTCAAACCGGCCATCGAGGTGGCTTCGCTGTTTCGCGAGCGCGGCGTGCCGGTGGTGCTGGGCGGGCCGTACGTCTCGATTTTTCCGGAACGCTGCCGCGAGTATGGTGATACGCTGGTGATTGGGGAGGCCGACGATCTGTGGCGCGAAGTGCTCGAAGATTTGCGTTGCGGCGCGCTCAAGCCTGAATATCGGCAGGGGGTGTTTCCCGACCTCTCCGCACCGCGACCCGTCGATAAATCCGCGCTTCAGATCAACCGCTACTTCACGACCAACGTCGTGCAGACCACGCGCGGTTGCCCCTACAGTTGCGATTTCTGCAACGTGCACGTGATGAACGGCCACAAGCTGCGGCACCGTCCGGTTGGTGAAGTGGTGCGCGAGGTGGAGGCATTCCTGCGCGAGGACAAGCGCATCTTCTTCTTCCTCGATGACACGGTCAACGCCGACGAAGCCTACGCCTCGGAGCTGTTCTCGAAGCTGATTCCGTTCAACATCAAGTGGGTCGGGCAGGCCACTACGCTGCTTGGCGAGAATCCGAAGCTGCTTGACATTTTCTCCCGCTCCGGCTGCGGGGCGCTGCTGGTCGGCATCGAGAGCCTCGCCGACGAGAGTAACCGGGCGCATCACAAATTTCATAACCCTGCCGAGCGGCAGGTGCGCTGTATCCAGGAGATTCGCAAGGCGGGCATCTGCGTCTATGGGAGTTTCATCTACGGCCTCGACGGCGACACGCTCGCCATGCCGGAGCGGATCGATGCATTCATCGATGAGGCGGGTGTTGACGTGCCGGGCATCAACCTGTTGCGCCCGATTCCGGGCACCGGCGTGTTCGACCGCCTCGCCGCCGAGGGACGGCTTCTGCACCCCAGCCACGACCACGACGCCTTCCGCTTTTCGTGGGGGCAGGAGATGCTCTACTATCCAAAGCAGATGAGCCTCGACCAGTTCATTCCGAGCTACACCGAGCTCACCTCGAAAGTTTTTACTCCGCGCCGAGCCATCGAGCGGGCGATGCGCGCCCCCACGCTCCGCTCGGCAGTGCTGATGTTCAACATGCTCTACGTGCACATGTACGGGTTGTCGAGGAAAGACTTGCGGCGGCAGCTCGCGGAACTCAGCTCAGTGCGCTGATCTCCTCTTCGAGCATCTGCTGCATGTAGAGGTCCGCGTAGTAGCGGCCGTTCTGGAGCAGCTCTTCGTGGGTGCCGCTTTCGGCGATGGCGCCGTCGTGCAGCACGATGATGCGATCGCAGTTCCGGACTGTCGATATGCGGTGGCTGATGAGCACGATGGTGGTTTCGGGCAGCTTCTTGAGCAGGCCGTCGAAGATGCTGGCCTCAGTGGCAGTATCGACTGCCGAGAGGGCGTCGTCGAGCACGAGAATCGACGGGTGCCACCGGAGCGCCCGCGCGATGCAGGCCCGCTGCTTCTGGCCGCCCGACAGGTTGATTCCCTTTTCGCCGAGCATGGTGTCGAAGCCGTCCGGAAAATCCTCGACGTCGTCGTGCAGCATGGCGATGCGGCTCGCCTCGATCACGTCGATACCGCCGCCGTTGCTGCCGAAATCGATATTGTTGCGGATCGTGTCCGAAAAGAGGAAGTTCGACTGTGGCACGAAGCCGATGGTGCGCCGGATCGCGCCGAGCGACAGGGATTTTATATCCTGCCCGGCGATGGTGATGCGCCCGCTCGTCGGG
Source organism: Chlorobiales bacterium Clorobi_01 (assembly GCA_001602925.1). Lineage (GTDB taxonomy): Bacteria > Bacteroidota > Chlorobiia > Chlorobiales > Chlorobiaceae > Chlorobaculum. The sequence continues at coordinate 71,718 of LUZT01000011.1, read as the reverse complement.
TCGTACAGGCGCGGAATAAGGTTGACGAGCGTCGATTTTCCGGAGCCGGTCGCGCCGACGATGGCCACTTTCGTGCCCGGTTCGACGGTGAACGAGATGTCGCGCAGCACTTCGCGCTCGGGCTGCGAGGGATAGGCGAAGCCGACATGCTCGAACGCCAGCTCGCCTTTGAGTGGCTTCTTTGTCTCGCTCGTCTGCCTGGATGCCGGTTCGACGATCTCTGGCTTCGTGTTAAAAATCTCATCCAGCCGACCCTGCGCTGCTGCCGCCTTCTGGATGATGTTTGTCACCCAGCCGATCGAGATGATCGGCCAGCTCAGCATCGTTACGTAAACCACGAACTGGGCGATGTCGCCGATGGTCATTGTGCCGTTCATCACCCCGAGGCCACCCGCCCAGATTACCGGAATCAGCGAGAGCGCCGTCATAGCGGTCAGCACCGCCATGAAGCCCGCCTGGATTCTGCCGAGCCGCAGGTTCTTGTCGTAATAGTCCTGGTTCAGCGCCTCGAACCGGCTGGTTTCCCACTCCTCGCGATTGTAGTTCCTGACCACCCTGATGCCGGAGATGTTCTCCTGCACAAGGTTGGTGATGGAGGCGTAATTCTCCTGGATTTTTTTCGACTGAAACTGGAGCGACACTCCGGTTTTGTAAACCGACCAGCTCAGAAATGGCGCAGGAAGCAGTGCGAAAAGTGTGAGGAGCGGAGAGATGGCAAGCATCGCGCCGATGGCAAAGAGCAGCCGGAAAAGCGTATTGATCGAGTACATGATGCCCGGCCCGAGAAAGTCGCGGATGGCGTTCAGGTCGTTGGTGCCGCGTGAAATCAGTTCGCCCGATCCGGTGGTGTCGTAAAACGAGGTGGAGAGGGTTTGCAGGTGCGAGTAGTAGTCGTTTTTCAGGTCGAACTCGATATGCCGGGATGTGACGATGATGAGCTGGCGAACGAGATAGAGCGTGATGCCGCTGAGGGCGGCGAACAGAATGTAGAGGCCGGTCTTGTGCAGGATTTCGTTCATCTCGAACGGCTTGCCCATAAGGTCGATCGCCTCGCCGAGATAACGCGGTGCGGCGACGGCGAAAAAGTTGGTGGCGACGACGCACACGATGCCAGCGGAAAGCGATTTCCGGTAGCGGAAGAGATATGGGCGCAGGGCCAGCAGATTTTTCATCCGTTCTTTTTTGATGTGACGCACTTAATGTATAATAAGTGAAGCGAAATCAAAACGGACTTCTACGATGGCCTTTGAATCAAGCAAAAGTTACTATTCGATAGGTGAGGTGAGCCGGATTTCCGGCATTCCCGCTTACCTGCTCCGCTACTGGGAGGACTATTTCAGCGAGCTCGCTCCGGCAAGAGACACTCGCGGGAACCGGCGCTACACTAACAGGGATATTGCCATGGTGCTCAATATCAAGGATCTGGTGTACGAAAAAGGGTACAAGCTGAACAAGGCGAGTCAGATGGTCAAGGGCGGCAAGGTTGATAATGATGGTGCCGATCACAAAACCAACGAGATACTGAAGCTGCAAAAGCAGCTTTCGAGGGAGCAGAAGGAGTACGAGATCACCGGAGAGCGCCGGAGGATGTTGCTTCTCGAAATCAAGGACGAGATTGAGGATATTCTGGAGCTTCTGGGATGACCGAAAAAAGGGGCGGATATGAGCTCCTCTTGCTCATATTGATTCTGCGGTAGATGTCTTAACTGAAATCGTTATCAAAATCGGGGTCTGACTCGGTTTTCAGTCAGTAAAAAAAAGACCGGCACGAGGGCCGGTCTTTTTTTGCATTCGAAACTATTGTCGCTTGCTTACTGAGCATACAGGACTTCAAACTGTCCGACGCCGCCTTTGCAGACGTGCTCGACCCAGCGGGCATAAGCGCCACCGCTCCAGCGGTACTCTTCGAGGTTCTGCGAACGGTACTGAGGCGCGGCATAACGAACCTTGTAGCCTTTCGGAAGGACAACCTTCAGCTGGGCATCAACATTGAAGTTGTTGAACTTGCCGACCATACCATGGTGAACCAGCGGAATGAGCGGGTGGTTGAGGATTCTGCGGAGGCCGCCGCCTGCATCGACCGATACGCCGGGGAATTCGCCGTCAACCTTGACTTCGATACCCTGCGAGTCGGAGCGGAAACCGGCTTCAACCTGTGCGGGTCTGTTAAGCTTGTCTGACGGGAAGAGCTCTGCCCAGCGGGAAATGGAATCGACCATACCGGAGCCGCCGTGCGAGAAGCGCCAGCGGGAAACGCCGACCGGACCTTTGGGGCCACTCTCGGTGTTCAGGCCGTTGACCTCGATCCTCGAAATTCTCTGACCACCTTCGTTCAGAGCAGTAAAGGCGGGACCGATAAACCAGAAGTCACGGATCCAGTCGTTGAAAGCGCCGGTGCTGCCAATGGCTCTCACGGTGCCTTCCCAGGTGTCGATGAGGTCGTTGTTGTCGAGCGGAACTTTCATGAGGATGTCGTGGAACTGACGGCCCTGCATGTAGATCGGGTTGGGCACGTTGCGTCGGACAGCGTCGGAACGGTAGTAGAACATGTTCACAACAGAGCCTTCAAAGGAGAAGGTATGGCTGAAGTCACCAACCGAGACCATGCCTTCACCGACGGAGATCCTTCTCTCCTTGGTTTCGTTGGCGATGTCGGCTTCGATGGTGAGCTTGTTCTTGGTGCTGTCGACAATCGACTCGAAAACGGCGGAGATGCGAACGAAACCTTTTGCCGGATCGAGCGGTTTTACATTCAGCTTGACATTGCAGTCTGCAGGAAGCAGAGGGCTGGCCGGAGGTACGTTGACCTTAGCCCGGGCCTTCACCTTTCCCCAGGAGCTGGAACCGCCTTCAAGTACGATTTCATAATCGGAGTGAGCGGTCGTCACGTCGTTTGAGCCGAAAAGAGCCATAATGATTCTCCTTTTTCTGGTGGCGTTTTAAAATGGTATTTTCAGGAAAAACACTGGGTTGCTTCCTGTTATAACAGCTTGAAACAAATTTAAAGAATAAATATTAATAAGTAAAGTAAAATATGTCTCTTCCCGGCTTCCGGCGGCCTTCTTTCCGTTTCCTTTCAATGGTGTCTGCAATGACTCAGGCGAGCTGTTTCTGTCCATTATCATGTCCTGTAAAGGGGTGTCAGTCATGAATGGCGCTTATAGAGGCGCCTCGCCTCGTTTACTTTCGAGAACTTTTTTTCTGCCGCTCCTGAGCGGTCTGCTACTCGGGATATCCTTTCCGACCTGGCCCGCCGTCCATCTCGAACCTCTTGCATGGATAGCTCTGGTGCCGTTATTGCTTTCACTTGAACACGAAGAACGTTTCGGCCCTTTTTTCAGAAAGAGCTGGATGTCGATGCTTTTGTTCTGTCTCATCGCGCTCTGGTGGGTATGCCTCGCAACCTTTGCTGGTGGCATTCTCACCGTGTTTGTGCAGTCTCTTTTTTCAGTCGTGCCGTTGGTGGTGTTCTACTATTTCAAGAAAAGAGCCGGTTTTCGATCGGCCCTGCTTGCCTTGCCTTTCATATGGACGGGATGGGAGTGGGCTTACATGCAGCAGGATTTTTCGCTCGGGTGGTTGACCTTCGGCAATTCGCAGGCCAATCTGCTCTGGATGGTACAGTATGCTGATGTGACAGGCGTGTGGGGCGTTAGTTTCTGGCTGTTGACTTTCAATGTGCTTGCGCTGTTGCTTTTCATGGAAAAGGAGTCGTTTCAGGTGAAGTTGGGTATCGTAATGGTCATGCTTGTGATGATTGCTACTCCGCTTCTCTACGCGCGTCAGGTTTTCCGGAATACGGCGTTGGATAATACTTACCCTAAAGTACGTGTTGCGCTGGTGCAACCTGATATCGATCCTCACGAAAAATGGGATGGCTTCGGCCCGGAAGAGACCCTGTCACGGCTATACAGCCTGACCGGGCAATCGGTGCGCGGGGAGCGTCCGGAGCTGATCATCTGGCCGGAAACCGCCATACCGTTTTATATCCGCTTGCCGGAAAACAAGCCCTACATGGACTCGGTCAGGCGCATGGTCACGCGCTGGAATACCCCCTTGCTGACCGGATTTCCCGATGAGGTGCCGGTTTTTCCGAACTCTGCGAGGGGCGAGGCTGTGGCTGCTTCCGGGGCGGAGTATGCCGCTTACAACGCCTCCATGCTTCTGCATCCGGCAGGCGGACTGGTGCAGATTTACCGGAAGATGCGCCTGGTGCCTTTCGGAGAGCGGGTTCCCTATTCGGAATATTTCCCCTGGCTGGAGAGGCTCAGCTTTTCGATGTCAGGGATATCGAGCTGGGCGAAAGGGCGGGAAGCTACTGTCATGCACTTCACGAGCCGTGACGGTCAGCCGGTCAGGATGGCCAACATTATCTGCTATGAATCGATTTTCCCCGGTCAGGTATCGACGTTCGTCAGGCGAGGTGCGCAGTTCTTGACGCTTGTTACCAACGATGGCTGGTACGGTACATCTTATGGCCCGTGGCAACATGCGGCTATCGGCAGGCTCCGCTGCATCGAAAACCGCCGGGCTATGGCCCGCTGCGCCAATACTGGCGTGACCCTTTTCTACGATATCTGCGGGCGCAGTTATGCTGAAACGCCCTGGTGGCAACAGTCGGTGCTGACTGCCGATGTGCCGCTTGAAAGCGGTATCACTTTTTACACGGCCCATCCGGATTTGATCCCCCACGTGTGTCTGGGGATTGCAGGTATGCTGGCGCTGGTGGCGGTGGTGAGAAAGCGGCAGTAGGCGAAAAACGAGGACGTGTTGTGGGCAAAAATATGTAATTCTTCCTACAGTCTGTACTCCTTGATTTTGCGGTAGAGCGTCCGCTCATTGATGCCGAGGGCCTGGGCGGTTTTTCGCTTGTTACCGTCGAATTTTGTCAGAGCCTCGCCGATGGCGCGCTTTTCCAGCTCATCGAGCGGTACGGGCACTTCATTGCCGGGCGGGGGCGTCGAGTCCTGCGCGGGGGGCGGTGCAGGGAATGCTGGCAGCAGCAGTGGCGACGTGGGCTGGCGGTAGAGGAGCGCCTGTTGCAGCATCTGCCGGATTTCAGCGATCTCCTGCCGAAGCTGGATGAGGCTGCTGTAGATCAGGTTCAATTCGTTTTTCTCCGATTTGCCGGGTTCATGCACCAGTCCTTTGTGACGGCTGCGCTGCACCAGATGTTTTTCGAGAATATCGGGTGTGATCTTTTTGCCCCGTTCGAGGATGAGCAGCGATTCGATCAGGTTGCGCAACTCCCGCACGTTGCCCGGCCACGGGTAGCGCAGCATCAGCTCGCCCGACTCCTGACTGAATCCCTCGAATGCGATGGCGTGCTTGCGCTCGAACTCGTGCACGAAGTGCTCGGCCAGCATGAGGATGTCGCTGCCTCGTTCTCTCAGCGGCGGAATGAACAACTCCACGCTTCTGAGCCGGTAGTAAAGATCTTCCCTGAAATGCTTTTCGGCAACCGCCTGGTTGAGGTTGCGGTTGGTGGCCGCGATGATCCTCGTGTCCGCGGAGATCGTTTCCGATGCACCGACCCGCTGAAACTGCCCGGTTTCGATGACGCGCAGGAACTTGACCTGCGTTTCGAGCGGCATTTCGCCGATTTCATCCAGAAAAATCGTGCCTTTGTCAGCGCTCTCGAAGTATCCCTTTCTTGCCTGTACCGCACCGGTGAAGGCCCCCTTTTCATGGCCGAACAGCTCAGATTCGAGAATGCCCGACGGGATCGCTCCGCAGTTGACCGGGATCATGCTTCTGCCCGCCCGGCGGCTGTGGTCGTGGATGAAGCGGGCGAGAACCTCCTTTCCGGAACCGGTTTCACCGGTGATGAGCACCGTGACGTCAGTATCGGCGACCTGCATGGCCAGCTCCCTGAGCTGGACGATGCCCGCCGAGCGTCCGATGAATTCGATGCTGCGGCTCATGGTCGCTTGATCGGTATAATGGTCATGGTTGCGGTGGCACGACGATTGATTCGATCGGAAGCGTACGCGCGAAAGCTGCTGCCTCCTGCTGGGTCGTGAATGTGCGTCTCAGGCGCACTTTGTAGACTCCGTTGATTTGCTGCACCCGGGCCGGGGCAGTGTATTGTAGCTGTGCGACCAGCTGCTCGGCATTGGTGATGCTGTCAAAGCTACCGAACTGAAGCGTGAAACTTCCCCCCGAAGCCTGCGCAGGAGGTGGTGCCAGCCTGGTGCTGACGGTGTCACCTTTGCTTGTAGCACGGGCAGGGCCAGCTGGCGGCGGCGTGCGTTTGAGTGAAGAATCGGGCTTACTGACAGACTGGTTTGGCTGAAGCGGCTGGGCGATGGCCATCACTGGAGGGCGCGACTCTGAAGAAGCTCTTGCCTGCATGACCGGCAGGCCGGGGGTAGTCGATACGGCAAACTCATAAGCAGCCAGACGTGAGCTGCTTATTGGGTCGAGTTGAGGATCGGGATGTTCCTCAAGCTGTTTCCGGTAAAGTTTCGCCGCTTTCGGGCCATCTTCGGTCAGGAGCGCCTCGACGAGAATCTTTTCCGAAGGCTTTGTGAGTTGCTTGCGGATTTTTTCCAGTAAATAAACCTTATCTTCTCTCACATCTTTCACGATTTCGGAAGCATATGAGGTCTCGGCCGCCATTGCCGCGGGTTGCTGGCATGGCAAGCTCATACCAGCCATGACGCAGAGAAAAATGAATAGAGGATTACGCATCGTGAACATGGGTCGGTGAGAGATTCGTTGCACAGTTTCAGCCAGCCGGAGGATCCCTGCGGCAGGGTCTTAGAGTGAATATGGGAAATATTTTACGATAAAATCAATTGCTCCATGAAGCACTTTTCGGTCAAAGCCTGCGCCAAAATCAACCTCGGTCTGCTCATCACCAGCCGCCGGGCTGATGGCTATCACACTCTTGAAACAATTTTCGCGCCGATCGACTGGTTCGATACCCTTGAATTCACCGAGTCTGACGCCATCTCGATGGAGTGCACCAATCTTGATCTGCCGGTTGATGACTCGAATCTCTGCATCCGCGCTGCCAAAGCGTTGCAGGAGCACACCGGGGTGAAACGCGGGGCGGCTATCAAACTGCTCAAGCGGGTGCCATTTGGCGCGGGTCTCGGCGGTGGGAGCAGCGATGCGGCGGCGACGCTCAACGCGCTGTGCAAGCTCTGGCAGATCGACGTGCCCTCGGCGGAGCTGCACAAACTCGCCGTCAAGCTTGGCGCGGACGTGCCCTATTTCCTCGAAATGAAGGGACTTGCCTACGCTGCCGGAATCGGCGAGGAGCTCGAAGACCTCAATCTTGCCCTGCCCTGGCACGTAGTGACGGTCTTCCCTGAGGTGCAGGTGCCGACTGCCTGGGCCTACAAGAATTTCCACCGCCAGTTCGAGCGTCCGGTGCCCGATCTGAAAACTCTCGTTCGTCGGCTCTGCAACGAGAGGGACACCTCGGTGCTCGGCGTTTTCGAGAATGATTTCGCCTCGGTGGTGTTCGAGCACTATCCGGTAGTTCGCGAGGTTCGCAACGCGCTCGCGGCCTCTGGCGCCCAGTTCGTCTCGCTCTCCGGCAGCGGCTCTGCGGTCTATGCCCTTTATGAAGAGCGCGCCGACGCGGTCAAGGCCGCCGAAGCGATGAGCGCCCGCTTCCGTGTCAACATGACTCCGGCAGGTTTCCGGATGGAGTGACCGATGTTGCGGCAGCTCCGGTTTTCACCCCCGATGCTTTGCGCTCAGCATGGTTTCGAGCTGGGAGGCAAAGAGCTTGGTGTCCTCGTCGAGGAAGTGTGATGACTGGAGCCGTACCCGCTTGACCACCGAGTAGTCGATAGTCGCGTCGAAGCTGTGCTCGCTGAACATCGGCGCGGATGCCGCGATCGATCCGTCGGGTGCGGTGACTGCCGAGTTGCCCCAGTAGGTGAAGCTGTCCTCGTTGCCCACGCGGTTGACGCAGGCAACGTAACAACTGAGCAGAAACGCGCTGGTCGAAGCGATGGTCTGCCACTGCGTCACGATGGCCGGAACGCCCTGACCGGGTGAGAGGCGCAGCGGGCTCGACATGAGCACGAGCAAAAGCTTCGCTCCCTGGTGGGCCAGCAGGTAGGGCACCGACATATGCCAGAAATCCTCGCAGATAGCGACACCGACCTTGCCGATGCGTCGCGAGGTCACGGTTTCTATCTGCCGTCCCGCCGAGAAATATCGCAGCTCCTCGAACATGCCGTAGGTCGGCAGATAGATCTTGCGGTGCACGCTCCGGCCTGCGCCATCCTCGAACATGAAGGCCGAGTTGTAGACGCCGTAGTCGTCGCTCAGCTCGATTCCCCCGCAGAAGATACAGATGTCGCGGCTCAGCTCGCGAAGCGGATCGAGCCGCCGGTCGTCGATGTGCATCGCCATGTCTTGCGCGGCGTCCTGCACGTTGTAGCCGGTCAGCGACAGCTCCGGGAAGGCGATGGCGTCCGCGCCGTCACGGATCGCAGTTTCGATGGCTTTGATGTGGCGTTCGAGATTTTCCTCGAAATTGGCCAGCGTGCAGTCGGCCTGAACGATTCTGAGCTTTGACTTGAGCATCGGTTCTCTCAATGGTAAGGATAGAAAATATAGAAGGTTGCGGAGAGCAGCGCGAGCGCGGTCATGCCGGTATTGATCTCGCGGAATCTTCCCGCCAGCGCCTTGATGACGACCCAGCTGATGAAGCCCATCGTGATACCGACGCCGATATTGAAGGTGAAGAGCATCATGACGATGGTCAGAAAGGCGGGGAGCAGCTCGGTGTAGTCGTCGAAATCGAAGTAACCCGCAGATTCGATCATGAACATGCCCACCAGTACGAGCACCGGTCCGTACGCCTGCGGCGGCACGATGGTCAGGATCGGCGCGAAGAAGAGGGCGAGCAGGAACAACCCCGCCACCACGAGTGCCGTGAAGCCGGTCTTGCCACCCTGTTCGATGCCCGATGCCGATTCGATGAACACCCCTGCGGTTGTGGTGCCGAAGAGTGCGGCGGCGGTGGTCGAGAGCGCATCGACCAGCATCGGCTTTTCTATCTCCGGCAGGTTGCCGTTCTCGTCGAGCAGCCGGGCGCGAGCGGAGAGACCGATCAGCGTGCCCATCGTGTCGACGAAATCCATCACCAGCACGCTCAGGATTACTCCGACGAAGCCCCAGGTGAGGGCGCCGGTAATATCGACCTGGAGCAATAGCGGCGCGACCGAAGGCGGCAGGCTGAAAGGGGTTTGGGGAAGTTGCAGCAAACCGAACGAGAGCATCAGAATTGTCGTTGCAGCCATACCGATCACGAGAGCGCCGGTGACTCTGCGCACGAGCAGCGCACCAGTGAGTGCCAGACCACCAAGGCCGCAGAGTACCGGAATTGTCGTCAGATCGCCGAGCTTCACCGGAGCTCCGGGGACGCCGAGTGCAACCACGCCCATGTTGGAAAGGCCGAGGAAAGCGAGGAAAAGGCCTATGCCCACCGCGAAGCTGTGCTTGAGGGTCATCGGTATCGCTTCGGCCAGCCATTTTCGTGCACCGGTGAGCGTGATGAGCGTGAAGAGCACACCGCTGACCAGAATGGCGCCGAGCGCGGTCTGCCACGAGTAGCCAAGCGTCTTGACCACCGTATAGGCGATGAAGGCGTTTTCGCCCATGTAGGGCGCGACGGCGAAGGGGCGCTTTGCATACAGGCCCATCAGCACCGTGCCGAACACCGCTGTCAGGATGGTTGCGGTCATCGAAGCGCCGCGCGGCATCCCGGCGGCTTCGAGGATGGCCGGGTTGACGACGATGATGTAGGAAAGCGTGAAAAAGGTGGTCAGCCCCGCCAGAAACTCCTGCCGGTAACTCGTTCCGAGCCTGTCGAATTCGAAGAAATTCCGCATGGTCTTGATAGCAAACACGTTATGGTTAAGTTGAAAAGTACGAATAATGCGACAGACTTTGTACCGTTGAGCATTCCGGTAAAGATGCAATTCGCATTAAACAAAAAAAGGCAAATAGATGTTTGATACTTGTACCCTGTTTTTTATATTGGACAAAATTAGTCTTATTTGAAGGATCACCATCAAACAAATTCAATTAAAGGAGATACAATCATGAGTGTACTCGTAGGCCGTCCAGCCCCGGATTTCAATGCAGCAGCAGTCGTAAACGGCTCGACTTTCGTCGATTCCTGTCAGCTTTCAGCGTATCGTGGCAAATATGTCGTGCTGTTTTTCTATCCTCTCGACTTCACCTTCGTTTGCCCGACGGAGTTGCACGCGTTTCAGGAGAAGCTCGATGAGTTCAAGAAGCGCAATGTCGAGGTGCTCGGTTGTTCGGTTGACTCCAAATTCTCGCACTTCGCCTGGCTTAACACCCCGCGCAGCAAAGGCGGCATACAGGGCGTGACCTACCCGCTCATCTCCGATATCAACAAGACCATTGCCAAAGACTACGATGTGCTGACTCCCGACGGCAGCGTGGCGCTCAGGGGGCTTTTCCTGATCGACCGTGAAGGCGTGGTGAAGCATCAGGTGGTCAACGATCTCGGCCTCGGCAGGAACATCGACGAGGTGCTCCGTATCGTCGATGCGCTTCAGTTCACCGAAGAGTTTGGCGAGGTCTGCCCGGCCAACTGGAACAAGGGCGACAAGACCATGAAGCCGACCGACGAGGGGCTGAAAGAATACTTCGCGGAATAAGTGCGGAATAAGTTATAAGGGCGAACCTCAGTGTTTGCTCTTTAGTAAGGGCAGCCTCGATAGGTATGGGCAGCCCTCGATGTAAAGACTCCCCTGCAAGACAGTATCGCAAGGGAGTCTTTTTTTGTGGAAGACAGCAAACGAGCTGGACAGGAATGAAGACCGCAGGAGCAGGTGTTGCGCCTGCCCTTTTTTTACAATTCAGATCAGTACGCCTTGGCGAACACCACCTTCTGCGATGCCGGTTTGCCGCTGCGGATGCAGGTGCCGGGCTCGTCCATGTTGTATTGCTGGCGGTATTCTTCGTCGGTGGGCATTACCCGGATCGTGGCTTTGGTCTCCTCCTTGATGAGCGCTTCGGTTTCGTCCGTGCCGTCCCAGTGGGCGATGACGAAGCCTTTCTCCACGCTCGCCTTGAACTCTTCCCAAGTCGTTGCCTCGACGGTGTTGTCCAGCCTGAATTGCAGGGCGCGGTCGTAGAGGTTCTGCTGGATGTTGTTGAGAATCTCCTCGATGTTGATTGTCAGTTCGCCGTCAAGCAGCAGTTCGGTCTTCTCGAACGTGTCGCGGCGGGCGACGATGCATTTGCCCTGCTCGATGTCGCGCGGACCAAGCTCGATCCTGACCGGGATGCCCTGCAATTCGTACTCGGCGAACTTCCAGCCGGGCGAGTTGTTTTCGCTGTCATCGACGAAGGTCGGGATGCCATGCCTGTTCAGCGCTTTGGCGATGAAGCGCGCATGGGCGCGAACTTCGTCCTTGTTGCCCTTGAGGATCGGGATGATCACCACCTGCCGCGCGGCGAGTTTCGGCGGCAGTACGAGGCCCTTGTCGTCGGAGTGCGCCATGATGAGCGCGCCGATGAGCCGCGTTGAAACGCCCCAGCTCGTTGCCCACACATAGTCGAGTACGCCCTCTTTCGTCTGGAACTGGCAGTCGAATGCCTTGGCGAAGTTCTGGCCGAGGTTGTGCGAGGTGCCCGCCTGCAACGCCTTCCCGTCCTGCATCATCGCTTCGATGCAGTAGGTCGCGTCTGCGCCCGCGAACTTTTCGCTCTCGCTCTTTTTGCCGACGATCACCGGCATCGCCATGTACTCCTCGGCGAAGGTGCGATAGACGTTGATCATGCGAATCACCTCCTCCTGCGCTTCTTCCGGCGTGGCGTGGGCGGTGTGCCCCTCCTGCCAGAGGAACTCGGTGGTTCTCAGGAACAGGCGGGTGCGCATCTCCCAGCGAACGACGTTGGCCCACTGGTTGATGAGAATCGGCAGGTCGCGGTACGACTGGATCCATTTTTTATACGACGACCAGATGATGGTTTCCGAGGTGGGGCGGACGTAGAGCTTTTCAGCCAGCTCCTCGCCGCCGCCATGCGTCACCACGGCGCACTCCGGCGCGAACCCCTCGATGTGCTCGGCCTCCTTGGCGATGAAGCTTTCGGGGATGAACATCGGGAAGTAGGCGTTCACATGGCCGGTCGCCTTGAACATGCCGTCCAGCGCGGCCTGCATCTTCTCCCAGATGGCATAGCCGTTGGGGCGGATGACCATGCAGCCCCGCACGTCCGAATAGTCGGCCAGTTTTGCCGACCGGACCAGGTCGATATACCATTGAGAGTAGTCCTCTTGCCTCGAAGTGATTTTATCAGCCACGGTAATGCTTGCGGTTTGAAATTATGAGGAAATACGGAGGTGGGTGACCTTCGCGTCAATGCAATTTGTAAAAGTAATGAAATGAAAGCAGATAACATCGTTCAGCCGGAACCGTTCACTGTTCGAACTTCTTCATCTTCTCCATGAGCTGCCGCAGGTGCTCTTTCTGCCGCTTGTCGATGTTGACCTGGTTGGGTTCGGTTTGCCGGTAGCCAGCTGGAACCCGGAAGCTCGATTCTGGAGTCGGCTTTGGCATGACCTTTTGCATTTGCATGACATAAAGCCCGTTGCCGTTCTTCTGGACGATTTTGGCCGGAAAACCATCGACACCGTTCTGTTTGAGCACGCGCGAGAGCGAGGTGTTCGACAGACGCGGGTTCTGCGATTGCAGGAGCCGGAAGGTCGAGAAGTCGGCAAGCCCTTTCGTCATCCAGAGGTCGAGCGTATCGGTTGAACTGGTTAGCCGGACGTGTTCGCACGGGTAGCCCTTGACGGTTTCCGGGCCGACGCGCGTGAAGCGGTAGTTGCTGTCGAAGTCGAGCAAGGTGGCGCTCTCGGCTGCGCTTCGCAGGTTCACAACGCTCCAGCTTTTCGACTTGTGATTGACGATGATTGCCTCGTCGGGCTTTGAGCTGCGGGTGATGACGGTTGTTCTGAGTGGCTCCGGAATCCGGTCGAGCATCATGGCCATGTCCATCTTCTGATCGCGTGCGCCGAAGAGATAGGAGATGTCCGCCTTGCCGTTAGGCATGGTGAGCTTCATATCCATCTCGCCGGTGAACGCGGCATGTACACTCGACGGAATGGCGAGGATCAGGATGAGCAGGGCGGGAAGAAAGCTGAATAGTCGTTTCATCGGTCGGAATCGGTTGCTGGTGTTTGGCAAAATATCGCAAAAAAACGGAGGCGGAAAGAACTGCTTGTCTCTTTTTCGACGTTATTTCGAGGCGTTTCTTTTTGTAGGGGCAGACCTGCGTATTCGCCCCTGTCGGGTTCTGCCCTTCGTTCATCTGAAAAAGCGTATCTTCAACGAGCATTGTGCGATAAAAACCAATCTGCCAGAAGAGCTCCATGAGCACCAAATCCATCACCCATGCCAGCCCGAACAGGGCTGTAGCGCAAACCGAAAAAAATTCCGACGCTCCGGTCGAGATAAAAATCCCGCAACGGATGATAAATTTGCCGGTCGCCCCTTCGAAGCAGCTTCTCGGAAATATCGTTGTGCTGGCTTTGTCGGCAATAGCGCTTGCTGCCGGGTGGTTTTATTTCTCCTTTTGAGAGCATTGAGCCGTAGTCATTTCTATTGGTTTTCTTTCATTGCCTCGCCCCTCCAAAATTCGTAAATAACCCCCAATTCCATAACCCAAACCACAAGTCATGCCCGAAGAGAAAGTGTGGAGCGTTGTCGAGCTGCTCAAGACGACCATTGCGTTTTTTGCCGAGAAGAAGATCGACGAACCTCGTCTTTCAGCGGAGTTGCTTTTGGGGCAGGTTTTGGGATTGCAGCGGCTTCAGCTTTATCTCGATCACGAGCGGCCGTTGACGCTGAAGGAGCTTGAGGCGTTCCGGGCGGCTTGCCGGGAGCGCTTGCAGGGGAGGCCGGTGCAGTACATTGCGGGAGAGGCGTTTTTTTACGGCTACCAGTTTTACGTCGATGAGCGGGTGCTGATTCCGCGTCCGGAGACCGAACTGGTGCTCGAACATGCGATGGAGCGGCTTGCCGCAAGTGGCCTCGATTCTGCCGATTCGCCGTCGATTCTCGACGTCGGCACCGGCAGCGGTTGCATCGCCATCACGCTTGCCCTGCGCCTGCCTGGCGCTCGTGTTACCGCCGCCGATGTCTCCGCCGATGCGCTCGATGTCGCCCGCCGCAATGCCGATGCGCACGGTGTGAGCGAACGCATCCGCTTCGTCGAAGCCGATGCGCTCAGCGCTTCGTTTGCTGACGCCGTTGGCGGGCCGTTCGATCTGCTCGTCTCCAATCCGCCCTACATTCCAGAAGCGGAGTGGGCAACCCTGCAGGAGGAGGTGAGGCAGTACGAACCGCGCCTTGCACTGGTCGCGCCCAGCGGTTTCGAGTATTACCAGAGCATTGCCGTCGCCGCGCCGTCGCTGCTTCGCAAGGGTGGCGTGCTCTGCTTCGAGCTTCATGCCGACGGCGCGGCTGAGGTCAGAAACCTGCTCGGCTCGAGCTTCGCCGACGTTCAGGTCATGCAGGATTACAACAAGCTCGATCGCGGGCTTTCGTGCATTGCACAGTAAGCCCTTGCGGTTTATTCAAAGTTAATTTTCTGTATATTGTTTGCCGTCGCGGGCGATGGGCTTCGAGGCAACTATCGGGGAGCTTCCGCTGTTAATGCATATCGGCCCCAAATGGCTTTGCCGCGCCGATCCGCGCGGAATCAGTTTCAAGTTACAGGCGGTTTCCAGATGAATTATCGTGATTTGACCCTGCGTGAACGTCAGGTTCTCGGTATAATCATACAGTCATACGTCGTTTCGGCGATGCCGGTCGGTTCGCGTACCATCGCGCGAAACTATAACCTCGGCCTGTCGGACGCTACCATTCGCAACGTCATGGCCGACCTGGAGGCGGACGGATTCATCAGCCAGCCGCACACCTCCGCCGGTCGGGTGCCGACCGACAAGGGGTATCGCTATTACGTCGATCTGATCATGAACGTCAGCCGGATCGATGAAGAGGAAAAGCGGATGATCGACGACCGTTTCAGCAATCGCGGATCGGAGCTGAAGGGCACATCTGCCGAGGTACTGGGCGCGGCGGCGCGGGTTCTGGGCAGCATTTCGCGACAGCTCGCCGTGGTGCTGCCGCCGAGGCTCTCCAACGCGGTTTTCGAACGGCTTGATATCGTGCAGCTCGCCTCGTCGCGGATCATGGTGGTCATTGCCATCCAGTCACTTTTTGTCAAGACCATCGTCATGGAGCTGAACGCGGAAATATCGCGGCAGAAGATCGACGCCGTGGTCGATGTGCTCAACGAACGCCTGTCGGGGCTGACGCTCGAAGAGATTCGCAGCACCATTGGCAAGCGTCTTTCGGACTTCAAGGGCAGCGAAGGGCTCATGAACAGCATCGTCAGCTCGGCTGACACGCTCTTCGATGAATCCTCCATTCTCGAACGGCTCTATGTTTCGGGCACCGAGAACATCGTTGATCAGCCCGAGTTCAAGCAGCCTGAGAAGGTGCGTGACATCATCACCATGATCGAGGACAAGTTCGGCATGGCCAGGCTTGTCGATAACGCGGTCCCCTCGGCGCTTCGCCAGATTCGCGAGTGCGAGGTGGCCATCAGCATCGGCACCGAGAACCGCACGGGCAACGCCGCCGATCTGACCATCGTTTCGTCGCCCTACTTCGCGGGCAAGATGATTGGCAGGGTCGGCGTCATGGGGCCGAAGCGGATGGATTACGAACACGCCGTGCGCGTGGTGAACTACATGGCGGGCTGCCTTTCAGAGGCGCTCTCCGGAAATAATTAATTTTCAATATTTTTTCGTCATTATGACCAGAAAGCACCACAAGGAACAGGAAGAGATACAGGAGACGATCAGCACCGGGGCGGCTGAACCGACTGCCGAAGAGACGGCGGCGATTCCTGCGGCGACCGAGGCTGACATGGAGGCCGAAATCTCGGCTCGCGATGCCGAGATACAGAAGCTGCGCGAAGAGGTGATGCGCCGCGCCGCCGAGTTCGAGAATTTCCGGAAGCAGAAGGAGCGCGAAGCCGCGCTGTCGGGTACCCGGATGCTGGAGAACACCGTGCGCGACCTGTTGCCGCTGATCGATGACCTGAAGCGTCTCATGAGCCACATCCCCGCTGAAATGCAGGCGATGGCCGAGGCCAAACCCTTCATCGAGGGCGTGGAACTGATCCGCAAAAACTTCATGTCGCTGCTTGAGCGCAAAGGGGTCAAGGAGATCGAGGCCAAAGGCAAGGTGCTCGACGTCAACTTCCACGAAGCGATCACGCAGATCGACGCGCCGGGCGCGGAGCCCGACACCATCGTCGAGGAGTACCAGACCGGCTACACGCTTGGCGACCGGGTGATCCGTCATGCCAAGGTGATCGTCGCGAAATAACTATCAGGTTCAGATATAAATAGTGAGAGTATAAACGATGAAGAGAGATTACTATGAAGTCCTTGGCGTCGCCCGTTCGGCGGACAAGGATGAAATAAAGAAGGCTTACCGCAAGCTGGCCCTGAAATATCACCCGGACAAGAATCCCGACAACAAGGAGGCCGAGGAGAAGTTCAAAGAGGTCAACGAGGCGTACGAAGTCCTGAGCAACGACGACAAGCGCCGCCGCTACGACCAGTTCGGCCATGCGGGCGTTGGCTCGTCGGCGGCATCGGGCGGTGGCCCCGGTGGTGCGGGATATGGCGATATCAACGATATTTTCAGCGCTTTCAACGATATGTTCGGTGGCGGCGGAGGCCGCGCACGCGCTGGCGGATCGCCATTCAGCGGTTTCGAAGATGTCTTCGGCGGCGGCTTTTCGGGTGGTGGCGGCGGGCGTCGGCGCTCGGCTGGCATCCAGGGCACCGATCTCAAGATTCGCCTCAAGCTGACGCTCGAAGAGATCGCCAAAGGGGTTGAGAAGACGCTCAAGATCAAGAAGCAGGTGAGCTGCCAGGAGTGCAACGGCACTGGCTCGAAGAGCGGCAAGACCGAGACCTGCCCGACCTGCCACGGAAGCGGCGAAGTTCGCCAGGCCACCAAGACGATGTTCGGGCAGTTCATGAACATCTCTGCCTGCCCGACTTGCGGCGGCGAGGGGCAGGTGGTCAAGGATCGCTGCACCTCCTGCTATGGCGAAGGCATCAAACAGGGGGAAACGACCGTCAAGATCACCGTTCCTGCGGGTGTGCAGGACGGCAACTACCTGACGCTTCAGGGGCAGGGCAACGCGGGACCGAGGGGCGGAGCGCCCGGCGACCTGATCGTGGTGATCGAGGAGAAGCCGCATGACCTGTTCAAGCGCAACGGCGACGATATCATCTACGATCTTTCGGTTGGTTTCCCTGATCTGGTTATGGGTACCAAGATCGACGTGCCAACGCTCGAAGGTCACGTCAAACTGACCATTCCTGCGGCCACCCAGCCGAACACGATGCTGCGCATCGGCGGCAAGGGTATCGGCCACCTGCGAGGCGGCGGCAGCGGCGACCTGTACGTCAGGGTGAATGTCTTTGTGCCGAAGGATGTCAGCGGCAAGGATCGCGACTTGTTGAAGGAGCTGAAGAAATCGACGGTCATCTGCCCGAACCATGGCGATGAAAACCATGAAAAGAGCATTTTTGAAAAGGCGAAGGATATTTTCAGCTGAGGCGTTGTCAGATTCCCTGATCCCAGAAAAAATAAAAAGCCGTCATCGCAAGGTGACGGCTTTTCTGTTGGCATCGCGCTTTCTGTCTCACATACCCAAGGAGCTTGAGCGGGCCGCGTCGAGCACCTCTGGCGTAATGTAGGTGATGCCGTTCTGTTCGGCATACGTGTACAGGGCCGTCTTGATCTTGTCGACGAAAAACGGCGGCAGGTTGTTGACCAGCTCGCGTGCCTCTTCGCTCCACTGGAGTTTGTCGGCACGGAAGCCGGAGCGGGGTCTGCTGGCCCGGCGGTACCCTTCGTCGATCTCGTCCACGAAGTCGGCGATGATCTCTTCGTCGGCTATCTGATGTGGATGGATCACCTTTTCGGCGAGAATTCTGTTGCGAATCAGATGAATCTTGAGCTGCGGCAGATAAAGTGTCTGGGCCATCGGTTCGGGGCTTCCGCAGGTCACGAAGAGCGCGACACTCTTGTTTCGCAGGTAGCGCTTCAGGTTGCTCTGCACCAGTGCGCCAAGCAGCTGCGAAGAGACGACCAGGTAGTACACGGGGGCACCGAGGATCACCACATCGAATTCGCTGACGAAGCTGTAGTCGGCGGTCGCCTTGCAGCGGGCTTTCTCGACATAGGCTCCGGTTTCAGCGAGCTGCTGGCCAATCGAATCGATCAGTTTGTCTGTTGAACCGCCAGTGGAGCGGCTGTCATAGAGGATAATGGCTCTCATCTGGCGTTCGTTGTCAGGAGTCATAGAGTAAGTTTTGTTGAATCAGCGTGCCTTGCCGTAGGCATCCAGAATGTTTTTCGTGAACTCCGCGATCGCGTTCTGATCGCTGGTCTCTGCGGGAGCGAACACTTTTTCGGCAAGGATCACCGGGTTGTCGAGATGCATTTTGAGTTGCGGCAGGTAGAGGAACTGCGCCATTGGCTCCGGGCTGCCGCAGATGACGAAGAGCGCCACTTTTTTGCCTTTGAGGACGGCTCTCAGGTTGCTCTGCGAGAGCGAACCACTCAGTTTCGAGGCGACGAGCAGATAGTAAATCGGCGCGCCGAGAATTACGAGATCGAACTCTTCGACGAAGCTGTAGTCCGCGTTGGGCTTGCAGCGGGCTTTTTCCACATACGCTCCGGCTTGGGCAAGATTTCTGCCGATAGCATCAATCAGCCTGTCCGCAGAACCGCCGACGGACATGCTGTCATAAAGGATAATGGCCTTTTTTGGCGTGTCGATGGTGCTGGTCATGAGCGTTGGCGTTTAGGTTGAGCCTGACTCCGAAATGTAGTTCAATAATAAGACATTACTCTTTTACGGCAAAATCGGGAGGGGGGAAAGGGCGAACACACAGGTTCGCCCCTACAGCTTGTACTTCCTCGATATTGCAGGGGCAGACCTGCGTGTCTGCCCCTGTTGCGATCAACAATTCTTTTCCACGAGCGCTAACGGTTCACCTTGCTTACGTAGGGACGGCTCTTGTGGCCGTCCTCTTTACTCAATCCCGCAAAATGTATAAGGGTTGTCTTTAAAAATAAAAATAGGCGGCATTTTAGCGCCAACTGATTGTCCTTTAATAAATTACGCAGGGCAGAAATTATTTTGATGCGTATCTGAAAAGTTCATTTGCGGTTTTTTGTGTTTTTTTTGCGTCAAAATGCTGTATTTATGGCGTTATTTCGTTAAAATGATGTATATGATGCGTATAAAAAGACATGATTTTGCGTGATTTTAAAAAAATCGGCGCACAGGCGCAGTCATCCGTATAGTGGTATGTTGGCTTAGATGGATTTTCCGTCAAACCGAAAAAAAAGACGGCAGGGATCAACTGCCGTCTTCGGATAACCTCAAATCAAAGACAAATGGAAAATGTCTTGATTGCTATGGCTCTTCTCGTTGCGCTTTTGGCTCTCTGGAAAATGTAATCAGGAGAGGCGAGAAAACCTCATTTCCGTTGGCGAGGGGTGTAGCCCTGCCATCGGAAATGTACGGTTCGTTATGCGGATTGAGCCGCATTTCCAGAAATCACACAAACTTCGAGTAGATGCCGAGCAGGTCTACGACGCGGGTGGCGTAGCCGAGTTCGTTGTCGTACCAGCCGACAATTTTCACCATGTTGCCGGAGCTCATGGTCAGCGGCGAGTCGAAGATGCAGGAGTGGGCGTTGCCGACAATGTCACAAGAGACGATCGGATCGACGTTGTATTCGAGGATGCCCTTCATCGGGCCTTCTGCGGCGGCCTTCATGACGGCGTTGATTTCATCCTTGGTTGCAGCTTTTTCGACGATGACCGACAGGTCGGTGACCGAACCGTCCGGAACCGGGACCCTCATGGCGAAGCCGTCGAGCTTGCCGGCAAGTTCGGGAAGCACTTCGCCGATCGCTTTGGCCGCTCCGGTCGAGGTCGGGATGATCGAACAGGCCGCAGCGCGTGCACGGCGCAGATCCTTGTGCGGAAGGTCGAGAATGTTCTGGTCGTTGGTGTAGGCGTGCACGGTGGTCATGAAGCCTTTGACGATGCCGAAGTTGTCGTTGAGTACCTTGGTCATCGGGGCGAGGCAGTTGGTGGTGCAGCTCGCGTTGGAGATAATCTCCTCCTTGCCGGTGATGCTCTTGTCGTTGACGCCCATGACGATGGTGGCGTCGATCTTGTCTTTTGCGGGAGCGGAGATGATAACCTTCTTCGCGCCAGCGGCGATGTGTTTCGAAGCGGCTTCGCGGCTGGTGAAGATGCCGGTCGATTCAACCACAAGGTTAGCACCGAGCGAGGCCCAGGGAAGCTGAGCGGGATCTTTCTGCGCACAGATGGCGATGGTTCTGCCGTTGACGACGAGATTGTCGCCTTCGATCTTGACTTCACCGTTGAATTTCTTGTGGGAGCTGTCGTATTTGAGGAGGTGGGCAAGGGTTTTAACATCGGTCAGATCGTTGATTCCGACGATCTCGATTTCAGGATTCTCCATGGCCTGTCTGAAAACCAGACGGCCAATGCGGCCAAAACCATTGATACCAACTTTTACTTTCGCCATAACAGGTCTTTATATATGGGTTTAACAAAAACGATAATGATCACGGCCCAGTTCCGGATTGTTGCCTCGACGGCGTCACTCGTTCTCCGGGACTGAACAAAAATCACAAGATAAAAAGATAGAACTTCGCCGGTGAAATCTTCATGAATTTTTTTGAAAACTTTCGGCCAGCATCTCTTTCAAGCCGCTGAAACTGCCGTTGCTCAGGAGAACAACCACGTCGCCCGGCTGTTGTTCAGCTTCGATGAACCGGACAATATCTCCCGGATAATTCTCGCTTCCTGCGGCAAAAACGCGTTTGCCGTTCGCCTCCAGCTCTCGGCACAGCAGCGCCGCATCAAGCCTTTCTTCGGGGGCGTAGCGCTCCGGACGGTTTACTTTGCCGAGCACCACGATCGCGGCATCGCCGAAGCATTCCGACAGCTCGTGCTGGAAGATGTTGCGGCTGGTGGTGTTGGAGCGTGGCTCGAAACAGGCGGTGATACGCCGACCGGGGTAACGCTCTGCAATCGCGCCGAGCGTGAGGCGGATGGCCGTCGGATGGTGCGCGAAATCCTCGATGAGCGTGATGCCGTCCGCATATTCGCCAACCAGCTCCATGCGGCGCTTCGGGCGCTTGAAGCTGCCGAGACCGCGCGTGACCGACTCGAAGCTCACACCAGCGCGGATTGCCGCCGCTGTGGCGGCGAGCGCATTCATCACGTTGTAGTTGCCGAAGAGCGGCACCCGGACTCGTCCGATCGCTTCGCCATTGCGCACGACGGTGAACGAAGTACCATCAGTATCGGTCGCTATGTCCGCCGCCGTCCACTCCGCGTTACCGTTCAGGCCGAAGGTCTCGACGCGGCAGAACGCCTTGGCGGAAACCTCCATCGAATTCGGATCGTCCGCGTTGACGATCAGCAAGCCATTCGACGGCACGAGGTTCACCAGCAGGCGGAAGCTTTTCTTGATGTCGTCGAGCGAATCGAAGATGTCTGCATGGTCGAACTCGACGTTGTTGATGATCGCGATGTCGGGGCGGTATTGCAGGAACTTGCTGCGCTTGTCGAAAAAGGCCGAGTCGTACTCGTCGCCCTCGGTCACGAAAAAGCCCGGCTCTGAGAGGCCCGACGGACGGCAGCCGTCGCCGAAATTCTCGGGAATGCCGCCGATGAGGAAGCCCGGCAGGAGCCCTCCCGCTTCGAGCAGCCACGCCGCGAGCGAGGTGGTTGTTGTCTTGCCGTGCGTACCCGCCACCACGATCGAGGTGTGGCGGCCAATCAGCTCGCGCCGCACCAGTTGCGGCATCGAAATCAGCTCCATGTGCTGATCGAGCGCATATTCAAGGTCAGGATTGCCCCGGCTTATCGCGTTGCCTGCTACCACCAGGTCGGGTGTGGCGCTCTTCAGGTTCTCCGCCGAAAAGCTGTTGAAATAGCGGATGTTATGGTTTTCGAGGTAGGTGCTCATCGGGGGATAGAGCTGCGTGTCCGAGCCGGTGACAGCGTGGCCCATGTGCGAAAGCGCCACGGCGACCGAAGCCATTGCCGAGCCGCCGATGCCGATGAAGTAAATGGAACTCATGGATGGTTTTGCGATTGGTTGAAAATCTGTGAACTCTCACCGGCTTTTTTCTTTCTCAACACCGGTATCGATTTCGATGAATAATAGTAAGTAAAATCGACACTTGAGCAAAACACAGCGCTGTCTGTCCGAACTTTCGGGATTGAGTCGATGAATCCGTATAATATCAAATCGAATTTTTTCAGGAACATCATCTTAGCCCAATAAAATTATGCAGTTCATCGACCTCATAACCCAGAAAAACCGCATCCGCGAGAACCTCATGAAGCGCATCGAGCGGATCATCGACAGCGCCCAGTTCGTCATGGGGCCGGAGGTGCTCGAAGCCGAGAAAAAGCTTGCCGAGTACGTTGGCACGAAGCACTGCGTTTCGTGCGCCTCCGGCACCGACGCCCTGCTCATTCCGCTCATGGCCAAAGGCATCGGCCCCGGCGACGCGGTGCTCACCACGCCCTTCACCTTCGTGGCCACCGCCGAGGTCGTCAGCCTCGCGGGCGCGACGCCGGTGTTCGTCGATGTGCTGCCCGGCACTTTCAACATCGATCCTGACGGCGTCGCGCCGGCGGTCGAGGAGGCTCGCAAAAAAGGGCTGAATCCAAAGGCGCTGATTCCAGTCGATTTGTTCGGCTTGCCCGCCGAGTACGACCGCCTCGAAAAGGTCGCCGCCGAGCAGGGACTCTGGATTTTGGAAGACGCCGCGCAGGGCTTCGGCGGCACGGTCGGCGGCAGAAAGGCGGGCAGCTTCGGCCTCGTCGGCGCGACCTCATTCTTTCCGGCCAAGCCGCTCGGCTGCTACGGCGACGGCGGCGCGATCTTCACCGACGACGACGAGCTGCTGGAGCTGCTGATCTCCGTCCGCGTGCACGGCGGCGGTTCGGACAAATACAACAACGAGCGCATCGGCCTCAACGGCCGCTTCGACGCCATCCAGGCGGCGGTCATCAACGAAAAACTGACCATCTTCGACGACGAACTCGACTTGCGCAACAAGGTCGCCGCAGCCTACAGCGCAGGCCTGAAAGATCGCGTCGTCGTTCCAGAAGAGCCCGAAGGATACACCTCCTGCTGGGCGCAATACTCCGTGCTCGCCAACTCCACCGACGACCGCGCGAAGCTCATGGGAGCACTGAAGGACGCGGGCATTCCTTCAGCGATCTACTACCCGATTCCGCTGCACCTCCAGAAAGCCTACGAAAATCTCGGCTATAAACCGGGCGACTTCCCGGTTTCGGAAGATTTCAGCGCGAGGGTTTTTGCCCTGCCGATGCATCCGTATCTGAAGGAAAAGGAGATCGAGCAGATTTGCGGGGTGATCACGGGGGCGTGAGAGTTTGCCGGGAGCGCTGTACTGAACGCTTTTGGGATGACAACTCCCTTATCTTTGACTATGCTGCTTTGATATTTTTTAGGTCTGCAAAACAAAAGCCGCCTCTGGAATGCCAAGGCGGCTTTTGTTTGTTATACGTAAAATTTTGCCTCAAGCGAGTTCAAACCGGTCGAGGTTCATAACTTTGTTCCATGCGGCGACAAAGTCGTGCACGAACTTCTCCCGCGCGTCGTCGCTGCCATAGACCTCTGCAACGGCGCGGAGCCTTGCGTTGGAGCCGAAGATGAGATCGACGCGGGTGGCCGTCCATCTCGGTTCGCCGGTTTTGCGGTCGCGGCCCTCGAAGGTGTCGTGCTCTTTGGAGAGCGGTTTCCACTCCGTGCCCATGTCGAGCAGGTTGATGAAGAAGTCGTTGGTGAGGGTTTCCGGGCGTTTGGTGAACACGCCGTGCTGCGACTGGCCGTAGTTGACGTTCAGCACGCGCAGGCCGCCGATGAGCACGGTCATTTCCGGCGCGGTGAGCTTCAGCAACTGCGCGCGGTCAACCAGCATCTCCTCGGCGGACACGCTGTATTTTTGCCTGGCGTAGTTGCGGAAGCCGTCGGCTCTCGGTTCGAGCACGGCGAACGACTCCACGTCTGTCTGCTCCTGTGTGGCGTCCGTGCGGCCTCTTCGACGCCCGCGCATCCGGCCAGCACGATCAGGTCGGCGAGCGACACCCGCTTTTCGTCCATCCGCTCGCTGTTGAAGGCATTGCGGATTTCGTCGAATTTCCCCAGCACCTTGTGCAGTTGTTCCGGCTGGTTGACCTCCCACTCCTTCTGCGGCGCGAGCTGGATGCGTGCGCCATTGGCTCCACCGCGCTTGTCGGAGCCGCGAAAGGTTGAGGCCGATGCCCAGGCGGTCGAGACCAGCTCCGGAATCGAGAGGCCGGAGGCGAGCACCTGCTTTTTGAGTTCCGCGATTTCCTCATCGCCGATCAGCTCGTGATCGACCGGCGGCACCGGGTCCTGCCAGATCAAATCTTCATCTGGAACCTCTGCGCCGAGATAGCGTGATTTCGGCCCCATGTCGCGGTGCGTCAGCTTGAACCATGCCCGCGCGAACGCATCCGCGAACTGGTCGGGGTGCTCGTAGTAGCGCTTCGAGATCGGGCCGTAGATCGGGTCCATGCGCATCGCCAGATCGGCGGTGGTCATCATGGTTGGCACGCGCTTCGAAGGATCGTGCGCCATCGGAGCGAGGTCCTCCTCGGCCACATCTTTCGGCTTCCACTGGTACGCGCCAGCGGGGCTTTTGGTCAGCTCCCACTCGTAGCGATAGAGCATTCCGAGGTAGCCCATGTCCCAGTGGATCGGGTCAGGCGTCCACGCGCCTTCAAGACCGCTGGTCATGGTTTCGTTCCCCTTACCGCTGCCGTAGCCACTCTTCCAGCCGAGCCCCTGCTCCTCGATGGGCGCGGCTTCCGGCTCCGGCCCCACCAGCTTCGGATCGCCGACGCCGTGGCATTTGCCGAAGGTGTGTCCGCCCGCGACCAGCGCCACGGTCTCCTCGTCGTTCATCGCCATGCGCGCGAAGGTTTCACGGATGTCCTTGCCCGCCAGAACCGGATCAGGCTTGCCGTCCGGCCCTTCGGGATTGACGTAGATCAAGCCCATCTGCACTGCGGCCAGCGGGTTTTCGAGATCACGTTCGCCGGTGTAACGATTGTTGCCGAGCCACTCGGCCTCCTTGCCCCAGTAAATGTCCTCCTCCGGCTCCCAGATGTCAACACGTCCACCGCCGAAGCCAAAGGTCTTGAAGCCCATCGATTCAAGCGCGCAGTTACCCGCGAGAATCATGAGGTCGGCCCATGAAAGTTTCTTCCCGTACTTCTGCTTGATCGGCCAGAGCAGACGCCGCGCCTTGTCGAGGTTCGCGTTGTCGGGCCAACTGTTGAGCGGCGCGAAGCGCTGGTTACCCGTGCCCCCACCGCCGCGTCCGTCGCTGGTGCGGTAGGTGCCCGCGCTGTGCCAGGCCATGCGGATGAACAGGCCGCCGTAGTGACCGTAATCGGCGGGCCACCACTCCTGCGAATCGGTCATCAGCGCGTAGATGTCTTTTTTGACGGCGGCCAGATCGAGCGACTTGAACGCTTCGGCGTAGTTGAACTTCTCATCCAGCGGATTGCTCAGCGACGAATGCTGGTGAAGCATGTCGAGATTGAGCTGGTTTGGCCACCAGTCGCGGTTCGACCGACCGCCGCCCATGCCGGGACGGGCGGCGGTGTGGCCCGTTACCGGGCACTTGCTCTGTTCACTCATGATGATTCTCCTTTTCTCTTGAGGTGAAGGTATGGGTACTACTCTTTACAAAACCACATCCTGCCTGTTCTGGTTCATGACATGATGTGATGGTTGCTCTCCTTGATTAATAATCGGAATGATTATTAATAATAGGTTAAAAAAATATCCCTGCATTTCCAGAGGATTTCATTGTATTGTCCGGCAATCGGAGCAGGTTCCAAAAAAATCGATTCTGTGCGATTCGATATAGAAGTCCACCGAACGGCTGATTTCGTCGTTGATTTCCGGGAAAAAGCGCTGCTCGAAATCGATGATCTTGCCGCACTTTTTGCAGATCAGGTGGTCATGCGGCGTCGTTTTGGCCTCGAAGCGGTCGAACGTGCTGCCAGCGTCGATCTTCTTGACCAGACCCTGTTCGATCAGAATCGAAAGGTTTCGATAAACCGTTCCGAGGCTCAGATTGGGAAACTCCGTTTTCAGCCGGTCGTAGAGCCACGACGCGGTCGGATGGGTGTTCGTCGAGCGCAGAAGCGCCAGAAGCCGCTCCCGCTGGCGGCTCGATCGATACTGTTTGACTGAATGTTCCTGATTCATAGTCGCACGGTTTAAGCTTGTTTCCCCTCCCGCGTCCGCAGCCACATGCCGCCGAGCATCACAATCAGATTCACTGCGCCGACGATGATGAAGGGGGCTTTTGGGCTCATGCCGTCGAAGAGGCGGCCTCCGGTGGTGGTGATGAAGAGGATGCCGATGGCTCCGCTGATGTTGAAGGCTCCGATGACCGAGCCGCGCGCCTCCTTCGGCGCTTCCTGACCGATGAGGGACTGCGAGCCGAGGAAGGCGCTGATCTGGCCGATGCCGAGCAAGACGAAAAAGATGAGCGAGTAGGTGTCGAGCGGGTTGCCGATGAAGGCGAGCGAGAGGTAGCCGATGGCGGCCAGACCCATGCAGATCGTCAGCGCCGTGACGCGGTTCCAGCGGTCGAGGAAAACGCCGATGACCGGCGCCCAGAGCAGCGCGGCGGCTTGCGAAATGATGAAAATGAAGGTGCCTTTTTTGACCGCTTCGGCGGGTTCGAGGCCCATTGCGAGGCCGGTGGTCATGCCCCAGAGCGGCACGAAGGTGCCGATGATCGACTGGTCGCCGCGTGCCACGAAGGCCGCCGCGTAGGAGAGCAGAATCCTCGGGTTGCGGGCGTGGCGGAAGCCGCTGGTGAGCAGCTCCCTGATCGGCAGGCGCTCCTCGTGTCGCACCGGTGTGCCGCCCTTGAGGCCGAAGAAGAGCACGATAGCCGTCAGTGCCGCCGTGCTCGCGATGGCCGCGTGCGCCCAGAATCCGGCCTCCGTGCCGCTCATGCCGTCCGCAACGAGCGTCTTGGGCAGGCCGCCGAAGAACTGGTTCAGGATGACGATGCCGAGTCCGTTCAGGAATCCGACAACCGCTATGAGCTTGCCCCGCGACCGCTCCTTCGGGTAATCGACCAGCACCGTTGCCAGCCCGCTGGTGACGGCCACCACGCCGACCGCGTAGATCATGCGGGCGATGGTGAGCTGGAAAACGTCGGTGGCGAGCGGGTAGCAGAGGTAGGCTATCGCCAGGATGATGAAGCCCGTGGCATAGACCGGCTTTCTGCCGATGCGGTCCATGATTGCCCCGGTCGGGCCGAAGAGCAGGAGCGTCACGATCTCCGTCCAGAAGACCAGGTCGCCGCTGATGGTGCCCTGCTCGGAGACCGGAATGCCGAGATGCTCGTTCAGGATATAGGCCTGTCCGATGGAGACGAAGGTGACCATGCCGATCGAAAAGAACGACGCGAACAGGAACGTCCATGCATGGCGCGGCATGACGGAAGCGGCCAGTTCGATGGGGCCTATTTTTGCGTTGGGGGTGGAGTCGGTCATCAGGATGGAAGTGCGGTGGATTGGGTTGAAGATGCAGTTATCAGATAACTCGATTTTTAGTGGTTTGTCGTTTTCAGGGCGAACCCGAGTATTCTCCCTCTCTCAAATCCATCATCCCCCGCATGCCTGCAACCGGCCGTCCTGCATGTGGAGGCAGCGGTCGGCGGTGGCGGCGAACTCTTCGTTGTGGGTGACGATGACGAACGAGGTTTGGCGCTCCTTGCTGAGTGAGGCCATCAGTTCGTAGAGCATCCGGCTGTTGCGGCTGTCGAGGTTGCCGCTCGGTTCGTCGGCGAGCACGAGTTTTGGCTTGTTCATGAGCGCGCGGGCGATGGCGACGCGTTGCTGCTCGCCACCGGAAAGCTCCGAGGGAAGGTGGTCGAGGCGGGCCTTGAGGCCGAGTTTTTCGAGCAGCACGGCGGCGCGTTCCTTGGCGGGTTTGAGTTTGCCGGTGCCGATGAACTCGGCCATGGCGACGTTTTCGAGCGCCGTGAAGTCCGAGAGCAGGTGGTGGAACTGGAAGACGAAGCCGATCTTGCGGTTGCGGAATGCGGCCAGCTCCTTTTTCGAGAGCAGGCAGCGGCTGCCCTGAAAAACCGGCGAGCCGTCGAAGGTCAGCTCGCCCTCGTCGGGCGTGTCGAGCGTACCGAGCAGGTTGAGCAGCGTGGTCTTGCCGCTGCCCGACGCGCCGATGACGGTCACCATTTCGCCGGGCGCGACCGAGAGGTCGATACCGTCGAGAATCTTCAGCGGCGGCTGGCCGGGCAGGGCGTACGATTTGACGAGCTTGCGCGCTTCGAGCATCAGGCGGGCCTCACCTGTCCCTGGCCGGTGACGAGCCACTTGTAGCTGCACAGCTCCTTGAGCGCCATCGGGCCGCGCGCGTGCAGCTTTTGCGTGCTGATGCCGATCTCTGCACCTAGGCCGAACTGCGCGCCATCGGTGAAGGCGGTCGAGGTGTTGGCGTATACCGCCGCCGCATCGACTTGCTTCATGAAAGCGTCGATGGTCGTCTGATCCGATGCGATGATTGCCTCGCTGTGCTTCGAGCTGTGGCAGGCGATGTGGTCGAGCGCCTCTTCGAGGCTGCCAACGGTCTTGATCGACATCTTCAGCGACAGGAACTCCGTGCCGAAGTGCTCCGGGCTGGCCATTTCGAGCAGCTCGTCGGGGTAGCGGCCAAGCAGCTTGTAATAGGCCGGTTCGTCGGCGAAAATCTGTACGGTTTTCTCTTCGAGCAACTCCACCAGCACCGGCAGGTCGTCGATGCGGCTCTCGTGCACGATCAGCGTGTCGAGCGCATTGCAGACGCTCGGACGGCGGGTCTTGGCGTTGAAAACAATGTCGCGGCCCATCGCAAGGTCGCCGCTCTGGTCGAAGTAGGTGTGTACGATGCCCGCTCCGGTTTCGATGACCGGCACCGTGGAGTGCTTGCGCGCGAAGTCGATCAGCGCCTGGCTGCCACGTGGAATGATGACGTCGATGTAACCCACCGCGTTGAGCAGAATGTGCGCCGCCTCGCGCTCGGCGGGCAGGAGGTAGATTATATCGGGATCGAGCCCCCGGTCGCGGATCACTGTTTGTATCAGGTTCACGATGGCGATGTTCGAGTAGGCCGCGTCGCTGCCGCCTTTCAGCACGGTGGCGTTGCCTGACTTGAGGCAGAGCGCAAAGACGTCGAAGGTGACGTTCGGGCGCGATTCGTAGATGATGCCGATCACGCCGAGCGGCACCGAAACCTTTTTCAGCTCAAGCCCATTGGGCAGCGTGCGCTCTTCGAGCACCCGGTGGAGCGGCGAAGGCAGGGCGGCGACGTTTCGCAGGTCGGAGGCGATCGAGTTCAGGCGAGCTTCGTTCAGGAGCAGCCGGTCGTAGCGCGGATCGGCGGGATCCATGCGTTCGAGGTCCTTGCGGTTGGCTTCGAGGATCGCATCGGAGGCTGCGGGAATGCGGTCGGCAAGCTCGACGAGCAGGCCGTTGATGGTCTCTTCATTGAGGGGGACGATTTTGCGGCTTGCGTTTTGTACGGCCTGGAGTTGTTTGACGATGACTTCGTGTTCGGTCATGGACGCTGCTCCTTGAAAAAGGGATTGGTGAATGATCGCTGACGCAAAAGATAGTCAATATCTGGTAACTGGCGCAATGGTGCCTGCCGCGGAATGATCTTTGGGGTGACGGTGGGCAACTTGGTGAGCATTTTTTACCTTTATTTGATTAGCTGCAACGCGAATGCAAAGAAGCAGCCGCTTTGTGAAGGAGCTTTTTTGTTACAAGATTGCTAACCGCTTATCCAGAAATGTGATATGGTTTCGGGAAACGATAATAACCACCATGCGGCGCAACGCGCCCGGATGCTTCTGACGCAGATCGCGCCCAATTTTCTCGATCCGAAACACGAATGGCAGCGGATTTTTGCCGAGCTGTGGGGTACTTTTCTGCTGGTGCTCGTGGCAGCGGGCGGTCCTGTGGCGGCGACGAGTTCCGGTAACCATGCCGGCGATGCGCTCCTGCCGGTCGCGCCCGGCCTGATGGTGATGGCGATCATCTACTTCATGGGCACGGTGAGCGGCGCGCATCTCAATCCTGCCGTTACTCTGGCGTTTGCCATTCGCCGCAATTTCCCCTGGGTTCGCGTGCCGGGCTACATCCTTGCCCAGGTCGCCGGAGGGTGGCTGGCCGCGCTGTTTCTCGGCTTCATGTTTGGCAACGCGGCGGTCGCGCCGGGCATGACCCTGCCGGGTCAGGAGGTGACTCCGGTGAAGGCGCTCGTCATGGAGATTGTGCTGACCGCCGCGCTGGTGAACACGATTCTCGGCACCTCGTCGGGCGCGCGTAATATCGGCACCAACGGCGCGATTGCGGTTGGCGGCTACATCGCGCTGGCAGGGATGTGGGCTGCGCCGGTCAGCGGTGCATCGATGAATCCTGTGCGCTCGTTTGCCCCCGCGCTGGTGTGCGGCGATACAACGCTTGCCTGGGTCTACATTGCCGGGCCGATCGCCGGCGCATTGATCGGCGTGGTATTTGAATGGATTCTGAAGGGGCCGCCCACCACCGCCGGAACCATCGCCGCACAAGGCACGCTCGACATCGACGACAGGGAAGGGTAGCCTGCCGGTCATCTTTTACAGCTCGATCTTCCGGTGTTTCTGTCGCTGATGGTGCACAGCAGAAAAACACCGACAGTCAGGTGTGAGCGAAGCGAGCCGGTGATTTCTGTTGTTACGATTTGTTGATTTGCACGGCAGTGGATTTCTTATCTTTTGTGCAATGGATGTACAAATACCTGGCACTATACTTTGGACGCCCTCTTTTCAGGATCAGCCCCGTTCAAGGCCATAACTCCTTTGTATATAGCACGTTGAGACTTGCCAGTACGGCTGGATCAACCGCCAACCGTTCGGTTTCGATCAAAACATATGTCCATGACCCGCGTCCTGCGGGTTAACGTTTCAAGTGTTTTTTCGTTGCACTTTCCTCAATCATCTTTTTTAAAGGAGGGCTACTCATGAAACGGAGCATATTTGCGGTGCTGCTCGCGGGTTTTTTTACCCTGCTGGCCGTTCAGGTCGATGCGGCGGGGCTGAAAAAGGCCCTCATCATCTATCACAATGATTGGGGAAACACTCCGACCGAGCTGAAAACCGAACTTCAGAGCCGCGGTTACACGGTCTCCATGACCGACAGCGGTACCTCGGGCCTGAACGCGCTGACCACTTTTTCCAATCTTCTCGCTTCCGGAGACCAGCTTCTTGTCTATCTGGCGGGTCATGGCTCCAATCCCCGCTGGAACCGAAGCGACACTTCGACCGGAACAGCCGCATCGCACTACATCGAGTTCAATAACGGCACTCTCTACGTCAGCCAGGTTGCGCCGCTGTTCGAGAAGATCGCCAACAACGGTGCGAGCCTGGCCGTGATCGACGGCAGTTGCAATGGTGGGGAGTCGGTGCTCTATGGCATGGGCAAGAACTATTGCATCATGTCCACCACGGGCCTCTATTCTCCGGGGCTGACCGGTTTTCCGGTCCCTTCGGACGCTATCGGCAAGGATTCAACTCCGGCGGCGTTCGGCATGTGGTGGGACGCGCACAAAAGCGCAAGCTGGCTGAACGGACAGATAGTGCTTGCCCTGCCAGAGCGCATCAATCAGCGCCTCTACAGGAACGACAATACCGACATCACCAACCTGTCGCTCTTTCTGCGTCCCTCGATCGGCATTCTGACAAGCCTCGACCTGGGCGGGTGGAACCTGCATTATCAGTATTGCTACCTCTACCGCCTGATCTATCCCGACGACTATGCGGCACTTGACGCTGCCGAAAAGGCCAAATTCACCAACAGTGTCGATACCTACCTTTCCTCGATGCACGGTTATTCCGATCCGGCGCAAACCTTCTTCAGCAGGCTCGACAGCTATCTGAACAATTCGATGCTCCTCAACTCCGCCGCCGCGGTTTATTCCGCCAATTACAGCAATGTCTGGAAAACCCTGGCTAACGACCCGGCCTGGAATGTCAGCGGCGAGCCCGGGAAGTACGCATCGCAGATGAAGGGCGTGACGCCGGATGCCTATACCGGCACCTCGGGTTTCATGAAAATGGCAGGCGAGATCGATTTTCTGATGACCGTGCTCAAGACCGGCTATGCCGAGCAGGAAGACCTGCTTCGGCAGATCGATGCTGCGGCAAAGGATCTTTACGGCCCCTTCAACGTAGCCAGTATCATCAAACTGACGCCTGTTCAGAAAGCCTGGCCGCCGGAATCCGCAGAGCAGCTCAAAAAGTTCAACAACTTCGAGCGCTCTCTGCTCAACAGGTTCGAGCTGATCGACAGGAACCTGAAAATCGACCGGCGCAACCTCCTGATGAAGCCGGGCGTCATGCGGCCGGTTGCCCAGCCGACCGCTGCGCCAACGGGAAGGCCGGTGATGAGGCTCATGCCGATTCGAAACCTCAATCAGGTCAATCAGCCTGCCGTTGCCGCTGTCGGCAAATCCGATGCCAAACAGACAATCGACCTGGGCATGCAGAAGTACGAGCCCGGCTTCAGAACCGTTGTACCGGTTGACAAGGTTGGCATCTCTCATGGCCTCATCAATGCCATGAAAAAGCAGAAGCTCGAAGAGCTGATCGGCAAGTTCAAGGCCATTTCGCCCACCTTGTCCTATGCCGAAGGCCGTATCAGCTTTCTGCTGTCGATCGTCGAGGACTCGATCAGCAAGGTGCAGGGCAGCAACGGATGCTCCTGTGAACAGAAAACCTTCTGAGCGCCGGGAAACAGCCTTGTAAAGCAAGAAGCCCGAATAACCTCTGCCAGGTTTATTCGGGCTTTTTGCTATTCTGCTGTTCGACTGGTCACTGCCGCGATGTTACTGTTTATGCTTCTTGTTGTTGTCAAGAAGAACCGGACGGTAATGCTCGAAATTTTCCAGAATCGTACACAACCCCTTACCGACCGTTGTTTGCGGCTCTTCGCAGATGGTGACAGCGAGCCCGGTCTCGGACTGGATTTTCTTGTCGATGCCGCTCAACAGCGCACCGCCTCCCGTCAGATAGATGCCCCGTTCGAGGATGTCAACGGCGACATCGGGTTTGTCGGCAAGTACCTCGATGCACTTTTTGATTGCGGTCACGATCTCCTGCAGCGGTGTCGTGATGATTTCCCTGAGGGCCGCCGTACTGATCTCCTGCGTATCAGGAAAACCGGTCAGCAGGTTGAACCCTTTGACCGTCAACCGGCTTTCGCGGTCAGCCCTGTCGGTGGCGGCAATGTTCAGCTTGATATGTTCGGCTGCATATTCGCTGATGGCCAGATTGTTCTGTTCTCTCAGGTTCTCGATGATCGCATTGTTGATCTGGTTGCCTGAAACAGAGAGCGATTCCCCTGAAACAATGCCGCCCAGCGAGATGACCGCGATTTGTGTGGTTCCGGCTCCCAGATTGACGATCAGGTTGGCGACAGGCTCGAACGGGTTCAGGCCGGCGCCTATTGCCGCGGCTATCGGTTCCAGTACCAGCCAGGCCTCTTTGGCACCCAGATGTTCCGCCATATCGAAGAAAGCGCGCTTTCCCACTTCCGTGATGCCGAGAGGTATACTGACCACAAGCCGGTGAATGCCGAAGAGAATCCTGGGTTTTACATGGTGCAGCAGCTCCCTGAACAGTTTCTGGGCATTTTCGTAATCGCCGATGATTCCGTTGGTTACAGGCATGATGGTCTGAATGCCCGGATGCATTTTCTGGTGCATGTTGAGGGCCTCGTGTCCAAAGGCAAGCAACTGTCCGGATTCGCTTTCGACGGCGACAATCGTCGGCTCATTGACCACGATGCCCTGATCCTTTATGCACATCAGGGTATTTGCCGATCCGGGGTCAAGACCAAGGTCAACGAAGGTTTCTATGTTCAAGACGTTTCCTAAGATCATCCCTCAGGTTTGTTTGCAGTTGAAGAGCTACTGATGCCGATGTTGTCCTGTTGGCTCTGGTAAAGATGAAAGGCTGTGTTTACATTGCCGATATGTAGTCTGATTACTATCAAATATCTCATATGCCAGGCGGCATGGAATGGGCTTCTCTGTGAGACCTTCTCCGGATTACAGTTATAGTAAATGCCAGAGGGGCAGAATTTGTTCACTTGCCGTAAAAGTGAGGCGGTCGGTAATGTTGAGGCTGACAAGCCGCTGATCGAACTTTTTTCACCGTGAGCCGGTATCTGAAAGAGCCGGTTTCGCGCCGTGTGACTCACGTATCCCTAACCCTTTTATTGGAAAAGCTATGCACGCAACCGTCTCTTTCGACAGGAATCTGCCGCTTGTCGGTGTCAACGAAAAAGGGCAGCACACGTTTTTCGATGGGAAGCTCGATCCTTCGATTTCTGCCATGTATGCCTCTCCCATGGAGATCATGCTCCAGTCGCTGGCGGCCTGTTCCATGATGGACATCATCGCCATTATCGGAAAAATGAGAAAGGAGCTGGTTACCCTCGATGCCTCGCTCAAAGCTGTTCGGGCTGAAAGCCATCCGAAAGTTTTTACCTCGATTCATGTCAGCTTCAAGATGTGCAGTCCCGATTGCACCAAGGCGGATCTCGACAAGGCGGTCGGGCTTTCGATGGATAAATATTGCAGCGTTGCCGCCATGCTCAAGGCGTCGGGATGCAAGCTCACCTGGGACACGGAAGTCGTTGCCGGGTGAATAGCCTGGATATTTTTCCGCTCTTTTCTCTCGATCCGGATTGTTGTTCGCTGAGCCTGAGCCTTTCGCAGGTTATGGCTTCAACAGAAGCGTCACCTTTCCGGTGGCGCTTGTGAATTTGATGTATTTTCTTTACCTATCAATGAGTTCATGCCGGGCCGTTATTCCCCGTTTTCCTGCCATTTTAAGCGGCCTTCGATTCGATCTTTAGTCAGTACGTCACGTTTGTTGCTCTGCGCGATCCGATACCAGTTGATACCCTGTTCCTGAGATTGCCTGTCTTTCTATCAAAACGATGAGGAGGGAACTCATGACCCGGAAGTTCAGAGCAGTTTTCGCGTTGCTGTATCTTGTTGCTGCGGCTGCGTGTTCGCAGGTTCATTACGTTACCGTTGACAAGATCAGGGAGACGCTTCCGCCTTTGCCGATCGTCGCCGGATTCGATATCGACGACACCGTCCTCTTCTCAAGCCCCGGCTTTTACTATGGCGTGAACAATCACGACGGCCCCGGCGGCAGGAACAAGTATCCGGCTGGCGACAGCTTGTGGCATTCCTCGGCGTTCTGGAACGACATGAATGGCCAGTTCGACAAGTTCAGCATCCCGAAAGCTTCGGGCAATGCGCTGATCCAGATGCACAAGCAGAGGGGAGACACCATCGTCTTCATCACCGCCCGCGACAGCTCGAAAGTCTCCATTGTACCGCAAATTCTCCGGCAGTGTTTCGACTTGAAGAAGGCCGAGGTCATTTTCACCTGCAACCAGTCCAAAACGCCCTCGATTACGGCTAAACAGGTGAAGGTGTATTACGGTGACTCCGACACCGACATCACCGCCGCGCAATCAGCCAAAGCCCGCCCGATTCGCGTGCTCCGTTCGCCCCTTTCGACGAACAGGACTTCGTACAAGGAGGTTGGGAAACTGGGCGAGGAGGTGTTGAGGGATTCGGAGAATTGAGGCGATAAATGCTTTAGAGCGATGTAGTCTTTTTTTACGAAAATAAATGAAATAGTGTTTTCAAACTGAATCAAATATCTATGATGATCGAGTTATTTGAATTACACTATCACTTTCGCGATGATTCTCACGCGATGAGTGCTATTGTTCGAAACAGAGGTGAAGCTCAAATTCTTGCCTTATGTGTCCATATTGCTGAGCAGTTACAAATCCCAATTGATCTTGAATCAACTGCATATGAAGAAGGCGGGTTAAAAGAAGTTTGGCGGTTTTAGGAGAAAATAGTAATCAGTTGACATTTTTACTTGCTGTGATAGTTGCAGTTCTTTCGAGAATTCCTTTATCTGATCCAGAAATGGATGTTCTTAATAAGGAAGTCGCAAAACTAACAATTGAAGAAAAAACGCTAAATATCGAAAAACTAAAAAGCGAAATAAATAAAGGAGTTGTAAAACCGGATACCATTACTTCTACGGTTCAGAATTTTGATTATGATTTGAAAGTCGTAACACGACGGTCTAATTTTTACCGTGAGCTTTTAGATTATGAAAAGGTTACTGCCATTGGATTTACAGCAATTCCGGATCCATCCGTTAAGCCTATTGAGAAAAGCATTATTCAGCGTAATGATTTCTCAAAATTTATTCTTTCTACTGACAAACTTCCTGTCAATGTGATCGAGGATGCAACGATTGAAATAATTGCGCCGGTACTAAATGATGGGACGTATTTGTGGAAAGGGTTGTACAATGGAAGACCAATTTCATTTTCTATGCTTGATGAGGTTTTTAAAAATGATGTATTACGAGGTAATGTCAGCTTTGCGCATGGTAGTACTATACATTGTGTTATGAATATTAATAGACGGTTAAATGAAGTCGGAGAAGTGATTGTTACGAAATATTCGGTTCCTACCGTTCTGACTTGGTCAGACGGTATTGTATCAGAAGAGACAGCTCAGGGGAATATTTATCGGCGTAAACAACGACTTGCTGCTGACCAGTATAATTTGTTTGTTCAAACAGAACGGCATTGATCTAAAGTGGGGAGACTCATATTTTCGTTAAGCAACTCGCTTAGGTGCTTCACAGCGAAGAGAGGGCTATAATAATTGACTTAATGGGATTTAGATTTTTACCCCCCATCATCCTTCCTCACCATCTGAATAACCAATTTCATCCCACAAGCCTGAGCGTATCTGCGAAGAGTGTTCAGCGATGGGGAGTGGGCCTGGCTGCCGAGGCTGGATTCGATTCTTGCTACAATCGGTTGCGACACACCCATTCGAGAGGCAATTTCCGCTTGGGTCAGGCCCGCTTTGGTTCTAGCTTCCAACAATGCGGCAAGTGCGGAAAACTCGTCCTCAAGCGCATCGTAAGCGACTCTGAATCTCGCGTCTTCCGTTCGTTTTTGTTCCACGAAAGCTTTGGGATTGAGCGGAACCGGGTTGAATGCATTGTTCTCTTCTGTAGTCATGATTGTGCCATTTTCTGTCTTTTTCGGGCGATTTCAATCTCTTTTGCGGGGGTTTTCTGTGTTTTTTTGATAAAGCCATGTAAAATGACCACTTGGCGGTCAACAAGACAGCAAAAAAACGCACGCCCTATTCCTTCAGCTCCTCTGGCTCTGATTTCAAAAAGCCCCTTCCCAAATGAGCGGGTGTAAGGCATTCCAAGGTTAGGGCCTGAAATTTCAATCTGTTCCGTAATCCGCACGAAACTGGCGTTTATGCCAACTGGCCAGTTTTCGATTTCAGCCTTGACGGACTCGTTGAAAAAGAGAATTTGATAGCTCATTTTTCATAATAGCATAAATGCTATAAAAGTTCAAGAGTGATTCCTTGTCATGCAGGATATGGCTTTAAACCGGTGCATTATCATTTAGCATCTTTGCTAATTCCTGTGTTTTACTACAATCCGCCGCACCACAAAGATCACAAGTATCACCGCAGCAACGATCAGTAAGGCGGCGGTTATCGTGATCCAGTTGCCTCCGGCGATGAGCTTGACGGGGTTCCATGAAGCCTCGGCGACAATGCGGCCTTCGGGCTTGGCGTAGCGTTCGGGTACCGTCGGAATGCCGTTCTTTTCGGGGAACGACGAGAGGTATTCGGCGA
Source organism: Chlorobiales bacterium Clorobi_01 (assembly GCA_001602925.1). Lineage (GTDB taxonomy): Bacteria > Bacteroidota > Chlorobiia > Chlorobiales > Chlorobiaceae > Chlorobaculum. Next base: position 33,681 of record LUZT01000011.1, on the reverse strand, counting down.
GTGCGACCCACTCGCGCAGCGGTTCGCCGTTCCGCATCACCGTGAGCCTGCTCTCGTCTTTGGCGCTCACCGGATTTCCCGCTTCGTCTCTCGGCGTGATTTGCAGGATGCCGAAGGATTTTTTGCTGACGAGGTCGATCAGGTTGGCGAGGTAGGAGTTGATCGCCACGCTGTACCGGCGCTCGTTCTCCAGCGGGCGGAAGCTGTGATCGGCCCCTTCAACTTCGACTGAGGTTACGCGGTCGAACGGCACGCGGTTGGGGTTGTAGCTGAACCTGATGCCGGAGACGCTCAGGAGGGCGTCTTTTTTTGACGGGGCGATGCTGGTGTGGACTTCGAGCAGGTTTTTCAGGTCGCGGCCCGTGAGGTAGACGACGATGATGGTGTTGCCGCAATAGCCGTATTGCACCGGGCCGAGCGAGGCGGTCTGGAAAACGTCCGACACGCGGATGTCGCCTTTGAAGAGCGACGAACGAATGCAGCCGAGCACATCGACGGCTGCGTCGATATGGCGGTGGCGACCCTCCGCCTGCTCGACGGCGTAGCGGTAGGCGTCGGTGACGAGGTTGCCGAGACCGGTTTCAGCGGGGTTGGCATACGTCTCTTCGATGGTCTGGCCGTTGAACGGCTGGAAGGCGAGTGCCTGGTCGAAGTGGTAGCCGAAGTGCGAGAGGTAGCGCTCTTCGACGAGACTCCGGAAGCCATCGATGGTGCGGGCGATCTTCGCCTCCTCCGGGACGCTCGCGTCGATTTTCCGCAGCCGGTATCCCGTCACCTCCACGTCGCGCCCCTTCTCGACCATCAGATCGAGCACCCCAAGCCATGTGCCGTACGATCCGGCGGAGACGATGAGCGTTTTTCCTGTTTTGATCGGCGTCTGCAGAATCGTGTGGGTGTGGCCGCTGACGATCACGTCGATGCCGGGGACGGTGGTGGCAAGCTTTTCATCTTCGGAGTGTGCCTTGTCTGGATTGGTGCCGCTGTGCGACAGGCAGACGACGAGGTCAACTTTCTCGCGTTCCTTCAGAATTTTCACCGTTTTTCTTGCCGCTTCGACTGGATCGGAGAAGGTGACTGGTCTGGCAAAGCTCGCGTCTTCGGCGGCATCCTTGCCAAGCAGACCGAAAATGCCGATGCGCAGCCCGTTGCGTTCGATAATCGTATAACCGCGCACCGGGTAGTCGCGGAAAGCCTGTTTCAGCGTCGCATCGCCGGGGTCGTTTGTACTGAAGCGGAGGTTCGAGATGACCAGTTGCGGCAGCACCTGCGCTTTGGCGCGCGCGGCGCGGAGCATTCCGGTAGCTCCGGATGGGCGGAAGTCGAAATCGTGGTTGCCGAAGGTGGCGGCGTCGTAACCCATCGCGCCCATCAGGCGAAGTTCGAGCGCCTCTTCCTGCAAAACGGTGTGGTAGAGCGTGCCCTGGGTGAAGTCGCCCGCATCGACAAGAAGGGTGTTCCCATCCGTTCGTTTGCGCTCCTGTTCGATCGCTCCGGCAAGCCGAGCGTAGCCGCCTACGTCCAGGATGCTTCCATCGCTTGCCAGCTCGTGATGCGGCGAGAAGTGGGAGTGCAGGTCGCTGGTGAAGAGCACCGTCAGCCGCCCCGGTTCCGCGAACGCTACCGTTGGAAAGAGATGCAGCGCGGCCAGAAGCGATGCGATGACGAGCAGCAGATCGACCCGGCGCGGTTTCTCTGGCCGGTTTCCGGAATCCGGATGAAGGACGCGGGGCAAGTTGTGGCGGTCGATCATGCGTGGATACTGATGTTGTTGGCGGGCTCGTTTGCGGTGAATGGCAAACCCCCGGCCTCGATTTGCAGAAGCCGGGGGTTTTGATCGGGCATTTCTAAGCTGTTTACTTCCTCAGGTAGTTAAAGCTCGGGTCGGGACGGCCCACGAAGCATGAACGGGTGAAGCCGTATTTTTTGATGATGGCAAAAGCTGTTCTCGCTTCGCTCTCCTTGTCGCCGAAATCGAAGAGCCAGTGGCTGCCATCGACGATTTTCCAGCGTCCGTCGATTTTCCTGACCTCGATGGTGTTGGGGTTGAAGCTCACGCAATCCTCGCCAGCCATGCTGCCCTGCGGAGCGTTGCCGTTCACCAGCAGATAGTGGAAGCTCGGATCAGGACGGCCAACGAAGCAGGAGCTGTCCATGCGGTAGTATTTGATGACTCTCAGCGCTTGCAGGGCTTCCGCTCTTTTATCGCCGAAATCGAAGAGCCAGTGGTTGCCATCGACGATCTTCCAGCGTCCATCGATGTTCCTGACGGTCGTGGTCACCGGGTTGAACGACACACAATCCTCCTGGACGGCTGCTCCCGGCATGGGGATCGGGCCGGGGAAAGGCCGCATCGGCATAGGGCGGAACTGCCGTCTGAACGTGTAGACCTCCGTGTAGTTGCTGCGGTTGCTGTTGTCCGTGAAACGGGTAAAAACTTCAGCGCGAATCATGTTGTTGCCCGCCGGTTTTACGACGACAAGCGTCTGGCTGAATCCTGTGGTGTACACGGCGGAGACTGCCCGTGCAGTCGGGTCGAGCGGCGCGGAAACGTTCGGCGCATAAGCGTACGCGTTGACTTCGCCCCAGTCGCAATCCTGAGGATGGCATTTGCCCCAGGCGTGCATTCTCAGGTCGTTGGCGTTGCCGTCGATGACGAGCGTTGTGATGCCCCGGGTGTTCGGGTCGGTGTTTTTCCAGTTACCGGTAAACTGGTTCAGGGCCGCAAAGCTGATCGAATAAGAGAGCAGGAACATGATCGCCAGCGCTGCGGATAGGAAGGTTCTTTTCATCTTTTCTCCTGTTAGGGGTTTATAGAGAGAATCAGAAAATCGGTAATACACCAAAAAGTTAGAGATTCTTCTGCTCAATAAAAAGATAACAGGGGTGCATTTCGGGTGGAGTTGGGAGGCTGCTTCAGTTATGCTGCTGAGACAGCCTCTCATATGGTGTAAAGCGTTTTCGCTGCTCAATCCATGAAGGTGACGCAATCCGGCTTTTTGGGCGGGGCGTCGGGCCAGGGAGTTGCCGGGTAGCCAAAGGCTGCGGCGGCGTAGGGCTGGTAGCCTTCCGGGAAGGTGACGCCGAGTTCCCTGAACTTCGCCTTGCCTTTTTCGGTGGCATGGTACATCATGATGGCATTTGCCCAGCAGCTGCCGAGGCCGAGCGAGGTGGCGGCGAGCATCATGTTCTCCATCGCGAGCGTGCAGTCGTACTGCGCGGCAAGCGCGCCCGGATCGCCGGAGATGATGACCATCAGCGGAGCGTGGTAGAAGACGCTGAACCCCTCCTGTTTTGCGATCTCCCTCAGAGCCTCGTTCGTCGATTCGAGGAACGCGTTGAGGCAGTGCTTTTCGAGCTTGCGGAGTAGCTTGGGGTTGCGGATGACCGTGAAGTGCCACGGCTGCTGGTTCATGGCGCTCGGTGCGTGACGGGCGGCCCGGAGCATCAGGTCGATATCGGTCTTTTCGACCGGATCGGGACGGTAGGCCCGCACGCTGCGGCGCTTGAGGATTGTGGCAATGGTTTCGTTCATGGTGCTCGGAATCTTGATTTACAGCCAAATGAATGTGCCGGAGCGAGTCGCTTCAGGGCGAGTGCTCGACGTGGATGTCTTGTCTTGAAGCGGGATCGACCACCTGATAGTTCCGGTCAACATGCAGATCGGCCAGGTGCATCAGCGACCGGACGTGATGGTGCTCCCGTTCGAGCACACTCCAGCGATAGCCGTCAGCCGGTTCCTTGCAGCGGAGCAGCTGGCTGAGCTTGGTTTCGTGATAGGTCAGGTCGATGAAGACCCGCAGGTCAACCCCCTCGGTGCGGATGGCGTAGAGGCCGTCGATGACGAGCACCTGAATTTTGCTGAAATCGGTGACCAGTTCATCGACTTCGTCCGTGATGATGTCGATGCAGGGCACGGAAACCTTCCGGTTCTGGCGGAAGTCATCGATGTTGCGGTGCAACATCTCCCAGTCATATTCATCCACGCCGACCAGTTCATAATTGTTGCTGATCCGGTGTTCCCGGCGGTCGAGGGGATGGACGCGGTAGTAGTTGTCGGTATGCAGAATCTTGACGCGGATGCTTTGAGCTTTGAGCAAGAGGGCGAGCGAGTGGGATATTTCCGATTTTCCTGCTCCCGATTCACCCGATATGGCTACGACGAACTTGCCACCTTTTCCTTGTTCCTCAAGCAGCGTGAGGTCGTAAAGCATGCGGTCAAAAATGGCTTTGGCCGCTGATTTGTGCTGATCGTTGATCAGCAGAACATCTCCCAGCATAAATGGTTACCTCTTGATAGTGCCGGTACAATTTTGTGGTCTTTTCAGAATAAAAGTTAAAGCTTTTCTCCGGGAATTTTTCAATGGAAAGTATGACGCGGCGGTTCAGAAGTGATTGGTGAGCTGCAACGGGCGCGCCGTGACCGGTGACAATCGGGATTTGTTGTCTGTGTCCGGAGGCCGGGGGAGCTGACTGGTGGGGTTTTGATCCTTTGTTTCGGCTTGTTTGCGGATTCTGATGACCTTGCCGGATTTGATCCGCTTGATGCGCAGGGCATTTTTCGCGGTGGCGTTGACCAGAAGATAGATGTTGTTTCTTCCGACGCGGATATCGCATTTGCGGATGGCGAGGCTGTCGATGGTCAGATCGATGGTTCTGCCCGCTTTGGCTTTGGATACGGCCCTGGTGATGATTGTCGGCAGCCGGTCGACCAACGAGCCGATCTGCACATCGAGCCGGGTGGTGATGCTGTCCCGGATGGCATCGTGCAGAATGAGTTCTCTTGTTCTGATGATCGGGTTGCCAGTATCGATGGAGTAGTCAAAATGGTCGATGCTGATGGTGTGGGTCGGTATGTCATAGCGCGGACGACCGCTCATGACGATATGGCCTTTCAGGTCGAGGTCTGTCATGATGGCTACCGAAAGCCCGCTTGACGAGCCGTATGCTTCGACGCTGCGTACGACGATGTCGTATCCCGAGCGGCTGAAGCTCCGGTTCATGAAGAAATCATTGAGGTGTCTGTTGATGCTGGTGAAGGGCACCAGGGCGTAGAAGTTGACATCGGAGATGGTCGAGATGCTGTCTCGGGGAGTTTGCCGGAACCGGGGCAAAGGCGTCGGCGGGCTGATGGCGGTCGTGTCGGTCAGCATGCTCATCCCTGTCCTGATCCGGGCGTTGCAGACGATGGCCCTTTTGTTCAGTGAAATATGGCCGGTGATGTCGTTGCAGTGGAAGCGCAGCCAGACGGGAACCGGCTTTCGGGTGAGCACGATGGGTTTCTGCAAATCTTTCCAGACATCGCTAACGGTGGGGTAAAGGCTGGCCGCCTTGTGGATTTCGGCGTCGAGCAGGGCGGTCAGGCCGCGTTTGTTGTCACTGAGCAGGGTGTCGACGTCAGCCCTGATGTGTTTCCGGAACGGCCCTATTTTCAACACAGGCTCCTCTTTCCACCGGATGTTTACGATTTTGAAACGAGTCTTGAGATGCCAGTTGCGATCGAGCGCGATTGGTGTCGAGAAGGTGACGACCGCTTTGGCATGGATCGGCCAGACGAGCAGTTTTGCGAGAAACTTGCCGAAGCGGCTGTCAGTAAGCCGTGCTTCTGCTGAGACCGGAAAGGTGCAGAAGAGCTTATGCCCGTCCGAGCTGATGGTGATGTTTTCTTCTCTTGTCAATGCGAGACTGACGCGCTCTTTGTGCTTTTTCTGCAACCACAGGTCGGCGTTCAGGAAGTTGCCGCGAATCTTGCCGTTCAGATAGTCCGCCAGTACCGTATGTTCGATGCTGATGGGCAGGTTGAACAGCGATGACGGTTGTTCGAGTTTGACGTCGGTGGTCAGGGGGGCGGGAGGCTTCGTTTTGAGGATCGTATAGCTGCGGTGCAGCCACAAACCAAGTACAGCCAGCAGGCTGGCCACGAGGCCGGTGATGAGAAGCGCTTTTTTCATCTTGCCTTTTTGCCCGATGGATGTCGGCAAAAACGGGTGAACTCCTTGAGTATTGTCAAAACATAATACCGATTCTCACTGTGGCTTCAAAATGGTCGAGGCGTTTCGGTATGCGCGCGACTGGATTCGGGAAACCAAATGCGGTGGCGGGATGTTCGGGCAGATGGTATAGACGAACTCTAATCCATCCCGTTATGAACACCTATCGTATCGTTGTGGTTGTTGGCAGCATCAGGCGCGAGTCGCTGAACCGCAGGCTTGCTGACGCGCTCATCCGGCTCGCGCCTGCCGACTTTGCTTTCCATCACCTCCGCATCGATGATCTTCCGCTGTACAATCAGGATGACGAAGAGCACCCGACCGAATCGATGCAACGGTTGAGGCGTGAGATAGCCGAGGCTGACGGCATTATGTTCTGCACGCCCGAATACAACCGCTCGATTTCTGGCGTGCTCAAGAATGCCATTGATGTCGGATCCCGTCCCTACGGGTACAACGCCTGGCAGGGCAAACCGGCTGGCATTATCGGCCTTTCATCGGGCGCCTGCGGAACAGCAATGGCCCAGCAGCACCTGCGCAACATCCTCGCCGTGCTCGACGTTCCAACAATGGCCCAGCCAGAAGCCTTCATCCAGTTTCGCGACGATCTCTTCGACGCCGACGGCGGAATTGGCCCTGGAAGCCGGGATTTCCTGCAAGGCTGGATGGATCGCTTCGCCGCGTGGGTGCGGCTGCATGGTGGGCGGCGATAGCCGCCAACGCATTGTAATCTGAAGCATCACGGATTCATTGTAACATGGAGAGTCCGGCGTGTACCGATGATCTGGCCGCATCGTATCAAAACAGTATGTTTGCCATTGGCGCAAACCGCTGTTGTCAAGTCAGCCAGGCTGTCGGACGACGGTAAGATGCTGTTTTTCTTGCGGTTGCCCGGCGATTGTTCACAATGATGTTTCCGGGCTGTCATGATGGCGACACAATGAGGGAGGTAATTTCCGTAGCTGGAAAATCTGTAACCACCTCCAATTCATACACCTCGTTTCGCCATGAATCGTTACTGCCCTTACTCTTCGGCTGTCGCCGGTTCGTTGCTGTTGCTGGCAACGGCCGCGCAACCATCTGTCGCGTCGGCTGCTGATTCGGCCACGCAAACATCGATACCCTCAACGTCGAGAAGCATCGTGGGTACGATTGTCGATAAAAACGACAAGCTTCCTCTGCCTGGCGTGGCCGTCAGGGTCAAAGGCACGCCGCTCGGCGCAGTCACCGATCAGTCCGGACGGTACAGAATCGACAATATCGGTTCGGATTCAGTGGTGATTTCCGTTTCCTATATCGGTTATGTCGGCGAGGAATACCCGGTCTCCATGAACCGGCAGAAACCCGCCATCCTGAACATTTCGCTGACTCCCGGTCTCGTTGTCGGTCAGGAGATCGTTGTGGTTGGTGAACAGCTCAAGGGGCAGGCCAAGGCGATTAACCAGCAGATCAAAAGCGACACTATCACCAACGTCATCGCCGCTGACCAGATAGGCAAATTTCCTGACGACAACGCCGGCGACGCGCTCAAGAGAATTCCGGGCGTCAGCGTGTTCAACGATCAGGGCGAAGCGCGTTTCATCCATATCCGCGGCACGGAACCGCGATTCAATTCGGTCATGATAAACGGCGAGCGTATTCCTTCCGCAGAGGCTGACACCCGCACCGTGCAGCTCGATCTCGTGCCCGCCGATATGCTTCAGACCATCGAGGTCAACAAAACCCTCACTCCCGACATGGATGCCGACGCCATCGGCGGATCGGTCAACCTCATCACGATGGCGCCAAGCGAGAGGCGCATCTCGATCACGGCTGGCGGCGGCGCCAACCTGATCGAAGGTTCCGGCGGCCCAAAGTCGAAGTTCTCCGGCGTGTACGGTAACCGCTTCCTGGGAGGCAAACTCGGCGTTGTGGTGGCCGGATCGTATGAAGACAACCATTTCGGTTCAGACGATATCGAAGCCGAATGGAAGCGCAGCGAGACGACCGGCCAGATAAATCTCGATTCACAGCAGGTTCGCACCTACGACATCGAGCGTTTGCGTAAGAGCCTCTCGACCACGCTCGATTACCGTTTCAATGAAAACCACACCCTGAAATTCTCCGGTATTTCCAACTGGCGCAAGGACTGGGAGCAACGTTACAGAACGACCTACACCAGCCTGCTTGACGATGACAACAACTATCTGGACAAGGGCGAAATCCGGATGCAGAACAAGGGCGGTACCGACAAGGATGCCCGCCTCGAAGAGCAGCGAATGATGTCGTACTCACTCGGCGGCGAGCACCATTTCGGCAAGCTCGAAGTTGACTGGCAGGCAGCGTATTCGAAGGCTTCGCAAGAAAAGCCGAACGAGCGCTACATCGACATCAGGGAGAAGAAGCAGCCTTTCACGGTCGATGTTTCCGATCCGGAAAATCCCTTGGTTATCATGGATGCTTCATCGGGTCTCTCGCCTTCGGGTGACTGGAAACTGAAGTCGTTGACCGAAGAGAATCAATACGCCGAAGAACTCGACAAGGCTTTCGGCCTCGACTTCAAGTACGACCTGGCGGACAGGCTGAAGCTTAAGGTTGGCGGCAAGTTCAGGCACAAGAAGAAGTCGAGTGATAACGAGTATTATGAATATTCGCCTGTCGATGAAGACGCATTCATGAACGAGGTTTATAACAATCTGTACAGCCCGTCAAAAAAACACTATCTCCCTGGCGATCAGTATGTTGTCGGTTCATATGTCGATCCCGCGTTTCTCGGCAACCTCGATCTGAACAATGCAACACTGTTCGACAAGGCGACCGACCTGGCTGAACTGGCCGGTAATTACACGGCGAAGGAGGATGTTAAGGCGGCCTACGGCATGATGACCTGGGATGCAACCGACAAGCTTCGTCTGATTGGCGGCGTGCGCATGGAACACACGAGCAATCAGTACGATGCGTTCGTCTATGACGACGATGCCGATACCCTGACGCCGGTGCACGGCGCGCGTGAAAATTACACCAACGTGCTGCCGCACCTCAGTCTGCGCTACAAGCTCGACAGCGTCACCAACGTCAGGCTAGCCTACACCCATTCGCTGGCGCGGCCCAACTACTTCGATCTCGCTCCGTATCGCCAGATTCTGGTCGATGACGAGGAGATTTATGTCGGCAATCCCGAACTCAAGGCGACGCTCTCGAAGAACTTCGATATCATGATCGATCGGTACCTCGGTTCGGTCAGCCTGGTCTCGGTCGGTTATTTCCATAAATCGATTTCAGATTTTATCGTCACCCAAAAATCGACCGATCCGGTAACGGGTTACGATCTTTACCAGCCAATCAATGGTGGCGACGGTACGATCAACGGTCTGGAAGCCTCGGCGCAGTTCCAGCTTCCGTTCCTCAAAGGGCTTGGCCTTTACCTGAACTACACCTACACCGGCTCGAAAATCAAGCACTTCAACATCGATGGTCGCGATGGCAATGGCCTGCCGCTGCCGGGAAGCCCGAAGCACACCTTCAACGCTTCGGTCTCCTACGAAACCGGGCCGCTCGGCCTGAGGCTTTCGGGCAACTACCATAGTGACTTCATCGATTCGGAAGAGGGGGCCATCGGCGAGCACGAATGGGAAGACCGCTATTACGACAGCTCATTCACGCTCGACTTCAACGGCACCTACCGCTTCAGCAAACAGGCGCAGATGTTTTTCGAGATCAGCAACCTGACCAACCAGCCGATGCGTTTCTATCAGGGTGAAAAAAAATACGTCGCCCAGGAAGAGTGGTATGACCGCCGTTTCATGCTCGGTTTGAAGATGGACTTCTGAGCAGGTGCGCCATTGTGTCCAACACCCGAAGCATCACTGAGGTGTTTCGGCTGTTTTGTTATCATGAGTTTTTGCAACCAGTCACACTGATCATGAATACGACCATTGTCCGGTCCGTTTTACCGGCGCTGCTTTGCCTTTTCATGCTTGCGCCAGCGGTGCCCGCTGCCGCCGAAACGCCGCTCGAACCAGTTGCCGTCACCGGCAAAGTGCAGTACGATTCGGATGATTCGGCCATCTGGGTCAATCACGCTGACCCCTCCAAAAGCCTCGTTCTCGGCACTGACAAATACGAGGATGGTGCTCTGTACGTGTTCGATCTTGCGGGCAGGATTATCGAAGGGAAGTGCGTTCACGGGCTTGCCCGTCCGAACAACGTCGATGTGGAGTACGGCCTCCTGTTGCAGGGCAGGCCGGTCGATATCGCCGCCGTCACCGAGCGGGGGCGGAGCATGGTGCGCATCTACCGTTTGCCGGACATGGCGCCTATCGACAACGGAGGCATCAGGGTGTTTGAAGGCGAGGCGCTCGATCAACCGATGGGTATTGCGCTCTACCGCCGGAGCGATGGCAACGTTTTCCTGATCGTCAGCCGGAAAGAGGGGCCGAAGCAAGGCTACCTCTGGCAATACCTGCTGCGCGATGACGGTGCGGGCAAGGTCACGGCGACCAAGGTTCGCGCGTTCGGCGCATGGAGCGGCGTGAAGGAGATCGAAGCGGTCGCGGTCGATGACGGCAACGATGCAGTCTATTACTCCGACGAACGCTTCGGCGTCAGGAAATACGCCGCGGATCCCGATGCTGTCGATGCTGGCAAGGAGCTTGCCGTGTTCGGGCAGTCCGGATTCGCCGCTGACCGCGAGGGCATCGCTGTGACTCGCACTTCCGATGGCAGCACGCTGGTGCTGGTTTCCGACCAGAGCGGCGGCGCGCTCAGGATTTACGGATCGACAAAAGCGGACGAAAACCGCTATCGCTTTCTCGCCTCGGTGCCGTACCGTGCCACGGAAACCGACGGCATTGACCTTTCCAAGGAGATCAGGACGCCGGAGTTCCCCGAAGGGGTTCTTGTCGCCATGTCGGACGACCGGACGTTTCAGTACTACTCGCTCGGGGAGGTGCTGAAACGGATTGGAGAAGAAAGAAATGAAGGGGAGTAATGCCACGTCAACCGCGACTTCCTGCAAGGCTGGCTGGATCGTTTCGCGGCTGCACGTCCGGCGAGTTTCTGAATGATTGGCGAAAAGACAGTGGGCGTTATGGCACCAGATACAGGTGATCGTAGTGGATGACCGGTTTGAGGCCTTTCTGGCCCATCGCTGAGCGGGCTTTTTCTGCGGTGCAGGAGGCCATGCCGTAACCGATGACCTTGCCATCTGTCGAGCAGATGCGGATGACGTCGCCGCGCTGGAACGAGCCTTCGACGCCGGTGATGCCGACAGGCAGGAGACTTGTGGCTCTCTGGCCGGAGGTGAGGGCGTCGATGGCGCCCTGATTGATGATGACGGCTCCCTTCTCAAGCCCTTCACTGAGCGCGACCCAGCGCTTGCGGCTCTGCTTTGGTTTCTGGGCGATAAACTTCGTGCCGGTTTTTCCGCCGTGCGCGATGGTCTGTAGAATGCCGGGAGTGGTGCCGTTGGCGATGTGCACGGTGATGCCGAGGCGCGAGAGTTTGTGCGCGATGTTGCACTTGGTGAGCATGCCGCCACGCCCGAACTCCGATTTTCCGGGGCGGATGTACTGGCTGAAGTTCTTCGAGCCGGGATCGATCTCCTCGATCACCGGGTTCCCTTCGCTCTGTGTATCGAACAGGCCATCCACGTTCGAGAGAATGATGTGCGCGTCCACCTGCAACATCGATGCGATGAGACCGGAGAGTTCGTCGTTGTCGGTGAACATCAGCTCGGTGACCGCCACGGCGTCGTTCTCGTTGACGATCGGCACGATCTTCTGCTGAAGCAGCGCTTCGAAGCAGGTGCGCATGTTGAGATAGTGCTGGCGGTCGCGGAAATCGCCCTTCGTAACGAGCAGTTGTGCACCGGTCATGCCGTGTTTTTCGAAACGGTCGTTGTAGGCGTTGATGAGCCGTATCTGCCCGGTGGCGGCCAGCACCTGGCGCGTCTCGACCGGCGTCAGATTACCGCTGAGCGACACGATGCCGCGCCCTGCGCCGACCGCGCCGGAGGTGACGAGAATGACTTCGACGCCGCCCTGCATGAGCGCGGCGATCTGCGAGGTCAGGCTGTCGAGAATCGCCGGATCGAGCTTGCCGTTGCGCCCCGTGATGACGTTGGTGCCGACCTTGACAACGATTCGCCTGTAAACCGGATGTTGGTGACTCATGCCTGTTCGCCTTACTTCATGTGTTCCTGACTGAAATGCAATCCGGCGATGCCCGCGATGATCAGGATCAGGGAGATCACCTTGAGCGCGTTCATTCCTTCTCCGAACCAGAGCACGCCGATTGCCGTGATGAGCGCCGTGCCGAGCGCCGACCAGATGGCGTAGGACATGCCGACAGGCAAAGTTCTGAGCGCCAGTGTGAGGAAAGTAAGACTCGTGGCGTAAAAAACGAAAATGAAAACCGATGGCACCGGCTTGGTGAAGCCTGCCGAGAGCTTCATGCTGGTGGTGCCAAAGACTTCGGCGACGATGGCGAGGAGCAGATAGAGCCAGGGCATGGTTTCCGGATTTCAGGTTTTCTCTTTGTGCTTGTTGCTGATGCGCCGGGCGCAGGCCTCCTTGTCTGCGCACTCGCCAAAGAGTTGCAGGCTGAAACTGCCGAGCGAGTAGCCGTGCCCGACGCAGAGCTTTTCCATCAATTCCGGCAGCTCGCAGCTCGTGGCCTCCGAGACGCGTCCGCATTTCAGGCAGATGATGTGCAGGTGGTTGGCCACGCCCCAGGATTTTTCGTAGTGGGTGTGCTTGTGGCCGAGATCGATCTTGGTGACGAGGTTGAACCTGAAGAGCAGGTCGAGGGTGTGGTACACCGTGGCGCGTGAAATGGCAACTCCTTTTTCACGCAGCCGGACAAAGAGCTCGTCGGCGTCAAGGTGGGTGCTGGAGCCATAAATCTCTCTGAGCACGCTCAGGCGCTCCTGGGTGCAGCGCAATCCCTCCTCCTTCATGAATGACTTGAAGAGGCTTTCAACCTTTGCTGTTGTATCGCCGCCCTTTTTGTTCACGGTTTCTCTGCTGCTTTTGCGTTAGCCGGAAGATTGCTGTTCCGTTGCTGAAATGTACCGTTTTTCCCTGAATAACCTGTCGATGCCGAGAGCACCGGGTTCTGGTGATGCCTGCGGAAAAAGGGGTGAAAATCGTACATTCCAGTTTTTATGGGCCTGCTGGCGGGGCAACTATTAGCAGCTTCACAGGGGTTTTTGAAACAAGGACTGCTTTTGTCCATTACCGTTTCAGCAGAGCTGGCGTTTGATTGCGCCGGTGCAATTCAGAAGAGAGACGTTCAATGATTTTACCGATCAATACCTATAGCGACCCGGTACTCGCTATGAAAGCCAAGCCCCTGAAAGGGGTCGATTCAGCAATCGAGGAGTTGATTGCCGAGATGTTTGATACTATGTACAAGGCACCGGGCATCGGACTTGCCGCGCCGCAGGTGGGTCATTCGCTACGCCTGGTGGTGGTGGATATTTCCACCATCAAGGAGTATGCCGATTTCAAGCCGATGGTGGTCATCAATCCCCGTATCGTTGCCGTCCGGGGGCGCAACCTGATGGAGGAGGGGTGCCTCAGCGTGCCCGGCATTGCGGGTGACGTCGTCCGGCCGTCGGCCATCACCCTGCGCTACCGCGACGAGAAGTTCGAGGAGCACACCGCTGATTTTCACAGCATGATGGCCCGCGTGCTTCAGCACGAGATCGACCATCTCGACGGCACGCTTTTCGTGGACCGCATGGACAAGCGTGATCGCCGCAAAATCCAGAAGGAGCTTGACGCCATCGCTGAAGGACGGGTGAAGGCCGATTATCCGCTGGCCCGTGACGCTAACCGTGTCGAAGCGGAGGCCTGACCGGTGGGGTTGAGAGTTGTTTTCATGGGAACACCGGAGTTTGCCGTTCCTTCGCTGCGCCGTATCGCGGCCATGAAGCCGCAGTTCGAGACGGTGCTGGTCGTGACAGGCTGCGACAAGCCTCGCCGCAGCAAAAACTCGCCGCCCGAGCCGACGCCGGTCAAGCAGGCTGCGCTCGAACTAGGGCTACCGGTTCTGGAAGCCGATGACGTCAGCAGTCATGAGTTTGCCGTGCGAGTCGCCGAGGCCTGTCCCGATGTGATCGTGGTGGCAGCGTTCCGCATTCTGCCACCGGAAGTGTTCGAGCTGCCGCCGCTCGGCACCTTCAATCTGCATGGCTCCCTGCTTCCCGCCTATCGCGGCGCAGCGCCGGTCAACTGGTCGATCATCAATGGCGACGCCGAAACCGGCGTGACCACCTTTTTTCTTCAGAAGTCAGTCGATACCGGCAACATCATCACGATGGATCGCACGCCGATTGGCCCGGACGAGAACGCCTTTGAGCTGCTCAAGCGATTGTCGGAGATTGGTGCAGGTACGGTCGAACGCACGCTCACGATGATCGCCGATGGCGCGGTGACGCCTGAAAAGCAGGATGAGCGGCTCGCCACGAAAGCGCCGAAGCTGAACCGCGAGAACACCCGCATCGACTGGAACCAGCCGGTGCAACGCCTGCACGACTTCATCCGCGGTCTCGCGCTGAAACCTACCGCATGGACAACTTTCGGCGGAAAGAGTCTGAAAATCTACAAGGCGAAGTCCTGTGCCATTGAAACAGCGCCGGATGAACCGGGGACGCTCCGCATCATGGACGGGCAGCTGCTTGTTGCCGGATCGGACGGATGGCTTGAACTGCTCAGCGTGCAGGCCGAGGGCAAAAAAGCGATGGATGGCGAATCGTTCGCCAGAGGGCTCCGTACCGGAGACGAGGCGCTTCGCTTTTTATGAACGCCGCCGGGCGGTACGTCACAATTTTCTTCTTATATTCGTTGATTTTATTATTCTACGCCCGCCGCCGTTGCGGCGAAGCGGTATTGTAACCACTATTACTCGTTAGAACAGATACTTATGCCTCCGACAGGAACAGAAGTCGGCATGATCAGAAATTTCTGCATTATTGCCCATATCGACCACGGCAAATCGACCCTCGCCGACCGGCTTCTCGAAGTGACCCATACCCTTGAACGCAACCAGATGTCCACCGCCCAGGTGCTCGACGACATGGATCTCGAACGCGAGCGCGGCATCACCATCAAGAGCCACGCGGTGCAGATGCGCTACACGGCGAAGGATGGGCAAGACTATATTCTCAACCTCATCGACACGCCAGGTCACGTCGATTTCAGCTACGAGGTTTCGCGCTCGCTCGCCGCGTGCGAAGGCGCGCTGCTCGTTGTCGATGCCACGCAGGGCGTGGAGGCGCAGACCATCGCCAACCTCTACCTTGCCATTGAGGCAGGTCTCGAAATCATTCCGGTCATCAACAAGATCGACCTGCCATCGTCGGATGTCGAGGGCGTGGCGCGGCAGATCATCGACCTGATCGGCGTCAACCGTGACGAAATTCTCCAGGTGTCGGCCAAGGCTGGCATTGGCGTGGACGATCTCATGGAGGCGATCGTGGCGCGCGTGCCCGCTCCGGCGGACAACCGCCAGATGCCGCTTCGTGCGCTTATCTTCGATTCGGTGTTCGACGCCTATCGTGGGGCGATTGCCTATATCAGGATCGTGGACGGCGTGCTGAAGAAAGGAGACCGGGTGCGCTTTTTCGCCAATGACAAGATTTTCATGGCCGACGAGATCGGCACCATGAGCCTGAAGCGCAATCCGGCGGATATCCTCGAAGCGGGTAACGTAGGTTACCTGATCTGCTCGATCAAGGATGTCAAGGATGCCAAGGTCGGCGACACGGTTACGCTGGTTGAGAATCCTGCTTCGGAGCGCCTTTCCGGTTACAAGGATGTGAAGCCTATGGTCTTCAGCGGTCTCTACCCGGTCGAATCGAACGAGTTCGAGGATCTGCGCGAGTCGCTTGAAAAGCTCTCGCTCAACGATGCTTCGCTGGTCTACACGCCCGAGACCTCCGCAGCGCTCGGCTTTGGTTTCCGCTGCGGCTTCCTCGGTCTGTTGCACATGGAGATCATCCAGGAGAGACTGGAGCGCGAGTACGGCGTCAACATCATCACCACGGTGCCCAACGTCGAGTACCGCGTGATCATGACCAGCGGTGAGACGGTCGAGGTGGACAACCCCTCGAAGATGCCTGAGACGACCAAGATCAACTGGGTCGAGGAGCCGTACGTGTCGATGCAGATCATCACCATGTCGGAGTACATCGGCAACATCATGAAGCTTGGCATGGAGCGTCGCGGCGAGTACAAGAACACCGACTATCTCGACACGTCGAGGGTGAACATTCATTTCGAGTTCCCGCTGGGCGAGGTGGTGTTCGATTTCCACGACAAGCTCAAGTCGATCTCCAAAGGCTACGCCTCGATGGATTACGAGTACATCGGCTACCGCCGCTCCGATCTTGTGAAGCTCGACGTGCTGCTCAACGGCGAACCGGTCGATGCGCTGTCGTCGATCGTGCACCGCTCGAAATCCTACGAGTGGGGTCGTAAGCTTTGCCAGAAGCTCAAGGGGATCATCCCTCGCCAGATGTACGAGGTGGCGATCCAGGCAGCCATCGGCAGCCGCGTGATCGCGCGCGAGAGCATTTCAGCCATGCGCAAGAACGTGCTTGCCAAATGCTACGGCGGTGACATCAGCCGTAAGCGCAAGCTGCTTGAAAAGCAGAAAGAGGGCAAAAAGCGCATGAAGCAGGTCGGCCGGGTCGAGGTGCCGCAGGAAGCCTTCCTCGCCGTTCTGAACATCGACGAATAACGAGTTACAGACCAGTTTAATCAGCATGGCTGCGCTGGATACCACTCATCTTGACGTCTTACAGATGGTGAGTACGGTTGAGCATTCCGGCAACGTCTGAAAAAAAGCACAGTGTGAAAAAACAGAACACGACCTCCAACGGAAAAAACGGCAAGACGCAATCGCGTGAATGGTTCGAGGCTCTTGTCATTGCCGCCCTGGTGGCGACAATTCTCAGGATGTTTGTTATAGAATCATACAGAATTCCGACGGGTTCGATGGAAAAAACGCTGCTTGCCGGCGATTTCCTTTTTGTCAACAAGTTTGTCTATGGCGCCAAGGTGCCTTTTACTGACATCTCTCTGCCCAAAGTTCATGATGTCAGACGAGGTGATATCATCGTCTTCAAGTTTCCCCGCGATCGGAGCCTGAACTACATCAAGCGCTGTATCGCCCTGCCGGGAGACAATCTTGAAATCCGGAACCAGCAGGTTTACATCAACGGCAAAGGGATGCAGTTACCGCCTCACGCCCAGTTCATTGGCACAAAAATGCCGGCAGGCGTGCCCGAGTTCCAGATTTTTCCGAGCATGTCCGATTATAACAAGGACAATTACGGGCCTATCCATATTCCCCGCAGTGGCGATGTGATCGCGCTCACCTCAGCGACGCTTCCGCTCTATCGCGACCTGATCGCCTATGAGGGGCATACGGTCAGCCTGGTCGGCGATCAGGTGTTTATCGATGGCCAGGCGGCAAATCGCTATACCGTGAGCCGCAACTACTATTTCGCTATGGGCGACAACCGTGACAACAGCCTTGACAGCCGTTACTGGGGTTTTCTTCCTGAGAGCGACATGGTGGGGCAGGCCATGATGGTGTACTGGTCATGGGATCCCGATCTGCCGCTGCTGTTCGATCCGGTTGAAAAGATTGCCTCTATTCGCTGGAATCGCATCGGTTTGGCTGTTCACTGAACGCTGTTCAAAAGAATGGCTCGACAGACTTTGCGCAGGGTGAGCAGTTCGTCTGCCGGTTTGAAGGGGAAGAGGCTGATGTCGGCGCATTCGATACGAAGTTCTTCAATCTGAAACGCTGACCGGCTTGCTCTTTGGTTTTCAGCGACTCCGACCGGGGTCAGCTCCAGCTGTTTGAGCGTCAGTGAATTCAGGTTGGGTTCTGGCCTGAGCGAGCCGATGTCGATCCGGTATCGCTGGCCGGTTTCTGTGGTGAAGATTTGCTTGAGGTGATGCTTGAAGTTGTGATTGAGCCAGAGATTCATCGACAGCCAAACCAAGAGATAGGCCGAGGCGAAAATCATTCCTGGAGAGAGTATAAGTGCGGTGAGCCACTTCCGGCCGGATCCGCTTGCAATGTTCATGGCGACAGCTTGCTGATTACCGATAGAAGACACCGGGCTGACGATCATCGCTTTTGATGGTTGTCAGCAGCCTGAGTACTACGCTGTGTTCATAAGTGTAGCAATATAGAAACAGCGAAGGTGTCATACTATGAATTTTTTACCTTATCGTAGCATCTATTAATTCATGATCAGATCTTTTTCGGACCATACGGCCGACCCGGCAGAGGAGCCGTCTTTTATTCTGACCCCTCTGGTCAGAACCTTTCAGGCTGATACGGAAACCCCGGTGTCGGTGTACCTCAAACTCCAGCGCCCTTACTCCTGCCTGCTCGAATCGGTCGAAGGGGAGGAGCGTATGGCCCGTTATTCCTATATCGCCGTCGATCCGGTAGCCGTACTCAAGGGGACGGTTGGCGGAGAGATTTCGCTCGACGTTCGTGACGAGCGTTTCCGCCGGTTGTCTGCCATTGTCGAACAGGAGCGCGACCTTCGCGCCGTCGTGGATCGCTGCATGGCGATGTTCTCCTCCGAAAAGCTGCCCCGCCGCAAGAGCGGTTCGCAGCAGATGAGCACCTCCGGTGTGTTCGGTTACTTCGGTTACGACACCATGCACCTCATCGAAAAGATTCCCGCCGCCGAGCAGCCCGATCCGGCAGGGATGCCAGACCTTTGCTTGCTTTTCTGCGACACGCTCGTCATCTTTGACAACGTGATGCGCAAGCTCTTTCTCGTGGCCAACTATCTCGACGACGCCGACCGCGCGCGCGCCGACCGCAAAATCGACGAGCTTGCCGCACTGTTGCAGAAGCCGCTCGTGCCAGCTCTCGTGCCGTTTCAGCCCGAGAAACCGGAGCCGGTCATCTCGAACACCACGCGTGACGAGTATTACGCCAAGGTGCTCAAGGCCAAGGAGTACATTCTGAGCGGTGACATCTTCCAGGTGCAGATTTCGCAGCGCCTGAAGCGCAAGCTGCACACCCGTCCGTTCGACGTCTATCGCGCGCTCCGGACGATCAACCCTTCGCCTTACCTCTACTTCTTTGACTTCGAGGATTTTCATGTCGTCGGCTCATCGCCCGAGCTGCTGGTCAAGGTAGAACGCGACCACACCGGACGCCGCATGGTCGATACCCGTCCTATCGCCGGAACGCGACGGCGCGGCGAGAGCTTCGAGGAGGACGAGCGCAACGCCAAGGAGTTGATCTCCGACGAAAAGGAGCGGGCCGAGCACCTGATGCTCATCGACCTGAGCCGCAACGACATCGGGCGCATCGCCAAGATCGGCACGGTCGAGACCAACGAGATGATGGTGATCGAGAAGTACTCGCATGTTATGCACATCGTCAGCAACGTCCGGGGTGAATTGCAGGACGGTCTGACGGCGATGGACGCCTTCTGGTCGTGCTTCCCGGCGGGAACGCTGACCGGTGCGCCGAAGGTTCGTTCCATGGAGATCATCTACGAGCTGGAGAAAGAGAAGCGCGGCCTTTACGGCGGCGCGGTGGGCTACCTCGATTTCCGGGGGCAGCTCAACACCGCCATCGCTATCCGCACGATGGTGATCCGCGACGGCGTTATCTACTTCCAGGCGGCGGGCGGCATCGTGGCCGATTCGACGCCGGAATTTGAGTACGAAGAGACCATGAACAAGATGAGAGCAGGCCTGACGGCTCTTGAAAGTATTGAGACCTTTGTCTGATAAACTTTTAAACCGAAGACAGCTATGAAAAAGAAACTGACTATGCTCAAATCGGCAGCGCTGGTATCTGTGGGGATCACCGCCGGGGCGCTCGCTTTTTCCAATCTCGATTTTTCGTTTAACGGAGGCGGGGATAACGGGTTTACGGTATCCAGTCACCCCAACTCGAGTATTGCGGCTGAAACCCTTCGCAGCCATCCGATACGGACGCTCAACGATCTCAATGATGCTTTCGTGGATATCGCCGAGTCAGCTACCCCTTCGGTGGTGACGATTTATACTGAAACCGAAGTGGATCGCCGGATTATGACTCCCTTCGATTTTTTCGGCAAATCGTTTGGAGAGATGTTCAACTTTCCTTCACCCGAAGAACCGAACGTTCGCAAGGAGGTGATCCATGGACTGGGATCGGGTGTGATCGTCAGCCAGGATGGCTACATTCTGACCAACAACCATGTGATCGACCAGGCGGGCTCCATTGCGGTTATGACCTCTGATAACCGGAAATTTACGGCGAAGATCGTTGGCAAGGATCCCCGTACTGATCTGGCCGTGCTGAAGATTTCCGCTTCAGGGCTTAAACCGATCGCTATAGGCAACAGTGACCGGTTGCGTGTCGGCGAGTGGGTGATCGCTATTGGCAGTCCGCTTGGCAAGAGCCTGGCCCGCACGGTCACCCAGGGCATTGTCAGTGCAAAGGGCCGGGTCAATGTCGGGGTGGCCGATTACGAGGATTTTATCCAGACTGATGCAGCCATCAATCCAGGAAACTCTGGTGGCCCATTGGTGAATATCGGTGGCGAGCTGGTAGGCATCAATACGGCGATAGCCAGCCGCACTGGCGGGTTTGACGGTATCGGCTTTGCCGTGCCGTCGAACATGGCGTATCGGGTCTATACCTCGCTGGTTAAAAACGGTAAAGTGGATCGCGGCTATCTGGGCATTTCCATCCAGGACGTCGATGAGAATATCGCCAAAGGACTGCACCTGAGTACGGTGGAAGGAGCACTGGTCGGCACGGTATTTCAGGGTGGCCCGGCGGCTAAGTCGGGTCTGAAGACCGGGGATGTCATCCTCGAATTCAACGGGCGGCAGGTGAGCAGCGCGGCAGAATTGCGCAGTCAGATCGCCAGTCAGGCTCCTGGGAGCGATGCAGTTGTCAAGATCAACCGTGACGGCGCGATGTTTACCGTAAATGTGCGTCTCGAATCGCAGCCAGAAAGTGCGGTAACCTCGGCAGAGGGGGGCGTGGCCGCGAGCGAGCTTCTCGGTTTCTCGGTCTCCCCGCTGAATGCTGAAATAGCAGGAAGGCTGAATATGAAAGCCAACTTGCACCGGATTGTGGTGACCTCGATCAGAAAATCGAGCAAAGCTTTCTCGGTTGGCCTTCGTCCGGGCGATGTGGTCATATCGGTCGACAAAAAGCCGGTGGATTCGGTTGCGGCATTCAATGCAATCGTCAAAAACAAGAAAAAGGGCGATCTGCTCTTCCTGTTGGTCGAGCGCGGATGGAGCCGGATGTATTTTGCGTTTAATCTGTAATGCTCTTTGCCCGCAGGATAAAGTTTTCTAAATTCTTTTAAAAGAAGTAAAGTCAGCCAGGCTGCTGACTTTACTTCTTTTGTTTGCCAAACCATCGCTGCTGTAACGTCTGGTGATCATTCGCTTTTCAGCATCGCCAACCAAAACCATGAACTGACATGAGTGATCGAATTTATCTGACACGGGATGGGTATAACCGGCTCAAGGAGGAACTTCACCTGTTGACGACCGAGACCCGCAAGGAGGTGCTTGAAAAGATCGCCGAAGCTCGCTCGCATGGAGACCTGAGTGAAAACGCCGAGTATGACGCTGCCCGAGAAGAGCAGTCGCAACTCGAAGCGAAAATCGGTGAAATCGAAAATAAACTGGCATCAGCTACTATCCTCGATCCCAAGCAGATCAAGACCGATCGGGTTTATATTCTCACATCGGTAAAGCTACGTAATCTGGATGCCGAGGACGAAATTATCGAATACACCCTTGTCTCGTCCGAGGAGGCCGATTCCGATCTTGGCAAAATATCCGTGCGTTCTCCCGTCGGTCGGTCGCTGATTGGCAAGTCGGTTGGTGACAAGGTTACAATCAGCGTGCCGAAAGGTGAGCTCCATTATGAAATCCTCGATATTTTTGTTAAATAACGAGCCAATTCAAACACCATATTTATGGGAAAGCGTCAAATAATCTACACAAGCGGGCAGATTGGCGGAGCACGCGAACTGCTCGACAAGGAGATCAACCTGATTACCCGCGAGCAGCGGGTGTGGCACGGTTACGTCACGGCCATCGATCAGGACAAGATCGAACTCAAGGACTCCCGTTTCTGGAAGCACACCTTCAAGGTGGCCGATATCGATAAAATCTACAGCGAAGTCGTAACCGATTACTGATATGCGCAGAAAAATTGTGGTCGGCAACTGGAAGATGAACAACACCATCGCCGAGTCTGTCGATCTGGCAACTGCGATTGCCGAGAAGGTCGGAGCTGACGGTGTGCAGTGTGAAGTGGGCATCGCCCCCACATTTCCGGCGTTGCACGAGGTTGGCAAGGTGATCGAGTGGAGCGGAATCAGGCTCTGCGCTCAGAACTGTCATTACGAGAGCGATGGTGCATTCACCGGCGAGGTCTCCACGCGGATGCTTGCCGCCGCCGGATGCAGCTATGTTATCCTCGGGCACTCGGAGCGCCGCCAGTATTTCGGTGAAACCAGCCAGATCGTTAATCGCAAGCTTCAGAAGGCGCTTGCCGAAGGTCTGTCGGTCATCATGTGCGTTGGCGAAACGCTTGACGAGCGCGAGCGTAGTGTGACCGGCGAAGTCATCACAGCTCAGGTGCTTGAAGGGCTTGCCGATGTGACCGACATCACCAATCTGGTGATTGCCTATGAACCGGTATGGGCTATCGGCACCGGCAAAACCGCCACCAAAGAGCAGGCGCAGGAGGTTCACACGCTGATTCGGGCGAAAGTCACCGAACTCTACGGTCAGAAAGCGGCGGACCATCTCAGGATCCAGTACGGCGGCAGCGTCAAACCCTCCAACGCTGCGGAGCTTTTCGCCATGCCGGATATCGACGGTGGCCTGATTGGTGGCGCGAGCCTCAATGCCGACGACTTCATGGCGATTGTCGAGGCGGCGGGGTAAAAGCAAGAGGTTGGAAATTCAGCATTGAAAGGCTGCTCAGTGATTGGGCAGCCTTTTCTTTTTTGTGGAGAAATCGAAGAATAGGTTTGATAAGTCCTACACGACCTGTAGGATTTGTGAAATTATGCCCCGGCGGCGGTTTCCTGCGAGCGTTTCATCGAGCAGAAGTCGGGGCCGCACATGGTGCAATACTTTGCGGTGGCGGAGGTGTCGCCGGTGGCGGCGATGTTCTGGGCGTGGATCTGCCGCGTTTTGAGCGGGTCGAGGGCGAGGCTGAACTGGTCTTCCCAGGCGAAGGCGTATCTTGCCTTGCTCATCAGCTCGTCGCGCAGCCAGGCGGTGGCGCTGCCTTTGGCGATGTCCGCCGCGTGGGCGGCGACGCGGTGGACGATCACGCCTTCGCGCACGTCATCGCGGTCGGGCAGGCCGAGGTGCTCTTTCGGCGTGACGTAGCAGAGCATCGAGCAGCCGAGGCTGGCGATGAGCGTGCCGCCGATGGCCGAGTTGACATGGTCGTATCCGGCGGCCACGTCGGTCACGAGCGGGCCGAGGGTATAGAACGGCGCTTCGTGGCAGTGCTTGAGCTGCATCTCCATGTTTTCGCGGATCATGTGCAGCGGCACGTGGCCGGGGCCTTCGATCATCACCTGCACGTCGCGCTCCCATGCGCGGAGGGTCAGCTCGCCGAGGGTTTTCAGCTCGCCGAACTGCGTGGCGTCGTTGGCGTCACCAATCGATCCGGGGCGCAGCGCGTCGCCGAGCGAGACCGCCACGTCGTAGCTGCGCAGGATGTCGCAGATGTCGTCAAAGCGGGTGAAGAGGAAGTTCTCCTGCTTGTGGGCGCGGCACCAGCGGGCCATGATCGAGCCGCCGCGTGAAACGATGCCGGTCTGCCGCGCTTCGGCGTCAGGCAAGGTGGCGGCGAGAATGCCGGAGTGGATGGTAAAGTAGTCAACGCCCTGCTCTGCCTGCTCGACGAGCGTGTCGCGATAGACCTCCCAGCTCAGCTCCTCGGCCTTGCCACCCACCTTTTCAAGCGCCTGGTAGAGCGGCACCGTGCCGATCGGCACCGGCGAGTTGCGCAGAATCCACTCGCGAGTCTGGTGGATGTTCTTGCCCGTGCTCAGGTCCATCACTGTGTCCGCGCCCCAGCGGCAGGCCCAGACCGCCTTTTCGACCTCCTCGTCAATCGACGAGCCGAGCGCCGAGTTGCCGATGTTGGCGTTGATCTTGACCCGGAAGTTGCGCCCGATAATCATCGGTTCGATCTCCGGGTGGTTGATGTTGGCCGGAATGATCGCCCGCCCCTTCGCCACTTCCTCGCGCACCATCTCCGGCGTGACCGGCGTGCCGCCGCGCTTTTCAATCCACGCGTCGAGCGCCTGGTTCTCACGGATCGCGACGTACTCCATCTCCGGCGTGATGATGCCCTTGCGGGCGAAGTGCATCTGCGTCACCGCTTCTCCCGCCTTCGCAACGCGTGGCTTGCGTCCCGTCATCGACGGTTTGCCCTCCGCTGACTCGACCGAGCCGTTATCGAAGCTCCAGTTGTCGCGTACCGGCTCCAGCCCCTTGCGAACGTCGTGCTCGCACTCCGGATCGCCGAACGGGCCGCTGGTGTCGTAGAGCGGTATCGAGGAGAAACTCTCTCCCTTGCATTCATAGCTTCGGGTGAGAGCGACGCGCCTCATGCCGACCTCTATCGGGTAGATGCTGCCGTTGACGGTCATGCGGGATGATGCAGGACCGAAAAAATGCTTATCTGGGCAAGATGCGTTCTCTTGGTTCATGGAGCGAGTCAGAAAGAAACGCAGGGTTTCCATGCTGGATGGGAGGGTGAAGCAGCGCGAAGGATCATGACGTGCTTCATCTTTCCTTGCGTCAGCATTACCTGCATCAAGTTGTAGGGGTGTGATCTCAGCCTTGCCTGTAGCAAAGCACCCCCAAGATGGCTTTTTACTGAGAGCACGATAACCAAAAACGCCCTGATTTCCAAGGACGGCCATCTCCGGCAATCCTTGAGAAAGCAAGGGTTTTGTGTAAATTATGGCCTCGTTTGACGAAGAGGCTTCACGGCGGCTCCAATCCTATTTTCGCGTTTCATGAATAAATTTTTTCGGGTTTTCAATCTTGTCCGGCTCTCGCTGTTTCAGATAGGGTTCGGCATCATGCTCGGTTTCGTGCAGGATATTCTGAACCGGGTGATGATCAAGGAGCTGTTTCTTCCCGCGACCATCGCGCTTGGCCTGATCAGTCTCAAGGAGCTTCTCGCAATTCTCGGTGTCAAGGTGTGGGCCGGCAATCTCTCCGACCGTCACAGTATTTTCGGCTATCGCCGTACGCCGTACGTGCTCATCGGCCTCTTGAGCTGTATCGTGTCGTTCATCCTGGCACCGACGGCGGCCTACGAAGTGCGGCTCGATGGCACGGGAAGCCTCGTCAGCATTATCTTTTCCGCGCTGGGTGATGTCGGCCTCTGGAAGCTCAGCGCAATCTTTTTGATTTTCGGTTTCGGTCTCCAGGTGGCCACGACCGCTTATTACGCTCTGATCGCCGACATGGTTGACGAAAAAGATATCGGCAAGATTGCCGGGGCGAGCTGGACGCTCATGGTGCTGACGGCCATCATTTCGAATTACTCCATCGGCAGTTATCTCAAAGTGTTCACGCCGGAGCGGCTGACGCAGGTGGCCGAAATCGGCGGCCTTGTCGCACTCACCTTCGGCCTCATCGCCGTGCTTGGCGTCGAGCGCCGGAACGCCGGGGTCGGCGTTCACAAGGAGAAGCACAGTATTCCCTTTTCACAGGCGATCCGCCTGCTCGCGTCGTCGCCCAACACGATGCTTTTCGCGCTCTACATCTTCATCTCGATTTTTGCGCTTTTCGCCAACGAGGTGGTGATGGATCCCTTTGGCGCGGAGGTGTTCGGGATGCAGGTTTCTGAAACGACCAAGCTTTTCAAGCCGGTGATGGGCGGCACGCAGCTCATTTTCATGCTGCTGACCGGCTTTCTGCTCTCCAAAATCGGTGCGCGGCGCGGCGCGTATATCGGCAACGTATTCGGTGCGGTCGGTTTCGGGCTGATCATCGCTGCCGGGTTCATGCACGACGTGCAGTTTCTGCGTATCGCGCTTGTGGTGACCGGCATCGGCCTCGGTGCGGCGAGCGTTTCCGACATCACCATGATGATGAACATGACCGCCGGGCGCAGCGGTATCTACATGGGTTTGTGGGGTACCGCGCAGAGCCTCGCCATCTTCATCGGCCATTCGAGCGCGGGCGTGATCCGGGACCTCGTGTTCCACTTTTCGGGCAATCACATGCTGGCCTACGCGGCGATTTTCGTGCTCGAAATCATCGCCTTCACCATTTCCAGCCTGGTGCTGCCGCACGTGTCGCGCGAGGCATTCGAGGCGGAGAGTGCCGAGAAAATGTCGGAACTTGAAGCTGCCGCAGAAGCGGGCTGATCGCAAAAGGGAGCTTTGCCATGACCTACGTTTTCGGACCCGTTTCCTCCAAACGTCTCGGCCAGTCGCTCGGTGTCGATCTGTTGCCATCCAAGAGCTGCACCTGGAACTGCGTCTATTGCCAGCTTGGCCGCACGAGGGACTACGTCACGGAGCGGCGTGAATTTTTCCCGAAAGAGGAGATTCTCTCGGAGATTCTGGATGTTGTCGCGAGTGGCAAGCCGATCGACTGGATCACCTTTGTCGGCTCCGGCGAGACGACGCTTTACAAAGGACTCGACTGGCTGATTGCCGAAGTCAAAAAAGCCTCGAAAATTCCGGTGGCGGTCATCACCAACGGCTCGCTCTTGAGTGATCCGGAAGTCCGCCGGGAGCTGCTCGAAGCCGATGCGGTGCTGCCGTCGCTCAACGCAGGATCGCCAGAGCTGTTCGAGCGCATCGACCGCCCCGCGCCCGGCTTCAGCTTCGAGAAGCATGTCGAGGGTTTGAGGCTTTTCCGGCAGGAGTATCGCGGCAAGCTCTGGGTCGAGGTGATGCTCATCAGAGGGTTGAACGACTCGGAAGAGGCCCTGAACGATATGGCGGCGGTGCTTGTGGAGATTCGTCCCGACATGATTCATCTCGTTATGCCGACCCGCCCCGCGCCCGAAAGCTTTGTCGGCATTCCGGACGAAGAACTCATCCAGCGCGCGGTTTTCATTCTTTCCTTCTCCGCTCCGGTGCTGAATCCCGCCAAGGGGGAGATGAACCTCGGTTCGGCGGACGGCCTGCTCGACACCGTCTCCGGCATCGCCACCCGCCACCCGGTGCAGGAACGCGAACTTGAAGCGGCGCTCGGCAAGCTTTTCGACGGCGACGCCGCGAAAATCCGCGAAACAATGGGCGAGCTGCTCGCCTCGGGTCGCTTCGAGAAAGTCCGGCAGGGCGGCGAGCTGTACTGGATCGTCAATAACGTATGATGAATGAACGGGTTTTTCCAATCACAACGATGAAGGAGAGAGAACGATGCAGATGAGAAAACTCGGCACGCAAGGTCTCGTTGTTTCGGCGCAGGGGCTTGGCTGCATGGGGATGAGCGATTTTTACGGCACGCGGGATGAGGCGGAGTCCATCGCCACGATTCACCGCGCCCTTGATCTCGGCGTGAACTTTCTCGACACATCCGACGCCTACGGGCCGTTCACCAACGAGGAGCTTGTCGGCAAGGCGATCAGGGGACGGCGCGATAAGGTGGTGGTCGCCACCAAGTTCGGCATCATGCGAGCCGCGTCGTCTGCGGACGGAGGCTGGGCACCGGTCACCGGCATCTGCGGGCGTCCGGAGTATGTCCGCGCCTCTTGCGAGGCATCGCTGAAGCGGCTCGGCATCGACTGCATCGACCTCTACTATCAGCATCGCGTGGACGCTACGGTGCCGATCGAAGAGACCATCGGCGCGATGGCAGAGCTGGTCGCGGCGGGCAAGGTGCGCTACATCGGCATGTCGGAGGCGGGGGCAGAGTCCATCCGTCGGGCGCATGCGGTGCATCCGGTCAGCGTCTTGCAGAATGAATATTCGCTCTGGACACGCGATCCGGAAGACGAAATTCTGCCGCTATTGCGTGAACTTGGCATCGGTCTCGTCGCCTACAGCCCCCTCGGGCGCGGTTTCCTGACCGGCGCCTTAAAAAGCCCTGACGACTTCCCGATGGACGACTACCGGCGCAACTCGCCGCGCTTCATGGGCGAAAATTTCACGAAGAATCTCGAACTGGTGGATCGCATCAGGGAGATCGCCGCTCGGAAGGAGATCACACCCGGCCAGCTCGCTCTCGCCTGGGTGCTGGCGCAAGGCGGCGATATTACGCCCATTCCCGGCACCAAACGCCGGCATTATCTCGAAGAGAATATCGCTGCAGGCAATGTGGTTATCACTGAAGCGGAAATGGCCGAGATTACCGAAGCGCTGCCAAAAGGCTCGGCTGCCGGGGGGCGCTACAACGAGAGCATGAGCAAGCTCCTGAGCCGCTGACGCCGACTAGGCAAAACAGGCGAGGCATGTCCTGTAATGGTTCTGCCTCGCCTTCTTCCTGTCACTGATAATGGTCCTGCCACTGGTCGCTGTTCCTGTCGTGCTGGTCGCCGGAATCTCTTCGATCGTCATAATCCCTCCGGTCGTCCCGGTCACGATCTCTGTCTCGCCTATCCTCACGGCGATACCGGTCATCCCTGTCTCTTCGTCCGTCTTTATGGTACGGGTATGACGCGCAGCCGGTAATGGCGAGCAGCAGTGTCAGTGCAAACAGTTTTTTCATAATGGCCTCCAGGTCAAGCAGCATTGTTTCCGGAATTGTCGGGCAGCGTTTCTGACGCTTTACACAATTGGACGACGGAATTGTGCAAATCAGTCACCGGTGAGCTTTTTGGGGCATGTGATGAATAGTCCCATCGTCACACTGTTTGCAGAATTGAAACCTTCCAAAATGTTATGTTCGTAGCGGTTGCAGGCGTGAGATGATTTTATCTACGAATCGACAGCCAGAGTCTTTCACATCAATAACCGTTAAACAGCAATGAAATTTCAGGCACTGAGATACGGCGAATTCTTCCAGGGCAAGATCAGCCTCTACAATCACAAGCGACCGCTTATTGTCAGATTTCTCGAATGCATCGACAAGGGAACGCAGGAGTGGCTCGTTGATTTCTATCCTGGGAATGGCCTTGCTTCCGGAATGGTGCTCGCCATCGATCATGACAATCAGCATGTGCTGTGTGAGATCACCGGCAAAAAAGGACGAGGGCGGTATGTCCGCGTGCTGAATCCCAAAATCAATATCGAAGAACTCTGGCAGCAGAGCGAGCTGGAGCTTGCCGAAGCGTGAGAAGCGCTCGAATTTCTGCCATCCAGACGTTGCCGATGGCCCTGCGGTGCGAATCCATCGAGGTGATAGTAAAGCCCCCATTCAAGATGAAGCTGTTCATGAGCTGCGCGAAAGCAGAAGCCTGGTTGACGGGAGAGCACAGGTTTCATTTCAGCGATTGATGCTGTCTCTTCCGGTCATAACCTTCCGGTTTGTTGGTGCCGCACTCCCGAGCAATATTGAAGCGGCAACCGATGCTCAACTTTCACGACCCGCACGATCCACTCTTCAGTGGTTCGAACTGCTTGTCTCTATTTTATACTTATTTTTCTTTGTTAGGTCGATGACCTGTCTCGACTTGCGTCCGCTTACCCGCCCGTGTAGTCCGCCCAATTGTTCGGTGTTTCGTACCAGCGAAGGTTTTTGAGGATGACGCCTTCGGGAAGCTTGCCGCTGATCTGGTTGAAGGCCCATCTGGCGAGGTATTCGGCGGTGGGGGGGGCGTCGGTCACAAGCACGCGGGTGTTGCGCTTGAGGATGAATTCGAGGTCTTCCTTGTCTTCTTTCCAGACCGCGAAGCCGTGGTCGAGCTGATCGTGGATATGTTCGTCCATGATCTGCCGCAGGAACTTGAAATCCATTACCATGCCTTCTTCGGCATCTCCGGCGCGGTCGATGACCGGCCCCTCGACGGTTGCCACGATGACGCCGCGATGCCCGTGCAACTGGTTGCAGAAAGTGAAGCTGTTCGGAAGGGTGTGGCCGTAGTCGATCTCGATTTTCCTGGAGATGAGCATGGTGTCGCGTAGTGTCGTGTTCACGGAAATGTTAGCGAAGTGTACGTAAATTTTTCCATAAAACATGGGCCTATCGGGATAGCCAGAAAGGCCGATCATGGAGGGCATTTCCGGAACAGAAGATCGAGAATGGCAAGCGGGTGGTTTGCCTTGTTTTGTTTACATTTGTCGGTTAGTGCCGCAGCTCGACGCTGGGAAACCTTTAAGCTGCTGGCGGCGCTTTATTGCATGATGCGGCAGGTAGTTGTTTCGGGTTGCCGTAACCATCCAAAAGGAAGTTATGAGTGTACAGGATATCTGGTCATTGATTCGTGAAGAAGCGCGCCTCGAGTGCGAGCGTGAGCCGGAGATCCGGCTGTTTCTTGAACAGCACATTTTGCGATATGAGGAGTTCGCTCCGGCGCTGGCGATGCTGCTTTCGGTGAAGCTTGGATCGAAGCACTTTCCGCCGCCGGTGCTTGAAGGAATCTTCGAGGATTTTTATCGGCAAAGCCCCGAATCTGTCCGGTGCGCAGCCTGCGACATGGAGGCTACCCGTGAGCGTGACCCGGCAGCGGTGAACTATTTCGAGATCATGCTTTTTCTCAAGGGCTACCAGGCGCTTCAGTCCTACCGGCTGGCTCACTGGCTGTGGCAGAATGACCGCAAATCGCTGGCCTATTTCCTTCAGAACCGCATGTCGGAGGTTTTCGCGGTAGATATTCATCCCGCGGCTAAAATCGGCAAGGGCATTCTGCTTGATCATGCCACGAGCCTTGTCATCGGCGAGACCGCCGTGGTAGAGGATAACGTTTCGCTTCTGCACGAGGTGACGCTTGGTGGCACCGGCAAGGATTCGGGTGACCGGCATCCGAAAGTCGGTAAGTCGGTGATGATTGGTGCCGGGGCCAAGATTCTCGGAAACATCAAAATCGGAGAAGGTGCGAAGGTCGGGGCGGGCAGCGTGGTGCTCGATGATGTTCCGCCGCACTACACGGTTGCTGGTGTGCCAGCACACATCGTGGGGCGCACCGAAGTTCCCGAACCCTCCCTCGACATGAACCAGCGCCTCATTTTCCCGGAAAAACAAAAGCCGAAAGGCGAGCAGCACTCGTGCTTATAAAGAGTAGTTGCGGGTGATGGGAAGATGGGGTTGTGCTTGCCTTTCTTTTTGATTCGCAATCTATCACAAATGAAACGCAAGGTCGCCGGGATGGTCACCTTTTGATGTTCCATGACAGGATTTTTTGAGGTGGCGTCATCCCATTACTACCTGATGCGAGGGTGCTTGACGAATTTTTTGCCCATGCGCATCTGAACCGTCATGCTTTTACAAACAGCCGATGCATAAACCATTGCTCAGTAATGGAGTGTTCAGTGCCAAGTTTCTCGATAGTTTATGGTTGAAGAAGCCATCATCCTGAACAGGGCCCTCTCTTCGTCTCGGTTTCAATAATCCATTCTTTTTATGTTCAAGCCCAGCTTCCCGTCATCACCACGGGGCGCTGGGCTTGACGACTTTACGCGCTCCATTTGCCGTTTTTCAGCAATTGCAATGCACGGATTGTTCAAATATGAAATACCTATAAGGCAGCAAAAACTTTTTGTGTCTTTTTGTGATTTGTCATATATTAAAAGTGAATAAAGTAAGTGCGGATATATAAATGGATAAAAATAGCGAGTAGTTTTTCTGGTTGCCGCATATATAGATCGCATGTAATGTATTTTGATGTAAGAGAATAAGGGTTTTAATCCGAAAAGAGGAATCATCATGGAACAGCTTATTTCATCTTTAATCAGCGTGTTGTCAGACATCTCTCCCATGCAGCAGGCCATAGCATTATCGGCAGCCGGCGTGATGAGCGTCGTATGGTGGGTCAGGCATCTCGACAAAGAAGCGGGACCTTATTAAAATTTCCCTTCTGCTTTTTGTGTTTGTCGTTCTGAGCAAAAAAATGGCTCAAACTACAGCCTATATCGACTTTGAAGACATCCATGGTTTCGATTCAAAAAGAACCAGACCGTGGATGTTTTAGTTAATTTCCTACACACTATCGACGACCATCTCCACCGGAAAGTGGTCGCTGAATCCTTTCTTCGTTTCTTTATCAAAAGCCTTGGGCCTCCCCTTTGCTCCAGGAGCCATTTCCGCCGTGGTGAATATTCGCATCGACCTTGGCTGTGCCCTGAGGCCTGACGTACCGTAATAAAGTCCGCGCGATACCATGAACTGGTCGAAAACATTCATAGTGTTTGCTGAGTCGCCGCTGAAGAAGATCGTGCCCTTATCCGGATGGGCGAGCAGTGGTGTCGAAAAGGTTCTGGACGTTCCAGAACGCAATGTTGATTGCTGACATGATCAAGGGCCTCCGGATATTGTTGTAAAACCGTTGGTAATGTCATCTATCTTAGATGCCGACGAGCGGGGTGTTTTTTCACGTCAGTGGCTCAGGGAGCGAGACCTGCTTGATAGCTATCGATGACGACTCAGGGTGAGTTCGTCGTGATCGGCTTTTGGTTTGGCTCCGTTTTTTCTCGTTTAAGAGACGCATATCGTCAGAGAAAACGGTGTAGTTCCGTGTAAGATAGCACTACTTTTACTGTCAAAATGAAGAAGTAGGGGGGGGGATGGGGAGGTCGATGAGCGGACCCATGTCGGGTTTGATACATCCGGGTTATGCAGGAATGGATAGAGTATCGTTGTCAGACCCACAAAAAAGCCTCTTTTTTAAAGAGGCTTTTTAAGGCGGTTTGTAGTTATTTTTCAAACCTCATCCTCAGCGCCGCCCTATAAGCCTCCAGCCTTTCCTTAATCTCCGCCATATGATCTCCGCCAAGTTTTTCCAGCAGCGCGTTGGCGATGACGGGGGCTACGACGGCTTCGGCGACGACTCCGGCGGCGGGGACGGCGCAGGTGTCGCTTCGTTCGAAGCGCGACTGCACGGCTTCGAGCGTGGCGAGGTCGAAGGAGCGGAGCGGGGAGACGAGCGAGGAGATCGGTTTCATGGCGGCGCGGATGTGGATCGGCTGGCCGCTTGACATGCTGCCTTCGATGCCTCCAGCGCGGTTGGTTTCGCGTCTCAATCCCTTTTCACCACCGGTGAACAGTTCGTCGTGCACCTGTGAGCCGGGCTTGCGGGCGTTGTCGAAGGCCGGGCCGATTTCGACGCCCTTGATCGCCTGGATCGACATGATGGCCGCGGCGAGTTCCGAGTCGAGCCGGCGGTCGTGCTGGACGTAGCTGCCGAGGCCCATCGGTACGCCGGTGATGTAGAGTTCGACGATGCCACCGAGAGTGTCGCCATCGGCTTTGGCCTGGTCGATGGCCGCGATGGCTGCGGTTTCTGCTTCTGGGTCGAGCATCCGTACCTGTGATTTGTCGGCTTTTGCGGCGAGGCTTTCGGCTCCGGCGTCGAGCAGCTCCTGCAACGAGGCGGGGGCGGCGGCTTCGGAGACGGGGCCGATCGTTGAAATGTAGCTGCCGATCTGGATGCCGAGCTGCCGCAGAAACGCGCGTGCGAGCGATCCTGCGGCGACTCTGGCGGCGGTTTCGCGAGCCGAGGAGCGGTCGATGACCGGGCGGATGTCGTCGAAGCCGTATTTGATGAGGCCGGTAAGGTCGGCGTGGCCGGGGCGGGGGATGGTGATCTTCTGCACCTCGGC
>LUZT01000010.1 GCA_001602925.1 Chlorobiales bacterium Clorobi_01 | reverse complement strand
CAAATATTCAGTCCTATTATCCAAATCCAAACTATCATCATTTAACAACAGATTCCAGTATATATTAAAATGAACATGGCTATTACAACGATCTCTAATCTTTTTATACAAATCATTCTTATTTAACAAAGGATTAATACCCGAAAATGCATTTGATGATAAAATATACTTTATCATCTTTTCAAATCTCGGCAAAGGACTCTTTCCGTGAATCCAATCATTTACTTCCTGAACAACATAACTCTCTAAAGAACATTTATCTTCAATATATAAGCCGCAATAAACATTAATTATTATTGACTCATAAAACGACCTCAACAAAACATATGAATCATTTAATCTGCGCCTCGATAAAATTTCCCTTATCGAAATAAGAGTGCTTTGCATTGATGAAAAGAAATAAGTATCGATATTTGCACTTGCATGAGGAAGATTTAAAATCCCAGAAGAGGCGAAACTCATTACAGAAAAAGACAAATTTCCATAAAATTGAGCATATTCTTTTAACTCTTTAAAAACCCGATGCTGCACATAAGCAGCGTCTTCATCATTAAACATATTCCACCTACTATTAAATTAAAAACCCTCACTCAAACCCAACCGCCACATACCCAACCCAATGCCTCGGCGTGGCAATCGCCGTCTCACCCATTCCCAGATCATCGACTTTCAGATGCGGCTGAGTGATGCTTGTAGCATAAGCAATCGGCACTCCCGTTAACGGAGCGCTTTTTTCGAGCCGCTGAAGATCAAGTGCCGTCAGTAGACCAACGGGAATGGCATAGCGGCCACACCAGCTCCATCGGGATTCTTTGAAATTATCGGGATCGGTCGTGTAAGAATAAAATCTGGCGATTTTCTTTTCGGTCAATTTCGATTCAAAACAGGTACGAATTATCTCCCGGTCATGCGCTTTTGCGAGCGCGTTAGCTTTGCTGCCGGCTCCATAATAGGCGAAGTTGTGGCCGCCCCAATCCTCATCGCCATAATGCACGGCATCGGATGAAATGAGCAAGGCAACATCTTTTCCCCATTGCAAATTATTCT
Organism: Chlorobiales bacterium Clorobi_01; assembly: GCA_001602925.1. GTDB lineage: Bacteria > Bacteroidota > Chlorobiia > Chlorobiales > Chlorobiaceae > Chlorobaculum. Next base: position 48,136 of record LUZT01000010.1, on the reverse strand, counting down.
TTCTCATCACGGCAAACAACGCTTTGGCAAGGTGCTGACTCACAGTTTGCATCCGGTCAAAATCCATGAAAGTCACAAGAATGCTGATGATTTCAACCTTCCGGTTCTGGTATTGCAGAAACGGAATCATCGCCTCGACGGAATATTCCTCGCTCTGCACCGGATCGTGCACAATCGCCATGTCACGAGGCAAGCCTTTGAGAATCGCATCGCGCAACGGAGAAACATTCACGTTCCCGTAGGGGCCGCGCCATGAGCTGAAGCTGTCGAAGATGAGTTGATTTTCGAGATTGTAGCGCCACGCTTTGTGGGCCACGCCGAAAATGATGACCGTCTTTGCCTTGATATTCCGCAGTACGGCAGGATAGAGCCAGCTCGCGTAGGTATAATCGTCGTGCGGACAGATCGCCGCCCGCCATGCCGTTCCTGCTGGCTGCTGCGTGCGAGCCAGATCATCGTGATTGAGCGCCTTGATTCGCGCCATCACGGAATCCATCTGCCAAGCCCGATGCGCAAATCCAACCGTATCGACCAATGCGCGTGCCGATGGTTCAGCATCCGTGCGAGCAGGCAATGCGCTGCTTGCGAGAATCATCCCGAAAAACAGACACATCGAAATAACGGTGCGCATGTCAGTTCGCTTTATCATGCTTCTGCATGGTGAACGGTGGCGCTTTCGCAAAATGTCAATGGACGAGGTGGACGTGGAACATTGTTGTCCACTTCGTCCATGTGGTCTATGCTCTTACAGTTCGTTCTGCACGAGCTGCTCGTAGGTTTCGCGGCGGCGGGTCAGCGTGACTTCATCGCCATCGACCATCACCTCGGCCGGGCGGAGACGGCCGTTGTAGTTGCTGCTCATCACCGCGCCGTATGCGCCGGACGAGAGCACGGCGAGAAGTTCACCTTCCGGGGCGTCATCGATGGTGCGGTGGCGGGCGAAGAAGTCGCTCGATTCGCAGATCGGGCCAACCACATCGGCTACGACACTCCTGTCATGCTGTTTGACCGAGAGCACTTCATGGTGCGACTGGTAAAGCGCCGGGCGGATCAGCTCGGTCATGCCTGCATCAACAATAAAAAACTCCTTGCCGATCTGGTTTTTCTTGCGGTACAGAATCTTGGTCACAATCACCGAGGCGTTGGCCGCAATGAACCGGCCCGGCTCGAAAATGACCGTCACGCCCTTGCCTTCGAGCATCGGGATGAGCTTTTCAGCGAATTTCGTGATCGGCGTGGCGGGTTTTTGCGGATCGTAGGTCACCGGGAAGCCGCCGCCGAGGTCGAGCCATTTGATGTCGAAACCGAGGTGCCGCGCCGATTCGAGCACTTCGAGCAGCTTCTGCGTGGCAGCGACATAGTATTCCGGGTCGAAAATCTGCGAGCCGATGTGCATGTCGAGGCCGTGAAGTTCAAGGTTCGGCAACGTCCTGAACAGCTCGAACACCTCGCCAAGACCGGCTTCATCGATACCGAACTTCTCCTTGCTGTCGCCGGTGGTGATATACGGATGAGTCTCGGCGGTGACGTTGGGGTTGATCCTGACGCCGACCTGCGCAACCTTGCCGAGACGCTCGGCGACACTGTTGATCGCCTTGAGCTCGGAGATCGACTCGGCCTTGATCATCATCACGCCGGAGGTCAGGCCGTACTTGATTTCAGCTTCGCTCTTGCCAACGCCCGCCATGATGATCTTTTCGGCAGGCACTCCGGCCTGGAGAGCGCGGTAAAGTTCACCGCCGGAGTTGACGTCGCAACCACAACCCTCTTCGGCAAGCGTGCGGATGACTGCAAGGTTGAAGTTCGCCTTCACCGAGTAGCAGGTGAAGTGCGGCAGAGCGGCAAAAGCCTCCTCGAAAGAGCGGTACTGACTGACCAGGCTCTGCCTGCTGGTCACAAAAAGCGGGGTTCCGAACTGCCGGGCAAGCTCGTCGAGCGCAACCGATTCACAGCAGAGGGTTCCGTCGGAAAATGAGAAAAAATGACTATCCAGCACGATACGCCTTGATTTTGGGTAATTGGTGAAAAGAGTATCAATAATAGCGTTTCCTGAACTCGAAACAAAAAAACGGCAGTGCTTGCATAATAGGGTCGCCTGCTGTATATTCGTTGCTCTTTAAATAACTAACTGACCGACGCTACTCATGGCAAAAGGGAAAGAGAACAGAATCGTGATTACGCTCGAGTGCACCGAAGCGAAAAAAGAGGGCGTGCCCGTTTCGCGGTACACCACGACCAAGAACAAAAAGAATACAACGGAGCGCCTCATTCTCAAAAAGTACAACCCGAATCTGAAAAGGCACACCGAGCACAAAGAGATCAAGTAATTAGCATTATCGTCAAAAAGAGCTTATCTTGGCGATGAGCCTTCTTTGACAAGGCAATGCCCGAATGGCGGAACTGGTAGACGCACTCGTTTCAGGGGCGAGCGCCGAGAGGTGTAGGAGTTCGAATCTCCTTTCGGGCACCAACTTTATGCAAGATTCTCATGTGCAAGATGATCGGAGTTAAGGAATTCTCCAGTTTGTTGTTCTGAAATAATTTTGAATACAAGGCAAGCACCTTCCATGGAGGTGCTTTTTTGCTTCTTTTTAATTTCTAAACCGGTGTCGTAGTGGATCATACAAAAATCAATCTCATCGTTCGCCTTCAGCACATCGACAACATGATCGAAAGCATCATGAGTCTGCAGAAAGGCCTGCCGGAAGAGATTTCCGCCCTCGAGGAGGATCTCGCGTTCACCTCCCGCCAGATCGAGGCCCGGAAGAAAATCGCCGACGAACATCAGAAGCTTCGGGAGCGCCTGAACAGCGTCATTCACGATTGCAAGGAAAAGATCAAGTCATTCAAGGAAAAGCAGACGCTGGCCCGCAACAACAAGGAATACGATGCCCTCTCCAAGCAGATCGAATACGAGGAGAAGGAGATTGCGCAGGCCGAAATCCAGCTTCAGGACATTTCGCACGCCCAGCACCATGCCCAGGAGTTGCAGAAAAAAGGGCGCGAGCTGATCGCGGAGAACCGTTACGACGAGATTTCCGAAGAGATGATGCCTGATGATGTCTTGCAGCAGCAGATGGAGGACCTCAGCCAGCAGATGCGGCAGAAAAAAGAGGAACTGGAGAGCATCGTCGTCGAAACCGCTGAAGAGGTCACCCAGCTCAAGGAGGTTCTCTCGGAACAGAGATCGGCGGTCGCCCAGCAAGCGAAGCGCCTGCTCGACAAGTACGATCATCTCAAGAGCGGCTCGATGCAGAATGCTGTGGTCAAGCTCGACCGTCAGGCCTGCTCTGGCTGCAACACCAGGGTTCCAACCAACCGCCATACCCTGATCGTGCAGGGCGGTTTTTACGTTTGTGAATCGTGCGGCCGCATCGTGGTGCACGAGCGGCTCTTCGATGAAGCCGCAGCCAGCAGCCAGCAGTAACAGCCTTAACAAACTGCCGAAACGGATTGCTCCTTTCGGCAGTTGTTTTTTAATGGCTGTCCTGAGAGGCACGCCTGATGTTCTTCTACATTGCTGAAACCGCAAGCGTGCAGTCGCTGTATGGTATAACCATGCAGAGGAAAGTCCGAACTTCACAGGGCAGGGTGCCGGTCGAGAACGTTGTTCAAGGCCGGGGGCAGCAGCGCAAGCTGTCTGTCACAGAGAGTGCAACAGAAAGCGAACCGCTCCGGCTTAAACCGGAGTAAGGGTGAAAAGGGGGTGTAAGAGACCACCAGGCAGGTCAGCAATGCCCTGCGCTATGAAAACCTCCCCGAAGCAAGGCCAAATAAGGAAGCATTTCCTGCAAGGGAAGAAGGGTTGCCCGCCCAATGTTTCCGGGTAGGCCGCATCAGATAAATGGCTGCAACATCACCACTTGATGGTGATGGACAGAATTCGGCTTACAGCTTCGGTTTCGGCTTTTCTTTTCCCGCCCGGCTCCCGCATCCTTCTCCGTTTTGTAGCACCTCTTTCACCTTATCCAGAAGCACCGGCACCGGAAACGGCTTCAGCAGAAATGACAGCCCTGTATCGAGCACGCCGTGCCGGGAAATGATGTCCTTGGGGTACCCCGACATGTAGATCACCTTGATGCCGGGCATGAAGTCGCACACCTTTTCATAGAGCATCCGCCCGTTCATACCGCGCATGACCAGATCAGTCAGTAACAGTTCAGGCTTGAAGTCACCTTTTTCAAGCAGCTCCAGCGCCACTTGTCCGTTCTCCGCCTCACGGGTTTCGAATCCCTCTTCGTCTAAAGCCTGAACGACGAATTTGCGAACCATCTCGTCATCCTCGACAACCAGCACTTTTGCCCCCTCGCCTTTCTGATGCGGCTTTGGCTTAACCGGCTGAAGCGGCTCAGGTTCGCTCTCCCGGAGAGGGAAGCACATCCTGAACGAGGCTCCAGAACCAGCCTCACTCCCCGCCTGAATGATGCCTCCATGCTGCCTGACAATACCATAAACCGTGGAAAGACCGAGACCAGTCCCCCGCCCTTTGGGTTTGGTGGTAAAAAAGGGTTCAAAGAGACGGGCAAGCGTATCCCGATCGATCCCCGTGCCCGTATCGCAAACGGTCAAAACAGCATAGTCTCCGCTGGGCAACCCTTCGAAATATTTCTCCTGCCCCTTGCCGATCACCATCGTTGAGGTCTTCACGGTTAATTCTCCACCCGATGGCATCGCATCCTCGGCGTTGACCGCAAGATTCATGATAATCTGTTCGATCTGGCCAACATCTCCCTGAATGACCAGCATCCCGTCATGCAGATGATACCGGATATTGATATCGTCCCGGATGGTTCTGCGGAGCAACTGCTCGAAATCCCTGACCACCCGGTTGAGGTCAACCATTCTGAATTCAAGCGTCTGGCGACTGCTGAAGGCAAGGAGCTGCTGGACAAGACCACGCGCCCTGAGCGCCGCATGATGAATGACCTCGATGCGCTTGTGGCGTTTGTCGGTCTCAGGAAAACTGTTTGAAAGCATCTCGGAATAACCGAGCACTGGCGTCAGGAGATTGTTCAGGTCATGGGCGATGCCACCCGCCAAGCGGCCGATCGATTCGATCTTCTGGGACTGAAAAAGCTGATGTTCCAGCTCGGCTCGCTCCTGTTCAGCCTTTTTCCTGCGGCTGATGTCCCGAAGAAAGACAAGCGCGCCCTGCTGACCGGCAAAAACGAAGGGAACGGCTGAGACCTCGACAGAGAGTTCACTACCGTCAAGACGCAGGATCCGCTCTTCGAGAGCGGGGACTGCTTGCTGGCGTTCATTCAGCAGGCGTATCCTTTCGGCGACCAGATCACGGTAATCAGGATGAATCTGATCGGCAACCCTCCGCCCGAGAATCTCTTCTGCTTTCGAAGCTCCGAACAGGGCGATCGCAGAGCGATTCAGGTAGGCGAAACAGCCTCCCGTCTGGATGAAAATGGCATCAGGCGCCGACTCTACAACCGACCTGAACCGCTCCTCACTCTCACGCAAAGCGCTTTGCGATTCGAGTCGCTCGGTAATATCCTGCACAGTAGCGATCCTGTACATGATCTGCCCGTTGTCATCCTTTACCCCCACAACATCCATCTGAACCGGGAAAATGGTGCCATCCTTGCGCATCATCCTTGCCTGATAACTGCAAAACCCTGTGCTGTCGGTTATCTTTAATTTGTCCTTCACCATTTGCTGATCTTCAGGCGCATACAGGCTGACGATAGAAGAACCTTCAATCTCTTTGACAGACTGACCGCGCATACGCGCAAAAGCTTCGTTGCAGGTCAGCACGACATTGATGCCAGGCACTCCGATGGCTGTACCGTGGGCACAGAGTCTGAAGGCATCCGCCCGGCGACGAATCTCCGTCTCCTGCTCAATGCGTCTGGAAAGCTCAGCCTCAAGCGCTTCGATGCGCCTGTTGGCCGCCTCCAGCTCCTGGCGGAGTTGCAAAAGCTCCTGTTTCTGGAACTCGACAGCGGGCATTTCAGACATCCTCGCCCTGGGTTTGAACCGTGGCTGTGCCATCTTCGGCGACATCGATGACCAGGCTGACCGGGCGGCAGCACACCTCGCAATCCTCGATATACTCCTGACGCCCCGCCGAGAGATCGACCAGCACCTCGAAACTCTGCGCGCAGTATGGACACTGCACCACCACTGTTTGTTCAATTTCCATGATCGGCCTCCGGACTCTGTTTGGTTATAAAATGGACTTGCCCCTGTGCAAAACTGAGAAAAAGCAATCCACTATTCACTAACCATCGGCAAGCGTCAGTTGGTTTCTTTCCAAATTTCGGAAGAAACAGAACTGAAAACGCCGCTCAGTTGAAAATGACATGAACCTTGTCCTTGAACTCGAACTTTAAACCCGAGTCTTTTCCTGACCTGCGGGCAAAGTCCCGGTCGGACAAACCGTCATATTTTCCTGTAAGAATATCCCGGTGCGCCATCAGCTGATCGAAATCCATTGCATACAGCGTAATCGTGTTGTCGGCACGGTAACTCGCGTCGCTGCTGATGACGCGCCCGTCAACGACAACGTCAATCTCAAGTTTCATCCCTTTCAGAAAAGCGCTTATCATGTCGAGCATCTGCTCCTTCTCCTGCGTACTGACCGGCTTTTTAGCCACCTCACCCCTGGAAGAGCTGTTCAGCATTGCCTCCTTGTTGATGGTGAGTTCCGGATTTGCTCCCCGTTTCATGGTAAAGGTAAACCAGGTCTCAGGCTTCTGGACTACCGTGCTGTCGGATTTGACGGCGGTGCTGTCTGCCGTGAGTTTTTTGCTCATCTTCTGCACATTTCCGATTCGCACTTTTTCTATGTCATCGAAGGCATACGTGACAATGAAACCGCTCTCACCACTGTTTTCGACCTTCTTGACGTTGACAACCTTGACATCAGGGCCAAATTCAGCAGACATCTCCCTGAGCTGGTCTTTTTTCGGCAGTGCAGGAAGGCCCTCGCCTTTTTCTTTCATAATCCCCGACAACATCTCACTGAAGAGCATCTTCTCTTCGATAATACCGCTTCCGTCCTTGCGGACATGAACCGTCGTGTGCATCTGAATGCAGCCGCAAAGAGCTAGCGACAGGATAATGAAAAGCGGCCTTGTGAACTTGACGATGCTCTGGAGTAGTGTTGTATCAGCCATTATTTTCAAGCCCCCATTCTGATTGATGATTACGCGGAATTGTTGAATTTACCTGAGCTTCAGCAATTTCTCGCAGGCCGCTTCGAGCACATGGCTTTCCTTGGCGAAACAGAAGCGGACGAGATCCTCGCCACCGCCTTCGTGGTAGAATGCCGAACCGGGCACCGATGCGACGCCAGTTTCGCGCAGAATGTGCATCGCCTTTTCCCGCGCCGTCGCGCCGGGCAGACGCTCCGTGCTGGCAAGCACGTAGTACGCGCCCTGCGGCACATGCGGTTCGAGTCCAGCCTCGGCGAGCGCCGCGCAGAAAAGATCACGTCTGGCCTCATATTCGGCTGCCAGACCATGATAGTAGTCGTCGCCAAGCGAGCGAAGCCCCGCCGTGACACCCGCCTGGAGCGGCGATGCCGCACAGACGTAGAAAAGATCGTTGAAATAGCCGATGGAGGCGGCCCAGCGGGCAGCGCATAGCGCATAGCCAATACGCCAGCCGGTAACGCTGAAAGTCTTCGAGAGACCGGAGATGGTGATCGTACGCTCCCTCATGCCGGGCATCGACGCCATCGACGCGTGCGAAAGGCCGCCGAACACGAAGTGCTCGTACATCTCGTCGGTGAAAACGAACAAGTCATGGCGGATGGCAAACTCCGCCAACAGTGCCAGTTCGTCGCGCGAAAAGACCTTGCCGGAGGGATTGGCGGGCGTATTGATGAGCAGCGCTTTGGTCTTCGGTGTCACTGCCGCTTCGAGGGCTTCGATGCTGAACGACCAGCCGTCCGACGGATCGAGCGGCACGAACACCGGTTCAGCCTCGACCGCCCGAAGCGTCGAGACGTGATAGCCATAGAACGGCTCGAAAACGATCACCTCGTCGCCGCGATTGAGCAGCGCCTGAAACGCGCAGTACATCGCGCCCGTCGCCCCGGCAGAGACGACCACCTCACGCTCGGCGTCGAATGCCACGCCGGTGAAACGGCGCTGTTTGTCAGCAATCGCTTCGCGCAGTTCGCGGATGCCGGTGTGGTGCGTATAGATGTTCGCTCCCTGCATCACTGCATCGGCAGCGCCCTGCAACACCACCGCCGGCACCGGCGTATCGCAGATTCCCTGCGAAAGGTTGATCCCGCCCATGCGGGCGCACTCGATCGACATGGCGCGAATATCGGACTGCATCACCAGAGCGCAACGCTCGCCAAGACTCAAACCCATGGTTACTTCCAGAAAAAGGTTATGGCAATCATGATCATTCGACGAACACCGGCAAACCCGATGCTCGATAAACCTGCTGCCAACAAAAAGCCCCCGGCGGTTCAGCCGGGGGAGGGTAGAAAAAATCGGAGCTAACAGCCTGACGATGCCCGGTCAGTCTTTGGCCGGAGGCTGAACCGTGATCGTCACCTTTTCGAGCGCTTTCCTGGGCTCGGCTTGCTGAGGCAGGAACGGCAGTGAAAAAGGAAGCTTCGGCAGCGAGAAGGGCAACTGCGGCACGGGAAGCTTGCTGATTACGCCCGCTATCTGCTCCATGAAAGGAACAGGAAGATTCTGCGGAAGCTGCTGAACGGTTTCAACAATCAGCCCGGCAGCGCCCTGCACGGACTCGATCATGTCGCCAAGAGCCTCCTTGCCACCCATCTCGCCCCGCTGGATGCGACCGATGAGGTTCTGCACGCCGGGCACGATCTGCTGCGCGGTGTCCTTGCCCATATCGGCTGCATAAGCGATCAGACCGAAAGGATTGCTGAAAACGATGCGGCGCACCTCTTCCGGGCGCGAGAGAACCTTGACCGTCCCCTCGGTGGCGATGGTAGCCTGGCAGGCCATGCGGCCTCCGGCGGCTATCTGGCGCGGTGACAGGAACGCCTTCTCGACATCGGTGAGAGGAGCGAGGCAGTCCGCGCCCTCCTGAACGGTGATGTAGCAAGCCTGGCAGAGACCGTGGCCTCCACAAACATAGCCCACATGGGCGTGATTCAGCCTGGCAGCCTTGCCGATCGTCTGGCCGACGCTCGACTGGGCCGTTTTGTCGTTGATAATGAGATTCATTGCCGTAAAAATTTTTCGTTAGCAGAGCCCCCGTGCATCGCCGTCAACGGTGAACTGAACGGCGCAGGGAACTACAATGCGGGGATTTTATGAGGATAATTTAGTAAAAAATTCCATCCCCGATACAACGATCAGGTGTCGAACGACAGGGAAAAATCAGTGCCTGAGGCGATAAAGATAGTGATCCTCCCGACGGCTCATCGCGGCACGGAGCTCGATGGTTTCGTCGTCGTAGCCCATGAGGTGCAGCGCGGAGTGGATCGTCACGCGCAGCAGTTCGTCCTCGAAGCTTACGCCAAACCGGCGGGCGTTTGATTCGATCACATCGAGCGAGATGTAGAATTCGCCGTCGACCTCCCCACCCTCGTTGTAGCCGAAGGTGATGGTGTCGGTCGCGTAGTCGTGGCCAAGGAAATCGCGGTTGATGCGGCGGATCATTTTGTTGCCGCAGCAGATCGCTTCGATGGAGCCAACCGCGCCGCCCTCCTCGCCGATCACCATCTGGATGGCTTTGGCGAGTAGTGACTCGTCAATCGTGCGCTTCGTGGTGTTGAAGATGTTCAGCGGCATGTTTTTTTGACGCCGACGCCTTGAGCATGGCGTCGATCTGTTTGAGATTGTTGCGATGCACGCGGATGGTGAGCAGTACATCCTCATCGACGTGCTTCTTGTCGATCACCTCGGCGTGGTCGTAGAGGTAACCGATCAGCTTGTAGTTCGAAACGTGCGTTTTCACCTTGCGCGTCTTGTAGTCGCGAGCGACGTGGTTGGCAATAGTTTCCTTCAGCGCCGAAAGATTCAAGCCGCGCGCGGCGGAGATGAAGACCGCGTCGGGATACTTGCCACGCAGGCCGGTCAGAATCGCCGGGTCGTCGAGGGCGTCGATCTTGTTGAACACCTCGATGATGTGGTCGTGCTTGACGCCGATCTCCTTGAGCGTCTCGCGCACCACCTGCATGTGCTCCTCGAACGCCGGATGGCTCACGTCGATGACGTGCAGGAGGAAGTCCGCCTGCAACACCTCGTCAAGCGTGGATTTGAAGCTCTCGACCAGCGTGTGCGGCAGCTTGCGGATGAAGCCGACCGTGTCAGAAAGCAGCACCAGCTTGTTGATCTTGAGTTCCAGACGGCGGGTCTTGGTGTCGAGCGTGGCGAAAAGCCGATTCTCGGCGTAGGCGTCGGCTTCGGGGCAGAGCGCGTTCATCAGCGTCGATTTACCCGCGTTGGTGTAGCCGACAAGCGCCACGCGCGGCACAGTCGCCCGGCCACGGGTCTGGGTGTCGTGCTGGAGCGAGACGGCGCGCAGCTTCTTCTTGAGTGAGGCAATGCGGTTGCGCACCAAGCGGCGGTCGGTCTCGATCTGCGTTTCGCCGGGACCCTTGGTGCCAATACCGCCCTTCTGCTTCGAAAGGTGCGTCCAGGCGCCGGAGAGTCGCGGCAGGAGATATTCGAGCTGCGCCAGCTCCACCTGCGTACGAGCCTGCGCGGACTTGGCCCTGATGGCGAAAATCTGCAAGATGAGGCCCGTCCGGTCGATCACTTTGCACTTGAGAATGCGTTCGAGGTTCCTCACCTGCACCGGCGTGAGGTCGTCGTCGAAAATGACAATGTCAATCGAATCCGCCTCAATCAGTCCGGCCAGATCCTCGGCCTTGCCGCTGCCGATGCAGGTGGCAGGATCGGGCTGTTTCTTTTCCTGGATGATTGAGGTGATAACGTCAGCTCCTGCCGTATCGGCAAGGAACTTCAGCTCGTCGAGATACTCTTCGACAAGGTGTCTGGGAATGTCGGGCGTGGAAGTGATGCCAACAAGTACGGCACGCTCCCGGGGTTCCGGTGATGGAATGGTCGTCAAATGGATCGTCTGGGATAGATTCTGATGCAACAGCGCTCCGTGACCGGCAGATAACGGCGAACCTCCTTGCTATTGCTATATTAGAGCCATTATTTTATTTTGCCGTCACGCTTCTTGTAACGTATTCTGGCCACAGAAAGTTACATATTTTTGCCGCTCCGGCACACAAAAACGAGCTGGCAAATGCAAAAATCAGGCCGTTCTGCTCACAAGGCAACAGGCATCCCGGCTAACAGACAGGCAAAACCAGCGGCAAGAGTTTCATGAACTACAGCTACAACGGACAGACAGTGCTTCACGACGCAGGCCAAAAGCTGTCGCTCCCGAACGCCTACGACTACTGCCGGCAGATTGCCAGACACCACGCCAAGACCTTCTACCTCGCCACCAAATTCCTGCCCAAACGCCAGCAGAACCCGATCTTTGCCATGTATGCCCTGTTGCGCACGGTGGACGACCTGGTCGATCTGGCACAGGACAAGCTCAGCAACGGCCAGTTGACACGCAAGGAGATCAATGACTCGATTGCCGACTGGAAGATGCGCCTGCGCGCCTGTTACGATGGCTCGCCAAGCAACGACCCGATCCTCATGGCCTGGCAGGATACCCTGCGTCACTACTCGATTCCCATCGAACTGCCGCTCGACCTGATCGACGGAGTGGCGATGGACATCGACTTCAAGACCTTCGAGACCTTCGACGAACTCTACGTTTACTGCTACAAGGTGGCCTCGGTGGTCGGCCTCATGACGGTCGAAATTTTCGGTTACAGCGACAAGGAGGCACTCCAGCACGCTATCGACCTCGGCATCGCCATGCAGCTCACCAACATCCTGCGCGACATCGGCGAGGACATCGACCGCAATCGCATCTACCTGCCGCTCGAAGATTTACGGCGCTTCAACTACAGCCGCGAGGAGTTCATGAGCCGGACGATGAACAACAAGTTCGTTGATCTCATGAAGTTCCAGATCGATCGCGCCCGAAAGTATTACGCCTCGGCTGACCTTGGCATTCCGATGCTCGAAAAGAACAGCCGCCTCGCCGTCGGCATCAGCAGCCGCAACTACAGCGACATCCTCAAGGCTATCGAAGAGAACAGCTACGATGTCTTCACCCAGCGCGCCTACCGCTCGTTTTACCAGAAACTGAGCACCCTGCCGTCGATCTGGATCAAAACCATGATCTCGGCCTGAACCGCGCAAGCTTCAGATAACCCGTTTTACTTTTATCACTTCAGACCATCAGCATGTCCAACGCACCAGAACAGAAGCCTCAGCAGAACGACCAGTCACCCGCAGTTTCGCTCAACGACCAGATGAAGCGCCGCTTCGAGGAGCGTACGCACCTTGCCGAAGCAGGCATCAATCCCTATCCCTATAAATTCGACGTTACAACCACCTCGAAAGCGATCATCGACAGCTTCAGCGACGAAAATCCCGCAGATGTTTCGGTGGCCGGACGCATCATGGCGATCCGCAAAATGGGCAAGGCGTCGTTCCTGCACATCCAGGACTCCGAAGGGCGCATCCAGATTTACCTCAAGCGCGACGACGTCGGCGAGGCTTCGTACAACACCTTCAAGCTGCTCGACATCGGCGACATCGTGGGCGTCAGCGGTTTCACGTTCAAGACGAAAACCGGTGAAATCTCGGTACACGCCAGGCAATTCGAGCTGCTTGCCAAGTCGCTCCGCCCGATTCCGATCGCCAAGGAGAAAGAGGTTGACGGCCAGAAGGTGATTTACGATGCTTTCAGCGACCGCGAGCTCCGCTACCGCCAGCGCTACGTCGATCTGATCGTCAACCCGGAGGTGCGCGGCACCTTCATCAAGCGGACGAAGATCGTCACCCTGATGCGCAACTACTTCGCCTCGAACGGCTGGCTTGAAGTGGAAACGCCGATCCTCCAGCCGATCTACGGCGGCGCGGCGGCCCGCCCCTTCACGACGCACCACAACGCGCTCGACATGCAGCTCTACCTGCGCATCGCCAACGAATTGTACCTCAAGCGCCTCATCGTCGGCGGCTTCGACGGCGTCTTCGAGTTCGCCAAGGATTTCCGCAACGAGGGCATCGACCGCTTCCACAACCCGGAATTCACGCAGGTCGAGCTGTACGTCGCCTACAAGGATTACGTCTGGATGATGGAGTTGGTCGAAGATCTGCTGCACAAAGCGTGCGTGGAAGTGAACGGCAAGGATTCGACGATGTTCCTCGGCAACGAGATCAACCTCAAGCCCCCCTTCCGCCGCCTCACCATCGCCGACTCGATCAAAGAGTTCACCGGCATGGAGATTCGCGGCAAATCGGAGGCGCAGCTCCGCGACATCGCCAAGGATCTGGGACTCGAACTCGATCCCAAGATCAGCAGCGGCAAGATTATCGATGAAATCTTCGGCGAATTCGTCGAGCCGAAGCTCATCCAGCCGACCTTTATCACCGACTACCCGGAGGAGATGTCGCCGCTCGCCAAGAAGCACCGCTCGGAGCCGGGCCTCGTGGAGCGCTTCGAGCTGATCGTGGGCAGCAAGGAGGTGTGCAACAGCTTCTCCGAGCTGAACGACCCGGTCATCCAGCGCGAACGCCTCGAAGAACAGGCCCGCCTCCGCCAGCGCGGCGACGACGAAGCGATGATCGTTGACGAAGACTTCCTCCGCGCCCTCGAATACGGCATGCCCCCCTGCGCCGGCCTCGGCATCGGCATCGACCGCATGGTCATGCTCCTCACCGGCGAAGACTCCATCCGCGACGTCATCTTCTTCCCACACATGAAGCCGGAGTGAATCGCGGATTGATGGAATGAAATGCAAAAGCCCCGGTATTGATGAAATGCCGGGGCTTTTTGGTTGTAATTCTGAACGAAGTGAAGAATCCTGTTCTTTTTTTACCAAAAATTGTCAACAAAATCATTCACCGGACATTTCGGAATTCTGTTTTCTTTCCTGATGTTTTCTCAACATCTCTTTTTCATACTCTTTCCTTTCATCCTCTTCACGAACACGATCTTCTGAAGAAAAGATATCAATATTTAGTCTTTTGAATCCACTTAGAATATGATCAAAATCTTTCTGAATTTTTTCAATACTCTGGGCAATCGAGTAAAGAGGTGGATATCCTCCTATCCTACGAGTACCTTTATGTTCAGACATATCAATTATCAGAGTCTCTTTATAGCTTTTTCTTGTAGCACTTTCATACACAACATCAAATCCGATAACAGCCTTCAACTTCTTCTCCCCAGCCTCTATCATGTCGGTATAACCAGAAACAAACTCTTGTCTTGGACTAATGTATGCCAAACCAACCTTAAAAAAATTAGCCTCAGTTAATGCCTCAATCAATCCCGATGCAGTATCGCCACCATTTAACACTTTTGGAAAAAACTTAACATTTAAAGCTGGTCCAAGCCCAACATTACGCACATGAAGCCTCATAATGCTAAAATAGACCTCATGAGAACGCACTGTAATTTCTATCTTTGGTTCAGTTTGGACTTGTCGCATTAAAGCTGTCTCTTTTACGAGCCAATACGTAAGTATCGCATACGATATTGTCGCCAAAGTAACAACTGCTGTAAAGATAACGCTAAATGCCCCTGCATTTTTATTCAGGAAATCAAGAAGCTCTGTCATGGTTATAATATAATATTTATTACTGCATTCGTTTTTTCATTTTGTCCCACGTCAAACCTTAAGCTCTATCGACTTCAGGCCCACTATTTCATTTATCATATAGTAACGCACTTTTTCTTCACATAAAAGTCCGTCACTTATGATGCAAATAAAAATAACCTATAACGTAATGTATAGCCAAATCAAAAATACAAATTGCAAATAGCCCGGGATGAGGCTATTTGCAATTGTAAATGTCTAGAAATTACGGGAACATCCAGATTGGGCCACCTGCTTTAAAGTCAGTAATAGGTTCTTCAGCCCGTCATCCCAACCAAGAAATGAAAGTTTTCATACCTGAAAATAACTCATTCGTCCTGATCCGGTTCGGATGGAGCGTTTGCCTTTGACACCGGCGTTTGCGGGTTGTCGTGACCGGGCCAGGAGAGTGACCAGACAAATGCGCCGATCCAGCCGATACCCGTCCAGCCAAGCAGGATGTTCAGCGCAATGATCCCCGGCAGACTCCGGTGCTTGCGCACCCAGGCGATCATCGAGGGCACGAAGTAGAATGCCCAGAGAAAGACATTGAGCAGAATGAGCGGCACCGGAGATGATGTTGACCAGACCCAGGTACGCATGATTTCTTGTTCCATAACATTCATTGGCTTGTGTTCTTGAATACTCCACTGCTCGTTTGACGCCTTGTTTTCCGTTTTTCTTCGCTAATGACAGCAAAATTCTGCACATCTGGATAAAAGCTGACCTCTCGCATCCAAAAAAGACAAGCTCCGCTGCTATAACCTCCAACGGAGGCAAAAAAGGGTCTGCCTAAAAGCTTCACTTTCGAAAACCTTTGTGCTGCTGTGTTTTGGTATCTCCATGCAGAAAAAATACATTGCACTATTGCCATGATTTCCAACCCAGTGACCCGATTCAATGAGCAGGCTTTTTAAGAACAGCCGCCTCAGGCGGCGTGTTATTGTTTTGACCTATATCATCCTGCGCAAAAGCCGCTACTTCAAGGGTTCTTCACAGCAGTTCGTCCGCATGACCTGGGCTTCGTTCCTCGCCCAGCTCAACCTCAATCAGGATCTTCCGTTTCTGCTCGTTGCCGTTTTCGTTGGACTGGTCACCGGCTACGTCGCCGTTATTTTTCACGACGCCATCAAGATCATCAGCTCCTACCTCTTTTATGGAACGACCGCGCTGGGGCTGCCGACCTTCAACAATTATCTCAGAATCTTTCTGCTTCCGCTGATTCCCGCCCTTGGCGGCCTGATTGTCGGGCTGTATAATGCCTTTGTCGTCAAGGCGAGGCCGGAGCACGGCTTGCCGTCGGTCATCAAGGCGGTCGCGCAGAAAAATGGCAAAATCCCCACGAAAAACTGGATGCACAAAACCATCACCTCGGTGGTCAGCATCGGAACCGGCGGTGGCGGTGGACGCGAAGCGCCGATCGCGCAGGTAGGCGCATCGATCGGTTCGACCATTGCGCAGTGGCTCAAATTTTCTCCGGGCAGGACCCGGACGCTTCTCGGTTGTGGCGCAGCAGCGGGTCTTGCCGCCGTGTTCAATGCTCCGATCGGTGGCGTGATGTTTGCCGTCGAGGTGATTCTCGGCGATTTCAGCGTCAAGACGTTCAGCCCTATCGTGGTGGCTGCCGTGGTGGGAACCGTACTTTCGAGAAGCTATCTCGGCAATTACCCGACTTTTCAGGTTCCCGAATACAGCCTCGTTTCAGATACCGAACTGGTGTTCTACTTCATCCTTGGCGTCCTTGCCGGTCTCACCGCAGTCCTGTTCATCAGAACCTTTTACTTCATTGAAGAGCATATCCAGAAAATTGAAAAGCGCTTTCGCATTCCTGCGTGGTCGATGCCCGCTATCGGTGGCCTTTTGTGCGGTTTGATCAGCATGTGGGTGCCGGAACTGTACGGCTTCAGCTATGAGGTTATCAACAAGGCACTGATCGGGCAGGAGAGCTGGGAGAACATGGTTGCCGTCTACCTGCTCAAACCGGTGGTCGTGGCGCTGACGGTCGGCTCTGGCGGTTCGGGCGGCATGTTCGCGCCGACCATGAAGATGGGCGCGATGCTCGGCGGCATGTTCGGCAAGGTCGTGAACAATCTCTTTCCGGCAATCACCGCCGCATCAGGGGCTTACGCGCTGGTTGGCATGGGCGCCGTGACCGCCGGAATCATGCGCGCACCGTTGACTGTTATCCTCATTTTGTTTGAAGTCACCGGCCAGTACGAGATCGTCTTGCCCATCATGTTTGCGGCGGTTACTTCAGCGCTGGTGGCCCGGCTGGCTTACCCCTACACCATGGAAACCTACGTGCTCGAAAAGGAGAATGTGCGCGTCGGCTTCGGCATCGCCCTGACCATTGCCGGAAATATCAGCGTGCTGGAGGTGATGCAGCGCAAATTCGTCAAGTTCTTCGATGTCACCAAAGTGGAGAACATCATCGATGCGTTCCACAACACCCGCGATTCGCACTTTTTCATCACGACGCCGGAGGGAACGTTCATCGGCATCATCGGCCTCGACGAGATGAGCCTCGTGCTGAAGGATGGTATCTTCCCCGGCATGATCGCCGATGATCTGGTCAAAAAGAATGTGACCGTCCTGTACGACACCTCCAAGCTCGACGAGGCGCTGAAGATTTTCGAGATTTCCGAATACTCGACGCTGCCGGTGGTCGAATATCATTCGCGCAAGCTGCTCGGGATTCTCAAGCAGGACGAGGCGTTTTCCTATTACCGCAAACAGATGAACCTCATCGGTGAAGATGCCGGTGAGCTGGCCGACCAGCGAACAGCGTAATGGCCGTCCGTGACGATTCATTTGTCACAAGAATCAAAAGCCGCTTGCATTTACGGTAACTGATGCGTATGGTTTTGTGATGTGCTTCCTGAATCGCTTGTTCGAGAGACGAATATATCGGATCAGGTAACATCCTCTCAATTGCGGATTTGACCCGGCTACTCCGGCTGACCACCCTGGCCTTCATTTAACAAGATGGAGATGCCTCATGACCAGTTACAAGCCTGAATATCTCATTCCGAACCTGCTCGATCTGGTTGCAAAGGGCGAAGGATTGCGTATCGAGTTCAAGAGGCTCATCCACTCCGCACCCAAAATCGCCCGGTCGATCACGGCATTCGCCAACACCTCCGGAGGCGTCATCCTGATCGGGGTTGACGATGACCGGCGGATCGTGGGGATCCAGAGCGAGAAAGAGGCGCTTCAGGTGATTGACGAGGCAATGAGGTTTCATATCGAGCCGAAGCCTCGCATCGAGGTTCACTTCGAGGAGTTCAAGCGGCGGATGGTGCTGCTTGTCGATATTCCGGAAAGTCCGGAACGCCCCCATTTCCATATCGAACCGCTCATCCGGCGCGACACAGGCAAGCGTGGCGTCGAGCGGCGGGTCTTCATCCGCGACGGCAGCCACAACAAGGCCGCCTCCGACGATCGCATCGAGCTGATGCTCTCGTCGCGCGAGCCGCTCAAAGTTTCGTTCACCGGCCGAGAACGCCGCCTGCTCGACTGGCTGAACGAGCATGACCGGATCACGGCCGAAGAGTTCGCCGACAGTGCCGGCATTCCGATGAAGGAGGCGCGGCGCATCCTTGTGTCGCTGGTCAGGGCCGGTGCGTTGCGGCTCGACACCGCGAATGGCGGCCACAGCTACACGCTGGCGCATCGCTGATTGCCATCCAAAATCGCCTCGCCCACTCTACATTTTC
The DNA here is from genome assembly GCA_001602925.1 of Chlorobiales bacterium Clorobi_01. Classification (GTDB taxonomy): domain Bacteria; phylum Bacteroidota; class Chlorobiia; order Chlorobiales; family Chlorobiaceae; genus Chlorobaculum. The sequence continues at coordinate 29,740 of LUZT01000010.1, read as the reverse complement.
GTATTATTTATTTAGGAAATAACCACAAATAACCGTACTTATTTAAGTCACCACCAGATGACCAGACGCAGTCCGCAATTTCTTTTTTTTACCGCCCATGACCCGACTGTTCGATCAATATCACCCGCAATCTGATCGCTTTTTCGACGAGGTAATCGCCAGTGACGATGGGCCGCGCGCTCACTATGGCATCATGATGCAGAGGTTCAATCAGTTTTCGGCAGCAGACATCCGGGCAAGGCGGGAGCTGGTGAACATCTTTTTCCGCAACCAGGGCATCACCTTCACCGTCTATGGCGTTGACGAGGGGATCGAGCGCATCTTTCCGTTCGACCTGATTCCGAGAATCATCCCCGGTTCCGAATGGGAGGGCATCGAGCGCGGACTTGTTCAGCGTATCACCGCATTAAACCTTTTCCTCGCAGATATTTATCAGGATCAGAAAATCCTGAGGGACAAGGTTATTCCCCCCGAACTGGTGCTTGGCAGCAAGCACTTCCGGCGTGAGTTCGTCGGCGTGCGGCCGCCGCTCGGCATCTACATCCACGTCACGGGTAGCGACCTCATCCGTGATGCGGACGGCCGTTACCTTGTTCTGGAAGACAACCTGCGTACGCCGAGCGGCGTCTCGTACATGTTGCAGAACCGCATCGCCATGAAGCGCGCCTTCCCGGTGCTCTTCGACCGCTACACCGTGCGCCCGGTCGAAAACTACCCGCAGCAGCTGCTCCGGACGCTTCAGGAGATCAGTCCGCTGCCGAAACTCGATCCGAAGGTGGTTGTGCTCACACCGGGCATCTACAACTCGGCCTACTTCGAGCACAGCTTTCTCGCCCGCCAGATGGGCGTGCAGCTTACCGAAGGGCGCGACCTGGTGGTCAACAACAACAAGGTCTATACCCGCACGACCAAGGGGTTGAAAATCGTGGATGTGATCTACCGCCGCGTGGATGACGAATTCATCGACCCGCTCGTTTTCCGGCCCGATTCGGTGCTCGGGGTGGCGGGGCTGGTCAACGCCTACCGCAAGGGCAACGTGACGCTTGCCAACGCCATCGGCACCGGCGTGGCGGACGACAAGGTAATCTACAGCTTCGTGCCGCAGATCATCAAATACTACCTTGGCGAGGATCCGGTTCTCGACAACGTCGAGACCTGGCTCGCGGGCAACCCGAAGCATCTGAAGTACATTCTCGAAAATCTCGACAAGCTGGTGGTCAAAGCGGCCAACGAGTCGGGCGGCTACGGTATGCTGGTCGGCCCGCAATCGACCCCCGAGGAGCGCGAGAAGTTTGCCGAAAAGATCGTGGAGAATCCCCGGAACTACATCGCCCAGCCGACCATTTCGCTTTCACGCCACCCGAGTTTCTTCAACGACACGGAGATCGCGCCGTGCCACATCGACCTGCGTCCCTACGTGCTCTACGGCAAGTCGCTCTCCATCGTGCCCGGCGGTCTGACCAGAGTGGCGCTCAAGCGCGGCTCGCTCGTGGTCAACTCTTCACAGGGCGGCGGAAGCAAGGATACCTGGGTGATCGATAACTGAACCTTTAATGAATGAATTGTCAATGCTGAGCCGTGTCGCTGAATCGCTGTTCTGGATGAGCCGCTACTTTGAACGTGCCGAAAACACCGCGCGCTTTCTCGACGTCAACTTCAACCTGCTGCTCGACCTGCACAGCATCACGCCGATCGGTCATCCGAACTACTGGAAGCCGCTCATTATGGTGATGTCCGATCCGGAGCATTTCAGCAGCCTTTACCAGGAGTACGATGCGCACTCGGTGACCGATTATCTTGTGTTCAATCGCAAAAACAGCAGCTCGATTCTCTCCTCGATCAGCATGGCGCGTGAAAACGCCCGGAGCATTATCGAGAGCATTTCAAGCGAGATGTGGGAGCAGCTCAACAACCTCTACCACTTCCTGCAGAGCGTTTCGCCCCAGCAGGTGCACAGCGACCCCTACACCTTTTACAAGGAGATCAAGAACGCCTCACATCTCTTTCAGGGCATCACCGACAACACCTTTTCGCACAACGAGGGGTGGGAGTTCGTGCAGATCGGCAAGTACCTGGAGCGGGCCGACAATGCCGCGCGACTCATCGACGTCAAGTACCACATGCTGATGCACGGCCATGAACACCACGCCGATATCGTCAGGAGCTCGATGGACATCATCCAGTGGATGGCTGTGCTGAAAAGTTGCAGCGCACTGGAAGCATTCCGGAAAGTCTATCTCTCGAAAATCGATCCTGACAACATTCTCAGCTTCCTGATTCTTGACCGCAGCTTCCCCCGCAGCATCGCCTTTTCGATCTGCGCGGCGCAGGAGTCCCTGTGGAGAATTTCGGGAAGCTCTTCGCACCGTTACGCCAACAACGTGGACCGCCTGATCGGCAAAATGGAGGCAGAAATGAGCTACACCACGGTCGAAGAGATCCTTCAGCAAGGGGTACACCCGTTCCTCGAAGAGATCGAGCAGGGGTTGGCCAAAATTGGCGAACAGCTGCACCTGCTCTACTTCGCCTATCACACGCCGAAAATCGAGCCTGCCAATATTTCCGAAGCGCTTCCGTTCACCGGCCTCGACGGGCGACGAGCCAACTGGAGCCAGTCTCAATCACAGCAACAGCAGCAACAACAGCGTTTCATCGACGCTGTCAACCGGGAACCTTTCAGCGCATGATCCTCAAAGTCGAACATTCAACGATTTTCGAATACGAAGAACCGATTTACGAAACCGCAACAGAAGTGCGCCTGCATCCGGCAAACGGCGCCGGTTCGCAGCAGTGCGTCAGTTTCAACCTCCAGGTCACACCATCAGCAGCCATTTTTGATTACCCCGATTTTTACGGCAACAGGGTGCACCATTTCAACATCCTGCAAAGCCATAAACGGGTGCAGATTGTCGCGACGTCAGTGGTCGAGACTGCCGCCCATCAGGAGACGGGTCCGTTCACCGAGGATGAAATCCTCCTGCTCGATCTGCTTGCCGAGAGCCGCTATGTCCATTTCGACGCCGCGATCCAGGTGCTCGCCGACCGCTTCAGGGAGATCGATGAGCCGTTCCGGCAGTCCACCGAAATCTGCCGGTATATCAACGACACCTTCCTCTACGAGCCGGGCGCGACCGACGTGCACAGCACCAGCGCCGTAGTCATGGCGCTCGGACGCGGTGTGTGCCAGGATTTTGCCCACATCATGCTCGCGGCCTGTCGTAATCTCGGCCTTCCGGCGCGCTATGTCAGTGGCTATCTCTATGGCGGCGGCAGCACTCCGGAGGGACAGGACGAGGCGAGTCACGCGTGGTGCGAAGTGTGGTGCGGAAAAGAAAATGGGTGGGCAGGTTTCGATCCGACCCACAAAACGCTTTTCGTGGACGACCGGTACATCAAGATCGGAACGGGACGTGACTATGGCGACGTACCGCCGGTACGAGGCACCTACAAAGGCACCTCTTCAGAAAAACTCGGCGTGTCGGTCAGGGTCAGCTCACTGGAACATGACGGTGAAACGCCTGCAACTCGACATCACCACCCGGCCTGAGTCATCAAAAGCATAAACGGCACCGGAGACGTCTGCTTCCGGCGGTTCACTCCACGTCGATGCTTTCCTGAACTTTCTCGACCAGTGCCTTGAACGTGAAGGGCTTGCGGATGACGTTGACCAGCGGGTTATCCACCCCGTGACTGGCAATCACGTCCGCCGGATATCCCGACATAAAGAGCACCCTGAAGCCGGGACTGATGGTCGAAAGCTTTGAGGAGAGATCAACCCCGTTCATCTCCGGCATAACCACATCGGTCAGAACCAAATCGATCTTGCCGCTGTTTTCTTCGGCAATCACGATGGCTTCGGATGGAGAGTTGGCGGCATACACTTTGAATCCGGACTTTTGAAGCATGATCCGGCAAAGATTGAGAATTTCGGGTTCATCTTCGACAACAAGAATCGTCGTCTGTTCATTTTTGCCGCTGACGGTGCCGTTGTCAGCTCCAGAAACATCATGCTTTTTATAGAGAGGCAGATAGATATGGAACGTAGTCCCGACTCCCACTTTACTTTCAAAATCGACAAACCCCCTGTTCTGTTTGACAATACCATAGACCGACGAAAGTCCGAGACCGGTACCTTTCCCCAGCACCTTGGTGGTGAAAAACGGCTCGAAAATGTGCGATTTGTGGATATCGGCGATCCCCTGACCGGTATCGGTCACGGAAAGCATGATAAAATCCCCTGGCAATCTGAAATCGCCGCTACTATGCTGTGACGGGGCGATGTTGATTCGCTTCGCCTCAATAACGATTTTTCCGGTCCCATTCATAGCATCACGGGCATTAAGACAGAGATTCATCAGAATCTGATCGATCTGGGACGGATCGATGTGAAGCCTGCAGTCATCACCACACGGCCGTAATTCAATCTCAATTTTTTCTCCCGCTACTCTTTGCAGAATAGGCAACGAATCCCTGACTACCTCATCGATATGCACCGGTTTGGGCATAGCCGTCTGCTTTCGAGCGAATGCAAGCAACTGGCTGGTCATTTCAGCCGAACGTTCAGCCGCCCGGTAAATCTCCTGCAGATTCTCCTCAACCGATGCCTCAAGGTCATCACTCGACAGTGCCAGTTCGGCATTGCCGAGAATAACCCCAAGCATATTGTTGAAGTCATGAGCTATGCCACCAGCAAGCTGACCGACAAGCTCCATCTTCTGAATTTGCAGCAGAACCGACTGATTGTTAATCTCGGCCTGCGCAGCCCGTTTCCGGAGCACAATCTCCCAGACAAGATCAGTAAGCGTGCCTACCCAGTGAGCATCATTGTCGGTATAGGGCGTACGCTTGTTGCTAACCAGCAGGACGGCAACAACATTGCCGCGCTCGATGATCGGGACTGAAAGGCTGTTGAATATGGGGGGATGATCAAAAGAAACGTCAGAATGCCCCTGTTCAGGGTATCCGTTGACAATACTGGCGCGGCCGGATTTGACGGCATCATTAAGAAACGGCATCACATCGAAGGGAAACTGCTCCCCGCTTCGGCTCGTCGCCCCCATCCGGTCACGAAAACTGCTCGATAAAATACAGTCAGACACGCCACCCGACTCACCAGAAAGAAAACAGATAAAGCTGGCCATGCTGTCCGTAAGCTTTTCAGCTTTGTCGAGCATCTTTTGCATAATTTCATCGATAGACGTCTTGTCGGCATACTGCAAAAGCCCGAGACGGAACTCCGTCAGCAATTCAAGCCTTTTGCGCTGGGAGAGATCGTAAAGCACCCCGATCGCACCTTCGGTACGGTTGTCATGATAACGCTGAAATTTCAATTCAACGTAACACGACGAGCCATCTTTCTTGAGAATCGTGATTTCGCCGGCCCTGATGTTAAAATCGTTTGAAATGACATCGCTGAACATGGAAAGAGATGCGCCTCCCGGCTCAATTTCTTTGCAGCATTCGGTGAATGGCCTGCCTTCGCATTCCGAAAAAGAGTAACCGGTTATCTTTTCAAAAGCCGGAGAAACATATACAAGGGCACCGTCGGTATCGGTAATGAACACCGGAGCATCAGCCTTTTCAAACATTGAACGGTACCGCTGTTCACCATGCGTCATAGCCATGCCCGCATTTTTCAGACGGGTAATATCAATGCCTGTTCCGGTTATGAAATAGTGCCCGGCATATTCATATCGGTTGGCCATAAGAAGAAACCAGCGAAATGCAGGCCCACCTTTGAGAAATATCCTGACCTCAAGACTGTCCTGAACGCCCTGATCGAGAATCTTCCGCATTCGCTGCCGAACCAACTCTCTGTCTTCGGGATGAATCAACTCAAGAAAATCGGTCGAAGCCATCTCCGCGTCAGAAAATCCGGCGATCCGGTCCCGAAACCACGGGCTCCAGCGTACCATGCGTCCATCCGCATCCACCATGTACATGGACTGAGGCAACACCTCATCCAGATGAGGTGTATGTCCAGAAGAAACGGATATATCCGAATTCGAAAATCCGAACATTGCGTTTGTGCTATTCTCTAACATGAGGAAGATAATGTTTAAAGGTTTGCCGGACTCAAAATACGCCTTTCATATATTGCTCACATATACATCAGCGGCACCTTATACATAAATTTTCACTCTTTATGAAGTATATTTTAAACTTACAACATTTTTGCCCATCTATAAAATTTCATACCGTTATTTTCTTCATTATTGCTTTAACGAACACGCGAAGCATACCAATTTTTATTTATGAATACGGTTCCCTACCTTCATTCATCGTTATCGCCACTCTATCCGTTTTCGCCACCCGCGCATCAATATGAAGTTTTCAGTTCTCTCGACAGACCGCCACTCAGCCGCGCGTTGCGGCGTGCTCTCGACCAGCCACGGCGACATTCCAACGCCGATTTTCATGCCGGTTGGTACGCGGGCGAGCGTCAAATCAGTCGAGCCGGACGAGCTGAAAGCGCTCGATGCGAAGATCATTCTGGCCAACACTTACCATCTCTATCTGAAACCCGGCAACGATATACTTTTCAAGGCTGGAGGCGTGCACCGTTTCATGAACTGGGATGGCCCGTTGTTGACCGACAGCGGCGGCTATCAGGTCTATTCGCTGACCGATCTGCGGAAAATCAGCGAAGAGGGGGTGATGTTCAAGTCGCACCTCGACGGCTCGAAACTCCACTTTACACCGGAAAACGTCGTTGATACGCAGCGTATTATCGGCAGCGACATCATGATGCCGCTCGACGAGTGCCCGCCGTGGCCTGCCGAACGGGAGTATGTGCAGAAGTCGGGCGAGCTGACCTTGCGCTGGGCCGAGCGGGCGCGCAAGCACTTCCTCTCGACCCGCCCGCACTACGGCTACGAGCAGTTCCAGTTCGGCATCACGCAAGGTGGCACCTTCGACGACCTCCGCGCCCATTCGAGCCGGGCGCTCGTCGATATGGATTTCGACGGCTACGCGGTCGGCGGCATGGCGGTTGGTGAACCGGCCGAAGAGATGTACCGGATGCTTGAGCTGTCGCACACCATTTTGCCCGAATCGAAGCCGCGCTACCTGATGGGCGTCGGCACGCCCGCGAACATTCTCAACGCTATCGAGCGCGGCATCGACATGTTCGACTGCGTCATCCCCACGCGCGAGGGGCGCAACGGCCGCGTCTACACCCGAAAGGGAACGATCAACCTGCGCGCGGGCAAGTATGCCGACGACTTCCGCCCCATTGACGAAGGTTTCGACAACCACGTCTGCCGCAACTACTCGCGCGCTTACATCCGCCATCTGCTTAACGTGGGCGAAATCCTGGGCCTCAAGCTCTGCACCATGCAGAACCTCTCGTTCTACCTCTGGCTCACCAGAACGGCACGCGAGCACATCGCGGCAGGCGACTTCACCGACTGGAAAGAGTCATTCCTCATGGAGTTCAACAGCAATGACAAAAACTGACGAACGCAAACCGGCAATCTTCCTGCTCAGCCTCGGCTGCTCGAAAAACACGGTCGATAGTGAGCGACTCACCGCGCAGGCGGTCGCCTCCGGCCTGACCTTTACTGACAATGTTGACGAAGCGGACATCATCCTCATCAACACCTGTGGTTTCATCGAAGATGCCAAACAGGAGTCGATCGACGAAACACTCGCCGCTATCGGCAAGAAGGAGGAGGGGGTAGTCCGCGAAGTCTATGTGATGGGGTGTCTGGTGGAACTCTACCGCAAGGAACTCGCCGAAGAGATGCCGGAGATCGACGGTCTCTTTGGCACCCGCGAACTTCCGGAAGTGCTGGCAGCCATCGGCGCAAAGTACCGCGAGGAGCTGTTCGACCGGCGCGAACTGCTCACGCCGCCGCACTACGCTTTCCTGAAAATCGCCGAAGGGTGCAACCGCCGCTGCTCCTTCTGCTCAATCCCGAAAATCCGAGGCCCCTACGTCAGCCAGCCCATCGAGCAGCTCCTGCGCGAAGCCGCGCTACTCCAGCAGCAGGGCGTCAAGGAGCTGAACCTCATCGCACAGGACATCAGCGTTTACGGCTACGACCTCTACGGCAAGTCCGCGCTCAACGACCTCACGCTGCGCCTCTCCGACATGGGCTTCGACTGGATCCGCCTGCTCTACGCCTACCCGCTCAACTTCCCGCTGGAGGTGATAAGCACCATGCGCGAGCGCCGTAACGTCTGCAATTACCTCGACATGCCGCTGCAGCACATCAACGACCGCATCCTGAAATCGATGCAGCGCGGCATCGGGCGCAAGGCCACCGAACAGCTCATCGACGCCATCCGCGAGCGAAACCCCGACATTCGCCTCCGCACCACCATGATCGCCGGCTACCCCGGCGAAACCCGCGCAGAGTTTGAGGAACTGCTTGACTTCGTCCGCCAGACCCGCTTCGACCGCCTCGGCTGCTTCCCCTACCGCCACGAAGAACACGCCCCCGCCTACGCGCTTGAAGACACGGTCAGCGACGAGGAAAAAGAAGAACGGGTCGGCGAACTGATGGAACTACAGGAAGGCATCGCCGCCAGCCTTAACCGCAAACTCGAAGGCCAGATGCTGAAAGTGCTCATCGACCGGATTGAGGAAAACGTCGCCTACGCGAGGACAGAATACGACGCCCCCGAAGTCGATAACGACGTGATCATCGAGATTGGAGATAAAGCTGTGGAAGAAGGGAATTTCCGCGAGGTGATTATCGAGGATTCAACGGCGTATGAGTTGTTTGGGAGGATCAGCGGGGAGTAAGTGGACGGAATTTTAGTGGTTAATTTTTTTTGCCGAGCAGGTACTGTAAAAAGATTAACTACTAATTTATAGCGTTGCTTCATGAGATTTTTCAAGAGCTAAAACATGCTGCAATATTTGATTGATCACAAAGGTTACCATTTCCTCATCGCCGTCATGAGACCAGACTAAGAAGTCTTTGGCTAGTTCTAAGCATGTAATCGTTGTTGGCCCGGCAAATCGAGGATCCGGATCACCAAAATCTAGCCTCGGATAATATCTCTCATCATTTTCTTTGATTAGATGATAGCGACGCAACTCACCCCAACCACCGTGAATCCATCGAGAAGGCCCAGCATAAGCAAATGGGTAGAGGTGCTCCAAATGAAGGTACTCAAGGATTTCACGTATGTTTTTACCATCTAGGTTCCAGTTCCTATTTGCAAGAAGGTCGGCTTCAGAAATACCTTCTTCCAACAACTCTTTTTCTATCGAGCGCAACATTCGGGTTTCTATTGGCTCCAATTCGCGGACTTCCTTAAGCTGACGAAAATAGTCAAGCATTTGCTTCTCGGATTTGTACGAACCGATAAAAAAGTTTCCCACGCCATAACCTTCACGCGCTCTCAGAATAAGATATCGAAGCTTAAACTCGGTCTCCGTGAGAGTTCGCAGGAGAATTCCGCATACTTCAAGTTGTCGTTTCGCAACATTTTGATAAAAGGCTTCATACAATTTGACAACCCTTACCATTAACCCGACTAAAACAGCGTCTTCCCGTTTAAACCCTGCATTTTTACCCTTTGACGGATCTAGAGCGACGCTTAATCTCAATACATAAAGCGCCCAACCCATAACGTCCATGTAGTGCGTCATCATTGAATCAACATCTAATGAACCTGGACATGGAGCTTCTTCTATCCCTTTAACAATCCGATCAAGATTTTCGATAGCCGCATCCATGTTCTTATCGGTAAGATTGTTGTATGTGGTTTCCGCATAAAACGCCGGCGGATATTTTGCATACGCTGTTAATGACAGCTTATCGCCATACGATGAATATATCGCTCAGAAATACGCGAGTCAAAGCATCAATCTCAACCCCATATCCAACGCCACACCTTAACCTCTGGATTGCCACGTCATTTCGCACCTCGCAATGACAGGCCCCCCTACCACTTCATCATCGGCAGCGGGTCTTTCGGATGCTTCTTCAATCGCTCAAAGGTTAATCTTGCGAGCGCGAGGTGGAAACCGGCATTCGGGTAGCGGCGCTGGATTTCGAGGATGTAGCTGCGCGGGAGTTCGAAGTTGCGGGCACCGAGAGTAACGTCGATCCAGTCGGCTTTGCGGAACGGCTCGACAAGCCAGCCGGGCTTGCAGCTCCACGGGGTGACCTTGTGGTGCTGTTCAATCATCGCTTTGATCTCATCCGTCCACTCGGCCTTGCCGGTCGATTCGAGATAAGCACTGGCGAGCCGTTTGGAGGGTTCGAGATAGTCGAAGGTATTGTCCGTCCAGATGCCGAGGTCGTGAAACGCAGCGGCGATAGCGATTTTCTCGCGGCTCTCCCCTTCCGCTCCGGCAAGCGTGCAGGCAAAGATGAACACCCGGCGGCAATGGTTGCGGTAGCCTTCAAAATCACGCCCGATCACTCCCAGCCAGGGATCGACCAGCGCATCGGCCATTGACACCTCTTCAGGTTTGGCTTGCATCATCATATTTTTAATTTTCACGAAACGGGCTAAACCTTTTGGCGGCAAATCATGCACACCCTTTTGTATATTCCCCGAATCATTAAAAAATAAACTTTTCCGGACATCCCGGGGCAACGGATTACCTCTGAATGCCAGTCAACCATTGAGGCGCTCATGATGAACAGGGACGAGAAAGAAGCAGGCAAAAGCATAGGATTGGCATGGGCGGCGAGCCTTGTGGCGACAGCGCTGATCACGCTGCTGGCATCGTTCTGGCTCCAGAGCGCGTCGATCATCAACGGCGGCTCCGCCGGGTCCCAGAAGCTGGCACTTCTGGCGGATATGCGGATGAACATTGCGCGTTCCGCTGAAAAGGAGAAAAGCGCTGTCCTGACCACGAGCGACGAGGAATCGGCAGGGTTCGCCGAGGAGTCGAAAGCTGCGACCCGGGAGGTCAATCGTGACCTGAAAACACTTGAAGCGATCATCGCGAAAAGCGGCTCCACAAAGGAGAAAGAGCTGGTCACCAGATTCGGCAAATCGTGGGCAGAAGTTCAGCAGATCGACGCCAGGCTGCTCGAATCAGCCCCGCAACACACCAATGACAAGGCGCTTGAACTCTCAAACTCGATCGGCGCGGATCTGATGCATAAAATCGACGACAATCTCACCAAACTGACGGCAAAGGTCACCCCGGCTGCCAGAAAAGCGCAGATGGACAGGATCGCCGGAGATGCCCGCATCGCCATACGCAACATCGCGCTGCTCCAGTCGCGCCATATCGATGCCATGGCTGACGCCGACAAGAAAAAGTTCGAATCCTCGATGCGGGCTGAACAGGCAAAAGTCAGCTCCGCCCTGAAAGCACTCGACAAAATGACCAGCAAAAAAAGCCGTCCCTACATCCGGGAAGCCAAGACCGACTTCAGCGAGTTCATGCGCGTCAACAGCGAGATCGTGCGTCTCTCGACACTGAACACCAACAGAAGCACCGCAGCCCTGTCGCTTGGCGACAAGCGCAAAGCCGATGCCGGGTGCGACCGCGCACTCGAAGCGTTACAGAAGCTCGCCAACGGAAAGCCGTAAAGCCCGGCTCCGTTCGTCCTCCACAACAGCCACCCGAATCATGCAAAAACCCGCCGACTCACACGAAGAGCGCCTCTCCGGTTCAGTCGAGCGGGTGACTTTTCACAGCGAGGAGTCGGGCTTCACGGTGCTGCGCCTCCGGGTCGCCGGGCAGCGTGAGCCGGTTGCTGTGGTAGGACTCGCAACATCACCGGCGGTTGGAGAATTCATGGAGTGCGTCGGCGCGTGGCAGAACGACCGCACGCATGGATTGCAGTTCAAGGCCTCGAAAATCACCCCCGCGCAACCCACCACACTCGAAGGCAAGGAACGCTACCTCGCCTCCGGACAGGTGAAGGGACTCGGCAATTTCTACGCGAAAAAGCTGATCGAGCATTTCGGGGACGCGGTATTCGAGGTGATCGAGAACGATCCGGAGCGGCTGCTTGAAATCCCCGGCATCGGGCGCAAGCGACTCGACATGGTCGTCGAATCGTGGGCCGAGCAGAAGGCGATCCGCGACATCATGCTCTTCCTGCAAACGCACGGCGTCGGCGCAGCACGCGCCTGGAAGATTTACCGCCGCTACCGCGAGCGGGCAATTGCGACGATCACGGAGAATCCGTACCGGCTTTCGCTCGACATCGAAGGCATCGGCTTCCAGACCGCCGACGCCATCGCCACGAGCCTCGGCGTCGCGAAAAATTCGCTGATGCGGGCCGAAGCGGGCATCAGCCACGTGCTCGGCGAAATGTCGATGAGCGGCCACTGCGCCGTGCCGGAGGAGACGCTCATCGACGAGGCGTCGCGCCTGCTCCAGATCGACCGCCCGCTCGTGGCCGAAGCGGTGGCGAACGAAAAGCTGACGCGCCGCATCGTGGGCGAAACGATCGACGACGTGCCCTGCATCTTCCTCGAATCGCTGCATCGCGCCGAAACGGGCGTCGCCTCCGGCCTGCATCGCCTGATGCGCGGCCCGCTGCCGTGGGAGGCGTTTGACCCGCACGAGGCGCTGCCGTGGATCGAGGAGAAGACCGGCCTCGAACTCTCGCCGTCGCAGCGCAGCGCGGTGACGCTGGTGCTGGCGAGCAAGGTCTCGATCATCACCGGCGGGCCGGGCGTCGGCAAGACGACGATCCTCAAAGCAATCCTCTCGGTCCTCCAGCGCGAAAAGGTCTCCGTGGCACTCTGCGCTCCCACCGGACGCGCGGCCAAGCGGCTCACCGAATCGACCGGCATCGAGGCAAAGACGATCCACCGCCTGCTCGAATTCGACCCGCAGGCGTTCGATTTCAAACGCGGACGCGGCAACCCGCTCGATGCCTCGTTCGTGGTGGTGGATGAAACCTCGATGGTGGACGTGGTGCTGATGCAGAAGCTGGTAGCAGCGATTCCCGACCGCGCGGCGGTAGTGTTCGTCGGCGACGTCGATCAGCTCCCGTCGGTCGGCCCCGGCGCGGTGCTCGCCGATATGATCTCGTCGGAAGCGATCCCGACCGTGCGGCTCACCGAAATCTTCCGGCAGGCCGCCGAGTCGATGATCGTCGTCAACGCCCACCGCATTAACCAGGGCGACATGCCGCTCACCGCCGAGGGCGAGGAGCTGTCGGATTTCTACGTGGTGAAAGCGACCTCGCCGGAGGATATTCACGACAAGGTGATGCAACTCGTCACGGAGCGCATCCCGAAGCGCTTCGGCCTCGACGCGGTGAAGGACGTGCAGGTGCTGACGCCGATGAACAAGGGGGGCGTCGGCGTGCGCGCACTGAACGCCGAGCTTCAGGCGAAGCTCAACCCCGCCTCGGAGCCGAAGGTCACGCGCTTCGGCACCACCTTCGCTCCCGGCGACAAGGTGCTCCAGACGGTCAACAATTACGACAAAGAGGTCTTCAACGGCGACATCGGCCTCATCGAAGCGATCGACCCGGAGGCGGAAATCGCGACAGCCTTCTTCGACCACCACCGCGCCGAGTACGATTTCAGCGACCTCGACGAACTCTCGCTCGCCTACGCCACGAGCATCCACAAAAGCCAGGGTTCCGAGTACCCGGCCGTCGTCATTCCGCTCGCCATGCAGCACTTCACGCTGCTCGAACGCAACCTCATTTACACAGCGGTCACGCGCGGACGCAAGCTCGTGGTGATCGTCACCGAGCCGAAAGCGCTCACACTCGCCGTCAAAAACTGCAAGTCAAAGCGCCGCCTGACCGGGCTCGTGCAGCGGCTCAGAGAGTCCGGGAAACAAAGGTGGCAAAATTTGTAAGCACCCGACCGGCAAACGGCGCTTCAGTTACAGCGTCGCGTAACGCTCCGGCATCTTCGCCAGCCGCTTCGAAGTCAGCGATCTCATCGCGCAGGTAAACCTCTATGATCTCCCTCGTGTACTCGGGATGGAACTGCACGCCCCACGCCGATTCGCCCACACGGAAAGCGTGGTTCGGCTCGAAGCCGTTGAACGCGAGATGGACAGCGCCATCCGGCAGCCGCAACACGCTCTGCGCATGAGTCGCGTGCGCTACGAACCGCGCCGGTATGCCATCGAAGAGCGGATCGCGCTGGCCTTCGGGCGTCAGCTCGATGGAGACCGTGCCGACCTCCCGGCCTTGCAGATGGTAGCCCACCTCGCCGCCAGCCGCCCGGCCGAGAAGCTGGTGGCCGTAGCAGACGCCGAGATAGGGCACTCGGGCGGCGATCAGCGCCCGAATCCACCGCTCGATGGCGACGCTCCACGGCAAATTGTCGGTCACCATCGCATGCGAGCCGGTCACGACTGCCCCGGCACACAGCTCCGGAGCAGGCAACGCCTCGCCGCCCTCGGCATTCACCACCGCGACCGGGCACGGCACGTCGCCCAGCCCGTGCCGCACCCAATCCTCGAAATCCCCCAGCCGCTGCGCCTCGGTGGCGAAGGTGCTCCCGGCTTTGATGATGTACAGACTTTTCATAAACGATGATGTCAGATGATCGTATTCGATGCTGCAAAGCTATCATCTTTCGCGGGCGGAAACAATCGCCCTGAGCCGGTTATCGCTCATTTTTCGTATATTGGCCGCAAATCAACAGCTGGCTGCCATCGCCTGCCGAATCACAGGATGAAACACCACTCACTCATATTTCTGACCGGCTTCAGCGGTTCAGGCAAATCGACCATCGGCCCGCTTCTGGCCAACTCGCTGGGCTTCGAGTTCATCGACCTCGACCGTGAAATCGAGCTTGCCGCCGGAAAGAGCATCAACCGCATCTTCGTCGAGGATGGTGAAGATGCCTTCCGTTCGCTCGAACTCCGGACGCTCGAAAAGATCGGCCGACAGGAAAAAATGGTGGTCTCGCTTGGCGGCGGCGTGCTTGAAAACGATCGCTGCTTCGAGTTGATCTGCACGCACGGCACCCTGATCTACCTCAAGTCCAGTCCTGAAATTCTCACGCTCCGGCTCCAGCACAAGACCGACCGCCCCCTGCTCAAAGGCCCGGACGGGCAGAAGCTGACGCGAGAAGAGATCCAGCAGCGCATCGCGGAGCTTCTGAAAAAACGGGAACCCCGCTACCTGAAGGCCGATCTGGTGCTCTTCACCGACTCGAAAAAGATCGGCGCAAGTGTCGAGGAGCTGACACGCAAAATCGAGCGGCACATCCGCCGCGCGTCGAAAAACAACACTAACGAGAAGTAAGACATGCAGACTCCGTCCAGCCATATCATCGTCAGAACGCCTGTCATCGACTCCGTCGGCGAACTCTACGCCACAAGAGGACTCGGCAAAAAAACCGTGTTGCTTTTCGACGAGAACACCCGAAGGCTTTTCGGCGACGCGATCATCGAATCGATGCAGCGCCAGGGCTTCCGCACCGTCGAACTCGTCGTGCCCGCGCGCGAGACCTCAAAGAGCGTCTCGACTGCATGGAAATTGTATGGACAGATGATCGAGGCGGACGTTGACCGGAGCTGGAACCTGCTCTGCGCGGGCGGCGGCGTGGTGGGCGACCTCGGCGGCTACATCGCGGCGAGCTACTATCGCGGCATTCCGGTGGTGCAGTTGCCGACGACGCTGCTCGCCATGACCGACAGCTCCATCGGCGGCAAGGTGGCCATCAACCACCCGCTCGGCAAGAATCTCATCGGCTTTTTCCACATGCCGGAGCTGGTGCTGATCGACCCGGCCTACCTCCGGACGCTCCCCTCTCGTGAAATTTACGGAGGCATGTCGGAAGTGGTGAAGTACGGATTCATCGCTGACCGGGAGTTTTTCGACCTGCTTACCAAACATTGGGACGAGGTGGTACGCCTTGAAGAGCCTTGGCTCTCCAAAGCGGTCAGCCGCAGCGCTTTCATCAAGGCCGACGTGGTGGAAAAGGATTTCCGCGAAACCTCTGGACTGCGAGCGACGCTGAACTTCGGCCACACCTTCGCGCACGGCCTCGAAAAGATGGCCGAGTACCGCAACCTGCGCCACGGCGAGGCAGTCACCATCGGCATGGTCTGCGCGCTTTTCCTCTCGCACCGGCTGGGCTTCCTCACCGAAGCGGAACTGCTCGAAGGACTCGCGCTGCTCGCCCGTTTCCGCTTTCCGCGCGGCCTGGTCAACCGGCGCTTCCTTTCACTCGACCGCGACGAGCTGGTCGAGAGTATGCTCTCCGACAAAAAGAAGATCGACAAGCAACTCCGCTTCGTCCTGCTCGACCGCATCGGGCACGCTTTCCTGCACGACAAGGACATCGCAAAAACCGACGTGCTGCAGGCGATTGACGATGCAATGGGGTGGTTTGAGGAGAAAAGGTAAGCCTCAAGGTCGAAACTTTGTAGCGGCGGGATTCACGGCATATTCATCCGCAGCAAAAGATCGCTGCCGCGCAGGACAGCGAGTTCGTCGATAACACTGACAGGGCCGATCTCCGGAACGATAATCCTGCTATTGCCGCCGGTGACGATCACTTCGACCGTTGACTCGCCAGAGTCGCGTACGAGGTCGCCGCGAATGGCGTCAACGAGGCCGCCGATCTGCTTGACCGCTCCCCAGAAAACTCCGCTTTTGATGCATTCGTCCGTCGAGCGCCCGAGAAGGCTCTCCGGCCTGTCGATGCGCACCTGCGGAAGCTGGGCGGTTCTCGAATGAAGCGCTCCGGCCATCATGTCGATACCCGGCATGATGAGACCACCGCGATAATTCCCCGCCGTGTCGAGCACGTCGAAGGTGATGGCCGTGCCGATATCGACAGCGATAACCGGTTTTTCAGAAAAGAGATGTCGGCTCCATGCGCACAGGGCAAGGCGATCCGCGCCGAAGGTGTGCGGGGTTGCGTAGTCGAGACGGAAAGGAAGACGGAGCTTACAGCAGATGGTCAGCACCGGTACGGAGAAGAGCGATTCGAGAAGCGCCGAACCGGCGGCGGCGGCGGAAGGCACCACGCTGCAAATGGCGACGGCCTGTGGCTCGCCGTGCTTCCGGGCCATGTTGCCAAACACTTCGCGCATTGTGCTGGAATCGGCAAACAACGCGCTCGGTACCGACTCGACCGACGGCTCTTCATCACCGGTGAAAATCGCCAGCGTCGTGGTGGTGTTGCCGATGTCAACGACCAGCCGCACAGGCACGGCAGCCCGTGCGCCCCGGGAACTCTGCATGGGAAATGCGCCGGATACCGTGTTTAGGGCCGTTTGATCTGCAAGCCCGTCCTGGCCGACAGCGCTGAAAGCAGCTTGTCAACGTCCGGAAGGCCGTATTTGCCCTCGGTGACGGTGATCGAGTCCCGGAGTCCGGCGTTTTTGGCAACGATGAAAATCTTCGGCGGCGGGTTGTAGGTCACCGGTTCCTGATAAATCGACACGATGTCTTTCAAAAGGAACATCTTCTTCTCGCCGTTGCGGTAACGGTACTCGATGCGGTCGGGCGTAAGCGAAACGGAATCTCCGTCATTGCCATGTTGCGCGACGAATTTCGTGTTGTAATACGACGGAACGCCGAGGGCGATGGTGGTCATGATGACCAGAAGGGCGGTTTTCCAGAAACAGCCGAAATCGACGCCGTAACTGAACTTGCCGTACCGGTAGAAAAAGGCCCACCCTCCAGCGAGAAACAGCATGGCCAGCGTCCAGGTGAAGTAGTAGTAGTTGCTGAGCCACCAGCCGGGATACGACATCGGGTACTGGAAGAGATCGGTCATGGGCGAGAACCTTGAGATGTTTCTTGTTATCTTTGAACGACAATTATACGGCTTTTCGAGCGATAAACACAAAGCCGTTCCAAAATCATCCCGCTCAAACCCGAAGTAAAAGACCTATGAAATCGTACCACAAAGAGCTCTGGATGGAGGTGTCATCCCGAATGGATTTCGTCAACATCACCCGCGACGTTTCGCGTGCGCTCGATGAGAGCGGCATCCGGGAGGGGCTGTGCCTGGTCAACGCGATGCACATCACCGCCTCGGTCTTCATCAACGACGACGAACCGGGCCTGCACGCCGACTACAAGCAGTGGCTCGAAGAGCTTGCACCGCACGACCCGTCGCATTACCGGCACAACCGCACCGGTGAGGACAATGGCGACGCGCACCACAAACGCCAGATCATGGGTCGCGAAGTGGTGGTGGCCGTCACCAAAGGCGAACTTCACCTCGGCCCCTGGGAACAAGTCTTCTACGGAGAGTTCGATGGACGCCGCCGCAAACGAGTGCTCATCAAAATCATCGGAGAGTAGTCTTCCCTTTTTCAGCCACCGCGTCCTCTTCTCCGCCAAAAACAAAAGAGGCCCGCTTTCGCAGGCCTCTTTTTACTTGTGCTTTCGCTCCAGCTCTTAGTGCTCGAAGAGCATCTCGGAGTAGGTTGGAAGCTGCCAGCGGCTGCGATCGACCTGTACCTCGATCTTGTCGGCAACCTCGCGGATGGCATTCATGCAGGGCAGAAGCCTTGCAGAGCAGAAATCGGCCTTGTCGAGCTCGCTCTCCTGCTCTTCCATCTCCTCGATGGTCTCTTCGAGAATGGCGGTCAGATCGATCAGCTTCGACAGATCTTCGGCCAGCGTCTTGAGGAGACCTGCCTGGCTCTGGAACGCTGCATCGGACAGGCCGATGGATTCAGCGGCTGCAACCAGGTTGTTGAAGGAGCTGGCCAGATCGCCCTGGTACTCCGATGCGTCCGGAATGACCATGGTCTTGATCATGAGCAGAAGCGTGCGAGCCTCGATGTCGATGCCTTTGACGTAGCGCTCGATACGGACGTTGTAGCGGGAGTCGATCTCCTCGGCGGTCAGAACGCCGTACTTGACGAACATGCCGACGGTGTCCTTGTCGGTCCAGGCGCGAACCGATTCCGGGGTGTTCTTCATGTTCGGCAGACCACGCTCGGCAGCAGCCCTCTGGAGGTCTTCGCTGTAGTTGTCGCCAGGGTAACGCACAGCCTTGGTGGCGGTGATGCCATCGCGCACGGCGGCGAGAATCGCATCCTCTTTAGCCATGCCGCCCTCGATCTTGGCGAGAATTTCGGCGTTCAGGTCATCGACGGCTTCGGCCATAAGGGTATTGAGCACCGTGTTCGGAACCGAAATCGGTTGGCTGGAGCCAACGGCGCGGAACTCGAACTTGTTGCCGGTGAAGGCGAACGGCGAGGTGCGGTTACGGTCGGTGTAGTCCTTGTTGAGCACCGGCACGTGGCTGAGGCCGAGGTCAAGAATCTGCTTCTCGGTTTTCAGATCGACTTTGCCGCTCTCGATGGCGTCGAGCACCTTCTCGAGCAGGTCGCCGAGGAAGACGGTGACAACAGCCGGCGGAGCCTCGTTGGCGCCAAGACGGTGATCGTTGCCGATGCTGGCGACCGACGCGCGGAGAATCGCGGAGCGTTTCAGCACACCCTTGAGCACGGCGACGAGGAAGACGAGGAAGCTGATGTTGGATTCAGGGGTATCACCGGGATCGAGGAGGTTCATGCCGCCATCGATGCCGATCGACCAGTTGTTGTGTTTGCCGGAGCCGTTGATGCCTGCGAAGGGCTTTTCAAAGAGAAGAAGGGCAAAGCCTTTCTTGTCGGCCACCTTGCGCATCACCTCCATGACGAGCAGGTTGTGATCGGAAGCAAGGTTGGCCTGCTCGAAGATCGGAGCGATTTCGAACTGGTGCGGAGCGACCTCGTTGTGACGGGTCTTGGCCGGAATGCCGAGCAGGAAGAGTTCCTCTTCGACCTCCTGCATGAACTCAAGCACGCGATCAGGAATCGAACCGAAGTAGTGATCCTCAAGCTGCTGACCCTTCGGCGGCAGTGCACCAAGCAGGGTGCGGCCAGTCATTATGAGGTCAGGACGCTGGGTATAGAATTTTTTGTCGATCAGGAAGTACTCCTGCTCGGGACCGGCATAGGTGTTGACCTTGGTCACGCCAGTGATACCGATGGTATCGAGCAGGCGGATGGCGGCCTTGCTGACAGCATCCATGGAGCGCAGCAGCGGAGTCTTCTCGTCAAGAGCCTCACCGTGATAAGAGATAAAGACCGTCGGAATGCAGAGGGTCATGCCCTTGCCGCCCTTCATCAGGAATGCCGGGCTGGAGGGGTCCCATGCGGTGTAGCCGCGGGCTTCGAAGGTCGAACGCATGCCGCCCGACGGGAAGCTCGAAGCGTCAGGCTCACCCTGGATGAGCTGCTCGCCCGAGAAACGCTCGATCACGGTGCCATCCATCTGGGTGGTCAGGAAGGCATCGTGTTTTTCTGCGGTCGTGCCGGTCATCGGCTGGAACCAGTGGGTATAGTGGGTAGCACCATGCTCCATGGCCCACTCTTTCATCCCGTGGGCTACAACGCCAGCGATGTCGGCGGGAAGTTTCTTGCCAGCTTTGATCGTGTCCTGCAGCGCCTTGAAAACCTCTTTGGGAAGCTTTGCACTCATGGCTTCAGTACCAAAGGTCAATGCGCCATAGTAGGACACCACCGTTTTTTTGCTCTCGTTACTCAAGAGATCCTCCTTTACTTGTTTTGGACTGTTTTAGACGTGGTTGATTAAACCTGAAATTACTGCTGGTTATTTTCTCGATTTCTTTTCATCGAAGGTAATCAGCACCTGCCGGTCCTGCAGATTGTTGCGAACAATCTCGGCGCAGATCCTGTTATTCCTTTTCAACTGCGAAAGAACGAAACTCGTATTGGTACCCAACACTCCCGGCCAGCTCTGGATTCGCGACAGGAAGCGCTCAAGGGAAGCCGTGTTGTGCGTCATGACCTTGAGGATATGCGAGCCCTCTCCGGTGACAGAGTAGCACTCCATGATCTCCTCTTCTTTCATGACATGCTCCATGAACGACTTGTAGTGCTTCGAGGAATCGACGCGGACACGCACAAACGCCTGGATGTCGAACCCGAGCTGACGCTCATCGACCTCCATCGTGAACCCCTTGATGATGCCGTTTTTCTGAAGCTTGTCGAGACGCTCGCTAACCGAAGGAATCGACAGGCCGACGACCTCGGCCAACTCACTCAACCGTATCCGGCCGTTGCCGCCAAGAGATTCGATGATCTTCAGATCGATGAGGTCAAGGTGTCCGGACATAAGCAGAATCTTCGATTTTGTAGGAAATTAATGAAATCTAAGAAATAAACAAGCTTATTCTAAATTATGAGGGCATCAGTCAGCATTTTCCCTTAATATTTTAGGAATTTATCCCGATCACAGGCCAGCATCACCGAATAAAAATCTTGTTATTTGCAAACAAGAATGTAAGTTAATAATCTATGTCTCTCAACTGCTTTCTCTGCGTAGCACAGCCGCCGGTGCGTCCTCCCAGAGTCAGCGAATAGACATTGATTACCTTTATCGACCAAGTTACCGCCATGAAAGAGTTGTCCAGAAAGTTCTCCGCTGATGAACCAGATGCCCCGGATTCCCCCGGTCGATTGATATCGAGACCGGTAAGGGACTCGCGCCCCGCATTTCAAGACCTTCGGTTCGTTGTCAAGGAGTCACTCAACCTCGGTTTTCGCTTTTTCGACGAAGTGGACCGGATGCTTCAGAAATTCAAGGACGAGGAGCCTGAAAAGCAAAACAGCGAGGAAAAGACGGACGATCCTTCGTAAGCCTTCGGAATTCTGGCCCCTGGCAACTCCCGTCACCCTTTCGGGAAAGCGTCTCAAACCTTATATTCTGCATTATTTTTCAGCATATCCAACCTCAAGTCATCCAAGCAACGTTGAAAGTAGCCATATTCGGAGCCGGTGTCGCCGGTCTCAGCGCAGCCATCGAGCTGGTCGATCGCGGTTATACCGTCGAGTTGTACGAAAAACGCAAGGTGCTCGGCGGAAAAGTTTCGGTCTGGAAAGACAGTGACGGCGACTCGATAGAGTCCGGGCTGCACATCGTTTTCGGTGGTTACGCCCAGCTTCAGGAGTACCTGAACAGAATCGGCGCGGGGGACAACTACCTCTGGAAGGAGCACTCGCTGATCTACGCCGAGCCGGACGGCAAGCAGTCGTTCTTCAAGAAGGCCAACCTGCCCAGCCCGTGGGCCGAGGTGGTCGGCGGCTTGCAGGCGGACTTCCTCACCATGTGGGACAAGATTTCACTCATCAAGGGCCTCTGGCCCGCGCTGGCCGGCAACGAGGAGTACTTCCGCAGCCAGGATCACATGACCTACTCCGAGTGGCACCGGCTGCACGGCGCGTCGGAGCACTCGCTCCAGAAGCTCTGGAAGGCGATCGCGCTGGCTATGAACTTCATCGAGCCGAACGTCATCAGCGCCCGCCCGATGATCACGATCTTCAAGTACTTCGGCACCAACTACGCAGCCACCAAATTTGCCTTCTTCCGTAAAAATCCCGGCGACTCGATGATCGAACCGATGCGCCAGTATATCCAGAGCAAGGGCGGCCGCATCTTCATCGACGCGCGGCTTTCACGCTTCGAGCTGAACGACGACAAGACCATCAAGCGTGCCGTGCTGCGTGACGGCCACACCGTCGAGGCCGACGCCTACATTTCCGCACTGCCGGTGCACAGCGTCAAGAAGATCGTGCCGAACGAGTGGCTGGAGCACGACTACTTCCGCAACCTGCACCAGTTCGTCGGCAGCCCGGTTGCCAACTGCCAGCTCTGGTTCGACAAGAAGATCACCGACACCGACAACCTGATGTTCTCGCAGGGCACCACCTTCGCCACCTTCGCCGACGTCTCGATCACCTGCCCGGATGATTTCCAGGCGGGCATGGGCACAGCGACCGGCGGCAGCGTGATGAGCCTCGTGCTCGCGCCTGCCCACCAGCTTCTCGACCTGCCAAACGAGGTGATCACGGAGATGGTGATGAAGGAGATTCACGACCGCTTCCCGAAATCGCGCGATGCGAAGCTGCTCAAATCGACCATCGTCAAGATTCCGCAGTCGGTCTATAAAGCGGTGCCGGACGTCGATCAGTACCGGCCCGACCAGGTCAGCCCGATCCGCAACTTCTTCCTCGCGGGTGACTACACCGACCAGCACTACCTGGCCTCGATGGAGGGCGCAGCACTCAGTGGACGGCAGGTAGCCGAAAAACTGCACCAGAGGATGGGTCGCTGATCCTCCCTTCCAAAACCAGACGGAGAATGGCGTCATGACAGATATCAGGATACATCATGACCGTCTGCTGATCATCTTCTCGAAAAATCCCGTTGCCGGGCGAGTCAAAACCCGCCTGGCCTCGGCAATCGGCGACACCGAGGCGCTGCGGATTTACGAGCAGCTCCGTGAGTTGACCAGGCAGGCTGTCGGAACCGTCGATGCATCAAAAGCCATCGCCTATTCCAACTTCATTCCTGAAACCGATCTGCTGCTGACCGGCAGCGTGGAGGCGTGGCTCCAGCAGGGCAACGACCTCGGTGAGCGGATGCACCGGGCTTTCGTGAAAGGCTTCTCACTCGGCTTCAGCCGCGTCGCGCTCATCGGCACCGACTGTCCAGAGATCAGCCCGTTCATCCTCGATCTCGCGTTCCGGAAACTCGACGCCTGCGACGTGGTGCTCGGCCCCGCGCGGGATGGCGGCTTTTATCTCGCCGCCCTGAAACAGCCTTTCCCGGAGCTTTTTCTCGGCAGAACCTGGAGCACGTCGAGCGTGCTGAACGAATCGCAACGCATCATCCGCGAGCACGGCAGATCGTGCGACCTGCTCCCGGCGCTCTCTGACATCGACACCTTCGACGACCTCAAGGCAAGCTGCTTATGGGCGCCAAACCAGGACTGAGCATCATCATTCCGGCATGGAACGAGGAGACCGGAATCGCCCGCACACTCGAAACGCTGCTCGCCCTGACGGCTGGACGCGGCGACACCGAAATCATCGTCAGCGTGTCTGGCGATGACCGTACCGAAGCGATTGCCCGGACATTTCCCGTCGTCGTCTGCCGCTCCGAAAAAGGCCGCGCCGTCCAGATGAACGCCGGGGCAAAGCTGGCGACAGGTTCGATCCTCTACTTCCTGCACGCCGACACCACGCCCCCGCCATCATTCTGCGATGACATTTTCTCCGCTATCGAGCGAGGCGCCAGGGCCGGATGCTTCCGCATGACCTTCGACGATCCCGACTGGCTCATGCAGCTCTATGGCTGGTTCACGCAATTCCCGCTGCCGGTATGCCGGGGCGGCGACCAGTCTCTCTTTATCACGAAAGAGCTGTTCGGGCAGATCGGCGGATTCGATGAGAAGTTGCAGATCATGGAGGATATCGAGATCATCGAACGGACCCAGCGCCACACCGGATTCCACATTCTCGATTCGACTGTCGTCACCTCGGCGCGGAAATATCAAGCCAACGGCACAGTCAGACTTCAGGCCATCTTCGGCACGATTCACCTGATGTACGCCCTCGGCTTCAGCCAGAAGGATATTGTCGCTTTTTACCGCGATTCGATCGGCTAAAAAACCTCTTCCGACATCAGTATCTCTATCGGTTCATACTCGCGCACGAAACGATTTTTCGATTATTATCACTATATTTAAAACATAATAATTCCAACAGGAGCAACGCTCCGCAAGGATAACCTTCTACGCAATTCTCTTCAAATCACACCATTATGGCTACCGAAGAAACAAACATGCCCGCCGCCGAGGCACCCAGGCCGGCTGCCGGAGCACCGAATACCAACGCCGGTAACGGCGACATGGCCCACCTGATCGGCAACATGGGCATTCTCATCGACTCGACCATCGAATCCGTACAGGAAGTGATCAGCACGGTCAGTTCCGCCACCGGGCAGATCATCGAAGGGGTCACCACCACGATCAACTCCGATCAGGTGAAAGGAATCATCGACAACGTCAATTCAGTTTCCGGCCAGATCATCGAGGGAGTCACGAACACCCTGAAATCGGAGCAGATCCAGAACTCGTTCAACGAACTCGGCAAGTTCTGGACAGGCATGATCTCGAACCTGAACACGACAGTCAACTCCAACCAGGTCAAGAACCTGTTCGACAATGTCAGCGCAGGCATCAACCAGCTCGCAGGCGGCATCTTCCCGCAAGGAATGCCTCCCATGTTCATGGGCGCTGGCAGCGGCGAAGAGAAGAGAAAAGTAGTGCAGCAGATTCCCGTGGTGCACACCTCCGAATCGGGTGCCGCCACGTTGAAGGCGATGACTCCTCAGCCCACGGCAGCACCGGCAGCACCGGCAGCACCGGCAGCACCGGCAGCACCGGCAGCACCGGCAGCACCGGAAAATAAACCTGAAGGCGAATAAGCAGCCATTCCTTGCTGAAAAACTTTTGATCGTATGACCAGGGCGGGGTTCAACCTCGCCCTGACTTTTTTATAGCCAGGCGTCAAGGTTTGCCCTGCGTGGAATTAATAGAACAGATCAAAGTCATTCGGCTTTCGCCTGAACCCCGGTATGCCCGAATCCCCCCTCTCCTCTCGCGGTTTCAGAAAGCGACTCAACCTCCTCGAACACGACGTGATCGACCTTCGCCACCACCATCTGCGCAATGCGGTCGCCGTGGTTGACCGTAAACGGCTCGCGCCCGTGATTGATGAGAATGACGCCCACCTCGCCGCGATAGTCGGCGTCGATAGTCGCGGGTGAGTTGGGCAGCGAGATGAGATGGCGGAGCGCCAGCCCGCTCCTCGGCCTGAGCTGCGCCTCGTAGCCTTCGGGCAGCTCGATGGCGAAGCCGGTGGGAATGAGCGCCGAAGCGGAGGACGGAACGGTCACCGGCGCGTCGAGACATGCCGAAACATCCATCCCGGCAGCGTGAGCGGTTGCATAGACCGGCAGGATCGCCTTTTGATTGAGTCGAACTATTTTTACCTTGATCATCGAGTGTATCTTTTTTTACCTGATAGCCTTAGTGGGCTGAAAACCGCGTCGCTTAATATATAAAATCATGACCTTGACTGCACCCATCCAACCGGTTTACGCACTCGCTTTCGGCGCTCATCCCGACGATGTCGAACTCGCCTGTGGAGCGACGCTCCTGAAAATCATGGACGAGGGAAAGCAGGTGGCCGTCTGCGACCTCACCGCTGGGGAGATGGGCACGCTCGGCACCGCCGAAACCCGCCGCCAGGAGTCGGCGCTGGCCACCGAGCGCATGGGTTACACGGCGCGGGAGCAGCTTGATCTCGGCGATTCGGAGCTGTTTTACACCAAGGAGAACCTGCACGAAATCGTCCGGATCGTTCGCAAATACCGGCCCGACACCGTCTTCTGCAACCCGCCGGACGAACGCCATCCCGACCATATGAAGGCTTCGCGCCTTATCTACGACGCCTGCTACTACGCCGGGCTGCGCAAGATCGAGACATTCGACGGTGGCCTGCCACAAGCCGCGCACCGCCCGCACCATCTGCTCTATTACATCCAGTTCAGGCAGCTCGACCCGCACATCATCGTGGACGTTTCATCAACCTTCGAGCGGTCGCGAGGCGGCATCGAGGCGTTCGGTACGCAGTTCCACCGGAAGGAGGGAAGCGACGAGCCGCAGACCATGATCAACCGGAAGGAGTTCCTGCCAGGCCTCGAAGCACGCGCGAGAGCACTCGGCGAGCAGATCGGCGCGATGTACGGCGAGGGCTTCCTGCTCCCAACGGCGCTCGGCATCGGCCACTTCACCAGCGTCTTTCCCGTCCGCAGTTGACGGCGCGACGCTCAATCATCGGAATTTCAGACAAGTTCGCCATGCGCAAATCATTGTTCGCCTTCACTGCCCTGCTGCTTGTCACGCTGCTCACGGGGTGCGGGCCGAAATCGCAGAAATCCCGGCCCGATACCATCGTCGTCGCCGTCAACGCCGATTTCGACCACCTCAACCCGCTGCTCATCCAGCTCTCGCTCACCCGCGAGGTGTGCACGATGATCTATCCCCAGCTTGTCAAGCCGTCGTTCGACGAAAAGAGCGGCGCGATCAGCTACCAGCCAAACGCCGCCGAGCGCTGGGAGTTCTCACCGGACGGGCGAAACGTGACGTTCCACCTGAACAGCAAGGCAGTCTGGGAGGATGGCAAGCCGCTCACCTCGAAGGATTTCAGCTTTTCGTACCGCCTCTACGCCGACCCGAACGTGGCGAGCAGTCGGCAGGATTATCTGAATGACCTGCTGCTCAAGGCGGACGGTTCGGTCGATTTCGACAGGGCGGTCGAGACGCCGGACGACAAAACGCTGGTGCTGCACTTCAGCAAGCCGATGTCGGAGAGCATCGTGCTCGACCACTTCAACGACCTGATGCCGGTTGCCGAGCATCTCTTCCGCTCGATTCCCGCCGCCGAAATTCGTCAGCGAGCGGCCACTT
The DNA here is from genome assembly GCA_001602925.1 of Chlorobiales bacterium Clorobi_01. Classification (GTDB taxonomy): domain Bacteria; phylum Bacteroidota; class Chlorobiia; order Chlorobiales; family Chlorobiaceae; genus Chlorobaculum. The sequence continues at coordinate 2,524 of LUZT01000010.1, read as the reverse complement.
TACCGGTTATCGGCACAGGCCCCTTCAGGCTCAAAGAGTGGCAGCGCCAGTCGAAACTCACGCTCGTCTCCAGCCCCACCTCGGTGCTGCCCTATCCGGCTGCAACGCCCTCCCTGACCTTCATGGTGGTACCGGAGTACACGACGCGGCTCGCGATGCTCAAGTCCGGGCAGATCGACGCGCTGATTTCGGGAGGCGGTGTCAATCCGAAAGACGCCGCGGAGATGAAGCGCGACAACCCGGATATTTCGATCATCCCGGTGGCCGACCGCTACTTCGACAGCGTCGTCTGGCTGAATATCGACGGCAACGCCTGGCGCAACGGCAAGAAGATCGCGCCGAACCGCTTCTTCGGCGACCGACGCGTGCGGCAGGCGATGACCTACGCCATCGACCGGCAGGCGATCATCGACGGCTTCATGGGTCCCGACCACGCAACCATCGTCAACACCACGCTCTCGCCCGCCTACACCTCGATCATCGACAAATCGCTGCCCGCTTATGCGTTTGACCCCGACAAGGCGCTTGCCCTGCTCAAGGAGGCTGGCTGGGCGCCGGGGCCGGATGGCATTTTGCAGAAGAACGGCTTGCGCTTCTCGTTCGAGCTTGCTGCCCCGACCGGCAACCCGAGGCGCAACTACGCGGCCAACATCATCCAGCAGAACCTCCGAGAGATCGGCATCGACTGCCGCCTGCGCTTCGACGAGTCTCTCATGTTCAACAAAAACCAGAACCAGTACCGCTACGACGCCGCACTCTCAGGCATGGCAGCCGAAACGCTCCCCTTCCAGCTCGTCATCTGGGGATCGGATTTCGAAAAAAAGCCCTTCAACTCCAGCGCCTTCCAGAACGCAGAACTCGACCGAGTCGTCGCCAAACTGACCGGTCCGCTACCGCAAGCCGAACAACTCAAACTCTGGAAAGATTACCAGCAGATTCTCGCCAACGAACAGCCGCGAACCTTCCTATACTACTACGCCGAACTTGAGGGATTCAACGAGCGGGTAAAGAATGTGAGATTAAGCCTGCTGGCGACGCTGGGAAATATGTATGATTGGAAGGTTGGGAAAAAGAAATGACTTTAGAGCGACCACAGGGTTACTGAGCTTCCCCATCTTGGTTTTGAGCTCTTCTAATCAGCTCCCATTCGTCCACTGTTTTCTCATCTGATGGCTGAAAGATTTTCGCTCCAAAATCTCGAAGTTGTTCTTCGTTATCAAACTTCACATTTTCCAGCATAAGAAAATCGAAACTCGTCTCGACCGCCGACCTGTTCTGTGTGCCTATACCCACGACTCGTTTCGCATTATACCAAACGTATGAGGCTGACGCGATTAGCTTCAGCCGCTCACCCATTTTGTTTCGCTCTTCACGGGAAGCCATGAATACAAAAAGTGTCTCTAAGTTTACAGCCAAGTAGGCAAAATACGAGAAGCCCTTGGGGTCATAGTCTGCTCGCTGGAGCTTCTCAAGCACTTTCTTACCAAACTCAATTCGGTGAACACGTTCGAGTTTTCCAAACTCATGTACTATTGCAATATATGCATCAACAGTCCCCCTTGCAGGACATCCATCCCAATCAACACATTCATAACCAATTGTATCGTAAACAACTCCAATAAGTCGATCAACGACTTGCCCCGGACCTTCCCTGAGAAGTCTACGAGTTTCATATTCCTTGGCAAAACGATTCCTATATGTCTCCCATAGCCCAGGCTCAATGGAAAACAAATCCAAATTCCTACTCAAGTACTTTTTGACTGTAGGGAAATCTGTCACAACCAATGCCAACAGATCGAGTTCTCGGGTAAGTGAAAACATTTTTCCCTTACCAACAATTTGAGATCTCACCTGAAGGTATTCGATTAGGTCTGGGATGGTATCAAGTTCTTGCAATAAAGCTTCAAAGTCAATCCGAAAAAAGATGTGCACTGGAATCCCCCTAACCTCGGCATAACCATTGGATAGAACAAGTTCTTGCTCTCGAGTAAGTCGCTCAGGTCGAACAAGGTCAAAAACAACAATCCCGATATGTGTTTCAAAGTCAGCGGCACAGACTGGCCAAGAAACACCTCGTAAATTCTGTAAAACAGTTAGCATATTTCCTTCAAGTGCCCTTTTTGCTGTCTTGACCTGCTCTACAGCATGCATTATCCGACGCTCAACTCTTTTCCGAGTGGTTTCGTCTGAAGGATCAAATGTTTCGTCAACCTCTTTCGCGCGCACCTGCAATGCAATCAATGTCTTCCCAAGATGAATCAATAGATCTCCCGCTTCACGATGATGCCCAGCTTCAGTAGTGAAATCAGGTGATCGTGCCACAAAGTCAGCGAGAAATGACCGCGCACAGATTTCCTGGACAGCGTCTTCAGTTTTCTTTCCAAGATCGCTCATTATGAATTTGATTCCGTCAAGAATGATATTTTATCAATGCATATTAGCAACCATCTCGAAAGGGGCACCAAATAAGTCCGACGGCTTGGCTTACGAATTATATGTACAAAGATCACGCCTGATTTTCAAG
>LUZT01000009.1 GCA_001602925.1 Chlorobiales bacterium Clorobi_01 | reverse complement strand
AAATATCAATATAGAAAAATTAAAATTTCAAGACATCTTTTTTAGGGAAAAAGTACCTCTTTTTAAAGAGTATTCTACAATATGGCAACAATCAATTGGTGTTTCAATTAATTCCTCTGGGCTTCAAAAAATACAGGATGGAATTGCAACTATAAGAAGTTTTGAGAATTATGTATTAAGCCTGCTTGAGGATGGTGTTGAAGATCAAGTACGTACAATAATGGAAAAAAGAGATTTAGGTATTAATCGATCAAATGGAAGAATCGGTGTTTTACTTCCAGATATCTTAGTAGATTTTGGGGTGAGTTTTATATCAAAAAAATAATCAGAAAACACCTTTGCGATTAATTGAACCACAGAGCAAGTTCGTCCCGGTCGATGCCACGCATGACGCTATCGACAGCATTCCCATCCACCAAATCACATCCCCGGAATGCGCGGGATGTATTTCATCTTCGACAACTTGTAATAATACCCCCACGCTTTTTTCAGCCAGTGGCCGACTATCGGCATCGGGATGAACATTTCGCTGTGGCCGGTGCGGTAGACGAAGCCTGCGCCGTCGCCGGTGTCCATGACGCAGAGGACGTTCAGGTGCTCCTGGTAGCCCTTCATCGGCTCCTGATGGCCGAAGTGCTCGGCGAGGCAGTTGTTGGCCGCGCAGTCGGCCATAAACTCCGCGATGTGGCCCTGCTTGGCCTTCCATTCCGGCCCTTCGAGCGCCGCCGAGTCGCCAACCGCGTACCAGCCATTCACGCCGACCACGCGACAGAAGTCGTCGATTTTGACGAAGCCCGCCTCGCTGAGCGGAAGGTCGGAGGCCATGACGATGCTGTGGCCCAATCCGGCGGGGATGAACATGGTCAGATCGCTCTGGAGCTTGCTGCCGTCCTCGAACACCACGCAGTCCTTCTCGAAGCGCGTTATCTTCTTGCCGTAGCGCTGGTTGAAGTTTTTCGCCCTGAACATTTTAGCCATCATGTCGAGCGCCTGCTGGCCCATTTTCGCGCCGGGCTGCGCCATCGGGGCGAAGAAGGTCATCTCGAAATTGTCCCGGATGCCGAGCTTTGTAAGCTTGTGGTGCAGGTTGAAGAAAAGCTCGAAGCCCGGGCCGCCGCGCACGGCACTTGGGTCTTTCGGGTTGCCGCCGAAGCCGAAGGCGATCTTGCCGTGGCCGCGTTCGATGAGGGCGTCGATCTTCTCCTTCAGGCGAATCGAGTGCTCCGGAGCGCCGCAGATCGAGAGCGTGTGCTCGATACCTTCGTGCTTCACCTTGTCTGAACCGAGTGCGATCACCAGAAAATCGAAGTCGCTGCGTTGGCCTGCTTTTTCAAGCGTGACCGAATCGCGGCTGGCGTCGATGGCCGTCACCGTGTCGAGCGCCAGCGAAAAGCCGTGCTTCCGCGCGAGCTTCTCAAGTGGAAAGGCCACGTTCCTGAACCGCTCCGTGCCGACCGGAACCCAGATGGCGATCGGATAGATGAACAGAAATTCCCGGTCGGAGACCACCTCGACCTCGAACCCTCGCTTGCGGAACGCGATGGCTGCTGCAACACCGGCAATGCCTCCGCCAAGAATCAGTACTTTTTTCACTTCGGATCACGGGTAATGGTTAATGCTCGAAGGCATTAGAAGACGTAAGGCTGTTAATATAAGGAAATATTGGTCATATGCCAATAAATCCCAAAAACAGGGAACAGCAAGCCGGGCCTGGCCGGAACGAACTGTTGCTGATGCCGTGTTATTGGTTCTTAAACAACCTTGCGAAGTCGATTCGAGCTGTTCCTGACATCGCCATTCTGCACGATTTTCCCGGAACAGGCCGCCAGATTCCCAATCGACCAGACGTTCGGATGCTTCATCCAAATTTTAACCCATCTCATGCAACAAAATCCAGACGATCTTTCCATGGTCTTCGAGGGAGCCGCCGGGCAGGGCGTCCAGACCATTACCGCACTGCTTTTACCAATCCTGAAGAACAGCGGCTACCACCTCTTCTCATGCACCGAGTACATGTCCCGCATCCGCGGGGGCAGCAACACCACCGAGGTCAGAATCACCGGCAAGAAGCGCCATGCCTACGCCGCCCGGATCGACCTCTTGTTCGCCCTGACGCCGCACGCTTTCGAAAGGCTGCGCCATCGTCTGCACGACCATACGCTGATCTTCGCTGAAAAGGAGCAGTTCGGCGAGCATTGCGACCATCGCTGCATCGACACGCCGCTGGGCAGGTTGGCTGCCGAGGCCGGGGGAAAGGTCTATGCCAACACGGTTGCGCTGGGAATCGTGCTGGCGGTCATCGGCATTCCGCTCGAACAGTGCGCCGGATTTCTGCGCGAACAGTTTGCCGACAAGGGGGCGGAGGTTGTCGAAAACAACCTCAAGGCCACCAGCCTCGGATACGACTTCGGCTTGCAGGTGCCCAAAGCGAAAAACCTGAAGGTTCCGGAACCGGGCCAAGAAAACGGGAAAGAGCTGCTGCTCATGGACGGCACATCGGCGCTCGGCATCGGTGCGGTTGCCGCCGGATGCAACTTCATCTGTTCCTATCCGATGTCGCCCGGCACCGGCGTGCTGACCTTCCTTGCGAAACGGGCCGCCGATTTTGGCATCGTGGTCGATCAGGCCGAGGATGAAATCGCCGCCATCAACGCCGGGCTTGGCGCCTCCTACGCCGGAGCGCGCGCGCTGGTGACCACCTCCGGCGGTGGCTTCGACCTCATGCAGGAGGGTTTCAGCCTTGCGGGCATGATCGAGACGCCGATTGTCGTGCATATCGGCCAGCGCCCCGGGCCCGCCACCGGCCTGCCGACCCGCACGGAGCAGGGCGACCTTGCGCTTGCGCTGCACGCCGGGCACGGCGAGTTCGCTCGCGCGATCTATGCGCCCGGTACGCTCGAAGAGACGATCGAAACCATGCAGCACGCATTCGATATCGCGCAGAAGTACCAGATTCCGGTCGTTGTGCTGAGCGACCAGTACCTGCTCGATGCAGTGACAACCATTGACGAAAGCGATGTGAAACGCCTGCCGGTAAATCCGGCCATCGTCGAAACCGATGAATATTACAGACGTTACGCCTTTACCGAAAATGGCCTGAGTCCGCGAGGCGTGCCCGGGTTTGGAGCGGGCATCGTGCGGGCGGATTCCGACGAGCACGACGAAAACGGTCTGATCACCGAGAGCTTCGAGATGCGGCAGCGGATGATGGACAAACGGCTCATGCGCTTGAAAGCGCTGCGGGAAAATGCCCTGCCGCCAACGGCGATCGGCGATACGGAAAGCGCGGAGATCGTGGCGGTCGCGTGGGGATCGAACAGGGGAGTGCTCGAAGAGGCGCTCGACCGCATCGGCGACAACCAGATCGCCGGAGTGCATTACGCGCAGGTTTTTCCTCTCGGGCCAGGCACCGCCGCGCTGTTGGGAAACGGGCGCAAAAAAATCGTCGTCATCGAAAACAATGCCCTCGGGCAGTTCGCCGATCTGCTTCAGCGTGAGAGCGGCATTGTCGCATCACATCGCATTCTGAAAGCGACCGGCGAACCGTTCAGTGTCGAGGAGATCATCGAAAAACTCATGGAGGTGCTCAATGGATAAGCAGAGAACGGCATTCGGTATGCCTGCGGACACCGACATTGCCTGGTGTCCGGGTTGCGGCAACCACATGCTTCGCAAGGCGGTGAAGGGAGCGCTCGAAGCGCTTGACCTTTCGCCGGAGAATCTCGTGATGGTTTCCGGCATCGGTCAGGCGGCCAAAGCACCGCAGTACCTGCACGCCAACATGTTCAACGGCCTTCACGGACGGGCGCTCCCGGCGGCGATGGGCATCAAGCTCTCGAACTGGAACCTGACGGTGATTGTCGAGTCGGGCGACGGCGACATGTATGGCGAAGGGGGCAACCATTTTCTGCACGCCATCCGCCGGAACTACGATGTCACCATCATCGTGCACAACAACATGATCTATGGCCTAACCAAAGGTCAGGCCTCGCCGACCTCGCAACGCTGCATGACGACGCCCGTTCAGGTCGGCGGCGTGCTGCTGGAGCCGTTCAATCCGCTGGCCGTTGCCATTTCGCTCGATGCGCCGTTCGTGGCAAGAGCGTTCGCCGGCAATGTCGAACAGACGCAAGCGATCATCATGGAGGCGATCCGCGTCAAAGGGTGTTCGATTGTCGATGTTTTCCAGCCCTGCGTCATCTTCAACAAGCTGAATACCTACCCGTGGTTCAGGGAAAACACCTGTGACCTGCCGGAAAATCACGACCCTTCGGATCGCATGGCGGCTCTGAACATGGCCTTCAGGGAGGACAAACTGCCACTTGGCGTTTTCTACCGGAATGCAGGACGTGAACTCTATGAAGAGCTCGCCGGTATTGGCGACACGCCGCTTTTCCGGCAGGATGCGCCCGGCGTCGAAGCGTTCAGCGTCATGCTTGACACATTCCGGTGAAACTGTGGTGAGGCCGGGAACATCATCGTCGGGATGCGTATATTTCCGGAAGCTCAGGAATTTCACGAACCTTCATGCCTATCGACGCCATGAGCGACAGAAACCACGCTTTTGCAAGCGATGAACCGCCGGAAATTCAGGTCCACCCGCATGACCGCTATCATGCCGTGATCGAAAAATGCGCACCACTGCCGCCACTCGTGACCGCCGTGGTGCATCCGGTTGACAGCCAGGTGTTATCCGCCGTGTCCGATGCAGTGATGGAAAAGCTGATCACTCCTCTACTGGTCGGGCCAGCCGGACGCATTGAAAAAGCCGCCGAAAAAGCGGGAATCGATCTGTCGAAGTGGCAGGTTATCGACACGCCGCACAGCCATGCTGCCGCGGAAAAGGCGGTCGAGCTGGCGGCTTCGGGAGAGGCTGGCGCCATCATGAAAGGCTCGCTGCACACCGACGAACTGCTCGGGCCGATTGTTGCTCACGGATCGGGCCTGCGCACCGGGCGGCGGTTGTCGCACGCCTATGTGATGGACACTGCCGGATACCACAAATGGCTTATCGTCACAGACGCTGTGGTGAATATTTCCCCCGATCTCTGCGCAAAAGCGGACATCTGCCGCAACGCCGTCGATGCATGGGTTGCGTTGACAGGGGAGAGCTGCTTGCCGAAAATCGCCGTGCTGGCCGCGGTGGAGGTGGTTAATGCCGCCATGCAGGCAACGCTTGACGCGGCAGCTCTGTGCAAAATGGCCGAGCGGGGGCAGATCACCGGCTGCATCATCGATGGCCCGCTGGCCTTCGATAACGCCATCAGCCGCCAGGCGGCGAAGGAGAAGCACATCGTTTCACAAGTCGCGGGTGATGCGGACATTCTGCTTGCGCCGGATATCGAGGCGGGCAACATCCTTGCCAAGCAGCTCACCTTCATCAGCCACGCCGATGCCGCAGGTGTCGTCATGGGCGCGAAAGTGCCGGTCATTCTCACCAGCCGCGCGGACAATCTCAGGACAAGGCTGCTTTCATGCGCTTTGGCCGTTCTGGTGCAGCGGGCAAGGGAAGAGGGGAGGATAAAATAAAAACGCCGCAAAGCTGCGGCGTTTCAATGCAATTGTCTTAACAGGAGAGACTCCAGAGGTAATAACAGCCTTTGGGGAGATGCTTGTCAAGCGTTGTAGGCCGCAGTAAATTCGGGCATAAACGAATCAAACGTTCTCCAGCCGGCCATGACCGGACGGTTGCGGAAATAGTCCGCATTCATATCTCCTGACCGCAGGGCGGCTCCCATTTCGGTATAATTTTTGGCGATCTCCTCTGGCAGGCCGATAGCGATCAGGTCATCGTATTCTTCCTTGTCGGTGCGTTCAACCCATTTGAGATCCATTCTGCCGGTTGCCTTGCCGAGTATGGCGACGATCTCGGCCGGAGTTTTTTCGTCGCTGGCAATGTAGCTGAAGCCTCTGCCGAGGTACGATTCATCCTTGAGCGCCCTGGCGGCAATATCGGCGATGTCTGCCGGATGCACCAGCACCATTTTCAGATCGGGCATGTAGTTACCGGTGATGACACCCTGATTTTTGATCTGACCAATGCTGTTCAGGAAGTTGGTGTAAAAGTAGCCTGCCCTCAGATGGTGGACGTTCACACCTTTCATTTCGTCCATAGCCAGTTCGACCTGTGAAAGACCGCTGACCGGACCGCATTTATCGACCATATGGGCGCCGATGCTGCTCAGGTTCACCACGTGTTTGACGCCCGACTCTTTGATGGCCGCCACATAATTCTTGCCGATTCCGGCGATCCAGGCTTTCCAGTCAGCGGCATTCATGTTCGGCGGTACCATCGTAAAAACGGCGTCCGCGCCCCGGAAGGTCTCGGTGAGGAATCCGGTATCTTCCACACTGCCGATGGCCGCTTTGGCGCCGATCGCCTCGATCTCCTTTGTTCTTTCGGTGTTGCTGCTGATGATCGTCACAGCGTGGCCCTCTTTGCTCAACTGGGTTGCCAATGGTTTGCTGATGTGCCCCAATGAACCGGTAATGACAAACTGCATAACTGTGGAATTTAGCGTTCAGATGACGGTCATTTTCTCTGCACCGGCATCGCGGAAAATGCAATTCTTCCCGAAGGATCTTATAAATCAACCAGCTCAAGCCTTCAAACGGTTCCTGACAACCAGATGCCCAAACCTGGTTTTTCCGAGACAGGGATGGCCATGATTCTGTTCATCCTCCGGTATTGAAAAAGATATGATTCAATTCTGTTTTTTGCGAACTTGAAGAAGAGGTATCTCATTTCATTTCAATCTGCTTGTCCCTTCAGGGGAACGCTTTAAAGGGAGAAACCCATGAAATTTGATCTCGACGCTTTCAGGATTCAGCCGGGCAAGAAGCCGAATCTCGCCAAACGGCCAACCCGGATCGATCCGGTGTACAGCTCGAAAGGGGAGTACCATAAGCTGCTTTTCGAGCATGTCGCCGAGTTGAGCAGACTGCAGAACATCCTGTACGCGGACAACCGCTATGCCGTACTGCTTATTTTTCAGGCCATGGATGCTGCCGGAAAGGACAGCGCCATCAAGCATGTGATGTCGGGAGTCAATCCTCAGGGATGCCAGGTTTACAGCTTCAAGCATCCGTCAGCCACGGAACTCGAACACGATTTTCTCTGGCGAACCAACTGCGGGCTGCCTGAACGGGGCCGAATCGGTATTTTCAACCGCTCTTATTACGAGGAGGTACTTGTCGTCCGGGTACATCCGGAAATTCTTGAAATGCAGAATATCCCTCACGATCTTACCCATAACGGCAAAGTATGGGATCACCGGTACCGCTCAATTGTCAGCCACGAACAGCATCTTCACTGCAACGGTACTCGTATTGTCAAGTTTTATCTGCATTTGTCGAAGGAGGAGCAGCGCAAGCGCTTTCTTGACCGGATCGATGACCCAAACAAGAACTGGAAATTCAGTACCGCCGATCTCGAAGAGCGGAAATTCTGGGATCAGTACATGGAGGCGTACGAGTCTTGCCTCCAGGAGACCAGCACTAAAGATTCTCCGTGGTTCGCAGTTCCGGCTGACGATAAAAAGAATGCACGCCTGATCGTTTCCCGCATCGTGCTCGACACGCTCGAAAGCCTCAATCTCAAATATCCCGAACCCAGCCCGGAACGCCGCAAAGAGCTGCTCGATATTCGCAAACGGCTCGAAAATCCGGAGAACGGAAAGGGACCGTTTTCATGATGAGATATACCGAGGTGTGGAGATTGGTTGAAATCAAACGGACGGTTCAAGCCAGTGAAAAAGCGTCCGTTCCGTCACTAAATCGATAAAGCCCATCGAATAAGCAAGTTCAACGAGAAGAGATGGCGACAACCAGACGCCGGGTCCAGCGCAGAGCCGCATGGTGCGCCATACTGGACGGAACTTGTTCTTGAAATGGTACAGCCCACGATAATCATAAGCATGCCTGAAAAACGGTGCTGCGGAAAACAGCAATCGCTCAACCATGCTTAACGGCTGGGTGTCGTCTTCATGAAGTATGAAGGGGACTTCACCCAGACTCAATTCGGCGGCACCCTCTGATCGAAGTATTTCTGCCGCACCGGCAATCAGGCACTCCATGATGTCTCCTGGAGCATGTCGGTTGCGAATCATCAGTTCAGTTCGGTAAGCATGTCCGGTCTGTCGGGTCAGCGTAAGGCAGCCAAACCAGTTTCCGGAAAATGAACGGAAAACGAAACATCTGGAGGCTTGGAGAGGATCATTCCGGAACAGATGTTTCAATGGCGGTTTACCGGCGTGCGGTGACTCGGAAAGCAGGCGCTGAAACCGTTCGGCGTAATCTTTGTCAAGCGGAATCTCTTCGACTGTGCCGTGACGCCATCCGCGCTTGAGTGCAGCAAGAACCTTTTTCCCATCGAAATGGGAGCGGTCTGACAGGTCGATGACGGCATCGACTCCTGTCCGGCAGGTGTCGTGCTGCAATGCATGAAAGAGTTCGCTGATCTCCGGTGAACACCCGCGGATGATGAAACCCTCAGGGTATGCGTTTTTCAGGTCGTTATAAATGGCCAAATGATCGTAGGAGTGCGGGACGTCGGCAAACGCAAGCCATGTATGACGGGATATGGGAAGTTTAACTTCATGGTACTGTGGTTCGGAGCCATCAATACCGAGCCAGCTTGAAGGAAGAGACGTTCCCATTGTTTACTGCATAAGGATTACTATCGAAGCGCTGTTGAAAGCAAGCTCCACAACGCAGAACCATTGTTATAACTTAGGACTCCACGGTGAATATTCACAAGCTGTGGATGAGGTTGATGAGCTATGAAGGACTCTTACGAACAGGTACGGTTAGCCACTCTCCTGTAAATCTAACTGTTGTTGTATAATATAAATTATGTAAAGTAATAGATATTGAAATAGCTTGGGGTTCAAGAATGTGTCCCCCCTATGTTGCTAAGTCCTCGTCATTGCGAGCATAAAAGCGACGCGGTCTATCCGGCTTCTTCTGTTCTCAGATATTCCATTGTCTCGCTACACCTAATCAGTATCAAAAACCCGGTCTTTAAGGGTTCTAACATAGTCTGCCTGAAGCCAATCATCCAGTTTCAATTGATTGTGAATTTGGGGATTTAAAGAAATGCCCAATAAAGCGAAGGCAATCCGTTCTGTTAAAAGCGATAGATGCAATGTAGCAACAGCAAGCCCTTGGTGATGAACATAATGAGCCCCTCGATGGGTTAATTTGTTTCTTATATCTGTTAAGCTGTTTTTACCAAGAATACTCCAAAGATCAGCATAATACACATCCTTAGACTGCAAATAAATTATTAATCTTTCTCCCAAAGAAGGCTTTCCTCCTGAAATCATTCTAGAAAATCCTTTAACTCGTTCACAGATTTCTGGATCAATTCCACTAAAAGACTCTGCAATAATATCAAACTTTTCAACTAAAAGATTCTCGTTTTCCTTAAGTATTCGGCGCTTTGCATCGCCAGAGATGTATTCTAGCTCACGAAATAACGACATAAATCGTTCACTATCCCTTAAGTTTATTGCAGGAGAAAGACTATAGCTTAGATTGAATATATATTTTTTCTCAACCTCTCCTAATTGGTGATAATTTTTGAGTGCAGAATTAACCTGTTTTGAGAGGTTATCCATATCAACCAAAAAATGCTTAGGATCAACACTTACGCAATTAGTGCTTAGCGGTCTCAATGGGTCTCTCCAAAACCGTTCCCTTAAACCATTTGAAATAAAATTATAACCATGTACTAAAATTCTTTGACGGAAAAAAATTGACAATATATCAAGTAAAGGCGCAATATTTTTTATTAAGCTGCTATTGCTAATATCATCTTTTGTTATTTCCAGTTGATACCCAAACCTTGACAGAAAACCATCTGAACTTTTGAGGAGAGACTTTACCCAGTACCGTTGAAGCTTGACAGCGCCAAGCTCTGGAAAACTAAAACAAGCTAGATTTTCAATCATACTCGCTTCTAAGCCGAGATGTGCTTGATCATAAAAAAAATCTGTATTAGATAGGTAGATAAGCGCAACTTCGTTAGAAGGTCTAAAATTATCAATTATACTCAAACTAGAAATATGAGTAATCGACATAGTCGATGACCCTAATGTTCTTGGTGGAATAACTGATCGGGTTAGCTTGCGATACCAAACATCTTTCATGAGGATATTTGTGCCTGAAATATTATTTTCGGCTTTTATTTTACAAGGATTTTTAAGAATAGGAATCGGCATGGCTGAATAGGGTATCGCTATACTAATATCTATGGAATCTCCACAAATTAGAGGCAGTTGAATTGTGCACTCTACTGGTATTTTTATTCCATTTGCATCAATAAGCTCTGCATCAAAAGAAAGATTTTCTTTATGGCATGTATTGTTATTCATTATTAATGTTTTTTAATGGATAACTCGAAGCTTTTTTTTTAAAAAAAAAGAAAAAATCACCTTTTTTAACAACGGCAGCTCAGATGAATATCTGGCGAAACTTGATCTCACTCCGAAGTCTTCCGATACCGGTTCACCGCAAGCGCCAGCATCACCACAGCTTCCAGCCCCAGAATCCCGAACGGCTTTGCAATATCACCCAAGTTCGATCCTTTCAGCATCACCCTTCGCATGATGTCAACGAAGTGGCGGACGGGGTTGGCGAGGGTGAGGTTCTGCGCCCAGTGAGGCATGCTTTGGATAGGCGTGAACAGGCCGCTGAGCAGGACGAAAATCACAATGAAAAACCAGGCGATGAACATCGCTTGCTGCTGGCTTTCGGTGACGGTTGAAATCAACAGCCCCATGCCGAGCACCACGAGCAGGTAGATCGCCGCAACGAGGTAGATGACGTAATAATGCCCAAGCATCGGCACGTGGAAGATGGCTCTGGCGATGATGAGGCCGACGGTCAGCTCGCCGAGCGCGATAATCCAGAACGGCAGCAGCTTGCCGGTTATGAACTGCCAGCGCCTGATGGGGGTGACGTTGATCTGGTCGATGGTGCCGATCTCCTTTTCCCGCACGACGTTCATGCCCGACAGGAACAGCCCGATGAGCGTCACCAGCACCACCAGCACGCCCGGTACCATGTAGTCGATATAGACCAGCTCCGGATTGTACCACCCTCGCGACTGAATGTCGATCACCGGCTGCACGATCTGCGTTCCGGCGAGTTGCGGCAGCAGCTCCGGCAGGTCGCGGTTGAAGGCGGTGACAATGTCGTTGGCGTAGCCCTGAATGACACCTGCCGTGAAGCCGTCCTCGGCGTCGATCAGGAGCTGAACCTGCGCATGGCCGGTGGTCATCATCTCCTGCTCGAAATCTTTCGGAATCGTCAGCACCATGTCCGCCCTGTTGCCGGTGAGCACGCCAATGGCATTCCCCTGCCGGAACGACTCCCCTGTCATCTTGAAATAACCCGTTGATGTAAAACGCTTGACGAGCCGATCCGACAACGCGGTGCGGTCGAAATCCTGCAAGTGGAACGGCACTTCAGGTACGTCGAAGGTGGCCGCGTTGGCGAGAATGATGAGCTGGATGAAGGGCATGACAAACATGATCGGCAACATTCCCTTGTTGCGGAAAATCTGCAAGAACTCCTTGCGCAACAGATGAGCAACGACAGTCAGCGATTTCCGCACCTTGTCTATCCGCTCCTTCATTGCAACCTCTCACTGAATTTCCGAACGCTGGCCGCCATGAAGAGCACGGTCATGACGAGCAGGGTGAGGGTCTCCTTCCAGAGCACGGCGATGCCCGCCCCCTTGAGCATAATCCCGCGCACGATAACGAGATACCAGCGGGCGGGAATGATGTTGCTGATCACCTGCAACGGCCACGCCATACTGTGGATCGGGAAGATGAAGCCCGAGAGCAGCACGGTGGGTAAGAGCAGTCCAGCGAGCGAAACCATCATGGCGACCTGCTGGGAGTTGGTGATGGTGGAAATCATAATGCCGAGCGACAGGGCGGTCATGATGAAAAGCAGCGACTCGGCGAAGAGCAGCGCCACGTTGCCACGGCACGGCACGCCGAAGACGAAGTAGGCCAGCGACACCACCGTGACGACGTTCACGAACGAGAGCAACAGGTACGGCACCACCTTGCCGACGATGATCTGCACCGGACGCAGCGACGAGACCAGCAGCAGCTCCATTGTGCCGCTCTCCTTTTCGCGCGTGATACTGATGGAGGTCATGAGCGCCGAAACGAGCATCAAAATCATCGCCATCAGCCCCGGTACGAAGAGATAGACGCTCTTGAGCGACGGGTTGAACATCATCAGCGGCACCGCCTCGACGCCCACCTGCCGGGCCGATCCATCCGCCTGTTCGGCAAGGTAATCGCTTACCACCGCCTGGGTGTAACCGGTCACGATGCGCGACACGTTGGGATCGGAGCCATCCGTTACCACCTGCATCCGCGCGACGCCATCCTTCTGCAACCGCCCGGCGAAGTCCGGCTCGAAGACCACCACCTCGTTCATCCGACCCGCCGCGAAGGCTGGTGCTATCTCTTTCTCGCTCTGCAGGTTACCGGCAAAGATGAAGGTGCCCGACGAGAAGAGCTTGTCGGTAATCGCCTCGGTTACGGTGTCGTGCGACATGTCGAGAATGCCCGTGCGCACCTCCGAAACCTCGTTGCGGATCGCGTAGCCGAAGAGCAGCAACTGAAGGATCGGCATTCCGAACAGAATCGCCGCCGTCCGCCGGTCGCGCACGATGTGGTAGAACTCCTTCCGGACAAATGCGATGAACCGTTTCATCCCTCCCCCCTCTTTGCCGGTCGCGCAAGCTGGATAAACACTTCGTTCATCGTTTCAGCAGCGAATTGCTTTTTGAGCATTGCCGGCGTATCCAGCGCGGCGATTCGTCCGTCGACCATGATCGAGACGCGGTCGCAGTATTCGGCTTCGTCCATGTAATGCGTGGTGACGAACACCGTCACGCCGCGGTCGGTAGCGTCGTAGATCATGTCCCAGAAGCGCCGCCGCGTGACCGGATCGACGCCACCGGTGGGTTCGTCGAGAAAGATCAGCTTCGGCTCGTGCAAGAGCGCCACCGAAAAGGCGAGCTTCTGCTTCCAGCCGAGCGGCAGCGCGGCGAGGCGCGTGTCGGCGGACTCTTGCAGGTCGAGCGAGTCGAGCAACCGCTCCCCTTTTTCGCGCAGTTCCGATGAGCCGAGTCCGTAGATGCCACCAAAAAAACGGATGTTTTCGCGCGGGGTGAGGTCATCATACAGCGAAAAGCGCTGGCTCATGTAGCCGATGTTGCGCCTGATCGATTCGGTCTCGCGATAGACGTCGAAGCCAGCCACAGTCGCCTCGCCGGAGGTGGGGGCGAGCAGGCCGGTGAGCATCTTCATGGCGGTGGTCTTTCCTGCTCCGTTGGCTCCGAGGAATCCGAAGATTTCGCCGCTCGCGACGCTGAACGAGATTTCATCAACCGCCGTAAAGCTTCCGAACTTGCGGGTTAGCTTCTCTGTCTGAATCACTGCCTCAGCCATCGGCCAGCTCCTTTGGCTTTTCTTCCATAAGCGCCATGAAGGTGTCTTCGATGCCCGGCGCGATCCGCTCGACCGTCGCGTCATCAAATCCCCGTGACCGGAGCCACGAGGCCAGCTCCGATGGATCGGCGGTTTCTCGTGCATCCGTGTAGTGCACCGAATTGCCGAAGGCGTAGGCCGACCGGGCGTGCTCGTAGCTTCGTAACTCGGCAATGAGCTTGTGCCTGTCGCTCCCGCGCACGGCGAAGAGCGGACGCGTGAAAAGTTTGGTGATTCCCTGTGGCGTGTCGATGGCGAGGATTCGCCCCTCCTGCATGAAGGCCACCCGATCGCACAGCACCGCTTCATCCATGTACGGAGTCGAGACGAGAATGGTGATGCCCTGCGCTTTGAGGCGCTGAAGCATCTGCCAGAACTCCTGGCGCGAGACGGCATCGACGCCGGTGGTCGGCTCGTCGAGCAGCAGCAGCTCCGGGCGGTGCACCAGCGCGCAGCAGAGCGCGAGCTTCTGCTTCATGCCGCCGGAGAGCTGCCCGGCGCGGCGCTTGCGGAATGGTTCGAGCTGCGCGTAGATATCACGGATGAGGTTGTAGTTCTCCTCGACGGTTGCGCCGAACACGGTGGCAAAAAAGTTCAGGTTCTCCTCGACGCTAAGGTCCTGATAGAGTGAAAATCGGCCCGGCATGTAGCCGATGCGCGTCCGGATTTCGCGGTATCCGGCGACCGTGTCGAGGCCGAGCATCGTCGCCTTGCCGCTGTCGGGCACGAGCAGCGTGGCGAGGATGCGCAGGAGCGTGGTCTTGCCAGCGCCATCGGCACCGATCAGGCCGAACAGCTCGGCTTCGGCCACCGACAGGCTTGCCTCTCGGAGCGCCTCGACCGTGCCGAATTGCTTGCAAAGCCGCTCTGTCTGGATCGCCGGACTCATTTTCCGTCTTTGGCGATGAAGCGGATTTCGCCCGGCATTCCAATCTTGAGTACGCCCTCCGGATTCTCGACCAGCACCTTGACTGCATAGACCATGTTGACGCGGTCTTCGCGGGTCTGTATGATCTTCGGCGTGAACTCGGCTTTTGACGAAATCCAGGCGATGGTGCCGGTCAGTTTCTTGCTTGCGGCCTTCTCATTGTCGATCAACACATCGACCTTCTGGCCGATCTTGACCGACGGCAGTTGCGTTTCCGAAAGCCAGACTCGCAGGTACATTGTGCCGGTATCGGCAATCCGGTAGAGCGGTTTGCCGTAGCTCACTACTTCACCCGGTTCGGCGTACTTTGCCAGTACGACCCCTTTGGCCGGATTGCGCACGACGGCTTTGCTGATCTGGTCATCGACCTTGCCGATCTGATCACGGAGAGCTTTCGCCTGCGAGTCGATGGTCGGAATCTTCGAATCGACCGCGCTGATCTGCTGGTCGATAACCCGGGCCTGATCCTGAACATTTTCAAGCGTTTTGACCGAAACCGCACCTTCATTCACCAATCGCGAGTAGCGGTCGAGATCGCGCTGAATGTTTCGACGCTGCTGGCGATAGACGCTGGCTTCGGCAACGACTGATGGCTTCTGTTCGAGCAGCGCCTTGAGCTGCGCCCGCAGCTGCTGACGGTCGAGCGCGAGCTGGGTGGTATCGACCACGGCGGCCACCTGCCCCTTGTCGAGTCGCACGCCGTCATCGACGTCATAGCGGATCAGTTTTCCGGTGGCTTCCGACGAAACGACAATCTCGGTGGACTCGAAGTTGCCGTAACCGTCGGAACGGTCATTGCGCCCGCATCCGGAGAGGGAAAGAGCCGCGAGGCTCAGGCTTGCGGTCAGGAAAAACGTGTATCTGGCAGGAAAAAGTCTCATGGCTGGAGCGTTCAGACGTTACGGTTTTCAAACATTTCTGACGGCGAGTCAAGGCTTCTGGTTATCGGCCTTGATGACATTCGGCATGCCCTTGAAGCCGGTGTAAAACACGACGAGGCTCGCGGTTTTCTTGCCGGTGTTGGTGCCGTTGTGCATCAGATTCAGCACCTCGATGATCGGCTCCCCTTTGACGAACTTTTTCTCGATGCCGTTCTCAGTCCGCACCGTCAGCTCGCCTTCGAGCATGTATGCGTAGACCGGCACAGGATGCTTGTGCCAGCCCGTCGAGCTGCCGGGCGGCATGTGCACGACGAGCGCTGTCACCTCCGGAGTTCCGGATTGGGGGTAGACGAGCGGTTGCCCGGCGTAGTTGGTCGAGGTAACTTCGAGCTGTTCGACTTTCGCCTGGGCATAGTCGCGAGCGAGGGCCAGCTTCGGAGACGCGACGAGCAGCGCCATCCAGAGAATCGGCAGAAACAGGGATCGCGGGTGAGCGTTGGTTCTCGCTTCAGATCGACGGTTTGGACGCATCATGGCTTGATCGTTTTGAGTTCTGACAAGGGTTTGAGGATGCCTTTCAGGTCGTCGAAAGAGAGATCGACGGTGATCTGGCCGGCGGCGTAGGGAGCGATTTCATACTGATTGTAGAGAAAACGGATGCCGGAGCCGGTCACGGCAAAGTTCTCGTTGTGCGTGATTTTGTTCTCGAACAGTACTCCCTTTTCACCGTTGAGCGGGTCAGTTGCCGACAGGCCTCGCATTTGCCGGAATCGGCGCTCGATCAGCTTGTCGAGCGTTGCCTCGAATCCCGGCTTGAACAGGTCGTTCAGGCCAAGCTGCCTGCCGGTGGCGGTATCGAAAATCAGGTATTGTGTGACGCTCATGCCGTGTGCTCCGCCGGTGAAGGCGTAAGTAAAGATCGAAACTGTCACCATGCCGGGCCGGTCGAGCAGCACCTCGCCGCTGGTTTCCGATTGCCACGCCCAGGAGTGCTCTTTCCCGTTTGTCATGAGGTCATCGCATTCTTTGATGAAGGCGCTGGCTGCTCCTTTGATGGTAGACGCTACCGGTTTCTGTTCAGGCGAGGGGGTTCGGCTTATGACGGCTTTCAGGATCGCCGCATTGATGATGTCGCCAGCTTTCGAGCGTTCGAATACCGGATAGTCGCATTTCCAGTAGGTCTCGGCATTGATTTTCGAGTGCTGTTCGTAACTGTAAAGACCGAAAGCGAGCGGCCCGGAAGCAGATTTTGCGGAAGCAAGTACGGGCAGCAGTGCCATGGCGACAAAAACCACAAAAACAGCGAAAAGCTTTTTCATGATCGGAAAAATGAGCGATTGATCGGAGCGGTTCCTTTCAACAATGTACCGTTTTCAAGTCTCTCTGTCCACTCCGGCCACTTCTTCCATCTGGCGATAGCAGGCATAATTGTCAGGATTGGCTATATTCGTGAAGTCTTTTTCAACTTCAGTTCTGATACCGCTGCATGAACTCCGGTCCCGGAAAGAAGCCCGACTGGCTCAAGATCAAGCTCGCTTCGGGCTCGTCGTTTGCTTCGACGCGCAAGCTGCTGAACCGGCACAGCCTGCACACCGTGTGCCGCTCGGCGATGTGCCCAAACCTGCACGAGTGCTGGTCGAAAGGCACGGCGACCTTCCTTTTGCTCGGCAACGTCTGCACCCGTTCCTGCCGCTTCTGCGCGGTGGGCACCGAGCGCCGCCCGGCGATGCCCGATCCGGAGGAGCCGTCGAAGATCGCCGAGGCGGTGAAAACGATGAAGCTCCGTCACGCCGTGCTGACCAGCGTCAACCGTGACGATCTCGCCGATGGCGGCGCAACGCACTGGGTTGAAACCATCCGCGCGATTCGCGAAGTGAACCCCGGCGTGAGTCTCGAATGTCTCATTCCCGACTTCAGCGGCAATGAACAGTCACTCGATTTGGTGATGCAGGAGCTCCCGGAGGTGCTGAATCACAACATCGAAACCGTGCCGTCACGCTACGCCGCCGTGCGCCCGCAAGCCTTGTACGAGCGCTCGCTTGCGGTGATCGAGCGGGCGAAGCGCCAGTTCCGGCTCGCCACCAAGTCCGGCATGATGGTCGGCATGGGCGAAACGCCGGAAGAGGTCGAAACCGCGCTGCGTGACCTGCGGCGGCACGGTTGCGACATGGTGACCATCGGCCAGTACCTGCAACCAACCGCCGCGCATCTGCCGGTGAGCCGCTACGTGACGCCCGAAGAGTTCGAGCGCTACCGCGAAATCGCGCTCGACGCCGGATTCCGGCACGTTCAGTCAGGCCCCTTCGTGCGCAGTTCGTACCACGCCGAGGCATTCGAGCCAGTTGAAAAAATTTCCTGAACCAAAAACCTAACCTGACATGCACACCATTCCGGCGCCTTTTCAGATTTATGCTTACTGGGCCATCGCCCTCATCATCGGGTTTGTCTTCTTTCGGAAAGATGTCACCGCACCCAATCCGCCATTCGACAAACGCCGTATCGGCCTGCTTGTCTTTTCGGTCGTAATTCTCATTCTGAACGCCTACATCTACTCCAACTCGACCACCGATGGCGGCCGGATGCTCGACCCCTGGAGCGCGCTCATCTTCAGCGTTGGCAACGGCATCGCAGAGACATTCATGTTCTACGCCGTGTTCCGGCTTGGCCAGTCGCTTGTCGGCAAATTCACCCAAAACCAGTGGGCAGGCTTTCTCGTAGGCTTTCTTTTTTTCATGATCTACAGCGGCCTGATTCACGGACTTTTCTGGCTGAACATTCTGCCGGAGCACGTTGTACAGACCAGCCCGTTCAAGCCTTTTTTCATGCCGACCCAACTCCTGATCGCCCTGAGCTGGGCGCTGGCGTTCTTCTGGTACCGTGACCTGCGCACCGTGTTTTTCCTGCACGCCGTCGTTGACCTGACCATGATTATGAACGTGAAGTTCTCGATGTTTCCATGAACCGTAAAGAGCTGATCTGATGAAACCACCATTCAATGGCACCGTCCTCGTGGCAGGAGCGACCGGCAGAACCGGTCAGTTGGTTGTCCGGAGACTTCAGGCACACGGCATCGATTTCCGGCTTTTTGTGCAGTCAGGCGAAAAAGCGATCGAGCTGCTCGGCCCTGAAATTGTTGACAAACTCGTCATCGGATCGGTGCTCAGTGATCAGGAGGTCGAGGCTGCTGTCCGGAATATCGACGCTGTCATTTGTGCCATTGGCGGCAACGTGATGAATCCCGACGCTCCCCCGCCATCCGCCATCGACCGCGATGGCGTGATCCGCCTCGCCACGGCGGCAAAAGCGGCAGGCGTCGAAACCTTCGTGCTCATCAGCTCCCTCGCCGTCACCCATCCAGAGCACCCGCTCAACAAGTATGGTCGCGTGCTTGATATGAAACTCGCGGGTGAAGATGCAGTGCGAAAACTCTACGGAGCAGCGGGATTCCGCCACACCATCCTCCGCCCCGGCGGCCTCCTCGACGGCCCCGCGTTCCGGCACGAGCTGCGCTTCGACACCGGCGACAAAATCAGCGGCTCGATCGATCGCGGCGACGTAGCCGAGATTGCGGTGATTTCGCTCTGGCACCCGAAGGCGGAGAACAAGACCTTCGAGCTGATCAAGGCTGGAGATGACGAGGTCGCGCAGACGTCGCTGGAGAGGTTTTTCGAAGGGTTGTGAGGAAAAGAGCAATTAGTGCGAGAAAGGTGATTACTGAATCGTCATCCCAATTGCTCCCAAGGAACCGATTCTTTTGGGAGTTGTAAATTACCAGTTTCTGATATGGCTCTTAATTTGGCGTTTTGCTGATGATATAGCTGCCAACTACTCTCAATTTCTTTATCAACAAATTCAGGTATCACGCCTTTTCTTGAACCCACTTCTACTGTTTTTGGATTGATTTTTTGTGACAAGCTGAATTGAAAAAGCAATTTATCAAATGTATCTGGTGGTGTGTGGTCAATTGCACAGTTGCCTCTGTTTAATGGTTCGCCTGTATATGGGCAAACAACACTAATCGATAGTGCGTTATCGCGGAATGCTTGGATTTGAGCCTTTATCGCTGTTCGCGCTGCCGCCTTGTAATCTAGTAACCGCTGATTAGCAAGTTTTTGTGTTTTTTTTGTTGGTATATGCTTTATGGAGTGAGGGAAACTAATATCTATTTTTGAACCATCTTTTCTTACCAAAACAAAACACCTTGTTCCATGCGCTGTTGTTTGCGTGGAAATGCCTTTTATCCCCCCTTTGGATTTCTCTTCCCATTCATCGTGATATCTAAATAGATCAAATAGAAACTCGCATTGTTCGTCTGAGGCATAAGCGCCATTGGATACTTCACTTAATATCAATCTGCACTTATCGGTGATTTCTGATTTAGTGTAGAATTCGATTTTTCCAATGTGATACGTCATTAGTATTCCCTCTAATAGACTAACATTAGTTGTATGACTTAAATAAAAAGTTTATCAAAATTTTTCTCTGGCTAAAAGGTGAAAATTCCTCTCACACCACCACCTCAACATCAGGCCGAGCTAACCGCAATCGCTCAATCGCCGCTTCATCAACATCAAGCCGCTGCACGATGACTCGCCTTAGCGCGGGCATTTCCGCAAGCACAGACAAGTCGGTCACGCGCGTGGCTCGCAGGTCGAGGGTGGTCAGCGACGGATGGTGGCGGAGGGCGGAAATATCCGCGACGGGGGTGTGGGCAATATCGAGCTCTTGCAGTGTCGGGATCGAAGCCAGTGGTGCAAGGTCGGTCACGCGCGTGTGGCGCAGTCGCAGGATGGCGAGGCCTGGAAGTCCGGTGAGTGGCGTGAGGTCGGCGACCCGCGTGAAGCTGAGGTCGATGGTGTGCAGGTTTTGATGATCTTCCAGTCCTTCGATCGAGCGGACATTCTGTTCCGGAATTTCGACAATGGTCAGTCGCGGGCATTTTCGCAGCACCGACAAGTCGAGCAGAGCGCCGCCGGGCGACTCGTGGGGGTTGGTTTGCTGAATCCGTAGCACGCGAAGTGCGGGCAGTTTACCCAAGGGTTCGAGCGTCACGACCGGAGCGTTGACGAGGTCGATCACCTTGGTGTCGAGCGGGAATTGCTGACCGGCGAACAGAATCGATGACGTTTGACCGGTCATGGGTAGACGTCCCGGTAATGGTCGTGGAGCCAGTCCACGAGTCGGCGATCCCGCGCGGCATTCCCCAACAAGCCTCCATAGGCAGCCATGGCTGCATCAACAGCGAGGCTCACTCCGGCGGCAATCTCTTCGTCTGTGGTCAGGAACGGCCCTATGGGCATGACGTTTGGTACGTTCGGGACGTTGCGCTTGGCCATGCTCATTGCCCGGACAATGCTCTCCGATGTCGTAATGTCGAGTCGGGTGACTTCGGGCGGGGAAACCATCTGCTCGTGCAGCGTCAGATCCATCAGCGGCGAGACTTCGAGCATCCGGTCAACCGTCGCTCCGTCAAGAGGCGTGCCGTCCAGCTGGTTGCGGCGAACATCCTTGATGAGGCTGTCGAAGTCCGACGCGGCGTCCCACGCAAGGCGGTAGTATTGCACTCCACCGGCCCGGATCTGCTCCTCGGTCGTGAGCGGCGCTCCGGAGCTGGAGATTCCAGGCGTAAATGTCTGGCCAACATAGCTGCTTATGCCCCACGTCCGCCGTGGAAGCTCCTCGTAGTGCGCCGCATTGTTGACCTTCGTCGCCTCTTCGGCGGCTTCGAAGCCGGGGCTTCCGTAGTAACCAAAATCGTCTATTCTGGACGCGGCCAGGTGTGCCGCCTCGTGGAGAAGCGTGACCTTCGATCGGGGCGTGAGTGGATCTGACACGACCCTTGAGAGCAGGTGTATGTGCTGCTCGTCGAAATTGGCCCACCCGCCGAGGAACGTCTCCTGGGCATCAAGGTTGTAATCGGTGCTGATTCGATGCTCGATGTCGGCGCTTATCGCAACGAGCCTGTTGTGAATCAGCTGGTAACCGGCTTGCGCTGTGCTCCACTGGGTGGGGCCGAACACCGCTCGCAGCCCGGCTTCATCAGTTGAAACGCTCTGCGCCGTAGTCGCGGCATCCTGCATGGCGGTACTGAGATTGGCCCGGTCGGCAGTATTTGGCGTAGTGTAGGCATCCCGAACCGAATGGTACACCATCGTCCGGTCCGTGGGGTCGAGGTAGCGTTCGTAGGCCGCCTGGTCGAGCTGGCCCGGCATCGGAAATATCTCATCTATCACCACGCCGATGTCGGTTGCGCTGGTGGCGGAGTACAGCCGCCCCTCCCGGTGCATGCGTTCGAGCAGCCGTCGAACTCGCGAGTGCACGACAGACTCGTCAACCGTGCCAGACGAGAGAATCGCCTGAAGATCGGCTGAAGGCGGCACACGCCATTTGGCGTTTGACGGAACCCGGCTCAAACCACTGAATGTGCGGCCGCCACTGATGTTTTCCAGCCTCCTGCCGGGCGTCGGCCCGAGTGATGTCTGAATGGCTGACGTGGTTTCGCCGCCCGTGCCCGAAACCGTTTGCGAAGCCTCGGACTGTTTTTGAAAGAAAGGCTCGGCCACATGGCTCTGGTCAAAAAATGGGCGGCCAGTCTGCTTTGTAGGTTGTTGCCGCGAAGTCTGCGAACCAGCTTTTGATTTCTTTGCGAACGCAGGCATTACCAGTCTCCCTCCGGTTATTTTGCGGACATCAGTATTATTAAAAAACTACGAAAAGTTTAGGGAAGCGCTTACTCACTAAGCTTTAAATCTGTTCATGCCGGGATCGCTATCAAGCTCGTAAAACAAAAGAGCGAACACACTGGCCCGCCCTTATCATCATAAATCACCTTTTCGTCACCACTGTTCTCGTCATTTCGTCAGTCATAATTTTTCAAGGTGCTTCAGAAACTCCTCTGCTTCGACAAAACCGACGATGCGATTGTCCGCTTGCTCATTGCCAGACTTGTCAAAAAAGATAATGCCGGGAGGGCCGAAAAGGTTGAAGCGTTTCATCAGCGCTTTGTCGTCCGCGGTGTTCGCGGTCACGTCAACCTGCAAAAGGGTGACGTCGGCGAGGCCCTGCTGAACCTTCGCATTGCTGAAGGTGAACTTCTCGAACTCCTTGCAAGAGACGCACCAGTCCGCGTAGAAGTCGAGCATCACCGGCTTGCCTGCCGAGGCATTCAGCTCGCGGTCGAGGTCTTCGAGGGTGCGGATTTTTTTGAACGCCAGTTCAGCAGTTTCGCCATTGTTCGCAGCCGCAACCGACGAACCGCCGCGCAATCCGACCAGTGGTTCGAGCGGATTGGTTCCGCCCGAAGCGGCTCCGGCCAGCTCCATCACGCCGATGATGAAGAGCACCAAGCCGAGCGTTTTCTTGAACTTGCCCCCGATGGTGAGCTTCTCCGGCAGATGGCCGAATACTCCTGCGAAAACTGCGCAGAGGATGCCGAGTGCGCCCCAGGCAACCATCAGCGCTTGTGGCGGTAGCACCGGCGTGACCATCCAGATCGCCACAGCGATCAGCATCAGACCGAACACATATTTGACCCCAATCATCCACGCACCGGCCTTCGGCAGAAGGCTGCCCGCCGACAGGCCGATCAGGAGCAACGGTACACTCATGCCCATCGCCATCGAAAAGAGTGCCAGACCGCCGATAACAACATCCTTCGTCTGGCTGATGTAAACCAGTGTTCCGGCCAGCGGTGCAGCGACGCATGGGCCGACAATCAGTGCCGAAATGGCTCCCATGAAGAAAACGCCAACGAAACGGCCGCCTTTGAGCTTGCCGGAGGTCTTGCTCAGGCTGTTCTGCAACGAAGCCGGCACCTGAAGCTGGTAGACATCAAACATCGAGAGCGAAAGGCCAATCAGCAGCAGGCTGAACATCACGAGCACCCACGGCTTTTGCAGTGCTCCGGCAAGGCCCTCGCCAGCGAGGCCCGCCGCCACGCCGAGGGAGGTGTAAACGAGTGCCATGCCGAGGCAGTAGGCCAGCGCCATGAGGAAGCTTTTCGCCTTGGTGGTCTCCCCTTCTCCGACGATGATCGACGAAAGAATCGGCACCATAGGCAGCACGCAGGGCGTGAACGAAAGCAGAAGACCGAAGAGTAGGAACGCTGCGGATACTTTCCACAAGCTGCCGCTTTCAAGGGTCGATTGGGCGAGCGACAGATCGTTCTTGCCGCCGTTATCCACGGCGTTCGCTGACGATGCGGCTACAGCAGGCGCGGCATCTGAGGCTGCTGGCTGCAATCCGGCCGATGCGCCAGTGTCCGGCGTGCTCTCGACGGCCGCCAGTGCTCCGGGCCTGGATGGATCGACCTTGAACGACTTGCTTATCGGCGGATAGCACAACCCGTCTTCGGAACACCCCTGGTATTCGACGTTCACGGTGAATGGAGCTGATGCCTGCTTGACCGGAACCTCGAGCCTTAGCTCGTTATGATAGATAACCTGCTTTTCACCAGTCGATGGATCGGTGAAGAGGATGCCTTCGGGGAAGACCGGTTCGCCGAGGCTCGCCTCTCCGCCTGAGACGCCCACCTTGATCTGGTCCCGGTAGAGTTTGTACGACTTGGCGATCTTCCAGTGCAGGGCGATGGCGTGGTTGCCGGTCAGTTCGGCGCTTGGCACGAACGCCTGCTCAGGATCGAGAAAGTCCGCAGCCATAGCCGAAACACTTCTCATGAAAAGCATCAGCAGGATACCGACAACTGCGAGAACGCTTCTTGGGGTTGATTTTTTTGTCATGTTTTTTCAGCGTTGGTTCAATCTTGATAATACATTTCGCCCGACTGATTGATGGCCAGATAATTGAATCCTGAACTCTTCAGATAGTTTAGCCCGTCGGCTTCCAGAAGCATGGCAACCGTAGTGCAACTGCCCGCCGTTGTGGCAAGCGGAGCAAGCACTGTCACCGAACGCCACTGGCTCACCGGAAAGCCCGTCTTTGGGTTGATGATGTGGCAGTAACGCCTCCCGTCCACCTCGAAAAAGCGCTCGTAGTCTCCGCTGGTGGCGATAGCTCCGGAGCTGACCGGAATCGAGGCGATCGTTCGGCCGGGATGGCGCGGATCGCGGATGGCGATGCTCCACAGCTCGCCGCCCGGCTTGGGGCCGATCACGCGGATGTCTCCGCCAAGATTCACATAGCCGTTCCGAACGCCCTCTTCGCAGAGAATCTCCGCGGCGGCATCGGCTGCGTACTCCTTGCCGATGCCGCCGAAATCAAGCTGCATCCCCTCCTGCGGCAGCCGGACATCGTTCTCACGCCGCTCGACCCGTTGCCATCCGACAAGCTTCAGCAGCGGGAAGAGCGACTCCTGCGAAGGCACTTCGGTCTTGTCGAAATTCCACGCCCGGCGCAGAACGCCCGAGGTCACATCGAACAGTCCGCCGCTGCTACGCCAAACCGCATCGGCGTAATCGAGCAGTGCCATCGTCTCTTCATCGCACTCGACCCACGCTTTTCCGGCGGCATCGTTGATCCGCGACACCACGCTTTCAGGCTGGTATCGAGAATACTTCCGCTCAATCCGGGCAATCTCCTCCATGCCAAGCGTAGCGAGCGCTTTTGCCTTCTTTTTCGTTGTTCCGGCGAGCACGATTTCGCATCCGCTGCCCATCGCCCTGAATCCGAATCTGTGCATATGAACGGCAAATTACATCAATAGCGCATCTTTTTCACTTTTCACGGACTCAGAACTTGCGCGAAAGACCGACCTGAAGGCTTCTGAAGCTGAATGCCGGAATGCCGGGATCGCCGTGGCCGTTGATGCCCCAGTCGTAGCGCTGCTCACAGTGCTCATACTTCACGTCGGCGCTCCAGCTCCGGCCAAGCTCTTT
The DNA here is from genome assembly GCA_001602925.1 of Chlorobiales bacterium Clorobi_01. Taxonomy (GTDB): domain Bacteria; phylum Bacteroidota; class Chlorobiia; order Chlorobiales; family Chlorobiaceae; genus Chlorobaculum. Next base: position 8,839 of record LUZT01000009.1, on the reverse strand, counting down.
GAGTACCTTCACGCCGTAACTGAATGCTCCAAAGGCAGATAGACGCTGATCTTCGGAGTAATACTCCATGCCGTCCGTCGGGGTCATTGCCCGCGGATCGTCCTCCGTCGGCACGTAGAATCTGGCGGAGCTTTGCGAATAGTACCTCACCGTCGGTGTGATCTCCCAACCATGCGGCAGTGGCTGGATGTACTCAGCCGTGAAGGTATGTGCCTCGATACCGAAAGTGTCGGTATAGTAACGATACGACAGCCGCGCTGTGCCATCCGGCCCGTCGAAGTGGTGGTTCCAGCGGGTCATGAGGGTGAACATCCGCCTTTTGCCGGGCCGGAGATCCGGGTCCTTGTAGGGATCGCTGTAATAGCCATCGCCGTGCGTGTACGTGGCGGTCACCTGCATGATGTCATTCTGCGACATCACCTGCGTCACGCCGAGCAGTCCGGAGACGATGCGCTTGCGCCCCGGTGTGTCGCTCTGCTTTGACTCGATGACCGCCGGTTTGTCGAGATAAACCGTATCGCTGCTGTAGGCGGCCCCGAGGCTGAAGGTGGTATTCTTGTTCTCGGTAGAGAGCGTGCCGTTAAGCGAAAGGCCTCGAGAAATGTAGTCGGACTCCTGCGAGTAGCTCGTGCCGAGGCTGAGCGTACCTCGCGAAAAGTAGCGGGTAACGCTGAGGTCGCCAGCGTGTCGCAGATCGCCCGATGCCCCGGAGGTGCTGTCGTTTTTGCTCTCCGATGGAAACCCCCAGCCGTGGTAAGCCGGAGAGGCTCCGGTGACCGAATCTTCGATGAAGGTGCCCGCGATTGACCACTTGCCTGCAATCGGCACCATACCGTAGAAAGACAAGGCGTTGACAGTCATGCGATCCATCGACATACCCGCTGTCAGGTTGGTATCGCCCGTCTGACTGTCGTGATAGTTCAGATATTTCAGGCTGAAGATCCCCTCTTCAGGAGCAGCGTCGGCCAAGGCATTTTTTGCCGAAGGCAGCAGCATGGTGGCACTGGCGAGCAGCGCCGTCGCCATTTTCGATCTGTTTTTCAATTGCATCCGCATCCTCCGCCACCGACTCCGGAGCCACCCGAGGCGGCCTCCTTGCTGCTGTAGATATGCTCGGTGTAGTGTGCGTCGAGCGGATCGTGATCAAAGGTCATTTCGGGCTTGGCCAGATTCTGCTTTTCCCATGGCTGAACGCTCGAACATCCAGAAAGTCCGGATATCGCAAGCAAGGCAACAAGCGAGCCTCCAGTCAGAACAATCGTTTTTTTCATCACTTGCCTCCCAGAGCCGCCAGAATCTGCTTTTCAAGCTCCTCCTTGTCGGCAGGTCTGAATCCGGCATGCTGCAACAGCACCTTGCCGTTCCGGTCGATCAGGAAGCTGGTCGGCATTCCCTTGACGCCATAGACGCGAGGCGTCTGCCCCTTCGAGTCGAACGCCACGGCGAACTCCGCAGGCTCCTGCGCAAGGAACTGCATTGCATCGCCGGTTTTGGCGTCGAGGTTGACGGCGACGACCTGCAACCCTTTCGACTTGTACTTTGCCTGCATCTCGTTCATCCACGGAAACGACTGGCGGCACGGCCCGCACCACGAAGCCCAGAAATCGAGATAGACCACCGATCCTGTCTTGTCCGAAAGTTTCACCACTCCCGTTTTTCCGGGCAGCACAAAATCAGGGGCCTTGTCGCCTTTTTCAAATGCATGGGCGCTGGTGTTCAGTCCAAAAGAGAGCATAAGAACGAACAGCGTCGCCCTGAATGTGTTGAGTGTCAATCGCTTCATAGGGATAGGGCTTGTCTTTGAAATGAATTCGCAGAATCACCGCAGGGGCATACGGTAATATCATTGACGACAACAAAATGCATTTCCCTGCGCAGAAAAATAACGATCGTTAATTTTTTTATACGAAGTCATGGCTGGCGTGCAGAACCGGGAAAATGTCATTGAGCATTATCCGATAGAGGCAATGGGCAGCCCACTGTTCGAAAGATACCATTCAAAGTGAAATTGCAACATCCGGTTGCAATCAGTAATCTGCTATTCGAAAAGCAGAAAACCATGAACCGGGGAGGCAAAACCGGTTCATGGTTTTCTGCAGATACTGCGTGATCAGGGATGTTTACTTCGCCATCTTGACGGATACGGTCGCCGTCTGGCCATCAGCCACGGTAACCATGGTTTTGCCCTGCGGCTTCAGCTTTTCACTCCATGCCGTCACTTCATAGGTCCCGGCGGGCACATTGCCGATGGTGAATTTGCCGTCAGCACTCGTGACCGCATAGTAATTGCTGTTCACTGCCACGACATAACCCGACATCTCGGAGTGTACGTTACAGAGCAGATTGACGACGCATGGTTTGTCGAACACCACATCTCTCGACATGCCGGGATTGTAGGTGCCAAGATTGAATTTCTTGCAGACATCAGCAGAGAAAATGTTGTGATTCACCTTGTCGCTGTTTTTAAACGACACCGTAGAACCTACCGGAACCGCCAGGACATGGGGAATAAAGATCAGGTTTTTCTGATCAACTTCACCTTTTTTCGGGGTTAAAGGGCCTTTGCCGCCGAGAAGGTAAACCACGGCATCCTTTTTGTATTTGGCCACCGATGCGTCAACCGTTCCGGACACCGTTCCGGCTCCAAACGCATTTGTTGACATCAGCCCGAACCCGGTCAGCATGAGAGCTGGTTTCAATAGCTTTTGTTTCAGTTTCTCGATTTTCATGGATTTCTCCTTGCCTTTGTTAGTGAAATGTACCGGATATGATTATCCGAATAAACAATTGTTAAAAGTACAAATATTTTGGCTGAAAAATCATGCGGCAACCCGTTTTTATTTGCCTGTAAATGTCCTGATATGGGCTATCATGCACTCGATCTCGTCCTTGTCGAATGTCTTGCCCCAGGGTGGACACATGTTCGACTTTCCTACCCCCGCAGACCCCTCACTGATGGCCTTGAACATCAGTTCATCGGACATCGTCTTCATGAACGCCTTGTCGGTGAAATTGGCGGGCGACGGTGACAGACCGTATCCATAATACTGCCCGGTGCCATCGCCGCTTTCACCATGGCAAATGGCGCAGTAGTGATTGAACAGGCGCTTGCCTTCCCGGAGGTTGTATGGCAGCTTGTCATCATTCTCATCCCCTGCCGCCGATTGATCGGCGGCAGCGGTTGCTTCGGGTTTTGTTTTCTTGCTCTGCGGTTTGCTGCAGCCGGAGATGAATACTCCGGCCATGGCAGCAAAAAGAGCAATCCTGATGATGTTATTTCGTGTTTGCATCGCTGTTGTTCAGTTTCAGGGTCATCAGATAATTGGTCAGTAAAATGCGTTCGCGTTCGGTGAACCCGTAGGTCGGTTCCACAACGTCAGACTTGAACCTTCTGGGATTTTCGAGATTGACGAAAATGTATCCCGGATTGAGCCTGTTGCCGACGTTCGACAGGTTCGGGCCTACCGCGCCACCGCTCGCGCCGATCTGATGACAGACCATGCATCCTTTCTGGTCGTATAGCGCCTTGCCTGCGGCAATCTGCTGCTCCATGCTCATGTCGGAAATAACCGGAATGTTTTTCGGAATATCCGGCGACACAAGCTCCTGCTGGAAGTAGTTGACCACCACATCCACATCAGACTTGTTCGTATCCTGAACGGTCTGCTTGTTCAGGTTGAACTTCGGCATGGTGATCTTCGACTTGACGGTCGCCAGCTTCAGACCAAGATTCGGCATCTGCTGCAACAGCGGACGGATCACATCCGGATTGGCCAGGAAGCCGCGAATCCACTTTTCCTGCAACTTGCTGCCGGCAAAGGTCAGATTTGGAGCGTAATCCTGACCGATTCCCTTGATGGTGTGGCAGTTGGTGCACTTGACTGTCTCGATCACTTTGGCAAAGTCGCCGGTGAACTGATAGGGCGCCACTTTGGCCATCTTGTCGATTTCAGTTTTCGAAGGCACCAGGAACCTTGTCGGCACGTTCGAATCGGTAAATCCGTACAGCACGCCAGCCAGCTCATTGATCTCCTTTTCCGACAGGCGGAAGTTCGGCATGCGCAGTCCGAGACGGAAGCCTCTCGGGTCTCTGAGCTTCTGCTTGAGGTAGCTGAGGCGGTCGTTGGAGATAGTCTTCTTCATCTTGCCAAAGTCGAGCAGTTCAACCGGTTTGCTGCCGATAGAGGTCAGCTCGGTGCCGATTTTCTCTTTCATCTCGTCGCTCTTCAGGAAGGTGACGCCCTGCGCTCTCAGCGAAGGGGCAACCTGCACCTGCTCCATGCCTTCGATCTTGTGGCAACCGTAGCAGCCGTACTGCTGGATGAGATCCTTGCCCTTCTTGATCGAAGCCGCGCTGATTGGCTGCGGTGTGGTATAGTTCACCTCGGCATCGTCATCCGTGAAATTGCTGACGATATAGGCGACAAGGCTGTTGATCTCCTGGTCGGTGAAGGTGAACTGGGGCATCCTTTCGCTCTCGGAATACTGGCGAGGATTCTTGATCCAGTTGAAGAGCCAGGTCTTGTTGACCTTGCTGCCCACCTTGCTCAGCTCGGGAGCATACATCTTGATATGGTTGCCACCGCGTCCGCTGGTTACATGGCACAGGTTGCAACGCGCTTGGCTCCAGAGCACCTTGCCCTGCTCGACCAGCTTCTCATCGGGCGTTTCGCTCGAATAATCAACATCATGCCTCGTGGTGCCAGACATGCTGAACAGGTAGTCCGCAACCGCTTCAGCCTGATCCTGGGTAAAGAAGAACTTTGGCATACGGGCCATCGAGGAATATTTCTTTGGATCCATAAGCCAGTTGACCGCCCATGAGTAGTTTACCTTGGTACCAACTCTTGTCAGTTCCGGACCTACATCGCCCATGCCTTCATATCCGGGAATCTTGTGGCAGCTGTAGCATCCGTATTTCCGGATAAGCTCTGTGCTCTGGATGATGCTTTCAGCCCCGCGCAGATCCTTGATGTCGCCGTGACAGTTCAGACAGGATGTCTGTGTCATGCCGCCCTTGAGCAGCGGTTCGTCCCAGTATTCGACGTTGCCATGAGCCTTTTCGATGGTCGTCGTGGCTCGGCCCTGACCGCGATGGCAGAAGGTACAGCCGAACTTGGCCGGATCGTGATTGCCGAGATAGACAAAGCTCAACGGATGTTTTGAGTATGGCTGCTTGGAGCTCACATCCTTGGAATCTTCCATACCGGGGTGGCAGGACTCGCAACGATCAGCCTTGTTCGCATCGCTGATCATCCGCTGCCTGATTTCAATTGGAGCCGACTCATTGTTAGCAATACGATCCTTCTTTTCAGAAAGCGGTTTCTGCAACGCCTCGATTTGGGTCTGGATCGCGGGAATATCGCCCATGAGTTTCAGCTGCTCCTGCTGCAGCGGCTCCATCTTGGCCTGCATGGCTTTTCCTTCCTTGTCGATGGAGTCGATCTGCTTCTGCAGAGCATCCATCCTGGCCTTGTCTGCGGGCTTCTGATTCTTGGTGAAGTAATATTCCGTTTCGAGATACTGGCCGCGTACCGTCTGCATGGCCTTCTGGTTCTCTGCGATTTTGGCCTTCAGATCGTCGAGACGGGCGGAAACCTGCAAATAACGGTCATGCACCTCTTTTTTCTTGAAGTTCTCCTGCGCCTGCTTCAGTTGCGTCTGCAGGGCGGCGAGCTTTTTGGCATCACCGGAGGTCTGGAAATCCCTGAGCGCCTGCTGGTACTCTTTCTCGAGTTTGTCATGTTTGAGCGATTTGTACTCTTTCTGATAGTGCTTCCAGGGCCGCAAGCCAAACTCGTCATTCCAGATCACCCAGGCTGACAGACCAAGCAAGGCTACGCTCAGAATCGCGAAAACGTAGCCCCGGTAGGATGCTTTTTTGTTGTTGTCATTCTCCATGTTCTACTGAATTAATGATGGGCAATTGTGCTATATGACCGGGTGAGACAGAATTGTATCAACCGGCGCTCAAACGTTGAACCAGGGTGTTATCCAGATATACTTGACCAGAAACACCAGCCGCAGAATCATCTTTATCGGAATGGACATCATGGTGATGAACAGGAACATCGTGATCGAGTAGCGTATCATACCCATCTGCTCAAGGAATTCGGGAAACTTCTTTTTGAAGTACTTGTAGGGAGCGATCATGCCTCCGACAAGATATCCGAGCACAACAACTGCGCCGATGATGAAGCCGCCTATCGAGCGTGAATCAATACCTATCATTGTGGACAAGTCCCTTGTCGGCTCGAACACGACACGCTGCGTATCCCACTCCTGCCAGGGCCAGTACCAGAGCCATCCGGGGCCCCTGAAGAACACGCCAATGACAATCAACAGCAGCCAGAGAATGAAGAACCCGAACGAAAACGTGAGAATGGCATACTTTCTTTCGGAGAAGGTGTAGTAACCATTGCCCTTCGGATTGATGTCGATATAAGGAATCGCGATCAGACCGACGATGATCAGGGTTGGTAGCACCACGCCAGCCAGCCACGGATCGAAGTAAACAAGCAGCTCCTGCAAGCCGAGGAAATACCAGGGAGCCTTCGCCGGGTTTGGCGTGATGGTCGGATTGGCGATCTCTTCGAGCGGTGCGTCAACCAGGATAGACCACACGGTCAGACCGACCATGACGACCAGTGCGATGATCAGCTCGATGCGGACGAGAGGCTTGTAGGTATCGACATCCTGATCGCGCTCCCCATCGACGCCTTGCCCCAAAGCCATGAGCTTGTCGTTCTGGAAAGCCTGCAGGAAAGCCCACGCCATGAAAAAACTCACCAGAATGATCATGATCACAATGGCGATATTGTCAGGCTTGGTTATGATTTCGATAAATGGATTCATAGCGTCGTTTCCTTGTCGGTTATTTGAGGTCTTGAAATGCCGCCATCTTTTCTGACACGCCAGAAATGGACTGCCATCAGAATGATTGAAACCAGCGGGATGGCAACGCAATGCCAGATGTAGGAGCGGAGGAGCGCATTACCGCCCACCGTCGCACCGCCGAGAAGCGCGAACCGAACGTCGTTGTACGGCGTGATATGCAGGAACTCGCTGAACGGTCCCTGATAGCCAAGCAACGGTGTGGCCGCGCCCATGTTCGTGCCGACCGTGATCGCCCAGAATCCAAGCTGATCCCACGGAAGGAGATATCCGGTAAAGCTCAACAGGAAGGTCAGTACCAGCAGAATGACGCCGACGCCCCAGTTGAATTGCCTCGGAGCCTTGTACGAACCGGTCATGAAGACCCTGAACATGTGGATCATCACAACGATGACCATGAAGTGCGCCGCCCACCGGTGAAGGTTTCTGGAAATAACGCCATAAGGCACCTGGAACTCGAAATCCTTCATATCCTCATAGGCGTGACTCACCGTCGGATGATAGTAGAACATCAGCACGATGCCGGTGATGGTGAGAATGATGAAGGCGAAAAAGGTGATGCCTCCCATGCCCCAGGTATAACGGAGCTTGACGGCGCTTTCGCGAACCTTTACCGGGTGAATGTGCAGAAATACGTTACCGAAGATAGCGGCAGCGCGATCTCTGACCGTATTTCTGTAGTCTCGTCTGAATACGGATTTCCATATCAGATTTTTCTTCACCTTGTCAAACATTTCATTCATAGGTGTACAGTTTTGTTTTCCTGATAATCCTATCGGTAGCCGCGTTGTTTCTGCAACTGCCGGTCATATTCCGCAGGTTCTTTTTTCGTGCCGTCCGGCCAGATCATCTCAATGGCGAACCAGGGACAGTCGATGGCGCAGATATTGCATCCGGTGCATCGCTGGCGGTCGACGAATGAAATGCCATTGAAATTCAGTTCTGACTCGACGATCGAAATACAGCTGGTCGGGCAGACCGTGGCGCAGATACCGCAACCCGTGCAGAGATCGACATCCACGACTGCCGTGGCTTTCTTGCGGGGCGGCCGGGCGCTTTTGACTGCCTGGTCTTCCCCGCTCTGGGCAGTCTCCTCGTTACTGTTCATGTTTTCCCACTCTTTCGATTGATTCATGCATCACACTTTCAGAAGGCTCTGCGGATAGACCTCGTTGGACTCCCTGCCGGGAATACCCGGGTATTTGATCGTCTTGTCCACCTGAAGCTGCCCGTCATCGGCAATACTGATCTTGAAGCGGTCCATCGGCCTCGGAGCCGGCCCCTCGAAGTTCAGCCCGGTGATATAGTATCCGCTGCCGTGGCAAGGGCACTTGAATTTCTTTTGCGACTCCATCCAGTTTGGTGTGCAGCCCAGATGCGTGCACTTCGACTCCATGGCGAAAAAGCGTCCATCCGGCAAACGGATGATCCAGGTGCCAAACTCCCGCTTGTACTGTGAATTGACGATACCCGGAGGATAATCGCTCGGGAATCCGACCTTGAACTTCGACGGTGGTTCGAACAGCACCCGCGGGAAAAAGAACCTCAGAAAGGCATAACTGTTGATACCCGCAAAAGCGGCAAGACTTCCCCAGCCGATGCGCGAAAGAAACTTTCTCCTTTCCGGAGACGGCTCCTCAGACGCTCCGGAACCTGACCGGGTATCATGGTTTTGCTCGTGAACGAGCTCGTTTTCAAACTGATCCTGCATGGCAGATTGTTTAATCTTTCACTGAAATCTTTTCTTGAATGAATTCCGATTTTCTCTCTGATCATATCATTCCCAGGCATATAAAAAGGCGTGCCTGGAAAAACATATCACAGGCACACCTTGGCACTCCCAACACACAACCATTGAAAACACACACAAAAACCACACACTAAGTCAAACAATGAAAAAGAATCGGAAAACATGTAAATGCAATAAAGCTCATCCATATCTGTC
>LUZT01000008.1 GCA_001602925.1 Chlorobiales bacterium Clorobi_01 | reverse complement strand
CCTTACATGCATACCTTGTAAAACGCCAAGTACATCTAACCAAAAAATATTCCTATAGTTTATAGAAAATACTGAAATCCTCTACACATAAGAAGTATCTCTTTGACCAAAAAATTTATGTATAAAAATCGAGATACCGTTTAAAAAGGGGGAAAAAATAAGCTTACGGCAAGGCTTACTTCTTATTTACAAAATCCACATATAATATTCAAAAAAAATTTATCCCCATAAACAGTGTTTTTTTACTAATCACCCATATTCCCTACTTCACTCCCCCCTCACCACGCAAAACCTCGCGGGCTGGTGGAAATTCGGCTCTCCTTCGGCGTGCCACCACGGAAATAAACCGTACCGCCCATCTCCAAGACTGACGGCGCATTGCAATCGGAGCGTATCGTCGTGGATGAACGGCTCCAGCAGGGCGTATGAAAGCTCTATGCCGAAGCCTTTTTCGCTGGCGAAGGGCGTTGCCTTGCCGTGCCAGAGTTCCGCCGACGGGGTTTCGTGCCCGGCGGTTCGCTGGCGTGGGGCGTCGAAACGGATGGCGAGCCAGTGGCCTTCCGGCGTCACCTCGAATTCGAGGTACTGCCCGCTCTCTCCGCCGTGACCGATGAACAGCTCCGAGACGCTGTGCTCCCATAAGCGATCCACAAATGATTCTGATGCCGCTTCGGGGCGCAACGCAAAAGCCGCGCCCGATTCGTCGCGCGTCGTCCAGCGGATGAAGGGCTGCTCCGGCGATTTTCGCGCCTCGTCGAGCGGAATAAGCTGCTCGACTTCAACGGCGATCCCCGCCGGAAACCCAGCATCGCGGCAGAAGTAGTCGAGCGCTTCACCTTGCAGCAAGACGCGCGGGAAGGCGTCATCGCAAGCATCCGGGAAGCGCAACAGGCCCGTCCAGCCATAACCGGGGCGCGAAGGCTCGGGCGTCGAGGCGATGCCACAGGCGTCGAGCAGCGCTGTTTGGAACAGTCCGGCACACTGGAGTTCGAGCTCCAGCGCCGCACCCAACTTCTCGCGCGCTTCGGTGCGCATGGCGGCACAAAGATTCAGCACATCGGCAGCCTTCGCCCCGCCAGTGTTGAAAATGAAGTTGGCGTGGTGGTCGCTCACCTGCGCCCCGCCTTCTCGGCGACCCCGAAAGCCGAGAGCGTCGAAAATCTGCCCGCTCGGGCGGCCCGCATCGTAGCTGTTCTTGAACGTGGAGCCGCAGCTTGGAAAATCGAACTGGTGCTTCGCGTCGCGGTCGTCGCCGTACTCCTGCATCCGCTTGCCGATAGCTTCGGGCTCATCGTGCTCAGCAAATTCGAGCATCGCGCCGACCACGATCTCCGGACTTTGCATCAGGCGGGTCTCCTTGTAGCCGAGGAACACCTCGTCAGCACGACGCCAGCGAACCGCGCCATCCAGCCCGACCGTCACGACGCTTCTGGCCACGGCGGAAATCTCGCGTCCGTAGCAGCGCCCGTTCATGCGCACCGTCGCACCGATGGTTCCCGGCAGGCGGTAAAGCCACTCCCCGCCACTTCGGCCAGACTGCTGAAGCACGATAGCCGCGTCGGTGTTCTCGACCCCGGCCTCGCAGAAAAACAGCTCGCCGGAGACCCGAAACATGCGATTCATCAGGTCAAGGACGATGACCGCACCGGGAAATTCCTCATCCGAAAAGAGCATGTTACTCCCCTTTCCAGCGATGATGACCGGTAGCGCGAGCTGACGGCAGCGGTCAAGCGCTTCGGCGAGTTCCCCAACACTCCGGGGATGAATAACCCAGCGGGCCTCGCCGCCGATGCCATAGTAAGCGACAGTGGCAAGCTGCATCCGCTCATCGAAAGGACTGGGAAAAATCGGTTCGGTCATAAATGAATGATCTGAGAGGCTTGTTTCAGTCAGTGCTCTTGTCAAGAGGTTGAAATATAGGCGACATGGCGCTATCCCTGAAAAAAAGCACGAAAAAGAGGACGCTTCACAATGTCGGGCAAAATGAAGCAGATCATGGACAGGAACAGCGCAGGGGGCAACTGCTGCCATTGCGGCGCTGAAAACCTGAAAAGTTCGCGCACAAAGGGTACACCGATCACGATACACAGAAAGAACAGCGTCCCGCCGGTGACCCACCAGAGCGCCTTGTTGGGGGTCTTCATCGACCGGAACATGCTTTCGTTCCAGGAGCGGTTGGAAAAGATGAGACCGAGGTTGCCGATCACGATACCGGTGAACGCGATCATCCGCGATTCACCCTCGCCATAGCCGTTCAGCGTCATCAGGGCGTAGACGGTCAGCACGGCCAGAAAAATCGAAATCCCCTGCACCAGCGAGCGGACAAGCACCTTCCGGCCAAGAAGCGCTTCGTCAAGCCTGCGTGGCGGCCGTTTCATAACTCCCGCCTCTTCGCGCTCCATCTCGAAAACGATGCTGCACGACGGGTCGATGATCAGTTCCAGGAAAAGGATGTGCGCCGGCAACAGCGCTAGCGGCCAGTCCAGAAGCGCTGGAATCAGGGACATACCGGCAATCGGCAGATGTACCGAGAGAATGAAAGCCATCGCTTTCTGCAAATTGTCGTAAATGCGGCGGCCCATCCTGACCGCCTGGACGATCGAATCGAAGTGGTCATCCACCAGCACCAGCGAGGCGGCCTCACGCGCCACGTCAGTGCCGCGCGCGCCCATCGCGATGCCGATATGCGCCGCCTTGAGCGCAGGAGCGTCGTTGACGCCGTCACCGGTCATCGCCACCACCTCGTTGCGCTTTTTCAGCGCCTGCACGATGCGCAGCTTCTGGCCCGGCTGCACCCGGGCGAAGATCGATGTCGAGGCGATCCGCTCATCGAGCTGACGCTCATCCATGCCTTCGAGTTCCGTTCCGCTGATAAGTTGCTCCGTCTCCGGCAGACCGATCTGCTCACCAATGCGGCGCGCCGTGGCCGGGTAGTCGCCGGTAATCATGATCATGCGCATCCCGGCATCCCGGCACTCCTGCAAAGCCTCGGGCACACCCTCTCTGACTGGATCTTCGAGACCGAGCAGACCGACGAAGGTAAAATCGTAATCGTGCTGCTCTTCCGGCAGAGGACTCTTGCCGAACAGCGCCTTTGCCACGCCGATCACCCTCATGCCATCCGAAGCGAGCTGTTCGACCGCCGCCTGAAGCGACGCGAGCCGTCCGGAGTCAAAATGACAGAGATCGAAAATCGCCTCTGGCGCACCCTTGGCCGCGATAACCATCTGGTTGCCGGTTTTCGATCGCCACACGTGCGACATGGCGAGCAGATGCTCCGACAACTGGTACTCTTTCAGCAGCTCCCAGTCACGATGCAGATGTTCCGTATTGGCAAGCGCTCGCTCGCCGAGTTCACGCATCGCTTTCTCCATCGGATCGAAGGGATCGGGCGGACTGGCGAGAATGCTGTATTCAACCGTTTCATGCACCGCTTCGGGCAAACCCGCCTCATGGCCGTCGAGGTCATAGAAACCACCACCGGCATGGATTTTCCTGACGCTCATCCGGTTTTCGGTCAGGGTACCGGTTTTGTCCACGCAAAGCACCGTCGCCGCGCCAAGGGTTTCGATGGCTGTGAGGCGCCGGGTCAGCACGTTGTGGCGCGAAATCCGCCATGCACCGATGGCCAGAAAGATGAGCAGAACCATTGGAAACTCTTCCGGCAGCGTAGCCATGGCCAGCGTCAGACCGGCGAGAAGACCGTTGAGCCAGTCGTGCCTCGTCAGGCTGTAGGCGACCGCGACGATCACGCAGAGCACGACGCTGTAGATACTGATCGTCTGCACGATACGGCGCATCTGCTTCTGGAGTAGCCCCTCTTCGGGCTCCAGCCCGTGAAGAGCTGCACCGATCATGCCGATCCGGGTACGCAAACCCGTCTCAAGCACGCGCGCCATGCCCCGCCCTTTGACCACCAGCGTGCCGGAATAGACGGATGAGCGCTCCGCCTCGTCACCTTGAGGCACCGGCCCGGCATCATCCTGGCGCGACCTTTTGCTGACAGCGAAAGACTCTCCCGTCAACAGCGATTCGTCGGTGCTGAGACCGCTCGAAAAAAGCAGGACGGCATCGGCCGGCACGCGATCACCTTCAGCAAGCAGAATGATGTCATCCCGCACCACCTCCCGCCCGGCAATGCGCTGTTGGCGACCCTCACGGATCACCAGCGCTCTCGGGCTGGTCAGGTCACGCAACGTTTCGAGCGCGCGCTCTGTCCGGTTCTCCTGTACAACGGCGATGAAAATCATGACCACCACGAATCCCAGCAGCATGAGAGCATCCTCCATGCTGCCGAGCAGAAGGTAGATCAGGCCGCAGGCAATCAGCATGAGAAACATGGGTTCACGAACCACATCAATCAGCATGGCGACCCATGAGCGCTTTTTCGACGAGGGCAGCTCGTTCCACCCGTCCCGGTCAAGGCGTTCCCTGACCTCGACAGCCGAAAGGCCGGAAGGCATTCCGTTCAGTTCCGCATCCATACCTCTGCTTTGCGATTAGAAAGCTAACGGAAAGATAATGACAGAAAAGAGAACTGGCGAGGTTGAGTAGGCGAAAAAGAGCGATGAAAAAAGGTAAGTGAGGAGGGCGAAGGAAAAATGATACTCAAAAGCAGAAAAAGAAGATAAAGGGCGAAAAAAGGTGCTTGTGCCCCTTCTCCCATGCCCTTTATATCCTTTATAAATTTCCCCTGACAGGTCTTAGTTGGCCGCAGGATTGTTCTTGGTGAGAATGCCATCCTCAACCATTTTGTCGATCATCTTGGTGAGCTGGTCCTGAATGCGGATCACTGCGGGCAGCGAAAGGGCAACCGTTGCGTTTGAACGAACGTTGGGCTCCTTGTCTTTCTCGACAGAGGTGACGTTGACAAGATCAAAACGAACGACGCCGTCAACGAGAATCATGTTGGCGATACCATCGGCATAAATGGTCTGCATATCTTTTTCCTCCAGGTGAATAGGGTTTGAGTTTTCCTGATACTGCAAAAATCAGTGTGCTAATATACGCAAAGTCATGACGGTGGCCTAAAAAGGCGGTAAAAAACATGCATACGTTTGACAAGCCATCCAGACAGCCGGTTCAGGAGGCTTCCAAATAATGGAAACGTTCCTGATAACCACCTGAATGTTCAGTCGTGATGCCGGTTCAGAACGCTGTGGTGGCGTCCGTAGAAGAAGTAGATGCAGAAACCTATCACCAGCCAGACGATGAGCCGCCACCAGTTCTCGGCAGGCAGCGAGAACATGAGCAGAAGGCAGGTCAGAATGCCGGCAATGGGCACGAAAGGCACCAGCGGCGCTCTGAATGGGCGTTCAGCATCGGGATTGGTACGGCGCATGATGAGCACCGCCGCGCAGACAATTACGAAGGCAAAGAGCGTGCCGATGTTGACCAGCTCAGCGAGAAGACGAAGCGGCAAAACTGCACCGAAAAAGGCCACGAAAATGCCGGTCATAATGGTCGATTTCCAAGGGGTCTTGAACTTTTCATGGACTGCGCCGAAAAATGATTTCGGAAGCAGTCCGTCACGTGCCATCGCCAGAAAGATTCGCGGCTGACTCAACATCAGAACGAGCAGCACCGAGGTAATTCCAGTCATCGCGCCGAGCGAGATGACGAATTGCGCCCATCCGAGGCCGACCTGCTTGAAGGCGTTGGAGACCGGCGCGTCGATATTGAGCTGATTGTAGGGCACCATGCCGGTGATGACCGCCGCCACCGCGATGTAGAGTACCGTGCAAATGAGCAGCGAACCGATGATGGCGATCGGCACGTTCCGGTTCGGTTCTCGGGCCTCTTCGGCGTGAGTCGAAATCGAATCGAAACCGATGTAGGCGTAAAAAATCATTGCCGCTCCAGCAAGCACGCCAACAGGCGCGCCCTCGGTGCTGTTGCCGCCGATGACTGTGTGACCGAAAAGACTGAGGCCGGAATAGCCGAAAGGCGCAAAGGGTTGCCAATTTTCAGGCTTCACATACATCGCGCCGAGCACAATGACCAGCAACACGACGGCGACTTTCACGATTACCATGCCTGCATTGAACCCCGCGCTCTCCTTGATTCCTTTGACGAGCACCACTGTTACAATAAAGGCGATGGCAACCACCGGAAGATCGAACCAGGTTCCGGTCATGCTCATAACGCCGGTTGCTGAGTCGAAATCGATAGGCGCTTTGGTGAAAACAAAAGGTAGTTTTACTCCGAAAATTCCTATAAAATCCTGGAAGTAGTGTGACCAGCCATGAGCAACCGAGGCTGAGGCGATTCCATATTCGAGGATGAGATCCCAGCCGATGATCCAGGCGAACAGTTCGCCGAGCGTGGCGTAAGCGTAGGTATAGGCGGAACCGGCGACCGGGGCCATCGAGGCGAATTCGGCGTAGCAGAGCGCCGCGAAGACGCAGGCCAGCCCGGCAAGGGCAAAGGAGAGCGTCACAGCGGGGCCCGCCTTGTCGTGCGCGGCTACACCGATGAGTACGAAAATACCGGTACCAATGATCGCGCCAACCCCAAGGCTGGTCAGCGCCAAAGGGCCGAGAACACGGTTGAGCCGGTGCTCGCTCTTCATCTCGTCGAGCAGCAACGAAAGCGGCTTTTTTCTGAAGCTGTTTTTCACAGGCAATGTGCTTTTGGTTGAAAAAAAGCACCCAGAAGGGCAAGGCGGAAAAGGTAAAAACTTTTGAATATACAGAGATTTTTCCAGCTTTTCCCTCAAAGTCTGCCACTTCTGATCAGCCACTTAACCCCTTCAATGACCGGCACTATGGTCAGCGCTCCGCATATCACGATCAGCCAGTCATGCGGTGGCATCGCAAAGGTACCAAACGGCACCGTCAGCACAGGCACGTAGATGATCGCCGCGAGCATGACCAGCTCCCAGATGATTGCGAGGTTCAGCCAGCGGTTCGTAAAGGTGTTTTTGAAAACGTGCTCCCGCTCCGAACGGAAGTTATACGCCTTGAAAAACTGGATGAGCACGAGGGAGACGAAGGTCATGGTCATCGCCTCCGCGAGGGATCGACCGGAGTGACGCGCCCATTCGAAAAGCACCAGGTTGACCAGCGTAGACCAGAGTCCGCCGGCAAGCATCAGGGCCATAATCGGACGGGTAAAGATACCCTGCTTCCGGTCGTTCGGCGGACGGTTCATAATGCCCGGTTCGGCGGGATCGACGGCGAGGGCAAGTGCCGGAAGACCGTCGGTGGCGAGGTTCACATAGAGAATCTGCACCGCCGTGAGCGGCAGCGGAATACCCAGCAGCGTCGCTCCGGCCATGAGGCCGAGTTCGCCAATGTTGGACGAGAGCAGGTAGGTGAGATATTTCTTGATGTTGTCGTAGATGCCGCGCCCCTCCTCGATGGCCGCCACGATGGTGCTGAAATTGTCGTCGAGCAGCGTCATGGCCGACGCCTCGCGCGACACCTCGGTGCCGGAGATGCCCATCGAAATGCCGATGTCCGCCTTTTTCAGCGCCGGAGCGTCGTTGACGCCGTCGCCGGTCATGGCCACAACCTCGCCCTTTTTCTGAAGCGCCTCGACGATGCGCAGCTTGTGCTCCGGCGAAACCCGCGCGAACACCTCGACGCTTCCAACCACTTCGCCAAGCGTCCGTTCATCCATCGCCTCAATCTTGACGCCTGTGAGGACGCGCCCCTGACGAAGGATGCCGAGTTCACGCGCCACAGCTTTGGCCGTAACCGGATGGTCGCCGGTAATCATGACGGGCCGGATGCCCGCGGCGACGCAGCGCCCCACGGCCGTTTTTGCCTCATCGCGCGGCGGATCGATCATTCCGGCCAGACCGAGAAAGGTGAGGCCGTTCGATGCCTCCGCAGCGCCCACACTCTCTTTGCGGGCAATGGCAATGACCCGGAGGGCATCATAACCCATCGACTCGACCTTTGCGAGAATGTCCCGACGCGCGGAATCGCCGAGCACTTCGGATTTTCCGGTGCTATCGAGAGATTGCGAACAGGCAGACAGAATCACCTCCGGCGCCCCCTTGACGATGGTGAAGGTAGCTGCCTCCGCGCGATGAACTGTCGCCATCCGCTTCGTTTCGGAGGAGAATGGCTGCTCGTCGATTCTCGGAAATTGCTGCCGCAAATCGCGCTCGTCGAGTCCCGCCTTCCGCGCCGCGACGACGAGGGCCGCCTCGGTAGGATCACCGGAAATCGTCCACTCCCCCTCCGGCGACTTGCCGAGCGCCGCGTCATTGCAGAGCACTCCGGCTTGCAGCAACTCCCGCACCGATGGTGGCAACTCACCGGAAGCGCCATCAATCGTCATCTCGCCTTCGGGACGATAGCCAGAACCAGCCACGCTGACATCGACTCCGGCGGCGTAGAGGCGGCGGACGGTCATTTCGTCGCGGGTCAGGGTTCCGGTCTTGTCGGAGCAGATAACCGTGGTGCTGCCGAGCGTTTCGACGGCGGGCAGGCGGCGCATGAGCGCGTTGCGCTTGACCATGCGCTGCACGCCAAGAGCAAGCGAAATGGTGACCACCGCCGGAAGCGCCTCCGGCACCACCGCCACAGCGAGCGCGATGCCGAAGATGAGAATGTCGATGAAGGGCTGGCCGCGCACGATGCCGAGCGCCACGATCACCGCCACGATCACGAGCGCAGCGCGGGCGAGCGAAGCACCCACCTTGTCGAGGTTTTTCTGGAGCGGGGTTTTTTCGGTTTCGACGCGCTGCAACATTCCGGCAATACGCCCGAATTCGGTCTGCATTGCAGTGGCGACCACAAGGGCAAGACCTCGCCCGTGCACCGCCGAGGTGCCCGCAAAAAGCATGTTGCGCCGGTCGCCGATGGCGGTCTCCGGCGGCAATGTGACGGCAGAATCTTTTTCGGATGGCAGCGATTCGCCGGTCAAGGCCGCCTCGTCCATGCGCAGGCTGACCGCTTCGACGAGACGCGCGTCCGCCGGAATGCGGTCTCCGGCAGCAACTGCAATGAGGTCGCCCGGCACCAGCTCAATGGCCGGAACCATCTGTTCACGGCCATCGCGAATCACCCGTGAAGCCGGAGCGGCCATCTGCCGCAGCGCCTCGATCGCCTTCTCGGCCCGGTACTCCTGAACGAAGCCGAGAAGCACGGCAAAGAGCACGATCACCATAATGGCGACCGCTTCGATGCCGTGACCGAGAAAGGCCGAGAGCACCGTGGCGATCAGCAGGGTGATGATGAGGACGTTCTTGAACTGCTCGGCGAGCAGCTGCCATGGGCTGGCGGATGGCGCGGTTTCGAGGCGATTGGGGCCGTAGCGTTCCAGACGCGCAGCGGCCTCTTCTTCCGAGAGGCCACTACGGGAAGCGCCAAGCTGATCGAAAAGCTCTTCGATGGGTTGGGTATGAGAGGCTTCCTGCATGGCAAGAACCGTTTATGTCAACAAGGTCGAGAGATAGCGCATGTTCTCCCCTTTTTCAACCCCCGATGATGCCGAACGGTTCCGCCAGATGACGGTCAGCGTTTAGTGCGCGAAATGGACATACTGGCCATCCGGAAACTTCGTCAGACTGATGCCTCGCTTGTCCGATGCCCCATCATTAAGCCAACTGATCAGTTCACATCCTTTCCAGTCACTGAAACTGTCGATCTTTGGCTTGTCCGATGCGAGTTGATCGATGTAGCGCCGCATCAGTTCGTTGGTAAAATGAAACTCACTCTCTCCGGCCTGCCAGACAGTCGCCTCCTTGCACCCGGCAAGTTTGCCCTGCTGGCTGTCCGCCATCGAGCACAGGTCGTTGCGATGCAGCAGATAACCGCAATGGCCGCCATCTTCGACCATGCAGACGGCACCCCACGACTCCTTACCGGAGGGGGTCATCTGCGCATACTGGTTGTTGCTGTC
This sequence comes from Chlorobiales bacterium Clorobi_01, assembly GCA_001602925.1. Lineage (GTDB taxonomy): Bacteria > Bacteroidota > Chlorobiia > Chlorobiales > Chlorobiaceae > Chlorobaculum. The sequence continues at coordinate 83,350 of LUZT01000008.1, read as the reverse complement.
AGTCGCGCTCCATGCCGGAGGATTCGACGCCGTGGTCAGGCACGCGCTGTCACAATTGCCCACGACCATCAGGTTCGGAATTTTCATCTCAGCAAGCTTCTCACGGTAAGGCTTCATGCCGGGAGCGAAAACCGGCACGACCTTGCCGCCCGCGCCATCGACTGGCGAGAGCTGGAGAACGCCGACCGGATCAGCCATCTGCTCCGGCATCCATTTCGACAACGGTGGCGTATGATCGGGCGTAACTTCACGATTGTAGAAAACCGGGTTGTACGGCGAGAACTGCTTGTCGCCAAGTTCCTGCAGGTTGGCAAAGCCGGTGGCCGCCGCCTGCGCATGAGCACCGCCAACCGAGTGGCCTGCAAAAAGCACGCGGTTCCCTTTACTGATGCCATTTTGCGTGCTCTGCTTCAGAAACTGGAAATCCCTGACAGCCTTCTTGTCATTGTATTTATGCGTCGCACCATAACGGATGAGATAGGAGGCCGCCGCATAGGCTGCCTGGCCGGGCTTCGGGCTGCCTCCGAAATCGGTCCAGGGCAGGCTATTGAACTGCTGGTGGCAGGTGGTCACGAATGCCAGTGCCCAGTTGTTGTCGATCGCCGCCTGGGAGTAGTTGTAATACCAAGAAGGGTTGACCTCGAAGAGTGGTGTATCCTGATTGGTAATCTTGCTGAGCAACTGCTTCGGGAAAAAGAAGGGATCGAAGCCGATCAGAAAGCCGTGGTTGAACATCACGAGTCCATCGGCCTGCATATTGTTCGGGTAGAACACCTCAATGACGATCTCCGTAAAAAACGGAAGCTTGTCAGAATATTGCAGCCAGAGATAAATCCTCTTGAAATCGTAATTGCCAATCTGAATCGGATACATGAATCAACCTTCTTTTTGGGCGTGCAATACGCAAATGAGTGAATAGAAGCACAACAATGGCTTAGCGATAACGGCCACGACACCTCAATGCCAGAGACCGCCGCCGCAACATCTGCCGCGGGCCTGAGTGTCGAACGGCAATTCACAAAGCCAGCCGGCGACGTGCCCGAGAGCACCATGCGCCAGGCTTGCCTTGGCCTGTTCCAGCTCCTGGTCGGTAAACTCGAAACCGGCCTCGCGGATCAGCTCCATCCTTTTTCTGGAGAGCTCCCCGGCCATCCGGATACCCAGATCCTCTTCAGCCATGAGCTTGTCGAGGAACATACGCGCTGATGATAGTGACATTGGCGTGAATTTAACAGTTGAAACAGCCTGGATACAGTACAGAGGTACTATCAAATATCAACAATAAGCCTGTTAAAAACCAAGGTTTATTGCAAAAAACAGGAGAACGGAGCGGACGTTGTGGACTTGGTGGACGAGGGGTCTTGCGAAGGATAGTTGTGAAACCGCCCGTGCACCGCCATCAATGCATCAGCAATTGCTCAAAGCCTCGCGCCGCCGGAGATTTCGAGGATCTGCCCGGTGATGAAAGAGGCATCGTCCGAGGCGAGGAAAAGCGCGGTTTTGGCGACGTCGTCCGGCGTGGCGATGCGCCCGAGGGGGTAACGTTCGGCGGAGGCTTTCGCGAGCGCCTGCCAGCGCTCCGTGCCGAGCGCACGCTCGAACGCCTCGACCTCGACCAGCGCAGGCGCAAGGGCATTGGCCGTGATGTTGAACGCGCCAAGCGCGAGGGCGATCGAGCGGGTAAAGGCAAAGATGCCGCCCTTGGAGGCGGAGTAGCTGTACTGGTTCGGGCTGCCGCGCCAGACAAGCGAACTCATGTTCACGATCCGGCCATACGCTTGCGGTTTCATGATTTTCGCGGCCTCGCGGCAGCACAACATGCACGATTTGAGGTTCATGTCGAGATTCTTCATCGCCATTTCCATGTCGATTGTATCGACCGAAGCCGCCGGTTCGCAATCGCCGCCCGCGATGTTGACCACGATATCGAGCCGCCCGTAGTCACGGCGAATATTGGTAAACAGCTCGACAACCTGCTTTTCGGAGGTAAGATCGACCCCCGAGCACGAAGCCTGTCCGACGCTTTGCACAATGTCATCACACACCCGGCTGCACGCTTCCAGATCGATATCCACCAGAACAACCGTCGCCCCTTCGCGGGCGAAACAGCGCGCGGTCGCGCTGCCGATGCCTCCTGCCGCCCCGGTAACCAGGGCAATTTTCCCCTGCAATCTCATAGTATGCCACAGTTTTGGTTGATCCTTGTTCGGAGCGTCAAGCCTTCTACTGCACCGTAATCACCCGCTTTTCCGCCGCCGATCCGGCGAACAGCTTGAAGCCCATGAGGCTCGTCATCGACTGCACCGCCGAGTTGAAGCGCCCGATAAACAGATCGAGATCATTGATCTGGAACAGCTCATCGGCAGCCACCTCCTCCATGAATGCGAGAAACTGCTCGTGGCGCATCTCCCCTATCCGCGACGACCAGGAGAGATTGGAGATGCGGAAAGCACAGAGCGGCTCGTCGATCATCCAGAGGCGGCCAAGCCGCAAAAGCTGCATCCAGAAATCGAGATCGATGGTGTACGGAATCCGTGCACTGTAGCCGCTCGTCGAGGCGATCAGTCCGGCGGGATAGAGGCCGCAGACCGGCTCGCCGATGATGTTGGTGCCCAGCCGCACCATCTTCCTGACCACCTCGTCAGGCGCTTTCAGGCCGCCATCAATGAAGTTGACCTTGTTGATGAGCACCTTACCCTCAGGGTCGATGATGGCTCGCTGGGCTGAAACAAGGCTCACTCCCTCATTTTCCGAAAGCTCGAATGCTGCAAGCTGCTTTTCCAGGCACTCCGGAAAGAGCAGATCGTCCGCGCAAAGCAGTTTGACGTACCGGCCCCGCACATCGCTGATGGCCCGGTTCCAGTTGCCCTCGGGGCCAAGATTGCGCTCGCTGCCGAAGATCGTAATGCGAGGATCGTCGAATGAACGGGCTATTTCAAGTGACCTGTCGGTTGAATGATCGTCATAAATGAGCAGCTCGAAATCGTCCATCGTCTGGCTCAGCACCGATCCGATGGTTTCGGCTATATATCGCTCGTTGTTGTACATCGGCACGGTGACCGTTACCAGCGGATTGCCTGATCGTGACATACGCGTTACACCTCCTTTCGTGCATCATTATCTCAACGGCTCCGATTCATCCATAAATCGCGCCGCATGTTCCTGCGCCCACGCCGGGGTCGCTTTCTTGCCGGTATCGAGCACCGTTTCGGAAGAAACGATAGCACCTTCGAACTCCGCCCTGCCGGTATTGGCGAGCCAGAGGTTCGCCCCGCGCAGATCGGCCTGACGGAGATCGGCCCGCTGAAGATTGGCCGAACGCAGATCCGCCCCTCTGAGATTGGCGTTGTTCATATCGGCCTTCTCGAGGTCGGAACGCTTCAGCGAGGCTTTTTCAAGATCGGCACCGTGCAGGTCGGCATAGGCAAGAACCCTGTTGTCAAGCGGAGCCTCCTTCAGCCTGACGTTCATCGCCGGTTTTTCGGTTCTCAAGCGGTTCCACTTTGTAACGTTGGACTTGAGCTGGTCGAGCTGGTCGGCATCGTAGCTGATCGAGGATGGCGCAGGTCGCCATGCCCTGATGGGTTTCAGGGTTTTGGCAAGAGTCGTCGCTTTTTGCGGAGCGGCAGAGGGTGCCGCCTGCGAAGATGCAGACGGCGGGGCTGACTGAACGGCTTGAGGCGATGCTGCCCCGGCAACTCCGGCTGGCTCCGGCTTCGACGCAGCCACCACAGGAGCGAACATGGCCCCGTGCTCGCTGGCCCACTGCGCCGACCCCGTTTTGCCGTTCGGCAGCACGGTCTCATCCGAAATCAGCGCACCGGTGAAGTTCGCACCGCCGGTTTTCGCCAGCCAGAAATTGGCCGCGCGAAGATCGGCCCGGCTCAGATCGGCGTGTTCGAGATTCGCCTCCCGGAGATCGGCGCCCGCAAGATCGGCTCCGCGCAGCTTCGACTCTCCGCAATCGGCGCGCCGCAGCACGGCTGAGGCCATCTTCGCGCCGCTGAAATCAGCGCCGGAACATGAAGCACCGGCAAGCGAAGCCTGGCTCAGGTTCGCACCAGTGAAGCGGCTTCCAACCAGAACGGAGCCATCGAGTTTCGCGCCATGCAGATCGGCGTCGCGAAACTCGGATCGGCCAAAATCGCTCTGACTCAGGTCGGCACCGGCAAGGCTGGTCTGGCTGAAATCGATCTTGCGCAGCCGCCGTCCTTTCAGCGACGCGCCCGAAAGATCGGTGGGCATCGAGGGATTCTTCTCGCGCATGGCGTTCCACTCGACGCTCCCCTTCTGCACCACAGCCTCCTGCCGGGCATCGGCAGCGATGGCTTGGGAAGTTAAGCCGAAAAGCAAAACACCTGCGCACATAGCAGCGCCGCAGAAACGGCACAATGGATGTATCATGTGATTTTATGATTTGTCACCGGTCTCGAAAACCGGATCATGAGTGAGATTTCGCAAAAGATAAAGAGCAGCCGCAGCGTACACGATGCCACCAATGCCAAGCACAAGCTGCTCACCACTGAAGAAGCTCACGATGATCGCCACCCCGGCAACGAGGATGATCGAAAGCGATACGAACGCGCGGTTCATCGTGCCCGCGTCGAGCAGCTGCTCCAGCGGATCGCCGGCTTGCAACAGTTCGAGGCTCCCCGTCTTCTGGATCGAGGGCAGCACGATGTAGATCATGCCGATAAACGAGAGCGTGATCCAGCCAAGCAGCGCCGAGTGGGTGTGCGAGTGGTAGATCCACATCTTGTCGCCCCGGATGGGCGGATAGCTGCCGAACAGAATGCCCTTCGCGTAGTAGATGTTCAGAATGCCGAAAGCGCTGGTGGCGAAGAGAAACGCCAGACCGCCGAGCATGAACGCAAGCGCCGGATGGGCGAAGTTGCTCCGGAAATAGTTGCGCAGGAACACCCCGAAGGTGTAGAGCAGCGCCATGACGCCAAAGGTGAGCAGATGGCTGATGAGCATCATGCCGAGGTAGTCGCCCATGAGGATAACGATGAGGAAGTAGAGCACCCCGCCGACAAAGATGTAGAACCAGAGGCTGAAAAGCTTTCTGGCCAGCTCCATCTTGTCCGTCCGGCGCCATGCGTAGGCGTAGAGAAATCCCATGACGCTGATGCTGAGCGGGAACGAGGAGCCGAGGAAGTAGGCCGACTGTGTCACGAAAAACGGAATGATGCCGTTGTCGGGAAAGGCCTCCTTGAGACCAAGCGTAAAGAGGCCAAGGTTGGCATTGAGCAGGAACACCACGTCGAAAATATAGTAGCGCACCGACACCTCTTTCCAGATTTTCGCCACTGAAAGCGTGGTGAGAATCTCGTAAAGCGGCACGGCGACCACCCCCATCAGCATCAGCCCCGCCGCCGCCTTGAGGAGCGGCAGGTCCGCCGCCACCGCAATCGTAACCATGACGAGCGCCAGTACCACCAGGCCGATGAACACGCGCTGACGTGCCGGGTCGATCCGCAGTTCAGGGTAGATCGACGCAGTCAGGTAACGGTTGAACAGCAGAATGGCCAGGTTGCCGAATCCGACGAAAAAAATGTATGGATGGAGCTTGAGCAGAAAGGCATTGTCGGCAAGGACGCCGAGACCGCCACCCGTCGCGGCGATGGCGATGATGGTGAACGAGACGACAAGAAAGGTTCTGGATATTCCTCGAAGCGTGTTCTCTGACGTAACAGGGGTCATGGATCGTTGTGATTTCATTGATTGCTTGCCGAAGCCTTGCCCATTTCCCAGTATGCCGTAAGGGAGAGAGCGATCACCGCCGCATTGAGTGAAACTGGATTGAATGCTTCTGCCAGCAGGCGCGGTTCATGCAATGAAACAAAGCCCAGCAGACTCAGCATGGCAGCAATGTTCAGCAAAAACGGCCAGCGCCAGGGAGTCAGAAGCAGCAGCAGTCCGAACGCTATCTCGCCGTAGCCCATAACCGAGCACATAAAACCATACAGCGGCCCCAGATGCGAAAGCAGTCCCAGCTCGATCGGGCTCGGGCACACCAGCTTCGGCACCGCACCCTGATAGACCCACACAAAAGCGAGAGCAATCCGGCTGGCAATCAGCGCCGGAGACTGGCGAGCGAACAGACTCATAAGGGTAAAGGGTTCAGGCATTTCTTTTTGGAAGATAACAGTTACCGGACAAATACAGCCACACCCAACGTTAAAGGCGTGTTGAAAGTGCGGGGCGAAGGAGGATTGGGTAAGCGAGGCAAACGGCGATAAGTGATTCGGAAGACAGCACTAAACATCAGCCCATCCTGAATCAGCCGCAAAACCATATCAACGACCAACACGCCTGAAGCATTTTCATTGCAAAAAACCGGGTGACATGACCATCAGGATCGAAACCTCCATCGGGTGCCATTGAAAGTCACCATCGGCAACAACTTATCATTAATGACAAATATAATTTGCTCAAAGTAGCATATAGGGCTATAATGATAATATTTCTTTACACTAAAAAAGATGCGCTGTGCAAGACGACAAACTGAAAAGCCTTGGCGAACGATTGCGACGAGCCAGAATTGCCCGCCACGAAATGCAGCAACGTTTTGCTGACCGGATCGGCGTCAGCCGGCCGACGCTTGGCAAGATGGAGTCCGGCGATCCGGGCGTCAGCATCGGCGCATGGGCAAAAGCGCTGGAGCTGCTCGACCGGCAGGATGAGCTCGATCTGCTTCTCGCACCTGGAGACAACCTGTTCGAAAAGTATGAACAGGAGAGCGCCCCGCCGCGTAAACGGGTTTCGAGGAGACGCCAATGATCAGAAAAATTACCGTTCACGAGCGCACCACCGGCAAAGCACTGCCGGTTGGAGAGCTGGTCAGCGAAATCGACGAGCTGGGGCGTGCCCGCTGCCAGTTCCGCTATCTGGAGGAGTTTCTCGTTCGCCGAGACGCCTTTGCCATCGATCCTGTTTCGCTCCCCCTGCGAAGCGGTATTTTCACGGCGGAGCGGAAGGTCGTTTTTGACATCTTTGAAGACAGCCTGCCGGATGATTGGGGCCGAAAGCTGCTGATACGGCGGAACAATGTGCCAAGAGGAGAACAGAACCTCGCCAGCCTTCTTGAAGCGCTCGCCGCAAGCGGCCTCGGCGCGCTTTCATTCAGCAGCAGTGCAACAAAACGCAAACAGCAACCCGGGCAATCAGGCGCAGAAGCCTCGCTGCTGGAGATTGACAACCTGATAGAGGCAATTGAGCATTACGAGCGCGGAGATGCAACCGATCCGCTGCTGTCGCTGCTGCTCAGCGCGGGAAGCTCGCCCGGCGGCGCCCGTCCAAAAGTCCTTGTTTCCGGCAAAAAGGCAGACGAACACTATCTGGCCAAATTTCCGAGCATCAAGGACACGCTCGATGTGGTGCGAATCGAGGGGGCTACCATGTCGCTCGCCGCAAAAGCCGGGCTGAACACGGCAGATTCCCGTGTGATCGAATGCGCTGGCAAATCCGCCCTCCTTGTGCGACGTTTCGATTTGATGCCGGATGGATGCAGACGCCACATGATCAGCTTCAGGAGCCTGCTTCGGGCGGAAGCCTATTACGTCAGCCGGTACGATGAACTGCACGCTGTCGTTCGCAAATACAGCGCCGAACCGGCGAAAGATGCTGAACAGCTCTTTCGGCAGATGGTGTTCAACGCGCTGGTTGGCAACACGGACGACCATCTGAAAAACTTCTGGATGCTCTACAGCCACCGTGACGGCTGGCGATTGTCGCCCGCGTTCGATCTCGTGCCGAACATTGCCCGGCGCTCCGAACACGTGCTGATCTTCGACACCGATCCCCGCCATCCGGGCCGTTCAGCGCTGGTGAAGCTCGGACGCGCCTGGGGAGTCAGCGGCTGCCAACGGATTGTCGATGAAGTGTATGCCGCTGTCGAGAGCTGGAAAACGGAGTTCACCGCAGCCGGAGTGAGCGATGAGGATATCGGCCAACTCAGCGAAATCGACGGCAATGTGCAACGGTAAACCTCACGCGCCGCGCCGGGTTCGTTTTGGCTTTTGTGCCATTGCATGGGCAAGGGGTTCGGCGTATCTGGCGTACAGTTCAAACAGGTATTCGAGGCGTTCGAGTTCGGATTTGAATGCCGCCCGGCGATAACACGCATCAACGACCTCGTCCAGTTCGCGGTGAGCCCTGAGCAGCTCTTTCGGCATGGAAAGCGGGTCGTAGAGATCGGCAAGGGTTGAGGCGGGAAAAAGTTCACGCGCCGAAAGAACCGCCTGCGCTTTCTCCTCAACCCTCGCCTGCTGCTTCTCCGTCACGGCTTCGGGAAACGGGAAGTTGTTATAGACAATATTATTTGAGTATCGGTAACGACCTTCTAAACGTCCGCACACTGCCCGCATCCACGCCATGTGCATCGTGCTTGTCAAGGTTCCAAAGTGATACAGAGTAGCATTTGGGACAAACATGACAAGATTGCTAGCGATGACATCTTTCGACAGATAACCAATTGGCACATATCGGCGATTCTCGGAAGAAACCGATGGAATAAGCAAATAGTCTGTTTCCGGCTGGCGAATTTCGTCGAAGAGATAAGGAATTTCGGCTTTCTTAACCGTTGCCGCTTTTGTGCTTTTCAGCCGGAATGCCCTGACAGCGTCAACCCGCCGAACAACTTCAGGTAAACTTCTCCAGTCACTTGGCGGAACACCTTTGAGCCAAAGGCACCAACGACTCTCTCCATTAATAAACTCTTGCGCGCCTACAAACTGTCTGATAAATCTCTCGGCTTTTGGCTCTTTCTTTAAAAACTCGGCTTTCTCTTCTTCTCTGAAAAGAAGATTACCGTCATCTGTTGGCTGATTTCCTTTGACAATTTCCGGCACATCACAGAGCGGTTTGTTGCGGGAAGGAATCACAATGTCAGGCGCATCGATGAGGTACGGGTTAATATTCTTTGCGGAAACTTCGTGCGGCTCGCTTTGCGGAGTTTCGTAATCGAACAGGCGCTTTTTTTGATTGCTGCCACCGCAAGAAAATCCCACAATAACACAAAAAACCTGCGCCTTGCCTCTCGCTTCGTTCGTCCATTTGAAGGTGCGGTGGGCGAAGTTGATCTTCACTCCTTTTGACAGGAGAAATTGCCAGAGCGCCGCGACCTGCTCGCCCTGGGTCATGCTGTTGGTGGAGACGAACGCCACTTTAACGGCGGTGTTTTCGATAAAAAGAGACGCCTTGATATACCAGAGCGTCACATAGTCGAGAATGCCATAGTTTGGCAAACCTTTGGTTTTGAGTGGCTGGCAGAGAAAATCCATATCGGCCACTTGAGCGGCATTGCGGTTTTGTTTGCCGATGAAGGGCGGATTGCCAAGAATCAGCAGGTTCTCTTTTGAAGGAAAGAGCGTTTCCCAATCGAGACGGACAGCGTTGTCGCAGAAAATATTCGGAGAGTGCTCAAGCGGCAGGCGAACATAGGTTTGGCCGAACGCCTCGGAGAGGCGCATGTTCATCTGGTGGTCAGTCAGCCAGAGCGCAACCTGAGCGATACGAACGGGAAATTCCTCGATTTCGATACCGTAGAACTGGTTGACATCAATTTTTGAAATGACGCTGACATCAGTTTCGAGCTGGGTTTTTCCTGCTCTGTAGAGTACCGAAGTGAGGTTGAGGTATTCGCGCAACACCTCAATTTCGAGCAGGCGCATTTCACGATAGGTGATCACCAGAAAGTTGCCACAACCACACGCGGGATCGAAAAAGCGCATCGAGGCAATTTTATCGTGAAAGGCCAGCAGTTTTTTGGCGCTGGTTTTGCTCGATTCAAATTCGAGGTAAAGGTCGTCAAGAAAAAGGCCGCGAATAACCTTGAGAATGTTTTTCTCCGAAGTGTAGTGCGCTCCGAGGTTGCGGCGCTGTGTTTTGTCCATGACGCTCTGAAAGAGGGAACCGAAAATAGCCGGAGAAACCATCCCCCAATCAAAAGTGCAGCAATCGAGAAGCAACTGGCGCATGTCCGCGTCGAAATTGGGAAAACGGACTGTTTCCTCGAAAAGCTTTCCGTTGACATAGGGAAAGCGCGAAAGCTCTTCATCGAGCGTTTTCTGACGATGAACTGGTGAAGTATCGAGTACCTGAAAGAGTTCGGCAATAGCTCTGCCGGTGTCGGAACCATCCTGTTTGGTTCTGTCGCGAAGGTAGTACTCAAAGTCATCTTTGGTGTTGAAAATGCCAGTATCATCAGCAAAAAGGCAATAGACAAGGCGGACAAGAAAGAGTTCGAGGCTATGACCACTGTACCCGGAATCGAGCAGTGCATCATGGAGCTGACCCATTTTTTCGGCCACTTTGATATTGACCGGGTCTTCGTCTTTGTAGACTCGTTTCTGGTAACCAGAGATGAAACCGAAGCGGCCTATGTTTCTCGGAAGCTCTGCCAACAGGAACTCATGATCGTCACCGCTATCAAGATCAAAGAGACGGAAACGGGCAAAGTCGGAAACGAGAACAAATTTGGGGAGTTCTTCCTGTCTGAGATTGGCAAAGTAATCGAGCGCCTGGGAGTAAGCTTTCTCTAAGTCCTGCCCTTTGGATTTGTGTTCGACAACAAGGGTTCCTTTCCAGAAGAGATCAATAGAACCTCTCTTTTCAGCCAGTTTTTTGACAGGTTCTTCAAAGGTGGCCACTCGACGACGTTCAATGCCGAAAATGTTGAAGAACTCATTCCAAAAGGTTTGTGATTCGGCGCGTTCACGTGAAGCATCAGCCCATTCGTGGGCAAATTTCAGGGCGTTGTCGCGGATTTCCTTTTGGCTCAGAGGCATGATGGCGGAAGGTATTTGATGACTTCGCCCTTGTCGTTACCGGTGAGGTTCATAAACGAAGATCAATTCATTTCAGGAACGGATCGGGGTAAACCCTTCAATCCGTGATTGCAAGGTTCGTCAGTGATAATGTAGTAAAGAGACTGGTTATTTCGGGCAACGATCGCGGGGAAATCATCAACGCAAAAGGGCGAACACACCGGTTCGCCCCTACCACTATCCATTCCCAGCCGTCTCCCACTTCCCCGCAACCCAGCTTTTCACCCTGTCGAACCAGACATATACCACCGGAATCACCAGCAGTGTTAAAAACATCGAGCTGGAGAGGCCGCCGACGAGGGCGAGGGCGAGGCCGGATTTCCATTCGGAACCGGAGCTGCCGGAGAGGGCGATCGGCATGAGGCCGAAAACGAGCGTGAGCGTCGTCATGAGGATGGGGCGCAGTCGCTCGCGTCCGGCTTCGGTGATGGCGGGCACGATTTCCATCCCTTCAGCGCGGAACTTGTTGATGAAATCGACCAGCAGAATCGCGTTCTTGCCGACCAGTCCGATAAGCATGATGATGCCGAGAATCGTGAAGATGCTGAGCGATTTGCCGAAGAGCGCCAGCGACCAGAGCGCGCCGATGATGGCCAGCGGAATCGAGAACATCACCACCATCGGCCATACCCACGAGTTGTAAAGCGCGACCATGATGAGGTACACGAAGATGATCGCCACCATGAAGGCGTAGAGCAGGTTGACGTTGGACTCGCCCTGCCGTTTGAGGTCGGCTTCATAGGTATGGGTGACGCCCTTCGGCATGACGCCCGCCTTTCGCATGTTGCCGATGATGCGTTCGATATCGCGGCCAATGTCGCCAACCGGGCGGCCAACTACCTGCGCCTTGACCCAGACAGCGTCATTGCGGTTCCGGCGCTGCAACAGGGCGTACCCACGCGACTGTTCGAGGCGCGAAAACTGCCCAAGCCGCAAGAGACCGCCATCTTTCGCACGGAACGAAAGATCGGGAATGCCGCTGGTGGCGCGGCGGGAGCCTTCGTCGAAAATCAGGCGGATGTCGTACTCGTCGCCATGCTCGCGGTACTTGTTGCTGTCGTCGCCATCGTAGGCGATGCGCATAGCGGAACCAACGTCGGCGATGGAGAGGCCGAAAGCGGCCATCTGCCCGCGGTCAACGACCACGTGCATTTCGGGCGTGCCGGGCTGAGAGCTGAGCCGCACGTCCGCCGTGCCGCGAACCGTCTTGAGACTGTCACGCAGAACGGCGGCGGCGCGGGCGACATCCTCCCGCTTCGGGCCGCTCAGAATCACCGTGACCGGCGTTTCGTTGGCCGTGCCGAAGATGCCGATGGGGTTGATGCTCGCCTTGAGGCCCGGCACGCCATCGAGATCCTTGCGGATCAGTTGCATCATACTGTCGGTCGAGCGCATGCGCTGCTCTTTGGGAATCAGGCGGACGTTGATTTCGGCCACATGGTCGGAACTTTGGCCGAGGAATCCCTCGTTCGAGGTACCGACAACCGCAAGCACCTTGTCCACTTCGGGATAGGCCTGAATTTTCCGTTCGACGGTGCGCACGAAGCGGTCGGTCTGGTGGAGGCTCGTGCCGGGTTCGAGTTCGAGCATCACCGAAAAGTCGCCACGGTCGGAGACCTCGATGAACTCGCCGCCGATCTTTCCGGCAAAAACGAGCGCGAACGACGAGACGAGCAGGAGCGTGGCGGTCAGGATCACCTTGCCGGGATGCTTCAACCCCCAGCCAAGCAGCGAGATGTACCAGTCGCGCCCGCGCTCGTACCAGTGCTCGATGCCGCTGGCGATGCGCCCGCCGAAGGTGTCGGCGGAGAGGCGCTCGACCTTCGAAAAGCGCGAGGCAAGTAGCGGCGTCACCGTGAAGGAGACGAAAAGGCTCAGCATGGTCGAGATAACCATGACGACGGAGAACTCGCGCAGAATGTCGCCGACCAGGCCGCTGAGCAGCGAAAGCGGCAGGAACACCACCACGTCAACCAGCGTAATCGCCACCGCCGTGAAGCCGATCTCGTTTCGTCCGATGAGGGCCGCGTCACGCGGCGCTTCGCCCCGTTCGAGGTGGCGGTAGATGTTTTCGAGCACCACGATGGAGTCGTCCACCAGCACGCCGATCACCAGCGACAGCGCGAGCAGGGTCATGAGGTTCAGCGAAAAGCCGAAGAGGTACATGCCGATGAAGGTGGTCACGAGCGAGGTGGGAATCGAGACCATCACGATGAGCGAGTTGCGCAGGCTGTGCAAAAAAAGCAGCATCACGAGCGCCACGAGCAGGATGGCGAGGAATAGGTCGTGCTGCACCGCCTCGACGGCGTCGCGGGTGAAGGTCGAGGCGTCCTGCGCGATGTCGAACTTCAGCCCCCGGTCGCGGTACTGCGCTTCGAGCGTCCGGAGCTTCTCGCGCACAAGGCGGCAAACCTCGACGGTGTTGGCGTCGTTCTGCTTGACCACCACGATGCCGACGGCGTTTTTGCCATCGATCCTCGTCATGGTCTTGATCTCCTGAAAGGTGTCCTGCACCTCGGCCACGTCACGCAGATAGACCGCGCCCTCCGGCCCGGCGTCGCGCACCACGAGGTTTTTCAGCTCGTCGAGGCTGGTGAACTTTCCGGCAAGACGCACCACGAACTTGCGGTCGGGCGCTTCGACCGTGCCGGTCGGAAAATCGATATTGGCCTTGCCGATCGCTTCGAGCAGGTCGCCAACAGTGAGACCGAAGCTTTCGAGGCGGCCCGGATTGATGTTGACCCTGATTTCGCGCTCGCGCCCACCCTGGATGCCTACCTGCCCCACTCCGGCTATATTCGACAGGGCAGGCTTGATCTCGTCCTTGAGCAACTGGTAAAATTCGGTGTCGGAGAGGTTCGAGGTCGCGCCAAGGCGCAGCACGGGCAGTTCGTCGATGGCGAATCGGGAGACGACCGGCGTATCGATGCCGTCGGGCAGATTGCCGCGCGCTTCGTTCACCTTGCGCTGTACATCCTGCAAGGCGAGGTCGATGTTGGCATCGCTGACAAACTCGATCGTGACCAGCGACACCCCTTCGCGGGAGGAGGAGTTGATGGCTGAAATCTTTTCGATGGCAGAGACCGCCTCTTCGACTGGCTTGGTGACGGAGGTCTCGATTTCGTCCGGCGATGCGCCCGAATAGACCGTCGTGATGGTGACGTATGGCGTGCTCATACGCGGCAGCAGCTCGTACTGGAGTTGCCGGTAGCTGAAGAAGCCGAGGATAAAAAGCACCGAAAAGAGGACAGCGACCAGCGTCGGACGCTCGATGGCGATTCCCGTGACCGTTCGCTTCACCGTCCTGCCTCCCCTTTCGACACCGTCACCAGCGCGCCGTCGTCGAGGTCGCTCTGGCCGCTGACAACCACCTCGTCACCGGCGGCAAGCCCCTGCAACACCTCGAGGCGGCTGCCGTATTCACCTCCGGCAACGATCTTTTTCAGCCGCGCCCGGCCACCGCTGACGACAAACACCTCGGCATCGGCGATGCTGCCGTTGAGCGCCCGGCGGGGAATCAGGAGCGCCTGACGGGAGCTGCTGCCGACAAAGGCCGTGCGGGCGAACATCCCGGCGCGAAGCGGCGTCTCCTTCGGGTTGTCCATGACCGACTCGACCCGGTAGGTGTGATCGCGCGACGATTTGGCGCTCACCGACTGCACCTTCGCCCGGAACACCTTGCCCGGCCAGACATCGGTCGTCACCTGAACCGGCATCCCTTCGGCGATAAGCGAAACCTGTTTTTCCGGAATCAACGAGACAATTTTGACCTTCGAAAGATCGACCATGTTGGCCACCTTCATCCCCTGCTGCACCAGATCACCCACCTCGACGAGCCGCGCGGTGATGACGCCCGCGAAGGGCGCCTTGATCGCCGCATCCTCGACGCGGCGGCGGGCGGCGACAAGATCGGCTTCGGCATCTTCGAGCTTGAGCCGCATCGCATCGAAGCTCGACACCGCCACGGCCCCCTCTTTCTGAAGCCTGTCGTAGCGCTCGAAATCGTGGCGGGCCAGCTCACAGTTCACGCGGGCCTTGCGCAAAGCGGAGGCCGCCACCTCGTCATCGACCTTGAGGAGCGGCTGACCGGCATTCTTACGCTGACCAACCTCGGAGGAGACGCTCCGGACGATGCCCGAGGTCTCTGCGTGAATATCGACGTCCCGCCAAGCCTCGATGAGCGCGACGACGGAGAGGCTGTCGCGCACCGCAGCCACGGAGGCAGCTTCGACGCTGACCGCGATGGAGGCCGCGGATGGGAGACTTTTCTTCCCGCTCTCCGTATCGGGTTTCTTCCTGAAAAACAGGAGCGAAACGGCGGCAAGCACCACAAGCGCAACCAGCGCGATAATCCGGGTACGGTGTTTCGTCATGAAGAGAGTGGACGTTGTGAAGGAAATGGACGTTGAGGACAAATACCGCAACGCGCTCTTTTTTCAATAATATGAAGTTCAGACGAAAAAAAAGAAGGCGGGACATGCCCGCCTTCTGAAAGTTTTCAATGCTTTGACTCAGCAGAAGTGCCGGGCGATCACGCAGGAGATTTCAGCACAGGCGTGAACGTGCTCCACGACAGAGAGAATGCCGGTGTAGTTGGTGATGTTCGAGTCGTTGACCTCGGCCTTGAGCTTGGCAACCGCTTTCTGGTAAAGATCGTCGATCTTTTTCATCATTTCGAGCGTCTCGGTGGCGTGTTTCGAGTTGCCGCTGACAAAGGCCTCGACAGCCTTCTTGATCATCTCGGCGGTGTCGTCGCCCATCGGTTTCAGATCGTATTCATCCCTGTGCAGAACCTGAACGTTGGCGAGCTGGATGTATTCGGTCTTGTCGGCGATGTTGAGGCAGAACTGGGCAATCTTTTCAAGCTCCTTGAGAATCATGCGAGCGTGGGCCACAGTTTTATGGTCGGCCTCGCCAAGCTGCTGAAAGTTCAGATAAGCGAGGGTCAGGTACTCGACCTCGAACTTGCCTTTCTGGATATAACGCTCGTCGAACTCGAATGCCGAAGAGGCCAGCGCCTTGTCCTTCTTTGTCGAAGCGCGGACGACGAGCATCAGGTTGTTCTCGACGTTCGAAGAGAGCTTGGTGAGCTTCTGCTTGAGCGTTTCGAGCTGCTCGTGCACCGGTCCCGAGGGCTTTGTGGCAAGATTGAATTTCGACGGATCAATCTGGATGGTGAACGCTTTTGGAACAGCGACGGATTTCGATGAATCGGAGGATTTCTTGCCGAACAGTGCCATAATATAAAGCTCGTTGGAGAAGTTGGTGAGGCCGCCGTACGTCGATTTACTCAGGCGGTTTAAACAGGCCCTAATTTAACTTACCGGAAGGGTTAAGACAAGCCGGAGGCTTAAAAAAAGCAAGATGGAAACCAAAGCGAAATACGCGCTCGATCCGGCTGAAAAATGCCCTCATCCCACAAACCAAACGCTATCACGGCTGCGTTTCCCGCACCACCTGTCCGCGCGAGGTGAACGAGATGCCCTGCTGCATTCCCGTGCCGATCATCACGCTTTCGACGACGGGCGGCGCGGCTTTTTTGGACGACCTCCACGAAACGAGGAAACTCGCCCCGACGCCACCGGTCTTGTCGGACTCGTCGATCACATAAACGAGCGTCGATACGGAACGAATGACGAGCGGCGTTTTCATCATGGCGCGGATAAAGCGCCCCGAAGCGTCGAAATAGTCAACTCGCGTGACGGTAATCGGCGTCTCGGGATCCGAATTCCGGATCGCCAGCGATGTGGTCAGGTCAAAGGTTTTCAGGCGGTTGCCGACAAAAATATGCGAGTACGACGGCACATAGATCGTCTGCCCCGTCGAGAACGACAACGGCTCGGCAACCGCTGCCGTCAACTGCACGACGAGCAGCACAAAGGCGGCAAGAATGGATTTGAAAACCGGGAATCTGTAGACAAGTTTCATGGCGGATCGTGGCTAAAGTGTCAAATTCGCACATTCAGCAAAGGCTGTGAGTTCAAGGTAGCATTTCCGGCTGAGAGTGCGTAATTCAGCATTCAAGCACAATCAAAATGAAAAAATCCCGCCACCGGAACCGTCCTGTCCGATGGTGGGATTCATCTCTTCTGCACCGCTGCATCAGCGGCTTATCTAAAATTGCTCAGTCCTTGAGCGACTGGATCAGTTTTTCGAAGGTGTCGTCGCTGTGGCGGACGATTTCGCCGGTGACGAGGTAGATCGCTTCAAGTGCGATGCGGGTGGCATGGTCGGCCATGCGTTCGATGTAGCGCGACACACTCAGGACGGCGAGCAACTGCTCGGTGTCGGTGTTACACGCCTTCATGGCATCAGCAACCTTTTTGAAAACCGTGCGGTGCATGGCATCGACATCCTCGTCCATCGCACACACGTTGTCGGCGAGCGGACGGTCTCTCGTCACGAAAGCTTCGATCGCTTTCCTGACCATGGTGGCCGACAGGTTGCCCATCTTTTCAAACTGGTAGCGTTCCATAACCTCATGGCCAAGTTCTGGCATACGCTCGATGATGTGCACGGCAAGGTCACCGATACGCTCGAGGTCGTCGTTGATCTTGATGATCGTCACCATCGTGCGCAAGTCGCGGGCAACCGGCTGGTGAAGGGCAAGAAACTCAAGGCACTGCTCTTCGAGACGCACTTCGGCCTGGTCGATCTCGTCATCGATGATCCTGATCTTCCGGGCGGTCTGAATATCTTTGTGCGTTACCGCATACAGGGCCTCGTTGAAATTCTGCAATACCTTCTCTGAAAGCTGAACGAGAGCTTCCGAAAGTTCCTTGATATACTCGTGCACGGGTCTTTCCGACATGGCGCTGGTAGTGTTTCGTTAGCTGAATCTTCCGGTAATGTAATCCTCGGTCATCTGATCCTTTGGCCTGGTGAAGAGCTGCGCGGTCGGCGCATGTTCAACGAGCACGCCCTCGTAGAAAAACATGGTGTAGTCCGACACCCTCGACGCCTGCTGCATGTTGTGCGTCACGATCATGATGGTATAGCTGCCGCGAAGCTCCTGGATGAGATCCTCGATCTTGGCCGTGGCTTTCGGGTCGAGCGCCGAAGTCGGCTCATCAAGCAGCAGAATTTCCGGTTCGACGGCGAGCGTACGGGCAACGCACAGGCGCTGCTGCTGCCCGCCGGACAGACCGAGTGCGTTCTTGTCGAGCCGATCGCTCACCTCATCCCAGAGCGCCGCCTTGCGAAGACTCCGCTCGACGATGCCTTCAAGCGTCTTGCGATCTTTCACGCCATGCAGGCGCGGGCCGTAGGCGATGTTGTCAAAAATCGATTTCGGAAAAGGATTCGGCTTCTGGAACACCATGCCGATCTTCTTGCGCAGAAGCACTTCGTCGGTGAATTTACCATAAACATCCTCGCCATCAAACATAAGCGCACCAGTGGTGTGGCAGTTCGGGATGAGGTCGTTCATCCGGTTGATCGCGCGAAGGAAGGTGCTTTTACCGCAGCCGCTCGGACCGATAATGGCCGTCACGTATTTCGAGAGAATGTCGGCGTTTACCTTTTTGACCGCCTCGAATTCACCGTAATAGATCGAAAAATTCTTGGCCACCACGTGCGGCTGTCCGCCGCCAGTGACCTTTTTGCGCTCTGGAGGCAAATAAATATCGAGCGCTCCCGTGCTGGAATTATCGTTCTTTTTGGTCTCTGTTGCTTCAAGGGACATTGGCATTACATTTTACCCTTTAAGTTTTTTGGATATGCGCGCCCTGAGAATAACGGCGCTCAGATTGAGCAGAAGCACAACCGTCACCAGCGCCAGCACCATTCCGTACTGGACATGGCGGATTTCAGCGGCGGCTTCGTGCTCACTGGCGAGGTTGTAGATATTCCATGAAAGTGCAGGCGTCGGCGAAGTCAGCACGTCGCCGAGACCGATGGCCGCTCCGACGCTGACCGCCGCCGTGAAGATAATCGGCGCGGTCTCGCCCGCCGCCCTGCCGAGGCTGATAACGCCGCCCGTCAGGATGCCCGGGAGCGCCGCCGGAAGAATCACCGTCACAATCGTGTTCCACTTGGTCGAGCCGAGACCGAGCGACGCCTCCTTATAGGTCTTCGGCACGGCAAGAATTGCCTCTTCAGCAGCGCGGATAATGGTCGGGAGAATCATGATTGCCAAAGTCAGCGAACCGGCCAGCACGCTTTTCGATTCAGAAACATGGAGCGTATTGATGAAAAAGGCAAGACCGAACAGGCCGAACACGATGCTCGGCACTCCGGCTAGCGTGCTGTTGGCGCTGCGCAACATGCTGGTCAAAAAGCCGTCGCGGGCGTACTCGGTGAAGTAAATCGCCGCAATAACACCAAGCGGAAAAGCGAAAAGCATTGCTCCGATAGCAAGAAAGATGGTCCCCTGAATTTCAGGCCAGATGCCACCGAAAAAATGGGCATCAAGGGAGCTCTCGGTAAAGAAGCCCCAGTAAAAAGTCCACTCGGGCATCATCATCTTGTCGAGATTCTCTTCTACATAGGGAAAGAGCTTGACCAGCGAGGTTCCGGCAAATCCGGCTGCGCGGCTGACATCGTAGGGCTTGGCAATCACGTCAGGATTGGAGTAATCCCATTTCTGCTCGTAAAGCAGGCCGTGAAGCTTCTCCTCGGCCTTGTCCCATCGGGTCTGGCCATACTGGAACCGGGTCAGCGCAGGCTCGCTATCACCGGGCAACGGGCCCAAAAGCGTGCGCAAAGAGGTTTTAACCTGGTCATAACTGCTGCGATACTTCGACTGCTGCTCATAATCCATCTGATCGAGCTCCTGATCGAACGCGGCAAGCATGTCGAAAACCTTCTGACGGTAGCGGTTCGTCTCCGTCTCTTCTTTTACGATCTCTTTGGGGTCACCACGATGAAACTCGCTCAAGAGGAGCTTTCGATGCTCGATCGTGCCCTTGAAGACAAACGCGCCAACGCCTTTGGTGGCAATCGGGAAAAGCACGACCAAGAGCGCCAGGCCCATGATGATGATCGAGCCGAAACCGAGGGCGGTGAATGAATGGTCGAGCAGCTTTCTGGTTCCGAGATTCATAGGATCACAGCATTGATTTGGATTGGCCTCACTGTCCGGAAAGAATTTTCCGCTGACGGACAACGATTCGCTCACTGATAAGATTACTCACAAAACTGACGATCAGCAGCAAAAGGCCCATTGCGAAAAGCACATGGAACCTTGCCGAACCGGTCACCTGGTCAGCCTCACCCATGTCACCGGCGATGGTGGCGGTCAGGGTGCGCACCGAATCGAGATAGTTGTAGAAGGGCACCGGAATGCTCGAAGAGTTACCCGAAGCCATCCAGACGACCATCGTCTCGCCAAGGGCGCGCATGATGCCGAGAATGACCGCGGCGAGAATGCCGCTGCTGGCCGCCGGAAGAATCGTCTTGACGATGGTCTCCGCCCTGGTTGCGCCAAGCGCGTAGCTGCCCTCGCGAAGTTCGCGCCCAACCGCCTGCAACGCATCTTCCGAAACGCTGACGATGGTCGGCAGAGCCATGAAACTCAGAATGATCGACACGTTCAGGGCGTTGGTGCCGCTCATGATCACCAGCCCTTGCAGGTGGTTACCGACAACATAGAGAAAGAGAATCGCCAACAGGCTGAGCACGATATTCAGCGCCATTTTTGCCGATTTCTTCATCGACTCTTTGGCGATGGAGGTGGTCAGAAGCTCCGAGGCCACGATGACGGCAAGAAGGAAAAATGGGGCCGCGATAACCCACCAGGTCCACATGAGAATCGGGCCTCCGTTGTTCTGAAGAAGCGGTGCGAAAACGACCAGGGCGAAAAAACCGTAAGCGACGGATGGAATGGCGGCGAGCATCTCAATCACCGGTTTGACATACTGGCGTACCGAAAATGGCAGGATGTCGGAAAGACAGATCGAGGCAATGACGCCCATCGGAACGGCGATCAAAGCCGAACCGAGCGTCACCATGAGGCTCCCGTAAATGATGGCCAGCGAGCCAAACTTCGGTGGATCATCAGCCGGATACCAGTCAGCACTGGTAAAAAATTCGGCGAAACCCCTGAGACGGAAGAATGGAACTGCGTCGCGGGCGACAAACCAGAAAATGAAGAAAACAACTATCGCAACAAAAGACGCAATCAGCAACAGGATCGCTTCACCGGCTTTCTGCTTGATTTTCTGAATCTTGTGCTTTTGCGCACTAACGATAAACTCGGACGACCTGCTCTGGTTCGATGCTACATCACCATTCATACCATTGCTGTTTTGCAGGCTAACGACCTGTTTGATTCGTTTAAGCTTGACATTTGAGGCATGTCCTGTAATTGAACTAACGTAAGGAAACTCACTTCTCTCTTGACGCCACAAATCTATACCTTGAACCGATAGAAAAAAAGGGTGGATTGTTACAATTCTGGAACATGTCAAAAGAGCCGGGGGGCCTGTAGCGGAAAAACCTGCAACCGAACAGACGTTACCGGTTGCAGGAATATCGTTGAGCTATGAGGACACGGTTAAAAGGACAAAAGTCAGTACTTCGGCACAAAACCAAGTTCCTTGATTATCCTCTGGCCTTCAGGAGTTTTAGGCAGATCGACAAATTTGGCAACCATTCCGGACGGGCGGCCATTTGTATACATGAACAGTGGGCGGGAGAGAGGATAGGTTCGATTCTTCACGGTTACAACCGAGGGAAAGACTCCGTTGACGGCGACCTTCTTCACCGAGGAATCGACATAACCAAGGCCAAGAAAACCGATAGCACCCGGCGTCTGAGAAACACGGTTTTTGACGGCTCCGTTACTGGCCTGGGTTTCGGCTGTGCGAACCACTTTCGCCTTTTTCAAAACCAGATCCTTGAAGGTCTCCTGGGTGCCACTGTTCGATTCGCGCTGGATAACCACGATCGGAAAGTTCGGGCCGCCAGCCTGACGCCAGTTGGTGATTCTGCCCGAGTAGATATCGGCAATCTGAGCCTCCGAGAGAGAGCGGACAGGATTTGAAGGATGCACGACAATGGCGATGCCATCAAGCGCAACGACGCTCTGCACAGGGTTGACGCCCTTGCTTTTGGCTGCGGCAAGCTCTTGGGGCTTCATCGAACGCGACATATCGGCAATGTCGCAGCTTTTGTTGATAAGGCTTTTCGCACCGTTCCCCGAACCAGACTCGCTGACCGTTACCGGCACCTTATATTTTTTCGTAAAATACGCGGCAAACGATTTGGCAATCGGACCTACGGTCGTCGATCCATCGATCACGATTCCTTTGGTTGCCGCCCCGGCATTGCCGGCCACGATCATGGCAAGAATCGCCATCAATGTCAAAACTGCGCCAAACTTTCTCATTCGTTACTCCTTGTCTGTTTGAAATGACTTTCATGTGCCGGAAATTAATGAATGAAGCTCCGCTTTACAAACGGCGGGCGATGCGGCGGAAAAAGCGGGCAAAAAAGGGGCAAAACAACGCGAGGAATAAGCCGCCAACTCATTTGCATCGAAATCGACGTTCAGTGCGCCAGGTGAAGGTGACCGGTAATGGCAGCGCGTTTTCGATTACGATAACGATTTCGAGTTGAACACAGAAAGGCTGCTCCGTCATCGTAAACGGAACAGCCTTTCTGCAATGCGTTGATCGATAAGGCAGTTGACAGCCTTGCAGATCAATACTTGTTCACAAAACCGATCTCGCTGATCATCTTTTTGCCCTCTTCGGTCTTCGGCAGATCGATGAACTGCCTGACGGTACCGGTTGGCTGGCCGTTGGTGTACATGAAGAGCGGGCGAGAGATCGGGTACTTGCCGGATTTGACGGTCTGAACATCCGGTTCGATGCCATCGACAGTCACAGCCTTGACCGATGAATCAACATAACCGAGACCAACGAAACCGACGGCGGTCGGCGTAGAAGCCACGCGGCTCTTGACTGCACCGTTGCTGGCCTGGGTTTCGGCACGCTTGGAGATCGGCAGATCCTTGCCCATCACCAGCTCCTTGAAGGTATCCTGGGTACCGCTGTTCGACTCACGCTGGATCATGACGATCGGAGCATTCGGGCCGCCAACCTGGCTCCAGTTGGTTACCTGGCCGGAGTAGATGTCGCGAATCTGTTTTCTGGTGAGACCGTTGACCCTGTTGCCGGGGTGAACGATCACGGCGATACCGTCGAGAGCTACGATGTTCTCAACCGGGTTGACACCTTTCGACTTGGCGGCAGCGACTTCGTTATCTTTCATGGCACGGGACATGTTGGCGATATCGCAGGTCTTGTTGATAAGGCTTTTTGCGCCGTTGCCGGAACCGGACTCGCTGACGGTAACATCAACGCCGGTGGTCTTCTTGAAGTAAGCAGCAAATGCCTTGGCGATCGGGCCAACGGTGGTTGAACCATCGAGCACGAGCTTGTTGCCAGCAGCCGAAGCGTCACCGACAGCCATAAGGCTCATGACAGCCGCGCCAAACATGATTTTTCTGAACATCTTCATGGGTATAATTCCTTGTTGTAATTGAATTGATGAATAAAAACGGATGTAGATATCTACTGATTAACGGTTGACATTGCTGCCTGTATCCGAAAAAGGTCGCCCGGCCGAACCCGGGCGGCCTTCGCAGCAATCCGGATGAGCACCACACACTCACCCAACCGAGAAAGAACAGCACACAAAACAAAAGAACAGCCGTGACAAGGCCTTAGAACTTCACGACAACATCAGCCTGAAGCAAGTGATCGGTCTTGTCATTCTGACCTACAACGACATCATGAAGCCTCTTGAAGTTCATGTAGGTGACGCCCACCGTCATGTTCTGTACGAGGTGGTAGGTGGCATTAAGTTTGACACCCTTAATGTTGGTTTTATTGGAATCAGGAGCATTGCGATCAGAGTCAGTGAAGTAGGTCACGGCATCGCGTTCAATGCTCACATACTCGGCTGAACCTTCAATCTGACCAGGGTTTTTAGCTTTACCGATCTTCAGACCAACCAGCCATGCGTCACGCTCGCTATCATCGATAGCATAGTTGGTAGCATTGTTCGAAGCGGTATTGAACGCATACTGGCCATAGAGCTTCCACGGCACGGTTTCGGTAATGTCACCACCAAGGCTACCGAAAAGTTCGACGATATTGAAGTCTTTACCGCGGTAGTCGAATTTTGGTTCGAAACCCAACTGCGCCGTGCTGTTGTTCAGATTGAAATGCACAAAATCATAATATCCGACACCGAGATCGAAACCGAGGTCGCTGACCTCACCTTTGTAAGCGCCCTGTGCGACAAACAGGTAAGGATCTTTCTCTGCTTTGTCTTCATCGAGGGTGTACCAACCGACAACCGCGCCCAGTCCATCTTTCTGTTTGCCATCGATACCCTCTCCGTACTGCAGGGTTGCGCCTTCAAAGGTCAGATCGCTGTCCCAGACCAGATCCTTTTCATAGAAAAGGGTCTTCGCCACTTCGCGCTTGCCAAGCAGAACATTGACATCGCCATTGAGGAACATCGGATGGTAGTTGATGAACGCTTCATCGAACGCGATGTTCTTGGTCTTGAATCCATCCTGCAACGTCTGGTTGCGGGAGGTCGTCTCAGAAGAGTCGGTAGAGAGACGGATACCAGCAGAAAGTTCTTCGTTGATCCAGGGCTCGACTCCGAAGCGGACGCGCAGGCGGTGACGGTCACGGCTGTGCTCGGCGTCCTCCTGAATTTCAGACTGGTAACGATAACGGATATCACCTTTCCAGTTCCAGTCAACGGCCTGGGCGTTGTTGAACCCGAGGGCTGCTGCAAGTCCAACGAGAAAGAGAGTTTTTTTCATGATGAATGCTTTTTTGTGTTGTGCTGTGCTGTGTCGAAAGTGATTGAAACGAGGAAGAGCGCACGGCCATCCTTTTCGGACACTAATCTACACTGGCAATTATTGAGGAATCGTTAAGACACTGAAAAGAGATTGTAAACAAACAGGAGGAACAGACGGCAAAACCACTTTTACTGTATCTGCAAATAGTAAAACAAGATGCAGTAAGGCATCCATCACTTCCCCTTCACACCTGCGGACTGAAACCGCGCCGGTTACCACACCTGCTCTCAATCTTGCCGCGCAGCCCCTCGACCAGCTCCTGATACATCCGGCTGCGGCTGTCCTTGATTCTGTTGTAGAGTTTGATGATATCGAGTGTCAGAATGATGCGGGTCGAGCTGCAATTGAGTTCACCGAACAGGTGACTGCCGATCACCTCGAAGCCAAGCACCCGCGTGTGGAAGTTCAGCGGTGAATGCTCCTCGCCCTCGAAGACGTCGGTGATGAAGTGTGTGTAACCGCGCTCGACCACCTCGCCGGTGGCGGCCCGCATGAGGCGAAGGGCAACGCGGTGCTGCCGCCGGAACTGCGGACGAATCATGAAACGCCCGATCTCCACGTACCGGCCTGCCGCCTGAAGCGTTTCAAGATCGATACCCGGCGCAAACTTCACCTGGCACGTTTCGGGAAGCTCCAGCGACGGATCGTAATACAGGCGCATCACGCCCGCAGGCTGGTCACCCACCCTGGCCAGAAACCATGAATATTCAGGATTTCCGTCCAGAAATTCCGGAATCTGCTCACCGGCATCCTTCATCCACTGCTTCTCCCGGACAAACACCTCCTCGATCACCCCGAGCGCTTCGAGCCGGTCGCAGGGCGAGAGCACTTTCGTAACGGTTATGACGGACATAGCGCCTCCATTGATGGTTTGAGAGTCGGAACCGCTTCCGGTTCACAGTCGAAGTACGGATAGCTTTTGCCGCAGAGCGGCGATATGGCCAGCATCACCTCGTCGGCAATTTCGCCGGCAAGACGGCGTTTGAAGGTGCGACCGGCTCCGGCGTCCGGCGCGTCAACCGATGCACCGTGCCGCCCGAACTGCATCGGTGCGCCGAAGCGCAGCACGATCTTTCCGATGAAGGGCACTCGCCCACGCCTGCGTGAAGCCAGGAACTCGATACCCACCGGAATGACCGGCGCACCAGATTCGAGAGCGATATAGCCAATACCCGGTTTCGCTTTGAGAAGACGGAACGGATCACCGTTGCGCGTACCTTCGGGAAAGATGCCGATGCTCGCCCCACCATCGAGCCGCCGGACGCACTCGTCGCGGCTCGACGACGAGGCCGCTTTCACACGGCGGCGTTCGAGAAAAGGCACGGTCGAGCGCTTGTGCCACACGTAAATCGGATTGATCTGCTTCATCAGCCAGCCGACAACAGGCAACTGACCAAACATCCAGTCAATCACGAAACTGACGCGCTGCCCGCCAAGCAGCCAGATGAGCAGTACCGGCACGAACAGCGATTCGAAAGCATTGTTGTGGTTGAATGCATAGATGCAGGGCGACGAACCGATTTTCCGAAGTTCTTCAGCCCCCTCGACCTCGGCAAGAAACAGGTTCGGCACCATAAGCAACCTGAGCAGCACAGCATCCCGTGTACTCAAGTGCGGCAAAGGCCTGCGCAGAAGTTCGAGGAATCGGTTCATAGAAAATTCTTATAGGGCCTATATGTCGTATGGGATTTGAATGAGACAGACTCATCTGCCGACGTTCAAAATTAACTGTGGATTGTTGGGCGTTTGTGGAGGGGTGGCAACGATTTGGCAACTTCTGCGGGCCGCATGATGAGGCGACTCGAATGGCCGCTCTTCCGGTTTTCACTCTTGACCGGTGAGCCTTATATTGTGCGCGGTCAGCAACTGCTGCCGATTTCCGATGAACCGCATAACCGCTGAACAACGATGAGCGAACAGAACTGGACCGATACCGAGCGCTTCGATAACAAAGCTGCCGAGTGGGACGCCAACGCCGTTCGCGCGGCGCTTGCCGATGCGGTCGCCCGCGCAATCATCGCGCATATGCCGGTGGGCAAGCCCGCGAACGCACTCGAATTCGGCTGCGGCACGGGCCTCGTAACGACCCGCATTGCACCGCATTGCGAGCGGCTGACCGCACTGGACAGCTCCTCCGAGATGCTCCGGATGCTCGGCGAAAAGATCGCCGCAAGCGCCATCGCCAACGTCAAACCGCTGCACCTCGACTTCAGCCGACCCGAAGAGGCCGACGGACTTGACCGCGACTACGACTTCGTCTACAGCAGCATGACCCTGCACCACATTCCCGACACCGCGAGCTTCCTCCGGGAGCTGATCGGCCACATGTCGCCTGGCGGTGCGCTTGCCATCGCTGACCTCGACGCTGAGGATGGCCTCTTCCACGATGACGCCACCGAGAAGGTTCACCGCGGCTTCGACCGCGCGGAGCTGCAAGCACTCCTCGAATCGGCGGGTTTTTCGAGCATCGCCTTCATGACCGCGCACATCATCGAAAAGAAGAAGCGCGAGGGCAACCTGAAAAACTATCCGGTGTTCCTCGTCACCGCAGTCAAACCAAAGGCTTAACGCATTATGATTCATTCAGTTAACCAGAAATTCTCCGCCGTGGTGTTCGACATGGACGGCACCCTGCTTCACACGCTCGCGGACATCTCCTACAGCCTCAACTCGGTGCTCGAAGAGGAGGGCTACCCGACCCATCCGGTCGAGGCATGCCGGGTGATGGTCGGCTTCGGCATGAGAGATCTGGTCAAAAGAGCGCTGCCCGAAAGCGCCCACGACGACGCCATCACCGAGCCGCTGCTCAAGAAGATGCAGGCCCGCTATGCCGAGCACTGGAACGACAGCTCCCGCCCATATGAAGGCATCGCGGAGCTGCTCGACGCCATCGACCAGCTGGGGCTGAAAAAGGCGATCCTCTCCAACAAACCCGACCGTTTCACCCGCCAGTGCGCCGAAGAGCTGCTCGCGCCATGGAAATTCGACGTCATCATGGGCTTCCGCGAAGGCATCGCTCCGAAGCCCGACCCGACCGGCGCGCTGCTCGTCGCCGAAGAACTCGGCGTCCAGCCCGCCTCGATCCTCTACGTCGGCGACAGCGGCGTGGACATGAAAACCGCCAACGCCGCCGGCATGTACCCCCTCGGCGTCACCTGGGGCTACCGTCCCGGGGATGAATTGCTCGCCACCGGCGCAGCGCAGCTCGTCTCACACCCCACCGAAATCATCCCGCTGCTCACCGCGTGAATTGCCATAACGAGCGTGAGTTTTTTTGACACAAATTTGTGACACCAAAATCACTTTCTGTTGTTGATAACGTAACATCGCGTTATTTTTTCATAGCGATTTTGCGGGCCACATCAACATCTTTCCTCCTGTGTGCCAATGAAAGACTTTTTCATCAGTTACACCAGTGCTGACCGACAGTGGGCGGAATGGCTGGCCGGACAGTTACGCAGGGTTGGATATACGACGGTTTTACAATCCCAGGATTTTCATGCAGGCTCAAATTTCGTGCTTGAAATGGATCGTGCCGCAAAGGAAACCCGGCGAACGCTTGCGGTACTCTCCTCGCGCTATCTCGCTGCCAGTTTTACCCATCCCGAATGGGCAGCCGCCTTCGCACGAGACCCGAAAGGTCTTCAAAGGCTGCTGATTCCGGTTCGCATCGACACATGCGAGCCTACCGGCCTACTCGCTGCGGTGGTCTACATCGATCTGGTCGGCCTCGCCGAGGAAGCTGCAAAAACCCGCTTTCTGGAAGGCATCCGAGGTTCGTTAAGTGATGAAGAGCCACAACAACCAGAAACCGAGCTAGCATTTCCTGCCGGAATTTCGGACGAAAAGCATTCGGAACCCCGTTTTCCGGGCACGCTTCCCCAGATATGCAACTTGCAAAGACGCAATCCGAACTTTACCGGGCGGGATCAGCTACTGCTCGACCTGCGAAACTCTTTAACCAGCGGCCACCATATCGCCATAACCCAGCAATCGTTATATGGTCTCGGAGGTATCGGCAAAACGCAGCTCGCCGTCGAATATGCCTGGCGACACTGCGCTTCGTACGAGGTGATCTGGTGGCTTCGCGCCAATGAAGTTTCAACGCTTGCTTCTGACTATGCCAATCTTGCCGGAAAGCTAAACCTGCGGGAAAAAGATGAAGCTGAACAAAAGGTCATCGTAGAGGCTGTACGATACTGGCTTGACCACAATCCACAGTGGCTTCTGATCTTTGACAACGCCCCCGATCACGCCACGATCAGGGACTTCCTGCCGAATTCGGTTGACGGTCACGTGCTGATCACATCGAGAAACCAGGACTGGAAAAAAGCTTGTGCTCCGGTTGAAATGAGCGTCTGGAGCCGTGCCGAGTCGATCTCCTTTCTGAACAAACGTACCCAGCTCAGCGATGGACCTATGGCCGGAGAGGTTGCCGATGCTCTCGGCGATCTACCGCTCGCGCTGGAACAGGCCGCCGCCTATATCGATACCAAGGGAAAAAGCTATACCGAATACCTGACGCTCTTCAATTCACGCCGTCAGGAACTCTGGAAGAGGGAAACCCCGCCGGAAGGGTACCCTGCCACGGTTGCCACCACATGGAGTCTTGCTTTCGATCAGATACAGCCGGTACCCTGCGCCCAGGAGCTGTTGTCTCTTGCCAGTCTTGTCGCCCCGGATGCCATTCCGAAAACGCTCCTGAATCATGCGCTTGAGAGTTATTTCGCTGAACGGGGAGAATCGTCAACACTCGACCCGTTCCTGATCGATGACGCTGTCGGAGCGCTTCGTTCATACTCCCTGCTGTCAGTTGAAAATGATCATGCCTTCGTTCACCGTCTGGTTCAGACAGTCGTTCGGGACTATATGACCGCCGCTGACATGGCATCTTACAGAGATGCCTTGATTGTAGCTCTATCACAGCAATTTCCAGATGAGGGATACCTTCATCCAAAATGCTGGCCGTTATGCGCGGCGCTCTTTCCTCACGCCGTCGCTTTGACAGAAGATCAGTCACATGAAAATAATGCTAAACAGCTTGAGCAAGCGCTGCTCTTGAACAACATGGCTCGTTATCTGTACGGTCGAGGAACATACAACGAAGCAGAACCTCTTTTTCGCAATGCACTCGAAATTCGGAAAAACCAGCTTGGCGACGATCACCTTGATGTGGCAATGAGCCAGAACGACCTCGCCGTTTTGCTGGATGCGCAATGCAGGTACACAGAATCCGAGCCTCTGTACCGTCAAGCACTGGCGGTCAGGGAACAACAACTCGGTAAGGAGCACCCCGATGTAGCAACCAGCCTGAGCAATTTGGCTACAATACTTCGAGATCAGGGAAAATATGCTGAAGCCGAATCACTTTGCAGGCAAGCTCTGACGATCAATGAACAACAGCTTGGCAATGAGCACCCCCATGTAGCAACCATTCTGAACGAACTAGCTTCAGCATTACAAGATCAGAGAAAGTACGCTCAAGCCGAAACACTTTACCGGCAAGCCTTGGCAATCAATGAAAAACAACTAGGCAAGGAACATCCCTATGTAGCAACAACCCTGAACAACATAGCCACCGTATTACACAATCAATGCAAGTACGCCCAAGCTGAGCAACTCTACAGACAGGCTCTCTTGATCAAAGAAAAACAACTCGGTATCAATCATCCCAGTGTCGCCAAAAGCCTGAACAATCTGGCAAACGTGTTGCAGGCACAGCGCAAGTTTCCCCAGGTCAAGTCGCTCCTCCAACGGGCATATTCGATATACAAGCAGGCTCTGGGTGAAAAACATCCTGATACCATAGAGACCAAAAAAGGCCTCGAGGCTTTCATGAAAAAGCGCTGGTAGTTTAGTCATTTTTGAGACCAATGCATCGAAGCTGGTTTCATCCCCCGAAGAGATCATTCCCCTCCTCACCGCATGAGCATCTGACCGCTTAACCGTCGGGAAGAAAGAGAGTTAACACGTTCGTAACCTTTCCAGCGGGAACTATTCGCTAATTTCGCCAGTACACAGTAAAACAAGTACGCCGGAAACAACCCGGATACCTCAGAATGACGGACATCCAGCTCCAGTTCGCACGATATGAACCCGGCCAACTCCGAAAACCTTCAGGCAGCGTTGCTGCCAGAACATCAGAAACTCAATGGCAACGGTCACTGTGACAAGCCCGATTTGAGCGATCCGTCGCTCTACATCAATCGTGAGCTGAGCTGGCTGCACTTCAACCGCCGCGTGCTCGACGAGGCGATCCGCCCGGATCAGCATCCGCTAATCGAACGGGCCAAATTCATTGCCATCTTCAGCTCCAACCTCGACGAATTTTTCATGATCCGCGTGGCCGGTATCGAAAAGCAGGTCGAGGCTGGCATCCGCAAAAAGACCATCGACGGCTTCACCCCATCCGAGCAGCTCGAACGAATCAGAGCGGAGGTAATCGAGCAGCTCAAGCTGCGCAACACCTGTCTGTACGGCGACATCCTGCCTGCGCTCGCCGCGGAAGGCGTCACCTTCGTCCACTTCGCCGATCTGCCAGAAAAAGAGCAGGTGGCGCTGAACGCCTGGTTCCGCAAGGAGATCTACCCAGTACTCACGCCGCTGGCGTTCGATACCGGCCACCCGTTCCCCTTCATGTCGAACCTGTCGCTGAACCTGGCCATCGAACTCGACGACGTCGAACACGGCAACCTGAAGTTCGCCCGCGTCAAGGTGCCGAGCGTGCTGCCGCGCCTATTGAAACTCAACGACATCGAGGGTCTGGGTAATGATCCCTCCTGCATGAGGTTTCTCTGGATCGAGGAGCTGATCCAGCAGAACCTTGGCCTGCTGTTCCCAACGATGAAGATCGTGCAGTCGCACCAGTTCCGCATTATCCGTGACGCCGACATCGAGATCGAGGAGGACGAGGCGGGCGACCTGCTACAAACCATCGAAAAAGGTGTCAGGTCAAGGCGATACGGCAACGTCGTGCGGCTTGACATCAGTCCCGAAATGCCCGATTTTGTGCGACAGTTGCTGATAAACAACCTCGAAATCGAGGGAAGAAACGTCTACGAAATCGACGGTGCGCTCGGCATGAGCTGCCTGATGGAGTTGCTCGGCATCGACCGGCCATCGCTGAAGGACGAGCCGTTCATCCCGTTCAACATGTTCGAGGAACAGCGAAACGGTGACATTTTCAGTGCCATCAGTTCGGGTGACCTGCTCTTTTACCATCCTTACGACTCGTTCAAACCGGTGGTCGATTTCGTCGACCGGGCGGCCAGCGACCCCGATGTACTCTCCATCAAGCAGACCCTCTACCGGGTCGGCAGCAACTCCCCCATCGTCAAGGCACTAATGAAGGCCGCCGAATCGGGCAAGCAGGTGGCGGTGCTGGTGGAACTGAAGGCGAGATTCGACGAAGAAAACAACATCGGGTGGGCGCGTGCGCTCGAAGATGTCGGCGCGCACGTCATCTACGGCCTGCCTGGCCTGAAAACCCACGCGAAACTGACACTCGTGGTGCGCCGCGAACCGCAGGGGCTCAAACGCTATCTGCACCTCGGCACAGGGAACTACAACCCGTCAACCGGAAAGCTCTACACCGACTACAGCTTTTTTACTGATGATGAACTGCTCGCCGGAGAGGTCTCGGAGCTGTTCAACGCGCTGACAGGCTACTTCCGGTACACCGGCTACCGCTCTCTGCTTGTCTCGCCGATCAATACGAGAAAGCGGATCATCGAGATGATCGAGCGCGAAATCGCCCTGGCAAGAAAAAGTAGCGGCGGCAGAATCATGATGAAAATGAACTCGCTGGTCGATCCGGCCACCATCCAGGCACTCTACCGGGCATCACGTGCGGGAGTGCAGATAGACCTTGTGGTCAGAGGGATCTGCTGCCTCAAGCCGGGTATTCCGGGCGTCAGCGAGAATATTCGCGTCATCAGCATCATCGGACGCTACCTCGAACACAGCCGCGCCTACTACTTCGCCAATGGAGGCTCGCCCGAGCTGTACCTCGGCAGCGCCGACATCATGCAGCGAAATCTCGACGACCGCGTCGAAACGCTCTTCCCGGTTTTCGACCCCTCACTGGTGGAGCGGGTCAGAAACGATCTCGAGCTCCAGCTCAGCGACAACCTCAAGGCCTGGAAAATCGGACCGGACGGCAATTGCACCCTTGTGCGCAACGACGCACCGAAAGTCAACAGTCAGGAGCGCTTCATGAAACGCCGCACGCAGAAGAAAAAAACAACCGGCATCAAGGGACGCCTGGGTCTGAACTGATCCGGTCACGGTTCGAGGACGGCCTGAAAAGGCCCCGGAACGGCAACAGATTGGTGACGATTCCGTTAAAACTTTGCAAATGAACGATATATCCGGCATCGATCAGCTAAGTTTTCTACCGTACATACTGAAAAATCTGTTCAATCCGATGCCCTCCCGAAAGGGCCGTGACCGGCATCGAATCATCAACGTTTCGCAATGATGCGCACATTCAGAGATATTATGGGCACGCTCGATGGTACGGGCGATATCGATTGCTCGAACATGGGACTGACCTCGCTTGAAGGGTGTCCTGAAATCGTCGAAGGCTCATTCAACTGCTCCGGCAACCGGTTGACGTCCCTCGATGGCGCGCCCCGGATCACCGGCAGCTTCGACTGCTCCGGCAACGAAATCGTCTCGCTCGAAGGAGGACCGGAAAAAATCAACGGCGATTTCAACTGTTCGTCCAACCAGCTCTCGTGCCTGAAGGGCGGGCCATCGAAGGTGAAAGGAGATTTCCTCTGCTCCGGAAACCGCCTGATTTCGCTCCTGGGTGCGCCAAAAAAAGTAAAGGGGCACTTCGACTGTTCCGGCAACCAGCTTGTTTCACTCTATGGCGGCCCGATCGAAACCGGCGCATTCAACTGCTCCGGCAACCGCTTGCGCTCGCTCCTGGGCGCGCCTGACGAAGTCCATGCCGGTTTCGACTGCTCCTCGAACCTGCTCGTTTCGCTTGACGGTGCTCCGGAGTTCGTCAACGGCGACTTCTCCTGCGCAAACAACCTGCTGGAAAATCTCGCGCACGGGCCGGTCGAGGTCTCGGGCAACTTCAACTGCTCCGGCAACCGCCTCATGAACCTCAAGCGCTTTCCGAAACGGGTCGAGGGCGAGCTTGACTGTTCCGGCAATCCGGTACTCGCCTGTGATGTCACAGGGCCGGAATCGGACCGGAGCTGCATCAGGGTCGTCCATGGCGGAACAGTGCGCTGCTGCTGCCGGGAGACCGTTGGCAGTCAACTCGAAGCATTGTCTTCATAACCGCTCAAAACCGAGAGCCTATGAGCGACACCCAGGGGTCCCTTTTTTTCCGAATCAACGGCGAAATGCCGCTGGTTCAGTCGGTCGGGCAGAACCTGCCTGAAGGGTGGAGCCTTGGCAAGAATTCCTCGCGACGGGAGCGGCTCGTCTTCTACGACACCTTCGAGGAGGAGGCGTTCCGCAACGGCCTGGCGGTGATGCGCAGAAAAGGAACCCTGTCGATCATCGATCTCGAGAGCGGTGCGGTGGAAGCCGAGACTCCACTCGCCCAGACGCCACCAAACTTCTTCGCTGCCGACCTTCCGGAGGGAAAGGCGCGCAAGCGGCTTTTGCAGTGCAGCACGCTCCGCGCCTTCATCAACCGCTGCGCCGTTGACCGCTTCATCTCGTCATGGCGGATTCTGAACCGGGACGACAAAACCGTCGCGACGCTCGATTACGAGTCACTCCATCCAGTGGACAAAACCAGCGAAACGGTCTTTCCACAACACTTTTCGATCACGCCGCTCAAGGGCTACCACAAGGAGCTGTCGCCGATGCTGATGGCACTGCCGGAGCCAGTTGATGCCTACCGGATCGTCAGCTTCAAGGAGCGCCTCATGACCATCATGGAGACCGCCGAACCGTTCGGCAGAGGCTACTCCCCGAAGCTTCGCCTGCAACTCGATGCCCATGCATCCATCCACGAAAATGTCCGGCGGCTCCTGCAGTTCACAACTTCAATCATGGAGGCGAATGAAGAGGGAATCCGCAAGGACATCGACTCCGAGTTCCTGCACGACTTTCGCGTCGCCATCCGCAGAAACCGCTCGATCCTCCGGCTGCTCAACGGCGTGTTCGATCCCGAAAAAACTGCATGGGCGCTTGCCGGCCTGCGCGAACTCGGCAAACGCACCAACGACCTGCGAGACAGCGATGTCTACCTGCTGCGGCGCGAAGAGTATACCAGCCTCCTGCCACCATCATTGAGACCGGCGCTCGATCCCTTTTTCAGCGATCTCGAAGCAGATAAACGTTTGCATCACAGACAATTCTGTCGCTACCTTACAGACAGGGAATATTCCGGCTTTATGACCTCGCTGAAGGAGTTCATCGCGGAGGGAGAACTTCCCGATCCGGAAACCGCGCCACTCGCTGCAGAGCCAACGGGCGATGTGGCAGCGAAGACGATCAGGAAAGCGCTGAAAAAGGTCCTCGTGCATGGACGGCGTACCGGCAGCGAGACGAGTGATGCCGAACTTCACGAGTTGCGCATCGACTGCAAAAAGCTCCGGTACCTGCTTGAATTCTTCGCGTCACTCTTCCCTCCGAAAGCCACCGCACAGGTGCTCCGGCAGATGAAGACGTTGCAGGACAACCTCGGCACCTTCGTTGACCTCTCGGTGCAGATGGAGTTCCTCCAGAGCCGCCTCGAAGCCATTCCGGCGGACAGGGGCGGCATCAGCGAAGCGGCAGCGATCGGCGGTTTGCTTACGACGCTCTACCGTGAAAGGGAAAAAGTCAGGGAACATTTCCACGAAATCTTCTCCGGATTCGACAGCAACGAAACCGGGGAACTGTTCGATGAACTGTTGACCGGACTTGCCTGAACATGAAAACCATCGCCCTTTACAGCATCAAGGGCGGCGTGGGCAAAACAGCCGCCGCCGTCAACCTCTCGTTCCTTGCCGCATCGCCAACGACCCCGGCGCTGATCTGCGACCTCGACCCCCAGGGCGCCAGCTCGTTCTACTTCCGGATCAAGGCCTCGCGCAAGTACAACAGCGAAAAATTCCTGAAAGGCAATAGCAAAATCCTGAAAAACATCAAGGCGACCGACTTCGAGAACCTCGATCTGCTCCCCTCAGACCTCTCTTACCGGAACCTCGACATCGAGCTTTCGGAATCGAAAAAACCGAAGAAGCTGCTCTCGAAAAACCTCGAAGGGCTCGAAGAGGAGTACCGCTACGTATTCTTCGACTGCCCGCCAAACCTCACGCTCCTTTCGGAGAGTGTGTTCAGAGCTTCAGATTTGATTCTGGTGCCGGTCATCCCCACGACCCTCTCGATCCGCACCTTCAACCAGCTCGTAGAATTTTTCACCGACAACGGCCTCGACAGCACGAAAATCGTCGGATTCTTCTCGATGGAGGAGAAAAGAAAAACAATGCACCGCGAAATCGCCGAAGAGTTCCAGAACCACCCTTCGATGCTCAGGCAAACCATCCCTTACAGCTCGGACGTGGAAAAGATGGGCCTGACCCGCGCCCCCCTCAACGCCACCCACCCCAAAAGCAATGCCGCGCAAGCTTACAGCAAGCTGTGGGAAGAGGTGAGTATGAGAATTGATAGTTGAAAATGTTCAACTCTTCATCCTGTCAGACCTATTCTTTCTCACGCCAGAAGTCTGATCCTCGAAAACACGTAATCGAGGTGATCCTCATTCAACACAGTGCGGTAGATGCCGCTATTGCCAAGCTCCTCAGCGGTGTGCAGGCGCTCGCCGGAGTAGCGATGTTTCTGGACATCGCGCGTCCAGTAGACGAGACGGATCATGCCGTCTTCGATCTCAATGGCGGTAATGCCGCGTTTACCGATGCAACAGCCTGAATTGAAGATACTCGGAATGGCGATGGTGTCGTAGCGCCCGCTGCGCAGGCTTTTGCGGAAGCCATTCCGATAGCACGATTCAAGCTCAAACCTGACCTCAGCAATTTCCATCTCGATTGCCTGTTGCCGCGCAGCATCCGCCGGAGCATAGCTGCGGCACAGCTCTTCGAGGCGGTAGTTCAGGTAATCAAGCTTGGACATCGATTCAAAAAGGGGACGATGCGTGTGACCGATGATCGAGATGAGCTTGAAGTGGCTCGAGAATTCGTAAACCGAACGCTCGATGGCGTAGCGCTTGCGGCTGCTGTAGGAGACCGAATAGTTGCGAACGCCGAATGGGCGGGCCAGGTAGCGCAGAATGTAGAAGAGCGCGCGGCTGAAAACCGAGCAGGGTTCGTTCAGGAACGGCGATGCCTGGTGACCATGAAAGAGCAGAAGCGTCTGGCCTTCGTAGCGCAACGCCAGCGATTCGGCAAGAGCAGAGGCGAGCTTGTAGCCGTGGTGATCGAGCAGAGCGTGATCGTGGTTGCCGTACAACTTCCGGAAGAAACCGTTCCGCCCGAACGCCAGCCACAGATCATACAGCCCGTCCCAGGCAGCGGCGATGGCATTGAGATCGAATTTGAACAACTCCTCGATATCGCCGTTCAGCACAAGGCTGAATCCATCGGCAAGGTACCGCTGGCGCAGCACTGTCTCGAACAGCGGACCATTGTGCAGGAATTCATCGTTGCGCCCGCCATCCCCAAGATGCAGATCGCTGAACACCACCACCCGCGAGGCGCGATCAATCCCGATCGTTTCCGAGGTATGCAGAAGCCGTTCAAGATTGGAATAGCGCGTCATGTACCGCCAGCTGGATGAAAAGACCGGTTTGCTTCAGCAAAGGTAAGCCTTTTCAAATCGGCACTTTGCAAAATTCCAGCAAACTCTCTTCATCCGAACAGACTCCATCCGTCTTATCGGACCGTATTCTTTTTTTCAAGCCAGCAGCCTGATCCGCGAGAACACATAATCCAGATGATCCTCGTTCAGCACGATGCGGTAAAAACCGGTATCACCGAGCTGTTCCGGTTCGCTGTTGCGGTCGCTGACGAAGCGACGCCCCTGCTTCTCCTTGAACCAGTAAACCAGCCGGATGCGGTCGCCGTCGATTTCGAGCGCAGTGACGCCCCGCTTGCCGATGGCGCAACCCGAGTTGAAGACGCTCGGAATGGCGATGTTGTTGTAACGTCCGCTACGCAGACCGATCTTCTTGCCCTCCGTGAAACAGGCATCGAGCATCGCCTTCAGCTCGCCGATCCGCTCCTGGATGGCAAGGCGCTCCTCCGGCCGGGCTGAGGGGTACTGGCGGCAAAGTTCCTCGATCTTGTAGTTGAGATGATCGACCTTCGAGAGCGACTCAAACAGCGGGCGATGGGTGTGACCGATGATCGAGACGATTTTGGCCTGGTTCGAAAATTCGTAGATCGATTTTTCGATGGCGAACCTGCGACGGCTGTTGTAGGCTGTCGAAAAGTTGCGAATGCCGATTGGCTTGGCTACGTATCGCAGGAACAGAACAACCGCGCGGCTGACGAGCGGGTAGGTCTCCCAGAGCAGAATAGAGGCCTGGTGGCCGTGAAAAAGCAGCATCACCTCCTCCTCGTACTGGAACCTGATCGATTCGAGCAGATGCTTCGAAAGCGGGTAATTCCGCTCCTCGAAAAGATCGGAGTCGTGATTGCCGTAGGTCTTCCAGAAAAACCCGTTTTTCTCGAATTGCAGAAACAGATCGTAGATATGGCCCCATACCTTGGTTATATCTTCGACCGAAAACTTGAAGAGCTCCTCGATATCGCCGTTCAGCACAAGGCTGTACTCACCCGGCAGGTAATAGTCCTGAAGCATCGAACGAACAAGCTCCGAGTTTCGCCGGAACTCGTCACGCCGCCCGCCGTTACCCATGTGCAGATCGCTCAGAATCAGCACTTTGGACGAACTGTCAAGCCTTACGGGCCTCGACGTTTCAAGCAGTTTTTCAAGATGGGGATGTTTCTTCTGATGCAGACTCACTGATGAAAACTCATGGTTACAGACACATTTTTCAGACGGATGAGTACCGTCTACCGATACAACAGAACACGCCACTCAAAGGTTCTCGACCAGCTTTTCACGAGCCACAACCTCTTTTCCTAAAACCGAATATACTTTTAAGAATTGCATTTACCTCGTCTTGCAGAGGATATGCCATTCATGGATGCCTGATTGAAGATTTAACGAAAAATGACTTTCTTTTCAGAATACCTCAAGCAAGGCTTCGTCAAACAAACCTCATCGCATTGGTCTCACCTGAACGATTCCGGAAAATCCGCGAGCTGCTCGAAAAGCGGCAAACCGACATGACGCTGGTCATGGACAACGTCAACAAGCCGCACAACCTGGCCGCCATCATCCGGAGCTGCGACGCGGTCGGCATCCACCAGGTGCACGCTATCTCCTACCGCTCCTCGATCAAGACCAAGCAGCACACAGCAGCGGGCGCAAGCCGCTGGCTCAAGGTACGCCTTAACGAATCGATTGTACCGGTCGGCGAGCAGCTCCGGCAGTCGGGAATGCAGATTCTCGTAGCCCACTACTGCCCGGAGGCGGTCGATTTCCGCTCTATAGACTACACCCACCCAACAGCCATCGTCATGGGCGAAGAGCTGAAAGGGCCATCGCAGGAGGCGCTCGGCCTCGCCGACAACTTCATCTACATCCCGATGATGGGCATGGTCGAGTCGCTGAACGTCTCGGTCGCCGCCGCGCTCATTCTTTTCGAAGCACAACGCCAGCGGCAGGCCGCCGGATTGTACGACACACGCCACTTCAGCGACTCCGACTTCGAACGTCTGCTCTTCGAGTACACCTATCCACGCCTTGCCGCCGTGCTCCGCGATCAAGGTAAACCATACCCGAAACTCGACGAAAACGGCGCATTCACGGAGTGAGGCTAATGCCTCCCGTGGTATTTCGCTGAAATATTTCTTCAAAAAACCTGACCATATACACAAAACACACAAACAAAGCCCCTCAAAAACCTATACTTTACATAGAAAACCGGACTTCAGCCCGGTTTTTTAATTTTGAGCCACACGTAAATATTGGTAGATTTTAAACATATATGGCGTCAGGATACTTCCCCTCTGGCAGGCGTCCGCTATGGCACCATCACGCAGGCTAGCAGTCCAATGTTGTTTTGAAATAGCTTGCCATTTGTCGAGTGTACGTCATCTGGCATCTCTGTCAGATAAGGCACCGGCAATAACCGTTTTTTCTTCTCCTCGCGATTTCGTGGAGTTCAGCGCTGAAAACAAAGTCAAACCTGACCATAGAAAGAACAGCCGGCTTGAAACTTTTTCCCTGGCAGCCAAAGCAAAAAAGATGCTGCACAGGCATGCCCCAACCGCAAAACAACCGATGACCGATGATTTCCCATGCCCTGACAATCGTGGTCAACGAACTGAACTCGCATCTGAAAGATGCGTATGAGATGAATACGGACATTGCGCAACTGGGCAATCCATCCGACGGTTTCGATACATCGAACAACGGCATTTCGAGGGATTCGGTGATTTTTTCCCTCATCAATGTCAGGGAGGAAAAAACGCTCAAGAACCAGCCGAATTACCGGCGCGACGAGACCAACCTGAAAGCGCTGTATGAAAATCCGCCGGTTTTCCTGAACTTCCAGATTCTGGTCATCGCGCCTCACGCGAACTACTCTAACGGCCTTTTAATGCTCTCCAGAGTATTGCGATTTTTCCAGTTCCGGAACGTCTTCACCCAGGACAACGTCAAACCCGCCTCGATCACCGGCAATGCGCCAACCAACGACATCGATTGCCTTGAATCATTCAAACTGATTTTCGA
Source organism: Chlorobiales bacterium Clorobi_01 (assembly GCA_001602925.1). Classification (GTDB taxonomy): domain Bacteria; phylum Bacteroidota; class Chlorobiia; order Chlorobiales; family Chlorobiaceae; genus Chlorobaculum. Next base: position 42,910 of record LUZT01000008.1, on the reverse strand, counting down.
TCTCCACTCCCCTTCAATGGAGGAGGTCAACCACCTCTGGGGAACCCTCGGCGGCAAACAGTATCCCTTCGTCATCTACTGGATGCGCATGCTCGACCTGAAGTTCCGTGGACGCCCGAAGGAAGGCAGCCTCGTTAGAGAGATCGTCACCGAAATCAGCCATAAACTCTGAAGCGGTCATGGCTGAGCGAACCGAAAACACATACCGAAAACTCTTCGAGGTGCGCATCTTCCACCACTACTGGCTGGACGACGGTGCGACGCTGTTCGACCGCCTCTCTGACGAGAAGAAGGAGCGCAATCTTCTGGCGTATGACGTGGAAAGATTTCTCTCCATCAAGCCGACGGCAGCGACCGAAAAGACCTTGAAGGCGTATCGAGCCATCTGGCGAAAGACGAGAACCGGCTTCATCGTAGCCGCGCCCGACGACGCGGTTCTGCCTTTGGATACCATGCTGAAGTGGGGCCTTGCCGTCATCGACCCGGAGTTTTTCAACTACACGGCGCTCACCTTGCCGCCGCAAGCGATCCGTGAATGCTACTCCGCCGACAGGAGCACCCGCTACCGCTTCAAAGAAAACGTGCCGGTGTTCAGCAACCTTACCGGGGCTTCGAGGGGCGGCAGCGAAAGCAAATGGCTCTTTCTGTCACGAGAGATCGAGCCGCTCGATGCCGGAGACAAAATCGAGGCAATTTTCGAAGAGAGCGGTGCGCTCTGCCAGCTTACGGCTGACCAGACCGGCGGCGATCCGGCCACCCAGACACTCGACAGCGACGTCAGTTCGATGCCGGTTTTTGCCAATCAGAACGACGTGCCGGAGATCACGCCACCAGAGGGCGTGACGGATGCGCCATCGAGAGGCATCCTGCTTGACGATGATCTGCCAGGAGACCTCTTCGCGCTCATCAGCCTCGCAGCAACACGCGGCAACAACGATGAATTCAGTTTTATCGACATCAATGGCAAGTCACTCGCGAAATACCCGGTTTACGAGGTGCGCTTCAAAAACCGCCACACCTGGTGGAAGTGGATCGGTCGTGACGGCACCGAAAGCCTCTCGACCGAACCGCAGCCCGTGACATATTACGGCAATGCGTCCGGTTCGACCGGGCCAAAACCCTCCGTAGAAATGGTCAGGACCGAACTGACCGGAACCGCCATATCAAAAATTGTTTCGGAAATATTTATCTGACCCAACCTCAACCTAAACGGGATACATCATGGCAACAATGTACAAGACACCCGGCGTCTATATCGAAGAGATCCCGAAGTTCCCACCTTCGATTGCACCTGTGGCAACGGCGATTCCGGCCTTTATCGGCTACACCGAAAAGGCGCTCAAAAAAGGCGAATCGCTGACCAACAAGCCGACGAAGATCGAATCCATCGCCGAATACGTTGAGCTTTTCGGCGAGGGGCCTTCTCAGGAGATCGAGGTCTATCTCGACGCGAACAACAACTACGCGGGCTGTGGACAATCCTCCACCGGCGGACGCCTTCTGTACGACAGCCTGAGAATGTTCTACGCCAACGGCGGAGGCAACTGCTACATCGTCTCGATCGGCAGCTACAGCGACAGCCTCGACAAACAGGCCTTCCTCGACGGCCTCGAAGCGGTCGGGAACGAGGACGAGCCGACCATCCTGCTCTTTCCCGACGCCGTGAACCTGTCCGGCAACGGGCTGCATGACGTGCAGGTCGCCGCGCTCTCGCAATGCAACAAGCTTCAGGACAGAGTGACGGTCTGCGACACGGTCAAATCGGACGATTTCAGCGCGGACGTCCAGAAACTCCGCGACAACATCGGCATCAACAACCTCAAGTACGGCGCAGCTTACGGACCCTGGATCAACACCAGTCTCCCCCGCTACTTCTACTTCCGTGACCTCACGCTCAAGCGCGACAACGCCGCAGGCGCGAACGTTCCGGCAACAAGCCTGACCAGTGACGCCTCGATCCTTCAGATGCTCTCCGATGTCGCCGAAGCGCAGAACGCGGTCGATGCGCTCGATGCCGCCGAAACTGCCGCCGCGGGCGCGGGCAAAACCTGGGTGGATCAGCTTAAAAAGCTTTCGGACGACTACAACGCTTCGTCGGCGACAACGCTTGCGGCTCTGGAAGCCCCTTTGCAGGCCATCTACGACCTGCTCGCCGGAATCGTAGCCGACGTGAGCAATATGATCGATGGTCTCCCGACAATCGTCAGCGCCTCGCCCGATCCGTCGGTTCCGGAGACCAAAGACTTTATTCTCAAAAAGGACATCTCGCAGTACCTCGGCAGCTCCAGGCTGAAAAGCTCTGTCTTTGACGTGCTCGCCGCGCACTACAATTACCTGGCCACGACGGGAATGCCCGTGGAACCTGACGATGATACGCCCGACCCGGAAAATGTAAAAATCAAACTGTTTTCGGACGCCCCCTCTACCCCGTCAACCGATCTCGGCAAAGCCATAGCGCTCCTCGATTACAGCGCCACCCCGTTTACCTCTTGCACCGATCCGGCAGTCTCGGCCAAATACGGAGCCGCAACAACGGACAAAGAGGCTGCCGACATTGCCAAGAACGCCGCCGTGCAGGCTGCCAGCTCGATCATCGCGCTCTTCCGCTTCGCCGAAAGCTCGGCTGCGGAGTACGAAAAAAAGTTCAACGACGCCCTGCTCAGCGGCTTCGGCACCTACAAGAGCCTCGTGAGCAAGGCAATCGAGTCGCTCAACCAGCTTCCGCCTTCGGGCGCGATTGCTGGTGTGTACGCGGCTGTTGACTCGGATCGCGGCGTCTGGAAAGCTCCGGCAAACGTCAGCCTGAACTCGGTGATCAGCCCCGTCGCAAAGATTTCACAGGAGCAGCAGGCCGACTACAACGTGGACGCGAACGCCGGCAAGTCGATCAACATCATCCGCAGCTTCACCGGCAAGGGTGTGCTGGTGTGGGGCGCACGCACGCTGGCGGGCAACGACAACGAGTGGCGTTACGTCAACGTCCGGCGCTTCTTCAACTTCGTCGAGGAGTCGGTCAAAAAGGCTACCGAACAGTTCGTCTTCGAACCCAACGACGCCAACACCTGGGTGCGAATCCAGGCGATGATCGAGAACTTCCTGACCGTGCTCTGGCGACAGGGCGCGCTGCAGGGCATCAAGCCTGAGCACGCTTTCTACGTGTCGCTCGGTCTCGGCAAGACGATGACCGCGCTCGATATCCTCGAAGGACGCATGATTATCGAAATCGGCATGGCCGCCGTCAGGCCTGCCGAGTTCATCATCCTGCGCTTCTCGCACAAGATGGCCGAATCGTAACCGTTGACAGGAGCAGCCGATAAACAGTTTTATCAATCCACAAACTTCACACGACTATGGCACAGGAATATCCGATACCAAGGTTTCACTTTCAGGTTGACTGGGGCGGCGCGAAACTGAGCTTCACCGAAGTCACCGGGCTGGTGATGGAGCGCGAAAAGATCGAGTACCGACACAGCGACAGCAAGGACTTCAGCAAAATCGCCATGCCGGGCATGGTAAAGAACAGCAACATCACGCTCAAGCGGGGCAAGTTCGAGAACGATTTCGACTTCAACACCTGGCTTGAGGATGTGGCCAACGAGCGCGTCGAGAATCGCCGCGACGTCACCATCCGGCTGCTCAACGAAAAGCACTCGCCTGTGGCGGCATGGACTGCTGCTCGCTGCTTTCCGGTCAAGATCACCGCACCCGATCTGAAATCCGACGCCAACGAGGTGGCCATCGAGAGCATCGAGCTGGCGCACGAAGGGCTGAAACTGATGAAGGTCTGAACGAGGCAAAACGATGGTTGACTACTATCCGCCGTGGGGGTTCTATTTCCGGGTTGTCTTCGGCATCAGCCAGGACAAGAACGACGCGCGTTTCCAGTCGGTCTCCGGCCTGTCGGTCGAGTACGACTTCGAAACCTTCAAGGAGGGCGGCGAAAACCGCTTCGAGCACAAGCTGCCGGTCAGAACGAAATATGCCGACCTGGTGCTCAAGCGCGGTCTGTTGACCGATTCGTCGGTCATCGAATGGCTGACCGACGCCTTCCAGAACCGCACGTTCACCCCCACGGACCTGTCGGTCAACCTCTTGAACGAAAAAGGCGACCCGCTGCAAACCTGGAACGTGGTACACGCCATTCCGAAAAAGTGGCTCGTCAGCGATTTCAATGCGAACGAAAACAGCGTCGTCGTCGAGACGATGGAGCTGAGTTACCGTTACTTCACCGTCCAGAAGGGGTAGAAATATGCCGGTAGAGATCAGGGAACTGCATATCAAGGTGACGGTCAACGAAGCGCCACAGGGCGAGGGCGCGGAGGCGAACCGGAACACGGGAAAGCGAAGCGGTGGCGGCGAAAGCGCCGGTGCGGATCGCGAAGCGATCGTGGCCGAGTGCGTCGAGCAGGTACTCCGTATCATGCAAAACAAACGTGAACGCTGATGGCTGAGAGCGGAAAACTCGAAAAGATGCTGATTCTGGCCTTCGCCGATTCAAAGAAGGCCGAAAGCGGCGGCAAAAAAGAGGCGGACGACTACGTCGAGGCGCTCATCAATCCGGAGAGCTACACCCTCGGCTACAAGCTCAAGTTCTCGAAATCAGGTCAGGGGCAGGGCACGAGCGGCCAGCAGTTGAAGTACGAGTACACCGAGCCTGGCGAGATGAGCTTCGAGTTCCTCTTCGACAACACCGGCATCATCGACGGCATTCCGCGCGACTCGATCACCGAAGACATCGAGAAGTTCCGCAAGGTGCTAATCGACTACAAGGGCGACGCGCACGAGCCGCGCCATTTCAAGCTGGTCTGGGGCGAGAACTCGATCTTCAAGGGACGGGTCACGGAGCTCGAAATCACCTACAAGCTCTTCAGGCCAGACGGAACGCCCCTGCGCGCCACAGCCAAGGTGACCTTCAAGAGCAGCATCGAGGAGGAGAAACGCGCCGCCACGGAGGACAGGCAGTCCGCCGACCTGACCCACATCCGCAAGGCCAGGGCCGGTGATACCCTGCCACTGATGTGCTTCAGAATTTACGGCGACTCGAAGTACTATCTCGACGTAGCCGCGGCCAACGGGCTGGACGACTTCCGCTCACTGGTTCCGGGCACGGAGATCAGGTTTCCGCCCATCGACAAAACCGCAACGTCATCGTGAGTCCCGAGAACACCATCCCGACCCCGGCGACTCCGGATGTCTGCACCTTCGCGGTGCTGATCGACGGCGCGGAAATTCCCGGCAAGTTCCAGCTCGTGGCGCTCTCGGTTTCGCACGAACTGAACCGGATTCCCGCCGCCGAGCTGCATCTGCTCGACGGGCAGGCTTCGACGGGAACCTTCGCGGCGAGCGACGAAGAGCTGTTCATTCCGGGCAAGAGCATCGAGATTCAGCTCGGCTACCGGGCCACGAACGACAAGGTGTTCAGCGGACTGATCATCAAACAGAGCGTCAGGATCCGCAAGAACGGCAGCTTCCTCGCCATCGAGTGCCGGGGCAACGCGGTCAAAATGACGAGAGGACTCAAAAGCCGCTACTTCGCCGACATGAAGGACAGCGACGTATTAGAGGAGATCATCGGCGAGTACGGCCTGACGAGTGACGTAACGGCGACGACGCCGGAGCCGGGTTCGGTGGTGCAGTACGACTCGACCGACTGGGACTTTCTGGTCTGCCGCGCCGAGGCCAACGGCATGGTGGTGGCGGTGGCTGACGACACCGTCACGGTCGCCCCGCCCGACACCTCCGCCGACCCGGCGGTGACAGTGCGCTTCGGGGCGACCGTGCTTGAACTCGACGCGGAACTCGACGCCCGCGTGCAGCAAAGCGGCATCAAGGCGGCGGCATGGAACCCGGCGGATCAGGAGCTGGTGGAGTCCGAAGCGAGCGAACCCTCGACCACCGGCAACGGCAACCTCTCGACGGACGACCTCGCCGGGGTGCTCGGCGGCGACACGGCGGTGCTCCGCCACGGCGGCAACCTCAGCCAGCCCGAATTGCAGGCGTGGGCCGACGGGCGGCTGCTGAAGGAGCGGCTCTCGAAGGTGCGCGGACGGGTGCGGTTTCAGGGAATGGCCGCGATTCTGCCCGGCCAGGTGATCGAGGTGACCGGCATCGGCGCGCGCTTCGAGGGCAAGCTCTACGTCTCCGGCGTGCGCCAGTCGGTGAGCGGCGGCAACTGGGAGACCGACGTCCAGTTCGGCCTCGACCCGGAAATTTTCCCGGAAAAATACAATCTCCGCCCGCTGCCCGCATCGGGACTTCTGCCCAGCGTCGGCGGCTTGCAGATGGGCGTCGTGACGGTGCTGGAGGGCGACCCGGAGAGCATGGAGCGCATCAAGGTGCGGCTGCCGCTCATCAGCGACTCGGACGAAGGGGTCTGGGCGCGGCTCGCCACGCTCGATGCAGGCGACGGGCGCGGCACCTTTTTCCGCCCTGAGATCGGCGACGAGGTGGTGGTGGGCTTCATCGCCGACGACCCGCGCCATCCGGTGGTGCTCGGCATGTGCCACAGCGGCGCGAAACCCGCGCCGGAAGCGGCCTCGGACGACAACCACCGCAAGGGTTACGTGAGCCGTGAAAAGATGATGCTCACCTTCGACGACGAAAAGAAGATCATCCACCTCGAAACGCCCGGCGGCAACAAGCTCTCGCTTTCGGACGACAGCAGCGGCATCATCGTCGAGGATATGAACGGCAACAAGATCACCCTCGACGACAAGGGCATCACCATCGAAAGCGCGAGCGATATCGTGCTGAAAGCGACCGGCGACCTCAAGGCCGAGGGGGTGAACATCGAGCTTGCCGCGCAGAGCGGCTTCAAGGCCGAAGGCTCCGCGACAGCGGAACTCTCCGGCGCGAGCGCCGAACTCAAGGGCAGCGCGACGGCGAAGGTCAGCGGCGGCATGGTACAGATCAACTGAAACGGAAAAACGAAATGGCATTCGCGGCAAGAGTCGGCGACATGATCGTCAGCACAGCAACGCAGGGCGCGCCGGTGCCCATAGTCCCGCCCGGAGCGCCGACGGTGCTCATCGGCGGAATGCCTGCGGCGCGCCTCGGCGACACCTGCGGCCCGGACGCCATCGCGATGGGATCGACCACCGTGATGATCGCCGGAATGCCCGCCGCCCGAGTCGGCGACCCGACCGCCGGAGGAGGCGCAGTCATGCCCCCCGGCGCAGTAACAGTTTTAATCGGAGGGTAGGGGTGTGAATGCCAACGTAGGGGCAGGCCTTGCGCCTGCCCGCCCCGGAAATTCGCAAATAGGACTTATAGGTCATATAAGTCCTATACGACCTATAAGTCCCATTAGTCCTATAACTCTTTCTTGACATGCAATACCCGTTTCTTGGACGTGGCTGGGCTTTTCCGCCGGTGTTCGACCGGAACCTGCCGGGCGCGCGAATGCTCGAAGACGAGGCAGATATAGCGTCGAGCCTCGCGGTGCTGCTCGGCACGGCGCAGGGCGAGCGGGTCATGATGCCCTGGTACGGCTGCAACCTCGACGAGCTGATCTACGAAAGCCTCGACACGCGGATCAAAACCCTCGTCGCCGACAAGATCGAATCGGCCATTCTCTACCACGAACCGCGCATCCGGCTCGAAAAGGTCGCGATCGAAAAAAGCGATGAGAACGAAGGCATTTTGCTCATCAGCATCAGCTATACGGTCAAGACCACAAATTCGCGTTTCAACATGGTTTATCCGTTCTACATCCAGGAGGGCACCGACATCGACATGACAATAACCGTCAATCCTTTGGGGGAGAACTGAAGCATGGCCGACGGCAAAAAGTGCACGATGCAAACGGATCCGAACCGCCTCAGGCGTGACGGCACCAGCCGGAAGCAGCGCTTCCCCGCCGCGCTCGACCCGGCAAGCACCCCCATCGACGGGCGGACGCCGGAGCAGCTCATCGCTTTTGCCCGGAACTACTCGGCCTCGGTGCGCTACTACGACCTCAACAACGCCGAGATCGACGACTGGACGCGCTTTTTCAGCGACGACCCTGCCGTCCGTGTCGCCTGCGCATCCATCGAAACAGTCGAACTGTACCGCAAGCGCATCAAAGAGCTGCTCGACATTCTGAAGAACGATGGCGACTTTGCGTCGGACGTGGAACAGAAAGCTGCGCTCGGCTGGCTCTTCAGCGACATCGGCACCCTCGCGCGACAGCTCGACCGCTTCGAGGACGACCTCGATCCCGCCGTCGCGCTCAAGGCGACCTTGCAAAACCTGATCACGAGCCGCCTCGCTCCGGCCTTCGGCAAGCTCATCGCCGCGTTCAAGGCTGGCGTTGCTCTCGGCCACATCGAGGCCGAAACGGAGGCAGATAGCGAGCTTGTGATTTTCGAGGCATCTCCCGAGCCGTTCGAGGCGATCTGCGCGGCGGGGCTCTCGAAGGAGTGGATCACCGACGGGGCGACGGAGTGGACGGCGTATTTCGACTCCATCGAGCCGAACGAATCGCTCTACGCCACGCTGACCGGCCTCGACGCTTACAGCCGGCTGGCGAGGCACAACCTCTTCACCTCACAGCTCGACCTCTTCCTGAAAGCCTACGCCCGCATCGTTGCCGACGCGAAGACCGCCCTGCCGGAACTCCTGACCGGGCGCGACGACCACCAGCCGCACTACGCGCTCTTCCTCGCCTTCGCGGAGCTTATGGAGCTGTCACGCGGCCACCTGAACACGCTGACCGGACGCCATCTCGATTTTTACTACAAAGAGGTGCTGAAACTCGCGCCGAACGCCTCAAAACCCGACAAGGTTCATCTGCTCTTCGAGCTGGTCAAGAACCGGGAAACCGCCCAGCTCAAGGCTGGAACCCTCTTCAAAGGCAAGAACGAAGCGGGCCAGGCCGTTCAGTACGCGCTCGACGAGGAACTTGTCGCCAACCGCGCCACCATCGAAGCGTTGCAGGCGGTGCGCCACTCGATCAACGACACGCAAAAACGGCTCTACGCCTGGCCGGAGATCAATTCCAGCGACGGCATCGGCGGCGAGATCACCGCGACCGACGGCCAGTGGCATCCGTTCCTGAGCGACACCGGCGTAACCAGTCTCGCCGAAGTCGGCTTCGCCATCGCTTCGAACTACCTGCTGCTCCGGGAGGGCAACCGCGAGATCACGCTCACCTTTGAGTTCAGCGAAGGCAAGGTTTTGCAGAACGCGTTCTGCAACAGCTTCGACTTTTACCTTTCGACCGGCAAGAAATGGGTGCAAGCCACGCTCGATACAAGCAAAGTTTCGCCATCCGCGACGCCATCGAAAAAGGTCAAAATCCCGCTCACCTTCGACGGCGCGCAACCCGCGGTCGAGCCGATGAGCGAAGCCGATCCGGGCAACGCCCTTCCGGCAACACTGTCGATGCTCAAGGCGGTGCTGAAGCAGGAGTCGGCCCAGAGCCTGCCGCTTTCGACGCTTCAGGAGCTTCGGCTCGACGCCGCCAAATCGAAGCTCGAACTCAGCGTCGGTTACAGTAACGACAACCAGCCGGACGGCAACGGACTGAAGAGCCTCGCAGTCTCGAACAAGTTCGGCAGCCTCAAGACCGACAAGCCTTTCCAGCCCTTCGGCGCGACGCCCGAAAGTGGCGACTGGCTGATCATCGGTTCGGACGAACTGTTCCAGAAAAAGGACGCCCGGTTCCAGTTGCGCATCGTCTGGAAAGGCCTCCCCTTCTGGAGAGGCGACATCGACTTCGACTGGGTCAACGAATTTTACCCCAAGGCAGATTTCGCCTTCCTCAAACAGGGTTCCTGGCCGGAGAAAAGCGACCTCGAAAACCAGAAGCTTTTCAGCTGGAAAAATGCGGAGGTGGCCTTCCCGGAATCGAAAACCACCTTGCCCGCTCTGGCGTTGACCGAAACGCACTTCGACGCGACGCGCTACACGCTCGACAGCCGCAGCGGCTTCATGAGGCTGACGCTCGGCGGCGATTTCGGCCACAAGCTCTACCCGCTCACCCTGAGCCGGTACCTGGTGCGCGTAGCGGCGAAGGACAAGGAGCTGGTCGATGATTGCATGAGCCTCTGGAAAAAGATTCGTTATGATCTTTACGTCTGGAAAGATGGACGGAAAGAGCCGAAAAACCCGAAGAATTTCACCAGCCAGTTTGTCGAGCAGTTCTCGAAATGTCTGCCGGTCGAACCCTACACGCCGGTGATCGAATCGCTGACGCTGAGCTACACCGCCGCCGTCTCGCTCTCGGATGCGGCCCTTTACCAGCTCACGCCGTTCGGCTGCAAATCGGTGACGCCGGGGAAAAAATCGCCCCTGCTCTATCCGTTCGACAACGAGGGAGAACTCTACATCGGCATCGACAGCTTCACGCCAGGCCGAAACCTCTCGGTGCTCTTCCAGCTCGCCGAGGGGAGCGCCTCGCCAACGCTCTCGAAACCGGAAAAGCATGTCGCCTGGAGCTGGCTCTGCTCGAACGAATGGGTCGATTTCGAGACCTCCGAGCTGTCGGACGACACGGCACAACTCACCCGCTCCGGTATCATCCGCTTCGCCGTGCCCCCCTCGGCCACCAGCGGCGACTCGCTCCTCGGCAGCGGAGGGCAGCACTGGCTGCGGGCGGTGGTGAAGGAGAAACCGGAGGCGGTCTGCAAAATCATCGGCATCGCGTCGCAAGCCGCCAGAGCGACGCGCGTCCCCAGCAGCGACTCTGCCGGAGAGTCCGCCGGTCAGCTCGCGGCAGAGACGATCAAAAAAGCGGTCACGCCCGATGCGTCGATCAAAAAGATCACGCAGCCCTATGCCAGCTTCGGCGGGCGGAAGGCCGAGGACGAAACCGCGTTCCGCACGAGAATCAGCGAACGGCTTCGCCACCGGAACCGCGCCATCACGATGTGGGATTACGAACGGCTGGTGCTCGAAGCGTTCCCGCAGATCTACAAGGTCAAGTGCCTGAACCACACCCGCTACGAACCCGGCGAAACCGGCGTCGGCATCTACCGCGAGCTCGCGCCAGGACATGTCACCATCGTGACGGTACCGAATCTGCTGAACAACAACGCGGTCGATCCGCTGCGGCCCTACACCAGCCTCGGCGACCTCGACCTGATCCTGACCTATCTCGAAAAGCACGCCTCGGAACTGGTGACCCTGCACGTCGAAAATCCGGTGTTCGAAACGATCAGCACCGAGTTCAGCGTCCGCTTCCGGCAGGGGGTCGATGAGGCTTTTTACATCGGGCAGTTGCAGCAGGAACTCGTGAAGTTTCTCTCGCCATGGGCCTTCGAGGAGGGGATGGACATCGCGTTTGGCGGCAGAATACACAAATCCTCGCTGATCGATTTCGTCGAGGAGCGCCATTACGTGGACTACGTCACTGATTTCAGGATGTACCACACCGATGGCAACAACAAGAAGAGCGGCGACCTCGACGAAGCCGGGGCCTCCCTGCCGCTCTCGATCCTCGTATCGGCGGAGGCTTCCGGCCACGCGATCACGCCGATCTCCAGAGAAATAGACGGATAACCAACGATAAACCGTGACGAAAAAAGAATTTCCGACATGGCTGTAACGACCGGAACCATACAGAAAGAGCCGCAGCGCGAGCCGGATCAGGACTTCACCGCCCTGCGCCGCAAGGGCATCGAACTCATCGAGCAGATGAGCCGCCGGTGGTGGACGGACTACAACAGTCACGATCCGGGCGTCACCATGCTCGAAGCGCTCTGTTACGCCATCACCGACCTCGGCTACCGGATCGGGTGGGATATCGCCGACCTGTTGCAAAACCCGCCGGGCGACGGGATGGATAACGCCATCCAGCCCTTCTTCACGGCGCGTGAAATCCTGACGGGCAACCCGCTCACAGCGGACGATCTCCGCCGCCTGCTCATCGATCACAAGGGAATCAGCAAGGCGTGGATCGCGCCGCGACAGGAAGCATGCGAAAGCGCCTGGTACGCCGACTGCAAGCAGGATCGCCTGAGTTTTATACCCTCCGGAGCGCAGACTTTCGAAGCGAACGCCATCTCGCCGCGTGGCATCCGCGATGTGTTCCTGCAATTCGAGAACGACCCGGAACTCGGCGACCTGAACGACCGAAAGATCAGCCACCCCTTCGCGATTCTGGATGCCGACGAAGTGGCGCTTGAGGTCACGGCAGAGTTCCGGATGCCCGAATGGTCAACCGTCGAGCTTGGCAAGGTGTCGAATTACGTCGATAGCAGCGGCAAGCTGCTGCACGCCGTGACCGGCGTGACGCTGACAAACATCGCTGATGGGCAGCAGAAGCGAACCTACCTGGCCGACATCGAGGTTGAGTTCGAGGTCGATCCTGGCGACGAAGCGCTCTCCCCGCTCGCGGTTCGCTCCGTGCCGGTCAGGCTCTATGGCTCCACCTCGGATCTGAAGGGCTACGGCGACACCTGGAGTTTCTCCAGCTTCGACAGCACGGAGCTGGAGAAAGTCGTGGTCGAGCCGTTCCTGCTGAAATCCGCCGCCGTGCAGCGCATCACCACCGAAGCCGCCGCGCTGCTCCGGGCGCACCGGAACCTGTGTGAGGAGTTCTGCTGCATCGAGCCGGTGCGAACCGAAGAGGTGGCTATCTGCGCGGACATCCTCCTCGAACCGGAGGCCGACATCGAGCAGGTGTTCGCCGCGACGCTTTTCGCCATCGAAAACTACTTCAACCCGCCGCTCGCATTCCACTCGCTCGACGATATGCTGAAAGAGAAGATAGCGGTCGAGAATATTTTTGAAGGCCCGGTGCTGACGCACGGTTTCCTCAGACAGGAGGAACTCGACAAGGCGCAGCTGCGCAAGACGCTCCGCACCTCCGACATCATCAACGAACTAACCGAAATCGAGGGGATCGTCGCGATCAAAAGCCTCCGGCTGACCCGGTACGACAGCAACGGTAATCCGGTCGGCGGCGTGGCCGACATCGGACGAGGCATAGACAAAAAGAGGATCAGCGCTGAATGGACGCTCGAAATCAGCGAAAACTGCCTGCCGCTGCTTTCGGTCGATAACTCGGCCTTTCTGTTCTTCAAGAACGACCTGCCCTTCGTGGCCGACTTCGCGGAGGTAAGCGACACGATCGCGCAACTCCGGGGCCAGGCGGAGCGGCTCAAAGCGCAAAATTCCGGCTCGCTTGATCTGCCCGTGCCGACGGGGCGCTACCGCGATCCGGAGCGCTACGTCCCAGTGCAGAACTCGCTTCCGGAGTGCTACGGTGTCGGGCCGGACGGGGTTCGCGAACCGGCCACAGCGGAGCGGCGAGCGCAGGTCAGGCAGCTCAAGGGCTACCTGATGGTTTTCGAGCAGCTCCTCGCCAACGCCTTCTCGCAGCTGGCGGGCGCGCGCCACCTCTTTTCGCTCGACCCGGCAGTGCAGCAAACGATGTTCGTCCAGAGCCTGAAGAACGAAGAGCTCATTCGCGGGGTGACGGACATTCTGAATGCGGAACTCGACGAAGCGGCGCTGCGCGAAATGGCCGAAAGCACCACGACCATGCAGGAGCGGCGCGGGCGCTTTCTCGACCACCTGCTGGCCCGTTTCGGTGAACGCTTCAGCGACTACGCTTTGCAGATCACCGGCTACGACGGCAAGAAAAAACCGGCCGAGACGCTGATTGCCGACAAGCTCGCGCTCCTCACCGCGCTGCCCGAACTGAGCCGGAATCGCGCCAAAGGGTTGAACACGGCAGCCAAGATGCTGACGCCAGAAGACGAGGCGGTGCTGAAAAAACGGATTTCGCTGCTGGCCGGTCTCGCGCCCGAAACAGCGCAAAAGATCATCGTCGTGGAGCATCTTTTGCTCAGACCGCGCTTTCCCGGCGACGCCCTGATGGAGGTGTGCCTCGGCAAACTGCCTTGCGGAGCATGCGGCGAGGCTGATCCCTACTCGTTCCAGCTCACCGTGGTGATGCCCGGCTGGCACACGCCGTTCGACAAAAACATCGAGCTGCGCCGCTTCATCGAAAACACCATCCGGCAGGAGCTGCCCGCCCACATCCTCGGCAAAATCTGCTGGGTAGGCAATCAGGATTACGACGCGGCTTACCGCGAACTGCTGACCGTGCCGCTGGCGGAGTACCTGCGCAAAGAGGGCCGGAACGCCGGAAACGCCCGTCCGTCGGTAAGCAACGCCCAAAACGGCGCGGGCAAACTGCACAACGCCGCCCTCGAATCGTTCAGCGCATGGATGAAGTCCGGGCTGTACCGGACAACCCCCGATGACAACCGACAGGCGGCGCTCCGCGTACTTTTCGTCGCCGAACTCGATCCGCTATCGGAGATCTACAGCGGCATCAGCAACTACGACGTTATCGGTCCGACCATCTACGACATGATGTCGAAGCACTTCGCCGGGGTGGTCGAGGATGACCGCTGGTACATCTACGACCGCTTCGAGGCGGCATGGAACGCCTGGCTCGCCGCGCTACCGGAGGCGAAGCAGAGCGAGGGGTGTACCGCAGGATTCGTCGCGCGCGTGCAGAAGGCGATGACCGGCATGATCGGCTCATGGCTCGATCCGGAGGAAACCGCCCGTCAGGCGGCCGGACAGTTCGGCGAACTCTTTGCCGAAAAGATGCGCGAGCTGGCCAACGCGGGTGATACCGGGGATGACCCGGAAAGCGTGGTCGCGGCTCTTTTCGACGACGCGCTCGGCTACGCGCCCTTCAACAGCTCGTCGTTGTCAGCGGCGGAGCGGGCCGAACTGAAAGAGCTTTTCATCGAACTCTACGCCCCGCGCGTCCACGACAGCCTCCTGCTTCTGGAGGCGGTCACGATGCACGCCAGACTGACCAGCATCTACCCGCCCGCGACGCTGCACGACTGCGTTGACGGCAACGACGTCAACCCGGTGCGGCTCGACAGCTCGATGCTCGGCGGCTAACCGGCGCAACAAGGATATCAATCGCTTAAACAACAGATTGTCATGATTCCCGAAAACAACATCTATCCGCTCTTCGAAGCCAACCAGGTGCTGAGCGCCGGCCACCTCAACACCCTTGCCGCCCGGCTCGACGAACAGGACCGCCTCACGCGGGCCACGCTGCACGGCATCGGCATCGTCTGCGGCATGGAGGTCTCCGTGACCAAAAGCGGCGGAAACGCGACGATCTCGATCTCCAAAGGCTACGGCGTCACCTCGGAGGGCTACCCGGTCATCATCGGCGACGCCGGGTTCAGCGCCGACCGCTGCCGAGCGATGGAGGTCAGGGATGGCTACAAACCACTGCTCCTCGACGATGTGAACGGAGCCGGAGAGCTGCTTGAACTGCTCGACAGCGGCCATGAACACTATGAGGAGGGCAGCGCAATCGACGCCGACGAAGCCGCAGAGATGGCGGTCGTGCTCTACGTCGAGCTGCTCGAAACCAGCCTGAAAACCTGCACGCCCGGCTCATGCGACGACAAGGGCAAAAAGGTGACGGTCAATGTGCGCAAACTGCTTGTGCCCACCGCCTACCTCGACGCCTTGCACGAGAAGGTTGCCAAAGATATTGAGAAGGATTCCGAGGGCGACTTTTTCCCGAACCTCGCCGCCCGCCTCGACCTGACAGATATTCGAATGCCACGCTTCGACGTCCCGGCCACCGCCCTGACGGACGCTGAATCGATCATCGCGGCCTACAAGAAAATCCTGATCGATCCGGTTGATGGTGCGGACAACTCCCTTTACAAACGCATCGGTGCCGCCCTCGACGCGGCGAAAACCGCCTACGCCCCGTTGCTCGACAATCCGGTAGATGACTTTTCGACGGCACTGAACACTATCGAGTCGGGCTTCCTGAATCCGGGAAGCAAAAAAGCTGCCGCGTTCCAGTACCACTACGACTTTCTGAACGATCTCATCGACGCTTACAACGAATTCTGCGCCAAAGCGTTCGAGCTGACCGCGCTCTGCAATCCGCCGTCGCAACTCTATCCCCGCCACATGGAACTTGGCGAGCTACATGCGGAATCTGGCGACACGCCCTCCGCCGAGGCCGGCATCCTCAACTACCGCCACTACTTCCGCCCCTCCACGGCACTCGGCGAGCTGAAAACAAAAAGAGCGGAGGTGTTGTCGCGCTACAACCGCCTCCAGGCAATGGTCGCCTGCTTCGATCTGCCGGTTTACGACAGTTCAAAAAGTCTGGATGAAAATATCCACATAACGCCCAGCCGTGCGGCGGAAGGGCCGCTCTCTCAACGGGCGATTCCCTGCTACTACAAACCGACTGCCGCGCTGCTCGAAACCTGGGACTTCGCGAAAACCTCGGCTGGCCGAAGCGACCAGAATTGCGGCTGCCGGATCGACGGTGACGATTCGATACACTGGTCGCTCGACGACGGTGGTTTTTTCCGGATCGAAGGGCACACCGGCCTCGATGCCGACAAGGTGCTCGAAGCGTTGCAGAAGAAAATCGCCACCTACCGTCTGCCCTTCGACGTGCTGGTGCTGAAAACGGAGACGCCGCCCGACGACCTCGACGACGACGAGTTGCAGGGCTACCTGACGGAGTTTCTCAAAAAGCATCCCGGCATCGCTCACACCTCCGGTGTCATGCCGGGCGGTACCTTCGTGATGGTCTGCAACAAAGCGGGGTCGAACTCCGGCAGCCCGTACAACACGGTGCTCTCCAACATCGGCGCCAGCGCGATTGTTGCCGACTTCTCACTCCCCTACCGTGTCGCAGAAACGCTGAAACCCGCCGATATTTCCGTCGGCGAGTGCCAGTACGCCTGGATCGACAGCATCCGGCACCTCAACAACATCACGATGCGCGACTATCGCAGACAGGCTGCCTCCGGCGCTCCCGCATCTCATGAGGCGGAAGCGAACCGCCTGGCCACGAATTATGTCCTGCGAATCCGCAAATATGAAATCCAGGGACGAAACCTGCTCGGAAGCAGTGGTTTCATTGATGTCACCATTCCGCTGAGCGACCTGAAAAAGTACGGTCACGCCGCCATCATTGCCAAGCTCAACCAGACCTTCCCGCTCGGTGCGGTCTTCGATCACACCCCAGAAACTGGCAACATACTGATCCGCACCGTCCGGGGCCAACGCTTCCGCATCGAGCTGGAAGGCGTGCAGGGCAACCGGATTCGCTACGCTTACACCGAGGCCGGCATGTTCCGCTACCAGAACGGCAGCTGGGAACAGATCGACGGAGCGAAAACGGAGAGCGACTGCCGGATGATCGCCACCGACTACGACGAAAAAATCTATCGCTGGATTCAGAAAACCTTCAACCCGGCAGCCTCAAAAAGCACGGTAAAACGCCCGACGGCGCAGGAGATCGCCAAGTGGGAGAAAATCATACTGAAACGCGCTCGCCGTTACAAATCAGCAAAAAAACTGCCTATTTACGAACGCCTGCTGACCGGAATCGTGTCAGCCATCAGAAGTATCGACCCTGCAGCAAAAATTGTGCTCGTGGGCAGTTGGGGCAATGGAAGCTGGCTGTCGAGAATCGAATCGGAAAATATCGCGAGCTTCATTGCGGCATCGCGTTTCAGCTCGGCATCGCAACTGAGCACGTTCCGTACCCTCAACCAGAAGGTGACGGGCAAAACAGGCTTCAGCGGCATCGACCTGCTGATCGAAAGCAAATACGCCATCACGCCCGATATGATACCGGTGATTTGCGGCTACCCGATAACGATCTACAAGGGGAAAAAAGATGCGCAGAAAGGACTTGAACTCTGAGGCTGGGAAAGAAAAAGGGAAGACCGCCAAACACAACAGGGATAAACCCACGATGCACACTTGCGCTTGGCGGTACAGGCTCGGCATATTACCGATTCCCAAAAACCCCAGCCAGATGACTGAAGCGAATCCAGTGAGTGAATTTACCGTTTTCCGGTAATACGATGCAACTTTTTTTATGGCGACGGTTCAAAGACATATCATCGGCAAACAGCATCTCGATGTGACCTTCAACGGTTCTGAAAGCGGTGCAATGGCGCTTCAGTCAGCCATTTCCGAACTGAGCCAGCTCGCAATCGCTGCGAGGATCGAGCGGATTCTCGACCGCTACGCTGCTGACGGCAGCGTGCTCAAAATCGACCGGCTCGAAATCGATGCGGAAACCATGCAGCTCAGCCAGCTCGAAAAGCGCCTGCCCGCGATGATCGCCGAAGCGCTCGACAAGGCGCTCGCCGAGACCACGGCATCCGGCACAGAGCTGACTGCTGAAGCCAACAACCTGCCGCCCGGCAGACGGCTTTCGGAAGAGGAGGCCGCCGTTGAGGCCCTGCTCTTTTTCCTCCGCCACGCTACCCTGCCCGCGACCTTCAGGCCGCCGTCGCACGAGCAGTTCGAGACGCAACTGCTTAAAGCATGGCTGCGTCCCGATCTGATCCGGCAAACCGCAGAAGCCCTCACCTCCGCGACAGCACGGCAACGCCTCCTCGCGCAGTTCTCGCAGCAAGTGACGGCGACGCTGATCGAAGAATTATCGCCGGACGCGATGCCGATCATCGAAAATATCCTCGACCAGCTCCGCCGCACCTCCCTGCAAAAAGAGCTGGAGACAAAAATCGAGCACGAGCTGCTCGACAAAACTCTCGAACTCTTCGCTACCCGGGCAAGCATCGCACCGGCTGAGTTGCGTGAAACGCTGCTCACTGCTGTCAGGAACCTTTCGGAGATCCCGGAAAGCACTCGCACCGATTTGCTGAGCGAAGAAACCTTCACAAACCTGCGCTCGCGAACGAAGCAGCGCGAGTCCGCCACTGACCTGGAGGGCGAAACAGCCTGCCAGACGCGCAACTCCGCGCCGCCAGCAAAGCGTGACAGCGGACAATCGACGCAGTCAGCACCGGATGAGGAGAGCACGCCATCCGGACTTCGGCGTTCGGCCAAACCGGCCGGATCGCCAGCGACGCCGCCGAACGCCTCATCCGACGCCATTGCGGAAGCACCGGCAACGCCTGACGCTTCTTCATCCGGCTCACACGATACAAGTGCGGATGACAGAAAAACCTACGATGTGACGAACGAACCGGCAGCTCACGAAGCATCCGCGAAACAACCCGAAACCAGCTCGCCAACGCCGCCTGTGCCGGATTCCGGCAATCCACGGACGCCGCTCCGGCACACAACGGAACCCTCAAGCGAGCATCCGGACGAACGGCTTGGGCTGTATGTCGAAAACGCCGGGCTGGTGCTGCTGCATCCGTTCCTGCCACAGTTTTTCAGGGCGCTGCGAATCGCTGGTGAAGATGAACTGCTTCAGCCCGGCGAAGCGCTCCGGTTGCTGTACTTCCTCGCCACCGGCAGTGAAGATGCACCGGAATACGATCTTGTGCTGCCCAAAATCCTCTGCGGCCTTCCCCCAGCAAGCCTTGCCGGAAAGTCTGCTCCTCTCTCCGGAGAGGAACAGGAGGAGTGCGCGGCGCTGCTCTCGGCGGTCGTCCAGCACTGGGATGTGCTGAAAAACACCGGCATCGATGCCTTGCGGGAAAACTTCCTCAAGCGCAACGGCAAGCTGACCCGCTGGCACGACGGCGGCTGGCTGTTGCAGGTCGAATCGAACAGCTTCGACATCCTGCTGGATCGCCTCCCGTGGGGCTTTTCGATGATCCGGCTCCCCTGGATGCCCCGAATGCTCCATGTCGAGTGGCGTTTCTGACTTAAACGAGCGGTTATGAAAAGCAGTGCCGACAAATCATCCGCCAGCAGCGCGAGCAAAACCGCTCACGCTACAGCCAAGCCGTTCTTCAGCCCGGCGGCAGGACGGAGCACGTTCTTTGCGCCAGCCGTACAGATGAAAATGGAGGTCAGCAAACCCGGCGATCCGCTCGAAAAAGAGGCCGACCACATGGCCGGAAAGGTGATGCGAATGGCCTCCCCCACCCCGGCTCCCGCTCCGCCAGGTGACGAAAAGCTTCAGAAACAGGGCGATGACAAACTTCAGAAAAGCTCCGACGAGAAGCTTCAGAAAGAGGAGAAGGATGTAGTCCAAAAAGCTGAGCCTCCAGATAAAGAGATTCAGAAAGCCGAGGATGACAAACTTCAGAAAGCTCCGGAAGCTGACGACAAGCTTCAGAAAAAGGACGAGGACAAGCTCCAGAAAAGCTCTGACGAACAGCTCCAGAAAGAAGAGAAAGAGGTAGTCCAGAAAGCCGAAGTTCCCGAAAAAGAGATTCAGAAAGCCGAGGACGATAAACTTCAAAAAGCTTCCGAAGCTGACGATAAGCTCCAGAAGCAGGACGGCGACAAGCTCCAGAAAAAAGACGAGGACAAGCTCCAGGCGGCTTCCGCGTCTGACGACAGACTTCAGCGGAAAGAGGCTGGTGGAGCAGGCGCGGCTTCGTCGAGCGTGCAGTCGGCGATCACCGGAAAGATGAGCGGCGGCCAGCCGATGTCGAGCGAGGTGCGGGGCTTCATGGAGCCGCGCTTCAATGCCGACTTCAGCAACGTGCGCATCCACAACGACCCGGAGTCGGCCAGCCTGAACAATCAGCTCAGCGCGCGCGCCTTCACGCACAAAAACCACATCTTTTTCTCGCGCGACCAGTACCAGCCCGGCACGAGCGGCGGCAAGCATCTGCTCGCGCACGAGCTGACCCACACCATTCAGCAGGGCCACGCCGTGCAGCGAGCTCCGCAGGTTTCGACCACCTCGACGCCGCCGCCGGTGCAGCGCCTCGGCATTCAGGACGCGCTCGACTACTTTGCCGATAAGGCGGCCAACATCCCCGGTTTCACGATGCTGACGGTCATCATCGGCTTCAACCCGATCAACCAGCGCAGCGTTGACCGCAGCGCCGCGAACATTCTGCGCGCGATGGTCGAGATGGTGCCGGGCGGCCACATGATTTCGCAGGCACTCGACAACCACGGCATTCTCAACAAGGTTGCAACGTGGGCCGAGCAGCAGTTCGCCACGCTGGGAGACATCGGCAGCGATATTGTCAGCGGCCTGAGGCGATTCATCGACTCCCTGAGCTGGACCGACATTTTCGATCTCGGCGGCGTGTGGGACCGCGCCAAGAGCATCTTCACGACTCCGATCCGCCGCCTGATCTCGTTCGCCACAAGCCTCGCGAGCGAGATTCTCGGCTTCATCCGGGAGGCGATTCTCAGACCGCTGGCCGCGCTGGCGGAGGGCACGCGGGGTTACGACCTGCTCAAAGCGCTGCTCGGGCAGGATCCGATCACCGGCGAGGCGGTGCCGCGAACGCCCGACACGCTCATCGGCGGCTTCATGAAGCTGATCGGCCAGGAGGAAATCTGGGAGAACATCAAGAAAGGCAACGCCATCCAGAGAGCGTGGGCGTGGTTCCAGGGCACGCTCGCGGGCTTGCTCGGCTTCGCGCGATCCATTCCCCAAAAGATCATCCAGACGCTTACGTCGCTGACGATCACCGATCTGGTAACCGTGGTCGGCGCGTTCCGCAAGATCGGTAGCGCGTTCCTCGGCATCGCCGGTGAGTTCGGAAGCTGGGCGCTCGGCCAGGTCATCAGCCTGCTGGAGATTCTCTTCTCGGTGGTTGCACCGGGCGTCATGCCCTACCTCAAGAAAGCGCAGGCAGCCTTCACGACAATTCTCAAAAACCCGATCGGGTTCGTGGGCAATCTGGTGCGGGCCGCCAAACTCGGCTTCCAGCGCTTCGCGGGCAACATCGTCACGCACCTGAAAACCGCGCTCATCAAGTGGCTGGTCGGGCCGCTGGCCGACGCCGGGGTCTACATTCCGAAGTCGTTCAGCCTGATGGAGATCATCAAGCTGGTGCTCTCGGTGCTGGGCCTGACCTGGCAGAACATCCGCGCGAAGCTGGTGAAGATCATTCCCGAACCGGTGCTCGCGGGGCTGGAGAAAACGGCGGGCATTCTGGTGACACTCGTCAAGGAGGGCCCGGCGGCGGCGTGGCAGCAGATCAAGACGGAGCTGAACGAACTCAAAGGCCAGCTCATCGCGCAGGTCACGCAGATGGTTTCGGTCGAGATCGTCAAGGCGGCGGTGATGAAGCTGGTGAGCATGATCAACCCGGCGGGCGCGGTCGTTCAGGCGATCATCGCGATCTATAACACCGTCACCTTCTTCATCGAAAAGATCAACCAGATCGCGGCGGTGGTCGGCTCGTTCATCAACTCGATCGCCGCCATCGCCGCCGGGCAGGTCGATGCCGCCGCCGGCAAGGTAGAGCAGACGCTGGCCAACACGCTGACGCTGGTGATCTCGTTCCTCGCCAAATTCGCCGGAATTGGCGGCATCCCGAAAAAGCTCGTCGGCATCGTCCAGAAAGTCCGCAAACCCATCGACAAAGGTCTGGACAAAATCGTGGCATGGCTTGGCAAGATGCTGAAGAAAATGGTGGGTGCGGTTACCGGAGCAATCCGCGGGAAAGATACGCGAACCCCTGAACAGAAACAGCGCGACCTTGACCGGGCAGTGCGGGAGCTACGGCCAAAAGTAGCGGACTATATCAAAAAAGGCCCCTCAAGCATACGCCTCCGCCTGAAGCTGCAAGCATGGAAACGGGAGTACCGGCTTACTTCGCTCAACCTTCAGGGCAATCAGATCGTCGCGACCATCAACCCGTCGGCAAACATGTACACTGCCGAGCAAAAAAGGATTGGCCAGGCGCTTGAACCGATCCTTGTTCAGGCCGAACAGCGCTACCTCAAGGAGGTCATGGGACAGGCCGCGACAGCCCGCAGACTTGCAAAAGCCCGCCGCGCCATGCGCTCGGGACAGGCATTGCCGGAACCGCTAACACAGGATGAGATGGCTATTCTCATACGAGAGGCCCGCAGCAACCGGTTGCCGCTCACCAATGTCGTGACCCCTCCTCGCGGAAAAGAGCATCAGGTACTCACGACGGCCAACGTTCAGGGATTTGACTCAAGAATCACGGTAAAGGATAATCAGGCCCACGAGTTTTCAGGCATGCAGAATCTGTATGTCACCTCGCCCGGGCGTCACTCCGGCCCCTCATATTACCCGCCGTTCCCGGGATCTATCGAAGCCGAAGCGCGAGAAGGGCGCTTCTCCGCCGAAACACGAGGCCTGAGAGATCAGATTGAACCCGCTCGCTCGCCCGGGCAACTGGCAACGAACCGGGTGGGCAGTTCACTGGTCTCCTCGGGGCTGGCAACCGAGCATGACATCACCTCGGCAGGACGATACCCAGGAACAAGCGGACAACCAATGGCAGGCATGGCCACCTGGGGCTCGGCAGAAACCGCCGATGCCGATTTCTTTGGCGGAAAAGGTGGAAGCAAAGACGCCAGAGCTGTGCGTCAGGGAGCAGCGGCTGAAATTTTCGGCCGTCTCCGGCAAGCGATCAACAGTGAAGAACCAATCATACAAGGGGCTGAAGGCAATGCGCTTCGCCAACTGGGCACGGCATTCGATAATTGGTGCAAACAGACTCTAAACGGCGAAAACCTCGACACGGCAAAAGCAAGAAACGCCGCCAATCAACTGGCACAGGCATTGACAAGATTTCTCCGTGCAACACGCCCGAAAAACTGACCATGGCTCAAAAAGCAGTATGTTTCAAGATTGTTTCAGAACTCATAAAACCCGGCATCGTTTGCAAAGCGTGACAAAGACCTGTCGAAATATTCATTTTAAAGAACCATCAACACTGTATCCATGATGGAGCCTGCACTTGTCATCGATCTGCCCTTTGACCTGGATGCACTCAACACGATAGCCACCGCAGTCGAAACGCTGTCGAAACGGTTTGGCTACTCGCTGCAGAAACAAGAGGGAGAACCTGTCAAAGAGGAGATCAGGCGGTGGCGATGGACGGACGACCTCGTTCCTGAACGTGAAATTCGTCTTGTCGCCGATCGCCGTCAAGAGGTGCTCTATATGCTGGTCTATGGCCAGGGACGGAAAGAGATCATCGCCGCACTAAAGGAGTTGCTGCCGATCTGGAAAGACAATCCGGATGACAATGACGACAAGTGGCTTTACCGCCGTGCGTTACAGGCAGCTCAATACTCACCAGCCCTGCACAAGCAGATATTGCGCTGTCTGAAATCGGCAGATACCGAAAAACGGCAACTCGCGCTGGAGTGCATCGGCGCCCTGATGTGGCCTCAATTTCGTACGGATATCAAGGAGGCCCTGAACACAGAACAGGATGCCGGTCTGCAACGAGAGCTGTTTCTGCTGGAGGAGTACCTCTCGTATGAGTAGCACTCCACACTGACTGCTCGAAAATCACGAAAACAAGCCCTATGCCGGAATACTCCGACCATCTTCAAGCCATCATCAGCTGGCTGCAAGGCGTCATCACTGCCCGTCTGAAAATCCGCTTCAATCAAGCCGATACCATCAATATCGCCCCTCCGCCGTTGCATGGTGATGATTCCCGGATAGCAGCATTCATTGCCACCCACAACCCCTCTTCTGAAGAACTGATCGTTTTTGTTCTCTCACTGACACCGCATATCTTCCCCGACTTCTTCAGCAGGATCATTGCCGAATTCCTCCCCGACGGCGGCGACTTTCCAGAGTTTGGCGGCGTTCGTGGTGCGAACCATCGCGGGCTTTTGCCTACCGGCGAGACGGCGCAGTTCGTTATCGCGGGGGATGATCTCGAAAAGCGGCTCGATGTGCAGCGGCTGCTCGGTGCGGATCACTGGTTCGCTCGCGAACACCTCCTCTGGCTTGAACCGGTGCCGGAGGGCGAGCCGGTGATGAGCGGACGGCTGACGCTGAACCCGGAGCTGGTCGAGCAGCTCACGCTCGGCACGGCGAGCAAGCCGCGATTCAGCATGGACTTCCCCGCCGAGTACATCGAAACCGGCATGGAGTGGAGCGACCTGGTGCTTCCGGCGACGACGCTCCAGCAGATTCGCGAAATCGAAAACTGGATCACGCACAACGACACGCTGCTGCACGACTGGGGCATGAAAAAGCGCGTCAAGCCCGGCTACCGCGCCCTCTTTTACGGCCCGCCCGGCACCGGCAAAACGCTCACGGCGACGCTGCTCGGCAAGCAGACCGGCAAGGATGTATTCCGCATCGACCTGTCGCGCATCATCTCGAAATACATCGGCGAGACCGAAAAAAACCTCTCGCGCCTGTTCGACAAGGCCGAGAACAAGAACTGGATACTCTTTTTCGACGAAGCCGACGCGCTTTTCGGCAAGCGCACCGACATCCGCGACGCGCACGACAAGTACGCCAACCAGGAGACCGCCTACCTTTTGCAGCGCATCGAGAGCCACGACGGCCTCATCATTCTCGCCTCGAACCGGCGCGGCAACCTCGACGAAGCCTTCTCGCGCCGCTTCCAGAGCATCATCCACTTCCCGATGCCCAAGGCCGACGACCGCCACACCCTCTGGCTCAACACCCTGCCGGAGCAGATGCCGATCGACGGCGGCATCGACTGGCAAACCATCGCCGCGCGCTACGAGCTCTCCGGCGCAGGCATCCTGAATATCGTACACTACTGTGCCATCGAATCGCTCGCCGACCGGGGTCGTCCACTCGACGCCAAACAGCTCGAAAAAGCGATCATCAGGGAGTTCATCAAGGAGGGCAAAGTGGTGTAAGCCCGCAAAATCGTCCCGACCTCTTCTCCCAAGAGTCCCATTGCATTAAATCCATGAAACGATCCGGCGCCAGCATCATCCTGAAAAACAGCCGCAACGAGGTACTGCTCTTCCTGCGCGACAACAAGCCGGAGATTCCCTACCCGAACCTGTGGGACCTGCCAGGCGGACACGTTGAGGCGGGCGAAACCCCCGAGGAATGCATCGTTCGCGAGATGCTCGAAGAAATCGAAACCGATGTTTCGGCCTGCCGACCTCATTCAGTCTACGACTTCCCCGACCGGATCGAGCATCTTTTCATTCTGGATTTCGACGCCGACGCAAAAACCATCCCGCTGCACGAAGGCCAGCGGCTGCAATGGTTTTCCGAGGAGGAGATCCCATGGAAAAAGATTGCTTGTGGCTTCGACCTCGTACTCCGGGACTTTTTTGCCGGACGGCAACGCTGGGACCGTGGCGATGAACGTCAGGACTGATCTTCGCGCGAGGTGATGAGGCAGGTGTACTCGCCGCTCCCCTGCTGCTGATCGACATGGTTATGCAGTGCCTGAAGCAGGCGGTCTATTTCATTGAGCAGGTTCCGGTGATTGAACGCCAGCGACACAAGAAAGAGTGGAAAGGAGATATGCTCCCGCCGAAGCTTGCGGAGCACATTGCCCATTGCGAGCGTCATTGTCGGGAAAAAGTGTCGCTTTGCTGGCAACGGTTCTCGAGACACGAAATTCCTGTCAGCCGCTGTCAGGTAGCGGCACGAAAACACGAAATCCCCATTCTCCCGCCACTCGATATGAATGCTCGATGGCTTGGACTTGTTGCATGAATCCATAGCAAATCCGGATAGTTATCCCGCCTGTACGGATAGATAACACCCCGGCAGCGCCCAAGCCAGCCAAAACGTGAAACATTACGGTGAACTCGTACACGACAACAGTGCCTGCCCTGCCTCTTCGGCATCGGCCATTTACTTCTCCGATTGTGAGATCATTACCAGAACTGCGTCTACATTTTTTAATTCCCGCTTTATTATCACGCAGAAAGGGACTAACGATTTGCGAAAGTCCCTCAGAATTATGTAGTTAGACGCGCGTTCAATGGCGAACGTGCTTTCTTCAACGCTGTCACGAAAACAGAATGCAGGCACTGAGACTGACCGGAAAGGAACAGTTCGAGCTGGTGGAAAAGGATCTCCCGGTTCCGGAGGATCATGAAATTGCCGTACGTGTTGCGGCAACGGCGATTTGCCGTACTGATGCGAAGATGTGGCGATCCGGACATCGCGACCTGGTGATGCCGAGGGTGCTGGGTCATGAAGTTTGCGGCACTATCGACGAGGCTCCCGGACGGCTGTTTGCGGTGTGGCCGGGTAAAGCTTGCGGCTCTTGCAGCGCCTGCCGGAGCGGACGGGAGAATCTCTGCCCGGAGATGCAGATCACCGGATTTCACCGCGATGGCGGCTTTGCCGAGCAGCTCATCGCCCCGCGTGCGAGCCTCATCGAAGTACCGAAAGGAATCGGCGCGCCGATGGCCACGCTTGCCGAGCCACTCGCCTGCGCGATCCACGGGGTGAAGCAGAGTTCCGTGCGCCGCGCCGACCGGGTGCTGATCTACGGCGCGGGCCCCCTCGGCATCCTGCTTGCCGTTGCCGCCAGCAACCGGGGTGCGAGCGTAGTGATGACCGATCCCGACTCGGAGAAGCTCGCTCGAAGCGCTGCATTCAGAAGCCGATATGCTATCGAAACTGACAAAAGAAACACTGATAGCAAGTTCGATATCGTTTTCAACGCAACCTCATCAGCCGATGCCCTTGGATCGGGCGTTCGGCGCCTCGATCAAGGCGGCAGGTTCTGCCACTTCAGCGGCCTCGGTAGCGTGCCGGAACATCCGGGCGCAATCTTCAGCGAACTGCACTACCGCGAGCTTGAACTGGTCGGTTCATACGGCTGCACACGGCAGGACATGCGCGACGCCCTCCGCCTGCTCGCCCGCTACGGCCACGACCTCGGGTTCCTCATCGACTGCACAATCCGCCTCGAAGAGGTGCCGCCTGTCATGGAAACCGTGCTTGCCGGCAAAGGTTTCAGGCAAGTCATAGAATTCAGTGACGAGTAAAGTCTCTTCATCATCCTCGACCCAATAGCCCCAATGGTCCCATTTTTCCAAGTAAACCAACCCACCAACCAAATGCCACACGAACAGGAACTTCGCGCTTTCGGCAAACTGATTTCGGCCATCGCTTCGGGCTACAAGATGAGCCGCGAGGAGTCTTACGATGCGTACCGGAAGGTCATTCTGAACATTCAGCCGGAGTTGCAGCAGGGGGCCTTTCTGGCGGCACACCTGATGCGCAAGCCCACAACCGAAGAGCTCTCGGGCGCCTGGGACGCGCTCGACCGGCACGACACGGCGAAGATCGACGTCGATCTCGACGGACCGGTCTGCGACATTGTCGGCACGGGATCGGACAGGCTCAAAACCCTGAACTGCTCCAGCCCGGCGGCCCTGATCGCTGCGGCATGCGGCCTTCCAGTGGCCAAGAAGGGGGCGCGCCTCGTAACCGGCGTGTCCGGTGCTTCGGACATTTTCGAGTCACTCGGGATCGACCTCGACCATCCGCTGAAACGGGCGGCGCTGAGCCTGCAAAACACGGGCATCTGCTACCTGCCTGGCGAAGCGTTCCTGAAGTCGGGCTGGGCACGGTTGATCGGCTCCATGCGCTTCACCTCGGCCTTCAACATCCTCGGTCCGCTCACCCGCCCCTGCACGCAGAACAACTGCGCAGTCATCGGCGCTTACGCTCCGGAGGTGTCGGTGCAGATGATCGATATTCTCGCTGAAATCGGGATGCCAGCCGCGCTCTCTCCTTACGGTCTGGCGGAAGGGCTCGACCCATCGCTCGGCATGGATGAGTTCTCTCTCTGCGGCCCGACAAAGGTGGTCGAACTGCGCAACGGCCAGATCACCAGCTACGAGGTGACGCCGGAAGATTTCGGCATGCAGACTGCCCCTTTCGAGAAAATCGCAAGCATGAAAAACGCCGAAGAGAACGCCGCCGTGGTCATGGAGGTGCTCCAAGGCAAGCGGGGCGGGGCGGCAGCAGAGTTCTTTTGCATGAATGCCGCCGCGGCGCTCTATATCGCAGATATGGCCACGAGCTACCGTGAAGGTGCCGACATGGCGCAGGAGGCCCTTGAATCGGGTGCGGCATGGGAAAAGCTCGAAGCTATGCTCGAGTATCAGGGAGCCGGCACCGTCACGGAATACATCTGACCCCGCGCTGAAACCGGAGAAACGAAAAATGCGGGTGACCTGAGTGCTCAAACATCTGTCACCCGGCACTGCCGTGCTTCCAGACGGCAACAAGAGATTTCGATGAAAAAAAACGTTTTGCTCTTAGTTCATCCGAACGGTTGAGCATACAATGAAATAAGGCTGCCTCTTTTTTTACACCTACACTTTTGTTGCAGGATACTCAAACCTGCTTGAGGTTCATCGTCGGCTTTTTGAAGAGCGCGAAGAGCAGCCACTGATGGGCGAAGAGCATCAGCTCAGCCTCGTCATTTTTAATCATCTCAAGACGCTCCTCTTCGATATCGAACACGTCGAGAAAGCGGCTCTCAAAAACAAAATCCCTGAAGGCATCGAGATCGTAGCTGGCCATGAAGAACATCTTCAGACTTTTCTCGTCGGGTTCGAGTTCCGGGCTGTAGAGTTTTTTGTTGAGGATCACCTCCATCCAGACGCGATTCTTGTCGTCATACTCGTCGATGCCCTGGTTTTTGCGCCACTCGCCAACTGTCCATTCGCGCTCCTCTTCAAATCCCTTGCAGTGATCTTCCCTGATGAGAAAATAGAAGTCGTCTCCGGCCTCTTCGTTCTTGTAGATACCGAAACCGAGCGGATAGTAGCGGCACGCCGCCGGGCGGTCGCCGTAGACCGTGCAGCCTTCAGCAGCGACGAAACGGCACTTGCCCTCGTCGCCAAGCTTGAGCTTCAGAAAGGGCAACTTCGACTCCTTCTGGATCACCGGTTCGGTGTACTCCGAAATGAATTCCGCCGACGAGAGGCCGAGGCGGTTTTTCATCCGCAGAATATCGTAGGGGGTGAGCACGATGTCGAGATTGCTGCAACAGGTGTTGAAGCATGAAAGGCCGCTGTGGCAGTTGAAGCTGAACTTGCTCTCACTGGTGAGGCGGGTCTGTTCGTTGAGTTCTATGCCGAGTTTGTCGAGAATATTCTCCATCATCATGTTGGTTTGGTCTGCCGCCCTCCCGTCCGGGAACCGGAAAAAACAGCGGAATGTTTGTCATATTCAGTTGCAGAAACTCTCTGGATGGGTTATCATGATTGCATTCCCGGAAAGGAAACAACGTTCCCGCTCCTTTGGGAAATCCCTCCAGGGTCGATGAACTTACCCAAATTTCGATTCAATCAGAAATCCCATGAAGATAACGGAAGCTCCCGAATGCCCCCATTGCGGCGCGAAAATGAAAAAGTGCGAACCGCCGCCGATCAACTATGGCGATGGACTTGGCTGGTGCACGCCTTACATGTACGTCTGCTTCAACGACGAGTGCAAGCTCTATGTCAACGGCTGGGCCAATCTGAAAAACAACTACAACAAGACCGCCTCCTACCGCTGCATGTGCTATCCCGATAACGGGGTGTTTGACGCCATGTGCGTTTTCAGCCCCGACGGCCTGAAAGGCCAGATCGTCGAAGAGTAACACACCATCAGACAAAGCCCTCAAAAAAACGGGGTCGCCTGTTCAACATGGCGACCCCGTTTCGTTTCAATCTCCTTGGCGCGGAAAAACCGCCGCGATATTCATCACATCTCGACGTCCCGCTTCAGCATCTTCGTGTAGGTGATCGCCGCCGTCCGGTAGACAAAGTGGGCAAGCTTCGAGTACGGCAGGTAAACGATGATGTAGAACACCAGCACGAGGTGAATGAAGTAGGTGCTGTAGGCCAGAACCGGCGGGAAACCGGTGACGCGCATCACCTGGGCCAGGAAGCCGCTCACACCCACCAGCAGCACGATACCGGCGAAGAGCCAGTCGAACGAAGAGGTGGTGGTTTCGACGCTGCGCTCCTTGAGGCGGTTCATGATGACCAGCGTTCCGCCCGCAAGCAACATGATGGCGCTGGCGTTGGCGAAGAGCTTGAAGATGATTTTGTAGGCCCAGGCCACAACCGCCGAACCGCCAAAGATCGAGAGCGCATGTTCGTCAATCGCGTAGGGCAGCTCCCAGTGCAGGATGTAGAGGTTGAAGACTGCCCAGGCAGTGGTGATCGCCAGACCGATAAAGCCATAAAAAACCAGCACATGCGACACCGAGCGATCCTTGTTTTCGTCGCACTTCCTGAACTTCGAGTGCGTCATGATCTCCTTGAGCGTCTCGATGAGGCTCGGCATGAACTCCGCCTTCGGCTGCATACCGGAGGCTTCGGTCATGTTCTTCCAGAAGCGGGAAATACTGATGGCGAACATGCCGACGGCCAGCGCGGAAAGCGGTACGAAGACGCCATCGATGACCGGAACCGGCACAAACTTCGAGAAGACCACCGGGCCTTCGGGAATATGCAGGTGACCCGTCACGCCGAGAATGACCAGGAACAGCACAACCGGAATGAGCAGCGCCTGCCAGATGTTGTTCGGGTCGCCGACGATCTTGCCCATGAATTTCGGGAAGGCATTTTCCTGAATGACGGCTTTCCTCAGAATCGAGAGCACGTCCCCCGGCTTCGCGCCGCGCGGGCAGTATTTCGAGCAGTCGTTGCAGTTGTGGCACAGCCAGATGTCGGAGCTTTTGAGCAGCTCGTCTTTCAGGCCCCATTGCGCCATGAGCATCTCCTTTCTCGGAAAGGGTTTGTCGTCAGGAGCCAGCGGGCACACCACGGAGCAGGTCGCGCATTGATAGCACTTTTTCAATGTATCGGCACCGGCCTTTTGCAGCTCCCTGACGAACTTGACGTCCGGTGTGAATACAGTTTCTTGAGCCATAGAAAACCTCCAGAATTAACAGCGGTATAAACCCGGACAGCAGGAGAACGGCAAGCTCCCTGATCGCTCAGAAAGCGGCGTTGCCCTGCTGACCGCGGTGGTTGATTTAGAATCCCTTGTACGGATTGTCACCTATATCTTCGATCTTCTTCGAGAATTCCTCGAGGATACCCGGCAGCTTGTCCCATTCGTTGATGGCGAGCTGCACCTGCTCGACGCGCTCGGCTTCGAGCATGAGCCTGTCGAGCGTCTCCTGTACCTTGCCAAGGCGTTCGTTGGCCATCTGGCTGCCCTTGACGTAGTGACACTGGTAGTCGTCGCCATATTTGCAGCCGAGCAGCAGAATGCCGTCCACGCCGCGAGAGAGCGCATCGGCAATCCACACCAGGTTCAGGCCGCCCAGACAGCGCAGCGGAATAAACCGGAAATTGGTATTCATGCCGATCCTGTTCAGCCCCACCATGTCGAAGGCCGGATAGGCGTCATTCTCGCAGACAAAGCCAATCACGAAGGTTCCCTCGTCGGGCACCTCGATCGACTTGATCATCGCGGAAATCATATCGACGCTGTAATCCCTGAACGAGATGACCCTCTGCGGACACGCGCCCATGCAGACGCCGCAGCGGCGGCACCGTGACGGATATTCAAGCGGGGTGCCGTCAGCCTTTTCGTTGTATGCACCGAACGGACATTCGACCGTGCAGCGGCGACACTGGGTACAGCTCTCGAAACGAATCTCGGGATAGGTTCTGTCCCAGGTTCTCGGATGCACAGCGCGGCCTTGTGCCGTCAGTTCCATGCACTGGATCGCCTTGAGCGCCGCGCCGGTGGCATCGGCCGTTGCCTGCACGGCATCCATCGGATGACGCACCCCGCCAGCGGAGTAGATACCCGTTCTGCGCGTTTCGTAAGGGAAACAGATAAAGTGGGAATCAGGGAAACCCCATTTCAGATGAGGCATTTCAGGACCCTGGCGGTACTTGAGATTCAGGATGAGGCTCTCCGGTTCAAGTGCTTCGATCACGCCGTCAGAAGTCTCTTTCTGAATCATCTTGCCAACATACTCGGGCGTCAGGTTATTGACTGACATTCCGTCGGGCACCATGTTCGACACCATGCCGGTGGCAAGCACCAGAATGTCGGCCTTGACTTTCATCTTCCTGCCGAGCAGCTGGTTATCGATCTCGATGACGAGGCTGCCATCGGACTCTTCACTGAGGCCAAGAATCTCGCCCTTGGTGAGAAAGATGCCTTCGTCGTCCTGTGCGCTCTTGTAGAAATTCTCGTACAGGCCGGTGGTTCGCATGTCCTTGTAGACAATGAAGGCCCCGGCATCGGGATCCGATTCACGCACATATTTGGCCTGCTTGAGCGAAACGTTGCAGCAGACGGTCGAACAGTAAGGCACGTGATCCTTGTCACGCTGACCGGCGCACTGAAGGAAAACGACGTTCTTGGCCGGTTTGCCGTCCGAAGGGCGCGTCACCTTGCCCCCGGTTTTGGCAACGTTCTGCTCGAATTCGAGATTGGTCACCACATTGCGGTGTTTGCCGTAGCCGAGATGACCGAGTTTGCTGGCATCGTAGGGCTTCCACCCGGCGGCCAGCACGATAGCTCCCGCTGGGAATGTTTCCGTCGCGCCGTTCCTGTCGATCGTCACCGTGTACTCACCGGGACCACCCTCGATGGAGGCGATGGTCGTGCCGGTATGCACGGTGATGTTACCATCCTTTTTGACCGCCTCGATCTTGTTGCCGATAGCCGGCTGTTCGATTTCGGCGAACGGCGGCTTGGTCGGGAATACGCGGTGCATCTTCTTCGCCCAGCCGCCAAGCTCCTGGGCTTTTTCGACAAGCACCACCTTGTAGCCGGTCTGCGAAGCTTCAAGCGCCGCAGTCAAACCGGTCACACCACCGCCCACGACCAGTACGGTGCGGTTCACGTCGGCGATCTTCGGTATCGGAACTTCAGATTTCTGAACCCTGGTAATGCCCATCCTCAGGTAGTCGGCAGCCATCAACTGGGTACCCTCTTTGGCGTCATCACCTTTCGGAGCCGTCCAGACCACCTGCTCGCGCAAGTTGACCCGTTCAGTCACATAGGTGAGCGGGTCGAAATTGAATACATCGTTGTTCACCCTCTGCGAACAGGCGGCAATGACGATCTTGTTGACCTCTCCGTTGTTAAGGTCATCCTTGATGATCTGCACGCCTTCGTTGCTGCACAGGTTGGGATGCTGTTTGCAGACGGGAACCTTGAACTCCTTTTTGGCTACCGCTTCAAGTTCATCCACATTCAACGCCTCCCCGATTCCGCAGTCGGTACAGAGGTATACGCCTATTTTTTTGTCATCAGCCATAGTTTAACTCCTCACGAGACTTTGAATGCTTTTCAATGCCATGCCGGTCGCATCCTGGATGGATGTGGTCACATCGGACGGCCTCTTGGCGACACCGGTCGAGTAGATTCCGGCGGCGGAGCCACCATTGATGAAGCCGTTCTCCTCGAAACTCAGCATTGAGTTCGCCTTGACGCACGGCTCCATACCGGTGGCGAGCACGGCCATGTCGGCGTGTTCATGCCTTTTGCCGCCGCCCTCGACATCCTCGAATTCGAGAATGACGCCGCCGGTGGACTTGTCCTCCTCGATCTTGGCGACCTTGCCCTTGACCAGTTTCACATTTGCGTCAGCATCGACCTTGTTGAGGAATTCCTCATACTTGCCGGGCGCGCGCAGATCGATGTAGGCCACGACAACCTGTGAATCCGGAATGCGTTCCCGAACATAGGTAGCCTGCTTGAGCGAAGCCATGCAGCAGATCGACGAGCAGTAGTTGAGGTGATTCTCGTCCCTCGATCCGGCACACTGCACGAAGACCACTTTCTTGACCTCCTTGTTATCCGAAGGCCTCAGGAGTTTTCCCCCCGTCGGGCCGTTCGGCGCAGCGAGACGCTCCATCATCATGTTGGTGATGACGTTTTTGACGCGGCCAAAGCCGAGATTGTCCATCCGGGTCGCATCGTAAGGATTCCAGCCGGTGGCATAGACGATGCTGCCGACCTTCATCTCGATGGTCTGCGGCTTCATATTCAGATCGATGGCGTCGTATTTGCACGCCTTGACGCACTTGTCGCAATTGTCCTTGCAGGCGCCTTTATCTATAACATATCTCATGGGATAGGACAACACATGCGGCAGATAGGCCGCCTTGGTCTTGTCCATTCCGAAATTGAATTCGTTCGGCCTCTCCGCGGGGCATGCCTCGGCGCAGGCGTTGCAGGCCGTGCACTTTTCGTTCACGAACCTCGGGCTGACCTTGAGCCTGACGCTGTAATTTCCTTCCTGACCGCTCACCGACTCGACTTCGGTCATGGTGTAGACGGTGATTTTCGGATTGGGTTTGATGCGCCTGAAGTTCATCTCCAGACCGCAATACGGGGGGCACAGTTTGGGGAAATACTTGTTGAGCTGTGAAACCCGGCCACCAAGGTAGGGGTTCTTCTCGACAAGCACGGTATTGTAGCCGACCTCAGCAGCCTCGACTGCTGTGGTTATTCCGCTGATGCCGCCGCCGACAACTAAAATGGTTTCAACTGACATGATTTTTCTCTGCGGATAAACTCTCAAAAATCAACCTTCCTGAAAACAGGGCACAAAGCAGTATTCAACTTACAAAATCCGGGTGCCAATAAAGCAATCCCCGAGGTGATACCTCGGGGATATGCCTGAACGGTAAGCGGATCAGTCCGGAACGACCTGGACGTAGTCCCTCTTGGAGAGAGTCCACTCCTTGCTGTCCCTGTCGTACTTCGAGATGGTGAAGCACTTCCAGTTCTCGTCATCGACGTAGAAGTGGTCGGCCCTGAAGTAGTAACCGGGGTAGCGGCTGTCCTCGCGGAAGAGGATGTGACGTGCGTGGGCTTCACCGGCCATCAGACGATGGTAGTTCTCCCAGGCGCGCATCAGCTCGTGCAGATCTCCGGCAGCCATCTTCTCGGCATCCTCCTTGAGGAGCGACAGGTGCTCAAGACCCTTTTCGAGCATGGTTTTGCTGGTGGTGTACCAGGTAGCAACACCGGCCACATACTCGTCCATGATCTTCTGGAGACGGGCCTGGAACATCTTCGGCCTGATGTAGTTCGGGTTGACCGACGGATCGGTACTGTAATCCTTGTTCTTGGCGAAGGTCTCCATCGGAGCGTAGATCTCGGCGATCACTTCGTCAACATCGCGGCCAAGTTCCGGCTTGTAGTCGGCATGGTCGAGGCAGTAGGCGGTCATGTTCTTGCCGGCGATACGGCCTTCTGCGTGTGAACCGGAGGAGAACTTGTGACCCGATGCGCCGACACCGTCACCTGCGGTGAACAGACCATCGACGGTGGTCATCCTGTTGTAGCCCCAGCTCCATTCCGCCGGGATGCCTGCGATGTCGCCAGGG
Source organism: Chlorobiales bacterium Clorobi_01 (assembly GCA_001602925.1). GTDB lineage: Bacteria > Bacteroidota > Chlorobiia > Chlorobiales > Chlorobiaceae > Chlorobaculum. Next base: position 6,982 of record LUZT01000008.1, on the reverse strand, counting down.
CCGCTGACCCAGATACCGGCGCAACCGGCGTGCGAGCCAAGCAGGTAGGGTTCGGTCGGCATAAGCTCGGAAGGAGTCTTCTCCGGCTCGATGTTGTTACCAGCCCAGACAACAGCCTGACCGATACACATGTCGAGGAAGTCTTCCCAGGCCTCGGCTTCGAGGTGCTTGATCTGCTTGGGGGTCATGGTCTCGGCAAGCGCGGCCATCGCTTCGTGAGTCCTCATGAGGATCGGGCCTTTGCCGGCCTTCATGTCGATCATCATCATGTGGTTCCTCATGGCGGTGGTCAGCTTGTGCGGGTCTTCGGCGTACTTGCCGAAATCCTTGTTGGCTGCCGCGAGGTTGGTTGCGCAGTAGTCCTCGCCGAGCGAGTTGGTTGCCTTGCACTTGAAGAACAGGAACCATGCACCGACCGGGCCGTAGCCGTCCTTGAAGCGGGCGGGCACGAAACGGTTCTCCATGAGCACCAGTTCGCAACCGGCCTGTGCGGCGAGTGCGTAGGTGGTACCTGCGTTCCAGACCGGGTACCATGCGCGGCCCTGACCTTCAGCGGTCGAGCGCGGACGGTAGACGTTCACGGCGCCGCCGCAGGCGAGCAGCATGGTCTTGGCGGTGAACACGTATGCTTTGTGCTCACGAACGCTGAAGCCGATAGCGCCAGCGACCTTGCCAGGGTTGTTCTTGTCGTGGATGAGTTCGCTGATGAAGACGCGCTCGTAGAGGTTCTGCTCGACGCCGGTCTCCTTGCGGTTGTATTCGAGGGCTTTCTTGGCGGCCTCGGCGACGATCACCTTGTAGGATTCGCCGTTGATCATGATCTGCCAGCGGCCGGAGCGGACCGGTTTGCCGCCTTCGGTGAGTTTCGGAGCCGGTTTCGCGCCGTCCATGGTCGAACCATCTTCGTCGCGCTTCCAGACCGGAAGACCCCACTCTTCAAAAAGATGAACCGAGTTGTCAACGTGACGGCCCAGGTCATAGACCAGGTCTTCACGAATGATGCCCATAAGATCGGTTCTGACATACTTTACGTAATCGGCCGGATCGTTCTCGCCGCAGTAGGTGTTGATGGCGGAAAGACCCATGGCGACCGCACCGCTTCTGTCAACGGCAGCCTTGTCAACCATCGTGATTCTCAGACCTTTCGGGGTAGCCCATTTGGCCGCTTCATAAGCCGCGCCGCAACAAGCCATGCCACCGCCGATCAGCAGAATATCCGTATCCACATAAACAACTTCGGGCTTCTGGCTAAACTTGAATTCGTTTTTTTCAACTCCCATGGATAATGCCTCCTTGAGTAATTTGTTTGTTTAGAGGGTCGGATATTCTGTCATGTTGAAGAAGCCCGGCTTCTTGAGGTTCGCGTAATCGTGCTCTGGCTTGCCGGAGTAAAGATCGATGGAACCTTCGGAGGTGGTGCGGATCGGGAACTTGTAGCGTTTCAGAATGCCGTTCCTGAACTTGATGGTCCACATGATAGCGTCGGTACCGCGCAACGGAATGACGTTGCCGCCCAGCGGCACGAAATCGGCATATCCCCTGACCTCGATTGCCTGCTGCGGGCAGATCTTCACACAGTTGTAGCACTCCCAGCACTGGTCGGGCTCCTGGTTCCAGGCCTTCATCCTTTCGACATCCAACTTCATCAGGTCGTTCGGACAGATGTACATGCATGCTGTCCTCTCCTGCCCTTTGCAGCCGTCACATTTTTCTTTAATGACGAAACTTGGCATAATTTGTCCTCCTTTAACCGAAAATTTGCAGGCTGTGCCCGCGATTTACGAAGCCATTGGATATAAGTGAGATAAAAAAACAGGGCATCCCGGTTTCCCGGAAAACCGTCATTTCCCGATCGCGTGGGAATGCATCTTGATGTCAACCTTCTCGGTCAGACCAGCATAGTAGCGCCTGAGAATCTCAAGCACCTCCGGACGGCTGAAGTGCTCGGGCACCTCCTCGCCTTCGGAGAGCATCTTCCTGAGCTTCGTGCCGCTCAGGTTGAGCCTGTCGGCCGGTTCATGCGGGCAGGTTTTCATCGACGCCATGGCGTCACACTTGTAGCAGTAGAATGTCCAGTCGATCTTCAGCGGCTTGGTTTCAAGCGCGTCAGCTGGAATCTGGTCGAAGATATGGTGAGCATCAAAGGGGCCGTAGTAGTCACCGACGCCTGCGTGGTCACGTCCGACGATCAGGTGGCTGCATCCGAAGTTCTGGCGGAAAAGCGCATGGAGCAGCGCCTCCCTCGGACCGGCGTAGCGCATGTCAAGCGGATAGCCCGCCTGAATGGTGGTGCCCTTGACGAAGTAGTTTTCGGTCAGGACGTTGATGCAGTCACGCCTGACGTCTGCGGGAATATCGCCCGGCTTGAGTTTGCCGAGAAGCTGGTGGATGAGTACACCATCACAGATTTCGACAGCGATCTTGACGAGGTATTCGTGGGAGCGATGCATGGGGTTGCGGGTCTGAAAGGCGGCAACCGTGCTCCAGCCATTCTCCTCGAACATTTTGCGGGTCTGGGCGGGAGTCATGTAGATGCCCTCGAACTCGGTCGGGAACGTACCTTCGCTGAAGACCTTGACCGGACCCGCGAGGTTGACGTCTCCCTGGTTCATGACCATCAGCACGCCGGGGTGCTCGGGATTGTCGGTCTTGAACACTTCACGGCACTCGTGAGCTTTGTCGATGGAGTATTTTTCCTCGACCTTCATGCTGCCCATCAGCTCACCGGTCTCATCGTCGACAAGCGAGACCTCTTCACCAATAGCAAGGGTGTCGGCCTGCTCCTTCGAAGTCGAAAGCGTAATCGGAATCGGCCAGAAAGTGCCGTCTGCCATGGTGCACGTTTCGACGCTTCCTTTCCAGTCTGCATGGCCCATGAAACCGGTCAGCGGAGTGAAACCGCCGATCCCAAGCATGATCAGATCGCCAGTCTCCCTTGAAGAGAGCCTGACCTGTTTCATGGACTTGGCCCGCTCCTTTTCGCTGACCAACTCGTCACCGGTCAGCAAAAGTGGCTTTAAAACCTTTTCTTTGCCATGTGGATTGACTAACGCCATGAGACTCCTTTTGAATAAGAGTTATTGAGGATCATGCAAGTTAATACCGCCGGGCGGCTGACGGCTTTCCTGGAGAGGAGGCAAAAAGAGAATTTTATGTTATTGAATCCTGATCTATTTACCAAACTCCATAGCCAAAAAACGGCGGCCAGACTGAACTTTCCCGGTTGCCTCCCGCCGTGCTCTGCGATGCCTGGTAGCAGTAGTCATCACTCCGCAGCGCAATCTTAAACTGAGGGTTTTACCTGTAGTAAACCCCTTCACGCCTGATGATAACACGACACCGAAAGCCGCAAGCAAAATGCGGGAGAGACAGACTTCCGATAAATGAGTATGTAATTATGCAAAATAATTTCTAAAACCGGAAGCGTCACGGCTCGTTCCAGGAACTTTTCCGTACTCAGATAAAGAGCGAAATATTGGCATCCGCCGCATATTCAAGGAAAGAGGCTGCGCCGCCATAATCGACGCCTTCAATGAATTCCGACTTGTCGAAGCCAAACACCTCCATGGTCATCTGGCAGGCGATAAACCTGACGCCCGACTCAAGGCACATCTCGCGAAGCTGCTCGACGGTAGCAACCCCCTTCTTTTTGAAGGTCTCCTTCATCAGCATGGTGGCCATCGTGTCGAATCCCGGCACATTGCCTGAAATGAGATTAGGAATCGGCCAGTTGATCGACTGGAAATCCTTGCTGCCGAACGGCATGTGCATCGGCATAGCCGGATTGCCGACCGGCGTCACCTTGGCATCGATCTCCTTTTTCAGCAACGGAAGACCGTAGAAGGTGAAAAACACCACCGCCTCCATATCCATGGCTGCAGCGGTAGAGGCAAGAATGAAGGGCGGATAGGCCCAGTCAAGGGTTCCCTTGGATGCGATAATCGCAAGTTTTTTGGTGTCGGACATAGACGATGAATTTTCTGGTTTATCGTTTTGAGAATTTTCCACTCGTACCGGCTGCTGCCTTTTCGCCAGTCAGTGACCGGAGGTAAGCTTGCCACTGGCCGCAACAAGCAACACGAGCACCTGCAGGATCGTTATCAGGAGGTAGATGCGATTTTTCTCTTTGAAAAAAGCTATGGTGGCCGTAGCAAGGCACACCATGGTGGCCATGGAAAGAAAAACTACCGATGCATAACTGATGGCATCTCCATGCATGAACGTATGCACATCCTCAAAGCAACTCCAGCCGGAATGATGGTGAATTTTCATCTGCAGTTTCGTGGCATTGAGATGCCAGTTCGCCGCGACCGTTTCCACCGGTACCGTGAGGGGGAGCAGCCGGAAAATGTAGAGTATAAAGCCAAGCGCCATCACGATGATAATCGCGTGCGAGACGAATTCAAGGGTTTTCGCATAAGCGAGCTGTACGCTGTCGGCGTACAGTTTGTCGGGCTTGCCTTCTTTCACCATATTCCCAGTCCCTTCAGTAATGAACGAAAACCCGCGATTGCCAGAATGGTGATGACGATCATCCGTATGGTTCTGGTGTTGACCTTCGGCAACAGTTTCGCTCCGATCTTCGAGCCGAGCATCATACCGCCAACGGCGGGCACCGCAATAATCGGGAGCACTGCGCCGTTGAACATGTAAACCCAGGCAGCCGCCGATCCATTGATCGAAAGTACGAGACCGCTGGTTGCCACGGCGACCTTCAGCGGAACACCCATGAGCAGGTTAAAAACCGGCACGTTGGCGAATCCGGCGCCAAGGCCGAACATCCCCCCGATGAAGCCGATGATTAAAAACAGCACCGTTGCAACCGGCGTCCTGTGTACCTGCCACGAAACCTCGTGCTGGCCAAACTCCTCAAAATAGCACCCCGAAATACCGAGCATCCTGGAGAGAGCGTCAGGTTCCTTTACCTCGGGATATCCGGACTTCCCTGCCTTGAGCATGATCGCGGTGATTCCGAGAATCACGATACCAAGCAGAAATTCAACGTTTTTGGCCGGCATTGCAAGTCCCACCAAAGCTCCGGCGATTGAACTGACCGAACCGACCAAGGCCATGGGTAAACCAAGCTTGAGATCAGCCATGCCTTTTCTGAGCAGCGGTGGCCCGGCTGAAAGTGCACCGGCAAGAGCTACAAGAAGGCCTGCCCCCCGGACATAATCGATATGAAACGGAAAAAACCCGCTGACGATAGGGACAAAAAGCACCCCGCCACCAACGCCAGCCAGCACCGCCACAATACCAAGCAGAAAGGAGAATACGAACAATGCGAGCACCCACACCCACCAGGCCGTTGTCGTTACCCCAGCCGCCTCAGCAGCAGACGCCATCTCGGGATTCAGAAAAAGCAACAATCCAAAAACACCCGGAATGATCCAGTTTCTGATATTTTTTAAAACCATTAAAACAGGGTTTTATGCTTTGACGAACATAGTCGAGACCCTGACGCCTCTTTACGGGGAAGAAGGAAATGCGAATTACTACGAAATAAGAACAGCAATATATGATATGTCCGGCAATAATTCCCTTCAAGACAAGGAAATACGTCAGGAAAATCACTAAACAGGAGCGCGTTCAGCACCACATGCTCCTGTTTTTTCTCATAAACTGTAAAAAGCTCTATAGAGCACAGCAATGACTTTTTACAGCGCGCACATGTTCAATTTTGTTTTGCCGAAATATGTGACAAACTGGATGTCCAACGAAACAGAGCCGCGCGCAATGCTTGCGAATAATTACAGCCAGCTGTTGACCTGGTGCTCTTCGACCAGTTCGACAAAACCTGCATAATCAACTGTTTTTACGCCATCGGCGATAGCGGAAATACCGCGAGCATCGAGGTCTGGCTTTAGGGCGTAGACCGGATTATTCTTCTTCAGTACCGTCTGGATCAGCGCGCCGAACCGGTTACCTGCCTGTACCGCATAGACGCCGTCCTCGATGAAGAGTACGGGGTCTCCCGGCTGAAGGAACCGGACGCAGGTAGTGAAGGTGTTGTTTTCAAACGGAGATTTATTGATGGTATGTAACATGATGTAAGTTACGTTTCTGTGTTCTTTGCTCGTTATTCAGCCCAGAAAATCGCGGGCCGGTTCAATGGTGAATGACGACATCCTGTTCGTTCATCAGGCGTCCGATCTCCGAGGAGTCCATAACCTCGACATCAACGAGCAGGTCATCTTCGGTCAAACCCCGCTCTTCGAGAGACTGCTTGTCCACATAGAGTTTTTCCACATCGTAACCATCGAGCGCCATAAAGGTCTTGGAGAAACCCTTGATGCCGATTCCGGCGGTGTCCTGATCTTTTTTCAGGGCGTAAACGCCGTCTCCGATGAAAGCTACGGAGAGGTCCTGTTCGTAGGCCGCCATGATAAGAATCATTTCAAGGCCTTCATAGGTGTAGATCGAGCCATGGGGCGCGCGGCGCATCACGTGCATGATCTTCTTGATATCCTGTTCTTCACTCATGTTCAGTCTCCGAAGGTTAAAAGTCTGTCGTTACGGATTGCGATGTCGGTCAGGGTGCCGAGGCCGGTGATTTCACCGCCTTCGATCATCACATCGTCGTTGATGCCGCGGCGCTTCGAGGCCGCAATGCAGGCGAGCACTTCGACGCCGTGCTTCTGGCTCAGCTCCGTCCAGCGGGCGGCGATGTTGCGGTCGTCCTGCGGCGGATCGCCGAGTTTGGTCGCGTTGATGACGCCGTCATTGTAAAGAAAAATGGCATCGACCTTGTGCCCTTTCGCGATAGCCGCCTCGGCAAACTTGTATGCCGTATCAGCCGCCTGATGGTTGTAAGGTCCCTCCTTGAGCAGAATTCCTATGTTCATTCGTCGGTTCTTTCTTGAGAGGTTGAAGAAAATCTGAATATACGATTACAAGGCTGTTTTCAGCACCAGCCAGCTCACAGCCCGTCGCCCATGCCCATCTGGATGTAGCCGCAGGGGCAGACCAGGGAGCAGAGGTG
>LUZT01000007.1 GCA_001602925.1 Chlorobiales bacterium Clorobi_01 | reverse complement strand
AATATAAACACAACAAAACATAATAAAGTTATTATTCAATAGATTAATTTAATCTATTTTTATAAAAGCATTTAAGATTTTTCATCAAAAACTCTTATTAATCAGTTATAACAAAAAAAACAACACAAAAAAAAGAAATATCCAAAAAATAAAAACAAAAGTAAAGGACAGGCTTATTTTATCATAACCAAAAAAAATATTAAAAAAAATATTTTAAGTAAATCGTCTTTGCTCTTAGTTTATCAAAGACTTTCTAATAACCTAAGAGCCATTAAAATATGATTCAATATCTTATTAAAGGGCAATAAGCGATCATTTCAACCTCAACACTGGCATCGAGAGGAAGAGCAAGAACTCCAACGGCGACCCTGACATGCCGGCCCGATTCACCAAAAATTTCATAGACAAGTTCCGATGCTCCGTTGGCCACTTTGTGTTGATTCGTAAACCCGTCAGCGCTCGAAACATAGATCGTTAGCTTCACGATTCTCGCCACGGTGTCGAGATTTCCGGTAACGGATCGAAGTACCGCAACCGCATTAAGCGCGGCCACTCTGGCAGCCTTCGTCGCCTCCTGTTCGTACGCTTCGCTCACCCGTCCCCTTCCTCCTGGCTCCATCAGTTTGCCGCCAACCAGTGGCAATTGACCTGAAGTGTAAATCAGATCGCCAATCCGTACCGCTGGCTGGTAAAGTCCCGCTGCTGAAGGGATTTCCGGGAGAAGAATACCGGCGTTCTTCAGATTTTCTTCATTAGATATCATGACCTTTTTGTGTTTTCTGTTTGGGAAAAGAGCGGAAAATCCTAACAGTTCGGGATAGATTTTCCAGATTGTGATTCCTTTGGAAAATAGTTATCGTGCCTGAAATTGCATCTATGACTGAAAAACACCCCTCACTCCCCCGGCTGATGATTGTCAGCAGTGGCGGCGAACATCTTTCTCAGAAAGGCCTTGTACTGGCACAGGCACAAGCTCTCGCCCGCTCTGCGCCGGTCATCTTCCAGGTTAGAGAGAAAATGCTCGATTCTGCTTCGATGTGGCGCCTCTGTAGCCAAATCGCCCCGCTTGTCGATAATTCGGGATCGATTCTCACCATCAACGAACGCTTCGACATCGCACTTGCATCAAAGGCGGGCGGAGTTCATCTTCCCGAATCTTCATGCCCTGCCGATGTCGTCCGAAAAACTGCACGAAAATTGCTTGCCGGGCAAAGCGTACATAGCGAGACGGCCGCATTGAAAGCCACTTCGACAGGCCTTGATTACCTCCTTTTCGGACCAGTATTCCATACGCCATCAAAAGAACCTTTCGGCCCACCTCAGGGGTTGGATCGCCTACGGGAAATCTGCGAAAAAGTACGCATCCCGGTCTTCGCCGTTGGAGGCATCACGCCTGAAAAGGTCCCGGCCTGCATCGAATGCGGGGCTTGGGGCGTAGCCGCCCTCACACCGTTTCTCGATGCCGGATCGCTGCCTGAAACCGTCAACCGCTTCTACTCATTCATGCAATCATGACGTTACCGCGAAGAGTTCTCTGCGTCATCACCGATGAACACTCCAATCCCGTCGAACTTGCCCGTATGGCCCTCCAGGGCGGGGCAGGGATGGTGCAGTTACGAAGAAAAACAGCCTCGGGCCAAGAGCTTTACGAGTGGGCCGTCAGAATTCAGGCGCTTTGCAGTGAACAGCAGGCGCTCTTCATCGTCAATGACCGGGTCGATATTGCCATGGCCGTACATGCCGATGGAGTGCACCTCGGCCAACAGGATCTGCCCGCATCGGCTGCCCGCGCACTGCTTGCCCCCGATGCGATCATTGGCGTATCGGTCTCCAGCGCCACCGAGGCTATCAAGGCAGCGGAAGAGGGCGCAAGCTATATCGGCGTGGGGCACATATTCCCGACTTTTTCCAAAGACAAACCCTCAGAGCCGCTCGGCACGGCATCTATACGACCGATCGGCAGGGCTGCGCAGCTGCCGGTCATCGCCATCGGCGGCATCGGGCACGACAACGCGGCCGAGGTCATCCGTGCCGGTGCATCAGGCATCGCCGTCATCTCCGCGGTTTCCGACAGCGACGATCCCGAGACTGCCGCTCGCGAGCTGGTAAGAAGAATCAGGGAATGAATATGACGCAGAACTACATCACCGTGCTGACCATCGCCGGATCGGACGGCAGCGGCGGAGCTGGCATCCAGGCCGACCTGAAAACCATCGCCGCCAACAACTGTTACGGCCTGAGCGTCATCACTGCTGTGACGGCGCAGAACACCATTGAAGTAGAGTCAATACACAACATTCCGCCCGCCTTCATCGGCGAGCAGTTCAAGACGATTGTCGACGATATTCGAATCGATGCGGTCAAGATCGGCATGCTGGGCTCGCCGGAAGCGGCAGAAACAGTCCTTGAACTCATGAAAAGCCTCAATGAGGTGCCAGTCGTTCTCGACACCGTTTTGCGCTCATCGAGCGGAAAATCGCTGTTCGACGCAGAAACCCTGCTGGTGATGAAGCAGCTCTTTCATCTCGCCAGTCTGATTACCCCAAATCTGCCAGAGGCGGCAATACTGACGGGCCGCAGCAAGGCTCCGACAACGCAGGCTGAAATCGAAGTGATGGCTGAAGATTTGCACAGGGAAGGCGCAAAATCCGTTCTTGTCAAGGGAGGACATGGCGAGGGAGAGCAATGCTGCGATTGCCTGCTGCACGAGGGACAGCTCTTTTGGTACTCAAACCCGAAAATCGATACACTCAACACGCATGGCACCGGCTGCACACTCTCGTCAGCCATAGCTTGCGGACTGGCAAAAGGCTTGCTGATGAATGAAGCTGTGGCAGAAGCTATCGGCTATACGAGAAAAACCCTGCTGGCAGGCGCATCATGGAGGCTGGGACACGGAAATGGTCCGCTGGAGCATTTTCCCGACCGGACAGTCGAAAGACGGCCGGGAAAACTGCAATAAAACAAGCTTAGCGCACCAGGCGAGGACGACGGCCGATAGAGTAGTAGCTGATGCCCAGCTGTTCCACCATATCGGGATTGTAGATATTCCTGCCGTCGAAGATCACGGGTTCTTTCAGGGAGTTTCTGATCAGTTCGAAATCGGGACTACGAAACACCATCCACTCCGTCATGATGGCCAGCGCATCTGCGCCCTTGAGAGCCTCGTCGGGATGCTCCACCAGCACCAGATCGGGCCGGTCGCCATAGATGCGCCGGGCCTCGTCCATGGCAACGGGATCGTAGGCTCTGACGGTTGCCCCCGCCTGCCAGAGCTCTTCCATGACCTTCCGGCTCGGGGCTTCGCGCATGTCATCGGTATTTGGCTTGAACGCCAGCCCCCACATTGCAATGACGCGCCCTTTGAGATCGCCGTCGAAATGGTCACGAATCTTTGAAACAAGGCTCAGCTTCTGATCATCGTTGACCGCCTCGACCGCTTGCAGAATTCGCGAATTATAGCCAAGCTTCCTTGACGTGCGCTCCAGCGCCTGCACATCCTTGGGAAAGCAGGAACCGCCATAACCCACACCGGGATAGATAAAGGAGAAGCCGATCCTCGAATCGGAACCGATACCCCTGCGCACTGCTTCAACATCCGCCCCGGCCCGTTCAGCAATGTTGGCGATCTCGTTCATGAAGCTGATCTTGGTGGCAAGCATGGCGTTGGCCGCATACTTGGTCAACTCCGCCGAGCGGATGTCCATGGCAATGAAACGCTCGTGACTGCGGTTGAACGGCGCGTACAGGTTGCGCAGAAGCTCTTTGGTGCGCGGGTTGTCCACTCCGACGATGATGCGATCGGGCTTCATGAAATCGTCCACGGCATCACCTTCTTTAAGGAACTCCGGATTCGACACGACATCGAAATCAATCGCCTGCCCCCGTTCTTCGAGTACAGTCCTGATCGTTTCGCGCACCAGATCGGCCGTACCGACCGGAACCGTCGATTTGTTGATCACAATACGATAATCCTCCATATTGCGACCGATGCTCTCGGCAACGCTCAACACATGGCTCAGATCAGCCGATCCATCCTCATCAGGCGGAGTCCCGACAGCGATAAACTGGTACAGGCCGAAATCGACACCGTCAGTAATGCTGGTGGTGAATTTCAGGCGTCCTTCACGCAGGTTTTCAGTAACGATAGTGTCAAGGCCAGGCTCGTAAATCGGAATCTCCCCGTTCAGGAGACGATTGATCTTGTTCTCGTCGATATCGACGCACATAACCTCATTGCCAACCTCGGCAAAACAGGCACCGGTAACCAGTCCTACGTAACCGGAACCGAATATGGTTATCTTCATGCATTCTGTGGTTTAATTGATCAGAAACAAAAACGATAACGCCTTCCGGTTACTACCGAAAGGCGAGGATTCAACCCTGTGAGATAAACCAATGGAAGACCAGCAAGAGACATGCTTTTCGGACATCGCTTATTCCACGACAATGATCAGGCATCGGGATTTTTTCCAGAACTCCGCCTCGTTCCTGATCAACAGAAGCGAGGATGTTTTGCCGCCAACGAGTTCATAGGAACCTTTTGTATGCGGGGTAATGACATGCAGGCGACTGACTGGCTTGTCAAAATAAATATCTTTTGTTTCGGTAATATCCACCTGTCTGAATGGCCGCAGATCAAAATCGTTGGCCAAAACAGGCCGCGTGCCGAAAAAGCGGGAAAAAGGCCCTGAAGGCGTCAGAATCCCTTTGGAGACAAGCTGATCGACGGTACCAACAACGTAATAGGCCTTGACCATCTGGTCTTCCTGGTCACTGATAGCCTCATCCATGACATCGACCGTATTGGTAAGCCGGGCAATCTGCCGGTTCAGCTTCGCGATCTCCCCTTTCATGGCACCAAGTTCCAGCCCCTTCTTGTCCAGCTCGCCCTTGAGCTGACCGGTCATGCGATCAAGCGCCGCGATGCGGTATTGGGACTCGTGATTCTGCTTTTCAAGCGTCGTGACAAGGTTCTTGCTTGCCGAAAGCGTGGAGTCGATGAAGCGGATATTGGTGTTGATCTCGCGCCCGATCTGCTCGGCGCTCTTTGGCTTGCGCCCCTCCACATCCGATGAAAGCCGGACGACCACAGCCTCTTTCTGGCGAATCCGTCCAAGATTCTTCTGAACCTGGACAAGAATGGACATCATCGACTCGAGATGCTTTTCCTCCTCCTTTTTCCGTTCATCCCGGCTGCAAGAGGTGGACGTGACGATCACCGCTCCTGCCAGTAAAATAACGGCGATGCGCCTGAAGGGCTTTAAAGCCACTCTATCCATTGTTCAACTCCATCTTTGGTACCATACCACTTTGTATGCGGCGCTGGCAAATGTTCGCATTCAGGTATAGTAACATTTTCGGCGCCATCAAGAAAGCAGCTTCTCGCAGGAACAACCCCGTCACCGGCAAGATTTCCATCGTCAGTCACTCCCCGGTAAAACATGTAACACATTTTTTCGATCATACCGCCATCGAGCGAGCCTTTATACTGGTCGCTGACGACCGAAACGACCTGGTACTTCTGAAAAAATTCAGGCCCGAGATGTTTGAAAATAAAATCTGTCTTGATTTTCGCGAAATGCTCGTGGGTATGAAATGGAGTGCCGAGCGTGACCAGCCTGCTGACCAGGCCATTGACAGCGTAAACATCGCCCTGGAACGGGCGTTCCAGCAGATAGATCATGGCAACCGTGCCACCACCGCTATGCGCGACGATGGTGACCGGTTCGCCGGGGAACCGCGAGGCCATAGCCCGCACCGTTTGATCCAGAGCTGCCATGACGCGGTTGGTCGAGCGCTCGGGCGATGGAGGAAAGCCGAGCCAGTCGAGAAGATTGACCGGAGCGATGGCGATTTTCTCTGCCGGTATCCAGGTCGAAAGGGACTCCCTCATCACCTCATAAAGGGAGTCCCAGAAGAGCACGCCCGGAACGATCACCACCGGATTCTGCCTGACCTCTGCCATATTGGAACAAAGCCTCCTGTGCGGGTTGTGAATCATGAACAGGTGGATCTACCGTCAATCTGTCTTATGACCAGCCTTTGAGCAGATCAAGCAAGAGACGAACACCGAAGCCGGTTGCTCCCGGCGTCTTCGACCCGCCTTTTGCCAAAAAAGCCGGTCCTGCGATGTCGATATGCGCCCAGCGCTTGTGGCCGTCGATAAACTTCTCGAGGAATTTAGCCGCTGTAATCGTACCCGCGCCGCGTCCGCCGGTATTGTGCACATCGGCAACGTCGGACTTGATGAGTTCGTCGTACTCATCCCAGAGCGGCAACCGCCACACCTTTTCACCGGACGACTGGCCAGCCTCGAAAATACTCTCAGCCAGTTTTTCATCATTGCTGAAAAGTCCGGCCACCAAATTGCCAAGCGCCACAATGCACGCACCGGTCAGTGTAGCTAAATCAATAATCACATCAGGATTATACTCTTTCTTGGCGTAAGACAGGGCATCGGCAAGAATCAGTCGTCCCTCGGCATCGGTGTTGCCAACCTCGACCGTAATGCCCGACATGGTCGTGATCACATCACCAGGCTTTTGCGCCGAGCCGCCTGGCATGTTGTCGGTAGCGGGAACCAGACCAACCACCCTGAGTGGCAGACCAAGGCCTGCGGCAGCTTCAACCGCGGCAATCACCACAGCAGCTCCGGACATATCCGATTTCATCTCATCCATCCCCTGGGCCGGCTTCAGGGAAATGCCGCCCGAATCGAAGGTCACGCCTTTACCCACCAGCGCGATGGTCTTTTTGGCCTTGCCTTTCGGCTTGTAGTCGAGGATGGTGAAGGTAGGCGGCTGCTCACTTCCCTTGTTGACGGCGAGAAGACCGCCCATACCAAGATCGGTGATTTGCTTTTTATCAAACACCGTCACCTCGAAGCCTCCTCGCTTACCGGCCTCAATGGCCGCCTCGGCAAGGTCTTCGGCAGAAAGATGGTTGCCCGGCAGGTTGACCAGGTCTCTTGCCCTGTTCTGGCAAGCTCCGATAATCATCCCTTTCCCGGCCCCCTTCTCTATAGCCTCAAGCCGGCTTGCGCATCCGGCAAGCACCAGTTCTTCGATGTTTTTCGGCTTGTCTTCCTTCTTCTCCTCCTTGTCGAGTTTGCCGCTCTTGAGGCGATCGAAGCGATACGCTCCGGACAGGACGCCCTCAACGAGAATGGCTGCCAGCTCTTCCGGCTTCTGTTTCGACTGCTTGGCCCAATCATCGATCGGCGAGCAATCAAGGGCGAGAACGCCAAGATGCAGATCAACCGTCTTTCGAGCGACGGAATCGGCAGCCTTGCGATAATCCTCGGCGGTTTTGCCTTCGCCGACACCGGCAAGAATCACCCTCGAAGCCTCTTTGCCCGAGGCCTGCCGGTAAAGCATCGCAATCTCGCCAGCAGAGGCCTTGAAGTCACCATCAGGGCTCGCAACGACACCCAGACCTGCGAGAACTTTGCCTGCATCTCGCTTCATCTCTTTTTTGCTGAAAAACTGGACGAGAATATCGGCATTAACCAGGCCGCTCTCTTTAGCCGTAACAGTACATTTCATGCTTGCACGTAAATAGGAAATAATTGAAAGAAATTAACTGTCCACCTGTTCGAGGGTGAACTTCCGGACATCCTCAAGAATCACAAGTTGCGCCTTCTCTGCCGACATTCTCAACAGGCAGCCGGCCGCGTTCATGTGACCACCGCCGCCATGGTGTTTGGCCAACTGGTTGACATAAATCTTGCCCCGCGACCTGAAGCTGACCTTGCACCGTCCATCCTGCATCTCTACAAGGAGAACGGCAACCTTCACTGTCGGCACACTCAAAAGATAGCGAATAATAAGATCGGTGTCGAACAGCTTGCCGCCCGTCTGTTCGAGCATTTCCTGAGTGATGAAAAGCCAGGAAATCAGACCGTTCTCAATGATCTTGATATTTGAAAGCGAAAGGCCAAGCAGCTTGAGCGCCTCCGGCGTCAAGGCGTTGTAGATGCGGTCGTACACCAGCTCCGGATTAGCCCCTTTTTCGACCAGCATTCCTGCAAGTCGATAGGTGTAGGGGGTCGTCTTGGGGAACCTGAACGAGCCAGTATCGGTCATGATAGCTGCATAGAGAGCTGAAGCCACTTCGGGAGTAAACAGCTGCTGTCCAGTACGCAGCTCCAGGGCGGTAACAAGATCACAGACAAGCTCACCGGTCGAAGATGCGTAGGTTTCGCACACTGTGATATCGGCAAAATCCTCCGGTTCGAGATGATGATCAACGCAGAGCACTTTGAGTCGGCTCATCTCCCTGGCAAACTCCACATGCGGCCAAAGTCTGCCAATACGGTCGTGCAGATTGGCATCGAGCACGACCAGAAGATCGGCAAGAAAAAACTCCTGCATGGACTCCTCGTCCCGGTCGCGAAAAAGGTTAATCTCATGAAGTTCCTTCAGGAACAGATAGTTCGGCGGCACTTCCGTTGGATTGAAAATTGTAACCTCCTTGCCCAGAGCCTTGAGAGCGAGAGCAAGAGCGACCTGGCTGCCAAGCCCGTCGCCATCTGAATTTTCGTGGGTGGTAAAAATAATGTGCGTGGCATCCAGCATCTCATCGACGACCGGCCTCCACTCTTCAGGGGTCAATGTCCGGCCATATTCGGGTATAATCATCAGCGCTGGAAATAGTTTGCGAAATACTCAACGGAAACGAACGTATAATACAGAAATAACCGGACGGACGGAATCCGATAATTTCACAACATCAGCAGAAAGCGAAAGGATTTGCAATAACTGAACTTAACCCAAAAAAGGGGAATCAGGCCGTCTGCACTTGCAAATCCGGCATATCTTCACAGAATTTCTCCACATTCCTGAGATACCGGGCAAAAGCCTCCCGGCCCTCGACGGTCATCCGGTAATTGGTCAGGGGCTTGCGGCTCTCGAAACTCTTCATGCACTCCACATACCTCGCCGCTTCAAGTTTTCTCAGATGAATACTGAGATTTCCATCCGTAGCTCTGATACTATCGCGAATGTCAACGAACGATGCTTCAGGGACGCTCATCAGATAAGCCAGTGCTGCAAAGCGAATTCTCGCATGAATAACCTTGTCGAGAAGCTGATGATTGTAATCCTTTTTGTCTTTCGATGGTTCCGGAGACATTCTTTCTTTTAAATTATTTCAACGGTTACTAAAGAGACTTGTCGTCATATATAAAAAAAGTACTTTTTTTATCGATCAAGAGCAAGCGAAGCAACGAAATGGAAGAAAATGAAATATCAGAAGAGAGGCGGACCCAAGAAAAGGAAAAACAGCATGGCCACCTTCTGAACATCAGAAGACTGGGCAGAAAGGAACTTACCGAACTCTTGACCCGTCTCGGAGAGCCAGCTTATCGCGCAAATCAGCTCCACCGATGGCTGTACAGTAATCAGGCCCTCCGTTTTGAGGAAATGAGCACCCTCAGCAAACAACTGCGTCAGAAACTCGCTTCTGAATGGATTATACATCCGGCCTCACTTGCCGGCACCGAACGCGAAACGACGGACGCCAGTTTGGTGGCTGGAAATCCAACGGCAAAATTCCTCATCAAGCTGGAGGACAACGAACTGGTCGAAAGTGTTCTCATCCCTTCGGAAGAGCGGATAACTGCCTGCATCTCCTCGCAAATCGGCTGCCCGCTCCGCTGTACCTTCTGTGCAACAGGACACATGGGATTCAGAAGAAACCTCACGACATCAGAAATAACCGATCAGATATTTCTGCTTGAAAAAGAAGCGCAGAAGCGCCACTGGCGGGGCCTGACCAATATTGTCTTCATGGGCATGGGCGAACCGTTGCTGAATCTTGACAATGTACTTGAGTCGATCGGAACGCTGACTGAAAAGGATTACCAATTCAGCATCTCCGAAAAAAAGATCACGATTTCAACCGTCGGTTTGCCCATGGAAATGGACAGAATCGCCCGGTCGGGGCTCAAAACCAAACTCGCCATATCGCTGCACAGCGCCGACCAGCTCATACGGGAACGAATGATGCCAATCGCCACTGACATTACCCTCGACAAACTCGCCAAAGCGATAAACTCCTATAACACCATAACCAGCCAACCGGTTACGCTTGTCTACATGCTGCTGGAAGGCATCAACGATTCGCCTGAAGATGCCCGCAAACTGGTTCGTTTCGCAAAGAGAGTGTTGTGCAAAATTAATTTGATTGATTATAATTCTATCGTTACCTTGAAATTCAAGCCGGGTTGCAGTAGCTCGAAAACCATGTTCATTCAACAGTTACTGGATGCTGGGCTGCTCGTCACCGTCAGAAAAAGTCAGGGTGCAGCCATCAACGCAGCATGCGGACAGCTGGCCACCCGGCCTGTGAGGTAATAACGGTTTGAAACCGAGAAGAAATCTTTAACCGGCCCATCTCATGGATCTATCCTCTTTCCTTCCCTTCAGAGACGAAATGGTCAAGGTATATCACTGTCTGACCAACAATGCGACCCATACCTCCGAGAAACCGGTTTTCAGTGAGCTCAAGGTTCGCCGCTACTCCTGTCCGCTGGAAGATGTCTCCGACTTTATCACCAACAAAATAGAGGGCTGGGTTGGCTGGGAACTCAAGAACCAGAAAACGGCAGTCGGCGGCATGAAAACCATCCGCGCAGAGGTCTCATCTTTCGCCCTGCTCGGCATGAAAATCGACGTCACGTTCGGGCTGGTTGAAGAAACCGACATCAATGGCCGGAAAATCACCACCGTCAACGGCAAAGCGCACACCAGGATCGACTCCAAAGGTGATCTCGGCGAAAGCCGCAGAATGCTCCGGATGATGCTGGCCTCACTCGATTTCGAGTTCAGACCACAGATCGTCCATGAAGACGAATACGTTCACCGCTCCATTGACCCGAAAAACTCGAACGCGGCATTCCAGCAACTTTTCGATGAATCCACGCTCGAACACCGCCCAAGCACACCAAAGGCCAAGTCTATTGAGCTAAAAAAACCGGTTAAAAAACAGATAGAGTTCAAGTCATCCAAGAACAGTGGAGAAACTGTAAAGGCCCCCATCTCATCTCAGGCCATACCAGTCGCCACGAACGGCGCACAGACGACCACTGCCCCGGATTCGGATGTCGAAGAGGTGAAGAAACCGGCCAAACCGAAAATTACCGTCATCTCCCTGAAAAAAAATTCATAAAAGGACTATCGTTTCATGAGAGTAATCCTGTTGGGCGCGCCGGGCGCCGGCAAAGGAACACAGGCACAATATATTTCTGAAGCTTTTGGCATACCCCAGATATCGACCGGCGACATGCTGCGCGCCGCTGTCAAGGCCGCCACTCCTCTTGGACTCGCGGCCAAAAAGGTCATGGATGAGGGTGGACTCGTCCCGGACGACATCATCATCAGCCTTGTCAAAGAGCGCATAGAGCAACCAGACTGCACCAATGGCTGCCTTTTTGACGGCTTCCCGCGCACCCTGGCCCAAGCCGAAGCCCTGAGAGCCGGGGGTATTCGCATCGACCATATCATTGAAATCAACGTCCCCGACGAAGAGATCATCAAACGCATGAGCGGACGCCGCGTCCATCTCGCCTCTGGCCGCACCTACCACGTCACATTCAACCCACCAGCTGTACCGGACAGGGACGACCTCACCGGCGAACCGCTGGTGCAGCGCAACGACGACTGCGAAGAGACCGTTCGCAAGCGTCTGAAAGCCTATCACGAGCTGACCGAACTGCTGGTCGGCTACTATCGCAACCTCTCGATGAACGGCTCCGCTGACGCTCCGAAATACTCCAGAATCGCAGGAATCGGCACCGTCGAACAGATCAAAGATGAGATCATCGCCACCCTCAACGGGTAACTGCCGGGTGCATATCGTGAAAAAAAGCCAGTTTGAACCACTGGCTTTTTTTCATTATGAATGATGAACTTTGAATGAGCAATCTTTTTCCTGTCCTTGTTGCCGTTTTCTTTCAAGCTCCTGATTACCGATGTATGCGATTGTCTATGTAGAAAGAATCTATCGTGAAGAGCCTTTTCGGCTGAGCATGCCGGAGGGGCTCAAAACGACGATTCAGCCGGGCTGCCAGGTGCTGCTGAACCTTGCCCGCCACAAAGCGTCGGCTTACACCGGCTATGTCTGGTCGCTGGAAGAGGCGGGCGAGGGCGACATCGAGGGCGAAGTGCTCGACCTGCTCAACAGCGGTGTTCCGGTGCTGACGCCGGTAATGCTGAAACTCGCGTTGTGGATTGCCGACTACTACGCCGCCCTCCCCATCGACTGCCTCTCCACCACCCTTCCGGCTCCGCTCAGGAGTACGGTCGATGACGTGGTGGAGCTGGCCGGGTTCCAGCTCGAAAGCCCGGAATTACGAGTCAAAAGCACGGGGTTGCGCCGGAGCATCCTGAAAGCGCTGGCGACTGAAAAACGGCTCACCGTGCGCCAGCTCCGCAAACGCCTCGGTCGCAGGGAGCTGTACAGCGCGATCGCGGAACTCGAACGCGCCGGGCTGGTCAACGTCCGCAAGAGCTTCGTGGAAACGAAGCCCCGCACGGTCACCACATGGAAACTGGCGGAGACGCTGCCCGATGAACCGGAAAAACTCATTGCGCGTTCGCCCAAGAAACGCGAGGCGTTCGAGCTGCTCGCATCGCGCCCGGAGCAGCTGTTCCGCGCCGGAGAGGGCGGTATTTCACGAACGGTATTCAGCGGACTTGTCACTCTCGGCCTCGCCGAAAAGACCGAAACCGCCGCGCCCTCTCGCGAAAGCCTGCGCTTCGACGAGCCGCAAAAGGAGATCCATTCCCTCAGTCCGCATCAGCAGCAGGCGCTTGACGCCTTGACCAAAGCGCTCTACGAACAGCAATTCCGGACTTTCCTTTTGCACGGCGTAACCGGCAGCGGCAAGACCCTGGTCTATATCGAGCTGCTGCGCCGCGTGCTCGCCGAGGGCAAAACCGCCATTGTCCTGGTGCCGGAAATCTCACTCACCCCGCAGACCGCCGCGCGCTTCCGCCACTACTTCGGCGACGATATCCAGATCATGCACAGCGCCATGAGCGACCGCGAAAAGTACGACGCCTGGCAGCGGCTGCGACAGGGCAAGGCACGCATCGCGCTCGGCGCTCGTTCGACGATTTTCGCGCCGCTGGAGAACGTCGGCGCGATCATCGTGGACGAGGAGCACGACGCGGCCTACAAGCAGGATCGCACGCCACGCTACCACGCCCGCGACACGGCGGTGATGCGCGCCATGTTCGAAAACGCGCTCTGCGTGCTCGGCTCGGCAACGCCATCGTTCGAGTCCTACCGGAACGCGCTTGAGGGCAAGTACACACTGCTCGAACTGCCCGAACGCATCGACAACGCCCGGATGCCCTCCATCGAGCTGGTCTGGATGCCCGGCAGCCAGCGGGTCACGCCGTCGATCTCGGGCGCGCTCTACGACGCCATCCGCGAAAGGCTCAAGCGCGACGAGCAGGTGATCCTCCTGCAAAATCGCCGGGGCTTCGCAGGCAGCCTGCTCTGCCTCGACTGCGGCCACACGCCGCAATGCCGCCACTGCAACATTCCGCTGGTCTATCACGCCAGCGACCGGAGCCTGCGCTGCCACTACTGCGGTCACATCGAACCGTTCCGCCAAACGTGCCCTGCGTGCAAATCGGAAAATCTCTTCTACAAAAGCAGTGGCACCGAGCGCATTGAGGAGGAACTTGGAGAGCTGTTCCCCGAAGAGAAGATTCTGCGGATGGACATCGACACCACCTCGACCAAGGACGCCCATGCGTCGATGCTGACCGCTTTCCGCGAAAAGCGCGCCCGCATCCTGCTCGGCACGCAGATGGTCGCCAAAGGCCTCGACTTTCCGGAGGTGACGCTGGTCGGCGTGCTGATGGCGGACATCGGCCTGAACCTGCCGGACTTCAGAGCCGCCGAACGCATCTACTCGCTCCTGATGCAGGTTGCCGGGCGGGCGGGCCGCTCGTCGATGCCCGGCGAGGTGCTGCTTCAGCTCTACAACCGCGACAACGAGCTGTTCCAGCACGTCATCCGGGCTGACTACCGCCACTTTTTCGAGGCGGAGATGGCCTCGCGCCGCGAACTCGCCTACCCCCCATTCACCCGCCTCGTCAAGTTCGAGTGTTCGTCGCCTTCGGAAGCCATCGCGGAAAAGGGAGCTATTGCGCTACGGGAGCATCTGCGGCCACAGGTGCCGGAAGCGTTCGGCACGATCCTTGGCCCCGCCCCTGCGGGCATCAGCAAAATAAAGGGGCGCTACCGCAGCCAGCTCATCCTCAAGCTCACCGGCATCAAGCTCTCCGCCGCCCTGCTTCGGCAGGTGCAATACGAAACCCTCAGCGCCTTTCGGGGAGAAAATCTTGTCATCACCGTTGACGTCGATCCGCAGCATCTTCTCTAAGGATGATTTTTATAGTAAATTCGGTGAGTTTATCGTCTGTCGTTCAAAAGACAGATGCGCATCATTGAACCTTTGTAACACAGAAGATGACCGATTTCGAGTGGAAACCCGCCTACCTGAAAACGCACAAGCTCAAGGCATCCGGCGTCATTTTCGTGCTGGCGCTCCGGTACCTCTACACCTCGCTTTTCATTTACGGCTTCGTCCATAAAATCATGCGCGGCTGGATGTGGAGCGACATTCTGAGGCAACACTTCACACAAAGACTGCACGAACTGCTCGCCACCGGCGCAATGTCAGGCTCCGTCGAAGCGGGAATCGCCATGTGGCAGGCCTCGTACCTTCAGCACTTCGCCATTCCGATGGTCATGCCTATAGCCTGGATCGTCACCATCGGCGAACTGATCATCGGCGTCGCGCTGCTCTTCGGCGTCGCCACGCGAATCAACGCAGCATTCGGCCTTTTCATGCTGCTCAACTTCGCGGCTGGCGGTTACTACAACCTGACCA
Source organism: Chlorobiales bacterium Clorobi_01 (assembly GCA_001602925.1). Taxonomy (GTDB): domain Bacteria; phylum Bacteroidota; class Chlorobiia; order Chlorobiales; family Chlorobiaceae; genus Chlorobaculum. Next base: position 34,685 of record LUZT01000007.1, on the reverse strand, counting down.
TTCCGCCGCTGGTCGCCATTTCGATACTGCTCATCGTGCTGCCGACAGGCCACTGGCTCGGCCTCGACCGCAGCCTCAACAGGAAATATCCGGATTCATTATGGTTCAGATGAAAGGCATTCTGACAAAGCTACCTCCTCCAGCAAAAAACGGTTCAAGAAAAACGGTTGCCTCGCTTCTGACGGCACTGTTTCTCATGCTGTCGAACCCGGTTTTGGGAAATGCAGCGGCCAGAGCCCAAGAAAATACCGAGATCGATGCAGCTGATCAGGCATTCAAATCGCTACGCTACGAAAAAGCCGACTCGCTCTACCTCTCGATGCTCCAGACCGGACAAGAATCGGCAGACCTGTACTGGAAGCTTGCCCGTCTGAACATCAGCATCGCAGAGTCTATCGCCCCTGCAGAGCGTGAAAAACGGATTCCCTTTTATAACAAAGCGGTCGAATATGCGAGAAAATCAGTTCAGCTCGACGGCAAAAACGCCAGTGCACACACCTGGCTTGCCGCTGCTCTGGCCTTGAAAGCAGACAAAATCGGTGCAAAAGAGAAGCTGAACAGAGCTGCTGAAATCAAACGCGAACTCGATACAGCGCTGACGCTGAACCCGAACGACGATGTCGCCTGGTCGATGCTCGGCTCATACAACTTCGAGGCATCGAAAATCGGATGGTTCAGCCGGTTTATGGGCGGCACCTTCGTCGGGCAGATGCCCAAAGGCAGCAGTAAAGAAGCTGAAAAGAATTTCAGGAAAGCAATCAGCCTTAATCCGAGGGTCATCAGACATTACCACGAACTTGCGCTTCTCTATCTTGAGGAGGATAAAAAACAGGAGGCCCTGAACACCTTGCGGATAGCCGAAACCAGACCGGTGCTCATGAAAAGCGACGTGAGACGGCTCAAAGAGATCAGAAAGCTGATCGCCAAGCTATCGAAAGAGATTGAGGAAAAGTAAAAGACGAACTGGCGAAGGTTCAAGCAATTATCAACTCAGACAAAACTGTCTGAGCCAACCGATCAGTCATCTCCCGCCGCAGTTCAACTGTCACCCCTCCCCAGCAGTGCCCTGACGCCGAGGTGGTAGCTCTCGACTCCGAAACCGGCGATCACACCGATGCAGACGGCGGAAATCACCGATTTGTGACGAAACTCCTCCCGCTTGTGCACGTTGGAGAGGTGCACCTCGACCACAGGCGTCCTGATTGAACTGATGGCGTCGCGCAGGGCGATGGAGTAGTGGGTGAACGCCCCCGCATTGAGCACAATCCCTGAACAACCGCCTCGACCTTCGATCTCGAAAAGCTTCTCTATAAGCGCACCTTCGTATTCCGACTGGAAAAACTCGAAACTCACCTCCGGGAACGCGACGGCGATCCCCCGGTTGATCTCGTCGATGGTGAGACTGCCGTAAACTTCGGGTTCACGCTTTCCGAGACGTGAAAGATTCGGCCCGTTCATGACCAGAATGGAGGTCGCGCTCATGGTTGCTCCGGCTTTTTGGCTTAGAGGATATACTGGCTCAGATCCCTGTCGGCGACCACCTTGCCAAGCTTTTCGCGCACCTGGTTGTCGTCGATAACTATGTTCCTGTCGATGGTGCCATCCGTGACCATTTCAGGAATCCCGAACATCAGCTCTTCGAGCAGGTTGGTCAGAATGGTGTGCAGGCGACGAGCACCGATATTTTCAACCGTCTCGTTGACTTTCGCCGCCGTCCGTGCAATCTCGCGGATCGCCTCTTCGGTGAACTCGAGATCGATCTGTTCGGTCTTGAGCATGGCGCGGTACTGCTTGATCAGCGCATTGCGCGGCTGGGTCAGGATCAGGAAAAAGTCCTCTTCGGTAAGACTTTTCAGCTCGACCCTGATCGGAAAACGGCCCTGAAGTTCAGGTATAAGGTCGGACGGCCTCGCCACATGGAACGCTCCCGAAGCGATGAAGAGCACGTGATCGGTTTTAACGACACCATACTTGGTGGAGACCGCCGAGCCCTCGACGATGGGCAGCAGGTCGCGCTGTACGCCTTCACGGCTGACATCAGGACCCTTGCCACCAGCGCCGGTGGTTGGGGCAGCAATTTTATCGATCTCGTCGATGAACACAATGCCAGAATCCTCAACCTTGCGAAGCGCCTCCTTGACAACAACATCCATGTCGATGAGCTTCTGCACCTCTTCCTGCTCCAGATACTTGCGGGCTTCGGCGATGGTCATGCGGCGCTTTTTGCGTTTTTTCGGCATACCGCTCATCAGATCCTGCATGATGTTGCCGATATCCTCCATCTGCCCGAGTGGCCCGAATATCTGCATCATGCCCCCCTGCCCGTCGCTACTGACCTCCAGCTCTATCTGGCGATCCTCCATTCTGCCGTCGCGCAGGCGCTCACGCATCTTCTGGCGGCTTTTGCGGTTGATTTCACGTTCGAGGTTCTTCTCCCCCACCACCTCGGCGTCACCTTCAACAACCACGGCCTCCTCTTCGTCGCCAACGTGTTCCGGCTCTTCGAGCCCGCTCACGGGAGGCAAAAGGATGTCGAGCAGACGCTCCTCGACCAGCAGCGCCGCTTTTTCGCGAACCTCCTCCGATTTTTCGCTGCGCACCATCGCCACCGACTGCTCGACCAGGTCGCGGATCATCGATTCGACATCGCGGCCAACGTAGCCAACTTCGGTGAACTTCGAGGCCTCGACCTTTATGAAGGGAGCTTTGGCAAGCTTGGCCAGACGCCGGGCTATTTCGGTCTTGCCAACGCCAGTCGGGCCAATCATGATGATGTTGTTCGGCATGATCTCGTCACGCAGCTCCTCGCTCACATTCTGGCGGCGGAGCCGGTTACGCAGGGCGATGGCCACCGATTTCTTGGCATCTTTCTGGCCAATGATGTATTTGTCGAGCTGCTCGACGATCTGTGTCGGCGTGAGCTGCTCCTTGTCGATGAGTTTGACCGGAAAACCCTGAGGCTCATCCGGCTGGATCATATCCTGAATATCGTTGTTCATTGAGTGTCGTTGGGAATTTCATGAAAATGGAACCTGCTGCGACTTGGCGCTGATGCGCTAGTTCACAGGGTTTCGATAACAATATGGTCGTTCGTGTAGATACAGATGTCGGCGGCGGTTTGCAGACTTTCGCGGACAATCTCTTCAGCGGAAAGCGAGGTGTGCTTCATGAGCGCGCGAGCGGCGGCCAGCGCGTACATGCTGCCGCTGCCGATGGCCACGATGCCGTCCTCCGGCTCGATAACGTCACCGGTGCCGGAGATGATAAGCGCCTTGTCAGCGCTGACAACGGCCAGCATCGCTTCGAGGCGACGGAGATATTTGTCGGTGCGCCAGTCTTTTGCAAGTTCCACGGCAGCACGGTCGAGCTTGCCGCTGTAGGCTTCGAGCTTTGATTCAAAACGGTCGAGCAGCGTCAGCGCATCAGCGGTAGCTCCGGCAAATCCGGTAATGAATCGGCCCTGGTAGAGACTCCGTATCTTGCGGGTAGAGTGCTTCATCACGGTGTTGCCGAGCGTCATCTGGCCGTCGCTGCCGAGCGCGGCCTTGCCATCCTTGAGCACGCCGATGACGGTGGTCGAACGTATCTGCGGTTTTTCCTGACCCATAAAATCTTACGTAAAAATGAGATTAACCTATTTTCTTTCTTAATCTTGCAACTGGAATTTGCATTTGTTCACGGTATTTTGCAACCGTGCGCCGGGCGATCTTCACCCCTTTTTCACTCATCAGTTCCGCCAGGCGGTCATCGCTGAGCGGCTCGGAAGAACTCTCACCCTCTATCAGCTCGCGAAGCTGCTGCTTGATGATCCTCGATGACATCTCCTCACCTTCGTCAGTCGAAAGCGCGCCACTGAAGAAATATTTCAGCTCGAACACCCCAAAGCGGGTCTGCACGTATTTGCCGTTCACCGCGCGGCTGATGGTCGAAATATCGTAACCGGTCTGCTCGGCGATGGTCTTCATCACGAGCGGTTGCAGATAACGCGGGCCGTCGATGAAAAACTTCGCCTGCACAACCAGCAGCGCCTCCATCACCTTCAGCAGCGTCTGCCGCCTGATTTGCAGCGCGGTGGCGAACTCATTGGCCCGCTGGAGCTTCTGGCGCATGAACTGCCGATCCTCCTTTGGCAACTTCCGCTTTGAGAGCACCTCGCGATACTCGTCCGACACCCTGACCGACAGACTGCTCCGATCATTCAGCACAGCAGTCAACGCACCATTTTCATAGGTAACGATGAAATCGGGCGAAATGTAGTGGCCCCCTTCATCGAAAAACACTTCACCCGGATGCGGATCAAGCGACGTGATCACATCGATAGCGGCTTCGAGCTGGCGTTTTTGAAGATTCAGCTTTTTCAGCAGCCGGTCGAAGCGCTTGTTCATGAAGTCGTCGAACGCTTCATCGAGGATCGTTCGCGCGACGCCGACCGCTTCGGGATCATGCTCGTGTTCGTACACGGAAAGCTCAACCAGCAGCCGTTCGCGGAGATTGGCCACCGCCACGCCGGGCGGATCGAGATACCAGATTTTCTGCTGAATCTCGCGTACCTCCGACTCGCTGGCCTCAATGCCCGACTGCAAAAGACCGTCGATGATCACCTCCAGCGCTTCGGTCAGATAGCCGTCGCTGTCGAGGTTACCGAGAATTTCGGCGGCGATGAGCACCTCCCGCTCTCCGATCCCCTCCTGAAGCGAGAGGTCGCGCAAGAGCTGCTCGTGAAACGTGTCGTGCTGCACCGCCTGGAAAAAACGCTCCTCGCCGCCCGAAGCCGAGCCGCCAGTCCTGCCGGCAGAAACGGTCTCCCGATTCCCTCCATCGGCGCGAACCTTCATCGACGAGCGCTCGAAGCGGGAGACCGAATCGAACATCTCCGTCGAATCAGCGGGGGCCGCCTGAGTGGGACCGGCCGCACCATCGTCCTGACGGCGCTCCTCGACCAGTTCGAGCATGGGATTGTCCTGAACCTCGTCGTAAATCCGCTGTTCGAGCTGCGTCAGCGGCAGTTGCAGCAACTGGCTGGTCATTACCTGCTGCGCCGACAACTGGGCGGTCTGGCGCTGTTGTAGCCTCATCTCCGCCATGATACCTCAGATGGATGCGACAAATTCCTTCAGGCTCATGTACCAGTCGTGTCCGTACCTTTCAACAAGTGGCGCTTCGAGGAAATCGATCAGCCTGACATCCTGTTCAGCCCCCTGACGACGGGCATCACGGCACATGGCGTGCTGTTCATAAACAAGATAGTCCAATCCAAACTTTTTTCGCACCCGGATCGGGAAAAGGCGGCACGACAACGGTTTGGTCGCATCGAGCAGACCCTTCTTCCACGCCGTTTCGACAGCACAGAGCGCCTTGCCGTTTTCGTGATAGACGAAGACGCACTCACGCCCGTCGATGGTTTTGGTGTAGAGATTTCCCTGATAGACCTCCGCGCAGCCATGACGCCGGATATAGCGGAGATTCCGTTCCTCCAGCATCGAACGGAGCGGCTCGACGGAGGATTCGAGGAACCGCGCTTCCCGCTCGTCGATTGGCGCGCCGAGTTCGCCCTCGACGCAGCAGGCCCCGTGGCACAAGTCGAGATTGCAACTGAACCGCGCATCGAGCACCGCGCGGTCAACGAGAACTTCACCGATGGAGACGACTGACATCTTCAGCAAGAGAGGAGTGGATGAAAAACAGGGGCTGGAAAATCTGCCTGAGCCTTTGAGGAGTCTTCACTATCTTTTTACTTTGACCGTTCAACGTATCTTCAACGGCGCATCGGGCGAGGAAGTTGCACTGAAACAGCAGCGCTTCCGCGCGAAAGCACACTATGTAATCAATCGAGCCGAAACTTCCAACGCCGGAGGCTCGGTGACATAAACGACAGAAACCCCTTCATGGCAAAATCGACCGTTCGTTACATTTGCTCGGCCTGCGGGGCCGTTTCGCTGAAATACCAGGGACGCTGCTTCGAGTGCCAGAGCTGGGGCACGCTGGTTGAAACCCACTCGGAAGAGCCGGAGGCCAAAGCCCGCAAGAAGCGACCCGCCGGTTCGCTGCCCGAAGTGCAGAACCTCGACGACGCCTCGCCGGAAGGCTTCCACCGCACGCTGACCGGCATCGGCGAACTCGACCGCGTGCTTGGCGGCGGCTTGATGGAAGCCTCGGCAATTCTGGTCGGCGGCGAGCCGGGCATCGGCAAATCGACGCTGATGATCCAGCTCGTGCCGCGCCTCGACGGCAAAAAGGTGCTCTACGTGGCGGGCGAGGAGTCGCCGAACCAGATCCGCGAACGCGCCCGCCGTCTCTCGATCAAAGCGCCAAACCTCCGGCTCGTCTCCGAAGTAGCGCTCGAACGCATCCTCGACGCCATCGCCAACGAGCAGCCGGAGATGGTGATCGTCGATTCGATTCAGACCGTCTATTCGAGCGACTACCAGAGTTCAGCAGGCACGATCACGCAGATTCGCGAATGCGCCGCATCGCTCATCCGCGCGGCCAAGGAGCAGAACTTCATCCTGCTTATTATCGGCCACATCACCAAAGAAGGGTCGCTCGCCGGGCCGAAGGCGCTGGAGCACATGGTGGACACCGTCGTGCAGTTCGAGGGCGAAAACTACCAGCGCTACCGCATCATCCGCTCGGTCAAGAACCGCTTTGGCCCGACCAACGAAATCGGCGTCTTCAAGATGGAGGAGGACGGCCTGACGGAGGTCTCCAACCCGTCGGAGTTTTTCATTTCAGATCGACGGACGGACGTACCGGGCACCGCGGTGCTGGCCGGAATCGAGGGGTCGCGCGCGCTGATGGTGGAGGTGCAGGCGCTGGTCTCGCGCACCGGCTACTCGATGCCGCAGCGCATCAGCACGGGCTTCGACCTCAAGCGCATCGCGATTATCCTCGCCGTGCTCGAAAAGCGGTTGCAGTTCCAGACCGCCGGGCAGGATGTGTTCGTCAAAATCGCGGGCGGCCTAAAGCTGGTCGAACCGGCGGCTGACCTGGCCATCGCCGCTGCCGTCGCCTCCGGCTTGCAGGACAAGCCATGCAACCCGACCGCCTGCTGCTGTGGCGAAATCGGTCTGTCAGGCGAACTCCGCGCCATCAGCGACGGCGAGCGCCGCATCCGCGAGGCGGTGCACCTCGGGTTCAAATCGATTGTGCTGCCGGAGTCCAACACGCGCGAGCTGAAGCCGTCGCTGAAGAAGCTGCCCATCAGAATCGCCGGCTGCCGCACGCTGCACGAAGCGCTCGAGGCGATGGGAGTGTGAGGGAAAAAAATGGACGCGGCGGACGGCGGGTTTGGGCAACCGCGAAGGTTGCCCCTACAGATATTCTGCGTTTTGGCGAAATGTCTTACATTAGAGCAGACCAGAGCAAGAGTTGAAACGTTACGCCAAGAAAGGAGATCACCATGTTCAGGATATTGATTCACTGGCTCATCAGCGCTACGGCGGTGTACGTGACCGCCAACATGCTTCCGGGCATTACCATCAAAAGCTTCGGCGCGGCGCTCATCGTAGCGCTGGTACTCGGCCTCGTCAACGCACTCCTCAAGCCGGTGCTGGTTTTCTTTTCGATTCCGCTCCTGCTCCTCACGCTCGGCCTTTTCATGCTGGTCATCAACGCGCTCATGTTGCAACTCGCCGCTGTGCTGGTAGACAGCTTCGGCGTACAGAGTTTCTGGTGGGCCGTGCTCGGCTCAGTCTGCATCAGCGTGGTCTCATGGCTCATGAACGCTGTACTGAACATCTGAAACCCAAGACAATCGACAGACGACCATGCAGGGAGAAGCACAGGCCCTCGTCCTCCTCAAAGCCAACAAGCTCAAGCTCCAGTCCGTGAAGTACGTGGCCGACGGGCCACGTGACATTCTCGTCAGGACGATCGCCAGCACCATCACGCCAGGCCTCGACCGTCTGCTCCTGACCAACAAACCGGTGTCGCACAAGGTGCTCGCCTATCCCGTGATGCCGGGCAGCGAGACCATCGGTCAGGTGATGCAGGTCGGCCCAGAGGTTACCAGCGTGAAAGAGGGCGATTTCGTCTATGCTTTCAAGGGCGACTGCTGGGTTGGCATTGATCCCTATTACGGCTGTCACGCCGAAGTAATTCCGACCTCGGAGGAGAACGTGCTCGCGCTTGGCCGGGAGCCGATCCATCGCGACCTCCTGACAGGCCTCGTAGGGTATGTGCTCAGCGCGATGGAAAAAGTGGCGTTCGACCCTTCGATGCGAGTGCTCCTGCTCGGCTTGGGCTCGGTGGGGCTGATGGTATCGGAATACCTGCACTATCGCGGTATCCTCCACGTCGATGCCCTCGAAAACTTCCCGCTTCGCGGCCAGCTTTCCCACGCCGAAAACATCGGCATCGAGATCGTCGATTTCACCGATGACTTCAACGACCGCTACGACCTGGTCATCGAGACGACGGGCCGCATCCTGATGGTCGAAAAGGTGATGCGCCTCCTGAAACCGAAGGCCAAGGTACTGCTCATGGGCAGTTACGAAGTGCTCGGCTACGACTACCGGCTGATCCAGCACAAGGAACCGGTCATCGTGTGTTCAAGCGTCACTGACAGACAGCATCTCATCGAAGCGAAGGAGCTGCTCGAAACCGAAGCGCTCGAAACCGAAAAGTTCTTCACCAACGTCTTCCCGGTCAGCCAGTACGAACTTGCCTACAGGATCGCCCTCGACAGCAAAGAGGCGATAAAGACAGTAATCAGCTGGATTTAGGCGCGGAGTATCTTCATGGCGACAGCAGTAAAGCTCTCCGGAATCTCCAAAACCTTCGGCAGCCTCAAGGCCAACGACAACGTTTCGCTTTCGATCGAAGCGGGGTCGATCCACGCGCTCGTCGGCGAAAACGGCGCGGGCAAAAGCACCTTGTCGAACATCATCTATGGCCTGCTGCATCCCGACTCGGGGACGATTGAAATCGACGGCAAAGCGGTGAAATTCAGCTCCGTGCGGCAAGCCATCGAGGCCGGAATCGGCATGGTGCACCAGCACTTCATGCTGGTGCCGACCCTCTCGGTGACGGAGAACATCATTCTCGGCAAGGAGGAGAGCCGCTTCTCGCTGCCGACAAAGCGCATCGGCAAGGAGATTGGCCGACTCGCCGGGCAGCACGGCCTCGAAGTCGATCCGGACGCACTGGTTTCAACCCTGTCGGTCGGCGAGCAGCAGCGCGTGGAAATTCTCAAGCTGCTCTACCGACGCGCCCGGATTCTGATTCTCGACGAGCCAACTGCCGTGCTCTCCCCGCCCGAAACCGCGCGGCTCTTCGCCACCTTGCGCTCGCTCGCCGACGAGGAGCGCACTATCCTCCTCATCACCCACAAGCTCGACGAAGTGCTCACCGTCTCGGACTCGGTGAGCGTCATGCGCAAAGGGTCGCTGGTCGGCACCGTGCCGACCACATCGACCGGCAAGGAGGATTTGGCGAAGATGATGGTCGGGCGCGACGTTCTGCTCAGAACCGCCAATGCGCCGCAGGCCCCGGGTAAAACAGTGCTCTCGATCGACAAGCTTACCTACCGCTCGCCGCTTGGCATCGACAAACTCACCGGCCTGACGCTGCACGTGAGAGCAGGAGAAATCTACGGCATCGCCGGAGTGGAGGGCAACGGCCAGAGCGAGCTGCTCTCGTTGTTGTGGGGAACGTTCGATCGCGGCGGCAAAACCGGCGGATCGATCACCATCGACGCCCAGAAGACGCTTGGCTGGAATCCGTCGGAAATCGCTGCACTCGGCGTTTCGATGATACCCGAAGACCGGCACAAATCGGCGATCATCGCCGAATATGGCATCGAGGAAAACCTGATCCTCGGCAGGCATCGCGAAAAAGCATTCCATCGCGGCATCGGATTTGATCGTGACGCTGTTCACAAAAATGCTACGGCCATGATCGAGCAATACGACATCCGGTGTGCGGCGGGAGCCAATCCGCCCATCGCCTCTCTCTCTGGCGGCAACCAGCAGAAGATCGTTGTGGCGCGTGAAATGGAACGCCCCCAGCTGAAGCTGCTTGTGCTGGCGCAGCCGACGCGCGGCGTCGATATCGGCGCTATCGAGCAGATTCACAAGCGCATCATCGACGCCCGCAAAAGCGGTCTGGCGATCCTGCTCATTTCGTCGGAACTCGAAGAGATTGTCGCTCTTTCGACGCGAATCGGCTGCCTCTACAAAGGCGCGATCCGCCACGAATTCAGCGAAACGGAGGTCTGGCAGGGACGCGATCGCGAGTCGGGCTTCGAGAAAGAGATCGGTATGCACATCACCTGAAACCTCATTTTTTCGATGTCGAAACGCAGCGTCAAACCTTTCATTCCGGCACTTTCGCTTCTGTTCGCCCTTCTGGCGGGAAGCCTTATCATCGCCGCCACCGGCAGTGACCCGATCGAGGTGTACCAGAAGATGCTCCGTTCGACCTTCACCTCCGGCTACGGCATCGGGCAGGTGCTCTTCCGGGCGACGACGCTGATTTTCACCGGCCTGGCCGTAGCGCTGCCGTTCAGGGTGAGGCTCTTCAACATCGGCGGAGAGGGACAGCTTCTCATGGGCGCTTTCGCCGCCGCCCTCTGCGGCATCGCCCTCCCTGCCGGTACGCCTGCACTTGTCGCCGCGCCCGCGCTGATACTCGCGGCCAGCGCCGCTGGCGCCGGATGGGCGATGGTCGCCGGATGGTTGAAGGTGCGGCGTGGCGTCAACGAGGTGATTTCAAGCATCATGCTGAACTTCATCGCCCTCGCGATCACCGGTTACTTGCTCACCAACCGCTTCGCCATCCCCTCGACCGTGCACACGCCCGCCATCGTCGCCGATGGGTGGCTGCCCGATTTCGACACGCTCTTCGACCTCGGCTGGCACTCCCCCGCCAACCTGTCGCTCTTCGTTGCCCTCGCCGTCACCGCCGGGGCTACCGTGCTGCTCTACCGTTCCCGCTACGGCTACGACATGATCGCCTCGGGCCTTAACCCCGAGGCCGCGCGCCACGCCGGAATAGACACCCCCCGCCATACCCTCGGCGCAATGGCGATGGGCGGCGCGATGGCAGGCCTCGCCGCCTCGAACCTCGTGCTCGGCTACAAGCACTGGTTCGAGGCCGGGCTCTCCACCGGAGCCGGATTCATGGGCATCGCCGTCGCCCTGCTTGCCGGAACCAACCCCGCCGGAATCATCGTCGCGGCATTCCTTTTCGCCTGGCTCGACTACGGCGGCCTCGCGGTCAACACCCTCGTCCCCAAAGACATCTTCATGATGGTACAGGCGATCACCATCCTCTCCATCATCAGCATCCCTGCCCTCTTCAAAAACAGGCTAAAGGAAGATTGAGACCATGGATGTTTCTGAAAACAGGACAACAGGAAACATTCAGGGTAACAATACTCGCCCGGTCAGGACAAACACACAACTCGGCTTCTGTACATTCATCATTATGATTATTGCAGACTGGTGAAATTGTGACGAACCCTCTTTACTCTGAGCAGTTGAATTGATTATCTTATCCTTACATTGGGCGCAGTTTTTTATATGAACGCCCGGTTCCGGACGAAATAATTCATCGAAGAATATCTCTGAATACCATGGCTAAAAAATCTACCGCCAAAGAGGCGCCAGAAGTAACGCCCGAAAAAAAAACGGCTAAAAAAGCCGCTGCAAGCACTGAAACCAAACCAAAAGCTGCAAAATCTAAAACCGCAAAAATAGCTGCACCAGAAGAGCCTAAACCCGCCAAAACTACCAAGCCGCGCAAAAAAGCAAGCGCCAAGCCCATGGCTCCAGAAACCCCTGCCGCAAGCCCGGAGATAGTTGAAGAGCATATCCGGGTCGCCGCCTACTACCGCTGGGTCGAACGAGGCATGAGCGATGGAGGACATGAAGAGGACTGGACTGAAGCCGAGAAACAGATTAAGGGATAATCACGTTCTCGAATCTGACAATGAAAAAAGCCATTCGTCGAATGGCTTTTTTATATTCAGGCTTTCTCCGTACTCGGCCGGAAGTTTCGTTTAACCCTCCGGCCGCTATTCAATGCCATCACCCATGAAGTTTTTCACCTCCATTACCGAAAGCATCAAGCTTCTTTTCGCGGGCATCTGGCTCGTCTTCAGAATCATCCTCGAATACTTCGGCATCATCAGCGACGGCAATGACCGCACCACCGGCATCAAGGACATGCGCGAAGAGTACAAAAAGGCAAACTACCGCTGAAGTTCAGGCACAGCGGCATTCTGCCCCCCGGTCATAAAAAACGGTTCGCCAAATATGTTCTCGAGCCTCCTGATCGTTAATCATGCGTAGTCTCGACAGATCAAAAGAGTGCAGTAACAGCAGGTCGTCGATCTCATCCATGATGTGTTGTAAAACTTGCAGATTCAGCGCCACACTCCCGGCCAAGCGTCAAACCAATATCTGACTCCAATCTGTTTCCCATCGCTCGGAACCAATCATCCCCGCCTCCCTCCATACACTACAAACCGGAACCTCTCATACTCACACTGCACGTCACCAAACCCAGTTTCTTCGAGCCATGCAAGTTGATCGGCAAGCGTTGCGTTCCTGTCAGCGCGCATTCTTTCTTTTGCGGCATGTATCGCTTCGGCTGTAGCTCCATTGGCGGTCACGTCGGAGAACCATTGGCTTTCGTAGCTTTCCTCCTTTTCGGTCGTTGCCCCCAGCGCCTGATCGGCGTTGATGAAGGTGCCGCCGGGGCGCAGAGCGTGGAAAATCTTGCGGAACAGTTCGCGCTTTGCCTCGTGTTCGAGGTGGTGGATCGAGAGGGCGGATATAACCAGATCGAACTCCGGCTCTTCGGCAAGTTCGAGGTGCTCCTGAACCGCGAAACTCACTCGCGGATTTCCGGCGAAGCGCTTCCGCGCCACCTCAAGCATTGCTTCCGAGATGTCCGTGAGATGAAACGTGGCGTTGGGATATGCCTGTGCTACCATCGCAGCGAAGAGGCCTGTGCCCGCGCCGAGATCAAGCACACGAAGCGGAAAGTCAGCCGGAAACGGAATCATCTGCATGGCCACGCCATAAAATTCATCAAAACAGGGCACAAGCTTCGGGCGGTCGCGGTCATAATCCCTAGCACAACGGGTGAACAGTTCGGCGATGTTCATTGAGATTCAGGCTGAGAGTTACACGATTTTTCTGTCGGGCCGATCCTTGTCTCCCACCGTCAACGGCGAACAAAGAGCAGGCTCATCACATAGACGGAGTACATGAGCACCAGCAACACCCCCTGTCTGCGGCGCACCAGTCCGGTATGGCGCTGCGGGAGGGCAATCAGGAGCGACAGGATACCGAAGAAGAGCGCAGGGGCGACCTCCATAAGAGGTACGCGGATCGGGCGGATGATCGCTGCCACGGCAACGATAAAGAGACTGTTGAAGATGTTGCTTCCGAGCACTGTTCCGATGCCGATTTCGTCGTGGCCCTTCATTTTGGCAAGAACGGTCGAGGCCAGCTCGGGCACGGAGGTTCCGAACGCCACCAACGTCGCACCGATGATGAAGTCGTCAATCCCGAAATCCCTGGCGATACCGGTTGTAGAAAGGACGATCAGCCGCCCGGCAGCAATGAGCAGAAGCAGACCAAAAAGAACCTGCCCCCAGGGCAGCACTCTGTCAGTGACCGTCACCTGGCCATTTGCAGGCGTTCTGTTTTTCAGGGCCAGCGTAACCGTCGAGGCCATCCATGCCGCGAAAATGGCGAGCATGAACACCCCTTCGAGCCGATCAATCATGCCATCGATGAGCAGAATCGCGGTCAGAAACGGGGCCAGGATCGCCACCGGTGCATCGCGCTTCAGCACCTCCGCGCCAACCGGAATACCGGATATAAGCACCGTGATGCCGAGAACGATCGAGATATTCACGATGTTGCTGCCGAGCGCGTCGCCGAGGGAGAGCTGCGATTTTCCGGCAAATCCGGAGTTGATCGCAACGGAAAGCTCCGGACTCGAGGTCGCAAACGCAGCAATCGTGACCGCGACTATCGAAGGCGAAATACGGAGCACTGATGCCACTCCCGCCGAACCTCTGACAAACAATTCTCCACCAATCGCGGCAAAGACAATACCGGCGAGCAAAAAAAGATAGTCACTCATGTTTCATCCTCCCCCTGCCTGATCGGGTCATGACAGGCAAAGGCAAGTACCGACAAACAGCCCGGCGGTTAATTGGCGTTGCCGACAACGGCAATATCAACCGACTGGCCAAACTGAACCATCGCGTTTGCCGATGGCTTCTGGGAAACAACCGTACCGGGTACCAGAAGGTCAGAGTTTTCATAACTGATCTTTCCCAACAATAGACCGTCTCTGACAATGACACTTCTTGCCTGATCGACCGACATACCGAGCACGTCGGGCACGATGACAAGCCGCATACCTATCGGCTCCTGCTCGAGTTTGCCGACAATGAACGACACCTGGCTGCCAGACTTGAGCACCACATCGGGCGGTATGGACTGACTGAGCACCCTGCCGTCCTGATCGGAATCGGAAACAACCTGCGTCTGCACCTCGGCGACGACCATTCCAAGCCGTTCGAGTTCCGTGCGCGCTTCCGCTTCGGTACGGCCAACCAGATCCGGAACGGGATAGCTGGGCTTGTCCAGACGGTTAAGCACCAGAGTGATACTGCGTCCCGGCTTGACTATCGAACCGGGCTCGGGGACCTGATCGATGACCCGATCTGGCGGGACATCGGGCAGATAGCGCACATTATAACTCTTCATCGCGTTCAGACCTGCCCTGCGCAATTCCCGGTTGGCAGTGTCATAGGTCATGTTCGTGACATTCGGAACCGTGGTCTGCGAGCCGCTTTCGGTATAGTACGGCAACAGGAATCTATCGACGGCGACAATGGCGATAATCAAAAGGAACAGAAATATCAGTACTTTTTTCATCTTGGCTGACCGGTCTGAAAATGCTGGATTGGCGTTGGTTGAGTTCAATGCTGCCGTTTCATGACAAAATCGACAAGGAGCTGGAGTGAACGTTTGGCGTCACTTTCCGGAAAGTGGGCAATCGATTCGAGCGCCTTGTCCGCAAAGCCTTCCGCAACTTCTGCGGCATAATCAAGCCCCCCTTTCCGGGTGACAAAGTCAATCACTTCGCCGCTTCTGACCGAACGCTTCCGGGAGCTTTTCAGAATCGACTTGATCTTGTTCTGCTCCGATTTGTCCGATTGACGAAGAGCGTAGATCAGCGGAAGAGTAATCTTGCGATCCTTGATATCGATGCCGAGCTGCTTGCCGGTTTTTTTGGAATCCCCGGTGTAGTCCAGCAGGTCGTCCCTGATCTGGAAGGCCAGGCCGAGAAATTCGCCATAGCTCTTCAGGCTGGCGATCTCGTCTTCGGAGTCGGTGGAGCTGGCCGCGCCGATGGCGCACGAGGTGGCAATGAGCGAACCTGTTTTGTCGGCAATGACGCTCAGGTAATCCTCCTCGGTGATGTCAAGGCTGCGGGTTTTCTGGATCTGGAGAATCTCCCCCTCGCTCATGCGGCGAACCGCCTCCGAGACCAGATGCAGCGACCGGTAATCCTTGTTTTCGAGGGAGTAAAGCAGACCCTTGGAGAGCAGATAGTCACCGATCAGCACCGATATCTTGTTTTTCCACAGAGCGTTGATCGAGGGAATGCCCCGGCGCATTTCGGCACCGTCCACCACGTCGTCGTGGATCAGCGTAGCCGAGTGCAGCAGCTCCACCATGATCGCGCCGCGATAGGTGACGTCGTGGACGCCGCCGCACGCCTTGGCCGCAAGAATCACCAGCGTCGGTCTGATCTGCTTGCCCTGCTGCCGGAGCACATAGCGCGTGACCTTGTCAACCAGGCTGTTGCTTGAATGAAGCACCGTTTTGTAGCGCTCCTGGAACTGTTTCAGCTCTTCCGTAACGGAAGACGTTACCACATTGATATCCACAACCTGATCCTCTGTGCTTGGTGCACCGTCAATTGCCCGGCGCGATTGCGCTTACGTTCAAAACCGTGAGAAGTTATCGATATTTCCATGATTGAGCAAATCGGTATCCATCACCCCTCCTTTACAGCTCTTTCCGGCGAAGCTTTACAGCTAAAAAACCATTTGCGCACAAGAACGATCTTTGTTACTATGAAACGGATTACAGGCTCTCAAGGCACCCAACGCCACACATTGCCCGGCATCCTCCTGAATTTTTCCGAAACCCTGGCCGCGCCTCGCAAAGCGACCCGGCTCCGTACTTCGACATGAGCAACGAAAACGAACCAACCATACCGCCAGCGGACGGCAAAGGGACCGGCGCGAAAACCGGAAATGATCAAGAGCCAGCCCTTCCAACTGTACCCGAAAAAGAAGAACAGGAGGAGCTGAAAAACGAGAAAAGTCTGGATTTTCCTGAAGAAGACTTCAAAGCGCTGGAAAAAGCCCCCAGCGAAATAGCGGATTCAGCCACCCAGGTTAAAACAGAAACGGCAGAGCCGGAAGGGGAGGCCGAACCGGAAGACGGCATGGGCTTCCTCGATCATCTCGAAGAGCTTCGCTGGAGGCTCATCAGGGCTGTTATCGCATTTGTCGTAGCGGCCATCGTTACCGCATTCTTTTCAGACTTTCTCGTCAACCAGGTACTCATCAGACCACTAAAAGAGAGCGGCCCGAACATTCATCTGCAGAACCTTGTGCCCTACGGCCAGATTTCGCTCTACCTGCAAGTGATTGTTTTTGCGGCATTCGTGCTCGCGTTCCCCTTTCTGGTCTGGCAGATATGGCAATTCGTCGAACCCGGCCTGCATGAAACCGAAAAAGCAGCCAGCCGTTTTATCATTTTCTTCATTTCGATCTGCTTCTTCTCGGGCATCGCTTTCGGTTACTTTGTCTTCCTGCCAATCTCACTGAAATTCTTTGCGGGATTCGGCTCCGAACTCATCGCCAACAACATCGCCGTCCAGGACTACATCAGTTTCTTCATGGGCACCCTGCTGACAACCGGCCTGGTCTTCGAGCTGCCCTTCGTATCCTATGTGCTCTCGAAAATCGGTTTGCTAACCCCGGCCTTCATGCGCTTTTACCGTCGCCATGCGGTCGTAACACTGCTGGTCATCGCCGCCATCGTCACGCCGTCAACCGATATGGTCACACAGGCAGTCATCGCCATTCCGATGATCGTGCTGTACGAAATCAGCATCTACATTTCAGCCGGTGTACAGAAAAAGCGCAACAAGAAGATGATGGAGGAGGGCGTGGCATGATCTGCGACGATGCCCGCCCGAACGTCGTGTTCGAAGCCATCGAAAGTTCATTGCTGAAAGGCAATCCGCTCGGCGATCCGGCAACGCGCCACGTGCCGGTTTACCTGCCGCCATCCTACGACGGAACAGAACGCTTTCCGGTAATCTATCTGCTTGCGGGATTCGCCTCGACGGGCATGAGCTTTCTGAACTATGGTTTTGGCCGTCAGACCCTGCCGGAGATGATCGACTCGATGATCCGGCGCGGCGAGATGCCGAAGGCCATTGTCGTCATGCCGGACTGCATGACCCGCTACGGCGGATCGCAATATGTCGATTCAACGGCCACCGGGCCTTACGAGACCTATCTGACCAGCGAGCTGATGCCGCACATTGACCGCAAATTCCGCACGCTCGCTCAAGCGAGGCATCGGGCAGTCGTCGGCAAATCGTCGGGAGGATTCGGCGCGCTGAGACTCGGCATGAGGCATCCGGAGCTGTTTGCGGCGGTGGGTTGCCACAGCGGCGACATGGATTTCGACCTCTGCTACCGCCCAAATTTCCCTGTTGCAGCACGCGTTCTCGAAAAATACGACGGCAGCATCCCAGCCTTTTTCACCCGTTGGGAGTCGCTCGACAAAAAGCCGCGCGGTGAGTTCGCCCTGCTCGACATCATGGCGATGGCCGCCTGCTACTCGCCCGACCCCTTGCTTCAACCTCCCGGAAACATGAAGCTTCCTTTCGAGCAACGCACCTGCCAGCTCGTTCCGGAAATCTGGGAGCGCTGGAAAAGTTTCGATCCGCTGACGATGCTCGAAGCGACAAAACACCAAGATGCCCTCGGTTCGCTCGGGCAGCTCTTCCTTGACTGCGGGTCGCAAGACGAATACAATCTGCAATTTGGCCACCGGCGCTTTTCGGCGAGGGCTACCGAAATCGGCATAGCTCACCGTTACGAAGAGTTCCCCGACACCCACACCGATACCTCCTACCGCTACCAGGTCTCACTGCCACTGCTGGCCAGGGCGATTTCAGAGTAAGACGATCTGCCTCACGACCTTCATCTGAAGACCCGCGAAAAACTAATCCAAATCGATTTCGAGGAAAACGCTGGAAGGGTCATTTTGTTACTCAACCACCGTTAGAAGGCTCTGGTATACCTGCTCGACCTGCGACCGCAACTCGTCGAGGGTGCCGTCGTTGAAAATCACGTAGTGCGCCCGCTCGATGAGCTTCTCCTGCGGCCACTGCGCCTGCATCCGCTTGCGAGCCTCCTCGCGATCGAGACCTCGAGCGACGGCGCGAGCGAGCCGCAGGCCGTCGTTTGCCGCCACCACGATGATACGGTCGAGATCGCGATCCGCCCCCGCCTCGAACAGAATGGCCGCCTCCTTGCAGAGAATCCGTTTGCCTTCGCGTGCGCAACGCTTCACTTCATTGACAAAGGCCTCCCTGACCTTCGGATGGATAAGCCGGTTGAGAACGGCAAGCTTTTCCGGCTCGGAAAAGACAATCGAGGCAATGGCTTTGCGGTCGATAAGGAGCTTGCTCGACGCATCGCGCGAGTAGACATCCGGGCCAAAAAGTTTTTCAATCCCCCTGATTACCTCGGGATCTTCGACTTGCAGTTCTTTGGCAATCCGGTCAGCCTCGAACAGTTCGCATCCCATTTCGGCAAGCATGGCGCAAACCGTACTCTTGCCGCTCCCGATGCCGCCGGTCACCCCGACGAGCAATGGCAGGCGCGCCTTCATTTACGGCTTTCTTGACCGAGGTTGCGGCGCACCTCCAGCAGCACTTTGCGCCAAAGCTCGGGATTGCGAGAATAAGCGTCCAGCCGCGCGTCAAAGGTTTTCTGGTCGAGTTTGTGCCGGACAAACAGCGTATCGAGTCCCGCCGGAGTCAGGTCGGTCAAGGGGGCCGCATTACCTTTGTCCGTCACTCCGGAACGGGCAAGATAATCGGCATAAAACGCAGCGAAATGAAGGTCGTCCGCGCTGAGCTTATCCTGACGCTGCAAGCTGCAACCAGCCATGAGAAGCCCGAAAAGCGCAATGAAAAACAGACGCCGAAATAGCGCAAGTCCTTTCTGTATTGATGTAAAATTGAGGTTCAACTGTCGTAAATTATTTTTTTGCCCGCTGAAACTAACAAGGTCAGGAGCCGGGTTAAAGGGTTACTTCCTAACGTAGCCTGCATAACCATAAAAATCAATAGTCACATGGCATATCAGCAACCTGCACTCCCCTACGCCGATAACGCGCTCGAACCGCACATCTCGGCCAATACCATCGGATTTCACTACGGCAAGCACCATGCGGCCTACGTCAAAAACTACAACGGTCTCGTCGAAGGCACGCCATATGACGCCATGAGTCTCGAAGAGGTGATCCGCCAGACGGCAAGTGACGCCTCGAAGATTGGCGTATTCAACAATGGCGCGCAGGCATGGAACCACAGCTTCTACTGGAACTGCCTCACTCCGAACGGCGGCGGCGAGCCAACCGGCGAAATCGCCGCGAAGATCACCGAAGATTTCGGCAGCGTTGACAAGTTCAAAGAGGAGCTGAAAAACGCCGCCGCAACCCAGTTCGGTAGCGGCTGGGCCTGGCTGGTGCTCGATGGCGGCAAGCTCAAGGTAACCAAAACCGGCAACGCCCAGAACCCGATGACCTCCGGCCAGACCCCGCTGCTCTGCATCGACGTCTGGGAGCACGCCTACTACCTCGATTACCAGAACCGCCGCCCCGACCACGTGGCCGCCGTGATCGAAAACCTGATCAACTGGGAGTTCATCAATGCTAATTACGCTGCGGCGAAATAAGCCTGCCGGGTAAAATCTGCAACGAAAGGCTCCGTTTTCCGGGGCCTTTCTTGTTTTTCGTCAAATGCTGATGGAAGCTATGGATCGAATAATGAACCGTTCTCCCCGCATTCAATTCATAAGCCTTTTTAAAGCCACGGCAACCGCTCCACTTCGTCGAGATTGACCGTCTTCGCCTTGGCTGGCCATTTGAATGTGATGTTAAAATCGGGCGGATTGATGACCCGTTCATCATAAACCACCTTCAGACTGCGTGACCCTTCCGGATCGTCTTCTCGATAGAGGATCATGTCGATCTCTCTCGGCACCCTCAACTCCACGCCGTTCTTGTCCACCTGAGACTGATAGGCGGCGAACCGGAATTCGACGTTCTTGCGACCTGACTGATCGAAATAGACAAGTCCGGCAAGCTCCCTGGTCAGCGGATCGACCACCAGCTCTTTCGTGCCGTTGCCGGACTTCACGGTGAAGCTGACCCGGCCGCTTCCCTGCCTGACCGATTCGATATTTTTGGCCGGCTCAGGCACATCGGCAATACCGAACAGTGTTTCGGTCATCCTGCCAAACCCGGCGTTGACCCCGATGATCTTGCCCATATTTTCGCCGTTGTTGCGTCCCACAAGCATCCGGTTGTTCAGCATGTCGTTCACGAAGAGCGAGTCGGGACGGATCAGAAGATCAGCCACCGGCCATCCGAGAATGCCTGCGGTAACGATCATGCGGGCATCCCTCGATTTCTGTATCTGAACCGTGCAGTAAGCCTTCGCTTTGCGCTTCGGTGTTTCCAGGTAGAGATCCGCATAGCCGTCCAGCGCCCTGACGGTACTGGCATTCGATGCCACCTCCTCGTACAGCCCCTTCATTTCCGGCGTCAACGCCACCCTGTCACCGGGCAAGCCAGACTCTCTGGTAACGGTCTTGAATTGCGAGCATCCGGCTATGACCAGAAAGGCGGTCAGGCCCATCCATTTCATCACTGGTTTCATCCACAGCACTCCATTCATCATTACTCCTCTGTCAGACGTTAACATCATAGATTCAATCCATCCGAACCACTCTTCCCGGTGAATCTGAATCCCGATCAAGGTTGATAGCTCCGAAATGTTATTTTAATCAAATCATTTCTCTGTCAAAACATGAAACCGGGAGTTTTCGATCCATGCACGCACTCTACCTCAAACCAAAAGAACACCGGCGGCTGCTCAGCGGCCACCTGTGGGTTTTCAGCAACGAGCTTCGGGAGGTGCCGCGTGACATTGCCGCCGGAGAAACCGTTCAGCTCTTCACCCACGACGGACGTCTGCTCGGCGCGGGGTTCTTCAACCCCCAGTCGCTGATCGCCTTTCGCCTTCTGACGAGGGACGAAGAGCAGCCTGACCGCGACTTTTTCCGGCGCAAACTGCTCGAAGCGCTGAAGCTGCGCGAAAAAATCTACCCCGAAAGCGAAACCAACGCCTGGCGGCTCGTCCATGGCGAGTCGGATGGACTACCGGGGCTGGTGATCGATCGCTTCGACCGAGCCTTCGTGCTGCAATCATTTTCCGCCGGTATCGACCAGCACCTGCCGCTTTTCTGCGAACTGCTCCGGGAACTGTTCGATCCTAAAGCGATCGTGGTGAGAAACGAGTCGCCGCTCAGGGAGCTTGAGGGGCTGCCGCTCTACCGCGAAACCGTGCTCGGCGAAAGCAGCGACATGCATCAGGAGATCCGGGACAGCGGCATCAGCTACCGGGTCAACATCCTTGAAGGCCAGAAAACCGGCTTTTTCCTCGACCAGCGCGAAAACCGGCGGCACATCCGGAAATACGCCGCCGGCGCGGATGTACTTGACGTGTATACGAATGATGGAGGATTCGCGCTCAACGCCATGCATGCAGGTGCAAAATCAACCACCATGGTCGATATTTCCCAGGAGGCGTTACAACGCGCCGAGCAGAACGCCCGAACGAACGGGTTCGGAAACTTCTCGATCGTGGCCGCCGATGCATTTGAGACTCTCGGACGGCTCAGGCATGAAAACCACACTTTCGATCTGGTGGTCCTTGATCCACCAAGCTTCACCAAAAGCCGCAAAACCGTGCCGACAGCCCTGAAAGCCTACACGAAGCTCAATCGTCTCGGTTTGCAGCTCGTCAGGAACGAGGGCTATCTGGCGACAGCCTCCTGCTCGCACCATGTTTCCGAAGAGGATTTCCTCGCGGCCATTCACCTTGGAGCAATGCAGGCGGGCAAACATCTGCGACTTATCAGCCGCGCCGCACAACCGCCAGACCATCCGGTGCTGCTCGCGATGCCCGAAACGAGCTATCTCAAATTCGCCTGTTTCTATGTGACAAACCTGTAGCTAAACTAAAAAAAGCGACTTAAACGTTTATCTATAGACGAAATCTGTGACATGACCCATATAAAGCGGGAGCGGTCCCGTAAAGAATTTTCGTCATTTCACCGAAAAACAATTATGAAATTTCAGCAAAACCCACGGCAAAAAGGCGAAAATACGTCACCTGCTCAATAAAGTGAAGACAATTCGCAAAAAAATGATTTCCGTATTGCAAATTCACTTTTCTTATCTATATTTGTTATGAGTAGACTATATAATTGACGCCCGTTAATTCACATAGTTTACATGTGCAGCATGATGTAAAGGGGTACGTCATGCTGCTTTTTTTTATATGCTCTCGCTATTTTTTACGTCACGAACGCTTTTGCCATATCATAAACGTCCTGCCATGAAGCGGCTCTCAGCTCTTCGATATGCCGGTTTGTGCTGTTTCCGAAACAGATGGTAAAAAGTCCTCTGCTTCGTAACTGCTTCACATTTTCCGGCGAGTCCTCGATGTAGATGTCCGCACCAACCTGCGTCTTCTCTTTTACAAAGCAGAGATCCCAGTATGGAATACCGTGACTATCGAGCCAGTTGACCGTCTGCTGCACTGCCGCAGCATGAAAATAGTGGATAAAAAGCCGATGCGTAATGATGCGGATGCGGAAACCTTCATCCGAGAGCTGGCGCAGATATTTTCGCGCACCAGGGATCGCCTCCATGCTGCTGAACAGCTCTCGCTGAGTCACGGCGAAACGGTGCAGACTGTCGTACTGGCTCTGGTTCGTGATGCCCCATTCGGAAAGCCCCCAGGAGACCTCTTCAGGAAGCTCATCAATCGGTCGTTCAAACCATTCAGAGGCAATCTGCCTCATGCGCCCGTAAAAATCGGCGCAAACCCCGTCGAGATCAACGCCAATAACGATACTGTTTTTTGACATGGTCGTGTTTTTTGCAAACCAGCGGCTGCCCAAGTCGTATAGGACTTACACGACTTATAGGAAAAGACAGGAAAACAATTCAGCAGGCGCCCAAGGCCTGCCATTCATAATTTTTTCTTCAGAACGCCCGGTCAAACGCTCGCCTGTATTTCATCGTAATTTCATGCTCTTCGCCGAGAAGCCGGAAAATGGCGATACAGGCCTTGCGTGAACCATCGTCGTCGTAATAGCGGTTTTTCCGCAGAACCGAGATGAAATGTTCGAGCGCACTGTCCATATCTCCGTTCCGCAGGCTTTCGACAGCCTCACCATAAGCCTCGCGGCTCTCCCCATCCGGAATGGCTGATGCTGGACGGACAAGCAACGCACCGAGAGTCCGGACAGACTCGCTCAGATCAGCGTAATCCGGCTCTGCTTCGAGCGTCTCGGCAAGCCTGAGCGCCTCTTCTGGACGTGAAAACAGAATCAACCGGACCAGCATAGCGGCAGCGTCCCTGTTCTCCGGCTCTTTGACCAAAACTCCCTCGAGCAGAGTGATTGCCACTGCGTCGTTGCCCGCAGCCATCTCGGCGGCGGCACGCGCCACCTCCTCGGCCCAGGGACTTGGCAACGCTTTGGCGAGCCACTGTTCAATCTGGTATTCCGGAAGAGCTCCGGTGAATTCGTCGATAACCACACCGTTTGAAAACAGCTTCACATTGGGAATACCCCTGATGCCATATTGCGCCGAAATCTCGGGAAACTCTTCGGTATTGACCTTCACGAGCACCCATTTTCCGGCATGACGCTCAGCAAGTTTCTCGAGCACCGGAGCGAGAATGCGGCAAGGCCCGCACCACTGCGCCCAGAAATCCACAAGAACCGGAACGGTTTTGCTTTGTTCGATGACATCGTTCTGAAAATCAAAAGGGGTACTGCTCTGCATTAATCGTGTAGTTTTATCATTTAGATTCCGACCATGTGCATTTGTGCCGGAAAAAGTCAAAAAAATCAACTGCGTTCTAATAAAACGCTTTTCAGGTTAAAAAAACGTTCTGATGAAACTCGTACCTGAAAACCCTGCAAAAGAGTTCAGTACTCTCCAGGAAAAAAGGCTGATCCCGGAAAATCAGCCTTGCTGCTTGAGTTCGGTAGAGACTTTCCTCAGATAATCAGAAGCCTCTTCGAGATGCCTGAGCGCCTGGCGGATTTCGTAATCGTCATCAGCATCGACTCTGGCACGTTCAAGACGTTTCCGGGCATCCTCAATGGCATCAGAGGCAAGCTGAAGGGTTGAATGGACAGACATATGGCTCCTCCCCTTCTAATTGAGTGGTCAGAATGAAAACCCCTTAATCTTTTTTAATGTAATAAAAGAGATCCCATGTCATGCAACTGAACGCCTTGCACCTCGCCCTTCGAAGCTTGACTCTTTCCCTGCAAAACAAAACTCTGAACCGAATCCGGATGTTCTACCTGAATAGTCCACACAGCTCTCAATCTTTCCGATAACGACTTATGAAAAAAACAGTTCAGGCGTTTTTACTGTTTTCTCTGTTTATTGCGCCATCGATCGCACAGGCAGACAGCTCTTCTGCCGGAAAAATCGAAGTTCTCATCGACAACGTGCGAAGTGCTGATGGCATTATCGGTGTGGCGCTGTTCAGCACAAAAAAGGGATTCCCTGATAAAAGCGTGCTTGCTATTGAAGGCCGGAGCATCCCTGCAGGAAAGTGCTGCAAGGTGATCTTCGAGAATGTTCCGTATGGCGCTTACGCCATCAGCGTGCTTCACGATGAAAACGGCAACGGCAAAATGGACAAGGGCTTGTTCGGCATCCCGAAAGAGGGATTCGGCACCTCAAACAACCCCGAAATCAAAATGGGACCACCCTCTTTTTCCGACTCGCGCTTCGATCTCAAGAGCAAAGAAATGACGCTGAACATCGACATGAAGTACCTTCGCAAACCCGAAAACCAGAATCAGCGATAATCGTGCAATTGATGTTGAGAACTGTAAAATTCTGTGCGCTCATGTAGTTTTCAGATTATTTCCTACACTATTGTACCATTTACGCCACATCAGCCACTCAGCAGTAAAACAATAACATATTATGTCAGAATAGCTTGCCAAAAAATCTCCCCTATGGCACAGTTATTGCTTTAATAGATACAGAGATTAGTGTTATCATATCACAAAACAGGACAAATTATGACCAATTTCAACACCATACATGGCGAACTTCGCGGCGTTGAGTTCAGAACCCTCTATTCAAACGGCAAAACCGATGGTTGCCTTGTCAAGGAAGAGAACATTCTCAACACCCCATACGGCGATTTGATCCCGCAGTTCGAGACCGAGGATATGGGGCGCCGTCAGCTCAAGCCATTCTATTTTTATAAAAGCGGCTCGATCAAGTCGGTGCCACTGCAATCGCAAACGCTTATCCGCACACCGGTTGGTGGCATTCCCGCCGAACTGGTCACCTTTTACGAATCGGGCGCTCTCAAACGGATATTCCCGCTCGACGGCAAGCTCAGCGGCTTCTGGACTGCCAAAAACGAGTTTGCACTTGCCGAGGAGATCACCGTCGAGTCGCCACTTGGCACTCTTCGGGCGAAGTTCATCGCCATACAATTCTACGAGAGTGGTGCGCTGAAAAGCCTCACCTTGTGGCCCGGCGAGTTTTTGACCCTCTCAACACCTGCGGGGCAGATCAGGGTTCGTACCGGCATCGCCTTCTACGAAAACGGCGCGATCCGTTCGCTCGAACCGGCGGGCGTGGTGAAGGTCGAAACCCCGGCCGGCACGATGACCGCGTACGACAACGATCCTCAGGGTGTCCATGGTGACCTCAATTCGCTGGAGTTCAACCTGGACGGCGTAGTCATGGCGCTCAAAACAGTATCGGAAGAGGTCGTGATTACCGACCAGCTTGGCGAAGAGCACCTGTTCCGTCCGTGGCTTAAGGACAACCCGTGCGGCGCGGAGCGAAAGGTGGTGGTGCCGCTGAAGGTGCGCTTCAGCGAAGGCAGAATCATCATTGACGACCGTCACGAGTCGTTCAACATGGCGCAGTGCCGGGTGGAGATCAGGCCGTTCGACCGCAAAGCTGGTGATCCTGCCTATTCCTGCGCAGGCTGAAATTAGCAGTTTTCGATGATCATGCGGGCGGCGTGACTACCGGCAACCCAGCCGGTGGAGAATGCCGCTTGCAGATTGAAGCCGCCAACCTCGCCCGCGTAATCGAGCAGTTCGCCGCAGCAGTAGAGTCTCGGGTGAATTTTGGACTGCATGGTTTTCGGATCGATTTCCCCCAGCGAAACACCGCCCGCCGACACCTCCGCCCGGTCGAGCGGCACTTTGCGCACTGCACCAAGTCCAAGCCGCTTCAGCGTCGAAACAAGACATTGCCTCTGCGCTTTCGTCAGGCCGCTCATCGTCACCTCCCGATCGATTCCCCCATACCGCATGATTTCGTCGGCGAAGGCGTTGGGAATGGTTTCCGCTGCCGACGAGTCGGCTGGCGCATCGAGGCGCTCCGGCGCGAGCGGGCAACGCTGCAAAAAGGTGCGCACCTGACGAGTACCGTGGCGGGCCGCCTGGTCGAGAATGAAGGCCGAGAGCTTGCCCTCGTCATGGCCGGGAAAGAGATCAGCTGAAATCGTGACCTTTTTGCCGGAAGCGAGAAACCCGGCGACCGAGCGTGAAAGTGAAAGGCACGCTGGCCCCGAAATTCCCCGATGACTGATAAGCACATCGCCACGGCGCGATTCGGATGCGCCCTCCGCATTCGCCACAAGCAGAACGTTGCGCAAGGTGATCCCCACGAGTTCCGGCCTCGGCGGCACTGTGAAATAGTTCGGCGCGAGCGCGGGCAAGACCGGTGCGATTGCGTGGCCCACGGCAACGGCCAGTCGGTTGCCGTCGCCCGTGGTTCCGGCGGAACCCCACGATGCTCCGCCCGTCGCCAGAATCGCCGCATCGGCCTCGAATCGCCGCTCCCCCGCACGGGCGACGAAGCCCGCCGCGCCGCACTCCAGCCGCTCCACCCTCGCGCCGGTGACGAGCGTGACGACGCTCTCTTCTACCATGCGCCGCAAGAGGTCGAGCACCTCGCCTGCCCTGCCGGAAACCGGAAACACCCGGCCATCCTCCCGCGCCTCGGTTTTCAGGCCATAGTGCCCGAACAGCTTCAGCAGATCGGCATTGCTGAACGTGTGAATGGCGTGGCGCAGAAACCGCCGCTCGCCTTTGTTGAGAAATCCTTTTTCGAGCAGGCTTTTTACGTCAGCATCGTGCGTGAGGTTGCAGTGCCCGCCGCCGGAGATGGCGATCTTGTTGCCCGGCTTGGGGTTGCGTTCAAGCAGCACAATGCGCAGGCGCTCATCAGCGACGCCATGCTCGCGAGCAACTCGCCTGGCGGCAATAGCGGCCAGCATCCCGGAGGCGCCGGCTCCAGCAATGAGAAGTGTTGACGTTGTGTTGCTCATTTGAGACTTTGCATGGTTTCAAGAATGGAACGAATAGGATTTATGGGAAAAGAATGAAAAAAAACTTTCCGTTCTTCTTTCTCTTCAATTCATAATTCCTTATTCGTCCTTCGTAGCCACGCGCATTCCTGGTTCCAGTTCGTTCGGGGGATGCGTCACGACTTTTTCGCCTTCGCGGAGGCCCCCAAGCACTTCGGCCATGTCGGCGCCTCTCATGCCGATTTTGATTTTTCGCACTTTGGCACGTCCACCGTCGATGACGAACACCTCCCAGCCGCCGTCACCTCTGAAGAGGGCGCTGACCGGCACGCGGAGCACCCGGTCGGCTTTGTTCGTCACGATTTTCGCCTGAATGCGGAAGTTGTCGCCCAAGCGCGGTTCGGGCTTTTCGAGCATGGCAATGATATTGACCCGCTTCTCCTCGATGCCAAGCGCGGAGACCTTGGTGAAAGCAGCCGGTTCGATTCGCTTCACCACTCCGGGGAGCGCTCCCCCGCCACCCCAATCCTCGATCCAGACGCGGTCTCCCGGCCTGACCCGCACGGCGTCCGACGAAAGCACGTCGATCACCACTTCGAGCAGCCCCGGATTGCCAATCTCCACCAGAGGCGTTCCGGCGGGCACGAAGCGCTCGTTCTTTTCGATGATGCGCAGCACCTTGCCATCGACCGGCGAGCGGACATCCACCGCCTTGCTCGCGACTCCGGCGTCGATTCGAGCCTCCGCCGCCGTGGCCTGCATCCGCGCCGCCCGGACGGCCGCCGTCGCCGCGCGCGCCTCCTTTTCAAGCACCGCCGCCGCTTCGGTGGCCAGCTCGCTGCCCTCCTTCGAGACCGCGCCTTCGCTGTACAATCGCTCGTAGCGCCCCGCTTTCAGGCGGGCCTGGGCGAGCCGCACCGAGGTTTCGTGCTGCCGCGCCAGCGCTTCGTTGACCGACGCCGAGGCGGAACCTGCCTGCGCCGCCGATTCGCGGTACTCCAGCGCATTCTGCTCGGGCGGCAAGATCGCGGCCACCGTCATGCCCGCCCGGACGCTGTCGCCCTCGACCAGCTTGCTTCGCAACACCTTACCGTTGACCGGAGACGAAACGGTGAAGCGGTCAATCACCCTCGTGATTCCCTCGTCTTCGACGGAGACCTCCAGCGGCCCGTAACTCGCCACACCCGCATCGACGGGCAACGGCGCAGGCCGAAGCACGAGAAACAGCAGAATAGCCACGGCGATTGAAGAAATGGCGACAATGCGCTGTGTTTTACTGAAAGGTTTCATATCACTCTCTTGTTTTCAGAACGGCGATCAGGTCGAGCTTCACGATTTTTCTGCCGACAAGCGCTCCCGTTACGACCGCAACCGTAACCATAACCGTAAATGCAAAAAGAAAGTTGGCCGGTGTGAAAACCAGCGGTAAACGGTAAAGTTCGGAGCTGAGCGCCTTGGCCAGGAGCGTCGAAAGAATAATGCCGAACAGGAATCCGAGCGGAATGGCCGCAATGCAGAAAATCGCCTGTTCGCCAAGCAGAATCACCGCGATCTCCCGTTTGGTCATGCCGAGCACCCGCAGGCTCGACAGCTCCCGCGCCCGCTCCGAAAGTGTGATACGAGCGCCGTTGTAGATCATCGCGAAGGCCAGCACGCAGGCGAACGAGGTCAGAATGAAGGTCGATGTGTTCATGCTTTTGGCGATCATTTCGTCGAAGCTTTTTTTCAGCGCCTGCAACATCATGATTCCGGCCACTCCCGGCGTGCGCTTAAACCGGTCATTCAGCTCCGCGCTTTTCGAGACGTCGATCTTCAGCACCCCCGCGCTCAAGGCACCGCCGTCTCCGGCCAGCCGGTTCAGCTCGTCGAGGCACAGGTAGGCCGACATGCCGAGAATTTCGTCGATGGTTCCGGCCACCGGCACCTCGACGGAGCGGCGCGCGCCCTGCAGAAAATCGACATGCAGCACGTCGCCGGGCTTGACGCCGAGCAGGTCGGCGAGCGTTTTGGTCAGCAGCAATCCTTGGTGCGGCAAGCGCTGCGGGCGGTCGTGGCTGTCGATGAGCCGCTGCAAACCGTCAGTCTTCTGCAATCCCTTCAGCGTCTGCCGCCGCGAACGGTAGCCATTGGTCAGCTTCACCGGCTCCTCGCGGTAGTACTCCGCTTCGAGCACCCCTTTCATCGAGGCGAAGCTGTTGGCGACCGAGGGCGGCATGGCGTCGTTGAAAATCACGGTGACATCCTCCCGGTGGCGCGAGCCGAACTCCACCTCGCTCATGCGCTCGACCGAATCGAAGGTGTAGCGCCCGGCCACGAGAATGGCCACCGCGAGCGAGATCATGGTGACGGAAAGCGCCGATTTGAACGGATGGCGCTCGATGTTGCGCAGGATGATGCGCACCGGCGTGGACAGTTTGTGCGCGATTGGAGACTTGTCGAGCAATCCGGGCCGGTAGACCGGCGGCGACTCCGGACGCATCGCCTCGGCTGGCGGCAGTTTCACGGCGCGACGTGCCGCCGCCAGCGCCCCGCCGACCGCCGCTCCGAAGCTCAGGAGTACCGCGCCGAGCGCGTTCTCCATGCGGAAAACGTAGAGCAGCCGCGGGAAATTGTAAACGTCGCCGTAAAGCCGCAACAGCGCTGAGCCAAGCCAGGCGCCAAGCCCCGTGCCGAGCACCACCCCCGCGACGGTCGGCGCGAGCGCGAAGCCGAGCACGTGCAGTCCCACCTCTTCGTCACCGTAGCCATTCGCCTTGAGCACGGCGATCTGCTCGCGCTGCGTGCTCACCAGCCGCTGGAGCACGATGTTGAGCAGGAACACCGCGACGGCGAGAAAGATCGTCGGCAAGACGGTGATCTCCATGCCGAGAATCCGGATCTCGTCGCCGATGAAGCGGTCGGACATCTGCTGGTCGCGCCCGTACGCGCCGAGCGAACCATAGCGCGAAAACATCCGGTCGAGCTGGCGGATCACCTCTTTTCCGGACGCGCCGTGCGTGAGCGTCAACGAGAGGTCGTTGAACGCGCCCGTCATGTCGAGCGCCGATTCGAGCGCCTTGCGGCTCATCCAGAACACCCCGAAACGGCGGTTGTCGGGGAAAAAAGCGCCCGGCTGCACCTCGTAAATATACTCCGGCGAGAGGCCGACGCCCACGATCAGGAGGCGTTTCCACCGCCCGTTGATAACCGCCCCGATATGGTCGCCGGGTTTCAAATGGTTCGCCTTCATGAAGGGCTTGCTCGCAATCACCTCCTCCGGCCTTGAGGGGTCGAGCATCCGCCCCTCGGCGATGAACACGCCATTCAGCGCCGGTTCGCTCCGGTCGGGCAGCGAGACGAGCTGCGCCGTGGCCGGTTCGTCGAGGCCGGGCACGTCGAGGGTCACGTTGGTCACGATGCGCGGCGCGACGGTCGCCACGCCCGGAATACGCCGCACCGCTTCGAGTGTGAACTCCGGCGCGCGCTTGAGCTGCATGAACAGA
Organism: Chlorobiales bacterium Clorobi_01; assembly: GCA_001602925.1. Lineage (GTDB taxonomy): Bacteria > Bacteroidota > Chlorobiia > Chlorobiales > Chlorobiaceae > Chlorobaculum. The sequence goes on along the minus strand of LUZT01000007.1, from coordinate 3,456 downwards.
TCGGCGAACCGGAAGCGGCTGTAGTAGTCGGCCCGTGTCATTTCGAGCGAATACTTCACGTTGCTCATCGACACGAACATCGCGATGCCGCACGCCACCACCGCCGTGACGGCCAGCATCTGCCCCTTCATGTGCAGAAGATCGCGGAGCAATTTCCGGTTAAGCTGCCTCATGAGCCGTCGTGTGAAGATTCAGCGCAAAAACACCTTTTCTGAAAGTTATCAACACACGGCTTGCAAAAAAACCGCTTTCCGTTCAGTGACGAATGAACTGACAAAATCAGCCCGGAAACAGACGCCCTTCTGTTGTCAAATAATTTTACGGGCTACATGACACTGCTCTCTTACGGCTGGACAAACCGGATGGTAAAATGTAACTTTCAAAATGTTCGATGGAAGTTTCCGGAAACCATTCCAAGGAGGAAAATCCAATGACGAAAGACGAAAAACAAAAGCTTTACACGGTTCGCTGGTATGTGCGCGAACGGTGGTCAGATGCAAATTCACAGCGAGACGTTCTTGAACTTCTGACGGAACTCCTCGATCCTGAATCTGCTCCTGATGTCAGGCCATCGGTTTCAACCGGCGGTCAGCACCTTCTCTGGTGCCCCTTCGCGGAAACAGATTTTGCTCCGGCGGTTTCACGCGGCAGCTATGCGACAGGTTATCCGAAAGGCGCGGTCGTCCACTTCACTGCCGGGCGGCGGAATGGCCTCAAACCGGCGCTGAAATACCAGACCGAGCAGGGGTATCTCTATTTCGTTATCGACAAGGATGGCAATATCGGCCAGAATTTCCCGCTCGACTCATGGGGATACCACGCCGGAAAAAGCAGTTATCCGGGCCTGAATGGCACAGTAAGCGATGAGCTGGTTGGAATAGAAATCGAGTGCGCGGGTCCGTTGACCAAAGAGGGATCAACCTATAAAACCTGGTATCAAACGGCAGTCACCGAGGGAGAGGTTCGGTACATCAAGGCCAAAACCGACAACCAGCAAGCGGGTTATTACGAAAAATACACAAAAGAGCAGGAAGAGGCCTTGACGCGTCTGTTGCTCTGGCTCCATAAAAACAACCCGGATGTATTCAGTCTGGACTTTGTGGTTGGTCACGATGAGGTCAGCCCAGGAAGAAAAAATGACCCCGGCGGCTCTCTTTCCATGTCGATGCCAAAGTATCGGGAATTCCTGAAACAGCAAGCGGGGTAGATTATTTCCTCAGCAGGTTAAAAGGCTCAAACAGGAGAGGCTGTTTCGGATTGGCTTGGGAGACAGCCTCTCCTGTTTTCTCCCGCAAGCGGACAAGACACAAAAACAGGGCCATACATTTCCAGGCTTCCCGATAATTATGTATCTTCAGCGCTACAGCTTGTAAGTGGTACCTGAAAAAACAGTGCATTCGCGCTGTCAGAAAACACAAGCTGTTCTACCTGAAATCTTCATTCCCATCGAGAACTGTAATTAACAAGCAGTTCTGATCCGATAGCTATACAACAGAATCACGGTTTCGCCCATCCCGTTGCAGAGCTGTAAGTATCTTTACTTTAAACACTTATACATTAAACGCCATTTCGGATTTCCTTATTTCCTCTCTGTCTTTCGATGCTTTTTTCCTTGACCTTAACCGGAATTCGCCTGAATATTCTGACCAAAAACCATTTATCAAGGAGGTTATCATGACACAGCCAACGGAACCCGCCCAAGCAGACATGCAATCCAACACACCTGCAAGCGGCTCCCCGAAACCAAAACCCGCTGTTGCAAGCTCCCCATCCGATACACCTCCTGGTGCCAGCCCGAAACCGAAACCCAACGTAGCCAGCAGCCCAAAGCCGAAACCGAACGTCGCAGGCAGACCCTCAAATGCCCAGATCGGCGGTCAGAGACTTGCCCCATTTGACACCTACACGCGCTCCGGCGTTGTCGCTGGCAGCGCAAAAACAACGCCCGAAAATCGCGACATGCGGTCAAGGCCCGTCGCCAAAACAAGAATGCTCAACATCTTCCCCGGCGGCACCCCGAAGCTTTGAGAGGTGCTTGTGGCTGATGCCGATAGTTCTGAGATAATGAGATCGACAACGTAAGGCTATAAAATTTTACCCCCTGAACGGAAACCTGAAACAGGTGAATGCTCTGGGGGTAAACTGTTTGTTATGCTTGCAATTTAACGATCAAACCGAGATAATTACTATAATCAAATATCCTTCATTAAAGCCTCAATGAATACATACTCAGATATTTAAAATAATTCATTTACAGATAAGACTACAAAAATAAAATCATCGACTATAGCTTTATAATAATATTAGGATCAGCATCTGGCTTATCAATATCCCATATATAAGACCCAAACAAACCAAAGAAAAAGGGCTCCTGATCAGCGTTATGCCTGATAATTTTTGCACCCCAAGGCACAGAAACACTTAGTTTTCCATTTATCTTAACACCTAAAGAACTCAACTGACTAATCGCCTCTGCATTTGGCTTAAATCCTGTAATTTTTATCCTACCGTTCTCAATGGGCTGAACTGAAAAAAATTTCATCTCTTTTGACATAAAATAATATGACTCCCCAGGCAAGCAAACCTTTTCAACCAGAACCTTATACCTACCATTACCAATATACCTATACTCTTTAAAGCTCGGATCCTCCTTCATCACTTTTTCGCCAAGCGCCACAAGTTCTTTAGCATTTTTTTTATCATATTCACCTTCTTTATTGGCCGCAACCACAGGCAAATATGCCATTATTCCATCATATTTAAAATCATAGTTACCCTTCCTATCAACACGTACACTTGCAACAAAATTTTCAGGCACGAGACAACCACTAAGAAACACCACAATCAAAAAGCATAAAGGCAATCCGAATAAAATCCCGATTCTAATATTCTTTTTAAGCACAGCAGAGTCCTGTTTAATATGAATAAATTATTCCAATAAACAACCACACAACAACTGGCACACATCACACGAATCAACTTTTTACCTACAAAATAAAAAGCAGATACTATCCTCAATCTGCTGAATCAATGATTATTTTTCTCTACCAGAATTGTCGTATTTTCAGCAATACGAAAAACCGCAACAACCCCCTCAAGCAACAATCGAAACAATACTATTAAAAGAATAAAAATTACCGGAGAAAGCAATACACCAGTAATCCCTTTCAAGAAATCATATCGCATAGCAGCAAAGCCTCCCCCCAAAACACCAAGCGACACAATACCACTAAATACGACCGAAATAATATATAGATATTTTATTATCTGAAGTGTAATAAACTCACTAAAAGACAAATCAAAAAGCTTCCCGAAAAAATTATGCTTATCCATAACTCCCTCCTTTTATTATTTTTTTATACAAGGCAAAAAACTATAATGGAAATAAGAAATAAATACCTTACATGCATACCTTGTAAAACGCCAAGTACATCTAACCAAAAAATATTCCTATAG
>LUZT01000006.1 GCA_001602925.1 Chlorobiales bacterium Clorobi_01 | reverse complement strand
CCAGGTAGCCGTTCTCGTCCGTCTCGACGCTCATGCCATTGACTTCAATTGACATAATGATACACTCCCTTTAATTGTGGTAATTGTGATAGTTGATCCTGAGCCGGACAAAAGGCTTCCTTTCAAAAAGAAAACAACGCCGATTCAAAGGATGCTGATTGATAAAACAGACCGCGTTTTGCAACGCGCAGAACACCTTCCTCACTATATGAATATATAGTTAATTAATACCATATTTCAAACCCACCGCTGCTTTTTTCTGCAACTCTGCCAAGTACATGTATTAACAACACATGAGACCTGATGGCGATCGTTTTCAGGCATGAAGCGTCCCGTTCACGACTCCCGCAGGGCAATCAAAAAAGAAAAGAGTGTGCTTTAAAAGCAGAGAAAATCGGAAAGAAAAAATCTGCGCTGAACAGCATGGTTCCGGGCTGAAACCGGTAACGCGGAATCACGAAACAGCCGCCACCTGTTCAACGGTATCACAGCTCTTCACAGATCCGGGACAATCGATGCTTCATGGCATCGGCATGACTGTGGCTTCAGGCTCGCCATGATGACCGATCATCATGTGTCAGAACTGTTCAGAAAACCGGGATTCCAAAAAGCGATACAAAAAACCCGGTCAGACCCAAGATGTTCAGAAACGGCGCTCTCCACGCCCTGAGGCAAAAAAGAGAGCGCCGCGCCGCATTATTTTTTCTTGATATAGAAGGTATGCTTGCCACCGTCTTCGGTGTGCTCGACCAGATCGTTGCCGGTACGCTTCGCCCATGACGCCATGTCGTTGACCGAACCGGGATCGGTGGCGATCATTTTGAGCACCTGGCCGCTCTGCAAGCTGTCGATGGCTTTCTTGGTCTTGAGGATCGGCAAAGGACAGTTCAGGCCTTCACAGTTCAGCTCCAGATCGCTTGCGATTCCGCTCATAAAAAACTCCTTGTTGAAATTGCTTGGAGATTGTCTTTCCTGTAACAAAAAACAGCTCCCCACTCGCATTTGATTACAATGCTACGGGGAAGCCGAAAAGTCTTTTGCTGATTTTCCGGCTATTATGATTGCATCCGGGGTGTATTGCGGCTCTCAGGTGAAAGCCTTGTCCATTCAAAGGCCCAATGAACGCAATAGGAATTTGGCAAAAAAAATAATTGATCAAGGTAAACAAATAAACCCATTCAGGTCAAAACAAAAACCACACGCAACGCATATATCAAGCAAGAAAAACGTACCAAAAAGTATGAATTCTTTTTCTGCCGACCCATAGCCTTTTGCCCAAGTAACTGGCGCACCGCCGGGCACGGTCACGACATCCAGACCACCGAGCCGAGCACAAGCGCAGCGAGAAACACCGTCTCCGCGATCATGATCGAAACCGGCTTCCAGCCAACCTCGAACAGCGATTTCAGCGACGTTTTCATGCCGAGTGCACCAATGGCTGTAACCAGGCACCAGCGAGAGGCGTCGTTGATGAACTGAGTGGCCGGTTTCGGCACAACGCCGAGGCTGTTGATTCCGACAAACAGCACGAAGAAAATGATGAATGGCGGCAGGAGCGTGCGCTTGGGCGCATTTCCGTCTTTCTGGTTTCTCGTATGGAAGATGAGTGAAAGAATAAATACGACCGGCACCAGCATGGACACCCTGAGCAGCTTGATAACGGTCGCCGTGTCACCGGTCTGCTCCGATACGGAATAACCGGCACCGACCACCTGCGCTACGTCATGAATCGTACCTCCGAGAAAAATACCCGCGGCCTGATGGTCGAGCCCGAACCAGTGAGCGACGACCGGATAGGCGATCATAGCCAGCGTGCTCAGCGCGGTGACGCTGATGACCGTGAAAATGGTATTGCGCTCGCTGTACTCGTCCTGGGGTAAAACGGCGGCAATAGCCAGCGCTGCGGAAGCGCCGCAGATGCCAACGCTGCCGCCGGTCAGTACGCCGAAACGTTTACCGCGCCCCATCATTTTGGAGAGCGCCAGACCGAACAAAATAGTGAGCAGTACCGAGAAAAAGACCATCGCAACCGGCTTAACGCCAAGCGACTGAATCTGACCGAGAGTGATGCGCATACCGAGCAGTGCCACACCGATTCGAAGCACCGTGGTGGAAGCGAACTGGATGCCGACCAGCGCCCGGCCCTCGTCTTCGGAAAGAAAGCGAAACGCCATGCCGATGAGCAGCGCGAAGAGCATCGTCGGCGCGCCGTAGTGATCAGAGAGAAAGGTAGCCGCAGCCGCAACGGTTATCGATGCCAGAACACCGGGAAAGTATTTGTCAAACCTGATTTTTGCCGCCTGAACCTGGCCGTGGAATCCATATTTTTCAGCCTCGTGAATCTGCTCCTCGGTTGGAATTTCCGTATCGACATGTTTCAACGATTTATCGATGACCTCGTCATGGACGTGCGTCTTGTTCCCCATCAGGCTCCTTTAATGTCAATGTGTGTTACTGATTCCCGGAGTGCTGAGTCCAGGTGCTCTTCGATGAAAACAATCGTGAGATTGCGGAATAAAAATAAGAAAAGAACGCTCGAAGGCAAGCAGAAAAATCACTATATGATCATGCAGTGATATAAACTCACCGAGGCCTGTCAGGAAGCTGTCTTGGGGCGCATCTGATCGGCTCGAAGCTTGGCAGTAAAGTATTGATCCGCAAAATCAGGATCGACCGCCTCGCCCGCCTTGTTCACCAGCGGCTCCTCGTAGTCGTTCCAGCCGCGCAGTCCCGATTTGAGCGAAACGACGTTTTCATAACCCAGTACTTGCAGTGAATGCGAGGCAAGGATGCTGCGATGGCCCGACCGGCAAACCACCACTATTTCGCGCTGCCGCGCATTGACCAGTTCAGGCTCCGTCTCTTCGAAATCCCATTCGCAGGCCGACTCGAGTATGCCGCGCGGCACGTTGAGAGAACCGGCAATGTGCATGGCGTCAAATTCGTTCGGCTCACGAACATCGAGAATGAGCAGGCCGGGATTCTCCTTCAAACGATCCACAAGGTTCCACGGCAGGATTTCCCTGACATCCAGCAGACAGTGCCGAACCAGTTCTATAAAACGAACCATAGCTGATAAGCCCTCATTGTTAATACGCTCAAAACAAAAAAAAGAAAAGCTCTCCCCTGCCTGACAAACGAAAATCCCTTTAAGGCAAACAGAAAGACTCTGCTATGACGCAGAATATCATCACTTACTCACTCTGCCGACGGACAGGCGTAAATATACTACTCAACGCACCGGCAGGCATACAACCCGGGACAAGCTGATTGCGATAAAACCCTTTACGTTGAGAGGCTGAACCGTGACCTCTTCAGGCAAAGCAAAAACAAGGCAAAACCGGGAGCTTCAAAACCCCGGTTTTGCCTGACAAGAGATAACGGTCAACGTATCGATTCGAGGAACCGTTCGGCTTCGATGGCGGCCATGCAGCCGGTGCCGACGGCGGTGACGGCCTGGCGGTAAGTGAAGTCCTGCACGTCGCCGCAGGCGAAAACGCCTTTGACACTGGTCTCCGTGGAGTGACCTTTGGTGAGAATGTAGCCGTAATCGTCCATGTCGAGCTGGCCTTTGAAAAGTTTGGCGTTCGGCTCATGGCCGATCGCCATGAAAACGCCATCACAGGCATGTTCGGTCAGTTCGCCGGTCTTGACGTTTTTGAGTCTGATGCCGGTCACCTTCATATCGTCACCGAGAATCTCATCGACCACCTGGTTGAGCATCGTGGTGATCTTCTCGTTCTTGCTCGCCCGCAGGCTCATGATCTTGGAAGCGCGGAACTCCTCGCGGCGATGCACCAGCACAACCTCCGAAGCGAACTTGGTGAGGTAGAGCGCCTCCTCCATCGCCGTATCGCCACCGCCAACCACGAACACGCGGCAGTTGCGAAAGAAGAATCCGTCGCAGGTTGCACACGCCGATACGCCGCGCCCGCGGTACTTCTCCTCCGATTCGATGCCAAGCCATTTGGCGTTCGCCCCGGTGGCAATAATGAGCGTTCTGGCGAGAATCTCCTGGCCATTATCGAGCGTCAGAGAGAAGGGACTGCGCGACACATCGGCTTCAGTGATGCTGCCAAACTGGAACTCGACGCCGAAACGCGCTGCCTGTTCACGCATTCTGCCCATCAGCTCCGGGCCGGGAATGCCTTCGGGAAAGCCGGGAAAGTTCTCGATGTCGGTGGTAATCATGAGCTGCCCGCCGGGCTGGTGCCCCTCGATGACCAGCGGCTTGAGATTTGCCCGTCCGGTGTAAATGGCAGAAGTATATCCGGCAGGGCCGGTTCCGATGATGACGACGTCCCTGATATCTTTGTCCATCGTTTGTCTCCGGGAGGTAGGGTTGGGATTATAACAAAACTATCCCGGCTTGAACCGGGATAGCAAAGAATAGAAACGGATGGAAGATCAGCCGATATGCTCGTCGAGCTTCTTGGCGATCATGTTCTTGGGCAGAGCGCCAACCATCTGGTCAACAACCTTGCCACCCTTGATGATCAGCATGGTGGGAATGCTGCGGATGCCGTACTGGCCGGCGGTGTTCGGGTTCTCATCGACGTTGAGTTTGGCGATGATGGCTTTGCCTTCGTAATCACCGGCAAGCTCCTCGATAACCGGGCCGAGCATCATGCACGGACCGCACCATGCAGCCCAGAAATCGACCAGCGCAACTTTATCGGAATCAAGAATTTCTGCCTGAAAATTCTGGTCAGTCGCCTCGAAATATTTTCCGCTCATAAGTTCTCAAATAAAGGGTTAACAATTGATAAGAGACATACCATTACTCTGTGCAAATATAATTGAATAAAATGCAACTTGGCAACAAATGCCTGAAATCTATCCCGTAATTCTGACATTATCCGGCCCGAGAATCTCTTCGAGCTGGTCGAGCACCTCGTCATCGGCCTCGATTGGCGTGTTGCGGGCAAAGAGCTTCAGGGTTTCGTTGCACGATCCGATGGTGGCACGCACCTCGAAATCGACCGGCGTGCCACCTTTGTGCTTCTCGAAAATTTCGCGCACCTGTTGCAGCTTGCCGAGCTGACTGGCGTCGTCGGCATCGATACGCAGCACCACCTTTTTGACCAGTGCGGAGCGCACCTTCTTGAGCGGCGCGACCTCGCGCACCAGCAGCTTGAGGCTGCCGTCCTTCGCCTCGGCTTCGACGCTGAGCATCACCGCCTCGTCTGTTTTGAGCATGTGGTGATACTGCTCGTAAACGCTGGCGAAAACGGTGAAGTCCGCCTTGCCGGTGAAATCTTCAAGCACGCCGAAGAGCATCTGCTTGCCCTTGCGATCCTGATAGGGCTTGACCGAAACGATCACGCCGATCGCCTTGTAGAGCTTCGACGGCGTCACGTCGCGCTTGTCGAGCGTGAGGCTGGCGAAGGCCTCCCAGTCGCGCCGGTAGCGGTCGAGCGGGTGGTGGCTGAGGTAGAAGCCGACCAGCCGCTTCTCATGCTGGAGCTTCTCGTTCTCCGGCATCGGCTCGGCGTTGTCGAGGTCGGGGTAGTGTACGCCCGCCTGCTCGTCGCTGAAGTCATCGTTGAAAAAGCCTCCCTGGCCCAGCGTCACCGCCTTGTTCTGAATCTGCCCGAACCTGATCGCCTTGTCAACGTTGGCAAGCAACTTGCCCCTGTTGGGATCGATCTCGTCGAGCGCTCCGGCCTGAATGAGGCATTCGAGCGCCTTGCGGTTCATGGCGCGAAGATCGACCGAGGCGGTAAGGTCGAAAAGGTTGAGGAAGGGTTTGCCGTCGCGCCGCAGTCTCGCGGCCACCACCGCTCTCGCTCCCCCGCCCACCTGCTTGATGGCGCTGAGGCCGACGCGGATGCAGGGCCGCCCCTTGTGTTCGTCAACCGAGAAAAGCGCGTCGCTCTTGTTGATCGACGGCGGAAGCGTAAAGATGCCGAACCCCTTGGCCTCGTCGGTGAGGTGCTTCATGCGCTCGGTGTCGCCGATCTCGCTGTTCAGGATCGCCGTGACGAACTCGATGGTGTAGTGCGCCTTGAGGTAGCCCGTCCAGTAGGCCAGTACGCCGTAAGCCGCCGAGTGGCTCTTGTTGAAGCCGTAACCCGCGAACTCGGCCATCAGGTCGAAGATGCGCGTGGCGAGCGCCTTGTTGACATCGATGCTCACCGCGCCCTCGACGAACTCCTCCTTGAACTTCTGCATCAGCTTCGGATCCTTCTTGCCCATCGCCTTGCGCAGGTTATCCGCCTTGCCAAGCGAGAAGCGCCCCATCACCTGCGAAATCTGCATCACCTGCTCCTGATAGACGATGACGCCGTAAGTCTCCTTGAGAATCTCCTCGAGCATCGGGTGCATGTAGTCGATCTCCTCGCGACCGTGCTTGCGGTCAACGAACAGATCGACCGCATTGCGGTGCTCGTCGATCACGGCGTTCAGCGCGCCCGGACGGTAGAGGGCACTCATGGCGATGATGTCGCCGATGGTGGTTGGCTGGAGGCGCGTCATGTAGCTCTGCATCCCGGAGGACTCGAACTGGAAGATGCCGGCCATCTTGCCCTCCTGAAAGATGCGGAAGGTCTGGCGGTCGTCCATCGGCACCTTTTCGAGATCGATGTCGATGCCGTGGCGCTTCTTGATGAGCCGCAGGGTTTCGTCGATCACGGCGAGGGTTTCGAGGCCGAGGTAGTCGATCTTGAGCAGGCCCGCCTGCTCGATGCAGTTCTTGTCGAACTGGGTGACGACCTGCTTCTCGTCGCTGCTTTCGGCCTTCGTGCCGTCGATGTCGTTCTGGTCGAATTCGTCGGCGTACTTGCGCTCCTCGGTTTCGATCTTGTTGGAAACGTAGAGCGGCACCTGCTCTTCGAGCGCGCCATCGGTGATGACCACCGCACCCGCGTGCATCGAGACGTTACGCGCCCGCCCCTCCATCGCCCGCGCGTACTGCACGAGCTGCTGGTACTGCGGATCGGTATCGACGAGCCGCTTCAGCTCCTTGACCTCGCGGAAGGCGTCTTCGAGCGACGTGCCAGGCTTCGACGGCACCAGCTTGGCGAGCTGGTCGACCGCCTTGAGCGGCACATCGAGCACGCGCCCCGCGTCGCGGATGGCCGCCTTCGCGCCAAGCGTACCGATAGCGACAACTTTGGCGACACTGTCCGGACCGTACTTCTGCACGGTGTAATCGAGAACCTTCTGCTTGCCGACCGGCGTAAAATCGATATCGATATCGGGCATCGAAATACGCTCCGGATTGAGGAAGCGCTCAAACAGCAGCTTGTACTTCAGCGGATCGATCCGGGTGATACCGGTAAGGTAGGCGATGATGCTGCCCGCCGCCGAGCCGCGTCCGGGGCCGACCGAGTAGCCCATTTTTCGCGACGCGGCGATGAGATCGCTGACGATCAGGAAGTAGGCGCTGTAGCCCATCTTCTCGATGACACCAAACTCCAGTTCGATACGCGCCTTCACCTCATCCGGAATTTCGCCATCCCCTGCGCCGTACTTCTCCTTTGCCCCTTCCCAGGTCAGGTGGCGCAGATACTCCTTCTCGCTGTCGAAACCCTCGGGAAGCGGGAATTTCGGCAAATGCGGATCCTGGTTGATGAAGGTGTAGGAGCAGGCCTCGGCAATCTTCACCGTGTTGTCGAGTTCGCCGTGAGCGTTGTCGAAGAGCGAGCCCATCTCCGCCGCCGACTTGAAGTAGTTCTCGTGGCCTGTGAGGCATTGGAGATTCTGGCTGTTGAGCCGCTCCTTGGTGCGGTTGGCGATCATGGCGCGGTAGCAGCCCGAGTCACGCCGGTCGAGGTAGTGCACGTTGTTGGTCGCCACGAGCGGAATGCCGAGCTGTTCCGAGAGGCGGATGGTGCCCGGCACGAGCTGCTCCTCGTACGGCGCTCCATGCTTCTGGAGTTCGAGGTAGAAGTGCTCGCCATAAAGATCGCGATAATAGTTCGCGAGATTCGCAGCTTCGGCTTCATTGCCGGAGAGCAGCGCGCGACCAATCAGGCCGGAGTGCGACGCCGAGAGGCAGACCAGCCCGTCGCGGTACTCTTCGAGCACGGAGCAATCGACGTGCGGTAACCCGTTGGAAAAGCCGTCCCGCGCCGCCCGTGACAGGATGACGCACATGTTGCGGTAACCGATGTCGTCGCGAATGAGCAGGATGAGCGTCGCCGGTTTGCCGCTGTCACGTGAGCCGGTGCCAGCCAGATAAATCTCCGCCCCCATGATCAGCTTCACCTCAGCCTTCTTCGCCTGACCGAACAGCTCCGGCATGTTGAACATCGCACCGTAATCGGTCACGGCAACCGCCGTCATGCCCTGCTTTTTGCAGGCCGCGAAAAGCTCGCCCGGAAAGATCGGGCTGCTCTGCATCGAATAGTGGGTGTGGGTGTGAAGATGAACGAACTCCAAGGCGCTTCTCAAGTCTGGTTGCAATCGCCGGACGGCGCGGAAATCATCCTCCGTCCCGGCACGTCATCCATCATAATAACCTTTCGAGCCGTTCCTGCAAGATCAAAATTGGGCTTCGAGACGTAGCTCCTGACCATTGTTTGGCTATGGCAGCGGAGAGAGCGAGTCAGTGGCCGATGAAGCAGCAATGACTTTCCGGTACAGGGTTTCATAATTGTCAACCATGTGACGGAGGGTAAAGCGCTGCTCGAATTCACGCCTGCACGCGATTCGTGAAATCGTGCCGATATTGTGGATCGCGTGAATGAAATCGAGCTGGCTGTCGCAGACAAATCCGCTGACACCGTCGGTAATCACCTCGGGGCTGGAACCGCAGCGCCGCACGATGACCGGCGTGCCGCAGGCGAGCGCTTCGATCATCACCAGTCCGAACGGCTCCGGCCAGTCAATGGGATTAAGCAGCGCTTTGGCGTTCCTGAGCAGTTCCCCTTTCCGGCTGTCGTCCACCTCGCCGATATATTCGATATAGGGACTGTCAAGCAGCGGTTCGACTTTGGCTTTGAAATATGCCTTATCGGCGGTATCGATCTTGGCGGCCAGCTTCAGGTAAATCTTGCACGCCCGCGCCAGCCGGATCGCCTCGTCGGGCCGCTTCTCCTCCGAAAACCGGCCAAGGTAAAGAAAGTAGTTTTCCGGATCGGGGTTGAACTCGAACAGATTCTCCGGATAGCCGTGATAGACCGTGCCGACCCAGTTGATATCCGGCACCGGCGCGCGCTGCGAGTCGCTGATCGAAACCCAGGCCATAGAGCTGTAGCGCTTCAGAATGTCAACATAGTCAGGAACATCGAGCCGTCCATGCATGGTCAGCACCGTCGGCATCCGGGAACGGCTGGCATAAGGCAGGGTCAGATATTCGAGATGCGAATGGATGATGTCGAACTCCCCGGCCATCTCTTCGTACACCTTCGAGAGCATCAGCATGTGCATGATGGTGGTCGAATGGATTTTCCGCCCAAGCCGGAGGCTCTCTTTCACCGGCGCAATCAGTCGGGCGCTGGTGACGGAGTCACCGGAGGCAAACAGCGTCACATCATGGCCCCGCTCGACCAGCCCCTCGGTGAGGTAGTAGACGACCCGCTCCGTTCCGCCATATTTCTTCGGCGGCACGCTTTCAATCAGGGGGGAAACCTGCGCGATTCTGAGCTTTTTCATCGTGTCGTTCGTTTTTCATCTGGACGGACAGTAACTCAGGGTAACTGGTTCATTGGTACGAATCTTGTGCGTCTCTTCGTAAAGCGTGCAGGGCAGGGTCATCTCCGACGCAGCATCGATCCTGATCGCCACCTCGCGATGGGTGATGTCGAAGTGCACCGTGCGGTCGCGCCACCGGACGCGGAAGGCGAGGCGCTCCCATTTTTTCGGCAGCCACGGATTCAGGACGATCCGGTCGGATTTGAGCGTCAGTCCCGCGAAACCGTGAATGACCGTCTGCCAGCTTCCGCCGACCGATGCCGCATGGATGCCGAGCTCGGTGTTGTTGTGCAGGTTTTCGAGGTCGAACTGGGCGGTCTTCATGAAGTAGCGGTAGGCGTTGTTGCGCTCGGAAACGGCAAGCCCCATCATGGCGTAGGTGCAGTGGCTCAGGGAGGATTTGTGCGCCGTGCGCGGTTCATAGAAGTCGTAGTTGACCTTCTTCTCCTCGAAGGTGAACGAGTGCGGGAAGAGCAGCATCATGAGCAGCACGTCGGCCTGCTTGATGAGCCGGGTGCGTCCGATGTTCCGGTAGGTCACGCCCGGCGGAAGCACCGGATGGCCTGAGCGGTCGTGACGCGAAATCACGTGATCCTTGAGGTCGAAGTAGCCGTCGAACTGCTCGACCAGACCCGTTTCGGCATCCTGGCTGAATTTGAGCTTACGGCTGATCTCGAGCCAGCGGGCCGGTTCGCTGTCGCGGAGGGCAATCTTCTCGGCAAGCGCCTTCAGCACCTCCGGCGCGGTTTTGCCGACGTGCCGGTAAAGCATCGAGGCCAGCCGCAGGTGCCACTTGACCATCCAGTTGGTGTAGGCGTTGTTGTCGATGTGCTCGTGAAATTCATCGGGGCCGATCACCTTGTGGATTTCGTAACGATCCGCAACTCTCGCCACGCGGCTTGCCCAGTACCGCGCTGTCAGAAACACCATCTCCAGCCCGCAGTGCAGCAGAAACACGTCATCGCCGGTCACCCTGAAGTAGCGTTCGACGCCGTAAATCACGTCGGAGACGATGTGCTCCTCCTCGACGCCGGTGTAGATGAAGCGGATCGTCTTTTCGAGCTTGGAAGCGAAACGCGGCGTCACATCCTCGCCGGTCGTGGCCGACTCCCAGGCAAAGCGGGCACCCTCACAACCCGACTTCGAGGCGTTCATCATCGCGCCAGGCAGCGTATTGAAACGGTACATCAGCGCATTGCGCGCCATTGCCGGGAAGTTGTGGATGTAGAACGGAAGGATGAAGATTTCGGTGTCCCAGAACACGTGCCCCATGTACCCCTCCGAGCTGAGGAACTTGGCTCCGATGGGGCCGGGCCGCGCCGGGCCGTTGATGAGCAGCTGGTAGATGTTGTAGCGAAGCGCCTTCTGGGCGGTGTCGTCGCCGTCGATACGCACGTCGGCCTGCTTCCAGAGTTCCCGCCACACATCGAGATGCCGCCCGATCTCGACCGGCGCTCCGGTGCGGACGTAGAACTTGAGATTGCAGATCGCTTCCCGCATCATGTTGTGCGCACGTTCCGTCGGCACGTCACGGTTGGTCATGACGACGGCGAGCTTTTCAAAGGCGTAGGTGTGCCCCCTCGAAGCATCGATGGTGATCTCGCTGGTGAACTTCTCCCCGTAAATCCTCGGCTCCCAGCGCAGCATCCGGCCGGGATCGGAAACCATCTTCCACGATGCGGCCACGGCGATGCGGATGCCCCGCTCGCGGCTCTTCATTTCGAGATACATGAAGTTACGGCCCCGTTCGATCTTTTCGAGCTCGAGGTGCTTGTACTGCTCGCGCGGGAAGAATCCACGGTTGTACACCTGACCATTCAGCCCCGAGAGCACCCTGATCTGCCCGGAAAAATTTCTTGGCGTGATCCGCACCCGCATGTAGCCACGATGGGAATCGTGCATGAAGACAAGGCGCGAGGTTTCGAGGGTCAGTATTTTACCGTGCTGGTTTTTGAAGGTGGTGCGGCGGTGAAGCACCCCTTTTTTCATATCGAGAATCTGCTCGTGCTCCAGCGCTCGGCAGACCGACATGCAGAACTTCTCGCCTTCGTGCCAGACCGACACGTCGGTCCACATCGGGCACTTGACCAGCTCTTCGACGTCGGCTTCCGACTTGTCGTACACGCCGGCCAGATACATGCCGCCACAATGGCCCGGCGGAAGCTCTTCGAGGCTGCCGCGGACATTGAGGTAGCCGTTGCCCGTGGTCAGCAGGGTTTCGTTGATCTGAATCGCTTTCGGGCTTTTGCGAAACCCCTTTTTCCTCAGCAGCCACTCTTCCGGCGAAAGCTCGAACAAAGCATCCAGCTCATCCACCGGTTTGTCAACTCCTGAAAATGAACTTCCGGTCATGACTCCTCCCCTGAGCACAGGCCCATTGCATGGCTGATCGAACGATCAACGCCGTTTCATGGAGAAATTTTCATCGGCATAGGAGCCACATCGCACAGATTTGAGCCCCTCAGCCGCCCTGAACTTTAAGTAACAAAGTTATAAAACCAGAAAGTTCACTGTTTCCCGATCGGGCTTTTCAAACAGAATTTTCCGCTACCGACGAGCCCTAAGCGTCACAGAACGGAAAACCGGCACGGGCCGGGTGTGGTTTGAGGTGGTTTTTTTCTTATTTTGCGCAAAGATAGCAGGCTAACCCAACCTTCAAGGCCATACCCAATTGGAGCAGAATATCTACAAGCAGTGCCCGGTCTGCGGCTTTCCGCTGACCCAGCAGAATGCGATCTGTCCGAGATGCAGCAACGACATTCTCGAAGACATCAATACGCTCGACGAACAGAATCACGAAAAACACTACCGGATCATCGAGGAGAAAAAGGCCGACTGGTATATCCGGTGCCTTGCCGAAAACCTCGACACAGGCAAATCGCCGGTCGTGAACTTCCCGAACGACTACACCGGACCGATGCACTCGGGCTTCCACAGCCGCCTGACCGCCGCCGAACAGGAGGCGCTTGCCGCATCGCGAGCCGTGCTCTTGCGAGACCCGCAGAAGCGGCACAACTGGTTCAAGGCGCTGGGCAACGACTGGAAGGAGGCGGTCAAGAACACCCTGAAAATCCAGCGCGATCCCTCGGACGAAGAACTGCTTGATTTCCTGAACGCCACCAGCGTCCGGTGCGACAACATGCGAATCCACAACCTCGCGCCAGTCAGCCTGCTCGAAAACCTGCAACAGCTCCGGTGCGACGAAACGCCGGTCGAGAGCCTCGAACCGCTGCGGAACCTCCGTAACCTCAAGCGTCTGTATGCCTTCGACTGCGACTTCACCTCCCTCGACCCGCTGCGCGACATCCTGTCGCTGAAGCTGCTCTGGGTATCGAGTACGGAGATCACCGATCTCGAACCGCTCAGCGGCCTCGTCAATCTCGAAGAGCTGTACTGCTCCGAGACGATGGTGAGCGACCTTTCACCAATCAGCGGCCTGATCAATCTCGAAAAACTGAGCTGCTACAAAACCGAGGTCTCGTCACTCGAACCGCTCCGCAACCTCGAAAACCTCATCGAGCTTGGCATTAACAGCACGCCCATCACGTCGCTCGAACCGCTGTCGGGGCTGAAAGATCTCGAATACCTCCGTTGCAGCCGCACGCAGATCACCAGCCTCGAACCGTTGCGAAATCTGGTGGGCCTCAAGGAGCTGAGCCTCGAGCAGACCGCCATCTACACCATCGAACCGTTGTCGGGACTTGTGGAGCTTGAGGAGCTGAGCATCACAGGAACGCTTGTCGATTCAATTGCGCCGCTGATGAACCTGATGAGTCTCGAAAAACTGGAGCTGTCCGCAGGCAGAATCCCGCAAGCCGAACTCGACCACTTCATGCAACTGAACCCGGCGTGTGATGTGATCGTTAAATCGAATGGATGACGGATTGGGTTGACGACGGTGGGATGAAATGAGAAAGGGGAAGAGTTTCCGAAATGGAGCCTCTTCCCCTTTTTGCGTTGGTTGATTTCGAGAAAACTGGAGAACGCATCTTTTAGCGCCAACAAGTACAGTGGAGAATATTTTGAGCATTGTGTGATGGAAGTGCTCACTTATCAGGGTCTTTAAAGTACCAGACTTGATCTGTAAACATTGTCCCCATTATGGCGATTAAAGAATAAGACAGATATAGAAGAAACATTATGGGTGCTATTACAATAGCAACATTTTTAGACTCTGAGGTCAACGCAATATATGAGAGAAATATAATTCCACCGACTGTCAGACATAATAATATAACGACACCAGCGCCCTTTGCCTTAAGAGATAATCCATCGTTTTTACTATGAGCAAGCTCCAATTCAACTTTGTCATTTTCATTCTTTTCCATAATCCAAGATTTTGTTTTTATTGCTAATAATGAGCATCGGTTGAGCAATGATTCGTGAAGGCTTTTCAATCGTATGTTCAACCGCCTTCGGGCAAAATCAGTGGATGCCCGATCCCTAGTCTGTTTTTAGTCGTTCTAACTAAGTCTATTACCAACTATCATTATCTTCACACCAATCAAATAAAATAATAATCTGTTCAAGCTCATATGTAGCACGAAATAGATCGCCATAGAGCTTCCTATTGCTAAAATCGGCAATACTCTTTGTAATTGCAGTATTAAGAAAAAATTCATGAGCTATATAGTTCCGATATTCTACAACACTCTTAAGAAGAGTGATAAAGTCACCTCTTAGGCCTCTGTTCTCAAGCTCATTTTTGACCATTCCTAATGTCCATCTTTCCATGGAGTCTTCTGGAACGCCATATTTCTGCGTGAGTAGTACTTTTAGCGCGAACTCTAAGATTTGCGCTTTTCCCATGAACATTGCGAAATGCTCTAGAGCACTTAAGCCGTCGTAGGCTTTAAGCCTTTCTAGGACTTGCGCATTAATCTCAACACCGGATAAAGATGGCTCTTCCTTCATAATTCGATTCTCGCCTAAAATTTATTATATGGTTTCCGTATGAGACGCTTGATTCGTGCCCTGATAAAACGTCGGCTACCACCCTGAAAAACACTTGATAAAGCCATCTTTTAAGCACATTACAAAGATCAGTTCTTTATATGCGGTGGCGACAAAAGCGATTACACCAAACTTAGCACTTAATCAGCAAACAAAAAAGGGCAGACCTTTTGAGTCTGCCCTTTGGAATTGTGCTGTGTCGGAAATCCTTCCCCGCTCCGACTCACTCGATATACATCAGCGCCTGGTCGGCGGAGACGGCGTCTCCGGGTTTGGCGAGAACGACGGTGACGATGCCTGCCTTGGGTGACTTGACCGGAGACTCCATCTTCATGGCTTCCATGACGGCGACCTCCTGCCCTTCCTCAACCTTCTGGCCGACCTCGACCTCCATCTTGAAGACGTTGCCCGGCATGGAAGGCATAACCGGCGTACCCCGATGCTGCTGGGGTGCGGAGACCGTCGGCATAGGCATCACGAACGGCTGCGCGCCGGGCGCGATCGACTGAGCCATGGCCATACCGTCGGCAATCACCACGTTGAACGACTTGCCATCCACCATCACCATGTAGTTGCCCGACAGGTTGCTGCGTCCGGCCGGTTTGATGAGATCGGAGAGGCGATCCTGCAACGAGTTGCCGTGCGAGGTGACCTTCAGCTCCTCTTCGCTATGCTTGGCCTTCTCCTCGGCCTCGACGTCCGCCTTGTAGCGAATGCCCATCGGCTTGTCGCCCTTGAGGAAGCCAATGCCCTTCGCGCCGCAGGTGGCCGCGATAAAGATATTCTCGTCGTTCACGGGCAGACCGGCCTCTTCGAGGAGCTTGCGGTTGTGCTCGACGCCAAGCTCCGGATTGCGGTCGTTGATGTCATGCACGTCCTGCACGGTCGGTTCGAGGCCGAGCTGCTCCGCGGCGAGCGCCACCACCTCCGGATCGGGCGCGGCGGGCGTTTTGCCGAAGTAGCCGAGCACCATCTTGCCGTAGCCGTCAACGATTTTTTTCCACGGCCCCTGCACGGTGTTGGCGAAGGCCTGCTGGAAGTAGAACTGCGAAACCGGCGTCACCGACGAGCCAAAGCCACCCTTGGCGACAACCTCGCGCATGTTGCGGATCACCTCCGGGAAGAAGTGCAGCGTGTCGTGGTCACGCATCATCTGCGTGTTGGCCGTCAGCGCGCCGCCCGGCATCGGCGAGAACGGAATCACCGGGTTGACCTCTTTGGCCTCCGGCGGCATGTAATATTTGTCCATGTGCTCGATGAACATCGACTCGACTTTCAGGTACTTCTCCTGATCGATGTCGAGCGTGAAGTCGGTGCCGCGCAGGCGGTGCCACATGGTGAGGATGTCCACCTCGGCGGTACCGCCGCTGACCGGAGCCATCGCGAGGTCGATGATGTCGATGCCTGCCTCGATGGCCGCATAGTTGCAGGCCACGCCCATCCCGGCGGTGTCGTGCGTGTGGAACTGGAGCACCGTGCCTTCGGGCAGCATCTTGCGAGCGCCCTTGATCGTTTCGTAAATCACGGCGGGAGTGGTGGTGCCTGAAGCGTCCTTGAAGGCGACGCTGTCGAACGGAATGCCCGCGTCGAGAATCCCCCTGAGCTTGTCGAGGTAGAACTGCGGGGTGTGGCAGTAGGACTCATTCAGCCCCGGCGGAAGGCCCATCAGGGCGATCACCACCTGGTGCTTCAGACCGGCGTTGACGATGCACTGGCCCGACCAGGCGAGATTGCGCACGTCCATGAGCGCGTCGAAGTTGCGGATGGTGCTGACACCGTGCTTTTTGAAGAGTTTGGCGTGCAGGTCGATGATGTCGCGCGACTGCGAAATGAGGCCAACCACGTTGGCGCCTCGCGACAGGGTCTGGAGATTGATGTCCGGGCCAACCACGCGGCGGCAGGCATCCATCATCTCGAAGGCGTCTTCCTGACAGTAGAAGTAGAGGCTCTGGAAGCGCGCGCCTCCGCCAATCTCAAAGTTATCGGTGCCCGCCTCGACGGCAGCTTCAAGCACCGGCAGGAAATCCTCGGTTTTGACTCTTGCTCCGTAACAGGACTGGAACCCGTCGCGGAAAGAGACATCCATGAACCGTATTTTTTTCATATAACGCTCTCGTTGGTGGTTACTGATCCGTCAGGGCCGCGGCGCATCAGACTGTTCCTGCTGACGAAACGCGGCCTCGAAAGTAAACTGTTTTCCGGTTGAGGCTTACGCCTGCTCTTTACCGATGGTTTCGAGCATCGCGAAGGACTCCTCATCGACCTGCTTGTGCAGGCTGTTGCCGTTGGCGTCCATCGTGACGATGCACGGGAAGGCTTTGGCCTGCAAGTGCCACATCGCTTCCGGCACGCCCATCTCTTCGAGGAAATCGACGCCGGTCACCTTTTCGATGCACTTCGCGTAGTACTGCGCCGCACCGCCGATGGCGTTGAGGTAAACCGCGCCGTGCTTCTGCAATCCGGCAAGCGTCTTCGGCCCCATGCCGCCCTTGCCGATCACCGCGCGAAGACCGAGCTTCTCGATCACATCCGCCTGGTACGGCTCTTCGCGCGCCGAGGTGGTCGGCCCGGCGGCGACGACCGTGTATTCGCCCGCCTCGTTCTTGAGCATGACCGGGCCACAGTGGTAGATGATACCGCCGCGAATGTCGAGCCCCTCGGGCAGGTCGTGGTGCATGATGTAGTGGTGGAAGGCGTCGCGCCCGGTGTGCATTTCGCCATCGACGATCACGATGTCGCCCACCTTGAGCGAGCGGATCGTCTCTTCGCTGACCGGCGCGGTGAGCACCACCTCGCGGCCCGTCAGCGGAATGCCCGCACCGCGCGCCATGCGCTTGACCTCGCCCGGATAGCGGTACTGCCACTCGGTGATCGCGCCTTCGGCAGGATCGATGATGACACCGAGACGGCGGTAGGCCCAGCAGTTGTAGGCCACCGACACGAAGAAGCTGGCCGGAACGCGATGCGATTTGCCGATCTTGCAGCCGAGCAGCGTGGTCTTTCCGGCGAAGCCCATCGGGCCAATGTTCAGGCGATTCGTTTTTTCGAGAATCTCGGTTTCGAGTTCGGCCAGCATCGAATCGGAATTGGTGTCGTCCACGGAGCGGAGCAGCTGCTTCTTGGCCAGCTCAAAGCCGCTGGTACGGTCGCCGCCGATGCCGACGCCGATGAAGCCGGGGCTGCACCCCTGCCCCTGCGCCTGATACACGGCATGAAGGATGCACTTGCGCACGCCGTCAATGTCGCGAGCCGCGCGGCCAAGACCGGGAATTTCAGAGGGAAGCGAGTACTGAATATTCTTGTTCTCGCAGCCGCCGCCCTTGAGAATGAGCTTCACCTCGATCTCGTCGCGATCCCACGGTTCGAAATGAATCACCGGCACATGGCAACCGAGATTGTTGCCGGAGTTCTTGCCAGTCAGCGAATCGACCGCGTTGGGACGAAGCTTGCCAGTTCGGGTCGTCTCGACGATAGCCTCCTCGATGTCGCGCTTCATGGCGAGCTGGTCAGCACCTTTCGGCGTGTGCACGAAGAAGGTAGGCATACCGGTATCCTGGCAGACCGGGCCGACATTATCGACCGCCATGTCGATATTGAGCGTGATGGCAGACATGGCAAGTCCGGCCCTCGAATCGGCAGCATCATTGCCAACGGCATCGGCGATGGCCTTGCGAACATCGCTCGGCAGATTCGCGGAGGTCTCCGTGATCAAGGCTATCATTGAATCCCTGAACTGTTTCATACTCGGCAAGCTTGTGGTGAACAGAAATAGTGGACGCCTCTCCTGCAACAGCCTTATCATATGCATCCGGACGGACGATCAGCGAGGAACGGAACATCGCTCCGGTGAAACCGCTTGTCATCTGGTGAAGCGGGCCGTACAGACAAAGAATCTGGAAAACTCTATCATCGATTACGCTCTTATTTGCTGATAATTCAAGCGATAATCGAGGGCTGGCAGTAAGACGTGGAATTTACAATTTTTTTTGAGAAACCCTGAACCAGCAATGACTTCAGCGGGAAATACGCAGGAACCGGCGAGACGATGCCGTTAACGCCCTGTTCTGGTTATCACGGATTTTTGCCTTAGCTTGCAGAAGGAACGGACAAACGCGTGAAAAACCACGAACAAGCATGACCCAGCCAGCCGAAGCCCTTCGTGATCCGCAGGCATATCCTTATCCGGTCGTACAGCAGATCGAGGTGGTCGAAACCCATATTTCATGGATATTCCTCACCGGCGAGTTCGCCTACAAACTCAAGAAACCGGTCAATCTCGGCTTCCTTGACTTCTCGACGCTCGAACGGCGCAAGCATTTCTGTGAAGAGGAGTTGCGCCTGAACCGGCGGCTCTGCCCGGACCTCTATCTCGACGTGCTGCCGGTAACAGAGCCGGATGGAAAAATCCGGATCGGCGGCGATGGCGAGGCGATTGACTACGTGATCCGCATGGTGCAGTTCGACCGGAGGTTCGAACTCGACCGGCTGCTCCGCGAAAACGGGCTGACGAAACGCCAGATCGAAGAGGCTGCCGGCGCAATCGCCGCCTTCCACGCCGAAACCCCGAGAGCCGATCCCGCCGCGAAATTCGGCACGCCGGAGGTGATTCTCAAGCCGATGCTCGAAAATCTCGACCTGACCGAACAGGTCGCCCGCACCATCGAAGAGCGGAGCGACATCGAGAAAATCCGCCACTGGACGCTCGTCGAACACCGGCAAAAGAGCGGCGTCGTAAGGGAACGCAAGGCGCTTGGCATGGTGCGCGAGTGCCACGGCGACCTGCACACGGGCAACATGGTAATACGCGACGGCAAGATCACGATTTTCGACTGCATCGAGTTCAGCCACGTGCTGAGCATCATCGACGTCATGAGCGACGTCGCCTTCCTCTTCATGGATCTGGAGCATTCTGGTCATCCGGAACTGGCGTGGCATTTTCTGAACGCCTGGCTCTCGAAAAACGGCGATTACAACGGCTTGCAGGTGCTGCGTTTGTATTGCGTGTACCGGGCGATGGTGCGGGCCAAGGTCACCTCGATCCGCGTTGCGCAGGAGTCGGACGAGGAGGAAAAAGCCAAAACGCTCGCCGAGCACCACTCCTACATTCGCCTCGCGCTCGGCTACACGCAGCCCCGAAAGCCGATGCTGCTCATCACCTACGGCGTCTCGGGCAGCGGCAAATCGACCTGGGCAGCGCAACTCGCCGATATGGGCGGCTTCATCCACATCCGCTCTGACGTCGAGCGCAAGCGCCTCTTCGGCATCGGCAGCCTCGAACGCAGCGCAGGAAAAGGATTCGACATCTACACACCCTATGCGACGCAGAAAACCTACGACACCATGCTCGGCGACGCCTCGACCGCCCTGTCCGCAGGCTTTCCGGTGATCGTCGATGCCACCTTCCCCGACGCCCACAAGAGAGCCCCTTTCATCCGCCTGGCAAGAGCGATGAACTGCGAGTGCCGCATTCTCTGCTTCCAAGCCACGCACGAGACGCTGCGCGAGCGGGTACGAACGCGACACGAAAAAGGAAGCGACGCCTCCGAAGCTGACCAGAAGGTTCTCGAAGCCCAGCTTCACGCCATTGAGTCGCCCGCCGGAGACGAAAAAGCCCTCTGCATCCAGATCGACACAGAGGGCGAAGTTACCGTCGAAGCGCTGCTGACGGCGCTGAAAATGTGACAAAAGCTACACCTCGACGCCGAAGAAGTACCGGATGCCAAGGCCAGCGAGAAAGCTGATACCGGAGACCACAACAATCAACCCGGCCATTTCGAGAAAACGGCTCTTGAACGGTACGCCCTGGGCGACGGAAACATAAAAGTTGAACAGGGCGATCACCATGAGCGCGCCGCCAAACGCGAGAGCAAGGCTCAGATAGATATCGTTCAGAAGCAGGTAAGGCGCGATCAGCACCGCGACGGCGATGATATAGGCGACGCCCGTGTAGATCGAGGCCTTGACAGGGCTTTTCACGCCCGCCTCGGTTTTGGTTGAGAGATATTCCGACGAGGCCATCGACAGGGCGGCGGCAAAACCGGTGATCATTGCTGTCAGCGCCACAAGCCGGGTATTCTGCAAGGCGAAGGTCAGGCCTGCCAGAGCACCCGTCAGTTCGACCAGCGCGTCGTTCAGGCCAAGTACGATCGAACCGGTATATTGCAGCCGCTCCTCGTCGAGGACGCTGAGCAGCGCCTGTTCATGCTCCTCCTCGTCCTTGATAATCGAGCCAATTTCGCTGCCCATGCTTGAAACGCGCTCGTACACCAGCTGCGCGTTCCGCTCCCCCATCTCCATCAGCTTGACGGCGAAGGTGAACCCCAAAAGCGTGCTGATCAGCGAAAAAAGCCAGATCCTGAAACGATCCGGCGCCACATCCTGCCCGGTAAATTTTTTCCAGACATTATAATGACGAAGCTCATCTTCGGAAATCTGGGCGAAGATGCGCCGGTTTTTCACCCCCTCGACACGCTCGGAGAGATGTTTGTAGATGTGGTGCTCGGTTATCTCGCTTTTCTGGAATCCGGCGATATGACGCAGATCGGTTTCAGACAACTGGTTCACGAATGGCAGTGCTTAGTGGTTAAAGTTCAGCCTTTCTGCCGGTGCGAATCGACACTCCGGCAGAAAGGCTGACGATGCTGAAAACGGGAGAATGGCCTCAGGAACGTGTTGCGGCTTCGACCAGTTCGTTCATGCGCGACACGTAATCGGCGACCGAGTCGAGATCACCTTCGAGCAGCAATGCGCTTTCGAAAAGCTGCACCACCGCCGCGCGCACAACCGGGTCGCTCGAAAGACCAACCGCATGTTTGCCAGCAAGGTTCCTGATGATCGGATGCGCAGTGTTGACCTCGAGAATCTTCTTCGAGGAAGGCATGTCGGCATCCTTGCTCATCATCTTCATCATCTTCTCGAACTGGCTGTCGGGCGCATCCTTGCCGCTCACCAGCGTCACCGGCGAACTGACGAGGCGCCTGGACTCGACCACGTCGGCCACGCGCTCGCCGAGCACTTCCTTGAAGAGCGAAATCACGCCAACCGTGCCCTCAGCACCGAGACGCTCGCCTTCGGGCTCGACCGTGCTCATGTCGATTTCAGCCTTCTCGATCGACTTGAGCGGCTTTTTGTCGTACTCGAAAATCGAGGGAATCACGAACACATCGACCGGGTCGGAGAGCAGAAGCACCTCGATATCGCGCTTCCTGAAATATTCGAGGTTCGGATGCGCAAGCATCTGTGCGCGGCTGCTGCCGGAGTGGTAGTAGATTTCGGTCTGCCCCTCGGCCATGCGCTCCGAATACTGCTTGAGCGTGACATACTCGCCCTCGCCGGTTTTGGTGGTCTCGAAGCGCAAGAGATCGATCAGCTTGTCGCGATTGGTGAAGTCGGTGTTGAGGCCGATTTTCAGGATCGTACCGAACGCCTTGTAGAAGGTGCGAAACTTCTCCGGCTCCTCTTTGGCGATGGTGTCGAACCAGCCGAGCAGCTTGGTGGTGAGAATCTGCTTGATTTTCGCCATCACCGGGCTTGCCTGCACCAGTTCGCGCGAAACGTTCAGCGACAAATCCTCGGTATCGACCACACCGCTGACGAAGCGCAGATATTCGGGCAGAAGATCGCGGCACTCGTTCTGGATGAGCACCTTCTTGACGTAGAGCTGCGGCCCGCGTTTTTCGAGCGCGCCCTGGTTGTAGAGCAGCTCCATCGGCGCTTCGGAGGGGATGAAGAGCAGCGCCTTGAAGCTCACCGCGCCCTCGACCGACACGTGCAGGTAGTCGAGCGGATCCTTGAAGTCGTTGGCGATGAACTTGTAGAACTCATTGACCTCCTCCTGTTTCAGCTCGCTCTTCGGACGCTGCCAGAGCGCGGTCATGCTGTTGATCTGGCGGCTGCCGATGCTGATCGGATATTCAACGAAGTTCGAATACTTCTTGATAATCTGCTCGACGCGGTACTCTTCGGCGAACTCCCTGAACTCCTCCTTGAGTGTGAACGAAATCCGGGTGCCGCGAGCTTCGCGCTCGACCGGTTCGATGGTGTAGGAACCCTGACCGGAGGATTTCCAGCGCCACCCCTGCGAGCCGCTCTCGATGCTTTTGGTCTCGACAGTCACGTCGTCAGTCACCATGAAGACCGAGTAGAAACCGACGCCGAACTGGCCGATGAGGTTGGCGTCGAGGCGCTGCCCCTCTTTCTGCTGCTCCTTGAGCGCCTCCATGAAACCGAGCGTGCCGGACTTGGCCACCGTACCGAGGTTCGAGATCAGCTCGTCCTCGCTCATGCCGATCCCGGTGTCTTCGATGACAAAGCTGCCCGACTCCTTGTCGGCGGTGATGGTGATCTTCAGGTCGCCGGACTTGTCAAGCCCCTCATCGGAGGAGAGCATCCGGAAACGGGCCTTGCCGAGCGCGTCGGAGGCGTTGGAGATCAGCTCGCGCAAAAAGATTTCGGGATGGGTATACAGCGAATGGACGATCAGGTCCAGAAGCTGCTTCATTTCAGCCTTGTATTCGAATTGCCTCACTGATGAAGTATTATTCTCACTCATTGCCGTTGTCTTTTGATTCTATATAAAAGTCTATATGAATTCGCCTGCAAGAATAGAGTAAACAACACAGGCGAACAGAGGAATTTTCGGGGTAAATTTAATGGCGAGAACCAAATAACGCAAGCGCTCATGGCAAGGACACCCGAGCGCCTGGAAGTGCATTATGCTTCTTTCGAAACAAGGCCAGAAACAGCTGAGAGTCCTGCAGGTCCTGAATCAGGCAGGCAGAAAAAGTCAGGATACAGAACCACACCGTTCAGCTCACACCCTTCTGAGCTTCTTGCGAGCAGCGGCTTCGCCATCGTACACCCGCTTGACACCGTCGCCGAGCGATTTCTCGATATCCCTGATGTTGGAAACCAGCCTCGACATTCCAGAAATCTCCACCGATGCCGCCTGGTCGGATCCCCACATCGCACGGTCGAGCGTCACGTGGCGCTCCACAAAGGTCGCGCCGAGAGCTACCGCCGCCCATGTCGTCGCCAACCCTACCTCATGGCCCGAGTAGCCGATGGGATTCTCGGGATAGCGCTGCTGCAAGGTGTTGATCATCCGCAGGTTCAGCTCCTCGACCGGGCAGGGATAGGTGGAGTTGGTGTGCGCGACCAGCAGATTCTCGCGGCCAAGCTCGTTGACGGCGGCATCGACCTCCTCCATGGTGGACATGCCGGTCGAGATGATGAGCGGGCGCCCCGTCGCCTTGGTCTTTTTCAGCAGGGTAAGATCGGTCAGCGAGGCAGAGGCCGCCTTGTAACACGGCGGATTGAACTGCTCCATGAAATCGACCGCCTCCTCGTCCCAGCATGAAGCGAACCAGGCAATTCCCTTTTCGCGGCAATAGGCATCGATCTCGGAATACTCGTCGAAACCGAACTCAACCTTGTAGCGGTAATCCATGTAGGTCATGCGCCCCCACGGAGTATCGCGCTCGATCAGGCGCTGGTCCATTGGCACGCACAGCTCGGGCGTCCTTTTCTGGAACTTGACCGCATCGCAGCCTGCCAGCGCCGCGCCTTCGATCAGCTTCTTGGCTACTTCGAGCGAGCCGTTGTGGTTGATTCCGATCTCTGCAATAACATACACCGGATGGCCGTCTCCGACCATGCCATTTCCGATTTTCACTTCAGCCATAGATTTCAGTACAGTCAAATAATGAAAAAGCGCGCGCCACAAGACGGCGGTTGATTCTATTAATACGGGAAAAAAGCGAGAAGATTTTATGAAGCTCTCAGGGCAATCAGCCACTCGGCATACTCCCGGAAGGCTCCACGACCGCCTTGCGCGGTGCACCGGTAGTGAACGCAGGGTTCGACCAGATGCATTGCATCACCCGGACAGGCCACCAGGCCGAATGGCGCGATAGCGTTCATGATACCAATATCGTTCACGTCGTCGCCGATATAGGCGATTTCAGCCTCGGAGAGACCGGTATCGGAGAGCACATCCGCCAGCCTCGACTGCTTGTCCTTGACGCCGAGGTACAAGCGTTCGATATGAAGCTTCTGCGCTCTCCTGACAATGCTTGGCGAAACCTCGCCGGTCATGATGCCGGTTTCGACGCCGTGCTCGCGCAGGCGTTCGACGCCCATGCCGTCGCGAATTGAATATCGCTTGAACTCTTCTCCCCTTTCTGAATAGTAGACGCCGTTATCGGTGAATACACCGTCGTTGTCCGAAAGAACAAGCCGGATGCGTAAAGCTCTCGATTTCTGTTCCTGCGGGGAGAGAAAAATCATGAATTCATGAGATTTTGTGGCAAAAACGCTTCTGTACAAAACACCGGCCAATATATCACTTTTCTGTAATATCCTTGAAGCAGTCCTTCACACAGAAAAGCTCCAACATCTTTCAACAAGTTATCCACATTCCATCCACAAACTGTAGAAGATCGAACTGATGCGGTTTTATGGACATCTAACAGCAAGAACGCACAAGGCAACGCCACACAGACATCACCTCTATCGTACGGATTAAAAACAACTTATAGCAAAAGCAGAAAAAGATTGCCTGAAGGAAGGTCAAATCGCATCCGTCATCAGCGCTCCATATACTAGATCGTATATATGAGCTTTTCAACATTATATGCCACGCAAATCGGCATATTGGCGATACAGATCAAAAAGGGCGTCATGGCTGTTATCCATGACGCCCCCTTGAATTTGCTGGATCAGCAAACGTACTTGCAGAAATCAGGCGTACGTTTCGCTGTAGCGCTTGATCGAATCAAGCAGAATCTGTTTGGCTGTGGCCGCGTCCTGAAATTCTTCAACCAGAACTGTCTTTTGCTCAAGCGCCTTGTACTCTTCGAAAAAGTGCTGAAGCTCCATCTTGAAGTGCTTTCCGAGGTCACCAATGTCGTTGATGCCGCTGACGCTCATGTCGTCTTCGGCCACGGCGATAATCTTGTCGTCGCCCTCGCCGTGATCAATCATGCGCATAACGCCGATCACCCTCGCCTGCACAACGCACATCGGCACGATGGAGCACTGGGAGATGACGACGATGTCGAGCGGGTCATGGTCTTCACCGAGAGTCTTGGGAATGAAGCCGTAGTTCTCGGGATAAAGAAGGGAGGAGAAAAGTACACGGTCGAGTTTCAGCATTCCAGTCTTCTTGTCCAGCTCGTACTTGGTTTTGCTGTCTTTGGAAATCTCGACGATCGCGTTAACAACATTCGGGCACTCTTCACCGATTTCAACGTGGTGCCACGGGTTAAAATTCATAGTTGACTGTCCTTATCTTGATGGTGTTGATGAAAAGGTGAGCCAAGATAGAATATTTTTTCAAACCTTCCAGAAAAAAGACGAGACGGCCATTGTTTGATTGTCGAAAATAATCTATAGGAGCAAACCGTCGCAGCTCCCCCTCTTTCGGATAACCCCCGAATAAAGCAAAAGGGCCGGTTCGCGAACCGGCCCTGCGTACCATTATTCAATGCCCCCTCACTCTTTCCGCGAGAAATAGTCTTTTGTCTCGCTGGCAATCACCGGACTCAACAGCAGCAAGGCAACCAGGTTTGGCACCGCCATGAGGCCATTCGCGATATCGGCGAAGGTCCAGACCACCTGCAAAGAAGCAACGGAACCAACCATCACCGCCGCGACCCATAGCCAGCGGTAGGGCTTGATCGCCCGGCTACCGACAAGATATTCGAGCGCTTTCTCGCCGTAGTACGACCAGCCGAGTATGGTCGAAAAAACAAAGGTCAAGAGACCGAACGACAGCACCAGCGGACCGACGTGGGGAATGTCGGAAAACGCGGCGTTGGTCAGTTCCGCCCCTTTCAGGCCGTTCATCCACTCGCCAGAATTGACCACGACGATGCCCGTGGCAGCGCAAACGACGACCGTGTCCCAGAAGGTGCCGGTCGAGGAGATCAGCGCCTGACGCACCGGATGTGAGGTCTGCGCCGCCGCTGCCACAATAGGCGCGCTGCCGAGACCCGATTCGTTTGAGAAAAGTCCGCGTGCGATGCCGTACCGCACCGCCTCGCGAGCACCCGCACCTGCGAATCCGCCAAGCGCGGCCTGGCCGGTAAAGGCCGAACTGACGATCACGCTGATCGTATCACCGAGAGAGTGGTGCCCCATCACCAGCAGCGCAACGCAACCGATCAGGTAGAGCCCGGCCATCAGCGGCACGAGGTACTCGCAAACGCGGGCAATCGACTTGATGCCGCCGATAATCACCACACCGGTGAACACGGTCAGCACCGCGCCGCTCAGCCACGGCGAAACCTGATACTTGGTCTGCAACAGGGTGGCGATGGAGTTGGCCTGCACCATGTTGCCAATGCCAAACGAGGCCACAACGGTGAAAATCGCAAAAATAACGCCGAGCCACTTCATCCCGAGGCCCTTTTCGAGCACATACATCGGCCCGCCAGCCACCGTGCCATCATCATTGACCGTGCGATACTTGACCGACAACACCGCCTCGCCATACTTGGTCGCAATGCCAAACACGCCGGTCAGCCACATCCACAGCACCGCCCCCGGCCCGCCCATCGCCACGGCCGTCGAAACGCCGACGATGTTGCCCGTGCCAATCGTCGCCGCCAGCGCCGTCACCAGCGCCCCGAAATGGCTGATCTCCCCCGTCCCCTCATGCGAACGTGTAAACGAGATGCGGATGGCATGAGGCAGATGCTTCTGGATAATGCCCAGCCTGAACGTCAAAAACAGATGCGTCCCGAACAACGCCACCAGCAGAGGAATGCCCCAGACAAGATCGCTGACTTGTGAAAGAAGAGCTTCAAATGATTGCATGGGAGTGGATTAGGATGAGTTGTGATAAAAAATTATTTCTCAGACTTCAAATCTCGCAGAAGCCGGTCAAAGGCGCGTTTGTAAGAATCGTGTTCTTTCCATCGTGTAAAATCTCCGATGTGACGCTGACGACGAACATTCCCGGCCCAGCCGACGGTGCTGTCCATCACGGATTCATCCAGACGAACAGGAAACAGAATATTCTTCTTCTCGATCCGTTCACGGTCGAGGGCGTGTTCTACCTCATGCTCTACCCAATCGCTCTGGACGGAGTGCTCGGATAAAATAAGGAGAAGCTTATCGTGAACCCGAATGGATTCGTCGATAGCTGGTCTGATCTTATCGCCAATTTTCAAATCATGCGGTGCAAACCAGCAACGGACGCCAGCAGCCTGAAGGTCATTGTGAATCCGCTGAGCAAGCTCTTCATCTTTGTGGCTGTAGCTGATGAAGCAGGAGTAGTATTGGATTGGAGTTGCTGTCAAGGAGCGAGCGTACTCGATCATCTGGTCAGGAACACCGCAACCACGCAGGAAGGATTCGGGAATATTACCACCAGATTTATAGAGAACATCAATAGCAATGTTTGATGGCGCCCGATGTATGGCTGTTTCAAGCCCTTTTATATTGGATAAATCTATATCTGCGAAAACGGTATATCCCAAAGAAGCATAACTGATATCAGAGTTTTTCATATCAACATCTATCAAAAGACACTCGCCTAAATCAGCACCATGAAGATTGGTTTCAATAACATCAGCAGAGCTTAAATCTGCGCCTCTTAAGTCTACATGGCTAAGATTAGAGTTCTTAAAATCCACCACAGTTAGATCAGCGCCTCTTAAATCTGCTCCCGTTAAATCAGCATTATCAAAGCTAGCAGCTCTCAAATAAACATTTTTTAGCCTGGCCTTTCTGAAATTAACTTTTATAAAATTTGCTCTCAACAACTGCATTTCACATAAATCAGCTCCACTCAAATCCGGCAGTATAACAGGATTATCCTCTCTCCATTTATTCCAAACCTCAACGCCCTCCTTGAGAACCGCAAGATGTTCCGGATTTGCCATGATCGAATTGCAGATGGGTAATGGATGCTCCTAAAACGATCGAGTACTGATCTGGCTAAAATACCGATTTTTGACCAGATATGAACGTCCCCCTCAGCCGCCTATCCAAACATCCTCCATGCCCGATATTCCCGATTTTTTTGATATTTTCCGGCCTCATTTGAGAGAACCGGACTTGACACATCAGAAGCAGGGAAGAAAAGCATGGAGTTAGCAAAGGAGATCGCGCGACGGCGGACGTTCGCTATTATCAGCCACCCGGATGCGGGTAAGACCACGCTCACCGAAAAACTGCTGCTGTTCGGCGGTGCAATCCATACGGCGGGCGCGGTGAAGAGCAACAAGATTCGCAAGTCGGCGACCAGCGACTTCATGGAGATCGAGAAGCAGCGCGGCATTTCGGTGGCCACGTCGGTGATGGGCTTCGAGTACAAGGGCAAGCGCATCAACATTCTCGACACGCCCGGCCACAAGGACTTTGCAGAAGACACCTATCGCACGCTGACCGCCGTGGACAGCGTCATCCTCGTGGTCGATAGCATGAAGGGCGTCGAGGAGCAGACCGAGCGGCTGATGGAGGTTTGCCGGATGCGCCACACGCCGGTGATCATCTTCATTAACAAGCTCGACCGCGAAGGGCGCAACCCCTTCGAGCTGCTCGACGAGCTGGAAGAGAAGCTCGACATCCAGACCTGCCCGATGACCTGGCCGATCAGCCAGGGTCAGACCTTCAAGGGCGTCTATAACCTGTTCGACAAATCGCTGAACCTGTTCGAAGCCAACGCCTCGCAGATCGGCCAGAAGCTGACCGACATCGAGGGCATCGACGACCCGAAACTCGCCGACTGGGTCGGCACGGCCAACGCCGCGAAGCTGCGCGAGGACGTCGAGCTGATCGAGGGCGTGTATGAGCCGTACGAGCTTGAGATGTACCGTGAAGGGTTGCAGGCTCCGGTCTTTTTCGGTAGCGCGGTCAACAACTTTGGCGTCCGGGAACTGCTCGACACTTTCATCGACATCGCCCCCTGCCCGCACGAACGCGAAGCGACCGAGCGCATGGTCCACGCCTCGGATGAGGCGCTCTCCGGCTTCGTTTTCAAGATTCACGCCAACCTCGACCCGAACCACCGCGACCGCACCGCCTTCTTCAAAATCTGCTCCGGACGCTTCGAACGCAACAAGTTCTACCAGCACACCCGCCTCGGCAAGAAGCTGCGCTTCTCCAACCCGACGCAGTTCATGGCGCAGGAGAAGAACGTGATCGACGAAGCCTGGCCCGGCGACGTGATCGGCCTGTATGACAACGGTTCGCTGAAAATCGGCGACACGCTCACCGAAGGCGAAGCGCTGCACTTTCGCGGCATTCCGAGCTTCTCGCCGGAGATCTTCAAGGTGCTCGAAAACCGCGACCCGCTCAAAACCAAGCAGCTCGAAAAGGGCATCCGCCAGCTCACCGACGAGGGCGTGGCGCAGCTTTTCGTGCAGTACGGCACCCGCAAGATCGTCGGCACGGTCGGCGAACTTCAGTTCGACGTCATCCAGTTCCGCCTCGAACACGAGTACGGCGCGCAGTGCTCTTTCACGCCGCTGCGCTTCCACAAAGCCTTCTGGATCACCAGCGACAACCAGGAGCAGCTCGACGAGTTCATGCGCCGACGCGCCAACGTCATCGCCCTCGACAAGGAGGATCACCCGGTCTTTTTCGCCGAAACCGAATGGATGCTCAAAATCGCCAAAGAGGATTTTCCGGAGATCGAGTTTCACTCCACCTCGGAGTTCAAAACTGAAAATCAGGATTGATCATCGATTTTCACGATTGTTAAGAAACCTTTCCGGTCATATATTGGTACTGTAAAAACGTTGGCCAGGAAACGATCGGGAAATACGAACATGAAGCGGAAAATCTATGGTGTGTCGGGCATGCACTGCGCCTCCTGCGAGGCGATCATCGAAAAGAAGGTAAAGACGCTCGCCGGCGTCGACGACGCAAAAGCGTCCATGGCGGACGGCACTGTCACCATCAGTTACAAGAATGAACCACCGGCTGTCGAAAAGCTGAAAAAGCTTTTCCCCGGCAATCACTATTCTTTCTCAGAAACACCATCGGCAAAAGGCACGCTGCCCGAACTGATCCGCGTAACCGGTTATGCAGCAGCGGTCGTGGCGCTCTTTTTCGGCCTTTCCGCCTCCGGTTTGCTGCCTTCGCTGACGATCGACAGCAAAAGCTCCTCCGGAGCGTTTTTCCTCTTCGGCCTGATCGCAGGTCTTTCGACCTGCGCGGCACTTGTCGGTAGCCTCGTGCTCGCGCTCTCGACCCAATGGCGCTCCTCTGACGGAACCTCTCCGTCGTCATTCGGCGAGAAAATCCGCCCGCACTTGCTTTTCAATACCGGCCGCATGGCCGCCTATGCCATCACCGGAGCCGTGCTGGGACTCCTGGGCGGATCTTTCCGCATTTCAGCCGGCTTCAGCTCGGGCATCGTCATCGCTGTTTCAGCGCTCATGCTCCTGCTCGCCCTGCAGATGCTCGGCTTCAGCCCGTTGAAATCGCTTCGGGTGGCGCTCCCGAAGAAAATGGTTGACAAGGCAGGCTCCGGCGTGTCCAGGAACGGCCTGATCCGGCCCCTGCCGACCGGCTTCATGACCATCCTGCTCCCCTGCGGCTTCACCATGGCCGCTGAAGGCGCCGCGATCCTGTCGGGAAATCCCTGGCAGGGCATGACCATCATGACCTTTTTCGTGATCGGCACCATGCTGCCTCTGCTGGTAATCGGCATGTCGGGCTCCGAGTTCTCGAGCAGGCCATCCACCTCGAGAGTATTCATGAAAACCGCCGGCCTGCTGGTGATTTTCTTCACGCTCTACAACCTGAACAGCCAGTTCGGCCTCGCCGCCAAAGTCGCAGGCAGAAACGAGCCCCCCGCCCAGCTCAAAACCGCAGCGGCGACAGGATCGGCCCGGATCATAAGAACCGCCTCAAGCAACGGCTATTTCTCGACGAACCGGTTCGACGTCAAAAAAGGTGAAAAAATCCGCTTTATCGTCGATGCGAAGGATAACGGCTACGGCTGCATGAACGCCGTCATGGTGCCCGGACTGTGGAACCGCCCCGAGTACCTCGTGCAGGGCAGGCAGGCCGTGATGGAATTCACTCCGAACAAACCCGGTCTGTACCAGATCACCTGCGCCATGGGGATGCCCTGGGGAGTCATCAACGTCAAGTAACCGCTCAAGAGTACCCGCCATGCAGAAAATCGGCCTTTCGCTTGCCATATCGCTCATGATCGTCTCGGCAGTCGCCGGAATGGGCGTCGGCTACTGGCTTACGCCGCAATACCGCCTCTCGATGTACGACCAGAGCGCCATGGACCTTGGTCAGCCCGACAAATGGGTCGACCTCCGCTACATCGACGCCATGATCGCCCACCACCGTGGGGCCATGCTTCTTGCTGAAGAAGCCAAAAAGAGCCATCGCAAGGAGATACAGGATCTCGCCGAATCGATCATCAAGGATGAACCCAAAAACATCGACGAACTCTACCGCTGGAAAAAGGAGTGGTACGGCGACAGCCGCCGGGTTCGCGACCCGCTGGTACCGAAGCTCGGAGAATGGAACGCCACGTTCGACCTGCGGTTCATGAACGCGCTCATCGCCCACCATCGCGACGGCATCCTGATGACCAGGGAAATCCGGCTCAAATCCAGCCGATCGGAAGTGCTCGACAACGCCGATGCCGTTGAACAGTTTCTTGAAAAGGGGCTCGTGATGCTGCACGGATGGCGCACGCAATGGTACGGGATCAGTGACCCTCAGCCTTTACGGCCATGACAACGAAAACCTACTCGGTCAAGGGGATGCACTGCGCGAGCTGCGCGGCCATCATCACCAAGAAACTCTCGAAGGTCGAAGGCATCGAAAAGGCTGACGTCAACCTCGCCACCGAAAAAGCCCACCTCGAATTCACGGGCGAAGCCGTGACGGACGATGCGCTGAACGAGCTGCTCGGCAAGTACGGCTATGGTCTGGTATCGGAGCAGGCTCCGGCCACCCCGTCGGCGCCGTTTGTCGACCGGAAAGCGGTAGCGGAAAAGGCAAAAATGGAAAAAGAGATGGAGCTTCAGGCGCAACTGGCCAAAGTCCAGTTCGCCCTGCCGATCGCCCTGATGGTTTTTATCCTGATGATGTGGGACATCGCCGCGCGTTCGTTCCCGTCGGTGCCGGGCATGCCCATTCCGATGGAGCTGTTCAACATCGTCTCGATGGCGCTCGCCACCTACATGGTGTTCCGCATCGGCGCACCATTCCTGCACGGCATCGTCATGTTCGTCCAGAGCGGCGCGGCGAGCATGGACACCCTCATCGGCATCGGCACACTCACGGCGTACCTCTACAGCACCGTCATCACGCTGATGCCGGAGGTTCGCGAGCTGCTCAGGGTGCCCGACTACACCTACTTCGACACCACCATCGTCGTCATCGGTTTCGTGCTGCTCGGCAAATACCTCGAGGCCCGCTCGAAGCTGAAAACCGGCGAGGCGATCGAAAAGCTGATTGGCCTGCAGGCCAAATCAGCCATCGTCAGACGCGGCGCCACGGAGGTCGAAGTGCCGCTCGAACAGGTAAGGAAGGGCGACCTCATCGTCGTCAGGCCCGGAACGAAGGTACCGGTGGACGGCACCATCAATGAAGGAAGCTCGTCCATCGACGAATCGATGGTCACCGGCGAACCGGTTCCGGTGGACAAGACAGTCGGAGACCCGGTCATCGGCGGCACCATCAACCGGCAGGGCGCGTTCGTCTTCACCGCCTCAAGGGTCGGCGAGGAGACCGTACTGGCACGCATCATCGGCATGGTCGAGGAGGCCCAGGGTTCCAAGGCCCCCATCCAGAATATCGCCGACCGGATCGCCGCCATCTTCGTTCCGGCGGTACTGGTTATCGCCGCCCTCACCTTCATCCTCTGGCTGACGGTCGGATCGCTGTTCATCGATTTTTCGACTGCCCTCTCCTTCGGCATCATGGGCATGGTCGGCATCCTCGTGATCGCCTGCCCCTGCGCTCTCGGTCTGGCCACCCCGACCGCCATCATCGTCGGCATCGGCAAAGGAGCCGAGTACGGCATCCTCATCCGGAACGCACAGAGCCTGGAAACCCTCAGTACGGTAGACACGGTCGTCTTCGACAAGACCGGCACCATCACCGCCGGCACGCCATCGGTCACCGACGTCCTGCCCTTCGACGATACATCCGATCCGGAAAAGATCCTGCAACTGGCAGCCAGCATCGAACGCCGCTCCGAGCATCCCCTCGCCCAGGCGATTCTCGCCGCCGCCAAAGAGAAAGGCATCGATCTCCACGAAGTCACAGGCTTCGAGGCTCTCGAAGGAATCGGCGTCAAAGGAACGATCGACGGAAAAAATGTCAGGGTTAGAAAGCCGGACAGCGCGGACAGTAGCCGACCGCGGATCACCGAACTCCAGCAGCAGGGCAAGACCGTGGTCATCCTTGAAGAGGAGGGCGCACCGCTGGGCCTCGTCGCCCTCTCCGATACGATCAAGACGGAGGCGGCCGATGCTGTGAAGGCACTGCACGCCAAAGGGGTCAAGGTCATCATGCTCACTGGCGACAACAAACTGGCCGCGAACTTCATGGCCCGCCAGGCAGGCATCGACGAAGTCATCGCCGAAGTGCTGCCGCAGGAGAAGGCCGACCGTGTCAGGGAGTTGCAGCAGCAGGGCCGCAAGGTCGCCATGGCTGGCGACGGCATCAATGACGCCCCGGCGCTGGCCCTCGCCGACGTCGGCATCGCCATGGCGACCGGCACCGACATCGCCATCGAATCGGCCGGGGTCACCATCCTGCGGGGAGACATCCGCAAAGTCGCCCAGTCGATCACACTCGCCCAGGCAACCATGCGCGTCATCCGCCAGAACCTCTTCTGGGCCTTCATCTACAACGTGATCGGCATCCCGCTCGCCGCCGGAGCCCTCTATCCGTTCTTCGGGATCTTCCTCAACCCGGTCTTCTCGGGCATCGCAATGGCCGGAAGCAGCGTCTCGGTCGTCACCAACTCGCTTCGACTCAAAGCGAAAAAACTCTGAGCCATGGACAAACAGCTCGAAGCCGCTCGCAAATTCCTGAAGGACAATGTCCGGCAGATGGTGGACTTTTCTCAGACGGCGCAGAACCGCCGCGTTCCGCCGCCGCCAATTGAAAAGCCGGTACCGGAAGAAGCGAAAACGATCCCGCTGCCAGCGATTGGCAAGGCGAAATCGGCAGGAAACATCGACCTCTGGTCAGCCATCGGGCAACGGGAGAGCTGCCGCTTCTACTCCGATGAACCGTTGAACCTCGACGAGCTGTCGCTAATGCTCTGGGCCACGCAGGGCGTCAGGCTGAAGCTTGACGCAGGCCATGCGTTGAGGACGGTGCCCTCGGCGGGTTGCCGGCACGCCTTCGAAACTTACCTCTGCGTGCTGAATGTCGAAGGGCTGGAAAAAGGCATCTATCGCTACCTGCCGCTTGAACACGAGCTTTTCTTCGAGCATAAGCCGGAACACCTTGAAAACCGCATCGTCAGGGCGACGCTCGGCCAGCGCTTCACCGGTGATGCTGCACTGGTATTCATCTGGACGGCAATTCCTTACCGCATGGAGTGGCGCTATGGCCTGGCCGCACACAAGGTGATCGCGCTCGACGCAGGCCACGTCTGCCAGAACCTCTACCTCGCCTGCGAAGCCATCGGCGCGGGAACCTGCGCCATCGCCGCCTATGATCAGGACGAGATGGATCGCCTCCTTGGCGTCGATGGCGAAGAGGAGTTCACGACCTACCTCGCGCCAGTCGGGAAGAAAGGGTAAGAAAATCCCGCTGCACGCTCGTCAATGCTCACGGACAGATCGCCATGCTTCGAAGCGGGCTCGCATGATCAGCACGATCAGCGCCATTGCCGAGACGATAGCGACGGCTCCGCCCTCCTCGCGCGTTCCGTGGCTTACCCAGTTTTTCGTATCCAGACCGAACCAGGCGTACAGGTAGTTGACAAGGATGCCGAACAGGAGCGACATCAGCACAATGACCACGAGATAGGCCACCGTGCCCTTTTTGCCGAGCAGTTTCGAGATCACCGGCAGCGATGCGGCGTTGGTTGCCGGACCGGCGAGGAGGAACACGAGCGCCGCGCCGGGCGAAATACCTTTCAACGCGAGCGCCGCGACGATGGGTGTCGATGAGGTCGCGCAGACGTACATCGGCACCGAAATCGCCAGCATCATGATCATGGTGAGCAGGTCGTTCGACAGGTAACGCTCCACGAACTGCCCCGATACGAACACCGAAATGAAACCGGCAATCAGCACACCCACAAGCAGCCAGACGCCCACGTCACCAAGCAGTTCGCCGAACGCAAAGGAGAGACCCGACCTGATTTTCTGCAACACCCCCGGCTTCTCGACACTCTTGTGGCCACAACCGCAAGAACAGCAACTATCCGGTGGCGCACCGTCGGACAACGGTTCAGCGGCAGACTCTGCCTTTTCGGTGAAGGTAACGGCAATGCCTGTCGCAATCGCCGTCGCGAAAGCCGCAACCGGCCTTATGAGCGTCATCAGGGGATCGAGCAGCGCGTAGCTGATCGCAATCGAATCGATGCCGGTTTCGGGCGTGGAAACAAGGAACGACGAGACCGCCCCCTTTCCAGCACCCTGTTTTTTGAGACCGGCAGCCGCCGGAATCACTCCGCAACTGCACAACGGAATCGGCACGCCGATAGCGGAGGCTTTCACGATACTCGAAAAGCCACGCCCAAGATGAGCCGCCACGAGCTTTTCAGGCACAAACGCCTTGACGAGGCCAGCAACCAGAAAACCGAAAAGCACCCAAGGAGCGGCATCGAGCAATACCGACCACGATGCTGTAACAATATCGATCAACACCTTCGTCAATTCAGGCATGATTCACTCCATTCACTGATTTATACATTTTCGCATGATCATATATTCATGCTTTGTTCAAAAAAAATCGAGCATCACTGCTCCTGCACGTGCTCGAAGCCGATCCTGATGAGTTCGGCAATGTGGCTGTCATCGAGTGCGTAGAGGACATTCTTGCCCTGTTTTCTCGACCGAACGATCTTGGCATCCCGCAATACCCTCAGCTGGTGTGACACCGCCGACTGGTTCATGCCGAGAATCGAGGTGAGATCGCACACGCACAGTTCCGATCGATACAGGGCATTGAGTATCCGCACTCTCGTGTGGTCGCCGAGCACCTTGAAAAGCTGCGCAAGCTCCTGCTGCTGGTTCTCATCCGGCATGGCCTGACGCACAGACGCCACCACATCTGGATGATCGCAGGTCTGCTGGCAAAGCCCGTCATCTTTTTCAGTCATCGGTGCCATTAACACATGAACATTTATTCATACGATAACACAAAACGGAAAACCGTGCAAATCGTTTCGTGATCCGGTCGCTTCATGCAGCAAATTCAGTTTCGCCTGTGCTTCGCAAGCGCGTCGTGGCAGAAAAGGAGAATATCGACCTCGGCGGCAGCACTGTCGTCATCCAGAAGTTTTTTTGTCAGAAGCAAAGCCAGACGCTCGTAGAAACTGACCGTCTGGGCGAAATGCTTCGCCACTTCGGGGTGCCCCACCCTTTCACCGACAATAATGCGCAGGCAGGTCTGCATCACGTCGAGAGCCGTCGAGGTTTCGAGAGAGGGCAACTCGCCTGATGCTTCATTCTCCGTAACGATCGCATTCAGCGTCCTGTACGCCATCAGATAGCTCTCCGATTCAAGATATCCAAGCATATTCTCCAGGCGATGTTTCATAGTGATGTCCATAACTTCCGGGTTATTCAGCGATATTTCTATCCTCAAATAGAACAGATGCGAAACAAGTTCCCGATAAGTTCGCGTTTCCACTCACCGTGCAACCAGCGGCTCCACACCTCCTCGTTCATCTGCGGACGAACTTCGTCGGAAAAGCGTTGCTTCCAGCTCACCCCATCCGCCGGACGCGCGCCGTAGCTTACGTCCTCGCTACCCACTATAAGCACGCGGGCAGATGAACGCTGGCGAAGCAGTTCGGGCAAAGCGCGCATGAAAATATGGAAACCGCGATAGGGTTCGAGGTTGCGATTCACGAAGGGAAGCACCTCGTCCTTACAGGTCAGCACTGTGCCGTCGTCGAGGGCAAAGCGCACATCCGGATCCGGCTGAACCAGCCGGGTATCGATGCCATCGTGCATGACCGCTATTTTCGAACGGAAAGGTTCGGGAAACGTGCTTGCCTGCCATTGCGTCGGAGAAAGCCCGGCATCGGCGATCTCGAAGTGCAGCATGTTGTTCAGGTTTTTCATACGGATGCGGCAGGCGTTGCCCTCCGGATCGGTCACCGGAAATTCCGGATTGAAATCGATGTCCACGCCTTCGTGCCGGTAAAAGAACTCACACTAGATACCGAGCTTCGCTTCGGGCCAGACCTTTTTGACGAAAAGACTCTCTCCCCAGCCGGGATGCGCCACGATCACCTCCGGATTGAACCCCTCGGCCTTCATCTTCAGACATGCCCGGAAACAGGCCTCGCCCCGGATCGTTTTGGTTTCGATATCGGCCACCCAGGGGTGAATGCCGGAGGTGCTGCCTCTGGCGACGCGGTACTGCACAAGACGAACGCCCTGCCATTGCGGCGGAGCGTTTTTGACCATGGTCATGGCCGTCACCTCGTGCCCCAGCCTTACGAGCGCCGGAGCGAGATGCTTGAACTGGCCGGGAAAGTTCTGGATACGCATACCGGTAACATCAGGAACCGTTAGCGGCAAAAAAGTGATCGACCTCGCCCAGCTCCTCCTCGCCCAGCACTCCGGCGGCATCCCTGAGCATGAGCCGGTTCAGGATATACTGGTATCGCGCCCGGGCAAGACTGCGGCGGGTTTCGAAGAGCTTTCGGGTAGCATCGAGAACATCGGTATTGGTTCGAAACCCGGCCATGAATCCTTTCCGTGTGCCCTCAAGCGCTATTTCGCCCGACTTCACCGCCTGCTCGTAGGCTCGCACCTGGACAATGCTGTTAAGCTGTGCGTTGTAATACATCCGTACGTCCGTCAGGGACTCTCTCTCCTGGAGATTGAGCGCTTCGCTGGCCTTCTGCCGCCGCGCGTAGGCCTGCCGGATCGAGGCGCTCGCGTAGCCGCCGGTATAGATCGGCATGTTCAACTGCACGCTGACTGACCAGGTGTCGTAGGTCGAGCCGATGGCGTAGCTGTTCTCGCTCACCGAATAGCTCCGGCCGGCCCAAAGATCGAGCTGCGGATACCGGTAGGCTTTGTTCTTGTCGATCTCTTTTCGGGCAACCTCGACCTCCTGACGCGCCGCCTTGATTTTGCTGCTCTTTTCAGTGGCCATCCCGATCCATGCTTCGACATTACGGGGGGCGGGTTCGGCAAGCACG
The DNA here is from genome assembly GCA_001602925.1 of Chlorobiales bacterium Clorobi_01. GTDB lineage: Bacteria > Bacteroidota > Chlorobiia > Chlorobiales > Chlorobiaceae > Chlorobaculum. The sequence goes on along the minus strand of LUZT01000006.1, from coordinate 723,579 downwards.
AGCTTTCGCGGGTCGAGACGGCAGAGATTTTCAGAATAGACTCCTGTCACGCTCTCGAGCTCCCGGCGGCTGTTTTCGAGCCCGGCAATGGCGTTCGCATGTTCGGCGAGCGCAAGATCATAACTCGCCTGGGCTTCGTTGATTTCGGTGATGGTGCCAAATCCGTTCGCATAGCGCTTTTTTGCCTGTTCGAGCTGATCGAGAAATGCTTTGAGCTGAGCATCGGTAAAGGCGATATTCTCTTCCGAATAGAGCACATTACAGAACAGCTCGACGGTGCGGACAATCAGTGACGAGTGCTCACCCTCGAACAGCGATTCACTTTTGGCCTTCACCGCTCCGGCCTGTTTGTAACTGGCAATACTTTGCAGGTTAAAGAGCGGCTGCCGGACAGAAAGGTTGTGACTCCGGGTGCTGTAATAAAGCCCCTCCTCCGAGCTGTAAGGTGTTGTGCTGTCGAGGCGATTGCGCCCTCTCGAGGTCGATGCCTTGACATTGGGCAGAAAAGCCGCTCTTGCCTTTGAAACCTCCTCTTTGGCAATCTGCGTGTCCGCTTCGGCTGACAGGTAGCGCGCATCGTAGTGCAGCGCAAGATCGTAGGCCTCTTTCAGGCTGAGAGGCTCCGCGCCCGATCCCGACGGAAACAGCAGCGCTGCGGCCACAAGCAATCCTGTCATGACTTTCTCCGGGTTGCCAATCCGGAACGGCCGGAAATATCTGTGCTGTCGGTTCATACCTCGTCACTCCTCCTTGAGTGAAGCCGCCATGCGCTGCATCAGGGGATGCAGGATGTAGGTCAGCATGGTGCGCTCGCCGGTTTTGATGACCGCCAGCACCGGCATACCGGCCTGAATACGATGACGGCCCAGCATTTTCATGCCCTCCGGAGTGACAGCAATCCGGGCAAGATAATACGAGACAGTCGGCTGAGCTCCTGAAGACGACTCGGTCAGCAAGTCGCCGGAAACCGACTCGACCTTGCCGGGAATGACCAGTTGAGGCGCATGGGCGAAGGCGGTGAACTGGAGGTTGACCGTCAGACCGGCGTGAACCTTGTCGATCAGATGGGGCGCGATCTTGGCCTCGATCAGCAAGGGCTCGCCAAACGGTACAATATCCATCAGCTTCTGCCCGGGCTGGATCACCGCTCCCTCGGTCTGCACCTGAAGGCCAACCACCTGTCCATCTGCCGGAGAGGTAACCCTGGTATCGGCCAGCTCCTCGGCCAGCGCTTTCGATTTCTCCGCATCGGCTTTGACCTCGTCCTGCACCTGCGCAAGCTGCGTCTCGGTTTCGGCGCGGAACTGCGCCACCTTTATTTCGAGATCCCTCTGCTGGCTCAACGGCGCGAATCCCTCGTCGGCAAGCTGCTTCATACCGGCAAGCTGTTTACGCAACAGGCCCATGATCTGCAGGCGCGACTTGAGCAGTTCCCGCTGCGTCCTGACCAGCCGCCTGACCAGCACCGTGTCGGGATCAGAGGTGAGGTCCGGATGCAGAGTCATCCGCGCCGATCCGGCCTCTTCGGCAAGCAGGCGGGCCTCGGTGGCGCGAAGGCCGAGATAGTGCTGATGGACCTCGGCATAACGGGCTTTGGCGGTCTGGTCGTCGAGTACCATCAGGAGGTCGCCCTTGGCAACCTTCTGCCCCTCCTGAACGAGCACTTCGGTCACGGTACCGCCATAGCGGTGCTGTACTACCTTGCGCTTGGTGGCAATGCTCACCGCACCCTGACACGGCACCCCCTCGTCAAGTGGCGCGAACGATGCCCACAGAATGAAGCCGCCAAATCCGATAATGAGCACCAGAATGCCGATCCGAACCGGATTACGGGTGTCGGTGTGCCTGTGCTTCAGCCCTTCGCGCGGCTCTGGATCGGGTTCGTTTTTTTGCCGCCGGAATAGTGCTCCCAGGTTCATGGTTCGCTCTGTTTTCCTTGTCCGTTCTGATTTGCAGTTACTTGCTGATCGCCGTTTTTCGCAGTCCGCTGCGCGTTCAGCACTTCGAGCACGCCATCACGGGGCCCGTGATGCTCGATCCGGCCATCCCTGAGCGCCAGAATTTTATCTGCCGCGCCGAGAATGTTCAGTCGATGGGTAATGAGAAACACGGTTTTCCCGGACTGCTTGAGCTGGCTCACCGCCTGGGCCAGCGCCCGTTCACCTGCATCATCGAGGTGGGAATTCGGCTCGTCGAGCACCAGCACCGAGGGGTTGCCGTACATCGCGCGCGCCAGACCGAGGCGCTGACGCTGACCGCCAGAAAGCAGCGCGCCCGCCTCGCCAACCTGCGAATTGTAGCCGTTTGGAAAGCGCAGAATCGCTTCGTGGATGCCGGTGCGCTGAGCAGCTTCGATCACCTGCGCCGGATCGGTGTCACCGAAGCGGGAGATGTTTTCGGCGATGGTGCCGTCAAACAGCTCGATGTCCTGCGGCAGGTAGCCGATATTTGGCCCCAGTTCCTCGCCGTTCCAGCTCTGGATCGGCTCCTCGTCGTAAAGCACGCCGCCCGAAACGTCCGGCCACGCCCCAACCAGACAGCGTGCCAGCGTGGACTTGCCCGACCCTGACGGGCCGACAATCGCCGTTACGGTTCCGGCGGCGAACGATGCGTCGAGGCCGTGCAGAATCGGCTCCGGCCTTCCCGGCGCGGTCGCCGTCAGGCCGTCGATCCGCACGTCGCCCTGTGGCGCAGGACGCGACGGTTTGGCAGACGGCTCCGGAAAATCATCGAAAAGGTTTTCCAACCGGAAAAAAGCGTCACGCGCCTGGATGAAGGGCTTCCACACGACGATCAGGAGGTCGAGCGGCTGCAAGGCTCTCGACATGAGCACGTTAGCCGCAATCATGCCGCCAGCGGTCATTTTACCTTCGATGACCATCAGCGCGCCCGCCCCGAGCGTCAGGGACTGCATGGTGTAGCGCACGAACTTCGAGAAGGCCTGCTGCCGGTGCTGCTTGTGCTGCGCGTGCCCATGCTGCGCCAGCGCGTGCTCGTGCAGATCGAGCCAGCGCTGGCGCAGGCTGCCGGTCATCCCCATGGCATGTACCGGCTCGATGTTCCGCAGCTTGCTGAAAAAGTAGGCGTTACTCTCGCTGCCCGCCTTGCCCGACCGCTCGATATCATCGACGGTCGCCTTGTGGTTGTACCAGGCCACCACGAGCTGGATGATGCAGAATAGAATCGAAATCCATCCGAGAAACGGCTGGAGCAGGAAAATGACCGCGATGTAAATGGGCGTCCACGGCGTGTCGAAAAAGGCGAAGATGCCGTTGCCTGTCAGGAACTGGCGGATCACCGTCAGATCGCCGATGGCTGTCGCTGGATTCGCGCCTGCCTGCTTCAGGTTCTTCTCGAAACTCGCGTTGAAAACGATGGCATTCATCGCCTCGTCCATCCTGACGCCGCCCCGCACCAGAAGGCGCGAGCGCAGCCACTCGGCCACCACCATAATCACGTAAAAAAAGACCATGAGCAACGTCACCACAATGAGGGTCAACTCGCTTCGACCCTTGAGCACGCGGTCATAGAGTTGCAGCATGTAGAGCGTCGGGGTAAGCATGAGCAGATTGGCGATCATGCTGAAGAAGCCCACCCAGAGAAACTCTTTCCGAAACGACCACAATTGGCGGGTCAGCTCGCTCCGGTCGAAAAACGATCCCCGCTTCATACCTGCCCTCCCGGCGCAGGATTGAGCGAAATACCTCTGGGCGGCTGCGGCTGCGGGTTTGGCGACGCCTGCGGCTTTGGCGACTGCTCGCCTTTGAGCGCGGCCAGCACCTGGTCTTTTGGGCCGAACTGCTTGATCTGGCCATCGATGAGCACCAGCATGAAGCCAACGACCTGAAGGATGTTCATGCGATGCGTCATGATAATCACCGTCGTACCGGCGGCCTTGAGCTGCTGAAGCGTATGGATAAGCGCCGCATCGCCGTCAGTGTCGAGATTGGAGTTCGGCTCGTCAAGCACCACGAATTTTGGCATTCCGTACACCGCTCGAGCAAGGGCGACACGCTGCCGCTGGCCGCCGGAGAGAAACACTCCTTCCTCGCCGATCGGCGTATCGTATCCTTTTGGCAAGGTGGAAATGAACTCCCCGAGCCCAACCATCCGGCAGGCAGCCTGCACCTTTTCCATGTCCGGCTCGCCGAAGCGTGCGACATTTTCGGCGATGGTGCCGTCGAACAGCTCGACCGTCTGCGGCAGATAGCCGACGTGAGGGCCCAGCTCCTCCTTGTTCCAGGCGTAGATGTCACTGCCGTCGAGCCGCACCTTGCCACTCACCGGTGCCCAGACGCCGGTAAGCAGGCGGGCGAGCGTTGTTTTTCCGGAAGCCGACGGCCCGACCACGGCCAGCGAATCGCCCGGCGCAACGCGAAATCCGATGCCCTTGAGAATCTGAATCTGGCTGCCCGGCGCTCCGGCAACGACCCCTTCGACCGAAAGCACTCCTTTCGGCGGCGGCAACGGCATTTTCTTCTCTTCGTCGGGAAACGCCCTGAGCATGCCGTCGAGGCGCACAAAGGCTTCACGCGCCCCCTCCACCTGCCGCCAGTTAGCGATGATCTGCACCAGCGGGCTGAGCACCTTGCCGCCGAGAATCGAGCCGACAATCATGCCCGACCCGCCCAGCTTTCCTTCCAGCGTAAGCCAGCAACCGATGCCAAGCAAAGAAGAGCTGAGCAGCGACTGCACCAGCTTTGACAGCGACGAGTTCACGCCCGCCGTATCCGACGCATCTGCCTGGCTGGCGATGAACTCCCTCTGCCGCGTCAGCCAGCGCTTGCGCATATTGCCAAGCATCCCCATCGAGCGGATCACCTGCGCGTTGCGCAACACGCTGCCGGCGTACATCTGGGAAGCGTTCGAGCTGCGGCTGGCCATCATCATCGGCTCCCTGATACGGCGTTCGTTGAAAAAGCCGATCAGAAACTGCACCAGAGCGCCAATGGCCGAAAACCATCCGAGAAGCGGATGCATGAGAAACAGGAGAATCAGCACCAGCAAGGCCAGTGGCGTATCCAAAAAAGAGAGGGTGACATGGGCGCCGATAGCCTCACGAATGGTACTGAGATCAGCGATCACCTGCGCGGCGCTGCCGACAGGCATGTTTTTCAGGCGGGCGGCAAAAGCGGTGTCGAACACGCGCCTGCGCAACCGTTCATCGAAGGCTCGGGCCGCCTCCTGCATGATGCCCGAGCGCACCCATTCGAGCGCTTCGAGCATGACATAGAGACCGACAACCAGAATGGTCAGCATCAGCAGCGTCTGATGATTGCGGCTGTTGACGACCCGGTCATACACTTCAAGCATGTAGCCGCTCGGCGTAAGGACAAGAATATTGGTGACAAAACTGAAAAGCAGCACCCGGATAACCTGCGAACTGAGGGAATAGAGAGCCTCTCGAACCTCGGATTTCTTTTCAGGTTGAACCATTCAATGGAAAAAATCGCTTGAAAAACAGGAAAGGTATGAATAGAACGCGGGCTCACATTGCCAGCAATCAATGACAACACTCCAGCTGCGGCATATCCGGTCGGAATATAAACCAGATTATTGTTACAATATCAATAACATTGCATTGCCTGAGATTGTTTTGGTTATGCTGAAAGTGGGCGACAGGGCATATTGAAAAAACGATGTGCAGGGGTATAGGGATATTGTCGTAATCCGGTAGAATATGATCCCCTGTTTGTATATCTTTTTTATTTTCGAATCTCTCGGAAGTCTTCAATTGTTATAATTGCGTCCTGTAAAAATCTGTTGTCCCAACCCCCGGGCCCAACTTGGCGTAATTTACAGGCAATCACCATTACTAAAGCGCTCATTGTTGCCGCGACGCAGCCGAGATCTCACAGAAAATTCGCGGGTCTGACAAAAACGGCGGACATCGGGGGCTGGCTTATCCCCTTCGTGATACTGGAATGCTGTTCAGACGATTCTGACGGCAGGCCGTACCGGCATGCAACACAGGATATACACCAGCACTATGTTCAAACAGTGGGCAACGGCCATCGCCGACGATAATCGAAGAGTGGATAGGAAACATCGGCAGAATGCTGAAGGAGAGGAAACGCTAAAAGCGAGAAATCCGGAAGCCGACGCCAGAAAGTACTTTCGCAACAGAGCAAAAACAGAACAGACCGGAAAGCAGGAAAACGCGCTGGTACTCTGGTGGGAACACCGTACGGGCTCAAGTTTCGATTATCGGATTCGGCATCTTCTTCAGTACTTGAGCTATCAGTCCTTGTGAAAAATTCTGCCTGCCGCGTCGATGGCAAGATAGGTGAATCCTGTAGAATCAAGGTAATCGATCGCCGCTTGCCCTTTCAGCATGGCGATAGTCGTACAGCTTCCGGCCTCGAGCGCCGTCGGTGCGAGTACCGTCACTGAACGCCAGCATGCGGCTGGATAGCCGGTGTGTGGATCGAGAATATGACAGTATCGGTTTCCCTTGACCTCGATGTAACGCTCGTAATCTCCGCTCGTGGCCAGGGCACCCCTGAAAACAGGAATAGAGGCCATAGTTTTTCCCTGGCGGCGGGGATCCTGTACGCCAACGCCCCAGGGTGCGCCGTCCGGTTTTGTTCCGACAACACGGATATCACCCGCCATGTTTACATAACCATGCCGGATCCCATTGTCGTAAAGCACCTCGGCCGCCCTGTCGGAAGCATACTCCTTGCCGATACCTCCGAGATCAACCTGCATCTCCTTCCTGATGAGGCGGATGCCCCTGTCATCAAGTTCAACCTTGTCCCAGCCGACAAGTTCGAGAAGACTCTTCAGGGAACTCCGGGCTGGCAGCGTATTCTTCGTAAAATCCCAGACCCGGCGCAAAACACCGGAAGTCACGTCGAAAAGACCACCGCTCCGTTCGTACAACGATGCGGCATAACGCAACAGGTACATCGTCTCTTCGTCGCACGCAACCCGTCCATCGCCAGCATGGCCGTTGATCTCGGATACGATGCTTTCGGGACGATAGCGGGAATATTTCCGTTCGATTCTGGCCACTTCCTGCATGGCCGCTTCGGCGGCACTCAGCGCCAGTCCCTTGCCGGAACATGCGACAACAACCTCGCAACCACAGCCCATAGCCTTGAAACCAAAGCGGTAAATATCCATCATGTCGTTGACACTCCTTTTGGGTGCCTTGTTGCGTGAAGCTGTTGCCGATGCATCCGAAAAACTCAGAACTCTTTCGAAACACCCAGCTGGAAAAAGTGCGCGTTGAAGTCCTTCAGGCCGGCATCCTTGGTGCCATTGATGGTCCATTCGCTCCGCTGGGAGTAGTGATCGTAGCGGGCATCGACCAGCCAGTCGTCAGCGAACCGTTTCTGGACCTTGATACCAAGCGTAACCGCGCCGAATGCCGCAAGCCGCTGGTCATAGCTCGAATATTCGAGGCCGGTTACGTCAGGCGCGTCCGGAAGGATCGCCGGGTTGCTCGGCACATAGAAATCGGCGGCGCTCTGAGAATACAGCCGGACCAACGGTGTCACGGTGAAACCGGGAGCAAAAGGCTGTACATATTCGAGGCTCAGGGTATGTGCATTGATACCGAAGGTATCCGTATAATAACGGTACGAAAGACGGGTGGAACCATCGGTCGCGTCGAAATAGTGGTTCCAGCGTGCCATAACTGTCGTATAGTCGCGCTTCCCCGGCCGGTTGTCATTCAATTTATACGGATCGCTGTAATAACCGCTACCCCGCGAGTGACTGAGGTTCAACTGGATGATATCATTTTTCGACATGACCTGCGTCACGCCGATCAAACCGGCCACAATGTCCTTGTGCTCCCTGAAGGAAGCGCCGGAGCCGCCTTCGTCCCCATCGCCTTCTCCCTCGTCATCGTTATCACTATCGCCGTCACTGACCGATCCGCCGCCGAGGTTCGGCTCGATGGTGTCATGGGTAACGCTCGCGCCAAGGGTAAGCATCGTATTCTTGTTCTCCGTCAGGAAAAAGCTTCCCTGCAATGAGAGGCTTCCGGAAGTGTAATCCGACTCGCTGGAATAACTGGTACCAAAGGTGATCGTTCCCCCGGCGAGATAACGGGTAACGCTCAGGTCGATGGCCTTGCGCTCCTCTTCGGCGATAGAAGAGGAACCTGTGCCGCCGCCACCCGATGCCCCTGAAACCACGGTGCCCCCGGTCGGTGTGCCAATATAGTTATGAAACGATGGCGATGCACCAGAGACCGAATCGTACGTGCCGGTAACGTCGATCGTCCATTTGCCAGCGATAGGCACCATGCCCCTGACCGAATACGCGTTCACACCAATCCTGTCTGCTCCAGGCTGGCTGTCCTTATAATTGAGGTACTTGAAAGCTACGATCCCCTTTTCCGGCGCGGATTCGGCAAAAGCGGCAGGGGAAAGCGGCAGGGACATGGCTGCGGCAGCAAGAGCCGCTCCGATAACTGAGTTCTTTTTTGTCGGAACCGATTTCATGGTAATATCCTGTATGTTTTTGAGTTAGCTTCAATTGCAGCCGCAACCGCCACCGCCAACACCGGAGCCGCCCGATGCAGCTTCCTTGCTGCTGTAGATATGCTCGATATAGTTGCGTTCGAGCTTGTCCTCCTCAAAGGTCATCTGAGGTTTGGCGAGATTCTGTTTCTCCCATGGCTGTACGGTCGCACATCCACTCAGACCAGTCATCCCGGAAATGCAGGCCGCTATCGAAGCCGCACGTATTACACTGATTTTTTTCATGTTACCTAGCCTCCAGTGCCGTCTTTATGTCGTTTTCAAGTTTCCCCTTGTCCGAGGCGTTAAAGCCAAGGTGTGTTGACATGACCCTGCCATCCCTGCCAATGATGAAGCTGCTCGGCATTCCCTTGACACCGTACTGGGCTGGAGTCATCCCCTTTGCATCGAAAGCGACAATGAATTTCGCCGCATTCTGAGTCAAGAATTTCTTCGCGTCATCACTTTTGGCATCAACGTTGACAGCAATCACCTTCAGCCCTTTCTCCCGGTACTTTTCCTGCATTTCGTTCATCCAGGGAAACGACTGGCGGCAGGGGCCGCACCAGGATGCCCAGAAATCGACATAGACGACGGAGCCCAACGCATCGGCCAGTTGAACGGCCCCCTTGGTACCAGGAAGTCGGAAATCCGGAGCTTTGGCTCCATTGTCAAGTGCAAGAGAGGCCGTCGAACTGCCCGTCACAAAAATGAAAACAAGCATTGCAACCCTGAACATGGTTTGACGCAACTCATTCATATCAGATGGATTTGATGTGGAAAAAAACTGGGCACCTAGCTACAGGAAATTCACAATTGTGAATACCAACACATAAAAAAAAAGCGAAAAATTGTCGCCGGACAGATAAACAAAGCGAGCGCAGTGAACGGAGCTGACCCGTTTCGCGGTGCAGCCCCCCTGATGAAATGTCACGAGCCAGGGAAAAACATCCTGCAAGACAGCCCTGATAAAAAAATAACCGCCCACAGCAGGTCTAATCAATTAATCAGAAGCAACTTAAGGAGAATAAGCTTAAAAGAATATTAACGATTACTTAAAAGTGGATAAAAAATGCGAGAGAGGCAAGGGGCTGCGAAGAAGGGTGTGACTTCAATAACGGAAAGGTATGCTGTCGCGGGAGTGACAAAAAAGAAAAAGGCGGCTACAGTACCTGCTGTAACCGCCTTTGGTGTCGGGGTGGCGGGACTCGAACCCACGACCTCTGCGTCCCGAACGCAGCACTCTACCAGCTGAGCCACACCCCGAAAAAACATTGTTGAACCTTGTGCCCTTGGACAGATTCGAACTGCCGACCTTCAGTTCCGGAAACTGCTGCTCTATCCACTGAGCTACAAGGGCCTGATGACCCGAGGGTCATTTTCAAACAGGTCAGCAAAGATAACATTTAAATCGGGAAAAAGAACAATTTTTGCACAGTATCGAAAAGTTTCCCGAATCTTTTCAGACGACTCTCAATGCCCGTTCGCTGACGCTGCTTTGGTCAGCGCGTCGACCGCCAGATTGGCGCTCATCACCGCCCCGCCCATCGAATCGTAGTAGAGCTGCTGCGAGAATCCGCCCGCAAGGAAGAGGTTGCCCACTGGCGTCTTCTGCGTAGGGCGGTACTGCTCCATGCCAGGCAGTGGCGCGTAGACCGAGCGGGGAATCTTGACCAGCGTGGACTTGAGGATTTTTGCCCCCTGCGACTCCTTCGGGAAGTTGGCGCGAACGCTCCGGTCAACCCGCGCGATAATCTCCTCCTTGGTCAGCCCCATCAGCTCTCGCGCCGGGGCAACGCAGAACTCGAAGCGCGTCTTGCCCTCGAAGCGCTCACCGCGCAGCGTCCGGTAATCGGGCGTGGTGCGGGCGAGGTTCGCATAGACCGGAATCACCCCATCCGGGCTGAAGAGCACGTTGTCGATGGCGGAAATCTCGCGATCATACCAGATCTGCACCGAAATGACCGGAACCCCTTCGAGCCGGTCGAGGTCGCCGAAGAAGCGGTCGTGCTGCTTGAGCGACGACGGCAGCACCTTGCAGAGATTGTGAATCGGCAGCGCCGCGACGTAGTAGTCCGCATCGAGAATCTCTCCGTTGCGCAGCTGCACGCCGCGAATCTGCTGGCCGTCGAAGAGCAGCTCATCAACCGTGATGTTGTTCTGGAACACCGCGCCTTTCTGCGTCGAATAATCGACGAGTGGCTGGTGCAGGTACTCCTGCGGCGAGCCCTTCAGAAAGCCCATGCACGACGAATCGGGAATGCGGTAGAATGTCTCGGTGACGTCGAGAATGATCTTGGCCGAAATCTCCTCCGGCGGAATGAACTTGAGCGCGAGCGCCATCGGGCGGAACATCTTTTCCATCAGCCGCTTGCCGAACCTCTTCTCCTCGGCCCACTCGGCGAAGGTCAGATGATCCTGCGTCGGCGGGTAGTTGGCCTTCCGGAGTGCCAGCGGAATGAGCGACTTCGAAAAAGAGGCCATTTCGCCAAAGGTGAAGTAGCCGTTCTTGATGATCGCCGGAAGCAGGTGCAGCGGGCTGGGCAGGTCCCAGGTGTTGAAGGTGAAGCTGCCTCCCCCTTCGAGCGTGTAGGTGAGCTGGTGTTCCTTCCAGCTGACGGCGTGGTAGGTCTTGATCTCCTTCATGAGATCGTAGAGCACGCCGTACGCGCCAAAAAAGCAGTGGGTGCCGGATTCGATCCAGTCCCCCTCCTCGTCCTTCCAGGCCGAAACCTTGCCGCCATAGATGGGGCGTTTTTCGAGCACCTTGACCTGAAAACCGCGATCAACGAGCCTCTTGGCCGCGGTCAGACCCGCAAGGCCGCCGCCGATGATCAGAACCTTTTTTTTCTCTCCGTTCATTCCTTGCAAATATGACTGAATAACTGTTATTGCGACTGCTGGCGGCTCAGATGGCTGAGCGTCCCTCCATCGCCCGTGAAAGCGTCGCTTCGTCGATGAATTCAAGCTCAGCGCCAACAGGAATGCCTCTGGCGATGCGGGTGACGTTGATGCCAAGCGGTTTGAGCAGTTTGCTGATATAGAGCGATGTCGTTTCGCCCTCAACGGTGGGATTGAGCGCGAGCACCACTTCGCGCACGCCGCCGGTCGAATCCACGCCGATGCGGGCGATCAGTTCGCGCACCTTGATATCGTCGGGGCCGACGCCGTCGAGCGGCGAAATCACGCCGTGCAGCACGTGGTACAACCCTTTGTAGTGGCCGGTTTTCTCGAAAGCGAGCACTTCGGTGGGTGATTCGACGACACAGATAACCGAGCGGTCGCGCCCGGCGGAGGTGCAGATGTGGCAGGGATCAACGCCGAGATCGGTAATGTTCTGGCAGACCGAGCAGCGGATCACCTTCTCCTTGACATCGATCAGTGCGCCCGCCAGCTTCTCGACCTCGGAGCGCCGTTCGTGCAGCACATGCATGGTGAGGCGCTGGGCTGTCTTGCGGCCAATGCCGGGCAGTTTGGCGAACTCTTCGATGAGTGCTTCGACGGCTCCTGAGCTGTAACGCATGAACCGGCGAGCTTATCCCTGACCGCCGAACTGCTTCATCAGGTCGGCAGGGTTGATCATGCCGCCAGCGGCTTTCTGAATCTCGCTCTGCGCGAGCTGCGCCGAGGCTTCGAGCGCCTTGTTCACGGCAGCCACGACAAGATCCTGCACCATATCGACATCGTCCATGATCTCGGGATCAATGGTGAGTTCAAGCAGCTTCTGCCGTCCGTTGACCTTCGCCCTGACCATGCCACCGCCTGCTTCACCCTCGGAAACAAGCTTTTCGAGCTGCTTCTGCACATCCTGCATCTTCGCGCCAGCTTCCTGAAGCTGCTTCATCATATCGCCAAAATTGGGCATCGCCATGGTTCGTTCTCCTTGGGGTTGCGGTCGTGTTTGTAGATTGATCGGATCAAACTGATCTGTCTGATCCGACCGATCTCAAATTCAATCTTTCCTGCGCAGCGCGAGGTAAATTTTCTCCAGAATATCCTCAGTGGTCAGTTTGTATTTGCGGAGCAGGTCATCGGGCTTACCGGATTCGCCGAAGGTGTCCTCGACGGCAACCATCTCGATCGGCACCGGAATGTTGCGGGCGCAAACGTTGGCCACGGCTTCGCCGAGACCGGTATACATCTGGTGCTCCTCGGCGGTAACGATCGCGCCGGTGTCATTGGCCGCGCGCACGATGGCGAGCGTGTCGATCGGCTTGATAGTGTGCATGTTGATGACGCGCACCGACACCCCCTCTTTTTCAAGGATTCTGGCCGCTTCGAGCGCCTTCCAGACCATGATGCCACAGGCGATGACGGTCACGTCCTTGCCGGGATGCAGCTCGATGGATTTGCCGATCTCGAAGCCGTCCTCATCGGCGGTGAAGTCCGGCACGTTCGGGCGTCCGAAGCGCAGATAGACTGGACCTTTGTGCTCGATGATCGCCTTGGTGGCGCGCTTGGTTTCGCTGTAGTCGCAGGGCACAACGACGGTCATGCGCGGCAGGCTGCGCATCAGGCCGATATCTTCGAGAATCTGGTGCGTCGCACCATCCTCGCCGAGGGTAAGGCCGGCGTGCGAAGCGCAGATTTTGACATTGAGATTGGAGTAGCAGACCGACTGGCGGATCTGGTCGAAGACGCGGCCAGTCGCGAAAACGGCGAAACTTGACGCCACGGGAATCTTGCCGGTAGTGGCCAGGCCGGCGGCCATGGAGATCATGTTCGCCTCGGCAATGCCGGTCTGGATGAATCGCTCCGGAAACTCTTTACGGAAGAGATTCATGTTCAGCGACCCGGTCAGGTCAGCACAGAGAGCGACAACAGACGGGTTCTCACGCCCGGCTTCAAGCAACGCCTCGCCAAATCCGGTGCGGGTAGCCTTGTTGCCCCGTGAAGTATACTTCGCGGTCTGTTCGATGGTAATTTTCTCTCCCATTAATGACAGAATACCTTAAATTTGAAAAAGTTATGCAGGACCTGAGTGCCTGCCGGGTTAACCCCGCCATTGATATTGAGTTGCGCCCACAAAGCCCAGTCAGATGACAAAAGTTGAATATAAGCATACGCATATAGCGGCAAAAAAAAAATTAGGCCAAAACTTCCTGCTCGACAGGAACATCCCGCGCAAGATCGTCCGTGAATCGGGCATCAAGGAGGGCGACCGGGTGGTTGAGATTGGCCCCGGCTTTGGCGCTCTGACGACGGCGATTCTCGAAGTGATGCCGTCGTTCACCGCCATCGAGAAAGACCGGGAGCTGGCGAAGTTCAACCGCGAGGAACATCCGCAGATCGAGCTGATCGAAGACGACTTCCTCAAAGTACCACTTGAACCGCTGGCCGCAGGCGGCAAACTCTCGGTGCTCGGCAACATTCCCTACTCCATCACCAGCCCGATCCTCTTCCGGCTGCTCGATAACCGGCACCTCATCGCCTCGGCCACGCTGATGATGCAGCACGAAGTCGCCCAGCGCATCGCCGCCGTACCCGGCACGAAAGAGTACGGCATCCTCGCCGTGCAGATGCAGGCGTTCTGTGACGTGAAATATCTGTTCAAGGTAGGCCGCGCAGTCTTCAAACCCCGCCCGGATGTCGATAGTGCCGTCATTTGCATGGTGCCGAAGGCTGTCGATCCGGTCAAAGACAGCGAAGGATTCCGAACCTTCGTCCGCCGTGTTTTCCACCAGCGCAGGAAAACACTTCTGAATAACCTGAAGGAGTATTACGACACTTCAGGAGTGCCGGAACCCACGCTCAAACTGCGTGCGGAGGCGCTCTCCGTCCCGGAGCTGATCACCCTGTTCACTCAGCTCAAACTGATTGCGCGAGGCGACGCCTCCGGACAACTTTATTGAAAAGAAGATGAGAAGACAGCAATCTTTCCATTGATGTAATCTCTTATTTTCATTACCATTTATTTTCAGATCAACATCCAGCCATTCGAGGACATGCGGGATTCACAGCAGCTCTACTTCTTGCGCAGCACCATCATCCGGCAGTCCGCCACTCCCTTACCATCATTAACCTCATAGCTCAAGGGGGCTTGCAGTATGTCATCACGCTACAACGACGTTCACCGTCAGTCGATTGAAAACCCGGAAGAGTTCTGGGGCGCGCTTGCAGAAAATCTCCACTGGTACAAGCCGTGGAACAAGGTGCTCGACGACTCGAATCCGCCGTTTTACCGCTGGTTCGCCGGAGGCGTCACCAACACCTGCTACAACGCGCTTGACCGGCACGTCGATGAGGGACGCGGCAACCAGATCGCCGTCATTTATGACAGCCCGGTAACCGGCACCATCGAGAAGTTCACCTACCGCGAGTTCCGCGACAAGGTGGCGCTTTTTGCCGGAGCGCTTCAGGCCCGTGGCGTTCGCAAGGGCGACCGGATCATCATCTACATGCCGATGATTCCCGAAGCGCTCGTAGCAATGCTCGCCTGCGCGCGGCTCGGCGCAATCCACTCGGTGGTCTTCGGCGGCTTCGCGTCACACGAGCTCGCCGTGCGCATCGACGACTGCAAACCCAAGGTCATCGTCTCGGCCTCCTGCGGCATCGAGCACGGCAAAATCATCGACTACAAGCGTCTGCTTGATTTCGCCATCGAGCTGGCCCATTTCAAGCCGGAGATATGCATCATCCACCAGCGCGAACAGCTCAGGGCGGAGCTGAACGAAGAGCGCGACATGACCTGGAAACAGGCGCTGCTCGGCGTCGCTCCGGCGCAGTGTGTGCCGGTCGAATCGACCGATCCGCTCTACATCCTCTACACCTCCGGCACCACTGGCCAGCCGAAAGGCATCGTGCGCGACAACGGCGGTCACATGGTGGCCATGAAATGGACGATGGAGAGCGTCTACAACGTCAAACCCGGCGAGGTTTTCTGGGCGGCGAGTGACGTCGGCTGGGTGGTCGGCCACTCCTACATCGTTTACGCGCCGCTCCTGCACGGCTGCACGACCATCGTCTTCGAGGGCAAGCCGGTCGGCACCCCCGATCCCGGGACCTTCTGGCGCATCATCAGCGAACACGACGTTTCGGTGCTTTTCACCGCGCCGACCGCCTTCCGGGCGATCAAGAAGGAGGATCCCGAAGGCAACTACATCCGCCGCTATAACTTCTCGAAGTTCCGGACGCTTTTCCTCGCAGGCGAGCGCGCCGATCCTGACACAGTGCGATGGGCCGAGAAGCAGCTCCAGGTGCCGGTGATCGACCACTGGTGGCAAACCGAGACCGGCTGGGCCATCGCGGCCAACTGCCAGGGCATCGAGCCGGGGCCGGTCAAATACGGCTCGGCATCGAAAGCTGTGCCTGGCTACGAAGTCAAGGTGGTTAACGAGGCTCTCGAAGAGCTCCCGCACGGCACGATGGGCGACATCGTCGTGAAGCTACCGCTGCCGCCCGGTACGATGACGACCCTGTGGCGGGCAGATATCCGCTTCGTCGAGAGCTACATGCGCAACTTCCCCGGTTACTACCAGACCAGCGACGCCGGTTACATCGACGAGGATGGCTATATCTATATCATGTCGCGCACGGACGACATCATCAACGTCGCCGGGCACCGCCTCTCGACCGGAGCCATCGAGGCCGAACTGTGCGAGCATCCGGACGTGGCAGAAAGCGCTGTCATCGGCGTACAGGACGACCTGAAAGGTGAGGTGCCACTCGGCTTCCTCGTGCTCAAATCGGGCGTCGATACGCCGCCGGAGCTGATTGTCAAACACGTGATTGAATACGTGCGCGAGAACATCGGACCGGTCGCCTCGTTCAAGCAGGCGATCATCGTCAAGCGTCTGCCGAAGACCCGGTCAGGCAAAATCCTGCGGGCCACGATGCGCAAAATCGCCAACTCGGAGGTCTACACCATGCCGCCGACCATCGACGATCCGGCCATTCTCGACGAAATCAAAGAGGCCTTGCAGACTATCGGCTATGCAAAAACATCAGCGTAACCACTGAACGTCACCATGATCGACAGAATCGACCACATCGCCATAGCGGTTGAGCACCTCGAAAGCGCCATCGACATCTGGGTAAAGCTCCTCGGATGCGACCGCTCGGCGGTCGCAATCCACGAAGTGCCATCGGAAAAGGTACGCGCGGCATTCATTCCGATTGGAGAAACTAAAATCGAACTGCTCGAACCGCTTGGCGATGACGGGCCGATTGCTAAATTCCTTTCGAAGAACGGCGCAGGCATGCACCACATCGCGCTGGCGACCGATGGCATTGAGGCGGAGGCCAAACGGGCCGCCGATGAAGGCCTCACTCCGCTTGGTGAACCATCGGCGGGCGCGGGGGGCAAGAAGATCGTCTTTCTCCATCCGCGCCAGACCAATCGCGTGCTTGTCGAATTCGTTGAACCGAAGGGCACACACTAAAAAAGTGTCATGAGAGAGACGAGCGCAAGACGCCTGGAGCGCAGAAACCGGAACACTGATAATAAGCAAGGATTTTGAGCGCCATCCAACGCAGCAATCGAGGCTCGGAATAAGTTTTTAGACGTGCCCCAAACCCGATCATTAATTCATTCATTGCCTGTGAAACACTTCTTCCTGCCTTTCGAAAAAACAAAAGGGTTCAGCTACAGCACCGACTCCATCGAACGGCTGTCGGAATATGAAAAATACCAGCTCTCGTTTCACCCCGAACGCCCGAAGTACCTTGACTACCTCACGGTGTTCGACAACGTGGAAGAGTGCCTTTCGAACGATCTCCACGGCAGTTGCCTGATCCAGACGCACCGCGCCGAACTCCGGCGCAACGGCAAGGTCTGGCCGGTGATGCTCATCGGCCAGCAGTCGGGACCGACCTCCGACTTTGGTGAACTGACCCGGATCATGCAGGATCAATCTGAGGTCAGAAAATGGAACCATGGCATGCCGACTCCCGCTGCGTACGCAAAAGCAGTCGATGCCATCGCCATCGCAGAACGCGAGGGGCGCACCGTCATCACGGTGATCGACACCGCCGGAGCCGATCCGACCGAGGAGTCGGAAACCGGAGGCATCGCCTGGAAGATCGGGCGCTGCATGCAGGCGCTCGCCGAGGCGACCGTACCGACCATCTCGGTCATCATCAATCGCGGATGCAGCGGCGGGGCCATCGCCCTGACCGGCTGTGACGCGGTACTCGCGATGGAGTACTCGACCTACCTGGTCATCTCGCCAGAAGCGTGCTCGTCGATTCTGTTCCGGACGAGGGACAAGGCGAACCTCGCCGCCGAAATCTCGCAGATCACCTCGAAGGAGGGAATGAAAAACGGCATCGTGGACGAGCTGATTCCCGAACCGGCAGGTCCGGCGCACCGCTTCAAAAACGAGGCGCTCGAATCGTTCCGCGAGGTGATGGGACGCTGGATTGAGGCATTCGGCAAAGCGCCCGCCGAATCGCTTCAGCAGCGCCGCATCGAACGCTGGCAGAAAATCGGTCAGTGGGAAACGACGACCGAGGAGCATATCCGCACCTATGAAAAAAAGGTCTCTTTCTTCATCGACAAGCCGAAAAAGAACCTCTTCATCAGCCGCCACAAGCGCTGCCGAAACGATGATAAAAGGCATGTCGTCGATCCGGTGCTCTACAGCAAGCTGCTGGCTGACAATTTCGTCTGCGCCACCTGCGGCCACCGCTATGTCCGCCTCAGCGCCCGCGACTACATCGAACTGATACTCGACGAGAATTCGTTCACCGAGCACCAGGAAACTCGCTATATCGTTGACCGCGATATTCTGAATTTCCCCGAATACGCCGACAAGCTCCATGAAGACCGCGTGAAAAACGGCATGACGACGGCACTCATCACGGGCGACGGCGCGATTGATGGTAAGGATGTCGTGTTGTGCGCCACGAGCTTCGGCTTTCTCGGCGGCTCGTTCTGCATGTCCACCGGCGAAAAGGTGTGGCGAGCCGCCAAGATCGCCATCGAGAATCGCCGCCCGCTCATCATCCAGGCGGCAGGCGGCGGAGCACGAATGCACGAGGGGTGCTCCTCGATGGTGAGCATTCCGAAAATTCACCTGGCGCTGTCGCTCGTCGAACAGGCCGGGCTACCGGTCATCACCATCGTCACCGACCCGACGCTCGGCGGCGTGGCCATCGGCTTCGGCTCACGCGGCATCAGGATTTTCGAGCACAATGCGAGCAATATCGGCTTTTCAGGAAAACGCGTGATCGAGCAGTACACCGGCAAAAAGACCTCGAAGGATTTCCAGACCACCGGCTGGCTTCAGTCGAAAGGCTTTGTCGATATGGTAGCTCATCCGCTCGAACTGAAGGACCGCATCGCCGGAATCATCGACAACCATTCGTTTCGACAGGACACCTGAACATTTTGACCGATGAACGATACTGAATCGCTGTTTTCCGGATTTAACGCTGTCGATTACGAACAGTGGAAATCGAAAGTGATCGAAGAGCTGAAAGGCACAGACTTTTCAAAAATCGTCTGGGATACCCCCGAAGGCTTCACGATGGAGCCGTGGCACAACCGCCACACTGCCGAGTCCGCACCAGAGGTGCCATTCCGGCGCTCGACGAACCGCTGGCGCATCTGCCAGCAGATTTCCGCCAGCAAGATTCTGGACGATCCGGCACTGCTCGACAAAGCCGTGGCGGGTGGCGCAAACGCCATCGAGCTGCACTTCGAGGGAACGGAGGAGAGCGCCGAAATCGCGCGGCTGCTCGAAGCACGGCATACTGCCGATCCGGCGAAAATCGCGTTCTACTTTTCAGGAGCCATCGACGATCCGGCATGGCTGCTCGACTCGCTCGTGTCGCTACCCGGCTTCGCCTCGAACTCCGGCGCGCTGCTCTTCGACGCGCTCTCGGCTCCGGATGACGACCTGCCGCTGCCGACAGCGGATATGAGAGGATCGAAATTCCGCACCATCGCCGTCGATACCGTGCGCTTCCACGAGGCGGGCGCGACCATCACTCAGGAGCTTGCCATCGCTCTGGCGGGCGTGAGCGACTGCCTCAGCCGGTTGAGGGATGCTGGCATCGATGCCGCCGAAGCCGCGTCCGCCATCGAGATCGTGTTTGCCGCCGGAACCAGCCACTTCCCCGAACTCGCCAAATTGCGGGCGCTCCGCGCGATGTGGCCGCAACTGCTTGGGGCATATGGCGTTCCGGCGGAAACGATGCCCGAACTGCGCACTTTCGTGCGCTCGTCGATCCGCTCGATCTCGACGCTCGATCCCTACACAAACCTGCTGCGCCTCTCGACCGAAGCGCTCGCGGCGATCCTCGGCGGATGCGACACGCTGCAACTCGCGCCGTTCGACCACGCCGGTTCGGTCTCAGCGGAGTTCGCGGAGCGGGTCACGCGCAACATCCAGTTGCTGCTCCAGGAGGAGTCGAACCTCAGCCACGTCGTCGATCCCGCCGCCGGGTCGTTCTACATTGAAACGATAACCGCCGCGCTCTGCCGCGAGGCTTGGGCGCTCTTCCAGCGGATCGAGGCGACGGGCGGTCTTGGCGTCGCCGTAGCGAACGGCACCATCGCGGCAATGATCGCTCCGGCGGCCGAGGCGCAACGCAAGGCGATCAACACCCGCCGCCGGACGCTCGTCGGCATCAACCGCTACACCGTGCCGCCGTCCGCCGAAGTCGCGGCCGCGCTTCAAAATAGCGACGCGCCCGCCGAGGCGTTCGAGCAGCTCCGGCTTCGCATGACAGCGCACGTCGCCGCCGGTGGCGCGACGCCTCGCGCCGCGCTCTGGCTGCACGGCGATCCGTCGAAAAGCTTGCGGGTGGCCGCCTTCGCCGAGGATTTCCTGAAAAGCGGCGGCTTCGAAGTGATGCCAGCCGTGACACTCGACCCCAAAACCTGCAACTGCCGGGCGCTTCTCCGTGACGAGCCTGACATCGTCGTCTTCTGCTGGAGCGGCGAGAGCGATCTCGCGAGCGTCGCGAAAGTCTGCGAAACAATTCAGGAGCTGCGCAAGGAGACGGTGATCGTCATGGCGGCCAAACCTCCGGAAAACGCCGCCGAACTTCTGCGGGCGGGACTCGACCGCTTCATCCACCTCGGCAGCGACGCTTATGCAGACCTGCTTTCGCTGCAACACAAAACCGGAGTGCTATGAGACCCGATTTTTCCAGCATCGAGCCTTTCGCGATGGCTGACCCGGCAACACGGCAAACCGGCGGTGAAGCATGGGCCACACCAGAGGGCATTGCAGTTCACGCCAGCTACGGGACTACGGGAGAGCCAACGCCCGACTTCGCGCCGGGATTTCCGCCATTCCTCGCTGGGCCGTACGCCAGCATGTACACGTCGAGGCCATGGACGATCCGCCAGTACGCCGGATTCTCGACCGCCGAGGAGTCGAACCGTTTCTACCGCCAGAACCTCGCTGCGGGCCAGAAGGGCTTGTCCGTCGCCTTCGACCTGCCGACCCATCGCGGCTACGACTCCGACCATCCGCGCGTCGTCGGCGACGTTGGCAAGGCGGGTGTGGCCATCGACACCGTCGAGGATATGAAGATTCTTTTTGACGGCATTCCGCTTGGCGACATTTCGGTTTCGATGACGATGAACGGCGCGGTGCTGCCGGTGATGGCCTTCTACATCGTGGCCGCCGAGGAACAGGGCGTCGCGCCGGAGAGGCTGAGCGGCACCATCCAGAACGACATCCTCAAAGAGTTCATGGTGCGCAACACCTACATCTACCCGCCGGAGCCGTCGATGAAGATCATCGCCGACATCTTCCGCTTCGCGAGCGAGCGGATGCCGAAGTTCAACTCGATCAGCATTTCGGGCTACCACATGCAGGAGGCGGGGGCGACCGCCGACCTCGAACTGGCCTTCACACTGGCCGACGGCCTCGAATATATCAGGACGGGGCTCGACGCCGGTCTCGACATCGACGCCTTCGCGCCACGCCTCTCCTTCTTCTGGGGCATCGGCATGAACTACTTCATGGAGATCGCCAAACTCCGCGCCGCGCGACTGCTCTGGTCGAAAATCGTCGCGAAGTTCGAGCCGAAAAACCCGAAATCGCTCATGCTGCGCTCGCACTGCCAGACCTCTGGCTGGAGCCTCACCGAGCAGGATCCCTTCAACAACGTCGCTCGCACGACCGTCGAGGCAATGGCCGCCGCGCTCGGTCACACGCAGTCGCTGCACACCAATGCGCTCGACGAGGCCATCGCCCTGCCCTCGGTCTTCTCGGCGCGAATCGCCCGCAACACGCAGCTTTATTTGCAGGAGGAGACCGACATCACCCGCGCCATCGATCCGTGGAGCGGTTCGTATTACGTCGAGGAGCTGACGCGCCAGCTCGCCGAAAAAGCGTGGGCGATCATCGAGGAGATCGAGGCCGCAGGCGGCATGGTAAAGGCGATCGAGCAGGGGCTGCCGAAGATGCAGATCGAGCAGGCGGCCACGCGCAAGCAGGCGCGCATCGACAGCGGCAAGGAGACCATCGTCGGCGTCAATGCTTTCCGCACGGAGCACCGCACGGAGATCGACCTGCTCGAGGTCGATAACACCGCCGTGCTCCAGCAGCAGCTCGCGAGGCTCGAAGAGGTCAAGCGAAATCGAGATGAAGAGGCAGTGCGCGCGGCGCTCGAAGCGCTCGAACGGTGCGCTGAAACCAGAGAGGGCAACCTGCTCGCGCTCTCGGTCGATGCCGCCCGCAAACGCGCCACGCTCGGCGAAATCTCCTCGGCGCTCGAAAAAATCTACGGACGCTACCGCGCGACCACGAGCCTCAACACCACCATCTACCAGTCGCAGATGCAGGACAACAGCCTCTTTTTGCAGGCCCGCGAGCTTGCCGATTCGTTCGCCGAATACGAAGGCCGCCGCCCGCGAATTCTGGTGGCCAAGGTCGGCCAGGATGGGCATGATCGCGGCGCGAAGGTGATCGCCGCGGCGTTTGCCGACATCGGCTTCGACGTCGATATTTCGCCGCTCTTCCAGACGCCGGAGGAGATCGTGCAGCAGGCGCTCGACAACGACGTGCATATCGTCGGTATTTCAAGCCTCGCGGGCGGGCACAAAACGCTGGTGCCGCAGGTGGTGGAAGGATTGAAAGAGGCGCGGCGCAGCGACATTCTCGTCATCGCAGGCGGCGTCATTCCGGAGCGCGACTACGACTACCTCTACGAGCGCGGCGTCGCGGGCGTCTTCGGCCCCGGCACGGTGATCGCCGAAGCGGCCATCAAGCTGCTCGCGCTGCTGCTCGAACATCACCAGTGAGCGGAAACCGGACGAGGCGATGAGCGGCAGGCATCGGCATGAACCCACGGTCGAGGAGTTCGTCGAAGGCATCAGGAACGGCGACCGCCGCCTGTTGAGCCGCGCCATCACGCTCGTCGAGTCGAGCCGCCCGGAGCACGAGCAGCTGGCGCACGAGATTCTCGACCGCTGCCTCGGCGACGGAAGCGCTTCGATCCGCATCGGCGTCACCGGAGCGCCGGGCGCGGGCAAGAGCACCTTCATCGAAGCACTCGGCCTTGACCTCGTTCGTCAGGGCAAACGGGTGGCGGTGCTTGCCATCGACCCCAGCAGCTCGCGCTCGAAGGGCAGCATCCTCGGCGACAAATCGCGCATGGAGCGGCTCGCCGCTCGCCAGGAAGCCTTCATCCGCCCGACGCCGTCGTCGGGCTTCCTCGGCGGCACCTCCCCGCGAACGCACGAAACGATTTTGCTTTGCGAAGCCGCTGGATACGAGGTCATCATCGTCGAAACGGTCGGCGTCGGCCAGTCGGAGATCGTGGTGAACTCGATGGTGGATTTCATTTTGCTGCTCATGCTCCCCGGCTCCGGCGACGAGCTGCAGGGCATCAAGCGCGGCATCATGGAGATTGCCGACCTCGTGGCCGTCAACAAGGCGGACTCCGGACGGCTGACCATCGCCGAAAACTCTAAAGCCGATTTCGAGGCTGCGCTCAGGCTCCTGCCGGAGAAGCATTCGGGATGGACACGAAAGGTGTTGCTCACCTCGGCACTCGAGGGCACGGGCGTCAGCGAAGTGTGGAAAACTATCGAAGCGTTTGCCGCAGCCATGCAGCAAAGCGGCGAGTGGAGCGAGCAGCGCCGGGAGCAGTCGCGCCACCTGCTCCACGCCATCGCCGAAGAGCAACTGAAGCGCCAGTTCTACAACGCGGTGTGGGTCAAAGACGCAAAAGCAGAGGTCGAGCAACAAGTGCTCGCCGGAAAGCTCAGTCCTTTCACCGGAGCCGTGGAGCTGCTGAAAGCATTTTGGAGAAAGTAAAGATCAGACTGATCGATTGGATCAGACAAATCAGTCCAATCGAAAAACGGCACAAAAACCACGGGGCGGCCACAAGAGCCGCCCCTACGGATTTCAATTCATCATTCTCCCCCGCCCCTACTCTTCGCTGATAAACTCCTTTTCATTTGCCTTGACAATCAGCACGGGGACAGTTGCTTTTCGTATCACCGCTTCGGCCACGCTACCCATGAGGAGACGACTGAGACCGGTCTTGCCGTGCGAGCCCATGATGAGCATGCTCACATCGAGATCGGCGACATGCTGAAGAATCGATTCAGCAGGCAAGCCGATAGTCACATCAGCAGTGACATCGATCCCCATGGCCTCCGCATCCTTAACCAGCGGGATAAAATCCTCCTTTGCTGCTGCGGCAAGGTCTTCTTCAAGCGGAATATAGTTCAGGCTCATCTCCGCAGCTATCGGACGAGGTTCGATCACGTTCAGCAATATTACCTTCGAGCCCATAGACCTGGCAAACTCACAGGCATACCGGTACGCATTCTTCGATGCGTCGGAAAAATCCATCGGGCAGAGAATCGACTTGATGGTAATCATGGCCGTATCGTTTGATGGTTGAAAAAAAACGGTTCAGGATTTCTTTTCGAAAAACATCTTGATGAGGTCCACCGGTACCGGGAAAATCGTGGTCGAGTTGTTTTCGGTTGCGATATCACGCAATGTCTGGAGGTAACGCAACTGCAGGGCTGCCGGATTTTGCGTGATGATTTCCGCCGCATCGGCCAGGCGTTGCGCCGCCTGGTACTCGCCCTCGGCGTTGATGACCTTCGAACGGCGCTCCCGTTCGGCCTCGGCCTGCTTGGCCATGGCCCGGCGCATCTCCTCGGGAAGATCGATCTCCTTCACCTCGACCTTGCCGACCTTCACCCCCCAAGGCGCGGTATCCTTGTCGAGAATGGACTGGATGCGTTCATTGATCTCGTCACGCTCAGCGAGCAGATTATCCATCTCGCCCTGCCCGCAAACGCTGCGCAGGGTCGTCTGGGCAAGCTGCGAGGTGGCGAAATGGAAATCGGCTACATCGATGATCGCCTTGATCGGGTCGAGCACCCGAAAATAGACCACGGCGCTCACTTTCACCGAAACATTGTCGCGGGTGATGATGTCCTGCGGAGGCACGTCAAGCGTCACCGTTCTCAGGTCAACCCTCACCATCCGGTCGATATAGGGAATCAGAATGATGAGGCCCGGCCCCTTGGCTCCGATAATCCGGCCAAGCCGGAAAATAACCGCCCGCTCGTATTCGGGCATGATCTTGACTGCGGAAACGAAAAACGCCACCGCGAGCACCAGTAAAACCAGGATATTCATTGAAAGCATATCACTCCTCCTTGCTATTTTGTTTCACCATGAGCCTCATCCCCTCGATCCCTGTGACCGTTACCTGTGATCCGGCAGGAATCAAACCGTTTGCCGATGCGTCCCAAAGTTCGCCATGCACAAACACCTTGCCGCCCTTGCCCTCTCCGATGGCTCGTTCAACGGTACCTGTTTCACCGACCAGCCCCTCCCTGCCGGAGATCGCCTTGCGTCTGGTGGAACGAAGCACCACAAAGACAAGTAACAGGACTCCCGCCGAAAATGAAAGAAAAAGCGGAAGAAAAACCCACCAGTTGATGACGAGGCCTAACTCCGGCTGATTGAACACCATGACCGAACCTATGAAAAGCGCGACCAGACCGGCGATCGCGAGCGCTCCGCTGCTGACCACGAAGATTTCCAGCCCGAAAAAGAGGATGGCGAGCAGAATGAGCAGGAGGCCGGTGACGTTGACCGACAGGAGCTGCATGGCCCACGCGCCGAGCACAAGGGCAATCGCTCCGGCCACGCCCGGCAGCACCGCACCCGGTGTCGAAAGCTCGAACCAGAGACCGGCCAGGCCGAGCAGTAGCAGAAAATAAGCGATGTTTGGATCGGCGATAGCCATCATCACCTCTTCGCCGAAAGTTGGGGACGCTTCCTTAACTGGCACATTTGTTGTGCGAATGATCAATTCACCGATAGCTGTCTCGACTTTGCGGCCATCGAGGGACACGAGCAGCTCCTTGCGATTGTCCGCCACGGTATCGATCACGCCCGCCGCGAGCGCTTCCGATGCCGTCGATGCGATGCTCTCCCGCACGGCCCGCTCAGCCCATTCGGGACTGCGGCCACGCTTTTGCGCAAGACTGCGGGCAAAGGCTGCAAGATCGTTCTCGATTTTCCTGCCCATCACACTTCCCTTATCTCCGCCACCGCTAATATCGACCGGATGCGCCGCGCCGGTTTCGGTGCCCGGAGCCATCGCCGCCACATGCGAGGAAAGCAGAAGCAGCGCACCCGCCGAAGCTGCCTGTGCCCCGGACGGTGCGACGTACACGACGACAGGCACTTTCGAAGCCATCACCCCCTGCACCATCTGGCGGAGAGAGGCGACAAGCCCGCCCGGCGTATCGAGTTCCACGAGCAGCAACGTGTCGTTATCCCGGTTCGCCTCATCAAGCACCCGGAGAAAATATGCTGCACTACCGGGGTTAACGCTCCCCGTCAGCGACATGCTGCGGATCTGCGCGGCCTGCACCGCCGTTGAAGCGACAAGCAAGAGCAAAGCAATCGCCGGAATAACGCTGAATTTCAAAAGCATCTTTATCATTGCCCAAACCATTCTGAAACGAGTGGATTCTCTTATTCACCAACAATGATAACAATAACAAAAAAAACGAGATAGTTCCTCTCAAGCAGCGTTACCGTTTATTTCCGTTTCACCCGGTAATCGTGAATCTGAAGATGAATGAGCACCGGCTTGCGCAATGGATTCCCCCGGAAACTTCTCGGTGTAACCACTCTTTCAGAGGGATACACCAGCCCGTCGGCGTTTTCAGAATGTTGTCGAACAACATTTGCCGCCGTGGCGAGTGGACTGATGATGTCCGCCGTGTAATCGTGCTGGATCAGGAGGCCGGTGTTGCGATCGAACCGGAACTGCTGCTCTCGGCTGTGGGTAGGAATATGGGCAGGAAAAACGGCGCAAAGCCTCCCCGGTTCAGGCTCGCGCCATTCGATATCCTCGCGCAAAAGCAGCGCGGGCAGGGTGAAGTAGTTCCAGGAAGCGTAGTTTGCGAAATAGGACATATCGAGATCGTCCCACCAGAACAACCGCCGTCCTGCCTTGAAATAATCACGCACACTCCTGCGCTCACTGATGACCTGCCCCTGGGCGGTTTCCAGACGCACATCGCCCCCGTCGAGCACGCCGGTTATATCAGGATCGCGGCCAATTGGCGTAAACCGGCAAAACGGCCGGTGAGCATCCATGGTCATGACCGCATGATCGAAAGCCGGACGCCTTTTCAGGGTAAATGCCAACCCGGCAGCGCTGACCACCGTTTCGACCGATACGGCATTCCGCCACAATCCGATCCCGCCATAAGCGGCAATGGCTTTTTCAGCAGTTTCAGAGAGCTTCATGGGAATCAGAGTTGCATTGAAGAGACCGGAAAAGGTTATTTCAGCTTACCTTTATCGCAATCGAAACTCATATGCCTGGTGTACAAAATATCATCGAAAAGTGCTCAACGACAGAGAGGCTCACACCGTCTCCCATGCCGTCACAAACACTCGAAATCCAGAGAGAAATCGTTATCACGCCCTCTGACATTATTCGTCATGCACCGGGCAAAAAACGCCTTATCCGATTGTTTCAAAAGCTGCTATTGCCTGCATCATTTCAGGGAACAGCGGGTTCCGGGGTTCCAGCTCTTTGCCATCGTGCTCAATCGGCATGTCGAGCACGACGCTCGCGTGTGGCACGGAGAGATTTTTGGGAATTCTAAAAAAGTTGAATCGCGCTTGATCAGAGATATTCTGCAATGCTTCGATGCCGGCAATATCGGCGGTAGTGTCGGATTCGGAGTGCGCCGCAAACACTTTTTCAGAAAAGGGAAATCGTGAGTCGAACAGGTCGATGATAATGTCGGTCTCCTTGATGAGCCGGGCAAGTTGCACCGCGCCATCCATGTCAACCGAGCTGTACCGGTAGGGATTCTCTCCGATCAAAGGAGTGTTAAAATCGAGGAGATCAGTCAGAAAGGTCAGCAGCAGCTTCTCTTTCAGCTCTCCGACGAGGCCAAACGGGCCGCCCGCCAGATCGAGTGCCGCCGAGAAGAGATAGAGTGTGCCCCGGATTTTCGGATTGATCGCTGCCATGTACAAGCCCAGCGTTCCGCCGGTGGACAGCCCGCCGATTGAAACCTCGCTCGACTTCCGCGCCGCCGTGCTGATGGCAAAGCTGACATTCGACTTCCACTCTTCGAGTTCGACTCCCTCCATACCGTTTGGCTCTCTCAAACCGTGGCAGTGCAGCAATGGCATGTAGACATTGTAACCGAGGCGATTGAAAAAATAGTCACCGATCGCCGTCATGAAGTAAGGAGAATCGGAAAGACCATGAACGAGAACAATCGCCTTCTGGGGCGATTGTGGATGCTCCAGGATTCTGGGATGACAACCATCACGCACCGATTCCGGAGAGAAATAGCTGAAGCGCTGGTAATAGTCAAACCACTCATGATCGCGCGCCGCAGTTGAAACCTGATCGCTCATCCTGCATCCCTGTTTGAACCGTTGAAGCGAGTCGTGATACTTCTATTGAAATATATCCCTCAGAATTCACGGCACAAAAAAGGAATCACTCGACGGGAACAATCATGTCGAAAATGGAGAAATCGATACTTATAAAAATTCCTGAATGACCAAGGGCTTTAAGTCAATGTTTCTGAGCGGGAAATCGCCGTTTCATCCAGGATTTGGACTTCAGATCGTATATCTCAAAACCTTTGCCGTCGGCAAGAAATCTGACATACATTTTTACATCCAACGAGAGATTTCCAGATCGCTTTTCGCTCCATATCGCTGTTCCATGCTTGTCGAAGAGCAGAAACTCCATATTGCCGGTGCCATACTTTGAAGTGGCGGCAAGCGTATATTCACCCTTGGCGCTCACCCTGACATCATCAATCTCCGGCAAACCGGCATTCGTTTCCCAGACAATGTTGCCACTGGTTACATCGAACATCGTTACCAGCGCAGCCTCCCGCCTGTTCTCGCCGATGGCGATGCACGAGCCTTCGGGAGCAATCGCTATCCGGCGCACCCAGCGCAGGCTCTCACTGCCGTCCGCGTTTCGGAACATGATCTCCCGAACCGGTTCACCCTGACCGTTGTACACGGCGATCCCGCTCGAACCACCCTCGTCGCGCCAGCCCCAGAGCGGCAACGTGATCACCTCGCCGTTGTCCGAAACCGCCGCGCTGCCGGGTTCGTCCATGAGTGCGTGATGCCAGAGCTCCTGCCCGTTTTTCTTCAGGCTCCACGAGTGGAAGAGGTTCCCGTAGGTGATCGCAACTTCCCATACTCCGTTATCGGAAAAATAGGAGTCGGTCTTGCCAACCGGATCAGCCATGCGTTCGGCCATGCGGGCCGGGACATCGACGGGCAGAAGAAGCAGAGCGAGCAACGCGACGACGAAAAGATGGCGGACAGCCTCCGCGCGACGGATAATGTTACGCATGTTCGAGGGGTCTAGGTTCGGAAAGCTGGGCGGGATCGATCAGTTCGACCACCGATTCGAGGTATTCGAAGAGCAGCTGCTTGCCTGTGCAAAGGGAATCCTTCGCGGCGATGTTCCGGCCTCCGCTGGCGATGAAAGAGTAGTAGGGACACCCCGCGTTGCAGAGGTACTGGAAGCGGCACTCATCCGCTTCGCAGGTGTGCATCGCCTCAAGGCGCTCGTCGATGAGGCGCGCCATGGCGGGATTGGCGTCAGAAAGGATGTCGGTGATAGCCATCTTGCCAACGTTGCCGAGACGCATCTCATCGAAACCCGCGAACTTGGGGCAAAGCCACGCATCGCCATCGGGCGTGATGGCCAGAAAATTGGTCAGGCAGCGCCCGCCGAAGGTGCAGACCGACTGCTTCAACCCGGCTCCTGCAGCCAGCGAGCGCAGAATGTAGTTGAGCGTGCCGGGCATCGGGAGCTTGCGCCCGCCCTCGAACCAGGCGTTGAACTGGGCGATGAAATACGCGGCGTAGCCGTCAGCATCGAGCGCGAGACTTTCGTCGCCAACAAGATTTTCGGAAAAATAGTGATACGGATTGCTGTGAAAGGCTTCAATGCCGAGCGAACGGTAGTAATCAAGAATCGCCCCCTCCTTGCCGAGACTGTTCCGCGTGACCGTGCAGATGCAGCCACAGTGCCCCTGATGCTCGATGATCGTTTCGCGCGTTGCGAGCACCGTGGCGAGCGACGGGCCCCCGCCGTTCGCAGGGCGCTGGAAATCATGCAGTTCCGGCGGGCCGTCGATGGTCGAGGAGATGTGAAAACCGTGCCCGGCAAGCCAGGCGATCAACTCCCGGTCATGCACATAGCCACTCGTCTGAATGGTATTCGCGTAGGGCTTGGTGGCGTACTTTTTCTGGAGGCGATCGACCTTGCGATAAAAATCGATGCCTGCGAAAAACGGCTCTCCTCCCGTCCACTCGAAGGAGACTTCACGGTGGCGCGTATCGAACGCGCTCCGGATGGCCGCTTCGAGCAGGTCATCGGCAATGCGAAGGCCTCCGGATGGATGGGAGCCTTTCGCGAAGCAATACCGGCACGAAAGCACACACTGATCGGTCAGTTGAAAAATCAGGATCAGCTTGCCCGCCTGAGCGAGTTTTTCGAGAAACTCCTCTCTGGTCTTCATACCGGGCATCGTTCAGTAGCGATTCACGTCGCCGTGTGTATTGGTATGCACGTTACCATGCGAGTTGGTGTGCTTGCCGCTGTCCGAATAATCACTATGCACATCGGGACTGTTGGTATCGACATGGGTGTTTTCGTGCAGTGGATTGCCCTGGTCGGCAAGCCGCACGCCGCCCGGATTGTTCGTAATCTCCGTGAGATGCCGGGCCACCTCGTTCTCGCGCGCGGCGTCCGGCGAAAAGGATATTTTCACAGCATCGCGAGTCATCGCCGAAGCGTTCACGCCGCAGAAAAGCAGCAGCCCCGCCGGAATCGCGATGCCAAGCTTCTGCCCGATGTCAAGCAACCGCTCGCCTCTGGCCAATCTGGAACGAAGCTCCCCTTCCGGCCTGTCGATCTGATTGTTCATTCCCACTCCTTTGTTTGATTGACGAAGTCAGCAAAATCACACGCTTTGAATGATCTTCTCCCGCTGCTTCCGGTACTCCTCGTCACTTATGAGCTTTTGACGCTTGAGCCCGTCAAGCGTTTTCAGCCGAGCCTCCACGCTTTGGGCATCAGAGGCGGATTGCGACTCCCCCGCATCTTCGATGCTGACGATCCCGTCATGGCTCACCTTTTGGCTAAAAGCCATGAAGAGCGCGAAGCCGATGATCGCAACGCAGGCCGCGATCCAGATGATGACAAACACGCCCCCCTCTTCGAGCAGGCCGTTGCTCACAACGCCCGCGATCATACCCGCGCCGACAAGCGCCACGATAAACGACGCAATTCGCATCATGGTCAACGTGGAGCGCGTCGGTTTTATCCTGATATCCGGCATGGCGAAGTCGTTTTACCGTTTGGGAACGAAGGAGTCAAGCACCGCCTGGAATGTGGGGAAGCTCTGATTATAGAACTCTTTTGGACTTTTGAATGCCAGCACATAAAATCCCTGCCTTGCTTTGACAACCACGAAACGAGCCTTCAGCCAGTACTTTGTGGTAAACAGCGGGCCACGCGGAAGCGCCTGCCAGACCTCGTAATCGGTAACAGTCGCCTCAAGCCCAGCGACCGTCGTCTTCACAGGTTTGCTGTACGATGACTGTTTGCTGCCCGTGTTCTTGCGCATCAGCCGGTCGTAATCGGCCAGATAGTTTG
Organism: Chlorobiales bacterium Clorobi_01; assembly: GCA_001602925.1. Taxonomy (GTDB): domain Bacteria; phylum Bacteroidota; class Chlorobiia; order Chlorobiales; family Chlorobiaceae; genus Chlorobaculum. Next base: position 691,975 of record LUZT01000006.1, on the reverse strand, counting down.
CATACGTTTTTCCCTCACGGTTGCCGAGGGCATAGTAGCCGACATAGATGAGTGGACGCGGAAAAGAGTACTTTTCACCATCCTCCGGCCTGGCAAGCCCGTCTCTGGTGAGCTGAACCTGATAAATCCCGGCTTTTGCGTCACCTTCCGGATCGGCGGCACTCCGCGTCCAGTCCACAGGCACGAGGCAGGAAAAAAAGTCCGGCCTGGCAGTGTACTTCTCGAATGGCTCGGGGCGCACCTCTGTAACCTTGGGAAAATCAGGCACCGCATCCTTCAAGGCATTAGGCAGATAGTAATCACTCGTATCCGCGTATGGGCGCGGCGAATAAACGGGATTGGTAATGGTATAGGTGTAGTGACCAGAGATGCCGAGATCCTGCTTCAGATCATACGCAATCACAGTGCCATCCTCGACAATCGCCTTGCACTCATCTGGCACCTTGCGGACAATCGTCAGTTCGTAGTGCGGCGCGAGATCAGTAAGGCCCGGTTTTTTGTTCACCAGCACCTCGAACGAGTTTTTGCTGGTGCATCCGTTGCTGCCCACGCGAACAACAAATCCACCCGACCCGGCCACCACTTCCTCAAGAATAACCTCGCCGGGCTGACGTGGCCCTGGAGACAAAGGAATCGCAGACACGGTATCATGGAAAAAGGTCAGAACGAAGAGCAGAGAAATCAGCCTCGAAATTCTTTGAACGGCGTACTTCATATGACATGAAACCGGTTGGATGGCGCAACCAGAACCGACCTGCATGAGGTGCCCCCTGCTTCTTTGCCGCTTACAGCGACTGGTCCGGAAAAGCTGACCTTGAGGAAGAGGTTGTAACGATGCAATCAGAAACTGATTGATCACATCAGATTGGAAAAAGAGCTTAACTAATTTATAGTCTAACTTTATATTATAAGCATTGTTCTTGTGTAATCTGTACAAAAAACAATCTCAATTTTACGGCGATGAAAAAAGTATTCGGCATGTTGCTGATTCTTGCAGTTTCAGGAACACTCGCACAAACGAATCTGCATGCAGAAAGCGCGTATGATCAATTGAGGGACACATCGAGAGACAGCGAAGCCGCAACCAGGGAACCCACCGACGAAGGTGCGAAGTATGGCTCCAGCCAGGGATTCGACACCAATTCAGACACGCCTGTCGACCTGAGCGGCAAGGAAGGTGTCGTCGATCCGAATGACCTGAAGCAGTACGATCCGCCTGCCACACAAAATTGAGAGCGCGTAAGGATTATGCCGACCAAGCCAGGCAATCCTTAGAACCATAGAGGCCAAAACGCCCGGAATAATCAGCATCTTTTCGGACGTTTCGCATTTCAGGGGAAACCATGGGACGGGCGTCCATCATATCGGGCTGAATTGGCCAGGGAAAACAACACTGACAGCCCAAAATGACCTCACAAATAATATTTTCAACACCTCCCAAATTTTCAGTTGCATAATCCGATTATTCTCTTAGATTTAGAGCCATAACATCGTGGGGTGGAGCAATTGGTAGCTCGTCGGGCTCATAACCCGAAGGTTGCAGGTTCAAGTCCTGTCCCCACCACTAAAAAAGCCGTCCAGTCAGTATAGGGCGGCTTTTTTTATTGCCCGCTTGCGCAATGCAAGAGACTCGAATGTTTATCGTCTAAATCTGGGACAAATGGCCGATTCAATACGATGAGCACCAGCCTCAGCCACTACTCATCGAAAAGATTCTTGCCCCTCTGTTGTTTTTTTGGCAGATTTACCGTTCAAAACCGTTCAACAATTTTTCGATAGAACCATGTTTTATTTCGATCCGGCATATTTTTTCTTCGCCTTGCCCCCGCTGCTCCTTGGCATCTGGGCGCAGTTCAAGGTGAAATCGGCGTTCAAGAAATATTCGCAGGTGGCAACCCAGAGCGGCGTTACCGGCGCACAGGCGGCCCTGCGTCTTCTCCAGCGTGGTGGTTTGGGCAATGTAAACGTCGAAATGACCCGGGGAATGCTCTCCGACCACTACGACCCGCGCCAAAAAGTGCTTCGCCTCAGCGAGGAGGTCTACAGTCTGCCAAGCATCGCATCGGTGGGTGTAGCCGCCCATGAGGCCGGACACGCCTTGCAGGACAAGGTAAACTACTCGCCGCTCGCCATCCGATCGGCAATGGTGCCCGTAGTCTCTATCGGCAGCAATCTCGGGCCGATCCTGTTCATGATAGGCCTGTTCATGCACGGCGTGCTTGGAAGCTCGCTGGCGTGGGCGGGAATCATTCTCTTCGCAGGAACGGCACTGTTCGCTTTGGTGACGCTGCCGGTGGAATTCGATGCCAGCCGACGCGCCAAGGAGTTGCTGGTTTCACAGGGCATCGTTTCGCAGCGTGAGATGGCAGGCGTAAACGCCGTGCTTGACGCCGCCGCTCTGACCTACGTAGCTGCCGCCGCACAGGCGATCATGCAGTTACTTTACTACGTGATGGTGATGAACCGACGAAATGATTGATATTCAACAATGAGGGCGGCTCCAATGGCCGCCCTCATTGTTAGTTCCCTCTGTCCACCTTGTCCAGTCCCGTCAAGAACAGCAATAGCTCCCCGTCACCCGATCGCCTTTAGTACTTCCTGGCGCATTTGCTGGTAGGGCATCGCTCCGGCAGTGCGCCATTTAAGCTGGCCACCAACAAAAAGCATAAGAGCCGGAATACCCTGAACCTGGAAGCGGGCCGCCGCGTCAGGCTGCTGATCGACGTTGACCTTGACCACGGTCAGCCGTCCCTTGAACTCGCTGGCGAGCTGTTTGACGGATGGAGCCACCATTTTACAGGGCCCGCACCAGTCGGCCCAGAAATCGATGAATACGGGAAGTTCGCTTGTCCTGATAAGATCGTCAAGTGTTTGCGCCATAAGAGGTTGGATTGTTTGTTCGTGAAATCTTCGCATCACCACTGTCACGACGAGTAAATCTAATTGCCTGAGCCGTTCAACACAACGAAAGCTCCGGCGTTTTTGGTGTTAACAACAGGCATTCCCCTTTTACCGTTTCATTTCCACCGCCAGATGTTGTATCGTTGTCACCAAACGCTGAAGAGTATGGTGTTTTCAGCTGTCTGAACGCTGAAACTTATAACTGGCAGGCCGGGTTAAACTGAAAAATCACATCGAATCCCCGTCATCCGGCAGATGCTGGAAGACAGTCAATGAAACACCAGCGATACCCTTGATGAACGACATCCTCGAAAAGCCGAGAAAAATTTACGTTACACGCCAAATCGAGTTCAATGCCGCCCACCGTCTGTTCAATCCGGAGCTATCGGACGAGGAAAACCGGCAGCTCTATGGAAAATGCTCTGGTAAGTATGGACATGGGCACAACTATCTGCTTGAAATCACCCTATCGGGCATCATTGACCGGAAAACCGGTTATTTGTTCGATCTCAAGGAGCTGAAGAAAATTCTTGAAGAGGAGATTGTGGCACGGTTCGACCACCGGCATCTGAACCATGAGGTCAACGAACTTGCAGGCCACGTCCCGACAACAGAGATTCTTGCCGTCATCGTCTGGGAGATTCTCGAATCCCGGCTGAAAACCATTACCAAACAGGAGGTTAGCCTCCATGAAGTCATAATACATGAAACAGGAAAAAACAGTGTCACCTACCGTGGAGAATAACCGTATCGGGCAGTCACATCTGGCATCATGCGATCTCGACGAGTGCTTCGACGAGTCGCATGATCGTGACGAGGAGGCGCTCGGGTCGATGGCCGACGCCGTATACAGCTTGCTGAAAGGGGTTGGCGAGGATCCGGAGCGCGAAGGATTGCTCCTGACACCCGAGCGGGTTGCCAAATCCCTGCGATTCCTGACGAAGGGATACCGGCAGGATCCGGAGCAGTTGCTCAAAAAAGCGGTGTTCACAGAGTCGTACGACGAGATGGTGCTGGTGAAGGACATCGACATTTACTCGATGTGCGAACACCACATGCTCCCCTTCTTCGGCAAGGCACACGTGGCCTACATTCCCGATGGCAAGATCGTGGGCTTATCGAAGATTCCGAGAGTCGTAGAGGTGTTCGCGCGGCGCTTGCAGGTACAGGAGCGGCTGACCCAGCAGATCAGGGACGCCATTCAGAATGTGCTCAACCCGCGCGGTGTGGCCGTGGTAATCGAAGCGACACACATGTGCATGGTGATGCGCGGCGTGGAGAAGCAGAACTCGGTGACGACAACCTCCGCCATGTCCGGAGATTTCATGACCAGCCAGTCTACCCGAAGCGAGTTCCTGCGCCTGATCGGCAACCGCTGACCACACGTCAGCATTTCTTTACAGCTGAAAGCGATGAGGCATCCGACTCTCCCCTGCAACGCAAGGAAAACCGGATGCCTTTACTTTACCAGCCACTCTTCAAGCAACTCGCGCCCTGTTTCGACGGCCCGCGCCAGATGCCGGAGCATCGGCTCGCTCAGTGGGTTGCCCAGTCCGAGATCGTGCGGTGGCGCACCGATGAGCACGATCTCCGACGGTTCCCGCCCATGCAGCCGGGCCACGGCGAGCAGTTCGCTCAGGCCCATCTGATGAGCTGACATTTTGCGGTGAATGAAAGCAGGAAGCTCTTCTTTACGATAACAATAGACTTTCGGCTCGAACTCAACCGGGATGATCGAATCGAACACCATCAGCGCGTCGCACGACTCGAAATAGTCGAGCAGGTACAACCCCTGCGTGCCACCATCCACGAACTGCACCGTTTCCGGCCAATCGCCGGAAGCCTCCAGCGCCCGAACCACCTCCACGCCGAAACCTTCATCACCGAAAAGAATATTGCCAAGACCGACTACGTTGATTTTTTTCAAGAAAGTGTGCTCTGGGAAATTATAGATCTAATAGGCCGTTTAGGTCTTATTGGATAAAACCAAGGGCGGACACACCGGTCCGCCCCTACAACCCACTCCAACGCTTCAATTCATAATTCTCTCTTCACGCCGCTGCTTCGTCTTCCACCTTGTGCTTGTAGCCGGTGATGATGGACGAGGTCACGCTGGTACGATCCACGATGTCGTGACGGAATACAGCATAGAGATGCACGATCACGTAGAACGGAAAGATCCATGCAGCGATATGGTGCGCGTAGTGCAGGTTATAACTGCTGCCGAACAAAGGCAGCACCCAGCCAAACGCAGCGTCCATGAAGCTGCCGGGACGATTCTCGGCGTACATGGCCATGCCGGTCAGAATCATGAAGGTCGAACCGCAGAAAATGAAAATGAAATGTGCCAGCGCCGCAACCGGGTTGTGACCAACGTAGTTCGGCTCGTCCTGCCTCAGAAACAGGTAAGATTCGACCTGCTCCCTGAACGGCTTGCCCCACCATGCGGGCGACCACGGCCTGAATCCACCGAACTTTGCATATCGATCGTCCGAAAGCAACGCGTAGTACATCCTGTACAGAAAGTTGCCGGTGAACACGAAGGCCACGCAGTAGTGAACGTACCGCCACATCACGAAGTTGTGCTGCCAGACCGCTTCACCAAGCGGCGGATTGATCACCGGAGAGGCGATATACAGGCCGGTAACCACCAACGCAACGATGCTGAACGCATTGATCCAGTGGTAAAGCCGAACCGGCAGACGCCAGACGTAGATTTCTTCGATTAATCTGCCCATGTCGTTCTCCGTTTAAACGATGGTTACGCTGGTGATTTCGTTGCCATTCATGTCATACAGATGCGACGCACAGGCAAGACAAGGGTCAAACGAGTGCACCGTCCGCAGAATTTCGAGCGGCTTTGAAGGATCGACCATCGGCGTACCTTTCAGGGCCGCCTCGTAGGCACCCGAGTTGCCTCGATTGTCCCTTGGCGAAGCATTCCAGGTTGAAGGCACCACGATCTGGTACTCGTCGATCTTCTCGTCCTTGATCCTGATCCAGTGACCAAGCGAGCCTCTCGGCGCTTCGGTATAGCCAAAGCCTTTGCACTCTTTTGGCCAGGTCGAGGGCTCCCAGCGTTCGCTGTTGAAGGTCTTGTAATCTCCCGCCTTGATGTTTGCCACGAGCTGGTCGTAGAAATGGCCCATAAAACCTGCGGTCTGCTTGCACTCGATACCACGAGCAGCTGTACGGCCGAGCGTCGAGAAAAGCGCTTCGGGACCGACCTGAAGCTTGCCAAGCACCATGCCAACAGTCTCCTTGATCATGGGATCGCCCTTCGCATAGGCAATCAGCACACGGGCAAGCGGGCCGACCTCGACCGGCTGTTCCTTCCAGCGCGGCGTCTTGAGCCAGCTGTACTGTTTGTCGGTGTCGAGAAATTCGAATGGCGGCTTTGGGCCGGTGTAGTTCGGTTTGGTCTCCCCTTCCCACGGGTGGAGGCCTTTGTCGGAGCCTTTGGAGTAGGTGTACCAGCTGTGGCCGACCTCCTCCTTGATCTGCGACATGTCACGCGGATCGACGTCGATGACCGTCGAAAGATCCTTGTTCAGGATGATGCCTCTTGGCCAGAGCAACGATTTGAAGTCGTTGAGATTGGTTTCCGGGAAGTCGCCGTAGCTCATGAAGTTGCCAAGCCCTCCACCATAAAGCCACTCTTTGTAGAATCCGGCGATGGCGATGAGGTCAGGGATGTAAACCTGATCGATGAAGGTCTGCGTCTCGTCGATGATCTTCTTGATCATGTTGAGGCGCTCGATGTTGATCGCCGTATCGCTGTTCGGATCGATCGCGCAGGCCATACCGCCAACGACATAGTTCGGATGCGGATTCTTGCCACCGAAGACGGTCTGGATCTTGACGATCTCCTTCTGGAAATCGAGCGCTTCGAGGTAGTGCGCCACGGCGATGAGGTTCACCTCCGGCGGCAATTTGTAGGCAGGATGGCCCCAGTAGCCGTTCGAAAAGATGCCAAGCTGACCACTTTCGACGAAAGCGACAAGCCGCTGCTGCAAATCCTTGAAATAGCCCACCGACGATTTCGGCCAAGGCGAAATGCTCTGCGCGATGGCTGATGCCTGTGCGGGATCGGCCTTGAGGGCGCTGACCACATCGACCCAGTCGAGGGCATGCAGGTGGTAGAAGTGCACGAGGTGATCCTGCGTCTGCTGCGTCGCGGCCATCAGGTTCCGGATAATGCGCGCATTTGCAGGGATTTCGATGCCGAGAGCATCCTCGACGCAGCGCACTGAAGCAAGCGCATGCACCGTCGTGCAGACACCGCAGATGCGCTCGGCGAACGCCCAGGCATCACGCGGATCGCGCCCTTTCAGAATCACCTCGATGCCACGCCACATCGTGCCGGTGCTGTACGCCTCCTCGATGACATTGGCATCGTTCATTTTCGCCTCTATTCTCAGATGCCCCTCGATGCGGGGAATCGGGTCAACAACTATTTTCTTGGCCATGCCTTGAACTCCCTTTTTTTACTGTTCTTGCTCTTTGTCGTGCTGCTTCTTCTTTACTGCGGTAACCGCCGCATGAGCCGCCGCTCCGGCAGCTGCCGCTCCGACCGCCACCATGCCGATCTTGTCAGCTGTGGTATCCGTGCCGAGGAACGACACGTCAGCCAGCCTCGTGTAGAATGGGCCCTTGTCCCAGAATCCCGGTTCGGAGCAGCCGATACACGGGTGACCTGAACCGATGGGAAAGCTGGTGCCTTCGTTCCACTGAATCTTCGAGCAAGAATTGTAAGTGGTTGGGCCCTTGCATCCCATTTTGTAGAGGCACCAGCCCTTCCGGGTGGACTCTTCGTCAAATCCGCGCACGAACATACCGGCATCGTAAAATGCCCGGCGATAGCACTTGTCGTGAATTCTGGTGGAGTAGAACGCTTTCGGCCGCCCCATTCTGTCAAGCTCCGGAAGCTTCCCGAAGGTATGCACATGGGTAATGACGCCGGTCATCACCTCGGCAATTGGCGGACAACCTGGCACCTTGACGATCGGTTTGTCTTTGATGATCTTGTCAATCGGCTGCGCTCCGGTCGGATTGGGATCGGCGTTCTGCACGCAGCCGAACGAGGCACAGGCGCCCCAGGCGATCACCGCTGCAGCACCGGCTGCGGTCTCCTTGAGCACATTCAGGAACGAATCCCCCCCGACCATGCAATACACACCATCATCCTTCGTGGGCACGTTACCCTCGACGGCAAGGATATACTGACCATTGTACTCTTTCATGATCTTCTTCCTGACCTCTTCGAGCTGGTGCCCAGCCGCTGCGCTCAGTGTGTCATCATAATCAAGCGAGATCATGTTCATCACCATATCGCCAACGATAGGGTGTGACGAACGAATGAAGGATTCAGTACAACAGGTGCATTCGAGACCATGAAGCCAGATAACAGGCGTGCGCGGCTTGGTCTCCATGGCGTGAACGACCTTGGGAACTAACGATGGCGCAAGACCGAGAGAGACCGAAGTGAGAGAACAAAACTTCAGAAAATCTCTCCGGGAGAGACCTCGAGACTGAAACACCTCTGCAAATGTTTGCTTGGTGGGCATGTACACCTCCGTGAATGTTTATGATAGTTCACGATATCCGGGGAAAAAGAGGCTTTCGCCTGCGTCTTTCCTCGTGTACCGGCTGAGCATCACCTTAATTTCAACAAATATAATTAACAATCGTTATTTGCAAAACCTGAAATCCATTAGAAATTTATTAATCATTCCATCAGCATCAAATAAAAAAACCCGGGGTTCTATAAAATCCACCGGGTTTTCTAAGGTTCTCAAAGGCAACTTATATCAGATAATTCAGTTCAGAAATGCACCGAAAATAGCCGTTGAATATTTTGCATAGTTGGCAATTGGCTGGAAAAACAGACCAAACCACAACGTCAGAATCATCAGCGAAGCGGTGACGATCTTCGCGCCCATGCCGGTCGTGATCACGCCCTCTTCGGGAGTGTTCGACTCTCTCAGATACATGTTGAGCGGAATCAGCATGTAGTAGTAGAGCGAAATAACACTGGTCAGGATACCAATAAGGGCAAGCCACATGAATAGGCTGCCTTTGGCGAGCAGCGCCGAGAAGATCATCAGCTTGCCGATGAAGCCGAAGGTCGGCGGCAGACCGACCAGCGAGATGAGGAACACCGTCAGGGCAGCACCGAGCAACGGCATCCTTTTGCCAAGACCTTTGTAGTCATCAAGGTTTTCGCTACCGGTGTGGTTGGCGATGAGAATCACCACATAGAAAGCGCCATAGTTCATCAGAAGATAGGCGGCGAGATAGACAAGAACAGCCTGTGTGCCGAGCTGATCCATGGTGATGATACCGAGCAGCAGATAACCGGCATGGGCGATCGAGGAGTACGCAAGCAGACGTTTGACGTTCTTCTGCCAGATAGCCACGACGTTACCGTAGATCATCGAAGCCGCGGAGACCAGCATCAGGATCGAGAGCCAGTCAATGTGCAGCGGGCTGACATACATATCGAAGCCGTGAGGCACAGCCACGAAAAAGAAACGCATGAGCATGGCGAAACCGGCGGCCTTTGACGCAACCGAAAGATAGGCGGTGACCGGAGTAGGTGCACCCTCGTAAACGTCGGGGCTCCAGAAGTGGAACGGTACCGCGCCCATCTTGTAGCCAAGACCTGCCATGATAAGCAACACGGTCAGTATCATCACCAGCGGATCGTATCCGTGTGCGGCCAGCACCATGCTGATCCGGGTAATGTTGGTTTCAGCGGTCATACCGTAAATCAGGGAGAAGCCATACAGGAGCATGCCCGACGACACTGCACCATAAACAAGGTACTTCAGGGCTGCTTCCGACGAGCGGGGCTCACGCTTGAGATATCCGGTCATCGCATAGGCTGAAAGACTGACAAGCTCCATGGCAAGGAACATCATTAACAGATCAGTCGAAGAAGCCATCATCATCATACCGACAACCATGGCAACCAAGAGAGCATAGTACTCTCCCATACCCGACTCGTGCTTTTTGAGCTGGTCGTCAACCATGGTGGTCAACACAGCCAGGATGCCCGATGCCACAAAAAAGTACTTGAAAAAGATCCCGAACCGGTCAAGCGCGTACATGCCGAAAAAGAACTGAACGTCCGGCATCGTCTGCTGCTTGAAAATAAAATAGACACTGCCGAGCAAACCGGCGATGGTAGCCGTGGCAAGTAATCCGCGATTCTTTTTACCTGTGACGAGATCAAGTAATATCAGCACCATGAAAAGCACTGACAGATAGATTTCAGGTATAAAATATCCGGCACCGCCCTTGAGGGTCGAGATGATGCTCTGTATTTCAGCGCCTGATGGCATTTCGAACATATTTCTCCAACGTTTATGCTTTTAAACGGAACACCAAATCAATGCACGGCCGACATGGCAACCGGAGCGAGAACCTGGACAAGTTTGTTGATGCTGGCTGTCAGAAGCCCCATGACCGGCATCGGATAGATACCGAGCGCAATGACGATGATCACAAGCGGAATGAGCATGGTCAGCTCGCGAGCATCCAGATCAAGCTTGCCTTTCCAGTCATGGAAATGAATGTGCTCGTGTCCATCGGCGTCAACTTCGAGATCGTACAGGGCATCGGGCTTGCGCTTGCCGAGGAACATCCGCTGCAGCGACCAGAGCAGGTAGGCCGCGCCGAAAACGATACCGAGCACCGAAACCATAGCGATCGGACGGGTAACGGGAGCGGTGAACGCGCCGACAAATACGAGCGCCTCTGAGATGAAGCCGGAGAGACCCGGCAGACCAAGCGAGGCAAACCATGCAACGATGACGATACCGGTATAGACTGGCATGTAGGAAGCCAGGCCACCAAACTTGTCGATCTGGCGGGAGTGGGCACGATCGTAGATGACACCGACCAGAAGGAAGAGCATGGCGGTGATGGTGCCGTGGTTGAACATCTGGTAGAGCGCGCCGATCATGCCTTCGGTGTTGGCCGCAGCCAGACCGAGCAGCACATAGCCCATGTGGCTGATCGACGAGTAGGCAACCATTTTCTTCAGATCCTGCTGGGCCAGAGCGCAGAAGGCACCGTAGATGATGTTGATCGCGCCGAACACACCAATCACATAGAGGCCCGCCTGGTAAACCTCAGGAAAGAGCGGGAAGTTAATCCTCATCATGCCGTAAGTACCGAGCTTCAGCAGCACACCGGCCAGAATGACCGAGATCGGAGTCGGAGCCTCAACGTGCGCGTCAGGCAGCCAGGTGTGGAACGGGAACATCGGAACCTTGATGGCAAAGCCGACGAAAAGCACAATAAAGGCGACATATCTCCAGGTGACGCTGTCAGGGCCAAGAATCGCGCCCTTGATATAGTTTGCCTGGTCAGCCATGGCAACAAGGCTGAAAGTGTGATGGCCAGTGAGCGGATCGGTGACGCTGAAGTAGAGGCCAATCATGACCAGCAGCATGAACACCGAACCGAACAGGGTGTAAAGGAAGAACTTGATGGCTGCATACTCACGGTTCGGACCACCCCAGATACCGATGAGGAAGTACATCGGCAGAAGCATCAATTCCCAGAACACGTAGAAAAGAAAGAAGTCGAGCGCCACGAAGCAGCCCATCATGGCCGTGCTGAGCAGGTTGTAAAGGATGAAGTAGCCCTTGACCTGCTTCTGGATCGGCCAGCTGGAAAGCACACCGATAATTGAAATCAGGGCGGTCAGCAGCACCATCGTGATCGAAAGGCCGTCAACACCGAGGAAATACTCGATGTTCAGGGGGCCGAACGAGCCGAGGTCGAGCGAAATCCACGAAATCCTTTCGATCATCTGGAATGAACCGACAGGCGATCCGCCGGGTGCGGCCACGATACCCGCCATGGTCGGGTCGTATTGGCGCCAGATGAGGACGGCAAGCACTCCCTGGGCCAGAGCGGCCAGGAGCGAGACGATCCTGATGATCTGCTTCTGCGACGAGGGCACAGCCAAAATGACGAGTCCGGCAATGATCGGCAGAAATACAATTAAGCTCAGCATGTTCAGTACCTGTTATGTTCGGAGAGTAAATTAAATCGTTCGGTTATTTCACGAGGTGCGCAAAGTAAAGGGCGAACCAGCCCAGAACCGCGAAAACCACCATGACCAGATAGGTCTGCACCTTGCCCGTCTGGATCTTCCTGAAGACCGCGCCGGTCGTCTGGACGGTGAAGGCCGTGAAGTTGACCAGTCCGTCAACTACATATTTGTCAACGCCGCCATTGAAGAAGGCGAACTTCCTGAAGACCGTCGCCACGCCGTTGACAAGACCGTCAACGATGTTAGCGTCGAACCAGGCAAGAATCTTCGAGATCAGCATGGAGCCCTTGATGATGGTCGCGTCGTAAATCTCGTCCCAGTACCACTTGTTGAACGAGTAGAGGTAAAGCGGACGAATCGCCTGCGCCGTCTTGTCGGGATCGATGATCCTGAAGACATAGACGATCAGGGCCATGCCGATACCGGCGATCAGCATCAGCGACGAGAGCTTGATGGCGTTCCAGTGGTTGGCGTGCGTCATGTGCACTATTTCCGCCTGACGGGGATCGGCATAGACCGGGCCGTGACCTTCACCCTCGTTCGAGGCGGCTTCCGCGTGTGCGGCTGGAGCAGCTTCGACATGCTGCGTGTCGGTGTGCGCCTCGGCAAGCAGCTTGCCGGCTTCGGGCGCATGGAGTTTAGCGCCTTCGTGCGCGGCTTCGGTGGAAGCGACAACCGTCGCAGGAGTCTGCACCAGGTGCATGAACCATCCCTTGCCACCATCGAGCGGATCAGGCGAGAAAACGATAAAGACTGAAAGCGTCGCAAGGATAACCAGAGGAAGTCTCATGTTCCAGGAAACCTCGTGAACCTCATGGTGACCATGATCATCGTGACCGTGAGCGGCATGAGCGTCGTGACCATGCTCTTCGGCAGGCTTGAGGTGCGTGCGGCTCTCGCCGAAAAAGACCAGCCAGACCTGGCGACCCATGTAGAAAGCGGTCATCACCGCAGCGGCAAAGCCAAACACGGGCACGAGGTAGAAAATCCCGCCACCTTCGACCTGAGCGAAACCAAGCGCACCGGCCAGAATGGCATCCTTCGAGAGAAAACCGCTGGTAAGCGGAAGACCGGCGAGAGCAAGCGTTGCGATGCTGAAGGTAACGAAAGTCCAGGGCATTTTCTTGTAGAGACCACCCATCCAGCGCATGTCCTGCTCGTGGTGCATGGCGTGAATGATCGCGCCAGAACCGAGAAAGAGACAGGCCTTGAAGAAAGCGTGTGTCAGGAGATGGAACAGCGCGGCAGAGTAGGAGCCGACGCCAAGGCCGAGTACCATGTAGCCAAGCTGTGAAACGGTCGAGTAAGCGAGTACGCGCTTGATGTCATGCTGCGTAATGGCGATCGTTGCCGACATGAAGGCCGTGAAGGCGCCGATAAAGGCAATGACATGCTGCGCTTCGGGAGTCAGAAGCACGAAAATACGAGCCATGAAATAGACGCCGGCGGCGACCATCGTCGCTGCGTGGATAAGCGCCGAGACCGGTGTAGGACCTTCCATAGCGTCAGGAAGCCAGACATGCAACGGAAACTGGGCCGATTTGCCGACGCAGCCCATAAAGAGCAGCACGCCAGCAGCGGTCAGCCAGGCCTGCGACATGTGGAAGTCGCCATTTTTGATATGGGCGAAAATCTCCTGGTAACCGAAGGTGTGGAACTGCGAATAGAGGATCAGGATGCCGAGCCACATACCGATGTCGCCAACACGGTTGGTGAGAAAGGCCTTTTTCTGCGCGTCGGCGGCGCTGTCCTTGTGGAAGTAGAAACCGATGAGCAGGTAAGACGAAAGACCGACAAGCTCCCAGAACATGTAGATCGAGAAGAGATTGTCAGAAAGCACGATGCCGAACATCGAGAAGGTAAAGATGCCGAGATAGGCAAAAAAGCGTCCGTAATAGGTCTCCCCCTTCATATACCCGGTCGAGTAGAGATGCACCAGGAAACTGATGAGCGAAACCATTGCCAGCATGATCGCCGTCAGGTTGTCAATCACGATACCCATCTTGACCTGCAGCGGTCCGACGCCGGGTACATTGCCAAAATCAAGCCAGGTGAAATCCCACGCAAGTCTGAAGGCCGGATCGTAGTGCTGAACGATCACCGTCCAGAAGATATACAGCGCTATAGCCAGCGTCGTGCCAAGCAGACCGACGCCAACGAAATCGCCACCACGCGGGAGCCTGCGGTTGAAAAATATCAGCACCACAAACGAGAGCAGCGGCAGTAGCAGGACAGCGATGGATAACTGGATTAAACTGTGCATCATGTTTCGTTTTACAAAGAATTTGCAGCTATAAGTGTTTTACCGGGGCGGATCACTCCTTCATGGTGTCCACGCTGGATACATCGACCGTCTTGAAGGTCTTGAAAATATTGATCACGATCGCAAGTGCGATAGCGGCTTCGGCGGCGGCCAGCACGATCACGAAAAGGCTGAACATCACCCCTTCCATGCCGCCATTGTATTTCGAAAAGGTCAGAAAGTTGATGTTGGCCGCGTTCAGGATCAGCTCGACGCCCATCAGGATAACGATGGCGTTTTTGCGGGTCATGACGGCAAACATGCCCAGACCGAAAAGAATGACTGAAATTGTCAGAAAATGGTTGACACCGATCGACAGTAACTGTTCCGTTAGCATGAAGACTCCTTAATGTTCTTTTTTGTTTGCCTTGTCGTAGCGGGCCAGGTAAGCAGCGCCAAGCAGGGCGACCAGCAGTACGATGGAGACCATTTCAAACGGCAGCATGTAGCGCGACATGGTTTCGAGTCCGATGCTCTCGACAACGCTGCCATTGAGCTGCACCGGTCCCGGCATCCAGTTCCCGGTCGTATAGAAGGTGAAGAGCATACCAACAATCAGGAGCAGCGTCAGGAGAATGCCTGGCACGACGTTCAGCACGTCAGCCTTCAGCTCTGTTGACATGATGGTGTTGGTGAACATAACACCGAAAAGCAGGAGCACCAGAATGCCGCCGACATAGACGACCACCTGGGTCACGGCGATGAAGTCCGCGCTCAGAAAAACATAGAGGGCCGCGACACCGAAAAAGGTGAAGAGCAGCGAGAATGCCGAGTAGATGACATTTTTCGAAAAGACCACAAACGCCGCCGACAGTACCGTAACGGCCGCGAAGATGTAGAAGATGATGGCGATGGTCAGTTGATTCATGGTTATCTGCACTTGTTGGTAATCGATTCCTGCCTGAAGCCTATTCGGCTCCACCCGGCTGCTGTTGCGGAGCTGCTTTCGGCGCAGGTTTGGCCGCCGGAGCGCCACCTGCTGCGGCTTTCTCCTTTGCCGCCTGAGCCTGCTGTTCGGCAAGCTTTTTCCTCTTGGCCTCGGCCTCGATCTTTGAAAGGTTGCCGAAGTGATACATCATGTTTTTCACGTCGAACTCGGAGAAATCGGCCACAGCAGTGTGATAGAGACAGTCAGTCGGGCAGACGCTCTGGCAGATGCCGCAAGTCATGCACTTGGCGGTATCGATGTCGAAGACCGGCACCCACATTCTCTTCTGCTGGCCACCGGAGGTCTTGCCGCAAGCTTCAAGATCGTCGCTTGTCGTCTTGATGGTTTCAATGATGATGCATTCCACCGGGCAGGCGCGCTCGCACTGGCGGCAACCGATGCAGTCATCGATATTGCAATACAGTCGGTAGCGACCGTGCGGCGGAGTCGGAATCGCCTCCTTCGGATACTGCAAGGTGCACAGACCGTCAACCTGACCAAAATAGTCGGCATCATCAATACCCGCATCTCCCTTGCGCTTGACCGCATTGAAGAAGTGCTTGAGGGTGATGCCCATGCCGGTCGCGATGGTCGTCGCACTGGTCTTTATATTGCTGAAGTACTCACTCATAGTTTGTTGTTCGTCTTTCTTGCCTTTGTATTCTCTCTTGAGCCAGCCTCACGATTAATGGTTGATCACCCAGATGGCTGTCAGCACAAATGAAACCAGGGAGAACGGCGTCAATACCTTCCAGCAGAGATACATGAGCTGGTCAACCCTGAGCCTGGGAAGCGTCCAGCGAAGCCACATCTGCACGAAGATGAAGAAGAATCCTTTCATGATGATCCAGAAGGCGCCCCAGACCGGACCGCTGGTCATGGTGTTCAGCTCGAGGCCGCCGATGTTCGGCAGCGGCGAAGTCCAGCCGCCGAGAAACGCGATGGAGATGATCGCCGACACCATGAACATGCTGCCGTACTCGGCCAGGAAGATCACGGCGAACTTCATGCCGCTGTACTCGGTGAAGTAGCCGGCAACCAGCTCGGATTCAGCCTCAGGAATATCGAACGGTGCGCGGTTGGTCTCGGCAAGCGAGGAGATAAAGTAGATCAGGAAAGGCAGCCAGGCGATCGGATTGGTGAACAGAAACCAGTGCATGAAACCGCCGGGGCCGGCCTGCATCATGGTAATCTGCTGCATGCTCAGAGTGCCGGCCAGCATGGCGGCGCACAGGAGAGCGATGGAAGCAGGAATTTCATAGCTGACGATCTGGGCGACGCTGCGAACCGCGCCGTAGAGCGCCCACTTGTTGTTCGAGCCCCAGCCGACGGCGAGGATACCGACCGCCTCGATAGCCACGATGCCGACAGCATAGAACAGACCAACATTCAGGTCTGCGCCGATGAAGGCCGGGCCAAAGGGCAAGACGGCAAAGGCAAGGAACGAGCCAACGAACAGGATGCCGGGGCCGATCACGAAAAGGAATTTGTCGGCCACGGTCGGCACGATATCCTCTTTCTGGAGAAGCTTCAGAATATCGGCAAGCGTCTGCAGAATACCCCAGAAACCAACCTCCATAGGACCAAGCCTGTCCTGCATGAAAGCCGAAATCTTGCGCTCGCCATACACACCGTAGGTCAGCGCGTAGAGTGCGATGAACACAAGCGGAATAGCCGCAACGATAACCAGCCCGAGCGGAAACCAGCCGATGGAGAAGCCTGAAAGGGCGTCGGACCAGGTATTGAGAGATGGTGATGAACTCATATCAACAGGCGAACCTTCTTGAAATAAAAGTGTTGTCTTGAAAACGGTCAGCGGTCAACTTCACCCAGCACGATATCGATGCTGCCAATGATGGCCACCAGATCGGGAATCAGCTGTCCCTTCGAAAGATCCTTCATCGCCGACAGGTTGACGAAGCACGACGAACGGGCCTTGCAACGCAACGGGCTGGTCGATTTTCCATCGCTGACGATGTAGTAGCCAAGCTCTCCGCGGGGATTCTCGGCACGACCATAGACTTCGCCAGCTTTGGGCCTGATCTTCTTGGGAATAAGCGCCCGCGAGTTGAAGTTCGGCTCTTCCGGCATTTTGTCGAGGCACTGCTCGATGATTTTGAGACTCTCCTCCATTTCGAGCGCGCGAACCAGATGGCGCGACAGGCAATCACCGACAACGGAGAACTTGCCGTCCGGCACCGGAACATCGAAATCAAGTTCGGGATAGACCGAATAGGGATCATTGCGGCGCAGATCCCACTTGACGCCGGAACCGCGAAGCATCGGGCCGCTCCAGCCATAGTTGATCGCTACGTCGGCAGGCATGATACCAATGTCGTACGTGCGCTTGACGAAAATCTCGTTCTCTGTCAAGAGCTGGTACAACTCTTTGGCTTTCGGCCTGAAGTAGGTGACAAACTCGGCAACACGCGTCTTGAAATCGGCAGGAACATCATAGGCAAGACCACCGATCCAGATATAATTATAGAGCATACGCGCACCGGAGATCCATTCGAGCAAGCTCATGATGTGCTCTCGATCGCGGAAGCAGAAGAGGAACGGTGTGAAAGCGCCAAGGTCGATAGCGTAAGTGCCGATGGCCACCAAGTGCGAAGCGATCCTGTTCAGCTCGGAGACGATGACACGGATAAATTCGACACGGCGGGGAATTTCGATGTCGAGCAGCTTCTCGACGGTGATGCAGTAAGCCAGCTCGCTGTTCATGCCGGCAAGGTAGTCCATCCTGTCGGTGTAGGGCACAATGGCGGGATAGTCAACCTTTTCGCAATACTTCTCGAAGCAGCGGTGGAGATAGCCGAGATAGGGTTCTGCCTCGACGACCACTTCGCCGTCGGTAATACATTCGAGACGGAGCACGCCGTGCGTTGACGGGTGCTGCGGACCCATGCTGAGCACCATGTACTCGGTATCGAGATCCTTTTCGATAATGACGCGCTTGTCATCCTGACGGATGATCCTGGTGGAGTTCGTTTCAGCTTTACCTAATTCCTGCATGACTCGGAAAATGCTTGTTTACGGGTTATGGCGTCAGTACGGAACCTTGATGCCGTGATAGGTCTCCTGAACCTGGTAATCCTTGCGAAGCGGAAAACCGGTCCAGTCTTCCGGACAGAGGATCCTTCGCAGGTCGGGGTGCCCTTCGAAAACCATGCCGTACATATCGTAGGCTTCGCGTTCGTGCCAGTTCGCGGTGTGCCATACGCACGATACCGACGGAATCGAGCCGCCATCGCGCGGACACTTGACCTTGACGGCAATCTTGTGGGTGTATTTGCCGATGCACTCAAAATTGCAGACGATGCCAAGCTTCTGCTCTTCGGGATAGTCCACGCCCGACAGGCAGGCAAGGTAGTTGAACTGCAGGAGAGAGTTGTCGCGCATGTAAAGCGCGATGTCCACCCACCTGCTGACATCGAGCACCTCGAAGAACGGCATGGTCGGATTGGCGTCGAACTCCGATATCGCATCGCCAAATCGCTCCTTTATATTATCATAAGCGGCTTTGCTCTGCTGCACCGCTGGCGACATCTGGTTTGCTGCTTCTTCCATTCCCTTGAACTCTTGATAGATAATAGTGGTTATGCCGTAGCCGACTTGCGAACCTGGTCGATCACCTGCTGCGGATCAACACTCTTTTCGGCAAGCTTCTTCAGGGCATCCTGGCGAGAAATGCCAAGTCCCTCCATCCGGATCAGCTCCTGGATTTTCATCAGGCCGCCGATCAGCGCCTCGGGGCGCGGAGGACAGCCGGGAACGTACACATCGACAGGAATGACACGATCAACACCCTTGAGCACATGGTAACCATGATTCCAGTAGGGACCACCGCAGTTCGAGCAGCTTCCCATCGACAGCACATAGCGCGGTTCGGGCATCTGTTCGTAAAGCGTCACCACCCTCTCGGCCATCTTCATGGTGACCGTTCCGGCCACAATCATGAGGTCAGACTGGCGGGGCGACGAACGAGGAAAAATACCGAAACGTTCGAGATCGTAGTTCGAAGCGTTGGTGGCCATCATCTCGATAGCGCAGCAGGCCAGACCAAAACCCATCGGCCAAAGGGAGGAGAGGCGAGCCCAGTTCATCACGTTGTCAACCGAAGTCACCAGCACGTTGCGGTTCGATATTCTGGCGTCAAGCAAACCCATAGCGTAAAATCGATGATGATTGAAAGATTATCCGTTCGCCTTGCCGGAGCGACGAGCAGGCATCTCCGGCATTTTCGGGATATTCGGAGTCGGGCGAACCCAGTCGAGGTCACCCTTGACCCAGGCATAGACAAGTCCGAGTACAAGAATACCGGCGAAAATCAGCACTTCGACCAACGCGAAAGTACCAAGCTGTTTGAAAACAGTAGCCCAGGGATAGAGGAAAACGACTTCAACGTCGAAAATGATAAAAATGAGGGCAACGACATAAAAGCGGATATTGAACTTGACCCAGGCGCTGCCGACAGCAGGCTCGCCGCACTCGTAGGTAGAATTCTTTTCGGGGTTGGGTCTGCTCGGCCTGAGCATTCTCGCCGTCAGGTAACCACCCACGACGAACACAATACCGAGTACGAGAAACACGAATACGGTACCGAAACCGCTTAACGTCTGATCCATGTTCTGTTGTTTGACTTTATTGGTAAAGGGAGTAACAAGTTCCCTTTTCTCTGACAGGCTTGAAGGGCCGCTAAATCAGGTGCCGCCAATATAAAAAAATCTTCTCAATCTTCAGATAAAAAGCTGATTTTTTCAGGGCAGACCGAATATCGCAAAATTCACCTGATCCAAAATTTTTTAAAGCAAAGGCGACAAATAAATGATCTTTATTAAAAAATCAACCAATCTTGTCAAATATTTTTAACCCGAGCATTTTGAACAGCCGGATCAGCGCAACCATTGCCAACAGTGTAGCAACGGCGAGTATAGCAACATTCACCTGCCATACGCCGATGACCCGTTCCATCGCGGGCCCGAGAAAGGCCGCCAGAACCATCCAGATTATGGGCGTCCAGACAACCGCCAGAACGACCGGAAGCCCCCCTTTCATGAAATTCTTTTTTTTGTCTTCGTCCGGAAACAGTTTCATCGCAATCTGATTGTTTTGAGTGAGTTCAAGACTCTGCCATATTATTTACCATACATCACGGCAGCAGCTCGGCAATCTGGGCAGCCACGTCCGGCTCGATCTCCCTAAGCACCTCGTACTCGGCTCGAAGACCGCGCATGTCTCCCCGCGACATATAATACATGGCCAGCTTGCAGTGCACCTCGACATTGCCGGGCTGAAGCTCGTGCGCCCTGTCGAGCGCGTCGAGCGCCTTGTCGTGCTCACCGAGATCCATGTGGACATCGGCCAGCACGCACCACGCCTCCACGAAACGGGGATCGAGACGCAACGCCTCTTCGAGCACCTTGATGGCCGCGTCCTCCTTGCCCATGGTCAGCAGAACGAAACCGAGATGCCGGTACGCCTCAAGATTCGACCGGTCGAGCGCAACCGTGAACGCAAGGTCAGTGCCCGCGCGCCGGTACTCCCCGTTGGAGAGCAACGCCACCGCGCGCGCATAGCGCACCTTCGCGTCGCGCGACACCGGGCCAGCAAGCTCATCGAGTATCGAAATCGCCTGGCCGTATTCCTGATTCTCGATACAATCAAGCGCCTGCCGGTACTTCTGCTCGTACTCCGGCGACGTTTCGCTCATCTCCTGAGCGGATCTATTGGTATTCATGCTCTGCTGTTGTTTGTTCATTTCCTTGACGGGCCATCGCCGAAAACCTCGCGCTGGACGTCGAGCACCTCGATCTCGTCAACGATCCTCGACGCCAGCCATCCAGCGAACACCGGTGAATCGTTGACGCAGGGGACATAGTGCTTCCGGGCGGCGGACGAACGGTCAAGCAGCTTTTGGGCCTCGTAATCGGTCTCGCTGTTGTCGGCAAAATAGCCGAAAGGAAACATCGCCACCGAACGGAATCCTTCACGGGCAAACTCGTCGAGCGCCAGTTCGACGGTTTCGGGTGTCCACTCTCCCCCTCTGCTGTGGTTCAGGCATCCAATCTTCACATCCTGAAACACGTTGCGGGGATCGGCCATGATTTTTTCTTTCATCAGCCGGAAAAACTCCATCGTTTCATCGAGGCCGGTAAAAACGGAGGGCTTTTCACCTTTGCGATTTTTGACGATCGTGCCGTGAATGACCAGCACAAGTCCCTGCGTCTCCTTTCGTTCCTGCCCTTTCCATTCCGGCGGAAGCGAATCAAACAGATGATCGAGATAGAGGCGGTGCAAGGCTTCGTCCTTCCAGAGACCACGCACCACTCTCAGCATCCCGAGATGATTTTCGCCGAAGTGATCGATTGCCATCTGGCACGCCGGGCCGCAGGAAAAGGCCGATTCAACCGGAATCATCGGCACAACGACGATACCGTCAGCACGATTGCCCACATGTTCGAGCACCTCTTCGAGCCAAGGATGAACGAAATAGTATGCGTCAGCCACCTCGATTTCATCACCCTCTCCGGCAACTCGCGGATTGCGCTGCAACGCGTCTTTCACACCGAGAGCCTGTTTGCGGTTGATCTCTACCAGTCGAGACCGATAACGATGCAGCTTCCAGTCGAGGTAGTGCTTCGACGAACGGTAGTCAGCAAGCATGTAGATCAACAATTTCGGAAGGCGAATAATCTGACGGGTAAGAACGTGAATAATTTTCCGCGAACTTGGCCAGAGTTCACGAACGGTAAGCTTCTCGACCTCACCGTAGGTGACCAGCACCACGCTGTAACGCCGTTTACTCACAGTGCAAGCCACCATTTGAATTCACCGTACATCAGCAGAAAACCGATGATGCTGCCAACAAGCGTCTGCATAAAGTTATGGGCCTTGAGATAAATGCGCGACCACATCAGAAGCGGCACGAAACAGAGCAGCACAAGCGCGGGCAGCCCGAAGGAGAGTGCCAGAAGCGCAATCGAAGAGGTAAGAGAAAAAAGATGGATGCTGATTTTCCACTGAAGCGTCACCAGCAGGATGAACACCGTGTTGACTGCGTTGAAAAGCAGAATCGCGGAGAGAAACCGGGGTGCGCCGAGCTGCTTCATCAGCTCATAGCCGATCAGGTTTACGCCAACCAGCACGAGCAAGGGCAGGAATCGCTGTTCCCGGAAACTGATGTTGTAATCCGAAACCCGGCCGATCTTCTTGAGTCCGTAAATCAGGAACATCGGAACAATCGTGGCCGAAAGAAACAGCACCATAAACCAGTCGAGATGACTGGATTTAGCCGAATAACGATACAGAACGATAAGCAGATAGACTGCCGGGGCCACAACGACAGGACTGATGATCCATGAGACCAGAGAAGCGAACCGGCGTGTATCGAGCTGCATTGAAAACCAGGCAAAATGACGGTGAATGATCCAGATGGCGCATTTCAGGCGCTAATGAAGATAATCCTTTCCCTGAGAAACCGAAAACAGGAGAACGCCGAAGCGAACCCGCTCCTGCCTCGGCTTTTGCAGGCATTGATTCGCAGATTCACGGTCTCGAAATCGCCATCTAAAACCAGGCAAATCTGTTTTGGTAGCGATCCCGGTTTTGGCTGGAATCGCATCCAAAAGGATTTTTTCCCTCATCGGGACAAAATCGGGAAAATTCGATCAAAATCTTTATAATATCCGGAAACCACGTATATTAGCGCTTCATTGAGCGAGAGTGGTGAAATTGGTATACACGCTAGTCTTAGGAACTAGTGCCGTGAGGCGTAAGGGTTCGAGTCCCTTCTCTCGCACTGTTCATTTGTTCATTGGGCTCATGCCAAAGTGGCGGAACTGGTAGACGCGCTGGACTCAAAATCCAGTGGGCGCAAGCTCGTGTGGGTTCGAGTCCCACCTTTGGTACACAACGGCATTCCGGTCTTTCAATGCATCTCTTTTCCCTGCCACCAGGGCATTCCCGGAAACTCTCATAATCATCACTGTCCCGACTTGGCGGGATAAACGCATCAATCGGATAGCGCAACAGATTAGCAGAAATTCCCTATGCAAAGAATGTACTCTCCGTGGCGCGACGTCTACATGCAGTCGTTCAAGGAAGAAAAGCCTCCGGCTCCGGAGGAGGGCAAATCGGTATTCGCCGACATTCCGCCCGAACAGGACGAGGAGCGCTACGTGCTCTGCCGCGGCGAATACTGCTTCGCCATTCTGAACCTCTACCCGTACAATTGCGGCCATCTCATGGTCATCCCCTACCTTCAGACTCCCGAGTTCGGCGATCTGGATGAAAAAACGATGGTCGAGATTTTCAACATGGCCAACCTCTGCATGGAGGCGCTGAAAATGACCATCAAACCGCACGGGTTCAACTTCGGCGCGAACCTCGGGCGGGTTGCGGGAGGCAGCATCGACGAGCACATTCACTTCCACATCGTACCCCGATGGGAGGGCGACACCAACTTCATGCCGGTGCTCGGCGAAACCAAGGTGCTCTCGAACGACCTGCGCCAGACCTACATCCAGCTCCGCGAGGCGATCAAGAAGCTTCAAAGCGAACCGAAAAAGCCGTAGTTCCGGAAAATGGAAACCGTCCCCTGCCCAATCACCGGAAGCAGGGAGTTCACCCCCTTCCTGCAAGCCCCCGACCGCTTTAACCTGCACGGCGAGCCTTGGCAACTCGTGCAATCATCGGCATCCGGCCTCGTCATGCTCAACCCACGGCCCGGTCCGGATGAGATGGCAGCCCACTACCCTGCAGAAGCCTACGATCCTTTTCTTCACGACGAAAACGCCCACACCCTTCGTGACCGCGCTTACCTTTCCGTCGCGTCTTTGCTGCTTGGCGGAAAAGCGAAAATCGTAATGAAAAGAGTCGATAAACCAGCGAAATTGGTGCATATCCTCGAAGTTGGCTGCTCGACAGGCAAGCTGCTCTTGCGAATTCACCGTGATTTCGGAGTGCCCCTGACAAACCTGTACGGTATTGAAAGCGACCGGCAAGCCGCATCCACGGCAAGACGCGCCGGACTCGGAATTTCAGAACCCGACCTGCGCGACGCGGATTTCGACAGCCGCCGATTCGACCGGATCATCTTCTGGCATGCGCTCGAACACCTGCACCGCATCGGCGAAGCGCTCGACCAAGCCCGCGAGCTGCTGACGCCAGACGGCCAGATCGTCATCGCCGTGCCCAACATCGAAAGCCTCGACGCCCGCCGCTACGGCCCCAACTGGATCGCCCTCGACGCTCCGCGCCACCTCTACCACTTCTCGCCCGACACGCTCAGGAAGCTGCTCGAAAAGCATGGCCTCTCGGTGATTGACATCGTGCGATGGATACCCGACACGCTCTACAACGTCTGGTACAGCGAAAAGCTGGAGCGCTCGATCAACGGAAAACCGTTCGGTAGCGACGGGATCGCTCGGGCAGTATTTCGGGCAGCCGAGTCACTCGCAACGGGACGTGATCCGAAACGAGCGTCAAGCATGATCGTCCGCGCGGTCAGAATGAAAAAATAATCGCCGCAATGCAAAGGGCAGCCGCAAAGGGGCTGCCCTGAAGAAATAAACGATTTCGATCTCGATTTCAGCTCATCGCCACTCACATCTTCGACTCGACCGGCTCGATCCTTCCCAGTGATTTTTCAAGCTCCGCCGATGCGACAAGATAGTCGTACACCGCTTGCAGGTAGTTGGTTTTGGCGGTATCGAGCTGCAACTCGGCGTCGGTGAGTTCGAGGCGCGAGCCAATGCCTTCGCGCAGGCGCAGCATGGTAATTTTATAACTGCGTTCGGCAACCGCGATGGTTTTCGACTGGACGTCAATGCGTTTGCGGGCTTCGACGACGTTCGAGAGGCGCACCTCGACGTCGGCCCTGACCTGCGACTTCAGGTCTTCGTACCTTGTGCGGGTCTGCAAGCGCGTAATCTTCGCCTGTTGAATCCTCGCACTCGTAGCGAAGCCGGAGAAAATCGGCACCGAAAGCTGCAAGCCCGCCGTCGATGAAACAGGCCAGCGCGTCGAGTCGAGCGGCATGTTGTCGTTGAACTGCGTCTGCGCTTCGAGCTGCCCGAAAGCGCTCAGCACCGGCAGCCCCTCGGATCGGGCGGCCATCACCTTCGCGTTCTCGGCTTCTGCCTGAAGCGAGAGGCTCCGCACATCCGGACGCTTGTCGAGCGCTTCGCTGTATGCTGCCGCCACGCTTTTCGGCATTTCGATTTCGTGGAATGTCAACGTACTCGTCAGGGTCAGCGGCGTCTCCTGATCGATGCCCATCACCCGCTTCAGATTGGTCGCCGTAATCGCTTCGTTGTTCTGCGCGCGAATCAGGTCAGGCCTGAGATTCTCGACCGACAGCCACGCCTTGAGCGTATCGATGTCCGCCGCCACCCCCTGCCTGAAGAGCGCGTTCGTATCCTTGCGAGCCTCCTCCCAGCGGGCGATGCTCTGCTCGACCAGCTTGCGCTTTTCGGCGGCGATGAGCACATCGTAATAGGCGCGGCGAATCGAAGTCACCACTCCGGCGTTGGTATTGCGAAAAGACTGGTCACTGATCTGGCGCACCAGCCCGGAAGCCTTGATGCCCGCGAAGGCCGAGAGCTTGAAGATGTTCTGGCTGAGATTGAGCGACGCGATGGATGAATTGTCCGAACTGATTTCGATTGCTTGCGTACCTCCCGTGCCGCCAAAAATGCTCGACGGCAGGAACAGCACCGACGGCTTCAGCGTGCGGGTGTAAGTCAGGCTCGACGAAAGATGCGGCAGCACCTCCGCCCAAGACTCCCGAACCTTCTGCCTTGCCATCAGTTTGTCCAGCCGCGCAATCTCCAGCTCCCGGTTATGCTGCTCCCCGATCCGCACCGCATCGTCAAGGCTGATGACGAGCGGCGGCTTTGCCGTCGGCTCCGTTCCGTCCGCAGCGTGGACGGGAGTCGAGCATACGAAAAAGAGAACGAGAAGCGCGATTATTCTGTGCAGGTTCATGACGGCATTCTGTTTGTTGTGAGGTGCTCCAAATATACCACCGCCTCCGGCGTGATGCAATCACTCCCCATACCGATCCTTCCACAACCCCTCCAGCCGTTCACGGATGAACTTTTCGCGGCCTTCGCCGGTGGGGCGATAGTAGGCTTTTGGCTCCATCTGTTCGGGGAAGTAGTGCTCTTCGACGAAGTGGCCGGGGTAGCTGTGGGGGTAGCGGTAGCCTTTGCCGTAGCCGATCTCTTTCATCAGGTCGGTCGGAGCGTTGCGCAGGTAGAGCGGCGGTACGGCGTTGGCGGCGCCCTTTTTGACATCCGACAGCGCTTCGCCGATGCCCTCGTAGCTCGCGTTCGATTTCGGGCATGAGGCCAGGTAGGTCGCGCCCTGCGCGAGGTTGATGCGCGCTTCGGGCAAGCCGATCAGCTCAACGGCGTGGAAAACCGAGACCGCAAGCGTGAGCGCGTAGGGGTCGGCGTTGCCGATGTCCTCGCTGGCGAAGATCACCATGCGCCGGGCGATGAACTTCGGGTCTTCGCCGCCGTCGATCATCTTCGCCATCCAGAAAAGCGCTGCGTCGGGGTCGGAGCCGCGCATCGATTTGATGAAAGCCGACACCGTGTCGTAGTGCGCCTCGCCGCCCTTGTCGTAGGCCGGAGCGCGGTGCTGGAGCGCCTGTTCGAGCAGCTTGCGGTCGATCACCACCGGCGCGGTTCCGCGCGGCGCAAGCGACAGGGCGACTTCGAGCGCGTTGAGCGCCTTTCGCGCGTCGCCCGCCGCGTAGGCGAGCAGGAACTCCATGTCGCGCACCTCGACTCCGGCGGCGGCGAGCTGCGGGTCGCTCCCGATGGCCCGCTCGACGACGCGCCGCACCTCGGCTTCGCTGAGCGGGTTGAGGATATAGACCTGCATCCGCGAGAGCAGCGCGCGGTTCACCTCGAACGACGGGTTCTCGGTGGTCGCACCGATCAGCACGATGAGCCCCTGCTCGATGGCGTGCAGCAGCGTGTCCTGCTGCGCCTTGTTGAAGCGGTGGATTTCGTCGATGAAAAGCAGCATCTGCCGCCCGTCGATGGAGCGGCTTTTCTGGGCGACTTCGAGCACGCGGCGCACATCCTTCACGCCCGCGTCGGTGGCCGAGAGCTGCTCGAAGCGGTAGTTCAGCGATCCGGCGCAGATTTCGGCGAGTGTGGTCTTGCCGGAGCCGGGCGGCCCCCAAAAGATCATCGAGGGAATCCGCCCCTGTTCGAGGTAGCTCCTGACCGGCCCACCGGGGCCGACAAGGTGCTCCTGGCCGAACAGTTCGTCAATCGAGCGCGGGCGCACCCGTTCGGCGAGCGGCTGGAACGCGCCACCTTTGCCGGACGAGCGTCCCGGATCGGAGTAGCCGAACAGGTCGGATTGCGCGTGTTCGTCCGGCGTCATGCGAACCCCTGACCGCTGAGCCACGATTCGGTGATGCGGCTCGGTTGCCCGGACGGCGCGGCGGCGGAGTGCTGCCGGGCGACGTACTTGCCGAGAATGTCGAATTCGAGGTTCACCTCGCTGCCGGTGGCGAGGCCGGTGATGGTGGTGTGGCCAAAGGTGTAGGGAATGATCGCCACCGTAAACTGGCCCGGCTCGACCGACGCCACGGTGAGGCTGACGCCGTCGATGGCGATGGAACCGGCAGAGACGATCCACGCATCGAAGCGCGAGTCGAACGCCACCGAAATCATCCGGCTGCCGCCAACCTCCTCGATGCGCAACACCCGCCCGACGCCATCGACGTGGCCCAGCACGAAGTGCCCGCCAAGCCGATCCATCGGCCGCACGGCCCGTTCGAGATTGACCTTCGTACCCGGACGGAACGAGCCAAGCGTCGTCTTCTTGAGCGTCTCGGCCACGGTATCAACCTCGAACCACCCCGGACCCGTCGCCACCGCCGTCTGGCAAGCACCGTTGATGCTCACGCTCTCATCGATAGCGAGATCGCCGAACTCCGCCTCAGAAGTGTAGCGAACCTTCAGCCGCATCCCGCTCCCCTGCCGCGCCGAAGCAGCGATGGCTCCAACATCCTTAACTATGCCAGTGAACATATATTTGTTTGATTCGTTTCTTTCGTGATGCCCTTGGGAACGCCGAGCTCCAGCTCGGCATTTTCTCATCCACTAACTTGCTTAATATATCTACGTCACGAAAATGTCCTGAAATCTGAATAATTTGGAGCCTTCGGCTCCATAGCCAAGCTGGAGCTTGACGCTCCCAGGTTTTAAGACAGCCGCAATACCATTTATCTGACAACAATAGTAACAAAAAAGGCGGGGCCGGAAAAACTCCCGACTCCGCCACTTTGCATGATTATCCTGACTGACAGACGACGTCGCGCCTCAGCGATAGACGACGAATCCGCCGGGCGGCACCGTGATCTTCACCGCCGAGCCGCACGCCAGCGCGACCTCCGTCTCTTCGCCCTCCTGCTCCGGTGACGACGAAAAAACGCAGCGCATCGTTTTGCCGGGCGGGTTGAGCTGGTGATCGGCCACCGCCCACACTGTCAGCTCGCGTTCGAGGCTTGTGTTGATGGCACACAGGCACTCCGTCTCGGCGAAAATGCGCGACCAGGCGACCACCCAGTGCATCTCGCCATTAACCAGCTGGGGATAGACGAAATCGTCCTCGCTGCCCGTCGCGGAAACCTTTCGCAAATACTGGCGTCCACGGCGCAGGGCAATTTCGCTTTTGCGGAACTCCGCCAGCCTGCCCACGAAGCGATAGACCTCATGCTCCTCGTTGAAAAAATGCCGGCCCGTGCTTTGCAGCGATCCGAACGGCCCGCCGAACATGCACTCGCGCAGGAACACGTCGCCCCACGAATTATCATCGCTGCGCGGATCGGCTCCGTTGAACGCCTGCTCGGTGCCGTAGTAGATGCAGCTGATACCCTCGGTGGCGAGGTTCAGACCCAGCGCGGCTTTGAGCAGCTTCCAGCTTTCGGGCGAGTCGCCGCAGAAGCGGTACTTGCGCTGCTCGCCCACCTGGTCGTGGTCGTCGATCATCGTGACGATGTGCTTCGAGTACCACTGATGACTGTTCTTGCCATCGAGCAGACTGTTACAGAAGAGATCGAAATACCCCTCCTGCTCGGAGGTATCCGGATTGCCGGGACTGCGCCAGCCCTTGACAAGAAATTCGAGCTTGTCCGGCAGGTCGCCGATGCCAAGCGCCGCATCGAGACCCGTCACATCAAGAATCTGCATCGCGTAAGAGCGCCCACCGGTAATTTCACCAATGATCGGAAAGTTCTCCTTGCCGAGCGTCTGCGCGAATTCGTGGATCGCCGAGGCGAAGTAGCGCACCGCGCCCGGCTCCATGTGCTTGACCGTGTCGAGCCGGAAGCCGTCGATGTCGGCATACGCCATCCAGAATCGATAAACCTTGATAAGGTGATCGAGCGCCGCCGAGGGGCGGAACAGGCTGATGCGCTTTTCGAGGTCCCAGCTCTCTGCCGGGTCGTCCGGCGCCCAGCCGTGATCGATGTCCTTGAGCGAGCAGAAATCACCTTGGAGGTACTCCGGAAACCCGTCCCAGTTGCGGATTTCGCCCTTCATCGTCCAGGTCGTCTCGCTCTGGAACTCCACCGGCCAGATCGCAGCCTCCACCGAGATTTCCAGATGAGCCTCTCCGTCGCTGAACGGAATGCTGCCCGCATCGCCCTGATTCAGCCTGTACCCCTTGACCGGCCACTGCCAGCCCTGGTAATAGAAGTAGGGCTGATTGTCATGATAGCTGAAGACGTCGCCCGCGTGGTTGAGGATGATGTCAAGGATCACCCGGATTCCGAGCTGGTGCGCGTCAGCCACGAAATCACGCAGCTCTTCGCGTGTACCGAAATGGGGATCGACATCGAGGAAGTTCTGAATGCCGTAGCCGTGGTAGGAGTCGCTGCCGGTCACCTGCCGGAACACCGGACTGACCCAGATCGCCGTCACGCCAAGCCGCTTCAGATAGCCGAGCTTGTCGCGCATACCGGCAATCGTGCCGCCGCACCACCCCCGGCCCGCCTCGAACCACTGCTGCCAGTCCGCGTTGTTCGCATCGGCCTCGATGCGGAACAGCGGCGTCGTGCGCGTCCCGTCCGCAGCAACCGGGGCTCCGCTGACATCATTGAAGCCGCCATGCTCCCTGCCGTCCGAAAACCGGTCAAGCATAAGGAAATAGAGCACCTCATCCTCCCAGGTGGCCGGGGAGGAATAGCAGGTTTTGCCTGCGGTCAGTTCAGCAAGCCGAATTTCTGCGAGGCTGCGTTCGACCGGCGATAATGCTGGAGAATCGGGGTTTGGCATGGATTTGCGGTTTGCGTTATGAGTGAGGAACGCGAAAAACCAAGGGGAAACAATGTGAGAAAAAGATACGAAGTACAGACGTAATACCACTCAAATCACAGGCGTTATACTGTGGCTGAAATGAAAAATCGGGCAGGAAAACAGAAGCCATGCGGTCACGCGACGGCATGGCCTCAGAGAGAGAAATGTCAGCAGACAATCAGGCGAGCGCAGCCAGAGCCTTGTCGTAATCCGGCTCCTGTACGATCTCGGGCACCTGCTCGGCATAGAGCACCTTGCCGGAAACATCGGTAACGATCACCGCACGGGAGAGCAATCCTTTCAGCGGGCCATCGGTAATGGTCAGGCCATAGTCCGCGCCGAACTCCGGTGAACGGAACACCGACAGGGAAACCACATTTTCGAGACCCTCGGTGGTGCAGAAGCGCCCCTGCGCGAACGGAAGATCGGCGGAAATGCAGAGCACGACAGCATCGCCCCGCTCGCCCGCATCTTTGTTGAAGCGCCTCACCGAAGCCGCGCAAACAGCCGTATCGAGACTCGGAAAGATGTTCAGCACGAGTTTCTTGCCAGCGAAATCGGCAGGCGAAACCTCCGAAAGATCACTTTTGACGAGGGTGAACGCTGGAAGCTGACTGCCGACAGCGGGAAGCTCACCTGCGGTGTGAATGGAATTTCCCTTGAGCGTAATGGTTGCCATAATAATGTCAATGGTTGAGGTTAGATGAAGATTTCAGAAGCAGTTGCACCATAAACTGGAAGCGATGGCGTTCCGTTCCTTGGGAAAAAACAAACAGGATGGAAGAAGAAGATTAGATTCTTCGTCCCCCTTTCAATTCATAATGTCAACCCGCCGGTACCGCCTGGTAATAGCCGTTCCGTTCGATCAGCTCAACGCCACAGCCGAACAGGCTGGAAACGTTCGACGAGTTCAGTATGGCCTCTTTGTCGCCATCAGCCACGACGCGCCCCTTGCGCATGAAGATGACTCGCGTGACCTCCGGCGGAATTTCATGGATGTGATGGGTGACGAGAATCAGCTGCGTGCCCTGCTGCATGAGCTTTCGTACCGTATCGAGATACTGGAACGAGGCCGAAATATCGAGACCACTGGTCGGTTCGTCGAGCAGCAGCGCCTCAGGCCCATGCACCAGCGCGCGCCCGAGCAGGAAACGGCGCTGCTGTCCGGTGGACATTTTGCCGAACGGCCGGTCGGCAAGCTCCTCGACACCGAGCTGCCGCATCAACTCCTCGGCACGATCAATGTCAGTAGCGCTGAACAGCTGGTGCGGCCACGTATCGATACTAGAATAGTATCCCGAAAGAATCACATCCCGTCCCCTGGCGTAAGACCCGTAATTCTGTTGCAGATCATGGGAAACAATGCCGAGCCGGGAACGCAGCTCCTCCACGTTCCACCGGTCGCGACCGTAGACCGTCATCCGGCAGTCATCGGCATGAACCGGATAGATTTCGCGAGAGATCAACTTCATCAGCGTCGTCTTCCCTGACCCGTTCGGCCCGAGAATCGCCGTGTTCTCCCCCATGTGAATACTCAGGTCAAGCCCGTCAAACACCTGCGTTCCGCCACGGTAAGCGCTGACATTGCTGAATTCAAAAACGTGATTCACGATGGTACTTACTGTATTCTGTTTCAATGACCGCACTGTCGATAGCATTTCACCTCCCCTCGGCTATCGGCTTGCGAAACAAGGTACCGCATCAGCAGCAGATTTTCAATCAAGAAGAGTTTTCGCCAAAACTTCAGATGGCACATTCGTAGTCACTAACTTGTTTGCGATTTTCGAGATATTGAAAGCAAAAAATACCATGCCCTTCGAGAATGCCTTTTCGTATACTCCCAACAAGTGGTCTATCGTTTTCAATGGTACCTTTATTATCCACACCAGATCGATCGGGATTTCTGGAATAACAAAGACACAAAAAAAGCAGAGCTTCAGACATCCCGAACTGCCAGTTCCCGCGAAACACGGGCTACGTTAAAAGGGCAGATTAAAGCAACTTGCTCCCACCAGCAAGAACGATTTCGAAAAACATCTGCAGCTGCATCGGCACCTGCTTATTCAAACCCGTCAAAGGTCTTCAATACATCAAAAACCGGCAACCGCAAGGCGTTGCAATAAATCCGGCAGCACGGAAAGGCACAGCAGATCGAAAAAAAATGGCTCTCAGGGGCGTTTGCCTTATGTGCTCTAACAATCAGGAATTCGTGCATGCATTGCAAGAAAAAACACAAAAATGGCGTCACACTCTGTGAGATCAAAACAAAGGCACCGGGACTCGAATGGAACTAAATGATTAAAAGAAAGAAAGTTATTGGCAGAATCCCGGTTTCTCGATAAAAAAATTGTTGCCTGCGGCGGTTATTTCGAGGTTATAAAAAACGATTAGCAATTTTTATTTGTACCTGATATATTCGCACCGTACAGATTCGTATATCGAGCGAATAGTGTACGTGTCGTAAGCACTCAAAAAGTTTACCTTTTCTCTTTTTACCAATCATCGTGTCATGGTATGAGCTGAAATTCGTACCGCGACACAACATGTAATCGTGGTTCGTCTATGACAGTAAGTGTAGCACAACTCATCCTCAAGCATATCGAAGAGGATAAATTTCTCGATGCAATCCAGTGTGTGCAGAATGAGATTCTGAAAATCGAAGTGAAACCTGAACTTGCAGGCGCTGACAGACGGCAGATCAAAAACCTGACAGCAATCATGGACAAGCTCAGTGAAGCTGCCATGTTCGGCAGCGAGTGGGATGAGGGCCGCCGCGCCAAAAAAGCGGCGATCGTCAAACTGCAGAAAGTCAGCGCCGCCTGACGATTTGCGAAGCCGGACAAGCCAATACCGCGAGTCCCGGCAACACACCTTGTTTCATACTATATCGAAGAGCATTCCCGGTGAGCTTCTTACCGGTACTGAATTCTGTAATCCGGGCGAGGAATGACAACGGAATTACAGAATTCAGTGAGCGGTTTATATTTGGCGGGACATCAATTCCACTTTCCCGTGCCACGCGAGATACTGTAGCGGCCAGCGCCAAGAAAGAAAATAGCGATGGAGCCAAAAAAGTAGAATGCTTGCAGTTCGAGGGCGTAACCACCATGCTGATCGAGCGCGGTAAGCTGACCCATGTGAACGAGCCAGACGGCCACACCCATCAGAAATGCCTCGACAAGCGCCGCGGGACGGGTGTAAATGCCCAACACGATGAGCAGCGGAGCAAACACTTCACCAACCGGCACGCCTGCAACCAGCCAGACTGGCAGATGCGCAGCCTTGAGTTTGCCCGCAATGAAGCCGTAGCCGTGAATCAGCTTGTACACGCCGTGAAACAGCATGAGCCCCCCGACGCACAAGCGGATCAGGAGCTTGCCAAGATCGTTGTTATTCATGAACCCTCCGGATGAAGTGTTGACCCTGCCTTGATTGTTGTTGCTTCGGCGGGACGTCCTGCCGTTGCTTTTGCTTTTAAAAAATCCGGCCATCAGTATACCGGATATGCTTCGAGAAGAAGATCTTCGCCAAATCGCCGGATTCCGCTGAAGCTGAGTTTGACAGCATAATCGGGATGCGTCACGCCGAGCGCTCCGAAACTCGCCAGGCCATCGCCACCGAACAGCTTTGGAGCGATGAAGACGTAGTATTTATCGACGAAACCTGATCTGACCATCGCCGCCGCCAACCGGCTTCCACCTTCGACCATCACTGAGAGCACACGGCGTTTGTGCAACTCCGCGAATACCTCCGCGAAATCAAGACTGCCTTCGGCCTCACCGACGGTTGCCACCTCGATGCCTCGCGCTTCGAGCTGCCTGACAAGATCGGGATCGGCCTCTTCCCGAAGTGCGAAGACGAGTGTTTTGGCCGCGTCGTTGAAAATCCGGAACTCGTGCGGCACTTGAAGCCGGGGATCAAGCAGCACGCGCAACGGCTGGCGGCCAGCGCAAAAACGCACGGTAAGCTCGGTGTTATCCGCCAGCACGGTCGAAGCGCCGCACAAAACGGCATCATAGATGCATCGCAGGCGGTGCACTTCGCACCGAGACTCTTCGCCGGTGATCCATTTCGACGCGCCGAGCGAAGTGGCAATACGCCCGTCGAGCGTCTGCGCGGTCTTGAGCGCCACGAAGGGACGCCCTTTTCGATGCGAGGTCATGAAGGCCTCGTTGAGGCGCTCGGACTCCGCTTCGAGCACGCCGACCGTCACCTCGATTCCGGCTTCACGAAGCTTCGCGATCCCCTTGCCCGCCACCTTTTCGTGCGGATCAAGGCACCCGACAACCACGCGCGGAATTTGCTTCTCGACAATCAGATCAGCGCATGGCGGCGTCTTGCCATAGTGGGAACACGGCTCCAGATTGACGTACAGCGTCGATTGCCGAAGCAGCGATTCGTCCTCGACCGAGGCGATGGCGTCGACCTCGGCGTGCGGACCGCCGTACTGCCGGTGCCACCCTTCGCCGATGACTCGCCCAGCGCAGACGATCACTGAACCGACCATCGGATTCGGGCTCACGCTGCCCGCGGCGCGTTCAGCCAGTTCGAGACAGCGCCGCATGTAAGTTTCATCCTCCGGACACGCCGCTAACGCTGGATTCGTTGCCATACCCATCTTTCCGATCAGCAGTTGACGGCGTTGACCTGCACCAGCCTGATGCCCGACAAGCGCAGCAATTCGGCGATGTGCTCGATCTTGTAGGGCTTGTCGTAGTAGATCGTCTTGATGCCCACATTGATGAGCACCTTCAGGCAGTGGATGCAGGGGCTAGCCGTGATGTAAATGTCGGCGTCCTTGATCGATACGCCATGCTTGGCCGCCTGCCCGATGGCGTTGATCTCGGCGTGGATCGTATTGACGCAGTTCTCCTCGACCGTGCCGTCGGGGTGGGTGCTGCGGTAGATTTTGCAGTTGGTCTCGTTGCAGTGAGGCAGGCCGGAGGGCGCGCCGTTGTAACCGGTCGAGAGGATGTTGTTGTCGCGCACGATCACCGCGCCGATGTGCCCCCGCGTGCAGGTCGCCCGGCGCGAAATGAGGTGCGCCACGCACATGAAATATTCGTGCCACCCGAGCCGCTTTTCTGCCCCATCGCTATCGTGCTGACCGGAGGACGATCCGCAGCAGCAACCACTTTTGCTTTCTTCCTGCATTGCTATCTTGTGTTTAGATTGTTTCAGGAAAATAGAGGAAAGAAAGCGCCTTCGCAACCATTCAAGTCCATGCTCCGCAACTACTTTACGCTTTACCACGCAGCCGCAGAGCTGCACGACCGGCTTGCGGACGGCTACCTCTTCGAAATCCATTCGCAGCAAAAAAACGAACTCACGCTCGCCTTCGTCACGCAGGAGGGCGAGCATCTGCAACTCATTGTCACCGTGCGCTCGCCGCACTTCTCGCTCTACACTCGCGAGGGACTGAACCGCAAGAATCGCAACACGGCGGGCATCATGACCAAGGTCTATGAACGGCAGGTCACGGGCGTGGCGATCTCGCCCGCCGACCGGCAGATCAGCTTCCTGCTCGACGACGGACACACGCTCGTGCTGCGGATGTTCAGCGCCGAAACCAACATGCTGCTCGTGCGCGACGGCGTAATCGTCGATGCCTTCAAGGATGCGCGCAAGCTCGAAAATACGCCGTTCGGGGAGACGACTGCCGGCACGCCGTATTTCCGGGCGCTGGAGCAGCTCGCCTCCGACCCGGCACTGTTCCGGCGGAAGCTTGAAGAGGGCGACAGCACGGTGCCACTCGACCGGCGGCTGCTCGCGATGCTACCTGGATTCGACCGCAAGCTTGTCCGGCGGCTCCTGGCGACTGCCGAGGGCGAAGCGCCCGAACAGCTCCACGAGGCATTCGTCGCCATCTTCTACGATCTCGCCTCGCCCACCCCGTGCGTTATCGAAAATCCCGGCGAGCCGCCCGCATTTTCGCTCTTTCCGCCCGCGCCGGAGGATGAGGCGGTCACCCTCGAGAGCGTCATCGACGCGCTAAACCACTACAGCCGCAAGATGTACCGCCACCTCCACTTGCGGGAACGCGCCGTGGCGATGCGGCGAGAGCTGGCGGCGAAGATCGGCAAGCTTGAGAAGGAACTCGCAGCGAGTGCCGGACACGATCCGGAGGAGATTTCGCAGCGCAACGAACGATACGGCCACCTGCTCACTGGGGCCATCGGCGCAATCGAGCCATTGGACGCCGCGGTGACGGTGCCGAACCTTTTCGAACCCGGCTCACCCGACGTGACGATTCCCCTCAAACGCGGTCTCAACCTCCAGGAAAACGCCGCGTGGTACTTCACGCAGGCGACGAAAAACTGCAAAAAAGCCGCGGCGCTAAAGCTCCGCCGCGCCGAACTCCGCGCGGAACTCGACCATCTCCGCCAGAAACTCGCCACACTCGACGAAGCCGAGTCCACTGATCGCTTGCAGCAGGCACTAGAAACCGGCTCGTCCTCCGGCGGACGAGCATCAGGCAACGGCAAGAACAAAAAGGAGAAAACGCCACCGTTCAGGACGATGCCGATCAGCGACAGAATCACCCTCTACATCGGCAGAAATTCCGCGAACAACGAGAAACTCACCTTCGGCTTCGCCAAACCCGACGACCTCTGGCTTCACGCCAGAGGCGCGTCAGGCTCGCACTGCGTGCTCAAAGGCGCGGCCATGCACCACACATCAGAAATTCAACGCGCCGCCGAAATCGCCGCGTGGCATTCATCGGCAAAGCACTCCGAACTGGTACCGGTCATCTGCACCCAGAAGAAATACCTCAAAAAAGACCGCAAAACCCCCGGCAACGTCATCATCGAGCGGGAGCAGGTGCTCATGGTCAAGCCGTTAAGAGAATGATGAATTATGTAGTTGAACAAGTCGAGGAAATCGTTCATTTAACCTACAGAACTTATAACCCCTATTTTCTAAAAACTTTACAAAACCAACAATCATGGAAACATACAAGCTCGTGATGCCGGAACACCTCAACCATTACGGTTTCCTGTTCGGCG
The DNA here is from genome assembly GCA_001602925.1 of Chlorobiales bacterium Clorobi_01. Classification (GTDB taxonomy): domain Bacteria; phylum Bacteroidota; class Chlorobiia; order Chlorobiales; family Chlorobiaceae; genus Chlorobaculum. The sequence continues at coordinate 654,438 of LUZT01000006.1, read as the reverse complement.
GCAATCTGCTCAAATGGATCGACGAGGTCAGCTACATCGCCGTGACGCTCGACTATCCCGGCTGTAACTTCGTCACGGTCGGCATGGACAACATCAAGTTCAAAAAAAGCATCCGGCAGGGTACCATTCTCTGCTTCGAGTCGAAGAAAAACCATGTCGGCACCACCTCGGTGGAATATACCGTGGATGTGACCAGAGAGGAGATCACCACCGGTAGCAGAGAGCTGGTGTTCACCACCCGGATAACCTTTGTCAGCATCGATGAAAATGGCAGGAAAAAAGCGATTTCTGCCTGATGAAAATGAAACGGGCCGCGATGAAGCGGCCCTGAAACAAGCGTGCAGCGAATTTAAAACTTGCCGCCGAAAAGACTGAAGAGAAGAAAAAGAAAAACGAGCGAGGAGACGCCCACATAGAGCTTGTCCTTTTCCACCCAGAAAGCGAAAACAGTAAACAGCACGTTGGCGACCGGCGTCAGAATAAGCAGGAGCAGGCCAAGCTGGATGATGGCTCGCTTCTGGAATGTCATCAGGCCATGAATGACTCCCGGAATAGTGCGTAATGGCGATGATGAGCCGTGAAAAATATGATATTCAGGAAGTTCACCGCCGTGGTGGATCAGGAAAAGGATGCCTCCAACGAGGACAATCGATGCGGCAAGCAGCACGCCAACACGCAGAAGATTGCCTATAACGCCCTTCATGCGCAGGTCGTTCATTTCAGGTTTGGGGTGTACGTTCATCGTTAGATCCTCCCGGTTATACCGTTGAAAATCATCTCGAGACCGAGCGCAAAAATCACCACACCGAAAATCAGCCGCAGCCACTTCGTTTTGGCGACCATCAAGAGTTTTGCACCGATAAACGAACCGGCAAGAATACCGAGCATGACTGGAAAAGTCAGCCCCGCATTGATATAGCCGCGCTGAAAATAGACGCCGGCGCTGGCGGCAGCGGTCACGCCGATCATGAAGTTGCTGGTTGTGGTCGAAACCTTGAACGGCAGACGCATGGCGTGATCCATCGCGAGCACCTTGACCGCGCCCGAGCCGATACCGAGCAGGCCGGAAAGAATTCCCGCAAGCCACATCAGGCCGAAGCCTGCACCGACGTTGTGTACGCTGTAGTGCTTGACGCCTTCTTCGGTGGGATAGCTGCTGTTCAGTTTGAACTTTGTCGCCAGCGGATCGGGGTTGACATCATCGGAGTGATCCTCTTTGGCCTTGGTTGACAGGTATGCCGAATAGAGCAGCACGAGACCGAAAATGATAGCGATGATATTGGTCGCAAGCATACCGGCAAGAAATGCGCCGACAAGGGCGCCGACGGTGGTGGCCACTTCGAGGAACAAGCCGATGCGAATATTCGAAAAACCCTCCTTGACGTAGGCTGCAGCAGCGCCAGATGAAGTCGCGATGACAGCGACCAGCGAAGTTCCGACGGCATAGCGCAGATCGATGCCGAGTCCGAGTGTGAGCAACGGCACGATGACTACTCCGCCGCCGAGTCCTGTCAGCGAGCCGAGCATTCCTGCGAACAGGGCCCCGACGCCAACAATCAGTGACAATTCGAGATTATTCATGGAATTGATCCTAATGATGGATGAAAAACAAGGGGTAACTGACAAACTATGAGAGATGAGGGAACAGCGAGAGATGGAGAAACAAAGAGGACGGATGGAGATTTGACAGGGTCTGGGATGTCGGGCATTAATCTGAAACCTAATACTTAAATCACATGCTTCTTAATTTTAATCATATGACAATATATTTTTATTCTTTTTTGTCACAAGAATCAGAGTTAAAAAACAAAGAAAAAATTTTGGCAACTACCGGTCACGGAGTCTGGCAACGACCTGAATCTTTTCACCTCGCAATTATGGACTGAACTCCACGTCAAGCAGGCAAGCCGAACGGTGCATGGCTCAATTTACCGGCCGGATCCGCTGGCCGAGCTGCTCAGGCGGTATATCATGAACAGACCAGTAACGGCCAGTACGACATTGGGCAGCCAGACCGAGATAGCCGGTAACAGCAGGCCTCGTTCGGCGATCTTCTCACCGCCGATCAACAGTACCCAGTAGAGCACGAAAAAGAAAAGCGACAGCGCCGCGCCCGCACCGAATCCGCCGCGCCGCGCCATAACGCCAAGCGGTGCGCCAACTACGGCAAACACCAGGCAGGCAAAAGCCAGCGAATATTTCTTGTGATACTCTACCATGTAGTCGCTGAACGCTTTCCGGTTTTGCTGCATCTGCTCGATGCGTAACGACACGTTTCCGATCAACGTATCGACCGACTCGATGGCACGGCCAGTCACAGCTGGCGGCAACGTTGATGGCGATAACAAGGAGTCAGCATCACTTCGGTTACGAATAGCCGCCACCTCTTTTTTCAACTGCTCTATCCCCTTGTCGATAGAGCTCTCTGCAACCCGGCCTTTCAGACGAAACTCCCTGGCTATAGACAAGAGGTCGGCCGCCGACAGCTCCTTGCCACCCCGACGCCGGTTCCCATCATCGGTGCGTTCGAAGCCATATCCGGTCGCATCGAAAACATAACGGTTCCTAGCGAAAACCATCTTGCGATACCTATCCATCGCCGGCAGAGAGAGCTCGTGAATCTGACCATCTTCGAGGGTCAGCACGAGATGACTGTAATCCTGCGAAAACTGGATACGCCCCCTTGCCGCCATGATCACGGTGCGAACATCTGGCCGTCCGCGATCGTAGAGCACGATGTCACGAAGTTCTCCGGTTTCGTTGTCAATATCCCGCACCATAATGGAGTAGCCCTGAATCACATCGGAAAAGGCGTTCTTGTCAATGCCGAGACCAGGTTTCATGCGGGTTATATCGGCAAACAGGGCATTGGCCTTGTAATTGGCCTCAGGCATCAGAACATTGTTGAAGCGCTCCATCATAAGCGACAAGGCAAGCGCGGCGAGCAGCACCGGCGCAACAAGCCTATAGATCGAAATGCCGCCTGAGCGCATCACCGTCAACTCCGAGCTGTTGGTCAGAGAACTGAAGGCCATGACTGTCGAAACCAGCACCGCCATCGGCACCGCCAGCCCAACCATCCAGGCCGACTGCAACGCCACCACTTCGAGTATGATTCTGAAATCGAGCCCCTTGCCTATCAGGCGTTCAAGAAACTGAGTAAGAAAGGAGAGAATGAACACAAACATGATCGTTACAAACGCGAAAAAGAAGGTGCCTAGATGCTCCTTCAGAATGTATCGATCGAAAATTTTCATTAAATGCTTGTTAAACCGTTACTCGCCAAAACCTCTTTTCCGCAAGGCGAGCCGCTCACAATATACAGCAGTACGATTTTTCTGCAATAGCCGCCACCGGGCGAACCAGAAGGCATCCGGCAACACAAAGCTTTGCGCACTGAAGAACCTTGAGTAAATTACGCATAAAAGAGCACGTATCTTCATGCCGTCAGCACGAGATCGTTTCCATGATACCGGCTGGTATCATCAGAACTGAGGATATGTGTTTTCTTTCTGATTACGATCGTTGACAAAATTGAACAATAGATAAACAAGGAGGGAACATGGCGCCATTTGATTTTGGAGAGAAGATCGACCCCGCGCTTTTTGACAAGCTCATCGCGGAAGGCTACGAAGTCAACGCATCAGACTATGTGCAGAAAGGTTGGGAAATGTTCAAGGGGAACATCGGCGAATTCATCGGCTTCACCCTTATCTGCTTTGCGGCCTCCCTCGTGAGTTCGAAAATGGGCGGTTTCGGCTCGCTGCTCTTTTCAACCGTAGCAGCGCCTCTCTACGCCGGATACGCCATCGCGGCGTTCAGAATCATGACCGGCCAGGAGCTTCAGTTCAGCGACTTTTTCAAGGGCTTCAACTATTTCCTGCCGCTCTTCCTCGCCGGGCTGGCAAGCGGCATCCTCGTAGCCGTCGGGCTGGTACTGCTTATTCTGCCAGGTATTTATCTCGCCATCGGCTACATGCTGGCCACATTCCTCGTCATCGACCACGGCATGGAGTTCTGGCAGGCAATGGAGACGAGCCGCAAGATCATCACGAAAAACTGGTTCGCCTTTTTCGTCTTCGCGGTTGTGCTGTTCCTTGTCAATGTGCTGGGCGCGCTCGCCCTCGGCGTCGGCCTGCTGGTTTCGGCTCCGGTAACAGCCTGCGCCACCGCAATTGCGTACAAGGAGATCGTCGGGCTGCACTCGGCAGAGTGGTAAGCGAATTATCTGAACACCATCAACCATTGTCATTCGCAGTGGAACAACCGTAATACGAGTCAGTGCTTTTCGTACGACATATTTCCGAGCCAAAAGAATGTCGTTCTCCCGAAGGCGCAAGAGAGCGCTCTGAACGTATCCATCCAGAATCTGCCTATGCATTCACCGAAACATACATAAAACAAAAAAGCCTTACAGTAACGTTCTGTAAGGCTTTCTCTCTCTGGTGCACTCGCAAGGACTCGAACCTTGGACCCACTGATTAAGAGTCAGTTGCTCTACCAACTGAGCTACGAGTGCAAATCTTATTTTGCCGGTGCTGCCGGTTGTTCTGCTGGAGCTGCCGCAGGCTGAATATTGCCAGTCGGAAGCGACTGCGGAAGATTGTTAACCGGAAGCGATGCTGGAGCGCTCTTCTGCAGGATGCTGCTGCCTGTGCCCTCCTGATGACGGGCAGGAAGCGTGAACTGGGCAATGAAGCAAAGAACCATAACCAGACCAGCCAGAATCGCCGAAGTCTTGCTCAGAAAATCACCGGTACGCCTGACGCCGAGGGTCTGCACGGTGCCGAGGCTCGAAATACCACCAGTCAGACCGCTGCCAGCTTTGGGGCTTTGCAACAGCACTGACACGATCAGCAGAAGTGCTGCAAGCAAGGCAAAAATGACGACGAAACCGTTGAGCATGTCCAGCTATCTGATGAAATTTCCGCTAACTATCGTATCTTTCAACAATGTGGGCTTAATTTAGCAACTTTTTCACAATATGCAAGACCCGTTTTCAGGAATTGGCAAAATGCTCATTTTGCTTGGTGCATCGATCGCTGCACTCGGCTTGCTTGTCATGCTTGTTCAGAAATCGGGAGGAAATGGATGGTTGGGATGGTTTGGCCACCTGCCGTTCGACATTCATATCGAAAAAGAGAATTTCCGGCTCTATTTTCCGCTCGGCAGCTCCATCGTCCTGTCGATCATCCTGAGCCTCGTCATTGGCCTCATCAACAAATTTTTCAGATAGCATCATTCATGTCAGAATCGACACCCATGAACCAGCGCATCGCCTCAAACAGCCGCAAAACTGCTGAAACGGACATCTCCGCCACCATCAATCTCGACGGCTCGGGAGCATCGTCCATAGAGACCGGCGTGGTTTTTCTCGATCACATGCTCACCAGCTTCAGCCGCCACTCCGGCATCGACGTGCAGTTACGGTGCAGCGGCGATCTGGAAGTTGACGACCACCATACCGTCGAAGATGTAGCGCTGGTGCTCGGCAAAGCCATCGTGGACGCGCTTGGCGACAAAAAAGGTATCGGACGCTACGGCTGGGCGATCATCCCGATGGACGAAGCGCTGGCACAGTGCTCGATCGACCTCGGTGGCCGTAGCTATTGCGTCTTCAGGGCAGAATTTCAGCGCCCGGTGATCCAGGGGCTTTCAACCGAGATGGTGGAGCACTTCTTTGTGTCGCTCTCGCGGACGATGAACGCAAACCTGCACCTCGCAGTGCTGGAGGGCCGGAATACGCACCATATGATCGAGGCGCTCTTCAAGTCGCTGGCCTACGCGATGAAGCAGGCGGTGAAGGTCGAAGGCGCAGAAATCAAATCGACCAAAGGGGTAATCTGAGATAAGAAGTACAACACAAATAAAAAAAGGCTGCCTCGGGAAAATCCCGGGCAGCCTTTTTTTATTCGATCAGTCAGATTTTTTACTTCGCGAAGGCGACCGAGCGTTTTTCGCGCAGAATGGTCACCTTGATCTGGCCGGGGTATTGCGCCTCCGACTCGATCTTGCTGGCAATGTCGTGGGCAAGCACGTCAGCCTGGGAGTCGCTGACATTGTCACCTTCGACGATCACCCTGATCTCGCGGCCCGCCTGCAGGGCGTAGGTCTTGAGCACGCCGGGGAAGGTCTTGGCGATCTCTTCGAGGCTTTCGAGGCGCTTGACGTTGCCCTCGGCCGTAACCGCGCCGCGCGCGCCGGGCCTCGACAGTGACACAACGTTAGCCGCATCGACCAGATCGGCAATGGGCGACGCCTTCTCGACCTCTCCGTGATGAGCGCCAATAGCGTTGAGCACCACCGGCGACATGTTGAATTTCTTGAGAAACTCCATGCCCGCCAGCGCATGCGGCATTTCGGTCTCAGGCAGCACCAGACCGATGTCGTGCAAGAGGCCGGCGCGCTTGGCCTGCTTGGCGTCGAGCTTCAGTTCGGCGGCCATCAAACCCGCCAGCATGGCCACTTCGCGACTGTGCTGCAAGAGGTTTTGACCGTAAACCGTATGGAAACGCATCTTGCCGATCATGCCAACGATCTCGGCTGGCATGTCGGGAATCTGAAGCGACGAAATCGCCTCTTCGCCGGAAGACATGATGACATCCTCGATCTCTTTCTTCGCGTCCTGGTAGGCCTTTTCGATGGCCACCGGATGGATAATGCCGTCAACAAGCAGCTTCTGCAAGGTCAGCTTGGCCATCTCGCGGCGAAGCGGATCGAAGCAGGAGAGGATGACCACCTCGGGAGTGTCATCGACGATGATATCCACGCCGGTTGCATTCTCGAACGCCTTGATGTTGCGTCCCTCGCGTCCGATGATACGCCCCTTCAACTCGTCGCTCTGGATATGTACCACCGACAGGGCACTCTCGGTAGCCTGCTCGAAAGAGATACGCTGGATAGCGGTCAGCATGATCTTTTCGGCGATCCGGTCGGCCTTCTGCGTGGCCTCTTCGTGAATCTGGTGAACGGTTTCGGTCGCCTCTTCCCTGGCCTTGGCGATCATGTTGTCGATGAGCATCTGACGAGCCTCTTCGGCGGTCAGGTTCGAGATGCTCTCCAGCCGCTGGTTCTGCTCTAAAATGGTCTTTTCAAGCTCCGCGGATCGATTCTGCACGTTCTGAGTCTGATGCTTCAGCTCCTCTCTCTGCTCCTGAAGCTTCTTTTCAGTCTCCTTGACGTCCCGCATCTGGTTACCCAGAGTCACCTCTTTCTGGCGAATCTGCTTCTGCAGCTGGGCAAACTTGTTGTTTTTGATGGTTACTTCGCTGTCAAACTCACGCTTGCGCTTCTTCCACTCCTGGTTCACCTCGTTGACCTTGAGTTCCTTGTAGTCATTGGCCTCTTTCTGGGCCTCCTGGACGACCTGCACGGCACGTTCTTCAGCTTCGAGTACCTTGGTGGTGCCGATACGCTCCAGAAAGAATCGACCGATGTAAAAACCGACCGCAAAAAAGACTACGGATGCCGCAATAATGAGAAACAGATTTATGACGGTTCCCATTAACTATCCTCCTTTTTCAACCGGCCAAAACGAGACCGGCCTTTCAAAATTGAACAAAAAAAACCCGCACCCTCAAGAGATGTGTAAGATTCAAGAACCCGTTTAACCACGGTGGGCGCCTCCTTCAGGTTTTTTGCTTCCAATGCGACGCTTTGGAAAGCGCCGATGCCAGCGGCTCGTCACCGCCAGGCAGCAAGGCCTGCAATCAAAATGAAGAGTTTGACTCCCTGTTCTATCCTGTTAGTTCTTTTACTTACAAAACACCTCTTGCTGTGGTGCGGATATTTCGCTTGCTTTCAATGTAACGCTTTAGTGCAAATTCTGCTCGATAAATTCATTGATATGAGCCATTTTCTGCCTGAGCTGCGACAGCTCCTCCTCCAGTTCGTTCTTTTTTTCAGCAAACTGGATCGCGGCCAACACGGCCAGCTTTTTCGCTTCCAGATCCGGAGCTTTGGCGGCGAAGCGCCTCATGACGCCATCGACATCTTTTGCCGCCTTTCCGGTCAGTTCGCTGTTCTCTACCCGCAAAGGGTAGCTGTCGCCATACACATTGACGCTGATCTTTTCCATGGACATTAAAATCCGGCTTTCTCTCCTCTCAGTTCCCTCTCGATCTTTTGCAGGATCATTACCAGCTTCTGTTTGATCTGAAGCTTGTCTGCGTAGGAAAATCCCTCGCCTGAAGTCCCCGGCACCTGCACCTCTGACCCTTCGGTGCCAGGCAGCTTGAATGACCGCAATATGTTCTGGAGGCTCAAAACCTCAGATTTCAACAACTCATTTTCTTTCCGGCACTCGGACAACTGCTCCACAAGCCGCCCCACATTCTCTTCGAGGCCCGCAAGCAACTGATGATCATTATGCTCGTTTGCTGCATCCATAAAACCGGACTGGATCAAACTTGCCGAATTACCGCACCAAGTTCACTTCTGGCATTGTCACTCACCTTCGAGATGACGGCGCTGATCGCCTCTTCGTTCATGGTTCCCGACCTGTCGGCAAGCTCAAGCGAAAGTGCCACGCTTCGCGTTGAGGGTTCTCCCTGGGCTGTTCCTCGGTCGAACACATCGAAAATCCGAACCGACCTGACCAGCGGATCGCTCGCCTTTGCAAGATCGATCAGGCGCTGCGCCGGAATATGACGGGGAAGCACGAATGAAAGATCTCTTTCAACCACGGGGAACTTCGACGGGGGCTCATAGATCACGCCTGACTCAAAACATCGCTCCAGCAGCGTAACATCCAGCTCAGCCAGATACACATCCTGATCAAGACCAAAAGCATCGAGCACTTCCCTGCCGACCTGCTGAACCGTCCCCGCCTTCAGAACGGACGTTTTCCCGTTTTCCGTCGAGGTGATTTCAATACCAATAGTTTGAGCATTATAAATATTGAAAGCTGATTTTTCAAGTAAATTCAGCTTTTCAAGCAACATCTCCACTACGCCCCTGAGATCGTAAAAATCGACGTTCTCGTCCTGGCAGTTCCAGCTTCTGGGTTCACGTCGACCGGTTATCACCATCGAAAGCAACTCCTTTTCAAGAAATGCCGAAAGTGGCCCCTCGTTGCCGCGCCCGGCCTCCGGCTGCTTCTCAAATCCGTGTGCAACCTCGAAGAGGCGAAGTTCGCGATTGCCGTGCCGCATATTGTACCCGACGACTTTGAGCAAAGAGGGAGCAAGGTTCGGGCGAAGCACTTCGAGCTCTTCACTGATCGGATTGAGGGCGCTGACCAGCATCGAGCTGAAGCAGTCAGCTTCGGCTTTCCTGATCAGAGGGTTGGTGAGCGCCTCCCTGAAATTCAGGCCGATCATGATGCTGCGCAGATAATCGGGAAAATATTCAGGCACCTTGCGGCTGACCGGATAGCTGGAAACCATTGCAGATGCCGGTTCCAGATTGTTGTACCCGTACAGGCGTGCGACCTCTTCGATCAGGTCGATCTCCTGTTCGATATCGACCCGGAAGGAGGGCACAGAAAACGCGATAGAATCAACATCGTCCGACACAGCCCCTTGCGAGACCGCCTTGATACAGATTTTCTCCAGCAATCGAACCATCCGGGAGGCGGTGATCGAACTGCCGAGCACAGCATTAACACGTTTGGGCCTGAGTGACACGATTTTCTGTGCGGCAGGCATGCCGCCCCACGCCTCGGCGGAATCGACTTTGCCGCCAGCGATTTCAAGAATCATGGCGATGGCGTATTCGGCGGCCCGCTTCACGTTGCACGGATCGACACCGCGCTCAAAACGATAAGAGGAATCAGAAGAGAGCTGAAGCTGCTTGGCGGTTTTCCTGATCGATGCCGGGTTGAAATAGGCAGCTTCGAGCAGAATGTCGGTGGTTTTATCGGTAACCGCCGAATGGAGGCCGCCCATCACGCCACCAATAGCCACCGGCTCACGCGCGTCACAAATAGCCGTCATACCTGGCTGGAGCTGGTACTCCACATTATTGAGCGCCATGAAGCTGCTCCCGGCGTCGCTGCGCACGACAATGCGGCTACCGGCAAGCTGGTGATAGTCGAAAGCGTGCAGCGGCTGGCCAAACGAATGGAGAATGTAGTTGGTGATATCGACGATGTTGTTCTTCGGGCGCAGGCCGATCTGTTCGAGTCGGCGGGCAAGCCATCGCGGCGACGGGCCGACCGTCACGCCCTTGATGACCGTGGCCGTGTAGTAAGGACACGACTCCTCGTCCTGTACCTCGATAAGACCGCCGCCACGAGTGAACTCGATCACCGGTGCCTGCGGATAGACAATCTCGTGACAGTCGGCCAGCTCGCGGGCGACGCCAAGATGCGAAAGCGCATCGGGACGGTTCGGCGTCACAGCGATGTCAAGCACCGTGTCGGTTTCGAGGTAACGGGCAAGCGGCTGGCCAATCTCGCACGCCTCGTCGAGCACCATCACACCATCATGATCGTCCGATAATCCGAGTTCGTCAGCGGCACAGATCATCCCGGACGATTGCTCTCCGCGAATTTTCGCAGGCTTGATGGTGAAGGTTTCACCGGAAACAGCCGTCAGCACAGCGCCGATGGTAGCCACCGGCACCGTCATGCCAGCCTCGACGTTCGGCGCGCCACAGACAATCTGCCGCAGCTCGCCTTCACCCGTATCGACCATGCAGATCCGAAGCCGGTCAGCATTCGGATGGGGTCTGACCTCGGCAATTTTACCGACAATCACCTTCTGGTCGGGCAACTTTTGTTCAAAAACATCTTCGACTTCGAGACCAAGAAAGGTCAGGTAATCGACGAGTCCAGAACGATCAAATGAAAGAGAGGGAACAAACTCCTTGAGCCAGTTGACGGAGATTTTCATGGGCGGGTATTAGTGCAATGCATTCATGAAAAGCATCTCGGAAAATCGTCAGGAACGATGCAGAGCCGATGCGCCAGCATGCCAGCCGAGGCCGCGCAATCGAATGACCGGCAATGTTCAGAGATGCCGCAACCTAACAAAAAAAGCTCTGAACCTGCAACAGCACAGAGCTTGATAACCAGCGTATATACTCAACTCACGTCAAAACCGCGAAGTTTATCGGAGCTATGGTGTGACCCCAACGGGATTCGAACCCGTGCTACCACCTTGAAAGGGTGATGACCTAACCACTAGTCGATGGGGCCGTTCAATTCCAAAAACGCTTCCCGTTAAATTGCGGAAGCCCATTACAGAACCGGGGTGAATGAGGGGACTCGAACCCCCGACCTCCAGGGCCACAACCTGGCGCTCTAACCACCTGAGCTACAATCACCATGAAAAGCGAAAAATCCTCTTCCTGTATGCCCGACAGGACTCGAACCTGTAACCCTCAGCTTAGAAGGCTGATGCTCTATCCATTGAGCTACGGGCACATAATCCTGTCGCAGCTCTCCATGGTCGGGGCACCGAGACTCGAACTCGGGACCTCCTGCTCCCAAAGCAGGCACGCTACCAGCTGCGCCATGCCCCGTCTTAACGGAAGGCTCATAATATACGACTTGAGCCGAAATCACCAAACAAAATTTTCAGAAACCCTTCACAAAAAACCGAGAGCAAACAGCGCAATGATCAGTGGATCAAAAATCGAAACGGTTTATCAGATAATCAGTTACGAGACTCCTCAGCTCCTTGAGACAAATCATCTCTATGGCTTCCGATGGCGTGACCAGCCGACGCTGACGGACATGCATCTCATCCCACTGCTCAAGCAGGGACTCAACTTCGAGAGGATAAATCCTGACCGAAAAGATGCCCGACGGACGGCGGTATGAGTAGGTGCCGATCTCTTCATGCCGGACGCTTCCGATAATACCAGCCTCCTCCCATGCCTCCTTCGCAGCAGATTCGGCGGGCGACATGCCTTTCTCGATATACCCTTTGGGGATGATCCAGCGCCCGGAACCGCGGGCCGTAATCAGCACAATCTTGTCACCGGCAATTGGCAGCACGCCTGACTGTTCCGATATTTTAACCGTTCCATTGGCCATGATTGCCTGAAAGAAGTAAAACGTTTACATGAACAACTCCTCCTATAACGATTGTTATAGGAAAGAACCGTGCAAAAGATACAAGATTTCAGCTTTTTTCCATGACTGTTTCACCATGATGTCACAATGATCTTTAAGCGCACAAAAGCCCGCAAACACAGCACCACCTGCAAGAACGCAATTTCTCCGATTACCTGAACGATGTTTTTTTCACCGACTTCCGAATAATGATAATCTCCTGCAATTGAAGTAAATTGATACACATATTTTCAGTCAATCAAAAGCGACCCCTGACATGAAAGCCATCATTCCCGTTGCCGGTGTCGGAAGCCGTCTTCGTCCGCATACCTTTTCCCAACCGAAAGTACTGCTCAATGTAGCCGGCAAGCCGATCATCGGTCATATCATGGACAAACTCATCGAATCGGGCATTGATGAGGCCGTGATCATCGTTGGTTATCTCGGGGGCAAAATCGAGGAGTACCTCACCTCACACTATTCTATCAAACTGACCTTTGTCACCCAGGCCGACCAGCTCGGTCTCGCCCATGCGGTCCATATGTGCAGACCGCATGTGCTCGATGAAGAGCCACTCTTCATCATCCTCGGAGACACCATTTTTGATGTCGACCTGAAGCTGGTACTCGGCAGCAGTGTTTCGACGCTCGGGGTCAAAGAGGTTGAAGATCCGAGACGCTTCGGGGTGGTGGTCACCGAGGGCAACAGGATCGTGCGGCTCGTGGAAAAGCCGGAGCAACCGGTGAGCAATCTGGCAATCGTCGGGCTCTATTTTCTGCACAGGGCAGGCACGCTTTTCAACAGCATTGATTACATCATCGCCAACGACATCCGGACCAAAGGCGAATTCCAGCTTACCGACGCCCTGCAGCACATGATCGATCTCGGCGAACCATTTTCAACCTTCCCGGTGCAGGGATGGTACGATTGCGGCAAACCTGAAACGCTTCTCTCAACGAACGAAGTTCTCTTGCAGAGGGATACCCGGCAAAAATCACTCCCCGGCTGCATCATCAACCCGCCGGTATTCATTGCCGACAGCGCCACCGTCACGAACTCCATCATCGGTCCAAACGCCACAATCGCCGAACACGCGATCGTCAGGGACTCCATTATCATGAACTCCATCATCGGACGCAAATCGCAGGTCAGCGACATCATGCTTGACCGTTCGATCGTCGGCAACAATGCCATCGTATCGGCGATGGGCCACGAGCTGAACATCGGCGATTATTCGGAAATCAGAATGGGATGAGGGCATGGATGGCTGCCGGAAGGTACTCGCGCCGCTCAGCTCATGAAAAGGTAGGGCTTCCACTCATCGGAGATTGACAGGTAGTGCTGACGCATGAGCGTGATATGGCTCGGCCTGACCGGCTTGTTCAGCATGGCCATACCCGCTTCTGATGGCGTGCGGTTTCCCTTTTTCGTATTGCAGGGCTTGCAGGCGGTGATGAGGTTCTCCCAGGTGTCCTCGCCGCCGCGTGATTTCGGCATGACGTGATCGACCGTCAGCGAGTCATCCTTGCAGCCGCAATACTGGCACCTGAACCCATCCCGCCTGAAGAGGTTTTTACGGTTCAGCACCGCGCCCCGGTAATCGATTCGCACGTAAACCATCAGCCTGACGATGCTCGGCAGCGGAAAGTTCTCCGTTACCGTGCGGATACGGTGCTCCGGATGGCTGGCGACCATCATCGCCTTGCCGCAAAAGAGCAGCAACACGGCATTGCGGGCATCGCAGATGCTCAGCGGTTCGTAACTCGCGTTGAGTACCAGAACTTTGGATTTTTGCAGAAGCATGGTTGTCTCCGGTTGCAGGACATTTCCGGTTATCAGACCTCCATTTCAGTTATCCATTCTTGAATTGACGGCGAGGGCTTGAGCCTCAATGTGCAGAAAAATTCGCAACGGCAAAAGCGCCCTCATGGTTCAGTACCGCCCAAGCGCGGTGATGCTTGCGGTCGACACCGTACGAACCGAGCGCGTAACCCCGCTTCCACGACCCGTCGATGAAAGTTGCGGAACCACCGATATTGGCCTCGACTGCGTTGAGCCACCGCCCGGCGGCGTCTTGCGTCACGAGACCGAACCCGCCGCTGGCAATGCTTTTTTGACGAACCGTTGCCGGGTCATAGCTCATCGACAGTACATACTTATCGGTGTGATCACTGCCCGACTCGCCAAGTCCGCTGAGTTGAAAAACAGCGCTTGCCGGATTGTTACCGCTATGCCTGGACGGTTTGGCAGCAATCCAGCCGGTGTTGACCGTCTTGGTAAGCGCTCGCCCCTTGCCGCCGGTGTCGAGGCTGGCATCTCTCGACGCGCTTGTGTTGACACCATCGAGAATCCGCGCTTCGCAGCCGTTGAACCGATCCCGCACCACCGAATAGCCCACCCCCTGCGGAACAAGGAATTGCCTGCCGTTCAGGCTGTAGCTCCAGCTCTCCTTTTTGACAAAACGGAACTGCGGCGTCACGCCGGTGTCCGGACGGCCAGCGCCTTGCGGATAGTTGGCGTCGGATTGCCAGCGACCTTGGTCGTCGGCCCAGTAATCGACCGTCACGCTCGGGCCATTGATGGTAAATATGTAATAGCCGACCGTCTGATGCTCCTGTGAGATCGAAATTTCGCGGCTTTTCTGCCCGAACCAGTTGGTGTCGTCGAGGGATTTCGGCGTGTAGAACTTGCTGCTGTTCGATTGCGCGATGAGCTGTTCGGCCTTCGATTTGCCGTCGGGACTCGTAATGACCGAGCGCTGGTGTATGTGATCGTGGCCGCAGATGAACAGGCGCACGCCGTTGCTTTGCAGGCTCTCGAAAAACCGGTTCTGCCATTCCGGATGCTCATTGGCGAAGCCGCTGAAAAGCGTGTCCTGATGTCCCTCGCCGATCAGCGGCTGATGCGACAAGACAAAGGCGTGGGGCGTTTTCCTGTTGCGCTTGTCGAGCAGAGCGCTGATCCAGGGCTGCTGGTCGGCAATGGTGTAGCCGGATGGGTAGTGCGTCGAATTGGTGACGAGACGGCCCGGCAGCGGCCAGTTGTCGATAATCACGAAACGCGCCCTCTCCTCGCCCTCGCCGCAATCGAACGAGTAGCTCAGCCCGTCGAGATCGCGGCTGACTCTGACCGGGCTGCTGAAATTGGAGCCTACGGTAAAGGAATCGCCGTTTCCTTTCCGGAAAACGCCGCCGCGAGTCTGAGGATAGCGCTTCCGGAAACCAGGCGCACCGTAACCGTTCTCCGCGCTTTTGGCCTCGTGATTGCCCCGGAAAGCAAAAAAGCCGATGCCTGCGTCGATCAGCGGTTGAGCGGCAGCCACCCGTTCTTCTTCGGAAATCTCCTTGCCGTCGTCGCTCAGGTCGCCGACCTGAATGACGAACTTCACGCCAGCATCGATGAACTGCCGGTTCACCTGCCGGATGATCGAAACCGGCACGGTGTGCGGATTTTGCCCCGAAGGATCGGCCGTTGTCCACTGCGTATCCCCCATCACCCCGAACTTCCACGCTTTGGCCCATGCCGCTGCCGGGAGCTGGAGCAACACGAACAGCGCAAAAACCACGCCGGTTTTCCTGAACAAGCCACCAATGTTCATCACAGATTATTGTCTGGTAAGGTTTTTCCGCAAAACGCCCTGATCACCCGAGAAAATAAACCATTGCCGCCATCCATTACCACTCAGTATTGTGAACTTCATGCTAACTATTTACCTCTCTTTTATCCACATCGTCCACCGGTTCCTGACACAGAAGAATTCACCTAGCCCTCCACATTGAACTTGCATGGCAAATTTCGAATTCGTACATTTGTCGTTGATTTTCAGGCATCCCCATTACCTATGGACACGGTGCCAAAAGCTCTCTCGCGGGACTTGTCCCCGGAGCTTGCCGAAAGGCTTCCCGTGTCCCGTCTGTCCCTCCACGACATTCATCTTCACGAGAACACCGCATCGGCAACCCGCCGGACGCCTGCCGTTCTTGTCGTTCGATTAACAAAAAACCGAAAGGGAAACTATGTCACATTCAAGGTATTACTTTACCTCGGAATCAGTTTCAGAAGGCCATCCGGACAAGGTAGCCGATCAGATTTCCGACGCCGTGCTGGATGAGTTCATCAAACAGGACCCCAACTCCCGCGTCGCCTGCGAAACGTTCGTTACCACCGGTCAGGTGATCGTCGGCGGCGAAGTCACCACCAAAGGCATCGTCGATGTCCAGACCATCGCCCGCAAAACCATCACCGAGATCGGTTATACCAAGGGTGAATACATGTTTGACGCAAACTCCTGCGGTATCCTCTCGGCCCTGCACGCGCAGTCGCCCGACATCAACCGTGGCGTTGACCGCAAGGAAGAGATTGCCGACGAGTTCGACCGCGTTGGCGCTGGCGACCAGGGCATGATGTTCGGTTACGCCTGCAACGACACCCCCGAGCTGATGCCTGCCGCCATCCAGTACGCACAGGAGCTGGTCAGGTTGCTTGCCGAAATCCGCAAGGAGGGCAAGATCATGACCTACCTCCGCCCCGACGCCAAGAGCCAGGTGACGCTCGAATACGACGGAAACGATAACGTGCTCCGCGTTGACGCCGTGGTGGTCTCAACGCAGCACGATCCCGAACCGGCAGGCATGAGCGAAGCCGAGTTCCAGGCCGTCATCAAGAACGACATCATCGAAAACGTCATCAAGAAGGTGATCCCCGCCGAGCTGATCGATGAGAACACCAAGTTCCACATCAACCCGACCGGCCGTTTTGAAATCGGCGGTCCTCACGGCGACACCGGTCTGACCGGCCGCAAGATCATCGTTGACACTTACGGCGGCGCAGCTCCGCACGGCGGTGGCGCGTTCAGCGGCAAAGACCCGTCGAAGGTTGACCGCAGCGCGGCTTACGCAGCCCGCCACGTGGCCAAGAACATCGTCGCCGCGGATCTCGCCGACAAGTGCACCGTGCAGGTCTCCTACGCCATCGGCGTGGCCCGTCCGGTCTCGATCTACATCAACACCCACGGCACCGGCAAGCACGGCCTCTCCGACGAGCAGATCCAGGAGAAAGCTGAGGCTATCTTCGATCTCCGTCCGCTGGCCATCATCCGCCGCTTCAACCTCGACCGTCCGCACGGCTGGTGCTACCGCGACACGGCTGCTTACGGCCACTTCGGTCGCGAACAGTTCCCGTGGGAAAAGACCGAGAAGGTTGCCGAGCTGAAAGCCGCTCTGGGCCTCTGATCAAAAACCCTCTGAAAGCCTCTGCGGACTTGCGTCCCGGAGGCTTTCCTCTATTCCGAAAAAACTGAAAACACGCTGACATCATGACAACAGAAGCAGCAGTGCTCGACTACAAGGTGGCCGATATTTCGCTTGCCGAATGGGGCCGCAAAGAGATCGAAATCGCTGAAAAAGAGATGCCGGGCCTGATGGCTACGCGCAAGAAATACGAAGGCAAGAAGCCACTCGCAGGCGCCCGCATCGCTGGCTCCCTGCACATGACCATCCAGACCGCCGTCCTGATCGAAACACTCGTCGAACTCGGCGCCGACGTGCGCTGGGCGAGCTGCAACATCTTCTCGACGCAGGATCACGCCGCAGCAGCCATCGCTGCCGCCGGTGTGCCGGTGTTCGCATGGAAGGGCGAGACCCTCGACGAGTACTGGTGGTGCACCCGTCAGATTCTTGAGTTCGAAGGCGGCCTCGGCCCGAACCTCATCGTCGATGACGGCGGCGACGCCACGCTAATGATCCACCTCGGCTACAAGATCGAGAACGATCCCTCGATGCTCGACAAAACCCCGGGCAACGCCGAAGAGAAGGCCCTCTTCCAGCAGCTCAAGGATGTTTTCGCTGAAGACAACCAGCGCTGGCACAAGGTTGCCGCCGGCATGAAGGGCGTCTCCGAAGAGACCACCACCGGCGTGCATCGCCTGTACCAGATGATGGAAAAGGGTGAACTGCTCTTCCCGGCCATCAACGTCAACGACTCGGTCACCAAGTCGAAGTTCGACAACCTCTACGGTTGCCGCGAGTCGCTCGCTGATGGCATCAAGCGCGCCACGGACGTCATGATCGCCGGCAAGGTGGTCGTTGTGCTTGGCTACGGCGACGTCGGCAAGGGCTGCGCCCACTCGATGCGCACCTACGGCGCTCGCGTGATCGTCACCGAGATCGACCCGATCTGCGCACTGCAGGCCGCCATGGAGGGCTTTGAAGTCACCACCATGGAAGAGGCTGTCAAAGAGGGCAACATCTTCGTCACCACCACCGGCAACAAGGATGTGATCACCCTCGACCACATCAAGCAGATGCGCGACGAAGCGATTGTCTGCAACATCGGCCACTTCGACAACGAAATCCAGGTCGATGCGCTCAACAACTTCGCGGGTGCGACCCGGATCAACATCAAGCCGCAGGTCGACAAGTATGTCTTCGAAAACGGCAACTGCATGTACCTGCTCGCCGAAGGCCGCCTCGTGAACCTCGGTTGCGCCACCGGCCACCCGTCGTTTGTGATGAGCAACTCCTTCACCAACCAGACGCTCGCCCAGATCGAACTCTGGCAGAACGACTACAAGGTTGACGTTTATCGCCTGCCCAAAAAGCTCGACGAAGAGGTTGCACGCCTGCACCTCGGCCAGATCGGCGTCAAGCTGACCACGCTCACCAAAGAGCAGGCCGACTACATCAGCGTCCCGGTCGAAGGCCCCTACAAGCCGGAGCACTACCGCTACTGATCTGCGGTTTCCCGCCGGGATCAACGCAAAAAAAGCCGCCTTGAAAAAGGGCGGCTTTTTTTGTTTTCACTTTTCTTCCGCTGGGAACGCCATGCTCCAGCTTGGCACTCACCCCTCTCCCAGGTTTCACGCACCAGCGGAATACATACTCCGCTTTGCGCACTCATTACGCTTGAGTAGATTACGTTCAAAAGAATGCAACACGGTAAATTAGTTGAGGAAAATTGATTGACTAATTCTAACAACGACACATGAGCGCACTTCTCTCTTCTTCGCCGAAATGGGATGACCTTCCGTTAGTCAAGCTGCTGGATCAACCTTACGCTGAAGCACTTCGGCGTGTTTATGGTTACGTAGCTCCGCTTCTCGTCAGTCGGCCACTTGGAGCTGAGGAATTCACCGATCACGATCTTCACCATTCATCGCGTATTGTTCAGCGAATCGGGCAGACTCTTCCACAGAAAGGTGCGGAACTCAATCAGCCGGAACTCTACATATTCCTGCTTTCAGCATTGCTTCACGATGCTGGAATGTGGACGACGCGGGAGGAGGCGAACGCACTCCGCACCGACCAGGAATTCAAGAAATATTGCTCGCGGCACTTTGCAGGAAAACTCGATGAGGTTGAGCGGGAGCTTTCATCGACGGGGCGAGAATGGCTGGGGCGTTTGGGACTTCAACTGCTTGCAGCGTCATACAATCGCGGCAAACACGCAGAGCGATTGGGCACCTTCGTTTTCAGCGAAGGTAAACATGCGCTATCGCCAACAGGCCAAACCTTGCGCATCCTTGTCGGCAATGATTTTGTGGAGGCGGTCGTAGCCGTCTCCGTTGCGCACTCATGGGATCGTAAGAAAGTTCTTGAAGACGAGTCGTTGCGTCCACGCGAGTTTGGCGGCAATGGTGATTTGGTTGATCTGCGATTTCTCGCCATTCTCCTCCGGCTCGGTGATCTTCTGGATTTGGGTGAAGGAAGAATCTCGTCACTCATGTGGGATTATCTTCGTCCACTGAATCCGGTTTCCGAGGCCCACTGGCGCAAAGAGCGCAAGCTGAAGATTGATCGCTGCCAGGCAGAGTTGATCGAAATCAGTGGCCATTTCGATATTGACAGCGGCGGCGTCAATGAACGGGAAGCCTACAGGTTGGCCAATGATTGGCTGAAATGGCTGGAAGATGAAATTCAATTCGTTCATCACTATGAGCGCATTATGGAACCGCAACTCTCCCAGCGGCTTCAATTAGGCGCACTTCGTTTTGATAAGAGTCGCGTCACAGCGAAAGGATTAGCCGCAGAGGGTCAGGTTTCGTTTGAGCTGGATCGTCAACGGATCATGCGTTTGCTGGGCGATGAAATCTATTCTGACGGCTGCGTATTCGTCCGGGAGTTGCTTCAAAACGCGGTGGATGCTACCCGTGCGCAAATGGTTCGCGACCACAAACAGCAGATCGGAAATCATGATCCATTGTTCCCGCCAGACAACCCCTGGCACTGGCCGCACGAAGTAACGGAGCGATATACAATCACGGTCAACACCGGAAAAGAGACGATTGCCGAGAAAGAATATCTGACATTTTCAATCGCCGATCCGGGCGTGGGAATGACGCTGAAACAGATCAACAATTATTTCTTAAAGGTCGGAATCAGCTACTACAAGACCGATGAATTCAGGGAAGAGTTCTCGTTTCCCTCGATCAGTAACTTTGGTATCGGGTTTCTCTCATGCTTGATGGTTGCTGACAAGATCGAGGTAGTAACTCGACCTTATCATGAACCGAAAGGGTTACGTCTTTCAATTCAGTCACCATCGGATCATTTTCTCGTTGAAAATGTAGAAGATAGTGCTGACGCCGCTCCCGGAACGCAGGTTAAACTCTGGATCGATCCAGACAAACCACGCGCCGAGAATTGGGATTCAATGCCAATTCGTCGTTTTGATCTCAATGCTCTTGGTTTGTCTGATGCTAGCAAACAACAATTCGATCAAGCTGTTAAGCAATGGGGAGTTTTTCTAGAATTTCCCATTTCCATCAACAGTGATTCATATGGCCCACGACGGCCAATTGAATTTAGGTTAGAACCAAAAAATCCTTATGATGACCCTTTTGGCCCTTTATTTTCTTCATTAAAAGCTAATGTCCACTCAGTCCCTGTCAAGGTTTTTTTACAGTCGAAAGTGTTGATTGCCGATGGACGCCTTGCCTTCCAAACCATTAAGCCTTCAGGTTTGCCAATTATGGAAATAACAAAGGCTTATTTTGATGCTTTACAATATACTATTGATACCCTTGTATGTAAATGCGGAATTTACTTATCTAGCGAAATCGCCAGAAACACGCTGCTTTTGCTGAATTTTTATCGACTGCCTCCCCGTGCTTTAACGGCGGGAAGAAAACTTCGCGACGACTATTTTTTCGACCATTTGGTAAACAAAATAGTCGCTAAAAAACTTATTGTAGAAGTCATGCAACAATTAGCTGTTCGATCACAAGAAGTTGCAGCTTTATGGCGATTGGCTATTACGACTTATTCAATGAATGACATTCCAGCCCTTTTGCTCCCTTGTAGAACATCTACAGGATTGACTTGGTTGACGCCACAGAAGGCTTTGCGTAAGCATAAGCGGCTTGTATTGGTACCATTTGGTGTTGCTTGGCATGAATCCTCTTGGACATTCGAAACCCCATGTCTCGGAATTCCTTATTATGACGAGAATGAATCCAGAAGATTATCTATAAAAAATGAATTATTTACTGATAATGAATTGAATTATTGTCAACTTGTTTCCATTGAAGGAATTTGCACAGGCTACCTTTGGCCGAAAGATGCTGACAAAAACGAGCTTTCGTTAGTTAAAGCAAAAAGTACATTTTTGAAAAATGGTCCTGTTGCATTATCACAACACTCGCATGACCATATTGCCATTGACGAGCGATTGATAAACTCAGCTGAAATGCCTGAATATGACAAATATGGAAACCCTTGGAAAAAATTTGGGTTACATAATCGGAATATTTTCTACACTCCTGAAAACGATGTAGAACATGCTGCACAAGAACTCCTTCTCAATATTCCACCACTTTCGTTTGAGAACACCGAGTTTGAAATCATTCTTGATGACGCCGAGGATTGGGAATAGCATCACGTCTGTTTCTGGAAAAAGCATGCCTTTCCAAAATTTCTGGTAATCCGACAAAGATCAGACGGATCGGTACTATCTGACAGACCCGTCCCGCAATATCACCTCCCCGCCAGCCCCCGCCAGCTCACGCCCATGCTTCCAATCGCCGGGAGCATGACCTCGCGCTTGGCTTTGCAGAATTCGGCATCATCGATGCTGGCGAGATTGACTTCGACGTTTGCCATGGCGCTCATCAGCCCGGCAACGAGCAGATAGCGGCCTACAATAACGTCGCTGAGCACCGTGGGATTACCGATTTTTTCGAGGCGGTCGGCGAGGGGAAGCACAGCGAGGCAGCGCTTGAACAGCTCGAACGGCACTTCGGCGCTGGCCTTGAGTGCCTGCTGGATCGCCGCGCGGCGGGCTTCGGCCTCCTCCGGCGTCGCTTTCGGCATCTTGTAGATCTGCATGATCGTGCCGAACACCTCCATGTCGCGGTCGCCGAGGTTGAGCATCTGGCGGCGGGCAGTTTCGCACTGCTCGTGAATCGCGCGGATTTCATCCTCCACGTCGGCGAACTTCTTCTTGCCGATGGTCAGGTTGCAGACCATCGAGAGCAGCGCTGCGCCTTGGGCCGCCGTGACTGCTGCCGCCGCGCCGCCGCCGGGCGTGGGATCGGCGCTGGCGAGACTGTCCAGATAAGCGGAGATTGCGCTCCAGCCGAGCGTTCCGTCAGACTTCATGGTGGTAGTTGTGATAGAGTTGCAGGGCGTTTCTCATGCACATGGCCACCGTCATGGGGCCGACCCTCGGAATGTAGAGCGACGCAGCCTCTTTGGCCTCCGGCTCGAAGTTCTGGATATAGGAGAAGTTGAGACAGATCGCGCCCGGCTTCAGTTCCTCAGCCCTCACCTTTTCAAAGTGCGGCGACGGCACGCCGGTGATGACAATATCCGACTGGCTGAGCGCCTCCTCGCGCGTGACGGGGCGCGATTCGTGGTCGGAGCTGTTGACGTCGACGACAAAACCGCCGTTGATATCGAAGGAGTAAACACGCGCGCCGTCGTTGGAGAGCATGTAGGCGAGCGGTCGACCGACCACCTCCGAGCGATTGAAAATGGTGATCTGCTGACCGCCAAACGGCAGGCCGAAGGGCTGGTAAGCTTCGGTTGCTTCGAGCAGCTTGATGATGGCCAGCGGCGTGCAGGGCAAAATCGACTTGAATCTCCGCTCCGCGTCATCGAAACGTTCGTTGGCGTAGAGCTTTTCGATCCAGTGCGGCGACAGCCCCTCCACATCCTTGTGCGGCGAAATCAGATCCCGCAGCTCCGCGTCACGCCCGTCGCCAAAGATCGGGTAATAGACAAAAATGCCGTGAACAGCGCTGTCGCGGTTGGCCTCTTCGAGGGTGGCTCTCACCGACTCCGGCTCGCACTTCCTGAGATCGAAATGAATGCCCACATCTTCGCATCCGGCGCGGGTGTAGTCGGCGTAAGTGATCGAGGCGGGGTCGTCTGAGGCGAGAATACCAACAATGTTGATCGTGAGCTGCTCCTCGCTGATCTGCCGGCGGACGGCGTCACGAAACGAGGCGGCAACAGGGTTCGGTTCAAGCACTTTCATGGTTCAATGGTAATGCCGGTTCTGTTCACTGATGTTCTGACAGGGCACGAGTATCGGGAATGGAATTTCAAGGAAATGGCGGGCTATGCGCGTGCCGGATCGAATGTTACGGAGTCCGGCTCTTTGCTGGGGCGGCAGGATTCGAACCTGCGGATGTCGGCTCCAAAGGCCGATGCCTTACCACTTGGCGACGCCCCATCATTCGCGGAAGATCGTTCTGAAAACGGCTTGAATTATACGGATAAATAGCTTAAAACACAAAATGAAGCCCGAATGAAGCGTGAAAAAGAGAGCGGGCTTTTTTACCTTTCTATTCAGCTTTCTGTAACGAACATTCCGGCTCGCTCATGACGAAAATCAAGATCTGCGGCATCACCCGCGCGGAAGACGCCCTGGAAGCAGCGCTCGCTGGTGCCGACGCCCTCGGCTTCAACTTCAGCCGCAAAAGCCCCCGCAGGATCGATGCCGAAACGGCCCGAAGCATCATCGCCGGATTGCCTCCGCTGGTCACGCCGGTCGGTGTCTTCGTCGAGCAGTCGCCCGAAGAGATCAACGACATCTGCCACCACTGCGGCTTGCTGGTCGCGCAGCTCCATTCGGATGACTACGATGCCGAAAAGACTTTGCAGATCGAGGGCGTTCGGGTGATCCGGGTGTTCCGACCAAGTCCGGGTTTTGAGGTTTCGCAGGTGAGAGAGTTCACTGAAAAAACGGGATGCCGGAGCTTTCTGTTCGACGCTTACAGCCCGGCGATGGCTGGCGGCACCGGCCAGAGCATCGAGGCACAGACAGCGGTGTCACTGTTTGATGAAACTCGTGATTTCAGCTGGGCGCTGCTCGCGGGCGGACTGAAGCCGGAGAACGTCGGCGACGCCGTGACGCTGGTAAGACCATGGGGCGTCGATACGGCCAGCGGCGTCGAGTCGGCACCAGGCATCAAGGATGCGCTGAAGATCAGGCAGTTCGTCGAAGCGGTGCGCAAGGCCGACCGGTCGCTCACGAATTGCTGCTGATGTGCTGAAGCACAATCTCCGCAGCAGTTTGCGGAAGCTCCAGCGTGATGAGATGGCCGCAATCCGGCACGCAGAGATAGCTGCCTGATGGGGTCATTTCCTGCAATTTTCTGGCGTTTTCGCAGGTCATGATCACATCTCCCTCTCCAGCCGCGAACAGTATGGGCACCCTGACAGCCCGAACCATATCGGGAAGCATCTGAGTCGTTTCCATGGCTGTAATCTGCTGTGCCGTCTGCTCAATGGCCTCTGATGCACAGAATCCGAGGCTCTCAAAACCGACCTTGATGTCATGCATCATGACCGAGTTCCTCGAAAGCGCGAGCCGGGCGAAGATGTAGGCGGGAAGCCACCAGGTGAGCTTCCGCATCATGATATTGAAGATGAAAGTGATCGTGGCAGGCGCGGCTTTCGAAATGAATTCGCTGTTCGGAAGATAACCGAAGTTGAAAAACACCATTGACCGGACGCTGTTCGGGTACGTGTTGACATAGTCGAGCGCCACGAACGGCCCGAACGAAAATGCCGCGATATGCAAATCTTTCAGCCCGATCGCCCGGATCAGCTCATCGAGGTCACGCACAAAATCAGTGATCTGATAACGGTTCTCGGGATCGTTTTCCGACCAGCCATGCCCTTTCATGTCGTAGGCGACCGTCCTGTATCCCGCGGCATTCAGCTCACGGATGATGCGATGCCACCACATCCACCAGCAATCCCAGCCGTGGATGAGCAGCACGGTACCGCGCGGATTTTCCGGCCCCGAATCGTGATAGTGATGCAGCAGGCCACCGACTTTGACGAAATGGCTGTTGCGCATCAGCTCCAGCTCGTATTGAGCCCGGTGCCGTTCGCCCTGGCTCGAAGTTTCGAGCTGATCGAGCAGCTTCTGCCGATAAGCTCTGAATTTTTCAGACGATGGTTCCGGTACGTTATCCATGACTTTTCAAAAGAAGTTCAGATGGACACCACCGTTCAATGTATGTAAAAATCACGATTGCACGCTATTTTGCCATCACGTTTCAGAAGTGACGAAGCCCGCGCCATTTTGAGATTTTTTAGCTGGATCGTCGCCGGAACCATCCGTTTCAGTTACCAGTTCACGGAAAATGTTGCCGCCCTCACGCCTGATAATTTCCTGTTGGGCGAGAATCGTTTCAGGTTCGACCCTGAAGTGCTTGAGCAGTTCGGAGAACATCTGGATCGATGTCTCGAACAGCTCGGTCACGGCAGCGTCTGCTCCGGCGCGGTAAAAACGGTTCGTCGATTCGAGTGAACGGGAACGCACAATGATGAATGCCCCGGGATTGATCTCCCGCACCAGACGGATGCACTGCACGGCAGCATCGATTTCCGGAATGCAGATCACCACGGCGCGGGAGTGATCGACGCCAATACGCATCAGTGACTTGCGCTCCGTGCAGTCACCGTAGAAAAGCGGCTCGCCTTGGCGGCGCATCGTCTTGACGGTCTTGCGGTCGGTATCAAGCACCGTATAGGTCAGGTTCGTGGCATTCATCACGGCGGCGATATTCCTGCCGATCAGGCCGAATCCGATAATGGCGGCGTGAATTTCACCCTTGCACGCGATGGGCCCGGCAGCGGCGCGCACAGGCTGTTTCGGCTCTGGTTTGGATGCGAGTGGCATAAAGCCGAGCGCTGGCGCGACCTGGGCAGCAAATTTCGGCGCGGCGGAAATCAGCGCCGGAGTGACGATCATGGTCACAACGATGATGGCAAGCATCGACTGAAACATGTGCTGGTCGAGCAGGCCGGCGCTTTTGGCCGTACCGGCAAGCACGAAGGAGAACTCGCCAATCTGGGCCAGCACCATGCCCGACATGAGGCTGACCCGCAACGAAAAACCAAGCGCCATCGAAATGCCGGTCATGATCAACCCTTTGACCACCAGCACCACGAGGGCGATAGCGATGAGCCACGGCAGCTCGATCATGTTCACGTCGAGCAACAGACCGACCGAGACGAAAAAGATGCTGGTCATCGCCTCACGGAAGGGATCGATGGTGCGGCTGATGCGGTGGCTGCCGTCGGTGCTGGCGATCACCATTCCGGCCATAAACGCGCCGAGCGCAAGGGAAAGGCCGATGAGCGAGGCGAGCCATGCCGCACCAAAGCAGAGCACCAGTGCGCCCAGCACCAGCACCTCGCCCGCGTGCAGCTCGGTGATCACCCTGACGGCTTTGGGCATCAAAAGACGGAATCCGCCGAACATGCCGATGGCGAACAGCACCACGAGCGCGATCTCCTCGAACGACGATTCGAGTGACATAACGGTCCCTCTGGTCAGAAAACTGAATCCGAACATCAGCGGCACGATGGCCATGTCCTGAAAGATCAGGATGCCAAGGGCGATCCTGCCATGATCGAAACCAAGTTCACCCCGGTCAGAGAGAATTTTCAGGCACAGCGCGGTACTGCTGACCGAAAACGAAAAGCCAAGCACGAGCGCCTCCTTGCTGCCGATCACCTTGCCAATCGCATCCATCAACCAGTACGCAAGAAGGGCAACAACCAGACCGGTCAGAACAATCTGCGCCGTTCCTCCGAACACGACGATCTTCCGGAGTTTTTTCAAATCATCGACCGAAAATTCCAGCCCGATAGTGAACAGAAGCAGCACGACACCCATCTCGGCAAGCGTCGAAATCAGCCCGCTGTCCCTGATGATATGGAACCCCGTCGGTCCGAGCATGATACCCGTAAAGATCAGACCGATCACCGGAGGAATCCGGATCTTCTGGAACACGAGGATGTTGACGATGGCAAGCGCTCCGATCAGGACCAGTTGCCCGAGAAATTCAAACTGATGCATGCAATACCTTGTTCAAAACCGGCAAAACAGAGAAGAGAATCATTGCAAATCGTTACGCGCACCCGCAACCCGGCCAGGTGTTTTTTTGAGAACCCACTATAGTGTAAGAGTAAGATAGCCAGAGAAAAAGCGCAAATGCTTCTGAAATATTATGGGCTGCTGCCTTGATAATTCTGTTAAAATCTTACATTATCAACCAGTTGACAGTTCCTGCACTGCGCGGGCAATGAGCTTGCCGGGAAAGCCCTGCAAAAATCCGGAGCCGGATTCAGGTTGTCCCTGACAAGTGACCAATGACATCGTCAACCAGAACGATCCCGGAGAGTCTCGACTCTCCGGGCATTACCCGTTCAGGCGATTCATCGGCTTGCCAGTTCCGGATTGCAGAGCGCTGCCGTTCCTTCACATCAGATCATTTCCAGCAAATGTTCAAACCAAAGCTCTTCACCGTTCTTCCCGAGCTGACCAGAGAGCAGCTCGGCCGGGACATCGTGTCCGGAATTCTCGTCGGCATCGTGGCCCTTCCCCTTGCCATCGCATTTGCCATCGCCTCGGGCGTTTCGCCTGAAAAGGGGCTCATCAGCGCCGTCATCGGCGGCTTCCTGATCTCCTTTCTCGGCGGCAGCCGCGTCCAGATCGGAGGTCCGACCGGAGCCTTCATCGTCATTCTCTACGGCATCGTCCAGCAATACGGCATTAACGGCCTCATGATCGCCACCCTCATGGCGGGCGTCATTCTCGTCATCATGGGCTTTTCGCAGCT
The DNA here is from genome assembly GCA_001602925.1 of Chlorobiales bacterium Clorobi_01. GTDB lineage: Bacteria > Bacteroidota > Chlorobiia > Chlorobiales > Chlorobiaceae > Chlorobaculum. Next base: position 626,353 of record LUZT01000006.1, on the reverse strand, counting down.
CGGCTCGCTCATCAAGTTCATCCCATACCCGGTCATCGTCGGCTTCACCAGCGGTATCGCCGTTATCATCTTTTCAAGCGAGGTCAAAGATTTTCTCGGCCTGCAGATAACCGAAGTGCCCGCAGATTTCATCGACAAGTGGGCCGCCTATATCAAGGCCTTGCCTACGACCAGTCCCGAGACGCTCATGGTCGGCATAGCAGCGTTGCTGATCATCATTTTCTGGCCGAAAGTCTCGCGGAAAATTCCCGGCCCGCTGATCGCACTCGTCGTCACAACGGTAGCTGTCCGGATGCTGGACCTCAATGTAGATACCATCGAGAGCCGCTTCGGCGACATTTCGGCGTCGATTCCAGCGCCGAGCTTTCCATCGCTCGACCTTGCAACCATCCGCCACCTCATCATGCCCGCCACCACCATTGCCCTGCTCGGAGCCATCGAGGCGCTGCTCTCGGCGGTGGTCGCCGACGGCATGATCGGCGCCCGGCACAAGTCGAACATGGAGCTTGTCGCTCAGGGCGTGGCCAACATCGTCTCGCCGCTCTTCGGCGGCATTCCCGTCACGGGCGCAATCGCCCGCACGGCGACCAACATCAAGAATGGAGGCCGTACTCCCATCGCCGGAATCGTTCACGCGATCACGCTGCTCGGCATCATGCTCGTCTTCGGCTCGTGGGCCAAGCTTATTCCGATGCCCACGCTGGCGGCGATTCTGATCGTCGTCGCCTGGAACATGAGCGAGCACCACGTTTTTCGCCAGCTCCTTAAAAGCCCGAAAAGCGACGTAGCGGTGCTGCTGACCACCTTCGGCCTCACCGTGATCTTCGACCTCACCATCGCCATCGAGGTGGGTATGCTGCTCTCGGTGATTCTCTTCATGCAGCACATGGCGAGCCTCAGTAACGTAGGCATCGTCACCGGCGAGCTGAAAGACGAAGAGGATACATCGGATCCGAATGCCATCGTCACCCGGAGCATCCCTGAAGGCGTGGATGTTTTCGAAATCAGTGGCCCGTTCTTTTTCGGCGCAGCCTCGAAGTTCAAGGATGCCATGCACGTGGTCGGCAAGGCCCCGTCGATCCGGATTCTCAGAATGCGCAAGGTGATGAGCATCGATGCCACCGGCCTGAACATGCTGAAGGAGCTGGTAAAGGATTGCCGCAAATCCGGCACAAAACTCATTCTTTCCGGAGTTCACGTCCAGCCGCTCTTTGCGATGCAGCAATACGGCCTCGCGGATGAAATCGGCGAGGAGAACATCTTCGGGAACATCGATGACGCCCTCGACCACGCCCGGAAAATGCTAGGCTTGCCCGTGCAGGGAAGACCTGAAGGCTTTGTCGCAAGTGTTGAGAGGGAAAAGAAAAAATAAGGCAGGCAGCATCATTTCATAAATGACTTATAGGCGTTACATCACCTATAAGTCATTTATAAAAAGCAACTTAAATCAAATCATCCGAATCTTCACTCCTTGGTGCTGTAGGTTCGGATACTCGCGATCGAATCGATGCTGTAATAGGTGTTAACCGAAGTGTCCGCAGAGTCCTCGGTCACCCGCAGAAACAGGTCGCTGATAAACAGTACGGCATTTTCATAGACCGCGCCCTCGTTGATCTGCAACTTGACCCCTTTCCTGATTTTCCGCGACATGGTTCCATGCAAAGGCACCGATGCGTATTCAAGCACCTTCTCCCATGTCTGCAATGCGCTTCCGGCCATAAAGCCCCCTTTTTCATACATTATTGTAAATAATCGACTTATTTTTTTAGGCGATATTGAAATTATATCTTATTTATTAAACAAAAACAAACTCTTCCGCGTTAGTAAGAAGCGACAGGAAGCAACCGCAATCCAACCGTCCGATAAACATGGAACAAACTCCGTTACGCCCGCTGGGCGAAGTCATGGCAATGATCGAGGCGCTCGGCCACGAGGTCACCTACGCCTATGATGACCTGGTCTTCATCAATCACAACGACTTCCTGCTACAGTTCGACGCTGCCGAGCCCAATGCGCTGGCTCTGTTCTTCAACACCGAGTGCGATACTACGGAGGCTGACGCCGTCGCCGAGCGCATCATTCCCGAAGGGATTCAAAAGGGACTGGTCATTCGCAGAAAAGGCACCTACACCATGACGGAGGCCGAAGGCGACAGTCTGCAAATCACCTTCAATCCCTGACGGCAACTTCTCACATCGGAACCATTTGCAGCGGCGTGGCATTATTCCGGAAAAAGGAGAGTAAGACATGCAAAGCTGGTATGACGAACTCAACAAGCCGAAACTGACGCCACCAAAAGGGCTGTTCTGGCCGGTATGGTCAACCTTGTACGTGCTCATCGCTATCGCGCTGATCGTCTATTTCCGGACTCCGGTCAAACCCTTTTTCACCGTAACGCTTCTGCTGCTGGCAGTACACTTCGCGGCGGGATTTTCGTGGACATCGATCTTTTTCGGCAAAAAGAAAATCCTTGCCGCCCTCATGGACCTGCTGTTCATGGATGTAACGCTGGTCATCATTATCGGGCTCTTTTTCCTGACAAAGCCTCTGGCAGCGGCCCTGCTCATCCCCTATTTCTGCTGGTGCCTGCTCGCAACCTACCTGAACTGGAGCATCTGGCGCCTCAATCCGTAACAGGACCAGAACTGAAACCATTTCTGCCTCATTGCCGGATACAGCCGAATCGCTACCTTACAAAAAAACCGACAGGAACAGGCTCAATCTCCGGAACTTACAGACCATGAAATACTCGGAAGCAACACAGGGACGAGTGTTCGTCATCAGGCTTGAAGATGGCGACATCTTTCACGAAGAGATCGAACGATTTGCGAAGGAAAAGGGAGTCGAGCGGGCTTACCTGAACGTGGTTGGCGGGGCGGACAAGGAGAGCAAACTGGTCGTCGGGCCGGAAGAGAGCAGGGCGTTCCCGGTCAATCCGATGGTGCACGAGCTGTACGACGCGCATGAGGTTGTCGGCACCGGCACCCTTTTCCCCGACGACACCGGCGCGCCAGTCGTTCACCTGCACATGGCGTGCGGCCGCGAGGAAAACACCGTCACCGGCTGCGTTCGCAACGGCGTCAAGGTGTGGCATGTCATGGAGGTCATCCTCGTCGAGCTGCTCGGTTCGAAAGCCTGCCGCCTGCCCGACAAGGCCACCGGCTTCAAACTGCTGGTACCGTGAAAAAGAAAAGACGATGAATGAAAGTAAAAAATCATCCATTCATGTTTTCCCATCCGTTTCTATCCATCTCATAAGTCCTATACGACCTATAGGACTTATAACGATTCACACCACTACACCCTCACGCGAAAGGATTCTCCTGACAGGGCAATCCGACTGAATCGGCTACGGCTTTCTGCGTGATCGCACCGTTGTAGACATTCAGCCCGCCCGCGAGACCGGGCATCACCACCATCGCACTCTCCAACCCGAGATCGGCAAGCCGCCGGACGTAGGGCAGTGTCACGCCGGTCAGCGCTTCGGTGGAGGTTGCGGGATAGGCAGCAGGCATGTTGGTCACGCAATAGTGCACGACTCCATTGTCGATGAAGACCGGATCGAGATGCGAAGTCGGGCGCGAGGTCTCGATGCAACCACCCTGATCAATAGCGATATCGACGATCACCGCACCGGGCTTCATCGATTGCACCATGCCGCGTGTGACGAGCTTCGGCGCAGTCGCGCCGGGGAGCAGCACCGCACCGATCAACAGGTCGGTTCCCGGTAACAGCTCTTCGAGATGCTGCTCGTTCGAGTAGATCGTATGCACTTCGGCGGGAAGCTGGGCTTCCAGCTCACGCATCCGGTCGTGGTTGGTCTCCATGACCGTCACCTCCGCGCCAAGTCCTGCAGCAATCCGTGCGGCGCTCATCCCGGCGACGCCTCCGCCAAGCACGAGCACCCTGCCGGGCAGCACACCCGGCACGCCGCAAAGCAGCTTTCCTTCGCCGCCGTTGTGCTTCGAGAGATAGTATCCGCCCATGAGCACGCTCATCTTTCCGGCGACCTCGCTCATCGGAGCCAGCAGCGGCAAACGCCCGCCGACCTCGACGGTCTCATAACCGATAGCGGTAACGCCTGAATCCACAAGCGCTTTGGCAAGACCCGGCACACCTGCGAGATGCAGATAGGTGAAGATGACCAGCTCTTTCCGGAAAAAGCGGTACTCCTCCGCCATCGGCTCTTTCACCTTGACGACCAGCTCGCTCTTCCAGACCTCCTCAGCCGAGGAAGCGAGCACCGCTCCGGCCAGCCGGTACTTCTCGTCGCTGAACCCGCTCGCCTCGCCCGCGCCGCACTCGACAACCACGCGATGCCCCGCACCGACGAGCTGCCGCACGCCCGCGGGAGTGCAGGCCACCCTGGTCTCGCGAATCTTGATTTCCCTTGGAATTCCTATATTCATGGCAGAAAAATGATTAGGGTTATCCGCCTCTCTTTTCAATGTACTGTTTCAGCCTGTTTTCAGGAACAGTGGCAAGTGAAGATGCGGCCTGAAAGAATCCTGCACGAAATCCCGAATGATGACTATTCTGCACGAACCGGTATACTGGCTCCTGACGGCAGGATGCCTGTGCATCGCATCGATCCCGGCCCTGATGCGTTCGATTGCCAAAGGAAAAGCCATCGCCATCGTGGCGCTCTGGCTCGCGCTCTGCATCACGACCCTCTGGCAGTTCGGTCTGCTGCCCGGACTGGCGACGACCCTGATCTCTGCTGTCTGGGGGGTGATGCTGCTCGTCGCATCGCTCATCTTTTCGGGCATCAAATCGATGCCGAACCAGCGCTTCGAAGAGCGCTGAAACGCGCGACCGCCGTCAGCGAGCGCTGGAAAACCACGCAGGCACGAAGCGCCACGCATGTTTCATCTCGCGATCATGGACGACGCAGTCCGGATCGAACCGCGCAACCGTCTCCCAATAGCGGGCGGAGTGATTCATGTGCAGCGTGTGACACAGCTCGTGGATCATGATGTAACGCACGAGCAGCGGCGGCAGAAAAATCAACTTGAGATTGAGGTTGATGTTGCCCCGTGACGAACAACTCCCCCACCGGCTCTTCTGCTTTCTCACCGACACTCCAGAAACCTTGAAGCCGTTGATCGACGCCAGCCTCATGAGCTGCGATCCGAGCTTCAGCTTCGCGCGATGTTTCAGCCACTGTTCGAGCGCCGCAAAGCACATGGCGTGCTCACTGACCGGACCGGAAACCTCAAGCTCGCCTTCGCCCTTTTCCGTGATCGTGATGCGCTGACGTGGCTCGCTACGATATCTGACCCGCCACGATTCGCCGATTCCTGCAAGCTCGATCACTTCCGGCAGCGCCACATCGTCCTTCCCGGATTCGGCGGGCCGATGCTTGTCGAAAGTTCGTCGCACCTTCAGAATCCACGCTATCTTGCTCTCGACCAGCGAGGGCACCTTTTTTTTGTCGAACCCGACCGGCACGACGACTGTCAGCCCCTCCTCAGGCGACATCCTCAAACGGGCATACCGAGCCCTTCGACTGACCCTGACGGTGTATTCAATACCGGACGAATTGCCTCGGAATGAGAGAGTGGACATGCTGGCGGAATGCGATGAATGTTCCGGAGATAGTCATGAAGTATAGCCAGCGAGTGTGGATTAAAAAAACGGATATCCCCCCTCCGGCCGGCCCTCCTCCTGAACCTGTCAGAAAGAAAAGACCGGGAATTTCTGCGTTGCACAGGAGTGGGATGGAGCGGGGATATCCGGGAATGATTCAGGCAAGCGCCTGGCGAAGGTCGGCGACGAGATCGTCCGGGTCTTCAATACCAACCGAGAGGCGGATCACCGAGTCGGTGATACCCACCCCCAGCCGGTGCTCTCTGCACATCGAAGCGTGGCTCATGGTCGCCGGATGCTCGATGAGCGACTCGACGCCGCCGAGACTTTCGGCAAGCGCAAAAATCCGCGTGCCACGCAGCACCCGTTCGACCTCAGCCTGCCCGCCCGCCAGCTCGAACGACACCATGCCGCCAAAGCCGCGCTGCTGGCGTTTGGCCAGCTCGTGCTGCGGATGGCTTTCAAGGCCGGGATAAAACACGCGCCTCACCTTCGGATGGCCGTCGAGGAACTCCGCGACGAGCCGCGCATTGCGCTCGTGCTCCTTCATCCGCGGCACCAGCGTCTTGATGCCACGCAGCACCAGCCAGCAATCGAACGGCTGCGCGCAGGTGCCAAGCGCGTTGACGAGGAACTTCAGCTTCCGATCGAGATCAGGACTGTTGGAGAGAATCGCGCCGCCGACCACGTCGGAGTGGCCGTTGAGATACTTGGTTGTCGAATGAACGACGACATCCGCCCCGAGCTTGAACGGCTGCTGGAGATAGGGCGACAAAAACGTGTTGTCAACGATCGACAGCAATCCCCGCTCCTTCGCGAACGCCGTCACGGCGGCAATATCCACAAGGTTCAGAAGCGGATTGGATGGCGTTTCGATCCATACCGCTCTGGTGTTTTCATTGACATACGCTTCGATGCCGTCAAGGTTCCGCAGATTGATAAAGTGGACGCGAATATTGAAATGCTCGGCGAAAGTGCTGAGCAATCGCGCCGTACCGCCATAGCAGTCATCGGTGCAGATGATTTCGTCGCCACTCTTGAACAGATTCATCGTGGTCGCCACGGCGGCCATGCCGGTGGTGACGGCAACCGCGCTGGAGCACCCTTCGAGGGCCGCAAGGCTGTCTTCAAGCGCTTTGCGGGTCGGGTTGCCGCTGCGGGTGTAATCGAAGCCACGATGCTTGCCAATGTCTTCGAAAACAAAGGTCGAACTCTGGTAAATCGGCGTCATGATGGCGCCATAGGCTTTATCCGGAGCCACTCCGGCATGGATGGTGTCGGTCTGAAAACTCATAAAAGGGATTCTTTTCCGGAAGATTATCGGTAACAGCGCTCGTTGCAACTCAACGCCCAAGAAAACAACGAACATTTGGAAATCTAATTAACGATTGTTAATTTCAAAACAAAAAATACGGCATTTGACACTTATCGTTAAAACGCTACTCCAGAAACAGAAACACTTGATACCCATGTCAGCGCACCCGGCCAGCAGTGGAATTCCGATGCCCATCGTTACACTCAACAGAAGCGTGCTCCTTTCCGGCATCGTGCTTGGTTACATCCTCCAGCAGCCGCTTTTCACGACAGCACTCTTCCTGATCGTGCTTCCAGCGGTGCTCTGGGGCCAGAAAGCGAGCCTCATCTATTTCACCGGTTCACGACTTCTCAGAAAGCTGAATCAGAACACGGAGACCGAGAGCCCGCTCCTGATGCGTTTCAACAACTCCATCGCCGTCATCATGCTCGGTGCAGCGCAGGTCGCGTTCCTTTTCGGCGCAACACAAGCCGGATGGATCATCTCCGCCATGGTCGCACTCGCCGCGCTGGTAGCCCTCTGCGGCTTCTGCTTCGGCTGCTACCTCTACTTCCATTTCAACATGCAGCGCTACAAACTGTTCGGCAAAAAAGCCGCAAGCGCGGAGGTGTAACAGGGCCGAGCGAGAATACGAACGCATGACCCGGCAAAACCCTGAGCTGCCGGGTCATCGCCGGAGACTTCAGATTCGACACATGTTTTGCATCTGCCCAGCTGTTCCGAAAACCCCATTCTGAAACCACTCTATGCCTCGCCCCGCCGCAGCCCAGTCAGCAGAACCGTCGTCGAACCGGAATCATGGCGCAATTCTCATCGCGGACAGCCAGTACCTGACGACCGCCGCTCTGACCTCGCTGCTTCTGGAGAACGGTTACACAGTAGAGACGGCGGAATCGAGGCATGAGCTGATCGAAAAACTCAAGAGCTGTGAAGTATCGCTGCTCGTCACAGACTACATCCTGCTCGATTACCGCTCAATCAATGATCTCGCGGAGATCGCCGCGAGCCAGCCCGGTCGTCCCGTGCTGGCGCTCTGCAACCTGATAACCCCGATGCAGATTCGCGAACTGAACCGTGCCGGAATCAGGAATATCGCACTCAAGACCGATGACCGGGCGGAATTGATGCACGCCATCGCGACGGCGCTGAAAAAGAAAAAAGGGTATACCGGCAGCGTGCTCGACATCCTGCTCCGGCAGGACGAACCCTCGCGGGACACCGCCCTCCTGACGGCTTCCGAAATCGAGATCGTGCGGCTGATCTCGTCCGGCCTCTCCACCAAAGAGATCGCGGCAAAAAAACATATCAGCTTCCACACCGTGATGACCCACCGCAAAAACATCTTCCGCAAGCTCGGCGTGTCGAGCAGTCAGGAGATGATGCTGCACGCCATCAAGGCCGGGCTGATCGACAACATCGAATACCACATCTGACCTCCCCCTTTTACGGTATGAAAAATACCGCTTCGGCGGGATTTCACGGGCGGCGCGGCTTCCCGATCTTACAACTGATAACCATATAACATCTAACGACTTGTACCCATGCCAACCAATCCCGCGCCCGTCAAAGAAAAAAGCGAACCAACCCCCAAACGCTACCGTCCCGAAACGCTCGCCCTTCATGCAGGCCAGACCATCGACCCGACCATGTCGCGCGGCGTACCGGTCTACCGCACCAGCTCGTACCTCTTCAAAAACACCGAACATGCGGCCAACCTCTTCGCGCTGAAGGAGCTGGGCAACATCTACACGCGCCTGATGAATCCGACCACCGACGTGCTCGAACAGCGCATCACGCAGCTCGAAGGGGGCACGGCTTCGGTGGCCCTCGCCTCAGGCACCTCGGCGATCTTCTATTCCATCATCACGCTTGCCGAGGCGGGCGACAACATCGTCTCGGCCAACAACCTCTACGGCGGCACCTACACACAGTTCGACGCCATTTTGCCGAAGCTCGGCATCACGGTCAAGTTCGTCGATCCGAAAGATCCGGCGAACTTCGAGAAGGCGATTGACGACAGGACGCGCGCGGTCTTCATCGAAACCATCGGCAATCCGGTGCTCGACTACACCGACGTCCGCGCCGTGGCCGACGTGGCGCATCGCAACGGCCTGCCGCTCATCGTGGACGCCACCTTCACCACGCCGTACCTGCTCCGCACCATCGATCTTGGCGCGGACATCGTCATCAACTCGCTCACCAAGTGGATCGGCGGCCACGGCGCGGGGCTTGGCGGCATCATCACCGACGCCGGTCGCTTCGACTGGAAGGCCGGACGGCATCCGCTCTTCACCGAGCCGGATGCCAACTACCACGGCCTGCGCTGGGCGCTCGACCTGCCGGAGCCGCTCGCGCCAATCGCCTTCGCGCTCCGCGTGCGCACCGTGCCGCTCAGGAACCTCGGCGCGGCTATCTCGCCCGACAATTCGTGGATCCTCCTCCAGGGCATCGAGACGCTGCCGGTGCGCATGATCCGCCACTCCGAAAACGCGCTGAAGGTGGCCGAGCACCTGAAGAGCCACCCGAAAGTTGCCTGGGTGCGCTACCCCGGCCTGCCGGATGACCCGTCGCACGCGCTCGCCTCGCGCGACCTCAAGCACGGCTTCGGCGGCATGGTGGTGTTCGGCGTGAAAGGCGGCTACGACGCGGCGGTGAAGATCATCGACACCATCGACCTCTTCTCGCACCTGGCCAACGTCGGCGACGCAAAAAGCCTGATCCTGCACCCGGCAAGCACCTCGCACAGCCAGATGACCGAAGAGCAGCGGGTCGCAAGCGGGCTGTCGTCCGACCTCATCCGCCTCTCAATCGGCCTGGAGCACCCGGACGACCTTATTGCCGCGCTCGACGACGCGCTGGCAGGGGTGTGAATTGGTAGTGGATTACAAAACAGAAAACCGGCAGAAATCGCCGGTTTTTATTTTTAGGATGGGAGGAGGGAAAATAGAAGGCAATCAAGACTGAGATAAAGTTCTAAATAGTGAACTTTGTGATAAAATAAGGGCTTCTGAAGTAAAGAGATTAAAAAAGTCCAAATATTTTGGGCTTTTTAGAGGTATCATCTAATCATATCGTTTATTTTATCATTAACATCTACTAAACGAGCAGACTTTATTTCGTGCGCTTTTTCCATAACTCGAACCGTGGCCGGAAGCGCCTCCCCACTTTCTTCTTCAAGCCATTTTTCAATTCTTGAGATACTCAATTCCAGCATAATTCGTTGATCAATAAGACTTTCAAGCTCTGGCAACAATTCAGACATATCTTCCCCTTTAATAGATTAATTATTAGTATCAGAATCAAATCATTTTTTATCATTAGATGCTGACTGAGAAGATTTACTCTGTTGATTTGCCTGATCGGCACCCGACTGAGTATCAGTTGGTTTTGGTTGAATAGCAGCAATACCATTAAAGCTTTCCTTTAATGTTGCTGAAGTATCAAGCTTACTAATGCCGTTAAAACTGTCACCGACGATTACCCTATTTGACTTTTGTTGGCTCATTTTATCCTCCTGTTTTATGTATGATCTTATCGCAATTGAAACCCCAACTAATGAAACAAAAAAAACACCGAGAGCAAAAGACAAAATAATAGTCTTATCAAGCAATGATAAAATGAAACTTTCCTGTTCTTTCCCAGAAATAACTTTCTCTATATGAGAGGCATTAACAACAAATACAGCAAGAACAGAAACTGACGCAACTCCAAGAAAAACAATGGCAAGTATATAAAATATTAATGAATACGAACCAGGTATTCCAAAAGCTGTAAACAAACTAAGAAGAAGACCTATTCCGCTGGATGACAGAACAAGAATACTCTTATCATACTCTAATCTTGTATTAAACCATGCATTAACGCACGCCGAATAAAACTCAACCTCTTTTTGTTTATTAATATCTTGCAACTTATCATCGCTCATGATAAAACCTCCTCATCATATCAATAATCGATTCATTGTATGCATTTTGAAGTAGAGGAACATACTTATAAATAGTAAAGGGGGCTGTTCGAATTATCACTGCCTACATTTTACAAAATATTCCTGATATTTTACAAAAATAAGGAAAAATCACCACGCATTCAAATCCTGTAGCGACCTCTCAAACTCAGCACTTTTCGTATCGTGATTTGAACGGAGTACTCGAAGAGAATAAAAAGGACTTTGTCACTAATTTTCAGGTAAACGAGGAAAAGAACGCGTAGCTCAAACGCGATGCAACACAGATCAACATCATCAACATTTATTGCATCGCGGCGACGGCAAGATTCGAACTTGCGATAGTTAAAGGTTTTGCAGACCCTGGTTTCAACCGCTCACCCACGTCGCCATTCTTTCGAGCCGCTCTGGCACGGACATCTGGCACAATAAAAGCAATGGATGAGCTGAACGACTACATCATACCATAAATATACCGTAAACGCGGTAGTCCGGAACCCGCGAATTCTGCTTACCTTGTTCATAAACCAGCAAACACGACAGAGAAAAACAGCCCATGCACTTTGAGACCATCGCCATCCATGACGGCAATACGCCGGAAAGCTGCACCGGATCGGTGACGCCGCCGGTTTACCAGACCTCGACCTTCGCGCGGCCCAGCCTTGACGAACGGGGCGAATTCTTCTACTCGCGCATCGGCAACCCGACGCGCTCGGCACTCGAAACGACGCTCGCGCTGCTTGAAAACGGCAAACATGCGACAACCTTCGCCTCCGGCGTGGCGGCGATGATGGGCGCGTTGCAGGTGCTCAAGCCGGGCGATCACATCGTCTCCAGCCTCGACGTCTATGGCGGCAGCTACCGCATTTTCGAGCAGCTCATGCGTCCGTGGGGCGTCGAAACCTCCTACGCGGCGAGCGAGGAAACGGAGAGCTACCTCGACTGCATCCGCCCGGAGACGCGCATGATCTGGATCGAATCGCCCTCGAATCCCCTTTTGCAGATTTGCGACATCCGCGCCCTCGCCGAAATCGCCAACGAGCGCGGCATCGTGCTCGCGGTCGATAACACCTTCGCCAGCCCCTACTTCCAGCGCCCGCTCGACCTCGGAGCGCACCTCGTCGTGCACTCGACCACCAAATATCTCGGCGGACACAGCGACGTGATCGGCGGCGCGGTCGTCGTGTCGGACGACGAGTTGCACCTTGCCGTCCGCAACTATCAGGGCGCGGCGGGCGCGATTCCCGGACCGTGGGATTGCTGGCTGATTTCGCGAGGCATCAAGACGCTGAAAATCCGCATGGAGGAGCACCAGAAAAACGCGCTGCATCTGGCGCGAGCGCTCGAAGCGCATCCGGCGGTGAGCCGCGTCATCTACCCCGGCCTGCCGTCGCATCCGCAGCACGAGCTGGCCAAGGCGCAGATGAGCGGCTTCGGCGGAATGCTCACCATCGCGCTCGCGGGCGGGCTTCCGGCGGCGCGGAAGATGATCGACAGCCTGCGCCTCTTCGCCATCGCCGACAGCCTCGGCGGCGTGGAGTCGCTCGTCGCCTCGCCCGCGCGCATGACCTTCGGCCCGCTGAGCCAGCAGGAGCGCGACCGCCGCGCCTGCACCGACGACCTGGTGCGCCTCTCCGTCGGCATCGAAAACGCGGAGGATCTCGAAGCGGACCTCCTCCAGGCCCTCGCAACCCTTTAAATCACAACGACATGGCCATCATCGCAAATATCACGAGCACCATCGGACGCACACCGCTGGTTCGGCTCAACAAGCTCGCCGAGGGCCTTGAAGCCGACGTGCTGCTCAAGCTCGAATTCTTCAACCCGCTCGGCAGCGTCAAGGATCGCATCGGGCGGGCGATGATCGAGGCCGCCGAAGCCGAAGGGCGAATTGACGCAAAGACGCTCATCGTCGAGCCGACCAGCGGCAACACCGGCATCGCGCTCGCCTTCGTCTGCGCCCAGCGCGGCTACCGGCTGCTGCTCACGATGCCCGAAACCATGAGCGTCGAGCGGCGCAAACTGCTGCGCTACCTCGGCGCGGAGCTGGTGCTCACCCCCGGCGCGCAGGGGATGAAGGGGGCGATCGAAGAGGCGGCGCGGATCGTCGAGGCCGAGAAGAACAGCTTCAACCCCGGCCAGTTCCGCAACCCGGCCAACCCCCTGATTCACCAGGCGACCACCGGCCCCGAAATCTGGAACGACACCGAAGGACGCGTTGACATGCTTGTTTCAGGCGTCGGGACGGGCGGCACCATCACCGGAACTTCACGTTTCATCAAGGCGCTGAAGCCCAACTTCAAAAGCATCGCCGTGGAGCCGAAAGATTCAGCAGTGCTCTCCGGCGGGCAGCCGGGGCCACACAAAATCCAGGGCATCGGCGCGGGTTTCGTACCGGAGGTGCTCGACGTGTCGCTGCTCGACGAAGTGGTCACGGTGAGCAACGACGACGCGATCTCGACCGCGCGGGCACTCGCTTCGCAGGAGGGCATCCTCTGCGGCATCTCGTCGGGCGCGGCGGTTCACGCGGCAATCGAAGTGGCGAAGCGCTCGTCGTCCGCAGGCAAAACCATCGTCGCCATCATCCCGAGCACCGGCGAACGCTACCTCAGCACTGCGCTGTTTGAAGGCATCGAAGCGTGAGAAATCCGCTTTTATCATTCAGGAGGGTTTCAACCCGACGGATATTTGAAAATCTTACATTCACATTGCCCCGGCTTTCAAGCCGGGGTTCAAGAGAATAGTGAACACCCTTCGTCTGGTTTCGATCTGTAATTATGACTCCGGCAACAAAAAATCGCAATCGACGCTGTAGTAAGATATGGACTAAAGCCCTGATTCATTTTATCTTATCCGCATACCCCGGACTTCAGTCCGGGGTATGCGGATAAGAGTTTTAATGGCCGGAGCAATAACTCTCGCACGTACATTTCGTTTTGAGGCCAGCGCGGAACATGTATATTTGTCGTCAGGCACGAAACAAACCGTTTATCACTATCCATTCTCCATGTCCACGATCCACATCACCTTGAACGGCGAGCGCAAGGAGATTCCGGCAGGCTCGACGGTCGCCGAGCTGCTTGTCATCGCGGATGCTGGCCGTCAACCGGTAGCTGTGGTGGTGAACGAACATATCGTGCGTCCTGACCAGCGAGACTCGTGTATCTTGCAGGATCAGGATCAGGTCGAAATTCTTGTTTTCGCTGGCGGAGGCTGATCGTCGCCAGCTTAAAGTCTGTTACTGTAACTCCATGGGTTCACTTCGCTTAGGCACATATACCTTCTCATCCCGCCTGATTCTCGGCACCGGCAAATTCAGCAGCACATCGGCGATGATCGAGGCCGTCCGCGCGTCGGGCACGCAGCTCGTTACCGTGGCGTTGAGGCGTTTCAATCGCGAACAGGCCGAGGACGATCTGTTCGGCCCGCTGTCGGAAATCGAGGGACTCACGCTGATGCCCAACACCTCAGGCGCGGCGACGGCCAAGGAGGCCGTCAAGGCGGCGCACATCTCACGCGAACTCTCCGGCAGCCCGTTCATCAAGGTCGAGATTCACCCGAACCCGCACCACCTGATGCCCGACCCGATCGAAACCTGGGAGGCGTGCAAAATTCTCGCCGCAGAAGGGTTCATCGTCATGCCCTACATTCCGGCGGATCCGGTGCTGGCCAAGCGGCTCGAAGAGGTGGGGTGCAGCTCGGTGATGCCGCTCGGCTCGGCCATCGGCAGCGGGCAGGGACTTTCGACCGCCGAGATGGTGAAAATCATCATCCGCGAGAGTTCGGTTCCGGTGATTATCGATGCGGGTTTGCGCTCGCCATCAGAAGCGTGCGCGGCGATGGAGATGGGGTGCGAGGCGGTGCTGGTGAACAGCGCCGTGGCGGTCGCCCGCGATCCGGCGGCGATGGCGCTGGCCTTCGCCAAGGCGGTCGAGGCGGGATTCGAAGCGCGGAACGCCGGGCTGATGCCGCGCTCGGGATCGGCGGTCGCAACCAGCCCGCTCACCTCGTTCCTCGGAGCAGCGTCATGAGCGCTCTGCCCGCATGGCTGACCGACGAGCGGCTGTCGGCGGATATCGAACCGCTGCTCCGGCAGGATGACGCCGCGTCGCTTGAACGGCTCGCCACCGAAGCGCAGGCGGTCACGCTGCGGCGCTTCGGACGCATCATTTCGCTCTATGCGCCGCTTTACCTCTCCAACTTCTGCTCGAGCGGTTGCGTCTATTGCGGCTTCGCTTCGGACAGGCGTTCGCCGCGCCGCAAGCTGGATACTGACGAAATCGAAAAGGAGCTGCTCGCAATGAAGGCTCTCGGCGTCGGCGACGTCTTGCTGCTCACCGGCGAGCGCACCAACTCGGTGGGATTCGACTATCTGCGCCGCGCCGTGGAGATCGCCGCCCGCCACATGCCGCGCGTAGCCGTCGAGGCGTTTCCGATGAGCGTCGCCGAGTATCGCGGCCTGGCCGAATGTGGCTGCACCGGCATGACGATCTACCAGGAAACTTACGATCCGGACAATTACCGCGAGCTGCACCGCTGGGGGCCGAAGCAGGATTTCCTCGAACGGCTCGAAACGCCGGAACGCGCCATCACCGGCGGCATCCGAAGCGTCGGCATCGGCGCACTGCTCGGCCTGTCGGAGCCGGTCGGCGAAGCGCTCGCCGTGTTGCGCCACGCGCGGTATCTGTGCAAAACATACTGGAAAGCAGGCGTCACGGTCTCCTTTCCCCGCATCCGCCCCCAGGAGGGCGGCTTTCAGCCCAGCTTCACGGTCCCGGATCGCTTCCTCGCGCGAATGATCTTTGCCTTCCGCATCGGAATGCCGGATGTCGATCTGGTACTCTCGACGCGAGAGAGTTCGAATTTTCGGGACGGCATGGCTGGCCTTGGCATCACCCGCATGAGCATCGCCAGCCGCACGACCGTGGGCGGCTACGTCGAGGCGGAGACGACTGGAGCGAGCCAGTTCGAGGTAAGCGACGACCGCAGCGCCGAAGCCTTCTGCGCCGCGCTGCGGGCAAAAAATCTCGACCCGGTCTTCAAAAACTGGGACGCGGCCTACAACAGCCCGATCGCCACGAAGGAGCGGGTGTGAGTCTCAGCGACGAGCAGCACCAGCGCTACGCCCGCCACATCGCGCTACCGGAAATAGGCGAAGCCGGGCAGGAGAAGCTGCTGCACTCGAAAGTGCTGGTCATCGGTGCAGGCGGCCTCGGCTCCCCTGCCGCGTTCTACCTTGCCGCGGCAGGCGTCGGCACCATCGGCCTCATGGACGGCGACACGGTCGATCTCTCGAACCTGCAACGCCAAATTCTGCACACCACCGCATCGGTCGGCGCGAATAAAACCGCCTCGGCGCAGGAGCGTCTCGAAGCGCTCGATCCGTCGATCCGCATCGAAACTCACGCCTTCCGGCTGAGCGAGGAAAACGCATCGGAAATTCTCGCCAGATACGACTTCGTCATCGACGCCACGGACAACTTCGCATCCCGCTTCCTCATCGCTCGCGCCTGCCACGAAGCATCGAAACCGTGGTCTCACGGCGGAATCCGTAACTTCCACGGCCAGACCATGACCATCATCCCCGGGCAAACAGCCTGCTACTGCTGCATCTTCCACGAAGAGGACGAATCAAAAGAGGCTATTCCACAAGGCCCTATCGGCGCACTGCCGGGCGTCATCGGATCGATCCAAGCCATCGAAGCGATCAAATATTTGCTCGACATCGGCACACTGCTGACCGACGCGCTGATGACGTTCGATGCGTTGACGATGAACTTCCGCAAAGTCGCGGTACGGAGGGATTCAAGATGTGCATTGTGTGGATGAAAAACTGCTGATCGGATCGCTACAGTAAAGTTTGTTTCGATTATCCGGCATCTTCCACTGCGTTCAGAATGAAAATAAAAACTTCACGTGTTGTGACTGGTGGCTTTTGAGACAGCCTCATCCTGTCGCGCTGTCTATTCTTTTCTCCGAACTTTTCTGAGCCCTCAGTACTTCGTGTACCTTGTTGGCCAAAGCTTCGCGGGCAAAGGGTTTGGCCAGGAAGTATATCCCCTCATCCAGGATGCCATGATGAGCAATGACGTCAGCATTGTAACCGGAAACATACAGACATACCAACCCTGGCTGCATCTCGGACAACCTCGTGGCGAGGTACCGGCCGTTCATGCCAGGCATAACCACATCCGTGATCAACAGATGGATCACACCGCGATACTCGGCAGCCTGACGCAAAGCATCGTCCGGGCTTGCTGCACTCAAGACGTTGTACCCAAGAGATTGCAGAAGGAGAGCCACAGCCAAGCGTACGCTCTTCTCATCCTCAACGAGCATGATTGTTTCGGTCCCGCCCGGCAACTCCTGCGAGCTTCCAGTGCCCTTCACCTCTTCTGCCCCCTGAACACAATGAGGGAAGTAGATACGGAAGGTCGTGCCTTTACCGGGCTCACTGAAAACGTTGATATAGCCGTTATTCTGCTTGACGATGCCATAGATCGTCGCCAGCCCTAATCCGGTACCCTTTCCTACCGGTTTTGTGGTAAAGAAAGGCTCGAAGATGTGATCCATCGTTTCGCAATCCATCCCGCAACCGGAGTCGCTGACCGCCAACATCACATACGCGCCGGGAGTAGCCCCCTTATGCTCGGCGCAATAGGCTGCATCGAAAGAGACGTTTCCGGTCTCAACGGTAAGTTTCCCAACGCCAGCAATGGCATCGCGGGCGTTGACCGCAAAATTGGCCAGTATCTGGTCGAGCTGAGATGGATCCAGCATAACCCGTGCGTCCTTCGCCCGCGGTCTCCAGGCCAACTCGATCTCCTCACCGACCAATCGACGAAGCAACTTGAGCGTTGCTTCAACATGTTCGTTCAGATCAATCAGCACCGGTATTATGGTCTGCTTGCGAGCAAAGGCGAGCAACTGGCGCGTTATACCGGCAGAGCGTTCAGCCGCGTCCATAATCTCATCCAGATAGGTGCTGGCCGGGTTCTCGCTCCCCAACACATTCTGACACAACTCTGTATAGCCCATAATGCCCATCAGCAGGTTGTTGAAGTCGTGCGCCACACCGCCAGCCAGCCGACCGACG
The DNA here is from genome assembly GCA_001602925.1 of Chlorobiales bacterium Clorobi_01. GTDB lineage: Bacteria > Bacteroidota > Chlorobiia > Chlorobiales > Chlorobiaceae > Chlorobaculum. The sequence goes on along the minus strand of LUZT01000006.1, from coordinate 608,410 downwards.
GATTCCATCTTCTGTGCCTGCTGCAATTGAACCTCGAGGTTCTTCCGCTCCCTCTCCGCCTCTCGCCGCCCCGTGATGTCGCGAACGAAAACCAGGTTTCCATTCTCCCCCTCAAACTGGATGGCAATGGCTGATATTTCGACAGGAATCACTGTACCATCAAGGCACAGATACTCCTGTTCCACTGGCGTGCACGCGACTCCCGTTTCGGCTTGGGTTTGGATGCGTGCCCGGATGACGTCATGGTACTCCGGTAAAATACGCTCGAGAAAGGGCTGACCCAGAAGTTCTTCGGCCCGTACAGCCCTCATGAGTTTCACCATGGCCTGATTGACATAACGGAAGGTGCCCTCGCATTGGACAAAAACAGCCTCGGGCGCCCCCTCGATCAACGAGCGGAACCGCTCTTCACTCTCGCGCAGCGCCATCAGCGCCTGCTTTTGCTCGGTGATGTTCTCCGAGAAAATGACAATCCCGCCGATCCCACCACGGCTGTCACGCCAGGGATGCATCTCCCATCGCAGGCGCTGGATGGAACCGTCAACCCGTTCGAAGTGATCGTCGTCACCACTCATCGACTCGCCCGCCAGCCCGCGGCGGTGAATCTGCTTTATCTCTTCGCCGATCTCGGGAAATATCTCATAGTGCAAGCGGCCGCGAAGCTCCTGGCTCCCGAGGCCAAAGTCAGCAATCCAGCGATGGCTGACTGCAATGTATCGCATGTCACGATCGAACATAGCCAGGGCGGCAGGCGCATGATCGATGAACAACTGCAAGCGCTCCTCGCTCTCGCGCAACGCTGCTTCGGCCTTCTGGCGCTCAGTGATATCCACAAATGTGCCCAGAATGCACGGCTCATCGTCCAGTTCAATCAGTTGCAGGTAGGCAGACAAGGCGCGGACATCGTCATTTTTGCAGCGCGCCTGCATCGTAAAAACAACATGCTCTTTTTCGCGTAGCTCTGCGATCATCTGCGCGCGATTGCCGGAATACCAAAGCCGTAGTTGTTCCGAGGTGCGGCCAATGATCTCCTCGCGCGAATAGCCGTTAAGCTGGGCAAAAGCTTCGTTAACGTCCATAAACACGCCATCGCGCAGCCGAGTGATGGCAGTCGCGACCGGGCTGTCCTTGAAAATCGTTGCGAAGCGGGTTTCGCTTTTCTGGAGCAGTTCCGTCGCTCCACGAATTTGACGAAAATACCGGTCCAGCCACCCACCCAGCAGTGTTGCTGTAATCAGCACATAGAGCCAGCCCTTGACGTTTTCCAGCTTCGCGGCCAGAGCACAGTCATTGACGAAGTGGTGCAACAACCACCCGGAGGATAGGATCCATATCGCTCCCACGAAAGCATAGACCGCTGCAATCTTCAGGGCCGCTGACCGTGTCGGAACACGGTCATGACTCGGTTTCATCACACCTCATCTCGTTTGCACCCCTTCTGTTTTGGATGGGCCCAACGTCGCTTTTAAACCAATGGAACAACCTCTTTCAAAATAGATAACCTCGTATCGACTTCAAAATATTTTACGTCAAAACAACAGGAGATATACAATGAATAGCGAGCTTTCACTTCCCGGCTCAATGCGGTTTTTCCCGAGTACTGTTACTGCGCGAGACAACATCGGGCTGGTAATAATTTACCAAGCAAGCAGTTACCGAGCCTTATACCTGGCAATCACGTCCAGAAAATGCGCGGCATAGCGGACAAGCTTGACCTCGCCAACGCCGGAAATTATGAGCATCTCTGCAGGGGTTGATGGTTGAATATCGCTCAGTTCTGCAAGCGTTTTATCTGAAAAAACCACGTATGGCGGCACGCCCTGCTCGTCGGCGAGACGTTTGCGAAGCTTGCGCAATTCCTCGAAGAGCGGCTTCGACTCCGGGGCAAGAACATCGAGACCTCCGCGTTTTGAAGCTGCCGATTTGCCCTTTTTCTCTGTGATCCGCACCAGCTCGACCTTCTCCTCACCTTTGAGAATCCGTACGCCGCCGTCAAGCAGATAGAGCATCGGATACAGTCCTTCGGAGCGGCCAATCGCTTTGCGCGCGATGAGGTCGTCGATGAGCCGCCGCCAGAACTTCTTGTCGTGCTCCTTGCCGATGCCGTACACCTTCAGCCTATCGTGGCCGGAATCCCTGATCTTCTGATTCTTGCTGCCGACGAGAATGTCGATCAGATGCGCCGCGCCGAAGCGCGAGTCGGTGCGCACGATGGCCGAGAGCAGCATCTGCGCTTCAACCGTGCAGTCGGTCAGCTCGTGCAGGCCGAGACAGACGTCGCACGAGGCGCAGTTGTCGCGGGTATAGGTTTCACCGAAATAGTCGAGCAGCATCCGGCGGCGACAGGCGGTCGAGGAGGCGAACGCCACCACCTTCGAGAGCGAGTCGAGCGCCCGCTGGCGCTCCTCTTCGTCCACCATCGCGTCGATGAAGAAGCGCACCTTCGGAATATCGGACTGCGAAAAAAGCAAAATGCAGCGGGCCGCCTCGCCGTCGCGACCGGCGCGGCCAGTCTCCTGGTAGTAGCTCTCGATGCTTTTCGGCAGGTCAGCATGGATGACGAAACGTACGTTGGACTTGTCGATGCCCATACCGAACGCAACGGTCGCCACGACGATTTCGAGCTCGTCGCGGATGAACGCATCCTGGTTGTCGTGCCGCTCCTTATCACTCAACCCCGCGTGGTACGGCAAGGCGCGGAATCCACGCTTTTGCAGCATGGCCGCCGTATCGTTGACGCTCTTGCGGCTGGTGCGGTAGATGATGCCCGACTGGCCCGCGAACTCCTTCAGGATCGAGATGAGCTGCGCTTCGCCAGCCTCCTTGAAGCGCACCTCATAGGTAAGATTGGGGCGGTCGAAGGAAGCTCGGAGCACGAACGGATCGCGCAGGCGGAGCTTGCGGACGATGTCGTGCTGCACCCGCTCCGTTGCAGTGGCGGTGAAAGCCGCAACCGGAATGCCGGGCAGAAGTTCGGGAATCGAGGAGAGGGCAAGGTAGTCAGGCCGGAAATCGTGGCCCCACTCGGAGATGCAGTGCGCCTCGTCGATCACCGCCATGCTGATCCGGCAGCTCGCCAGCAGCTCGCGGAAATGGTCGAGCGCGAAGCGTTCCGGCGCGACGTAGAGCAGATCGAGCTCGCCAGACTGGAGTGAGCGAAGCACGGCGGACTGTTCGGCGAAGTCGAGCGAGCTGTTCAGGACGGCCGCGCGGATGCCGTTGGCTCGTGCCCCATCGACCTGATCTTTCATGAGCGAAATGAGCGGGCTGACCACCAGCGCCGTGCCCGGCATGAGCACCGCCGGAAGCTGGTAGCAGAGCGACTTGCCGCCACCGGTAGGCATAACGGCGAAGACGTCACGCCCATCCATCAATGCCCGGACAATCGCCTCCTGGTTGGGCCGGAAGGAGCGGAATCCGAAAATCCGGTGAAGCGCACCGTCAGGAGATTCGGCACCAGAATGGAAAAATGGGGTACTCATGATTGTCAGGGTCAGAAATGAACCGGGTGCCAGAGAGCCGTATCGACCTCATGGCTACCCATTTTGCAGGCGGCAACCGGATGATCTTGGGAAGACTTTTCAAGAGGAACGAAAAATTCAGTCGAAATCGTGACCGCCTTGCCAATACTGATGAACGCCACCACACCGGCAGTTTCGAACAGCTGAATATGCTTTTTGTGATAGCTGCTGCTCACGAAAGCACGACCATTGATCAGCGATACGGCGATCCTCTTTATCCGGTCACTCCGCCAGGTGATCGTTTCAATCATAACCGGAATGCCCGCATACGCTCTTTCGTGCCTCATTGGTCGGAGCAAAAGGATCACCGCATATTTGCACTCGCCTGAAATATAAGCCTTAAGAACAATCAACGCTGAAAAATCACGCGAGCTTTCACCAGGCACGACACGGAACTGCGCCCGTTCAGCTGGAACAATGAGCCTTGCCCTCCCTGAAAAGAGCTGTACTCAATCCGCTTTATGCAACTGATCGGGAGCACCCGGCGGTACAGCGACGATTTTGAGGCGATACTCGGCAAGAATGGGAAGATCTGCCTCCGGAAAATCGTATGCGCCGGCTTCATCGATTTCGATCCATCGCAGCTCCTCATGCTCGCCAGCATCCGGCACTCCATCGACAATCCTGCAACGAAAAGCGATCAGCCGAAGCGACCGGTCCGGGTAGCTGTGCTCGACCGGAGTGAGGCGTTCGATAATCTCCACCCTCACCCCAAGCTCTTCCTGAAGCTCCCGATCAAGCGCTGCTGCCTCCGATTCGCCAGCCTCGACCTTGCCGCCCGGGAACTCCCATTTCCTTGCAAGATGCTTCCCCTCCGGTCTCCGGGCTATGAGAAACCGGCCATCACGCTCGATGATGGCGCAAACAACGTCGCCGATAAACATTATTTCAGTTACAAGTTATGGAAGGCGCGATTCGCAAACCGCACTCAAGGAAGGGAAAAAGTAAGAAAAAGTTCTGCCAACGAAACCTCACCTCTCCATCAAAGGCTCAGTATACCCTGTCAGTTGCTCCCAGATTTCCACGACATCATTCCCTTCGTGCCTGAGGGGGTATTGGCAAACATTGGCTCATAGCTGTTATGAAGCTCTCTCAGGCGCATAAAGCGGCCGGCCAAACCGGATTCCGAAAATTTGTACCTGAGACCGATGCCGGATCTGCCTTCAACCTGGATATCGATCAAGCCAACCTTATGGCCATATTGCGACCATGCCATCTTGACCAATGCCTCAAAGTCATTCATTGCGCCACTCTTTCAGTGTATCAAATCCCGATAGGACACAACGTCGTCTGCAACATTGTTCTCGATGTTGGCATCTTCGTCTGGCTTGTAAGATGAAGCATCCTGTCTGATGACGCGGAGGGTGAAAAGGCGTTTGGCATTGCCTGGCACATTGGCGGATGCCCAGCCGCCAAAGTCCGGAATCTGATAAACCGCATTGACCACTATGGAATCGCCCGCCTTGAGATTGTTGAAAGACCTGGAAACAAGAATGTCCGACACGCCGGTTTTCGCGTAGGAATACTGTGGGGCATAACTCAAATTCATAATCAGCTCAGCCAGGGATGCTGTCTTGCAAATGCTTTTGCCCACGTTTGTTACCGTGCCGGTAATATTGAGCCGTCCGTTATCGGCTTTGATCAGGGTGAGATTTGCTTCCAGGTCAGCAGCCAGCTTGACTCTCGGATACTTGTAGATGCTCAGAGGCGCCTTGTTCTGAAGCGGCTCATACATTACCTGAGCCCGAGCCATCCAATTGAACCTCAACAGAACGATACCGCACGCGATGGTCAAGGCGAAAATTTTTGATGGGTTCATCATGAATCTCCGATACTGAGTTGAGTGACTGCGTCTTTCAAGGTATTGATTTTCAATGAATTCACCCGGCTGGTCAGAGAACTGAGCTGCCGTTAAGCAAGAGAAAGCAGATATACCGGATTAATAAAAGTCGCCAGAATTGCCATGAATAATTCTGACAAATTGCAAGAGATGTATGTGCATGATGCCTCAGAAAAAACAGTCTCCGGCAATAATCGCGATCGCTGAAAATGGCAATGTGGCTTGTACGCCTGATGAAGAAAGATAAGGCTTGAAGGGGCGAGGATGAATGCCGGTAAAAAACGGCATAAAAAAAGGCAAGCCCTCGTACTGACGGACCTGCCTAACTGGTTGTAACTTGTGGAGATGGCGGGACTTGAACCCGCGTCCAGAACACTGCTCAATGCAGTCACCACACTCATCTCTGGTGATTGGTTTTTCGTGGTCCGGTTACACCGCCAGCAGCGTTCGTCCCCTTATCCCGATTGGTTACCCGCACACCCCCTCGGGCATGAATGTACGGAGCTTACTTGCGCGAACCCGTAGGCTCAAGCGCGGGTTATGCCATCCGGCGGCTTCAGAGTAAGCGCATTCACCGCAGGACGATGGCGTCTAAATTAACTTGTGCTAATCAGGCAGCCATTGCATACGAATAATCGTCTGCATCTATTGGTACATAGACTTGTTTAACGAGTCCGTCCATGCTGAAACTCGGAGTGCAACGACATCTCACACCTATCCTGTCGATAGCCTGTCATCCCCAGTAGGTCAAAGAACGATGGTAGTCAGTAGTAGATACAATTTTCTCCTGATATTGACAACAACCGGAATCTGAGGAGAGTTCCTGCGAACATTGCAAAAATCAGTTCATACCCGGAAGCTCCGGCGAGTTGGCAACATAGCAGTACTCGCCGCCCTTGGAGCGCACGGTACGGCTCCACATGCGTTCGTATTCGTCCGTGAATACCTGCTCGTTCGATGCGTCGGCGGTGTACCACGAGCCCTCTTCGAACTCCTCTTCAAGCTGTCCCGCGCTCCATCCGGCATAACCGAGAAAGAAGCGCACCTCTGAGGCTTTGATCACGCCGGTATTGATGAGGTAACTGAGCTGCTCCTTGTCGCCGCCCCAGAAAAGGCCCGGAATCACTTCGACAGCCCCATCGATCACATCACCCCGAGTGTGTAGAAAATGCACTGTATCAACCTGCACCGGCCCGCCCATGTGCAACGGTTCGTCTATCTCGTCAAATCCACTGATGGCTTCGCACACCTTGAATTCCATCGGTTTGTTCAGAATGAAACCGATCGACCCTTCTTCGTTGTGTTCGCACATGAGAAGCACCGTCCGCTTGAAATTGGATTCAAGCAGATTCGCCGAAGCCAGCAGGAGCTTGCCCGGCTTGAGTATTTCAAATTCGTTTGTCATGTGTCACGTTTTTTGCTGCAACCAGTCGAGCACCTCTGCTGCGTGCGTTTCAGGTTTGACTTTTGGCCACACCTTTTCGATGGTGCCCTGTTCATCAATCAGATAGGTGACCCGGTTCGTCCCCATGTACTCTCTGCCCATGAACTTTTTCAGTCCCCAGACTCCGTATGCTTCGACGATTTTTTTCTCATCATCGACCAGAAGCGTGAACGGGAGCTCATACTTGTCTGCGAATTTCCGGTGGGCTTTCTGACCATCGACGCTCACCCCAAGCACCACTGCATCTACCTTTTCAAAGTTAGGCAAATTGTCACGAAAAGCACAAGCCTCCTTGGTACAACCCGGCGTATCGTCCTTCGGATAAAAGTAGAGAACGACCTTCCTGCCTATGTAGCCGCGAAGGGAAACTTCTTTCCCATCCTGGTCTTTCGCGGTGAATTCCGGGGCTTTCTGGCCCGCCTGCAATAGTGCCATGACTGGTGATTTATAATTACATTTTCATAGGGTTTTCAGCATCGGGAACTCATATCCGCCCACAAAAAGTTTCCCGGATTTTTCATGGCACCGGAGCAGGATCACCTATCTTCAGAAATTATTTGAACACGATTCCGGTTTTTTCGGATGGAATCGAACGGCTGCCTTGTGCTTCCGTTTGAAAATGAAACCGACACCTACTCTTTACTGTTGCCTGCATGAAGTCATTTGCATTCTGCCCGCTGTGCGCCACACCACTGAACGAGTCTTTCATCGATGGCCGCGACCGGATGAGCTGTCCTCAGTGCGGATGGGTGCATTACGTCAATCCCCTGCCGGTCGCCGTCGCCCTGACGGTCAACCGGAACAACGAGCTCCTGATGATCCGGCGTGCGCACGAACCGGCCTTCAACGAATGGGCGCTGCCCGGCGGATTTCTCGAAGCGGGCGAACGGCCCGAGGAGGGTTGTCTGCGGGAACTGTTCGAGGAGACCTCGCTGGAGGGTACCATCGACAAACTGATCGGGGTGTGGCATCTTGAATCGGAGCTTTACGGATCGCTGATGGCAGTGGCGTACCGCGTGATTGCAGCTCACGAGCGCATCTCGATCAACCACGAGGTGTTCGAGGCGGGCTTCTACCGGCCCGACAACATGCCTCCGGTAAGGATTCCGCTGCATCGCCAGATCATCGCAGAGAGCCGCTGGCCGGAGCACGACCTGTCGCTCACTCTGTGACGGCTGGCGGAGGAACCGCTGCGCCCTGGAGCTGATAGGCCTTGAGATCGAACCAGGGCAGCACAGCGAAAATATGATCGAGAATATCCGCCTGCACCCCTTCGTATTCCGCCCAATCTTTCGTTCTGGTGAAGCAGTAGATCTCGCACGGTAATCCGAAGGCATCCGGTTGCAGGTACCGGATCATGATCATCATGTCGGTGTTGATTCTGGACAGGCTGTGCACATAAGCCTGGAGATAGGCGCGGAAAGTACCGAGATTGGTAAGTCGGCGGCCATTGACCGGCGAGTCTTCATCAGCGCCCACCGCCCGGTTGTGGCTGGTGATCTCCTGAAGACGTTCCTGCAGGTAAGGCTTCAGCAGCTGGACCGCCTCGATTTTTTTCATGAGTTCGCCGTCGAGAAACCGGATACTCTGCATGTCGATATTGAAGGAGCGCTTGATCCGCCGCCCGTCCGACTCCTGCATCCCCCGCCAGTTCTTGAACCCCTCGGAAATGAGCGTATAGGCCGGAAGCACCACGATGGTCTTGTCGAAGTTCTGCACCGACACGGTCACGAGCGAAATGTCGATCACATCTCCATCAGCGCCGTATTTGGGCATCGTGATCCAGTCGCCGATGCGCACCAGGTCGTTGGTCGAAAGCTGCACCCCCGCCACGAGACCGAGAATCGAATCCTTGAAAATGAGCAGCAGCACCGCCGTGAACGCGCCGATACCGCTGATGAAAACCACGGGAGACTGGCCAAGCAGGCGGGAGATGACAATCACCACGCCAATCGAAACGATAACCGTCTTGATCACCTGCACGATGCTTTTGACCGGCAGCTTCATGCCAATCGGGTGCCCCGAGTAGAATTCGTAAACGACATCGAGCACGGCGAGCAGCAGCAGAATAACGACCACGGCAAAATAGATGACCAGCCCATCCGTTACCTGCGGCACCGCGGCGGGATAGAACTGCAGAACAGTACCGGCCATCCGGTACGCGAGCAGAGGCGGCACCAGATGAGCGATCCAGTTGAACACGCCATACCTGACCAGCAGATCGTCCAGATTGGTTGCTGTTTTTGCCGCAAAGTGATCGATGGATCGCAGAAGGATTTTTTTCGTGACAAGCTCGACAATGGCGATAAGCAGCATGGCCACAAGAACGGCAAGCAGCGTGGCCACAGGTACGGCGATCGACCGGTCAACGTTGAAGGATTCTATATAGAGCAGAAGAGAGTCGAGCATAGCGGAATTGGATATTGCGGGGTTCAAGAGGATCAGCGTTCCTTCATAGCCTGTAGGGTTATGTAACAAAAAAATGGCGATTAACCGAAAAAATGGCCGGTTCCAGCCGTTTCGAAAGCCTCGCGTTCAGGCTTTGGCGACGGGAAGCATAACGGTGAAAGTCGTACCACGATTGATTCTGGAGCGAACCTCGACCTTGCCTTTATGCGCGAGTACGATATGCTTGACGATGGAAAGACCGAGCCCCGTGCCGCCAAGCTCCCGGGATCGCGCCTTGTCCACGCGGTAGAAGCGTTCGAAAATACGGTCGAGATCGGCCTGCGGAATGCCGATGCCGTTGTCCGCGACCTCGATGCTGACACTGTCGCCCGTGGCGTAGGCGCTGACTCGTACCCGACCGCTCTCTGCATCGACATATTTGATCGCGTTGTCGATAAGGTTGCGCACGACGATGTCAAAGTAGCTCCGGTCGGCCAGAACCGCCGGAAGCCCTTCAGGCGCATTCAGCTCGATGCGCACGCCCTTGCGTGCAGCGGCTGGTTCGAAGAGCGCCGCCGTTTTTTCGAGCTGCGGCTTGACATCGACCGGCTCGAAAGAGTAAACGATCTTGCCCGATTCGATGCGCGACAGGTCGAGCACATCGTTGACCAGCGCCGTGAGCTGCTCGGCCTCCTGATGGATGATATTCAGAAATGCCGTGGCGTTTTCCGGATCGTTCATCGCCCCCTCGAGCAGGGTTTCAGTGTACCCCTTGATGCTCGCCAGCGGCGTGCGCAGTTCGTGCGACACGCTCGAAACGAAGTCCCGGCGGGTGCGCTCCAGATTGCGCAGTCGGGTCACATCGTTGATAACCAGCACGGTGCCGTCGAACAGCGACCCCCGCATGACCGGCACGGCTGTCACCTTGAGCGTGCGCTTTCCTTTGGAGGTCATGGCCGTCAGCTCCTCGTTGTAGATGCCACTCTGCCGCTTCTGCACCCGCTCGAACAGCTCCCGCATCGCCGCATCCTCGATGTTGGTCACGGGAATCGAACGCTTGCGGGCCGCCTCGATCATGAACAGCCGCGATGCGGCGGGGTTGGCAAGTACGATCTCGCCCGAAGCGTTGGTCACGATAATGGCCTCGCGAATACTCGACAGTACCTCCCGCAACCACTCCTCCTTGCGGGTCAGCCGCACGATCTCTTCGGAAAGATAGTTGAACGCCCGCGCCAGGCGTCCGATCTCGTCGTCATGCTTGACGGGAATCTTCACCTCCGTCTCGCCATGCAGGAAGCGGTCGGCTGCGCTGGCGATCCTGACGAGCGGGCGGGAAAGAAACATGGCCGACAGCGCTCCAGCAGTCAGGGAGATCAGCAGCGCCCAGTAGAGGCCACCCTCGATGCCCTTGTCGATCTGCGCTTCGACGGCGGCGATGTCGTGCAACGGCTTGGCCAGCCTGAGCACCGCCCAGGGAACGGGCTTGCCGACCGGCATGGCCATGTAGAGCATATTTTCGCGGACGGAAACACTGAAACGTTGCGCCTCTCCAATACCTCCGGAGAGCGCCGCTTTGACCTCCTCGCGGTTGCGGTGGTTTTCAAGCTTGTCGAGTTTGGCGGCGGGAACGTAGGAATCGCCAATAACCTTGCCGCCGAGATCGACCAACGTGACCCGCACGTCGAGCATCTTGCCGACCCGGCCAGTCCACTGGTCGGTGATCGCCGGATCGGCCCACCCCGGCGGGCGGCTCTCCAGCATCCCTGCGGTAAGGCGAAGGTCGTGCAGAAGGCTTGTCCGGACGTTCTGGAAAAGCACCTTGCGGAGCTGACGCCCCTGGTAGACATAGCTGAAGGCGAGCGAAAAAAAGATGATCAGGCCAAAAACCAGACCAAGTCTGAATGAGAGCTTAGCCTTCATTCAAATCGTCTCCGTTTTCGTCGAACTTGTAGCCGAGGCCGCGCACGGTTCGGATGAAGCGCCCGGCGTCGCCGAGCTTTTCGCGAAGCCGCGTGACATGCGTGTCGATGGTGCGGGTATTGATGCTCTTGTCCACATCCCACACGTCGCTCAGGAGTACCTCGCGCGTCTGCGCCTGCCCTTTGCGTTTCATCAGAAGCGCCAGCAGCTTGAACTCCATCAAGGTCAGAACGAGGGGACGGCCGTCAAGCGTGGCCGCGTGGCGTCCGATATCGACCTCGATACCGCCCGAACGGAGCACCTCCTGCACGTTGCTGCGGTTGCGGCGATCTCGCTTGAGAATGGCGCGGATTCTCAGATTCAGCTCGCGGGGACTGAAGGGTTTGACCACATAGTCGTCGATACCGAGTTCGAAACCGAACACCTTGTCGATCTCCTCGCCCTTGGCCGTCAGCATGACGATGGGCAGATCGCTCCACTGCACATTCTGGCGGATGCGGCGGCACACCTCGAAGCCGTCGATGCCCGGCAGCATGATGTCGAGCAGCACGAGGTTCACGGCATGGCGTTGCAGCTCGTCGAGCGCCTCCTCTCCACTGGCGGCGTGAATGCAGCCATAACCGGCTTTTTCGAGGTTGTATTTCAGAAGTCCGGCAAGGTTCCGGTCATCTTCGACGATCAGTATGGAGGTTTCAGCCATGCTCGTTCAGTTGTGTTCAGTTCAGGGGATTTTCCAGCAGGCCGCCCGGTGGCCCGGTTCATATTCGAGAAGCGGCGGCTGCTCTTTGCGGCAGTGGTCGTCGGCCAGTGGGCAGCGCCCGGCGAACCGGCATCCGTCCGGCAGGCGCGTGGCGCTCGGCACGTTCCCCTCGATCACGTTCAGCCGCTCCTTTTTCGCGCCAAGACGCGGAATCGATTTGAGCAACCCCTGCGTGTAGGGGTGGAGCGGATTCTCGAAAATGTGCCGCACCGTGCCGCTCTCGGCGATACGCGAGGCGTACATCACGACCACCTCCTCGCACAGTTCGGCCACCACGCCGAAGTCGTGCGTGATGAGCATCACGCTCATACCCCGCTCCTCGCGCAGCCTGCCGATGAGTTCGAGAATCTGCGCCTGCACCGTCACGTCGAGGGCCGTGGTCGGCTCGTCGGCGATCAGCAACTCCGGGCCGCAGGACAGCGCCATCGCAATCATCACCCGCTGCCGCATTCCGCCCGACATCTCGTGCGGGTAAGAGTCGATGCGCTCCGACGGATTCGGAATGCCAACCAGATTCAACAGCTCGACCGCCTGTCGCCGCGCTTCCGCCTTGCTCACGTCGCGGTGGTTGAGAATCTGCTCCATGATCTGGTCGCCGCAGGTGAAGACCGGATTGAGCGAGCTCATCGGCTCCTGAAAAATCATGGCGATCTCGTTGCCCCGAATCTTGCGCATCTCGGCCTCGGTGGCCTTGACGATGCTGCGCCCTTTCCAGAGAATGTCGCCCCCGGCGAAGTAGCCCGGCGGCATCGGCACAAGCCGCATGATCGAAAGCGCCGTCACCGACTTGCCGCATCCCGACTCACCGACGATGCCGATGATCCGGTTCGGCGCAAGCGAAAAGCTCACGCCATCGACAGCCTTGGCGATACCGCTATCGGTGCGGTACCAGGTTTTGAGATCCTTTAGTTCGAGAAGTTGCTCCATAAGTAATAACCATGCTACCGCGCCCGTCGGCGAAGTACGCAGCTTTGATGAAGGTGAATGTACGACACAGAACTTTGACAATTGCGGCCGCAACAGGCCACGTGAGTGCAATTTGCACAATTTTCACAAAGTATGGGGGATGAAAGTTGAGGGGGGGAAAGATTGAATCACGTGACGCATCAGGGACAGTGATTGCAATGAAGGTAATGAGGCGGTAGGCTAATCAATTGCGACAAGCTCACAAACCGCTTTACAGCAAGTCTTGTAGCTTTTTTTCATTCCTCAGCAAGAACAGTGTCCTAGTTAATCATTTAAGGGTAGCATGTACACGCTTAAAATGTGGCAACAAAGCTTCGAAAAGATAAGCGACTTCATCAATCAGGCAATTCACTTTAGGCTCGAACTCCTTACGTTTTATCTCAACGTAGGCATCAGTATCGCGCTTATATAGATAGCGATAGCGTTCAGATTCAAGCACCGACTCATCAGGCAATCCTTCAGACTTCTGAAGAATAAAAAACGCTTCAACCTTGGTCAACTCAGGATCATTGTAACGTGCCAAATGCGCAATTTTATTCCGCGCTTCGCGATGAGGCTTAACTATTTTGTCGATAGCCCTCAAGCGAGTACGAACAGTTGTCCCTCGCAAATGTTCGTTGTCAGTAACCGTTCGTGAACCGCACTCACGAGCTGGAAGTCCGAGGCGAAATATTTCATTGGTAAGTCTATAAGATCGATCGGGAATCATACCGAGACGAAGGTACAGATTCTCCATCTGATAAGCGATATGATCTGCGCGTGTAATAAGTTCGCCATTCAATGTCTTTCGCGATCGATAACCCGAAAGATACGCGAGTGCATAATGCAGTTGATCACATGCCGCGCTAATCTCTCCTGCTAAAATTAGGCATTCTCTGAGATACTCTTCTTGTAAAGTGAAAGGACGTGTAAAGTGACCGATACGGGGACTTGTCGAGTCTATTGTTTCTCTCAACAATACAGCAGCCATATAGGCCAAAGTGCGCATGAATTCAGTCTCTTCAAGAGTTTTCATATCCTTATATGGTTACTGAACAATGTTTACTACCTGTCTATACCAGCCCAAATAAAGATAAATTTAGCGGAGGATTTTAGTTATACCAATGGTATCGGCTTAGTCATTGTGTTGTAGAGGCAGGCCTCGCGCCTCCCCTCTCCCCCTCCCCCCACAAAACGCACCTCACTCTTTCAACGCCCTTTAGTATATTCCCGTATTATTATAACCGCCTCTGGCGCAGGGCACGTTGCCAAGCTCCGGAAGTGCGGCTCTCACAGTCTGCGAATTACTTTCGCGGGCTGAATTTCTGTTTGCCCGAAAATCAGTATCGACGCCCGTCTCATGAAACGCTCCGCCGATTCCGCACCGCACTCCGCCAGCATCGTCAAAAAACCGCTGTCGTTCATCCTCGAAACGCTTCAGGCTTCCGGGCCTTACCGCGCGGCACATAAGGCGTTAGCGGCGGACGCTCCGACCGGAAAGCGCGAAGCAGTGCGCATCAGCGGAGTCCGCGGCTCGCTCGCTCCGGCGATTGCCGCCGCGCTGTCCGGCGATTTCGCTGGCCCGATGCTGCTGTTGTGCAGCCCGGAGGCGGAAGAGGTGTACGACAACGACCTGCCTCTTTTGCTCGAAGGCAGGGCGCTTTGCAACACCGCCGACGAGCTTTCGCCCGCGCTTGGCAAGCTGTCGCGCAATGAACCGGTAGTGGTGCTGGCGAGCTTCGACGATCTCGGCGCGGCGGTGTGCAGCGCCGAAGCTTCGGCGGGGCGCGTCTTTTCGCTCGCCACGAACGCGGACGCCGGGTACGACGCGCTGATGGCGTTCCTGAAAGAGAACGGCTTCGACAAGCGGGAGTTCGTCGAGAACGAGGGCGAGTTCTCCGTGCGCGGCTCGATTGTGGATGTCTTCTGTTACGGCGGACGCGAGCCGGTGCGCATCGAGTTTTTCGGCGACACGGTCGCTTCGCTCCGCACCTTCGAAACCGAGAGCCAGCTCTCGTCGGGCGTCATCGAGTCGGTCGATCTGTTCGGCAACTTCAGCCAGCCGCAGGCTGACGGTAAGCCGTCAGGCATCCTCGACTACCTGCCGGAGTCGGCGCTCGTCATCATCGACGACGTGACCGCCATGCAAGGCTCGGATCACCTCGACCTGCTCAAAGCCGCGCTGCCCCGCTTCCGGCACGTGTTGATCCATCGCGTTGACAAGCAGGGCATCGACTTCAACTCCAGCGAACAGCAGCGGTTGCAAGGCAACTTCCGGATGCTGGCCGAACGGTTGCAGGCGGAGGCCGGGCAAGGGCTGAAGCCGCTCTTCGCCGTCGCCTCGAAGCGCGAAATCGAGGAGCTGACGGAGTTCCTCGCCGACGAGAACGCCGCCAACTCGCCCGACGCCATCGAATGGATTCCGGCGAACCTGCACTCCGGCTTCGCGTTCGGCGAGCTGAACCTCTACACCGAGTCGGACATCTTCGGCAAATTCCACACCCACAAAGCGCACCGCAAGCGCAAGGTGCGAGGCATTTCGCTCAAGGAGTTGCAGCGGCTCAAGGTGGGCGATTACGTCGTGCACGAAGATTACGGCGTCGGCGTGTTCCGCTCGCTGGAGACGATCCAGGTGGGCGATTCGGAGCAGGAATGCGTGCTGGTGGAGTACGAGGGCGGCGACCAGTTGTACGTCAACGTGCAGAACATCAATCTGCTCTCGAAGTACACAGCATCAGAAGGTTCGCTGCCCAGCCTCTCCAAGCTCGGCAGCTCGAAGTGGAGCGCCAAAAAGGAGAAGGTGCGCAAGAAGCTGCGCGACATCGCGGCCAAGCTGATCCGCATCTACGCCGAGCGCAAGATGACGCCGGGCTTCGCCTTCGGGCCGGACTCGATCTTTCAGCGCGAGTTCGAGGCGTCGTTCATGTTCGAGGAGACCCCCGACCAGCTCAAGGCGATCCAGGAGGTGAAGAAGGACATGCAGTCGCCGTCACCAATGGATCGGCTGATCTGCGGCGACGCCGGATTCGGCAAGACCGAAATCGCGATGCGCGCGGCTTTCAAGGCGGTCGAGGGCAAAAAGCAGGTGGCGATCCTGACGCCGACCACGATTCTGACCCATCAGCACGGCGAGTCCTTCGCGCGCCGCTTCGCCAACTTCCCGGTGAACATCGCCGTCCTGAGCCGCTTCGTGCCGCGCAAGGAGCAGAAGGAGACGATCGAGCGCATCGCGTCGGGCGCGGTGGACATCGTCATCGGCACGCACCGGCTGGTCTCGAAAGATGTGGTGTTCAAGGATCTGGGCCTGCTCGTGATCGACGAGGAGCAGCACTTCGGCGTGGAGGTCAAGGAGAAACTGCGCCACCAGTTCCCCGGCGTCGATACGCTCACCATGTCCGCCACGCCGATTCCGCGCACCATGCAGTTCTCGATGCTCGGCGCACGAGACATCTCGATTGTTTCGACGCCGCCGAAAAACCGCCAGCCGGTCGAGACGATCATCACCGAGTTCGATGCGGAGGCTGTACAGGCAGCCATCAAGCGCGAAATCCGGCGCGAGGGTCAGGTCTTTTTCCTGCACAACCGCATCGCCAGCCTCGAAGAGACCGAGCTGAAACTGCGCGAGCTGGTGCCCTACGCCCGCATGGCCACAGCTCACGGCCAGATGCCCGCCAAAGAGCTGGAAAACGTCATGATGGACTTCATGCAGCAGGAGCTTGATGTGCTGATTTCGACCTCCATCATCGGCTCCGGCCTCGACATCTCCAACGCAAACACGATCATCATCAACCGCGCCGACATGTTCGGCCTGTCGGATCTGTACCAGCTCCGGGGGCGCGTGGGCCGAAGCGAGCGCAAGGCCTACTGCTACCTCATCACACCGCCGCTCCACACGCTCAAACGCGAGGCGGTGCAGCGCATCGCGGTGATCGAGACCTTCACCGAACTCGGCTCCGGCATCAACGTCGCCCTGCGCGACCTCGACATCCGCGGCGCGGGCAACCTGCTCGGCGCTGAGCAGTCAGGCTTCATCCACGAAATCGGCTTCGACCTCTATCAGAAGATGGTCGAGGAGACCGTCGCCGAGCTGAAACTCACCGAGTTCAACCACCTCTTCAGCGACAGCGAAAAGGCCGCGCTCAAGCCGCAGAGGCCGTGCGACATGATCTTCTTCTTCGACGCGCTCCTTCCCGACTACTACATCACCGCCACGCAGGAGCGCTTCTCGTGCTACGACCGGATTTCCAAAGCCGGAGACGACATGGCACTCCAAAACATTGCCAAAGAACTCGAAGACCGCTTCGGCGCAATGCCTGCCGAGGTGCAGAACCTGCTCGCACTTGCCCGCCTGAAGCATCTCGGTTCCTCGCTCGGCCTCGAAAAGATCGACCTCCAGCAATCGAGCGCAACCATCTTCCTGCCGTCCGACGAGGACAAGGAGTTCTACGACAGCGCCTTCTTCCAGAACCTGATCGTAGCATTGCAGGACGGCTCCATCAAAGAGTACCTCCCACAGTTCAAGCACGAAAAAAAGATGAAGCTGGTCTTCCAACACCCCGGAACCGCCGACACCGCTCCCCTCGCGCTCATCGCCCGCTACGAAGCGCTGCTGAAGGAGATCGCGGAGAGGGTGACAAGCGAATAAAATCTGCTATTCCTCTACCCTTTCTATAAGTCTTGCACGACTTGTAAAACCTGTTCTCCCTCCTCCTCCCCAACTTTTCACAATTGTTTAGAAACTATTTCCCGAACCTCTGCTGTTATGGTGGATATGACGAAATTCACTTGATAAACATAAAAACATACAGTCATGAACATCACCGTAAACGATAGAGAGTGTTCCGCCCAGGTTGGGGATAGATTGCTTGATATAGCTCGCGCCAATCACAGCCATATCGGTTACTTTTGCGGCGGCAACGCCATCTGCCAGACCTGCTACGTCAGGGTGCTCGAAGGGGCTGAGCTGCTTTCGCCGATGAGCGACGCCGAAAAGGCGATGCTTTCGGACAAACTGATCAAGGAGGGCACGCGAATGGCCTGTCAGACACTTATAGAGAAACCCGGCAAGATCACAGTTCTCTCCGAGGTCGAGGCGGCGAGCAGGTTGACTCTCGAAAATCCGCTCCAGCTTCCGGCATATATGGGCAAAATGGGCTGGGAGTCCGCAGTCAAGTTCACCGATACGATTGCGTTTCAGGCAAGGCGTGAACAGGGAGAACATGCACTGGAGCCAACGCAGCTGCTTCACGATGTGGTCGCAGCCATCGGCGACGCGATTCAACTGGTGTTCAACGCGATTCAGGCCGCCTTCGGCGTGAATCGTTCCGCTGACAAACCCGAGATCAAAGCGGACAAAGGATGCGGTTGCGATACCACGCTCCTGGCAAAAACGGCAACTTGTGACAACGGTCACGGAAGGATCGTCTCTCCTGAAGTACTCCAGCTCCATCAGGAGAGAAGCGCGGTCTGCAACTGACCCGCGGAAGAAAAAAGCCGGATCCCCCGGCTTTTTTCTTGTTTCCTCATTTGATGAAGTACCGTTTAAAGTACTCTTTGAAACCCATCGAACCGGAAGTATATTTCTGGATAGGCAAACCTGCCCGCACTTATTTCTGAGAGTCATCGTTCACCAATGAAAATCTCACCGCCATGATTATCTACATCAATGACAAACCTTGCGACGCCAAGGTCGGAGACTTGCTGCTCAACACCGCAAAGCTCAATAAAGCTCATATCGGCTACATCTGCGGCGGCAACGGCATCTGCCAGAGCTGCTTCGTCTATGTACTCGAAGGCGCTGAATGCCTCTCTGAACCGGGCGAGGACGAAAAGGCTTTTATCTCCGACAAACTCTTTGCGGAGGGCGGACGCCTCGCCTGCCGCACCACCATCGTCAAGGAGGGAACGATCCGGGTGCTGACCCGTGCCGAAAAATTCCGGCGGATCGTGCTCGGCCTGAACGTCCCGGGCTTCATCACCTACGCACAGACGATCGGTTACAATGTGACAAACAAACTCCCGTCCGGCGTTTCAAGCATCGTGTCGAGAGTGCAGAGCGGGCGACTCAATCCTGTCGATACAATCGGCAAGATCGCCAGCGGCCTCAGCCCGGCATCACAGCTTGTGTACAATAATTTCATCGAGGCCTTTCCCTTCATGCAAGCACCAGTCAACGTAGTGAGCGGTGTCGCCAAAGGCGCTATCGACAATGCGTCTGGCGCACTGTGCACGGTCAGCGGCGGGCGACTGCACCTGCCGGGCTCGACCTGCACCACGCACGACAAACCGGCGGAAGCCATCGAGCGCATTACCATCTCGGCAAAATAAGCCACACGAACCTTTGACCAGCCCCCCGGCGCCATCGACAGGCTCCGGGGAGCGCTCGGCTTTCTGCAGAGCTGTTTCAGCAATCCTGACGATTTTACTGACGATGGGCTACTCATCCGATCTTGGAACTATCGAATTCGAACTCGGAGTCAAAACTCTCGAACGCTGGTTGCTCAAACCGGAAAAGACGATGAGCGTCTCCATCGCCATTCCGAAAGAGCGTGCCCAGGACGAACGGCGCGTCGCCATTTCGCCGGCTGGAGTGCAGATACTGGTCGAACAGGGTATCCGGGTGGTGGTAGAAAGCAACGCTGGCCACTTCTGCAATTTCCATGATCAGGATTATGCCGAAGCCGGTGCGATCATCGTCACCTCACCTGAGGAGCTGTACCCGCAGGCCAACGTCATCGTCAAGGTCTCGCCTCCGCAACCCGAAGAGCTGCAACTCCTTCTACCCGGCCAGATGCTCATCTCGGCGGTGCATCTCGGCACCGTCAGCCGCCAGATGCTCAAGACGCTGATCGACAAGAACATCACCGCGCTCGGCTTCGAGTTCATCGAAACGAGGGATGGCGAACTGCCCATCGTCAGAACGCTGAGCGAAATCGCCGGATCGCTGGCCATCCAGACGGCGGCGAAATACCTCGAAACCGGCTATGGCGGCAGCGGTATTCTGCTCGGCGGCATCGCCGGCGTGCCGCCCGCACACGTCACGATCATCGGCGCGGGCACGGTCGGCCTGTTCGCCGCGCAGGACGCGCTCGGCCTGGGAGCGCAGGTAACGGTCATCGACAAGGAGATCAACCGGCTGCGGCGATTCGAAGCGTTCTTCAACCGACACCTGGTGACGGCCATCGCCAACGAACACTACATTTCGCAGCTCGCGAAAATGTCCGATGTGATGATTGGCGCGCTCAGCCCCAAGCTGAAGCTGAACAAACCGCTGGTAAGCGAGCAGGTGGTTCAATCGATGAAACCCGGCTCGGTGATTATCGACGTTTCGATCGACCAGGGAGCCTGTTTCGGCACCAGCCGTCACACGACGCACACCAACCCGATTTACGTCAAACACGGTGTAACGCACTACTGCGTACCAAACATCCCGTCGGCAGTAGCCAAAACTGCCACGTTCGCGCTGACCAACACGCTCCTGCCGTTTCTGCTGAAGCTGAACGCGCACCAGACCATTCCGGAAATTCTCTGGAACAGCCACAGCCTGCGCAAAGGCACCTACCTTTACAAAGGCTACGTCACCAAGAAAATCCTCGCCGAACTCACCGATCTTCCTTTCCGCGAAATCGACATGCTGCTCGCGACTGCATAAAAAAAGGGCGACCACAAGAACCGCCCCCAACATTATCCCGTCCGCCAATTTCAGGTCGTCCGCGCACTTCCCAACTCACAGGTAATCGAGCGCTTTCCCCAACTGCCGCGCGATGTACGAGGCGCACGAAACGCCCGAGTAGGTCACGGCAATCACTCCCTGGCCGGGGAAGGTGCTGTCTCCGGCGGCATACAAATTCTTTAGCGGCGTGCGGTTCTGCGGCTTCAGGAGGATGTTCTGTCCCGGCTTGAGCAGCGGGCCATACGAGCCGTCGCGGCGGTTGAGGTAGCGCACATGGCTCTGCGGCGTGGCGGTCACCATGAGTTCGACGGCCCCCTGCAATCCAGGCAGAAGGCGTTCGGCTCGCGCGATGAGCGACTGCGCGAAGGCCTCCTTGGCGCTCTTGTATTCCTCGCCGCGATAGTCGTACCGCTCCCACTGCCACGTTTCGGCAGTCACGAAAAGGTGCAGCGCATGCTTGCCGGGCGGCGCGAGCGACGGATCAAGCACCGAGGGCGCGGAGAAGTAGATCGTACCGCCAAGTTCGTCGTACTTCGACCAGTCGTCCACGATGATGTGGTGCATGTGAAAGCCCGGCGGCACGATCGAGCCGTCCACGCCGAGCCATATCTGGAACCAGCTCGGAGCCTTGATGAAACGATCATCCGGAATCCGCAACCGGGGATCGTCCACGAGCTTGCTGAAGGTGTCCCACACCGTGGCGTTGCTGACCACCGCCTTCGCTCTCACCTCCGTGCCGTCAGAGAGACGGACGCCGACAGCCGTGCCGTTCTCGACGATCACCTTCGACACTTCGCTGCCGAACCGGATCGAACCGCCGAATTTTTCGAACCCCTTCACCAGCGCCGACGGAATGGCTCCCGAGCCACCGACAGGATAGTTGATTCCTCCATGGTGCCGGTCGGCCAGGCAGATGCCCGCATTGACCAGCGGGGTCGAAACGGCGTCCTGCACCGCCCACGAGTAGGATTCGAGATCGATGAAGCGCAGCAGCTCTTTGTCGCTGATGTAACGCCGCGCCACGTTGCCCATCGAAAAGAGCGTCTTGACGCCAAGTGCCATGGCCTTCAGCGGATGGCGGGCACCGACAACGCCCAGGTGCATCACATCTTCGAGCGACCCGGCGGGCAGTGAATTCAAAATCTCATAGACCGATTCGAGCTCGTCGTAAAATTTCCGGATGCCCGTCCGTTCGTGCGGAAACCGGCGGCAGAGAGCTTCAAGAAAGCGCTCGCGGTCAAACCAGGCCGGGACCTCGAAGCCTGCAGGCATGTGGTAATGAATCTGCACCGGATCGGGAATGGTCTCGACCGCAATGCCGAGCTTGCGGAAAATCCGTGAATGCAGGTTGAGCGTGCCCATTGCGTCGTCATCGCAGAAACCGTAAAACACCGAGGCTCCGGCATCGAAGGTGTAACCTCCCTTCTCAAACGACGAACAGCTCCCACCGGGAAACCTGTTCTTTTCGAAAACGACGGTTGAAAAACCCCGCTCCTGCAACAACGCGGCAGCCGTCAGGCCTCCGATACCCGCCCCAATGACAATGACATCAACCATTTCAGCCATCTTTCACACTTTTTTGTACCGAGCCAAACCATCCGCTACAAAACCATCATTTGGCGATTGACTCAAAGTTCTCTAAAGATATATTTTTATATTGGTTGTCATGAACGTCATTATCAAAGGTCATCGAATTCGCGGCTCTATTCAGGAGATATCCCCTCAAAGCATTCGGCAAAACCACACCCCATGAAAGAGAACAAACAGACGCTCACAGCTCAGGAACAGCTCAAACAGCAGGAGTTTCAAGAGGAGGCTGTTGCGCATATCAACTCACTCTACAACTATGCGCTGCATCTCACGATGAACCCTGACGACGCCCATGATCTGGTGCAGGAGACATACCTGAAAGCATATAAATTTTTCGATTCCTTCGAGCGGGGAACAAACTGCAAGGCGTGGCTGTTCAAAATTCTCAAAAACAATTACATTAACAAATTTCGTAAAAACGCAAGGGAACCCGGCAAAGTCGATTACGACCTGATCAAGGATTTTTACCATACGATCAAGGACGTGCAGAGCGACACAACCGAAGCCGAGTCGGATTTTTTCCATTCCCTGTTGCACGAAGAGGTTTACCAGGCATTACAGTCACTTCCGGAAGAGTTCAGGGAGGTCATACAGTTGTGCGATATTGAAGGATTTACTTACGAGGAGATCGCGAATATGGTTGAAAGCCCGATCGGAACGGTTCGATCACGTTTGTACAGAGGCAGAAAACTGTTGCGTGCCAAACTTGAAGATTACGCCAAAAAGCACGGATACGACACCGAACTCGGTCAGTGATCCCTTTAATTCAAACAATTTATCAGTTGACAGCCATGAACTGTAACAAAGCAATGGTGCTCATGAGCGCAGCTATTGACGGGGAACTTTCCGCGAAAGAAGATGAAGAACTTGCCCAACACCTTGCCGATTGTCCTGAATGCCGGGCCGAGTTTCAGGATGCCAAAAAAACCAAAATCATTATTAAAGAACGTATCGTTCGGGTCAAGGCACCGTCAACCCTCATCGAGTCAATTACAAGGCTGACCACCATTACTTCCTGAAGTACCCTCCCCATAAATACAGTATTTTCCTCGCAATCACACAGTCATGCAATGAATGCAAAGGTTGTTTTTTGGTTTGATTAATGTGATTTAATAACTATATATCTCAATATTTTTTTCATTCACACCATTGAATGACGCAAAGAGGCATTAACAGGATTATGACATGAGCAAATCGATTACGATTACAGAAGAAGAAGTAAAAAAATGGCAATTCAATATGCCGGACGAGATGCTCGACGCTGTATCAAACCGGTTCAAACTGCTTTCAGAGCCGATGCGGCTTAAAATTTTGCGAACGCTCTGCGACCGGGAGCACACGGTTCAGGAGATCGTCAAGGAGGTCGGCGCGAGCCAGGCAAACATCTCCAAGCATCTGGCACTCATGCACGACAACGGTGTCGTCAACCGCCGCAAAGAGGGGCTCAAGTGCTACTACCGGATTTCGGACGACAGCATCGTCTATGCCTGCTTCCTCATATCGAAAAGCGTGGTTGAAAACCTTCAGGACCGTTTGAGCTGGATTCAGAAAGTGAACACCAACCTGACAACCTGAACAGTTTTGCGCAGATAGAACAGATATCAGGGCGATACTCAATATCGCCCTGTTTTTGTTTCCGCCACTCGCCTGACCCTATCCACCAGATAATAACTCCGCCTGACAGACCCGGCATGTGCTGATAACCGACCTCTTCCCATTCACCCTGCGCTGTTTTTCTTACCTGCTCCCCGCCTCGCGATCTGACAAAATGACCACCATCGTGTCATACCACCGATAAATACACGCATATCTGTCAGACACAGAGCGAATCAAAGTTAAAAAAAACGCTTTGGCACGTCTTTTGATGTTTCAATAACAGAGGTGATCAAGGATCGCCAAACCAAAACGACTGAAAACAAACAAAGCATAACGGAGAACATCATGTTGATGAAAATAGCGAAAGACCCAATGAGACTGTTCGATGATATCTGGAGCGGCAGCCAGATGCCTGTAGCCCCGTCATTCAAGGTCGATATTTCTGAAGACGAGCATGCCTACCATCTCGACGCCGAACTTCCGGGCATTGCAAAGGAACAGATCGCACTGAACATCGAGGATGACGTACTCACCATCAAGGCCGAGCGCACGCACAAAGAGGAGGAGAAAAAGAAGGATTACCACAGGGTAGAAAGAACCTACGGCTCATTCTCGCGCAGCTTCAATATCGGCGAGATCATCGACCAGGAGCACATCGGCGCGACCTACGACAATGGCGTGCTGCACGTCACACTGCCGAAGACCCAGCCGGTAAAGAAAACCAAGGAAATTTCAATCAACTAACCGATTCTCCCGAACGCCTCCTGACAGAAAGGAGGCGTTCAACGTAGATCAAAACCATTAAAAAAAGGAATTACACATCATGGGTAAAATTATCGGAATCGACCTCGGCACCACCAACTCCTGCGTAGCGGTCATGCAGGGTACCCAACCGACGGTCATAGAAAACTCTGAAGGCAACCGCACAACTCCGTCGATGGTCGCTTTCACCAAAACGGGCGAAAGGCTCGTGGGCCAGGCTGCAAAGCGCCAGGCCGTTACCAACCCGAAAAACACCATTTTTTCGATCAAGCGCTTCATGGGCCGCAAATACGACGAAGTGCCGAACGAGAAAAAGCTTGCCTCGTACGACGTGGTCAATGAAGCTGGCGACGCCAAGGTGAAGATCGGCGACAAAACGTATTCTCCGCAGGAGATCTCGGCCATGATCCTGCAGAAGATGAAGCAGACGGCTGAAGACTTCCTCGGCGAAAAGGTAACCGAAGCGGTCATCACCGTTCCGGCATACTTCAACGACGCCCAGCGCCAGGCCACCAAGGACGCAGGCAAAATCGCGGGTCTCGAAGTCAAGCGAATCATCAACGAGCCGACCGCCGCGGCGCTTGCCTACGGCCTCGACAAGAAGCAGCAGAACGAGAAAGTAGCTGTGTTCGACCTCGGTGGCGGTACCTTTGACATTTCTATTCTCGAACTCGGCGATGGAGTCTTCGAGGTCAAATCGACCGACGGCGACACCCACCTCGGCGGTGATGACTTCGACCAGGTGGTTATCGACTACCTTGCCGACGAGTTCAAGAAACAGGAAGGCATCGACCTTCGCAAGGACGCTATCGCCTTGCAGCGCCTGAAAGAGGCCGCTGAAAAAGCAAAGGTCGAGCTGTCGTCGCGCACCGACACCGAGATCAACCTCCCCTTCATCACCGCGACCCAGGAAGGCCCGAAGCATCTCGTAATCAACCTTACCCGCGCCAAGTTCGAGGCGATGAGTGCTGCGTTGTTCGACAAGCTGCTCGAACCGTGCCGCCGCGCCGTCAAGAACTCAAAGCTCGACATGAAGGAGATCGACGAGGTGGTGCTGGTTGGCGGCTCGACCCGCATTCCGAAGGTACAGGCGCTCGTGAAGGAGTTCTTCGGCAAGGAGCCGAACAAGAGCGTCAACCCTGACGAGGTGGTCGCCATCGGTGCAGCGATCCAGGGCGGTGTGCTCAAGGGCGACGTCACCGACGTACTCCTGCTCGACGTTACCCCGCTGTCGCTCGGTATCGAGACCCTCGGCGGCGTGATGACCAAGCTGATTGACGCCAACACCACGGTGCCGACCCGCAAGCAGGAGGTTTTCTCGACCGCCGGCGACAACCAGACCTCGGTCGAGGTGCACGTGTTGCAGGGCGAGCGTCCGATGGCCAGCGACAACAAGACCCTCGGCCGGTTCCACCTCGGCGACATCCCGCCAGCACCGCGCGGCATTCCGCAGATCGAGGTAACCTTCGACATCGACGCCAACGGCATTCTGAACGTGTCGGCCAAAGATAAGGCGACCGGCAAGGAGCAGAGCATCAAGATCGAGGCCAGCGGCAAGCTCACCGACGCCGAGATCGAGAAGATGAAAGAGGACGCAAAAGCCCACGCTGCCGAAGACCAGAAGCGCAAGGAGGAAATCGACCTGAAGAACTCCGCCGACTCGCTGATCTTCAGCACCGAAAAGCAGCTCACCGAGCTTGGCGACAAGCTTCCTGGGGACAAGAAGGCTGCCATCGAGAGCGCGCTCGAAAAGCTGAAAGAGGCGCACAAGAGCGGCAGCGCTGATGCGATCAAACCCGCAATGGACGAGCTGAGCAAGGTCTGGAGCGACGCTGCTTCGAACCTTTACGGCCAGCCTGGCGCGGAACCGCAGCCCGGCCCGCAGCCCGAAACCAACGGTCACGCCGGAGGCAGCAAAGGCGGCGACGGAGCGGTCAACGCCGAATACGAAGTGATCGACGGCGACGACAAGTAAAAGCCATCGAGCCAACCACAATCAAAAAGCCCCGTGTCAGTAAGAACGGGGCTTTTTGATTTTATGACGATGAAGCGGGTTTAACACTCACCTGTCATTGCGAAGAAAGCAGCGGCTTGGCAATCAAGTTCACCCCTCAGCACAAAGCATCTCCTCCAGAATGTCCGAGGCCGTGGCGACGGCACTGACGCACACCGTTTCAAAGAGCTTCAGCTCACGCGCTTTTTGCAGATTTTCCGGCTCTCCGATGCAGAGACCGAGAATCGATTCGCAACGGCCTGAACCCATGCGCTTTTCGAACTCTTCAATAAATTGCCGACCAAGCTCGTACGTTTTCCTTTTGTTCGCCAGCTCCTCGATGCCGCCCATGCCGTAGCGCATCGACAGCGCCAACAGCGCCCCGGTCACCGCGCCGCACATCCCGCCACCCGACCCGGCCACGCCACCGCCGAACATCGTCGCCAGCCTCAGCGCGCTCGCTTCGTCCAGCACCTTGGTCTGCCGAAAAGCTGCAAACACCGCCTGGCTGCAATTGCATCGATTGCTGAACAGTTCCAGAGCTCTTTCTTTTCTGTGCATGGGATTACGGTAAAGGAATTTTGATAATCATCGAGAAACGCTCACCCGCCGCATATTGCTTTCTCGTTTTCCGCCAGTATTTGCTTTCAATTCTCTTGATTCAACATCCGTCAAAAGGTCAGGCAAGATGCAAATATACTCAACCAATGAACATTGACGCCTAAGTGTTTGAGTAGCATCCCTTAACGACAGCATTGCAAGGACGGGAAGTGCGAACTATCTGAAAAAAGTCGGAAAATCATAACACACGACTTCCCGTAAAGGAGGTGAGCGAAGCTATGAAATCTTTTTTTATTTGCAGACCTTTTGC
Source organism: Chlorobiales bacterium Clorobi_01 (assembly GCA_001602925.1). Classification (GTDB taxonomy): domain Bacteria; phylum Bacteroidota; class Chlorobiia; order Chlorobiales; family Chlorobiaceae; genus Chlorobaculum. Next base: position 581,108 of record LUZT01000006.1, on the reverse strand, counting down.
TAACTTAACCCAACTAAGGTTTACACCACCAAGAGGTGCCCAGTCAGCCAATCAAACCGAGCAGAACCATGCAACCTCAGCTCAGCCGCCCACAAACCGCATCCAACCAGGTTCGCAAAGCTGTTTCCGGCCCATGGTCAGGAAATGCGGTACACAAAGCCGAAAAGTATTTCATTACATCAGCAAAACGCGATCGCGACGACAGGCTTCAGATCGAGCTTGTTCCTGCTTCTGGTCGCCGCAAGCTGTCGCCAACCCCGGAGATGATCCGCAGGCTCATCGATGGCGAAATCGAGATTTACATCCTCACCACCCAGCCTGACATCGCCATCGACATGAACAAGGAGGTCATCGACATGGAAAACCGCTATGTCATTGATTTTGACAAACGCGGCGTCAAGTGGACGATGCGGGATATTCCTGTTTTCTACCGCGAAGGCAAGGGTCTGTGCGTGGAGCTTCATAACAAGATTTACACCCTCGACCAGTTTTTCAAATAAACAGGCTTGTTTCAGCACCTCTCTCAGGCAAATCTGTTCAAAAAGAGCCATGTACCAGCGTGGCTCTTTTTTTTGCCCATAAAAAAGCCCGGTGATGTCCGGGCTTTTCAGAGTGCCTGCGATTACTTCTTATCGAGATTCTTTTGGGCGAGTTTCGCCTCAGGAGATTGCGGGTAAAGATTGACTACATCCTTGTAACGCGCTTTTGCGTTGGCCTCGTCTCCGATTTTCGCGAATGAAAGTCCCTGCTTGTACAGCGCAGCGGGCCGTTTCGGACTCTTTGTATATCTGGCAATCACGGTCTGATATTCAAGGATGGCCTTCTCGTACCACTTTTCGTTGTAATAAGTCTCGGCCAGGAAGAACTGGGCGTCGGCAACTTTCGGCGATTTGGGATTACCGGTCATAAAGGCATTGAAACTCTCGCGAGCGCCAGCGTAATCGTCCCTCTTCATTTTGATCAACCCTTCGCTGAGTAATGCCTCACCAGTTGCAGGTGATACAGCCCCCTGCGTTGCAGCCGGAGCCTCTTCTTTGGGCTGAGCAGATGTACTCCCGGAAGAATTGCTTGACATTGAAGATGACGGTGGCGGCGGCAAAACCTTCGGCACCGAAGACTTGTCTTTTCCGGTACTCTCAATCCCGAGATATTGTTCTATCCTTGCAATCCGGTTTTCAAGATCATCGGCCTTTCTGACCAGCAGGGAATCCTCCATATCGAGCCTTTTCTTCGAAGTCCGATAATCGTATTGCAATTCATCGATCTTCCCATTAAGAGAAGCGACCTCTTCACGGTACTGGGTCATTTCGGAATAGGAACCCGCCGACTGCTGTTTTATAACCGTCGACTCCTGCTTGAGCTGTGAAACCTCCCCCTGAACATAGCTCAGATCTTTCTGCGATGCACATGCAGAAAGAAGAATGGCAGGAACCAACAAAAGACGTCTGGTTTTCATCATGGATCGATATTTGGTTCATGAATAACAAAACCGGGGACTGGGCATAACCCGGCCTCCGGTATAGTGCTCATTCGATCGGAAGATTTACTTCGTGACGAAATGGTCTCTTCTGTTCTTTGCCCAAGCCTCTTCGTTCTGACCGGGGTCAAACGGCTTTTCTTCGCCATAACTGACGGTAGAAAGACGGCCTCCGCTTACTCCAAGGTTAACCAGATACGTTCTGGCCGCTTCAGCACGGCGCTCACCAAGCGCGATGTTGTACTCATCGGTCCCCCGCTCATCGCAATGGCCCTCAATGGTCACGGCAGAACCAGGGTTTTTCTGCATCCAGGCGGCATTCTGATTGAGTTGTTCCTGTGCTTCGGAGTTTAGTGCCGAACTGTCGAAATCGAAGAAAATATCACCGATGATTGAACCGGCCCTGCCCCCTTGTCCGATATCTTCCACACCCACTCCTGCTCCAGTTCCGCCTCCCATTCCCGATCCATAACCGGCTCCGGAGGTTTCGTCTGTTGATACTGCACTTTTTGAAGAACAGCCTGCCAAAATGATCATGGCAGCACCGATAATTCCTGTTAACGTATGTCTCATGGGTATTCTCTCGTTGCGTTGATGTAATCAAAAAAGACTGGAGGGCTTTTATGCCCTCCATATCTTCATGGCAAATTTACTTCTCCACGAAATGCGCCCTTCTGTTCTTTGACCATGCTGCTTCATCGTGCCCAAGGTCAAACGGTTTTTCTTCACCGTAACTGATAGTGGTCATTCGTGCCTGATCGGCACCAAAACTCATCATACCTTGCATTGCAGACTGAGCCCTACGTTCGCCAAGTGCCATGTTGTACTCCGATGTACCCCGTTCGTCGCAATGACCTTCAATAATGATACTCTTGTCCTTGTTGGCGACCATCCATTCAGCATTGGTCTTGAGCTGCGCCTCGCCTGCCGGGTTAATCCTGGAGCGATCGAAATCAAAGAAAATGTCGCCTAATGGCTCAACTGCTGGTATGGGCGCGGGTGCCGGTGGTGGCGGAGGAGGCGGTGGTACCGGTGTCGGTTTCGATGTGCAGCAGCATGCGCCAAGCAGCAGCAGTGCAGGAACATACAATGTCCTCTTGGTAATCTTTTTAATGTTTGTCATAAATCCCTCTCTTTATTAAAGGTTGACAAAATGAGCCACTACTTGCTTACAGACCATGATGGCTGCTGCTGCTCACCTTGCATATTCAGCAAAGGCCGTTGATTCGAACCGTCAGCATTCATGACGTAGAGCCGTCTTCTGCCATTCCGGGTCGATGAAAAAACAATCATGCTTCCATCAGGAGACCACGACGGATACTCATTATTGCCTGAACCACTGGTCAGCTGAAGCAGACCTGATCCGTCGACATCTATCGAAAATATATTGATTTCACCACTCTTTTGCATTGAAGAGTACAAGATTTTACCACCACTTGGCGACCATGAGGGCTGGGTATTGTAGATGCCACTGTAGGTCAGTCGCCGAACTTGACCACTATTCATATCCTGAATGAAAATCTGTGGACCACCTTGCCGGGTCGAAACAAAAGCCATTTTCGAGCCGTCTGGCGAAAAGGTCGGAGACACATCGATGCCACCGCCTTTGGTCAACCGGCGGTCAACCGTGCCATCGGCCCTGATGAGGTAAAGATCCTGATCGCCCTGATAGGAGAGTGTCGTCACAAGCGTGTTCGTGCCTGGCCGCCATGCCGGACTGATGCACACCCCGTGCTTGTTGACCGAGACTTTCGCGCCAGTGGCGATATTCTTGATATAGAGATCAGGCTTACCACTCGTATAATCGGTCCATGCGATGTAATTACCATCTGGCGAAACAGCGGGCGTAAGAGAGATAGACCTCGAATTGGTGAGCTGCTCGACATTCTCTCCGTCGAAATCACACATGTAAACCTCTTTGTTCCCGGTGCGGTTGGAGACGAAAACAATTTTGGTACCAAAAACAGAGCGTTTGCCGGTAAGCAGCTCGACAAGATCGGCACAGAAACGCAAGCCGATCGCCCGGAGCTGGGACTCTTCCCCAGTATAGTTACGAGCAAGCAGCGACTTGCCGGATGAATCATAAACATGCATTTCAAGAACAGGTCGTCCCGACCTCTTTGTCACAGAACCGCCCGCGTAAATATCACCGCCAACAGATGCAATGGAGGCAAAATTCAGCCCGCCATTCTGACCATTCCTGATATTCAGAGGGGCCGGCAGCAGATTGAACAGACCGGTGAAATCGAGTCCCTTATTGATAGTAACATCAAGACTTCTGGCCCATTCCGTCTGCTTGCCACCGTCGGCAGATGTTTTGTCAAGGACGACCGCAATCCTGCTGGCACCCTCTTTACGGATAGCAATGTATTCACCAACCTCTTCAGCTCTGAGCGTGAATGGCACGAAGAGCATACCGAACAGCATGATGCAGAGACAGGCGAATGAATTTCTGGTGCTTCTCATATCAGTCGGAAATGAATTTATGTTTTCGTAACAGGCAAAAACAGTTCGGGCGGGACACGGTCATGGCCTTATCATGCAAACCGGTAAAAAACACCTCAAAACTGTCAGGGGAACAGCCTTTCTGAGTATACAACAACTTTGCGATACAAGGCAACTTATCAACAGAGATGTTCAGCGTCCGACACCTTCCGGAGTGAAAACAAACCCTACCCAGATCCCTTTGGCACCGTATTCCCTGGGAAGCGAGGGAAATGGCGTCGATTTGGCAAGCGCGTTTTTGACGGAATTGTTCAGGTATTCGCTCGATGATTTACGGTCATAGCGAATCTCGTTGACCGATCCGTCCGGCAGAATCAGCAGGGAAACGTAGACCTCCATGCCCGAAGTGCTCCGAACCATCTGGCTTGAAAAAGACCAGTTGTTCTGGATAATGTCGGCAATTCTGGCCTTGTAGGGATCGAACGCTCCCCCGCCACCAGTGCCGTAACGTCCCCCGCCAGCGCCTGAGCCAGAACCGGATCTGGCAGGACCACCGCCGCCGGACGCAACTTTTTTCTGAAGATTGGCCAACGTACTGCTGAGATTGCTCGGAGCCGCAGCTTTGCCCGTTTCCGGTTTCTGGCTGGACGATTTACTCTTCAGCCGTTCAAGAGCGGCCTGAAGATTCTTCCGTTCATCCACGGCACTCTCCTTCTTCGGAGCCGGTTCGGGAACCTTGACCGGGGCCTTTTCTGGAATTTTTTTGACCGCCGCAGGCTCGGCAATCTTTTTCGCTGGTTGAGAAAGCGGCTCTGCCACCTTCTTTGCCGACGCCGGTTCGGGAGTTTCCGCCTGCTTCTCGATGGCGGCTGGCGGTGTTTCGGGACTTTTCGGCCCGCCAGCGGGACCGGGAAGTCCGGGCATCTGCACCAGCGAAACATTGACGATCTTCATCGGCGGATGCATCCGGACGTAAAGCAGCTGAAGAACAACGACAGCAGCAACAACGGCCACATGCGCTGCCGCGGCAATACCAAGCCAGACGTAAAACCGCCGCTGTTCAAGTTTCAGTTCAACCTTGCTCTGCATACCTTGCCTGTCGAATCAACGTTTCTGGCTATCAGTCACCGACGGTTCAGTGACCATGCCGACCTTTTCCACCCCGGCATCCCTGATCGATGCCATGACCGACATAACGAAACCGTACGGCAGTGTCCTGTCGGCCTTGAGATAGACCTCTTCAGCCTTCATTGATTCGAGAATTTTCGGCAGGCGCTCGGCGATCTGCGATTCGTCGAGCTGATAATCGTTGATCATGATCTTTCTCGACGCATCGACGCTCACCACAAGCCCTTTTGGATCGATATCCATCCGCTCATGCGTCGTCTGCGGAACATCCACCTTCATACCGCTGGTCATCATGGGAGCCGTCACCATGAAGATAACGAGCAACACCAGCATGACGTCAACGAAAGGCGTCACGTTGATCTCGCTCATGAGCCTGGTTTTCTGACCGGTCATCATCGCCGCACTCCCGCTTACTGGTTGAGATATGAGTCGACGAAGTCGAGAGCGAAATCTTCCATGTCACGCTCTATCTGACCGATCTGATGGGTCAGATAGTTGTAACCCATCACGGCCGGAATCGCCGCAACCAGACCAGTCGCCGTGGCCACGAGTGCCTCCGAGATGCCCGGAGCAACTGCCGCGAGCGAGGCCGATTTCATCAGACCAATATTCTGGAAAGAGCTCATAATGCCCCAGACAGTGCCGAACAGGCCGATGAAAGGGGCGGTGTTGCCAACCGTAGCCAGAAACGGCACCATGTGAGTCAGGCGCTTGCTCTCGGCGTTGACCTCGCGTTTGACGGCAAGCATGATGCGCTCCTTCACATTTGAGGCGGTGGCGCGGTCACGCATCCCGCTGTACTCGATGTAACCGGCGCGGAATACTCTCGCAAGGGAACCGTTCCGGTAGTTTTCGCTCGCTGCGAACAGTTTGTCTGCATTCCTCAGGTCGAAAAACGAGTCCAGAAAATCCTGCGACTCATTCATCGACTTTCTGACAAACCCGAACTTCCAGGCGATAATCGCCCAGGAAATGATTGAAAAAAGGATCAACACCAGCAGCACCATCACCACCACCGGACCGGAGCCGGCAATCATCGACACGATTCCGCCACTCGCATGTTCAAGCATGTTCGATTCCCTCTGATAGGTTCACAATTATAAAGAGACCAGATTCCGGACAACCAGGTAGGCGACAGCGGAGCCCGATATTGCACACAATGTATTGACCAGATCATTGTTTACAAAATCATATCCCTTGAGCAGTTCGTTGGCGACACGACTGCCGTCGGAAGCGATGCTGTGCGTCCGTTCCGTCACCTTCTGGCGGATGGGATCGTAATACTGAGCCTGCACCGTCGCGCCAAAAAAGCTGTCCACGAGGCTGGCGAAAAGTCCGGAAACGCCAATCACCAGAAGCGACGTCACGATGCCAACCTGATCGATCCATGACACATTCATCAGAACGGCGCTTGAACAGATGAGCAGCGAACCGAGAAACGATGCCGATGTGCCGGGAATGGAGACGCCACCGGAGGTTCCAACCGGCACATCCTTGAAGGTGGTGATGAGGCGCGCTTTGGCATTGGGCCACATCGTGCCGATTTCGGTCGCCCAGGTATCGGCCTGCACGGCGGCGAGCGTGCCGAGATAGGCAAAGAAAATGTAGGGATCGCCGGTCAGCGAGTAGATCACCATCATGATCCAGGCCACACCGCCATTGGCGTACACCTGACCGGCATCGCGCTGGGATCCCTTCTCGAACACCAGGTCGAACTTCGCCTTCCGCTTGTGACCGAGCTTGGAGAGAATGGAGGAAAGCAGATAGAAGGTCAGCATCGGCACGGTCCAGACCATGCCGCCAACGCCGAAAATGGTCGTTCCGAGCAGAAAGGTCGCCGTGGCGCCGCTGTTGTTGAGAAACTTGACCTTGATCGAAAAGATCGCCATGAAAAGTGCAAAAAGCCCGCCAAGAAGTAAGCCGTCAATCGTCACCATGCTGTTGACATCGACCACATAAAACACATAGGCAATCGCAAGCGGAATGAAGAGATTGTCGAGACCCCACGAAAGCAGCGCTTCAACAGCCGTGACCAGCAGCGCCAGAAGCAATGCCAGGGCAAGCAGCTTCCAGACCGCCTGTCCAACGAGACCCCCGGTAAAAGCGTCCCGGAAAACAAAGATTGAGACGGAAAGAATGACAAGGCTGGAAATGAACATGGCCATCGACCCCTCAATGCTCTTCCGGCTTTTGGTGAGGTTCTCGATATGCCGTCCACCGGCTGCCGTGCCCACCAGTGCAGCCAGCGCATCGCCAATACCCAGCACCAGCATTGATATCTGGAGAATCCAGACATGCTCACCCCACAGAAACAGCGCCTGCAAGAAAAATACCAGCGGAAAAAGCACCGGCCCATAACTGATAACCGATTCGCCCTCTGACGTTATAACAGGCTCACCATGCAGCGACCGGAAAAATCGCGCCTTCAGGCTCACCAGGCCGATGACGGTAAAAAGCAATGATGCAAGAAGTGGCCAGGCATTGGAGACAAAGTAGGTAGGAATGAAGAACATCACCACCCCCATGCAGAGGTGAATCACCTTCCTGACGACAAGCGGACTGACGCTGAACTTCCTGGTCAGAAGTTCGCCAAGCACGAGAAAAAAACCGACGAAAGCCAAAAGCAGAAAAAACGATGGCATATCCTGCGGAGAGGGATACTGGATACTCACCATGGTACTGACTTTTTATTTGATAGGTGGAACATAAACAGAATCCTATGCTCAAAGATACAATTATTAAATTTTTACACCATTCCGCAGAACAAAATAATTGATGACTTTTGAACAGAAGAACAATTGCGTTCTTGATTTAATAGGCAGGAAAATGTAAATTGCCTGCAATTTTTTTATGAACTGGCTCGACAACCGATCCATTGCAATGCCGTCTCAGACCAAACATCACTCCATGATCGCAGCCTCAGGGCACAGGGAGGCCTCACGGCCTGAAGCACCTGCGGCAAGAAGCTTCACGGCACACCACACCACCCTCCTCTCCGGCATTACCCTTACCGTATCGGTACCGCTCGTACACGTACGAATTATCGTAGCCTGACCCGCCGTCAGCCCGTTTCCAGGTCCATCGTATTTTCCGCGACAATACATCAGACTTCAAGGCTTCGGGACAGGCAGGCCCGGACTTTTGTTTTTCTTTGTTTTTCAATTGCTAACCATCGACTTGACCCATGAGATCAGATACCATAAAAAAAGGATTTGAAAAGGCTCCGCACCGCAGTCTCCTCAAGGCAACCGGATGCGTTTCGACGCGAGACGATTTCTCGAAACCGTTCATCGGCATCTGCAACTCGTTCAACGAGCTGATTCCCGGCCACGCGCATTTGCAGGAGCTGGGCCGCATCGCCAAGGAAGCCGTGCGCGAGGCTGGCGGCGTACCATTCGAGTTCAACACCATCGGCGTCTGCGACGGCATCGCGATGGGCCACGTCGGCATGCGCTACTCGCTGGCCAGCCGCGAGCTGATCGCCGATTCAGTCGAGACCGTCGTCGAAGCGCACCGGCTCGACGGCCTGGTCTGCATCCCGAACTGCGACAAGATCACCCCCGGCATGATGATGGGCGCGCTCAGGACGAACGTGCCGGTTGTCTTCGTCTCGGGCGGGCCGATGAAGGCCGGGCACACCCCATCGGGCAAAACGGTCGATCTCATCTCGGTTTTCGAGGCGGTCGGCAAGTGCAGCACCGGCGAAATCACGGAGGATGAACTCCAGACCATCGAGGAGTGCGGCTGCCCAGGATGCGGCTCCTGCTCCGGCATGTTCACGGCCAACTCGATGAACTGCCTCTGCGAAGCACTCGGTTTCGCGCTGCCCGGCAACGGCACGATCCTTGCCGCCGATCCGCGACGCAACGAGCTGGTCAAAGCCGCTGCCGGACGCATCGTCGATCTGGTGAAGGAGGACGTTCGCCCGCGCCAGATTCTGACCCGTACGGCGATGCTCAACGCCTTCGCGCTCGACTTGGCCATGGGCGGCAGCACCAACACGATTCTGCACACGCTCGCCATCGCCAGCGAGGCCGAACTCGACTTCGACTTCTCGGAGCTGAACGACCTGTCGGCCAAAACGCCCTACATCTGCAAGGTCAGCCCGGCGACCACCGAGGTGCACATCGAGGATGTGGATCGCGCTGGCGGCATTTCGGCCATTCTGAAAGAGCTGTCGAAGGTCGAGGGACTGCTCGATCTCTCCGCTCCGACCGTCACCGGCAAAACGCTCGGCGAGAACATCGCCAGCGCTGAGGTGCTCGACCGCACGGTGATCCGCCCTGTCGAGGAGCCGTATTCGGCTACCGGCGGTCTGGCAGTGCTCTACGGGAACCTTGCGCCGAATGGCGCGGTTGTGAAGACCGGCGCGGTCAGCCCCTCGATGATGAAGCATACCGGCCCGGCGAAGGTCTATGACTGCCAGGACGACGCCATCGCAGGAATCATGCAGGGCGACGTCAAATCGGGCGACGTGGTGGTGATCCGCTACGAAGGCCCTCGCGGCGGCCCCGGAATGCCGGAGATGCTCTCGCCGACCAGCGCCATCATGGGGCGCGGTCTCGGCGACTCGGTCGCGCTGATTACGGACGGACGCTTCTCCGGCGGATCGCGCGGCGCATGCGTCGGCCACGTATCGCCTGAAGCCGCCGATCGCGGTCCGATCGCAGCGGTACAGACCGGCGACATGATCACCATCGACATACCGGCGCGTTCGATGACGGTAGCGCTCGATGACGAAACCATGCGCCAGCGCATCGAGGCGTTGCCGGAGTTCGAGCCGAAAATCAAAAAAGGGTACCTGGCACGATACGCACGGATGGTCACCTCGGCGAATACCGGTGCGGTTCTGAAAAACGATTTTTAACTGAAATGAATATGAGGCTGGCCATTGCGCTTCCGGATGACTCGCCTTTCCATCGATCAACAGGATTGAACCATGCATAACAACGGAGAGAAACTGATCGGATCCGAAATATTTTTCGAGTGTCTGAGGCGTGAAAACGTCGAGTACATTTTCGGCTACCCCGGCGGGGCATTGCTGAAGGTTTACGAAACCCTGCACGATGTCGAGGATATCGAGCACATTCTGGTGCGCCACGAACAGGGTGCGACCCACATGGCCGAGGGCTACGCCCGCGCCACCGGCAGGCCCGGCGTGGTGCTGGTCACCTCCGGCCCCGGCGCGACCAACACCGTCACCGGCATCGCCAACGCCTACATGGACTCTACGCCTCTGGTGGTTTTCACCGGCCAGGTGCCGAGTTCGCTGATCGGCAACGACGCCTTTCAGGAAGCGGACATTGTCGGCATTACGCGGCCGATCACCAAGCACAACTTCCTCGTCAAGGATGTGCGCGAGCTGGCTACGACCATCCGCAAGGCGTTTTTCCTCGCCACCAACGGACGGCCTGGCCCGGTGCTGGTCGATATGCCCAAAGATGTGCTGAACGCCGAATGCATGTTCGAGTGGCCGGAGAACGTTGACATTCGCGGCTTCAAGCCGACGATCAAGTGCCACGCCAACCAGGTGCAGAAGGCCGCGAAAATGATCGCCAAGGCCAAGCGCCCGCTGCTCTACGTCGGCGGTGGCGTCATCACGGCTGAAGCTTCGGAAGAGCTACGCAAGCTCGCTATCGACCAGCAGATTCCGGTCACCATGACCCTGCAGGGGCTCGGCGCGTTTCCCGGAGACCATCCGCTCTCGATGGGAATGCTCGGCATGCACGGCACCTACTGGGCAAACCAGGCGGTGAGTAACTGTGACCTGTTGATCGCCGTCGGCGCGCGCTTCGACGACCGCGTCACCGGCAAGGTGGATACTTTTGCCACGCATGCGTACAAGATCCACAACGACATCGATCCGACCAACGTGGACAAGAACATCAAGGTCGATCTGCCGGTGGTCGGCGACTCGAAGGACTTCCTCGCCTCGCTCATCGAAGCGATGCCGAAATCGAGGGAGGATCGCAGCGCGTGGATTGCCGAAATCGAGAAGTGGCGCAAGCAGTGCCCGCTCGACTACGAAATCGAGCCGGATTCGCTGAAGACCGAGTTCGTCATCGACGAGGTCTCGAAGCAGACCAAAGGCCATGCGGTGGTCGTCACCGACGTCGGCCAGCACCAGATGTGGACGTCGCAGTACTACAAGTTCACCGAGCCGCGCTCGATCATCACGAGTGGCGGACTCGGCACCATGGGCTTCGGCCTACCGTCAGCCATCGGCGCGGCCTTCGGCGTCACCGACCGGCCAGTGCTGCTCTTCAGCGGCGACGGCGGTCTGATGATGAACATCCAGGAGCTGGTCACGGCTGTTTACAACAAACTGCCGATCAAGATTTTCCTGATCAACAACAGCTACCTCGGCATGGTGCGCCAGTGGCAGGAGCTGTTCCATCAGGAGAAGTACACCTTCACCGACCTGGCGTCGAGCAACCCCGATTTCGTCAAGGTTGCTGAAGCCTTTGGCTGCAAGGCGATGTCGGCGAGCAATCCCGAAGCTGCCAGGAACGCTATCACCGAAGCGCTTGCGTACAATGACGGGCCAGTGCTGGTTGATTTCAGGGTTATCCGCAAGGATATGGTTTTTCCAATGGTGCCTGCTGGCGGGTCGATCTCCGACATGCTGCTGGCCCGGCTGAATCCGAAAACAATGGTTTAAGTTACTTCTATGAAACATCTTATATCCGTTCTGGTCGAGAACAAGTTCGGCACGCTGAACCGGGTTGCGGCCATGTTCAGCGCACGCGGCTTCAATCTCGAAAGCATCTCCATCGGCGAGACCGAAGACCCGGAAATTTCGCGCATGACCATCGTGACGCGGGGCGAAGACCGCATCATCAGCCAGGTGCTCAAGCAACTGAACCGTCTGGTCGATACGATCAAGGTGACCGACCTCACCCATCAGCCGCACGTGGAGCGCGAACTGCTGCTTCTGAGCCTGAAACTCAGCAAATCCACCCAGCACGAGATTTTCGAGCTGGCCAATGTTTTTAAGGGAAAAGTCGTGGATATAAAGCAAAAATCCATTACTATTGAGTTCGTCGGTTCACCCGACAAAATCAACACGGCCATCGACCTTTTCAGGCCTTTCGGCATCCGTGAACTCGCCCGTTCCGGCGCGGTCGCCATCCATCGCGGCGAGAGCTGAAGTTTTTTATGTACGTCCAAAACCAGTCAACACGAATATGTCAATGAATGTCTATTACGAGCAGGATGCCGATCTCGCGGTACTGCAGAACAAGAATATCGCCATTCTCGGCTACGGCAGCCAGGGCCACGCTCATGCGCTGAACCTGAAGGACAGCGGCATGAACGTCTGCGTCGGCCTCAAGACCGACAGCGCCTCCTGCGCCAAGGCACGCGAAGCCGGTCTGAAAGTCGATACGGTCGCCGAGGCGGTCAAGTGGGCCGATATCGTCATGATTCTCCTGCCGGATCAGACCCAGAAAAGCGTCTATGACAACGAAATCGCGCCGAACCTGAAATCGGGCGCGACGCTCGCTTTCGGCCACGGCTTCAATATCCATTACAAGCAGATCGTGCCTCCGGCTGACGTGAACGTCATCATGATCGCTCCCAAAAGCCCCGGCCACCTCGTTCGCCGCACCTACACCGAAGGCAACGGCGTGCCGTGCCTCATCGCGGTGCACCAGGACGCGACCGGCGACGCCAAGGCAATTGCGCTCGCATGGGCAAAAGGCATCGGCGGCACCAAGGCTGGTGTCATCGAGACCAACTTCAAGGACGAGACCGAGACCGACCTCTTCGGCGAACAGGCCGTGCTGTGCGGCGGATCAGCCGAGCTGATCAAGATCGGCTTCGAGACCCTCACCGAAGCTGGCTATCCGCCGGAACTGGCCTATTTCGAGTGCATGCACGAACTGAAGCTCATCGTTGACCTTTACTACGAAGGCGGTCTTTCACGCATGAACTATTCGGTCAGCGACACCGCCGAGTACGGCGGCATGACCCGCGGCCCGCGCGTTATCACAGCCAACGCCAAAGCCGAGATGAAAAAGATTCTCGAAGAGGTGCAGGATGGCCGCTTTGCAAAAGAGTTCATCGACGAGTGCAACTCCGGTTACAATAAGCTCAACGAGCTGCGTGAGAGCAACCGCAACCACCCCATCGAAGTCGTCGGCGCGAAGCTGCGCGGCATGATGAGCTGGCTGAAAAAGAAATAAGCGGGAGGATGATGTATAAAATTGTCTCCATCCCCGGCGACGGCATCGGCCCCGAAGTGGTAGCCGGTGCGCTCGACGTGCTGAACGCCGTCGCGAAAAAGCACGGCTTTGAAGTTTCGGTCGAGGAGCACCTGTTCGGCGGCGCGTCGTATGACGTGCACGGCTCCATGCTGACCGACGAGACGCTCGAAGCGTGCAAGAACTGCGACGCGGTGCTGCTTGGCGCCGTCGGCGGCTACAAATGGGAGAACCTGCCGCACGACAAGAAGCCCGAAGCGGCCCTGCTGAAAATCCGCAAGGAGCTCGGCCTGTTTGCAAACCTGCGTCCGGCGAAGGTGTACGATGCTCTCGTGGCATCATCGACACTGAAAACTGAAGTGGTGCAGGGCACTGACTTTATGGTGTTCCGTGAACTGACCGGCGGCATCTACTTCGGTCAGCCGAGAGGCTACGACGAAACGCGCGGCTGGAACACGATGGTTTACGAGCGTTACGAGGTAGAGCGCATCGCGCGGCTTGCGTTCGAATACGCACAGAAACGCGGCAACGCCAAGGTCACCTCGATCGACAAGGCCAACGTACTTGAAGTCTCGCAGTTCTGGCGCAACATCGTGCATGAAGTGCACCAGGATTTCCCGGAAATCGAGCTGGTCGATATGTACGTTGACAACGCCGCAATGCAGGTGGTGCGCAACCCGAAGCAGTTTGAGGTGATCGTGACGAGCAACCTCTTCGGCGACATCCTGAGCGACATCTCCGGCATGATCACCGGCAGCCTCGGCATGTTGCCCTCGGCCAGCGTCGGCTCGGAGCACGCGCTCTACGAACCGATTCACGGCAGCGCTCCCGACATCGCGGGCCAGAACAAGGCCAACCCGATCGCGACCATCGCATCGGTGGCCATGATGTTCGAGCACAGCTTCAACCGGCCCGAAGTGGCGGCTGACATTTACGCGGCCATCGAAGGCGCGCTTGCTGCAGGCTTCCGCACGGGCGACATCGCCGCGGCGGGCGAGGCGATCTCTTCGACAACAGAAATGACGGCGGCTATCGTCGCCCGAATTTGACGGCGAACAACGCAAAGAAAACGACAGAGCACATGCGGCGGTGAGCCGCGACGAGAAAAGCCGGAGCTCTGCAAGCATCCGGCTTTTCAGTTTTTGACGGGGCCTGCCAGCCCGGACAAGAAAAAATTCAGACAGGATTATATCCGATAACGGAATCTTTGAAACCATGGCACAAACGATAACCCAGAAAATTTTCGCCAGGGCTGCGAACCGCAAGTTCGTCGATCCCGGCCAGAGCGTATGGCTCAATGTCGATGTTCTCCTGACGCACGACGTCTGCGGGCCGCCGACCTTCGATATCTTCAAGCAGGAGTTCGGCCCGAACGCCAAGGTTTGGGATCCGTCGAAGGTAGTGGTGCTTCCCGACCACTATATCTTCACGGCTAACGAGCACGCCCACCGTAACATCGACCTGTTGCGCCAGTTCGCCGCCGAGCAGGGTCTGCCGAACTACTACGATGTAGGCACCGACCGTTACCGCGGCGTCTGCCACGTGGCGCTGGCCGAAGAAGGATTCAACCTTCCCGGCACCGTGCTGTTCGGCACCGACTCGCACACCTGCACCTCGGGCGCGTTCGGCATGTTCGGCTCCGGCATCGGCAACACCGACGCAGCCTTCATCCTCGGCACCGGCAAGCTCTGGGAGAAGGTACCCGATTCGATGAAGTTCACCTTCGAGGGCCAGATGCCCGAGTACCTGACGGCCAAAGACCTGATCCTCCAGATCCTCGGCGACATCACCACCGACGGAGCGACCTACCGCGCCATGGAGTTCGATGGCGAAGCGGTCTATTCGCTGCCGATCGACGAACGCATGACGCTCTGCAACATGGCCATCGAAGCGGGCGGCATGAACGGTATCATCGCTGCCGATGCGGTCACCGAAGCCTTCGTGAAGGCACGCACCAGCAAGCCGTACGAAATCTTCACGAGCGATCCCGACGCGCAGTACCACAGCATGTACCGCTACAACGTCGAAAAGATGGAGCCGATCGTGGCGCAGCCGCACAGCCCGGACAACCGCGCCACCGTGCGCAGCGTGGCCGGAACGCCGATCACCAAATCGTACATCGGCTCCTGCACCGGCGGCAAGCTGACCGACTTCAGGCTCGCCGCGAAGATTCTCAAGGGCAAGAAGGTGGCGGTCACGACCAACATCGTCCCGGCAACCGTGCTCGTGGCATCGCAGCTCGAAACCGAGATGTACGATGGCCAGACACTGCGCCACATCTTTGAGGAGGCTGGCTGCAACATCGCCCTGCCGTCGTGCGCGGCGTGTCTCGGCGGCCCTTCGGACACGGTCGGGCGCTCGGTGGACAACGACGTCGTCGTTTCGACCACCAACCGCAACTTCCCTGGCCGCATGGGCAGCAAGTTCGCGGGCGTCTATCTGGCCTCGCCGCTGACTGCGGCAGCCTCTGCCATAACGGGCAAACTCACCGATCCGAGGGATTTCCTCTGATCGAACGAAGCAACTGACAAGGAAAACACAGCATCATGGACACCATCATACAGGGTAAAGCCTACGTTCTCGGCAAGAATATCGACACCGACCAGATCATTCCCGCCGAGCACCTGGTCTACAGCCTCTCCGATCCGGAAGAGGTGAAGATGTACGGCAAATACGCGCTCTCCGGCGTTCCGATCGACCAGGCGGGACTTCCGGAAGGCAAGATTCCGTTCGTCGAAGAGGGTGAGTTCGCCTCGCCCTACTCGATCATCATCGCCGGACCAAACTTCGGTTGCGGCTCGTCGAGGGAGCACGCGCCCTTCGCGTTGAAGGTCGCTGGAGCCAAAGCGATCATCGCCGAATCCTACGCGAGGATTTTCTACCGCAACTGTGTGGACGGCGGTTTTGTTATTCCCTTCGAAACGGCGCAGCCGCTCAACAAGTCGATCATGACCGGCGACGAGCTGTCACTAGACATGGAGAACAACACGCTGACCAACCTCACGCAGAACATCACCTACGAGCTGCGGCCGCTGGGTGACGTCGTCAACATCGTGCAGGCGGGCGGCATCTTTGAATACGCAAGGAAAAACGACCTCATGGCTTCGACTGAGGCATAAGCAACAGCATGGTAATTGAACTGTATGACACCACCCTGCGTGACGGTACGCAGGGTGAACACATCAATCTTTCGGTACAGGACAAGCTCTTGATCGCCGAGCGGCTCGACGAGTTCGGTGTGGACTTCATCGAGGGCGGCTGGCCGAGCAGCAATCCGAAGGACGAAGAGTTCTTCCTCAAGGCGAAAAAGCTCGATCTGAAGCACGCGAAACTGACCGCGTTCGGCTCGACGGCGCGTTCGCTCGACAATATCGAGGGCGACCCGAACCTGCTCGGTCTGGTCAGATGCGAGGCTCCGGTGCTCACCATTTTCGGAAAAACCTGGAAAGCCCACTCAGTCAAAAGCCTCGGCATTTCGGATGATGAAAATGCCGAGCTGATCCGCCGTTCGGTGCGCTTTCTTGTCGAGTCAGGCCGTGAAGTATTCTTCGACGCCGAGCACTTTTTTGACGGCTGGAAGGACAATGCAGAATTTGCGGAGAGAATGATTTTGGCGGCGGTCGAGGCAGGCGCGAGCCGCGTCGTGCTGTGCGACACCAACGGCGGCACGCTACCGCACGAGATTGCTGAGATCATCGCAAGAGTTCAGCAGATTGTTGCCGTGCCCGTCGGTATCCACGCGCATAACGACGGCGACCTTGCCGTGGCCAACTCCATCGCTGCGGTCAGGGCCGGAGCGACGCAGGTGCAGGGCACCATCAACGGCATCGGCGAGCGGTGCGGCAACGCCAATCTGGTAAGCATCATCCCGAACCTCATGCTCAAGCTTGGCGCGGAGTTCAGCCATGTCAAGGATTTGAAATCGCTGACCTCGATGTCGAAGTTCGTCTATGAAATCCTGAACCTCCCCTCCGACACCAAAGCGCCGTTCGTGGGAAAGTCAGCCTTCGCGCACAAGGGCGGCATCCACGTCAGCGCGGTGATGAAGGAGAGCTCGCTCTACGAGCACATCGACCCGACGCTGGTCGGCAACCGCCAGCGCGTGCTGGTTTCGGAGCTGGCCGGGCAGAGCAACATCCGCTACAAGGCGCAGGAGCTTGGCATCTCGCTGCCGGAAAAGGGCGAAGTGTTCAAGAATCTGGTCAACCACGTCAAGAAGCTCGAACACCAGGGCTACCAGTTCGACGGGGCTGAAGCCTCCTTCGAGCTGATTCTGCGCCGCGAGCTGGGCCAGTTCAAGCCCTATTTCGAGGTGCTCGAATCAAAGGTGGTCATCCAGAACGGGCAGGAGATCAAGGCGGTCGATCAGGCCGTGATGAAGGTGGTGGTCGGCGATGAAACCGAGCAGACGGTCGCGGACGGCGACGGCCCGGTCAACGCGCTCGACAAGGCGCTCCGCAAGGCGCTGCTGCACTTCTATCCGGATATTCGCGTGATCAGACTGATCGACTACAAAGTGCGCGTGCTCGAAGAGAAAAGCGGTACAAGCGCCAAGGTGAGGGTACTCATCGAGAGCAGCGACGGCCAGAACAGTTGGGGAACGGTCGGCGTCTCGACCAACATCATCGAAGCGAGCCTTCAGGCGCTCAACGACAGCATCAACTACTACCTGTTCTACAACCAGTCGAAAGCTGCCGCGACGGCTCCAGCCAGCGAGGCCCTGAATAGCTGAAAACGGCTTCCGGTGCTGCCGAAAATGTCGGCAGCACTCCCCTTCCCACTTGCATCTATCGCCCAGTCAGGCTTATCTTTAGCGTATTATTCACTCCTGACCCCGACAGGAAACATCATGCGCATTCACGACATCGATCCCGACAATCGTCCGAGGGAGCGGTTTCTCCGTTCCGGCAAGGAATCCCTCAGCCCGGCGGAACTGCTGGCGCTCATTCTCCGCTCCGGCACAGCGGGGCTGAATATCATTGACACCTGCAACAAGCTCATCTCGGAGCACGGTCTCGAACGCCTCGCTGACCTGTCGATTCAGGAGCTGCAGAAAACGCCGGGCATCGGCGAAGCCAAGGCAATGCAGATTGCGGCAATCTTCGAGCTTCAGCGACGACTGCACTTTGCACGCAACATGAACCTGAAAGTAAAGGGCGCGCGTGACGTATTCGAGTACATGAAAGGAAGAATCCCGGATGAAACAAAGGAGCATCTGTTCGTGCTTTTCCTGAGCACAAAAAACCAGATTCTGAGACACGAAACCATTACCATCGGAACACTCACCGCTTCGCTCATCCACCCGAGAGAGATATTCAAGGCGGCGATCCGCGAAAGTGCTCACTCGATCATTCTGGTGCACAACCATCCGTCAGGCGACGTGCAGCCAAGCGAGGCCGACAAACAGGTCACGTCGATCCTGAAAAAGGCCGGAGACCTTCTCCAGATCGAATTGCTCGACCATGTGATCGTTGGAAACAATGACTGGTTCAGCTTCAGGGATCACGCCCTGCTTTGAAGGGTTTTGACCCGGTAAACTCTCGAAAGAATTACGATCTCAAGATCGTAGTTTCTGCATTTGGTCTGCTGGATCAAAAAAAGAGATTGTCGGAAAATAGGTGGAAGGACAGCGGCTGAAACGGCTTACTGAGGCAAGGAATTGAATTCGCCCTGAACCCCAAGCCTTACAGCTGGATTCTCAGCGCCGGAAGCCACGGCAACTGCGGAAACAGAAAGTTCACGAACATTTTTGGCCTGAAGACCTTTCTGCGTCTTGTCAAGATCATATTCCACTTCAGCATCCTGATTGAGTACCTTGAAACTCTGATCGGACATGATCGCAGAGAAATGAACAAAAATATCCTCTCCGCCCTCAGGGTTCAGGATAAAACCATACCCTTTTTTGCCATCAAACCATTTGACTTTACTTTTAGCCATGATGACGACATTAGATGGTTAATGTTAACAAAATGAAAACATCAGTTTATTCTTTAATATAGATTATTTCGTCATATGACGCAATAATATTTTCGCTTTAAACACACCATACATAAAATATATAAATCAATTCTCGAATTAGCCATGAAACATATACTCCTGATCACCGGCGCAGGAAAAGGCATTGGCCGCGCTATTGCGCTCGAATTTGCCCGAGCTGTAAGGCACCACCCTGATTTCGACCCCTTGCTCATACTCTCTTCACGCACACCGGCAGACCTCGAAGAAATATCTCTCGAGTGCCGTGCCGAGGGTGCCCTGACCGACACCATCACCGCCGACATCTCCGATATGGCTGATGTGCGCCGGCTAACCGCTCATATTGCCGAGCACTATGGTCGAATCGACTGTCTGGTGAACAACGCCGGAGTTGGCCGTTTCGGAGCACTGAGCGATCTGACCGAAGAGGACTTCGACTATACCATAAACACAAACCTGAAAGGGACCTTTTTCCTGACGCAGGCGCTGTTCGCCCTCATGGAACGCCAGCGCTCGGGTCATATTTTCTTTATTACCTCGGTGGCCGCGACAAAAGCATTCAGACACTCGTCGATCTACTGCATGTCCAAATTCGGCCAGCGCGGCCTGGTCGAGACAATGCGCCTGTACGCCAGGAAGTGCAACGTGCGTATCACCGACGTCCAGCCGGGAGCGGTGCATACGCCGATGTGGGGTAAAGTTGACGATGAGATGCAGGCCCTCATGATGATGCCGGAAGACATCGCTGCTCCGGTAGTACAGGCCTACCTTCAACCATCGAGAACGGTGGTCGAAGAGATCATCCTGAGACCAACATCGGGAGATATTCAGGACGATTGAGTGATGGTGCTGGTCGATGTGGACAAAATGGACAAAGAGCTCTTTTCATTCATAATCCATCCGTTTCCATTCTCCGTTGTCAATTATCAATTATCAACTATTCCTCTTATCTTCCGGTTCTTGAACCACAACCAACGAACAGCTTTATACCATCATGAGCCTCAAGGAAAGAATCGATCAGGAGCTGAAAGAAGCCATGAAAAGCGGCGACAAGATTCGCCTCAACGCCATCCGCTCTATCCGGGCCGCCCTGCTTGAAAAGGAGGTCTCGATCAGGGTTGGCGGCAAGGCGGTGCTGAACGAGGAGCAGGAGCTCGAAGTGGTGATGGGGCTGGCCAAGCGCCGGCGTGACGCCATAGAGCAGTTCACGGCGGGCAACCGCCCCGACCTGGCCGAAACCGAGGCAGCCGAGCTGAAAGTGCTCGAAGAGTACCTGCCGCAGCAGCTTTCCGACGAAGAGGTCGAAGCGGCCATCCGCGAGATCATCGCGCAAACCGGCGCGACGTCGATGAAGGAGATGGGCAAGGTGATGGGCCTCGCCATGAAAGCCCTCAAGGGCAAAGCCGATGGCGGCAAAGTCCAGAACCTCGTAAAATCGCTCCTCTCAGCCTAACCCACATTCTCCGCAAGATATATGCTCGACATTACTTACATCCGCCAGAATCCGGATGATGTCAAAGAGATGCTGCGCCGCCGCCAGCAAAGCGACGACGCACCGAAGGTTGACCGCCTGCTCGAACGCGACGCCGAACGCAAGGCGATGGTGCAACGCACCGACGACCTCAAGGCGCTGCGCAACCGGGTATCGAAAGAGATCGCCAACATCAAGCGCACCGGTCAGGGGTCGGGCGACGAGCTGATCGGCCAGATGAAACAGGTCTCCGACGAAATCGCCGATCTCGACCTTGCGCTCTCGACACTCGAAGCCGAAATCGAAGAGCTGCTGCTCACCCTGCCGAACAAGCTCCACGAAAGCGTGCCGGAAGGGCGCTCGGCGGAGGAGAACGTGCTCTACAAAGGGCCGGTTTCGTTCGAGCACAATCTGGACTTCCCGGTCAAAAACCACCTCGAACTCGGCAAGAGCCTCGGATTGCTCGACTTCGAGCGCGGCGCGAAGATCAGCGGCGCAGGCTTCCCGGTCTACACTGGTAAAGGCGCAAGGCTTGAGCGAGCGCTCATCAACTTCATGCTCGACACGCACAGCGCAAACCACGGCTACACCGAGGTATTCCCGCCCTTCATGGTGAACCAGGAATCACTCCGGGGCACCGGCCAGTGGCCCAAGTTCGCCGACCAGGTCTATCACATGCCGGAGGACGGGCTGTACGCCATCCCGACAGCCGAGGTTCCCGTGACCAACCTGCATCGCGGCGAGATGCTCGATGCCGACAAATTGCCAATCGCATATGCCGCCTACTCGGCCTGTTTCCGGCGCGAGGCGGGAAGCTACGGCAAGGACACGCGCGGCTTCCTGCGGGTGCACCAGTTCAACAAGGTGGAGATGGTGCGCTTCACGCGGCCCGAAGCGTCGTACGAAGCGCTCGAAGAGATTCTCGGCCACGCCGAAGCAATCCTCATCGCGCTCAGGATTCCCTACCGCGTCATCACGCTGTGCAGCGGCGACATCAGCGCCAACGCCGCCAAGTGCTACGACATCGAGGTGTGGTCGCCCGCGGAAAACAAATATCTGGAGGCGTCGAGTGTCTCGAACTTCGAAGACTACCAAGCGCGCCGCTCGAACATCCGCTTCAAGCCCGACAGCAAATCGAAACCGGAGTTCGTGCACACCCTCAATGGCTCGGGCCTGGCTACATCGAGGCTCATGGTCTCGCTGCTTGAACACTATCAGACCGCCGACGGCAAAATCATGGTACCGGAGGTGCTGCGTCCCTACACGGGCTTCGAGATGATCGGATAAAACGTGGAGGTTGTTGACTGAGTGGACGAAGTGGACAATAAGAAGAGGCACGGAAACACCGCGCCTCTTTCATTTTCAACCGATTTTTTCCTTGAACTCGCAGACCATGCGGCTGACGGTCTCGGTGTCGATGAGAAAGGCGTCGTGGCCGTAGGGTTCATCAAGGAAAAGCAGGCGTGAGCCGGGAATGAGGCGGGCAAGTTCCTCCTGCTCCTGCTTGGGATAGAGCACATCCGAGTCGATGGAGAGAATCTCGACCGGCATCTTCAGCGCTCCGAGCGCTGCTTCGTACGACTCACGTCCCCGCCCGAGGTCGTGCATGTCCATCGCTCTGGTGAGCGTGATATAGGTGTTTGCATCAAAGCGCCCAACCAGCTTGTCGCCCTGGTGGCGCACGTAGCTCTCGGCCTCGAACAGCCCCTCCCCGCGCTGCTGGCGGCCAAAGCGTTGCTGGTAGTTCTCGAAGCAGCGGTAGGTGCACATCGCCATCATCCGCGCGGCGGCGAGTCCTTTGCGTGGCTGCACTTCCGGATCATACCAGCCATCTTGCCACTCCGCATCGGCGGCGATAGCCTGCCGCTGCGCCTCACTCTGCGCGATGCACCACGCCGAATGACGACCCGAAATGCCCATCGGCATCAGCGCCCCGGCCATTTCGGGATACATTGCGCCCCATTCGAGCACCTGCATCCCGCCAAGCGATGCACCGACGACGAGCCGGATCCGGTCGATGCCGAGCGAACGAAGCAATAATCGCTGAACATTCACCATGTCTCGGATGGTGATACGCGGAAAATCGGGGCCGTAGTGCCTGCCGCTCGGCGGATTCACCGACATCGGCCCGGTCGTCCCGTAGCAGCTTCCAAGCACGTTGCTGCACACGATGAAGTCCCGAGTCTCGTCGAACGCCCGTCCCTCACCGAACATGCCGCACCACCAGCTGTCGGCGTCGGCGTTGCCGGTCAGGGCGTGACAAACCAGAATGACGTTGCTTTTCTCAGCGTTCAGCGTACCCCAGGTACGGTAGGCGACCCTCACTCCGGGAAGTTCCCCTCCCAGTTCGAGCTGTAACGGCCCGTTCGATTCAAAATATTTTGTAGTGTCGGAAATGATCGATCTATGGTCCATCCGGGTCATGCTAAATTCTCGAAAGCCTGGCTGAAATCAGCCTTGATGTCATCGATGTGCTCGATACCAACCGACACGCGCACCATGTCGGCGGTGACGCCCGCCGATACCTGTTCCTCGGCGCTGAGCTGCTGGTGCGTCGTCGAGGCCGGATGGATCACCAGCGTCTTGGCGTCGCCCACGTTGGCCAGGTGGCTCGCCAGCTTCACGCTGTCGATGAACGTCACCGCCTTCTCGAAGCCGCCCTTTACGCCGAAGGTGAGCACGCACCCGAATCCGTGCGTAAGGTAACGCTTTGCCAGCTGGTGTGTTGGGTGACTTTCAAGGCCCGGATAGTTCACCCAAGCAACCGCGTCGTGCGACTGAAGCCAGCGAGCCAGTTCGAGCGTGTTGTCGAGGTGGCGCTGCACGCGGAGCGAGAGCGTTTCAAGTCCCTGCAACAGCATGAAAGAGTTGAACGGGCTGATCGCCGGACCAAAATCCCGCAGTCCCTCGACGCGCGCCCTGATGATGAAGGCCAGTTCACCAACCGCCTCATGGAACTTCAGGCCGTGGTAGCCCTCGGAAGGCTCAGTGAAGAGCGGAAACTTGCCGTTGCCCCAGTCGAACGTGCCTGCATCGACGATGATGCCGCCCATCGAGGTGCCGTGCCCGCCGATCCACTTGGTGGCCGACTCGACCACGATCGACGCGCCGTGATCGATCGGGCGGCAGAGGTAGCCGCCGCAGCCGAAGGTGTTATCGACGATCAGCGGAATCCCGTTCCCGCGGGCGATGGAGGCCAGTACCTCGAAGTCCGGCACGTGGAACGCCGGATTGCCGATCGACTCAGTGTAGAGCGCCTTGGTTTTCCCGTCGATAGCCTTGCGGAACGCTTCGGGATCATTGCCGTCCACGAACTTCACTTCGATACCGAGGCGCTTGAAGGCGACCTTGAACTGGTTGTAGGTGCCGCCGTACAGGTAGCTCGACGAGACGATGTTGTCCCCCGCCTGGCAGATGGTGGCAATGGCGATGAACTGCGCCGAGTGGCCGCTTGCCACGGCGAGCGCCGCCTTGCCCCCTTCGAGCGCAGCCATGCGCTTTTCGAGCACGTCGGTGGTAGGGTTCATCAGGCGCGTGTAGATATTGCCCGCCTTGCGAAGCGCGAAAAGATCCGCGCCGTGTTCGGCGTTCTCGAACACGTAGGAGGTGGTCTGGTAGATGGGCACGGCGCGCGATCCGGTGACCGGATCAGGCTCCTGCCCGGCGTGAACCTGCAAGGTCTCGAACCGGAAGGAATTATCCTTGGTCATGATAAAATATTCTATGGTTGAAGCTTACGCTCCATGCAGGGGAATCGTTTCCGGGATATATGGTGCGTGAAGCGCTCAGGTGAGGTATGAAATCAGCAGGAATGCATACATCATCTTTCCCGGATTCCCTCCGGGATGGATTTGGCACCGCTCATGTGGAATGAAGGTTGCCAAGGCTTCGCAGGGCCAGTCCCTCCGCCTTTCTGGATGATAGCTCGAAATCTTAAAAAGAACGTTCAAATTTCATGAATCTACGACAGATGATACTATTTTACAATACGTTGCTACCCGCTTTCAGTAAAAACAGTCGTCATCCTCCTTATCCATGACCGCACGTGAACTCGCCCTCCGCCTCCTCGTCGAACTCGACGGAATGAAGAAATCCGAAGAGCTGCTCAACCGGATGCTCGAAAAATCGGGCCTCGGCCAGAATGACCGGGCGCTGGCAAAAGAGCTGGTGGCCGGAACGCTGAAGTACCAGCTTCAGTGCGATTACGTCATCGAGCGATTCTACCGCCACGACTACGTCAAAGCCGCTGAAACGCTCAAGCAGATTCTCCGGCTCGGCGTCTATCAACTGCTGCACCTCGACCGCGTGCCAAAATCGGCAGCGGTGAACGAATCGGTGAAGCTCGCCCGCAAATTCAAGGGCGACCATCTGGCGAAGCTGGTCAACGGCCTCTTGCGCAACATCTCGAAAGAACCGGTTGACCTCGAAGGGTGGACGGCTGACCTACCCGAAGCGAAACGCCTGTCGATTCTGTACTCGTATCCGGAGTGGCTCGCCGCCCGGTGGCTCGACCGCTACGGAAAAGAGGCGACGCTCGCGATGCTCGCGCACGGCAACCGGCCACCCGCCACCGGATACCGGATCAACCTGCTCAAAGCCGATCCCAACGCGCTGCTCGCGACGCCCGAACTTTCGGACGCAAAACGGGTTACGGACTTTGAAGGACTCGACCGCTTCTTCTTCTCGAAGTCGTTCGACCGGATGGAGCCGCTGATCAAAGCGGGCGTCGTGAGCGTGCAGAACCCGACGCAAGGGTTCGCCTGCCTCATGGCCGCGCCGGAGCCGGGCAGCACGGTGCTGGACATGTGCGCCGCGCCGGGCGGCAAGGCAACCTTCATGGCCGAGCTGATGGAGAACCGAGGCCGCGTCATCGCGCTTGACCGCACGCCCGCCAAGGTCGCGCGGATCGCCTCGAACGCCGAGGCGCTCGGCATCGCCATCATCGAGCCGCGCGAGGGAGACGCGCTCACCTTCGAGCCGGAGTGCGCGGTGGATCTGATTTTGCTCGACGCGCCCTGCACCGGCACCGGCGTGCTTGGCCGCCGCGCCGAACTCCGCTGGCGGACGACGCCCGAAAAGCTGCGGGAGCTTGTCGCGCTGCAAGCCGCGATGCTCGACCGCGCCGCCTCGCTGCTCCGGCCCGGCGGCGTGCTCCTCTATTCGACCTGCTCGGTCGAGCCAGAGGAGAACGAGCGTCAGACCGAAGCGTTCCTGCAACGCCATCCGGAGTTCATCGCCGAACAATCGCGGCTGACGCTGCCGGGTTCGCGCGAGGGGTTCGACGGCGGCTTCGCCGCGCGGTTCTGCAAAACGGAGGCGTGAGGATGCCGGAACCCGAAGTGCCGTGGCGCGACGCGCTCGAAACTTTCCTGAACTACCTGACCCTCGAACGCAACTTTTCTGCCAACACGCGCGCCTCGTACCTGAACGACCTTGGCCGCTACCTCGCCTGGCTGCACGAGCACGGCGTCAAGCCCGAAGAGGCCGCGCCGGGCGACATCCGGAAATTCATTCAGGAGCTGCATGAGATTGGCCTCGAAGCGAGTTCGGTCGCCCGGAACATCTCTGCTATCCGCTCCTTCCACAAATTCCTGCTGACTGAGCGGCTCGCGACGATGAACCCCGCCGAGAACATCCACCAGCCAAAACTCGCCCGCTACCTCCCCTCAGTGCTGACCATCGAGGAGATGGCTACGCTGCTCGACGCCCCGCTCAAGCGGCATCCGACCGGCACCTTCATGCTGCGCGACAAGGCGATGCTCGAATTTCTCTACGCCACGGGAGTCCGCGTCAGCGAACTGCTGGGTCTCAGCCGACTGAATCTGCACATGGATGACGGCTTCGTGCGGGTCTTCGGCAAAGGATCGAAAGAGCGGCTAGTACCCGTCGGCCAGACGGCCATCTCGTGGATGAAACGCTACCTCGACGAGCTGCGCCCCGGAATGACGAGCGCAACCTCGCACGACACTATTTTCCTGAACTCGCGAGGCGGCAAACTCTCGCGCATGGCTGCGTGGAACATCGTGCGTGAGCACGCAATCATCGCAGGTATCGAAAAACCGATCAGCCCGCACACCTTCCGCCACTCCTTCGCCACCCACCTGCTCGAAGGCGGTGCAGACCTGCGCGTTGTGCAGGAGATGCTCGGCCACAGCTCCATCATCGCCACCCAGATCTACACCCACATCGACCGCTCATTCATCAAGGAAGTGCACAAGACGTTCCACCCGCGGGGATAGTAAATTCGGAGAAAAAGGAAGGGACAAGCAGTGCCCCCTCGTTCATAATTCTCTTCACCCCTTCATCACCCCTACCGGTACGAACCTCACCACTTTCCGGGCGATGCCTGCCGAGACGACAGTGCCGACCACTTCGCCGATATCCTTGTAGGCGGCGGGAGCCTCCTCGGCGAGACCAGACATCGAACCGGCCTGCACGGAGACGCCGATCGCTTCGAGTTCCTGCCTGAGCTGGCTGCCCTGCACCATGTGCCTGGCTTTCGTCCGCGACATGCGGCGGCCTGCACCGTGGCATGACGAACCGAAGCTTTCGTGCATCGAGGCCAGCTCGCCTTCCAGCACGAACGACGCCGTGCCCATGCTGCCAGGAATGATCACCGGCTGGCCGGGAAACGCGCGGGTCGCACCCTTGCGGTGCACGAGGAGCTGTCGGCGCTGCCCATCGATTTCGTGCGTTTCGACCTTGGCGATGTTGTGCGCCACATCGTAGACCACTCGCGGTAAATCGCCGCCCATCACGCTCTTCCACGCCTGCCGAATCTCCCAGGTGATGAGCTGGCGGTTGGCCCACGCGAAGTTCGCACCCGCCGACATGGCGCTGAAGTACTCCTGCCCCTCCGGCGAGCGGAACGGCGCGCAGGCCAGCTCCCGGTCGGGCACCTCGATGCCGTACGATGCCATCGCGCGGTTCATGACGCGAATGTAATCGGTGGCGATCTGATGGCCGAGACCGCGCGAACCGGTGTGAAGCTGGATGACGATCTGCCCCTCGAACAAGCCCATGCGCTCTGCGGCCTCCTGATCGAAAATGGCGTCGATCCGGTCGATCTCCACGAAATGGTTGCCCGCGCCGAGCGTGCCGAGCTGATCGCCACCCCGCTGCTTCGCGTGCTGTGAAACCTTCGACGGATCGGCCATATCGATCACGCCGCCGGACTCGATATGGCCGAGGTCTTCCGGCTCGCCGTAACCAAACGCCACCATGCGGGGCGCACCGTCACGAAGAATCTGCTCAAGCTGTTTCGATGAAAAGGTGATCCGGTTTCCATGCCCAACGCCTGAAGGCACCTGCCGGTAGATTTCTCTGGCGAGATCGGGAATCTTCTCGCGAACACTTTCGAAAGGCTGGCTGGTCGCCAAGAAACGCACACCGCAGTTGATGTCGTAGCCGATGCCGCCGGGCGAAATGATGCCCGCATCGGGGTCAAACGCCGCCACGCCGCCAATCGGAAAACCGTAACCCTCGTGGATGTCGGGCATCGCCAGCGCAAAACCGACAATACCCGGCAGCGTGGCGACGTTGACGAGCTGCTCCAGCGAGCGATCGGCGAGAATCTGCTCGAGCATCGCTGCGGATGCGTAAAAACGCGCGGGCACCCGCATGTCGCTGCGGTACGAGCGCGGAATCTCCCAAAGCCAACCGGAAATCTGCCTGATTGCCGACCTCTCCATCTCGCCTCCGTTGGTTTCATTCATCGTTCTCACCGGGGAAAACAGAGAACCAATAGCCGCAGGTAAGCGTTCCAGCGAAACATCCCTGAAGCACCTCAACCACTCGTTATCATGATGTCACGATCAATCCGAAACCCTCTGGCTGCGCTTGTTGCACTGCTGATGCTCATGCCCGTCATGCTCCGGGCTGGCCAGAAAGGAGAAGCCATGACCTTTGAACTGACCTCAACGGCATTCCGGAACATGGGCGCGATCCCGGCGCTCTATACCTGCGAAGGCAAAAACATCTCGCCGCCGCTAACCTGGAAAAACATCCCCAAAGGCACGAAAAGCCTCGTACTCATCGTGGACGATCCCGACGCACCAGACCCGGCAGCCCCGAAATTCACCTGGGTACACTGGGTGCTCTACAACATTCCACCTGAAAAGACAGAATTCGCCGAAGGAGCCGGAAACCACCCCGCCGAGACCGGAATGCAGGAAGGATTCAGCAGCTGGAACCGTGGCGGCTACGGCGGCCCCTGCCCGCCCATAGGCACACACCGCTACTTCTTCAAGCTCTACGCGCTCGACACCGTCATTGACGACCTGCTCTCCCCACTCAAAGCCGACGTCGAAGCTGCGATGAAAGGCCACATTCTGGGCGAGGCCGTGCTGATCGGCACATACAAAAAGAAGAGCAAATGAATACCAAGGAATAGGAAAATGGAGATTGTGGACTGCGCAGACGATGTGGAAAGAAAAAAAGCAGGCCTCCATCTCCCCCACTCTCAATTCTTTTTCCGGTGCCCTTCCAGTTCGATGCGCAGCGCGGAGAGGGTGAGATTGACGTCGAGCAGAAAAAAAACGAGCGCGGCAATCAGGCAGAGCATGCTGATAATGAAAATCGATTCGACAAGCAGCGGCAAATCGAAATGCAGAAGACTTGTCATAAACAGCAGAATGATGAGCGTTGCTGCACCAAGACAGGTCAGCGATGCAAGAAAAATAGCGTTCCTTACATAGCGGGCTCGCTTCCAGAGCACCACGATTTCCCTGTCGATTTTCAATCTGGCCGATTTGGAAAGCTCTTCATATTGATCGAGCAACTCCCTGGCAAGGTCAATCGTCCTGGCCAGCCGGTTGGTCATGGTAAGAAGAAGCAGGCCAATGCCTGAGATGAGAATAACCGGGCCGATGGCTGTTTGCAAGACAGGAATGAGTTCTTTAATGGTCGTAATCGTCATGAGTATTTTTAAAATTATTCAGATTCAACCCGATAGAGTTCGTTCGATACGAGGTCGAGCCGGTCGCCGGGTTTCGGGATGAGCGCTTCGACCGATAGTTCGTCGCGCAGAAAGCCTTTGAACGACTCCTTCACGCCCTCCTCGCCATGCACAATCATCACCTGCGGAGAACCCTCCCGGCTCTTCAGCCAGCGCAACAGATCGCTGCGGTCGCCATGCGCCGACAGACCGCCGATGGTGTGCAGTTGTGCGCGAACCCGGTAGCTCCGCCCGTGTAGCCGAACCTCCTTGCGCCCTTCCACGATCTCCCGACCAAGCGTCCCTTCCGCCTGGAAGCCGGTGATGATGATGTGGCACTCGGGCCGTTCGATGTTACGCTTAAGGTGGTGTAAAATACGACCGCCGTTGCACATGCCGCTGCCTGCGATGATGATCGCGCCCTGACTGATGTCGTTGATCTTCATCGACTCCTCGACCCTGCCGGTCAGGTGCAGGTTTCCGACGGGTGGCATTTTGCGCACATTCTGGCGGAACAGGCGGGCCTCTTCATCCCACAACTCCTCGTGATGCCAGTAGATGCGGCTCGCCTCAATGGCCATCGGGCTGTCGAGGAACACCTGCCATTTCTCCAGCTCCCACTCATGGTAGTGCTCGCCGAAGAGGTAAAGCAGCTCCTGGCTGCGGCCAATCGAGAAGGCAGGAATCAGGATGTTGCCGCACTCGCGGCACGAGGTTTCGATGATCTCGCCGATTTCAGCAACGGTACTGTCGAAATCGCGGTGCAGACGGTCTCCGTAAGTACTCTCCACGAGCACCACGTCGGCGTTGCCGATGACGTCGGGATCGTTCAGGATCGGCGAATCGAACTGCCCGAGGTCACCGCTGAAAACGAGTGTGCGGGTGTTCTCCCCTTCGGTCACTTCAAGCTTGACGAACGCCGAGGCGAGGATGTGGCCCGCATCGAGCAGCGTCACGGCGATGCCGGGCAAAATCTCGCGCCGCTCGCCGTACCTGACGCCCTCCATCTGCCTGACGCAGCGCTGGGCGTCATCGACCGTGTAGAGCGGCTCGGCGTCACGCTGACCGTGCTTTCGCATGAAACGGGCATCATTCTCGGCCAGTGAAGCTGAATCCCTGAGCAGAATCCGGCACAGTTCGATGGTACCGTGATGGGTGTAGATCGGCCCCTTGAAGCCGCGACTCACCAGCAGTGGCAGGCGGCCCGAGTGATCGATATGGCCGTGGCTGAGCACCACGGCATCGATTTCGGCCGGATCGAACGGAAACGGCTCGCGGTTCAGCGCCTCGACATCGCGGCTACCCTGCACCAGCCCGCAATCGAGCAGCACCGTGTAACCGGCAGCCCTGAGGATATGGCAGGAACCCGTCACCCGCCGCGTCGCCCCGTAAAACTCGATCTCCATATCGCAACTCCCTGTTTTCGTGAACCGGATCACCGGCAGACTGGATGCGAAAAGTACTTATGATTAAAATGTATGCGCTGTGGGGTGAAAAGCAAAAGAGCCCGACGCGGCAGGACTCATCGCGTCAGGCTCTTTCAAATCACGAGCTGCAGAAAAAGGTCAATCTTTCATGCGCTTCTTTTTGCTGCCGGTAAAGCCGGTGAAGAACGCGCCATCATCTTTTTTGCGCTTGCCTCCGCCCGAGGGCTTGCCGAAGCTCTTCTTCTTGTCGCCGCCGAATCCACGGTCACCACCACGATCTTTTCCAAAGCTGCGATTGCCACCGCGATCACTGCCAAATCCACGGTCGTGCCGATCGCCGTAGCCACCCTGATGCTCATCCATTTTCGAGACCCTGAGCTGGCGTCCGCAAACCCGGACCTTTTTCAGCTCCTGGAACACATCGTTCGGCATTCCGGCAGGCAGTTCGACCGTGCTGTACTGGTCGTTGATGACGATCTTGCCAACCGCTTCGGGATCGAGACCGATCTCGTTGATGATCGCTCCGGCGATGTTGCCCGGTTTGACATCGTGAACTTTACCAACCTCGAGGCGATAGGTCTCCCGCTTCTCGTCCGAGTACAAACCACCCTTGCTCTGCCTGCGCGGCTCGCGCTCCTGACGGAAATCGTCGCGGAACGAATCGCGTCCATGCTCGCGGTCGTAGCGCGGCTCCCGCTCTTCGCGGCGGACCGGGCGTTCGCGCTCAGGTTTCGCGGAAAGCAGGAATGGCTCGTCGCCCTGCAACAGCTTGGCCAGCGCAGCGGCGGCTTCGAGTTCGGAAACATCGTGCTCCTGGCAGTACTGCCCGATCAGGCCGATGTAGAATTCGAGGTCTTCGGCAGCGATGGCGTCGGTGATGCGCTGTTTGAACTTCGCGATGCGCTTGTCGTTGACGATCTCGGTCGAGGGCAGCTCCATCAGCTCGATGCGCTTGCGGGTGGCGCGCTCGATGGCGAAGAGCATCCCGCGCTCTCTCGGAGAGACAAACAGGATCGCCTCGCCGCTGCGTCCGGCGCGGCCCGTGCGTCCGATGCGGTGCACGTAGGACTCGGTGTCGGTCGGAATGTCATAGTTGATGACGTGGCTGATACGCTCGACATCGAGGCCGCGAGCGGCGACGTCGGTGGCGATAACGATGTTCAGCGTGCCGTCCTTGAGCTGCTCAATGGTGCGTTCGCGGGCCGACTGCACCATGTCGCCGTTCAGCGCGGCAGCCGCGTAACCGCGAGCCTGAAGCTTTTCGGCAAGCGCCACGGTCTCGGTTTTGGTGCGTACGAAAATGATGATGCCGTCGAACGGCTCCACTTCGAGGATTCGGGTCAGGGCATCGAGCTTGTGGTGACCGCCGACCATCCAGTAGCGCTGGCGGATGGTTTCAACCGTGGTGGTCTTTGTCTGAATCGTGATTTCGGCCGGAGCCTTGAGATACTTGCGGGCGATGCGTACAATCGGCTGAGGCATGGTGGCCGAAAAGAGCGCCACCTGACGGCTTTCAGGCGTCTGGTCGAGAATCCACTCGACATCGTCGATAAAGCCCATGCGCAGCATCTCGTCGGCCTCGTCGAGCACGAGGCACTTCAGGTTGTCGAGGTTCAGCGTGCCCTTGCGCATGTGATCCATCACGCGGCCCGGAGTGCCAACCACCACATGCACGCCGCGCTTGAGGTTGCGGATCTGCACGCCGTAATCCTGACCGCCATAGATCGGCAGCACGTGAAAGCCCGGCATGAACTCGGCGTAGGTGTGGAACGCCTCGGCCACCTGGATCGCCAGCTCACGGGTCGGAGCGAGCACGAGCGCCTGCGGATCGGTGGCAGAAAGATCGATATTCGAGAGGACTGGCAAGGCAAACGCCGCCGTTTTGCCGGTGCCGGTCTGGGCCTGACCGAGCACATCACGACCTTCAAGAAGCAGCGGAATGGTGCTGGCCTGAATGGGGGTTGGATTTTCATAACCGACCGCTTCGAGGGCCCGAAGCAGGGGTTCAGCCAGTTCAAGGCTGCGGAAATTCACGGAATTGTCTTGCTGTTCGCTCATGGTTGGTTCGTTCATTGTCTCCTTCCGGGTCATTGATAAAAAAGTGGCTGCCATCAAAAGAAAGTCACAACAGGCAATTCGAGTGTACATTCGATGGTCAATGCTGATCCCGACCAATCGGGAGAAAATCCAGCATTCTCGACAAGTCACAACAAGCGACTGATCTAAAATACTTTAAGGGATTTATTCAGACTCTTGGTCCGGCAACGCCAGACCCGGAATGACTATGGACGCAAGCAAATGCAACCTCAAAAACACGTTCAGATTTTACTTCTGAGACAATCTCAGGAGTGGTCGCAATGCTGGAAAGAAGAGAAATGAAGAGGGGTAGTCTCACATCAATCATGCAGCAGACCCTGAGTCTGCCATCGATCCATCACAATCAGCGGAAAAACGCGGCCCGACTGGCCATCCGGATTTCCAACTCTTTCTTGGCATTATCACCACAACAAAAATCGAATTGCATAGTACGATTTTATCCGGCCAAAGACGAATTAATTTTTTTAAGCCGATACCGGCAGCGGCGGCATCGACCCAACCACAGATTTTCCGCCAAGCCCAAACCGGCAGAGTTCGCGGTACTGCGCGCCACCAGGTTTGAGAATTGATTCGTAAAGGCAGATCGTGTCGAGTGTACCGTGCCACAACACTGTTTCGCGAAGTGTGTGCGCTGCCATCGCCTTGAAATCGTGCGAGTTGAAGCGGGCTATGGTCAGGTGCAGGAGGAATGATTTGCGCGGTTCGCCCGGCGCTCCGACTGGAGCAAGCAGACTGCGGGCAAACTCCGGCATCCCGGCAGGCGCTTTGCCCGTCGCCCAGATGAGGCGTGGACGGCGCGGATCGGGACCAAACGAGACGCGTTCGAACGAGACCTCGAACGGCGCTTGCCGCGCAGCTTCCCCGCTCAGCGCCCGGCAGACCGCATCGACATCGAGGCACTGCCACGGCGGCACCATCGTCAGATGCAGATTCTCCGGCTTCACCCAGCGCACTCTCAACCCGGAGTGCCCCTGCCGGAACTCCCCGGCTGCCTCGGCAAGCTCCCGGCCCACGGGCAACCCGGCGAATACTCGCCTGCCCTCCATCAGATATCCATCAACAGGATTGCCAACCACGAACCGTCAACCCGCTGCTCGACCTTCGCGCCATGCCAGGTCACGGCCTTGATTTCATCCCGCGCGCCGGAAATCGCCCGACCGAGAAACGCGCCTTCGATGAACTCCTCGCCGCTCGACCGGATCGAAAGCGCGCCGTAAGCTTCGCGGTGAATCTGCGAAAGGGCGAGCGCTTCGTTGAGCAGATCGACCAGCAGCGCTACCCGGTCAGGCGCTTCGATCCGGAACGGGCGTTCAACCGCGCCATTTTTCCACTCCGGCCCGATCCACTCCGTCATGGCGCACAAAGCCTCGCCCAACAGTTCCGGATAACTACCCGCAGTCACCTCGAAACAGAGGTCGGCGGTATGATCAAGCTGGCGATGCGGCATGTTCAGGAATCTCCGCAATGGATCGTTTGACAGACCTTTACACAAGCAATGTACGCAACCCAACGCCTTGTCGCATTTTGGGCACTCCTAAAAAGTGTCGTGAGCGAACTGGGAGCAAGTTTTTCGAGGTGACCTTTTTTCTTACCTTGAGCAAAGCCTTGACCAATTCAACGAACCATGGCCTCACTCGCCCTCGCCGCATACCGTTTGCTCTCCTCGCTTCAGCCGAATCTGCTGCGGCTTTTGTCGTCGCGCAAGCCGAGACTGAAGACCTTTCTGGATGCGCGAGAAAACCTGTTCGAGGAGCTTGAAGCGCGCCTGCACGCGCTGCCGGAACCTTCGTGCCGCTTGTGGATTCACGCCTCGTCGGTCGGCGAATTCGAGCAGGCCCGCACGATCATCGCCGAACTCCGGGCGCAGATTCCGGACATGGACGTCGTGGTTTCGTTTTTTTCCGAC
This sequence comes from Chlorobiales bacterium Clorobi_01, assembly GCA_001602925.1. Lineage (GTDB taxonomy): Bacteria > Bacteroidota > Chlorobiia > Chlorobiales > Chlorobiaceae > Chlorobaculum. The sequence goes on along the minus strand of LUZT01000006.1, from coordinate 546,042 downwards.
TCCGGTTACGAAGCACGCAAGCACTACCCCGACGCGGCGGCGGTCTTCTACCTGCCGCTCGACACGCCGGAGAACGCCCGGAGACTGGTCGATATGATCGGCGCGGACATCTTCATGCTGATGCGTTACGACTTCTGGCCAAACCACCTCGAAGCCATCAGAAAAAGCGGAGCGCGAATGATACTCGCCGCTGCCGCGCTCCCGCCGGGTTCGCCCTATCTCAAGCCCTCGCTCAGGGGACTTTACCGCGACCTCTTTTCGCTGTTTGACGCTATCTACACCATCGACAGCAAAGATCGCGAAATGTTCCTGAACCAGTTCGCCTGCAAGAACGTCTTCATCGCCGGTGACCCGCGTTTCGACCAGGTGTTCGAACGGCAGAAAAAAAGCGACGAGCGGGCGGCGAAGCTCAAGCCGCTGTTCCGCGACCGGATGGTGCTTGTCGGCGGCAGCACCTGGGAACCGGACGAGGCAATCCTGATCCCCGCGTGGCTTTCGCTCCGCCAGAAACTCAGCCTTGTGCTGGTGCCACACAAGGTGGATCGCCCAAACATCGGACGCCTGCTGGGCAACCTGCGGCGACAGGGCATCGAAGCGGTGACCATTTCGGAGATGGATGAGCAATTCGACCCCGCAAAGCAGGTGCTGGTCGTCGACCAGACCGGCTACCTCGCCGAACTCTACACCATCGCCGCCATCGCCTACGTTGGCGGAGGCTTCGGCGTGAACGTGCACAACACCATCGAACCCGCCGCACACGGCATTCCGGTGCTCTTCGGCCCGCGCCACACCAACTCGCCCGAAGCGACGGGACTCATCGAAGCCGGAGCGGCCACGGTCGTCACCAATGAGCTGGAACTCCGCAAAGCCCTGACCGCTTTCGTCGAGGATGCCGGGCATCTGAAGCATACCGGAGCAAAATCCAGCGGCTTCGTCAACGCCCGGCTCGGAGCCACCGCGATTATCGCCAGGGATATAGCACAGCATTGCCGGACGAAATCGTGATTTCCGTATATTCCGGACATATCTGACCACTTGACAAAACACCGCGAACCATGTTAAGCAGAATCCAAAGCCTTTACCTCTTCATCGCCGCGCTGCTCGCTTTCGGCAGTATGGCGTTCCCGTTCTGGACTTTCACGACCGACCATGTCATCCTTTTCGGCGACTTTATGGACGTGCAGGGTGCGGGAATGATCGTCACCGCCGGAAGCATCGGCGGGGGCATCCTGTCGCCGCTCACCGGTATCGTCGCGCTCGTGACTATTTTCCTCTACAAGAACCGCAAACTCCAGCAGACGCTGATTGTGCTCTGCTTTGTGCTCTTTGCTGCCGACCTGCTTGCCGGACTTGCGGGCGGTCACTTCCTGAAACAGTATCTCGAAACGCAGTCAACTTCGGTCAGCTTCGCGCCCGGCAGCGGGTTGTTCATGCTGCTACCCGAACCGGTGCTCTTCTGGCTCGCCTCGCTCGGCGTCAAAAAGGATGAAAAAATCGCCACCGCGTACAAGAGGCTCTGACAAATGCGCATCGTTTTTTCGACCGGCGACATTCACGGCATCGGCCCTGAAATCATCCTGAAAAGCGTGCTCGCGCTGCCTTCGGGAGAGGACACCTACGTGGTTGCCGGATCGTTGAAAGCGCTCGAATTCTACCGCGACCTTCTCGGCTTGCCAGTCGAGTTGTGGCGGATCGATGGAGCAGATGATATTGCGACCATCGCGCCGGAGCCGGGCGTGCTGCACGTACTGAGCGTCGCTGAGCCGGAATCGATCCAGCCCGGCACGCTCTCGCGAACCGCCGGAGAGATCGCCATGCGCTCGCTCGAAACCGCCGCCACGTTGTGCCGTGACGGCATCTGCGACGCGCTCGTCACCGCGCCGCTGCACAAAGAGGCAATTGCGCTCGCCGGGTACCGAAATACCGGCCACACCGATTTCCTCGCCGGATTTTTCGGCGTCTCGTCGCAGATCATGCTCTTCGTCGATCCCGTCTCCGGCCTCAGGGTCGCGCTGGCCACGATCCACGAACCGCTCGCGAAGGTGCCGGAGCTGGTGCGGACGATGGATATGGACGGCTTTTTCACCACACTCGCCGGATCGATGCGGCGCGACTTCCGGCTCGACAATCCGAAAATCGCCGTGCTCGGCCTCAACCCGCACGCCTCGGATGGGGGCGTCATGGGCAACGAGGAAACGGCGGTCATCCGCCCGGCTATCGAGCGGCTGGCTGCGTCGATGCAGATCGACGGTCCCTTCCCCGCCGATGGCTTTTTCGGCGCGAAACGCTACCGGAATTACGACCTCATCGTCGCCATGTACCACGACCAGGGGCTGCTTCCATTCAAGGTGCTCGCCTTCGACACAGGCATCAACGTCACGCTCGGCCTGCCCATCGTGCGCACCTCGCCCGACCATGGCACCGGCTTCGACAAGGCGGGCAAGGGCACGGCCTCCGAACGCAGCTTCCTCGAGGCCGCCAAACTCGCCACAACCATCGCAACGAACAGAACGCAAACCACAGGGTAACCCATGATCGCTTTCGTCAACGCTGACCTCGACATCAGAAAAAAGCCCATTCTCAGGAACCTGAACTTCACCATCCAGCCCGGCGAACTGGTGTATATCGTCGGACGGAGCGGCAGCGGCAAAACCACGCTGCTCAAATCGCTGTACATGGAGATCAAACCGGTGAAAGGGGAAGTGATTGTCAACGGCTTCAGCTCAAGGAAAATCAGGAAAGGCAAAATCGCCATGCTCAGGCGCAAGCTTGGGATCGTTTTCCAGGACTTCCGGCTCCTCGAAGACCGCAACGTGTACGACAACCTCGCCTTCGTGCTCAAGGTGACGGGCACCAAGCATTCGCTCATCAAGGAGAAGGTGATGACCGCCCTGAAGGAGGTCGGTCTCGAACAGGCCGCGAAGGAGATGCCGCAGAACCTCTCCGGCGGCGAGCAGCAGCGCGTGGTGATCGCCCGCGCGCTGGTCGGCGATCCGGTAGCCATCATCGCCGACGAACCGACGGGCAACCTCGATCCCGAAACCTCGATTGAAATTCTCGAATACCTGAAAAAGATCAACGCCAAAGGGATCAGCGTCATCATCGGCACCCACGACTACGATCTGGTGCGCCACCACCCATCGCGCACGCTCATGATCAAAGACATGAACCTCGTCGAATGCACCATCGAACCCGCGCCTTCGGGCACCTGCTGGCATCCGGTTCCGAAGCAGGCGGCTGTGGCGTCGTAATCGACGGGGTGTTGCGCGGAACCGATACTATCTGTAGGGGCAGACCTGCGTGTCTGCCCTTCGCACTCACTCGCCGCTGTACGCAATCCCAAGGTTCCCCAGCCAGTCGATAGCGATGGCTTGCAGCGCCTCGTTGCGAAAAGCGCTCCACGCTTCGGCAACGCCAAACGCATCCACCGTGCTCCTGATGCGCATGGAGGCTCCACGCCCCTGAATGCTTCTCAGCAAGCCGCGACGCAATTCGTTATTTTCAACAGTCTGGCAGAAGCGTCGCATAATTGAACAGTCATTGATGTCGAACTGATCCGGCAGTTCGCGGTAATCGCCGGAAAGCAGCGCCTCCCCGGCTTCCCGCACCAGCGCCTCCTCGCGCGCCCGGACAGCGCTACCCAACTCCGCCGCATCCAGCGCATCGCGGCTAAAGGTCACAATCCGTCCCGTCCTGATATTCAGAAACGCCCGTCGCTCTTCATCAGCCTGGTCTATCGCATCGACCACATCTTTCAGGCGGATAACAAAATTCATGTTCGTTGAATTCATAAAAATGATTGCTGTCTTTAACCAGATGCTGGAGGCGTTCTCACCCGTTCCCGGCGATGTCTTCGTCCCACAGGTCGGGGCGTTCGGCGATGAAGGCGTCCATGAGGCTTCGGCACCCTTCGTCGTCGAGAAGCGAGACTTCGACACCGTGCTCGCGCAGAAATCCGGCGTTGCCCTTGAAATTCCGGTCTTCGCCCACGACGACCCGCCCGATGCCGAACTGGACGATTGCGCCCGCGCACATCATGCAGGGCGAGAGCGTCGTGTAGAGCGTCACGTCATCGTACCGGGCACGGCGGCCCGCCTTGCGGATACAGTCCATCTCGCCGTGGGCAATCGGGTCGCCATTCTGCACGCGCTGGTTGTGCCCGGCGGCGAGCACCTCGCCATTTTCGACCATCACCGCCCCGACGGGTACGCCGCCCTCATCGTAGCTCTTCCGGGCCTGTTCGAGGGCCAGCGCCATGAATTCGTGGTCTCTGTTCATCTTACTTGCACTGCTGGGCGATGAAGAAGTACCAGCCGAGAACCGGGGACTTGCGGAAAATCGAGCTCATCTTCTTGCCTTCGAGCGAATAGTTGAAAACGCCCTGCTCCTTGTGCATCACCTTTTTGAAAGTGTCGCCGAGGCTCTCGTTACTGATTTCGGACACCGTTTTGAACATCCGGGCCTGATAGCGGTGCAGCGTGACTTTGGTATTGGCATCGAGCGCGTAGAAGTAGGCGTTTTCCGGCAGCGTCATACGGGATTCGACAACTTCGGCAAGCTTGACCGCATCGACCGAAACGCCAACCGCCGCAACCACCTTGCCATCGGCAACGACCGGAGCGGCAACGACGATCGAGCGCTGCCCCGTTGATTTGCTGATCACCAGCTCGCCAAGCACATCCTTGCCGGCGATAAGTTTCGGGAAATAGATGCGATCCTTGAGATTCTGGTCGGCGAGACCACCTTTCGCGGTGGCATAGTAGCTGCCATCGGGCATCATGAACCACACGGTTGCTTCGGTTGGCAGATCGTGACTGAAGCGGTCGAGCAATGGCTTGACCTCGTCCCATTTGGCCGACATCGCCTCTTTTGAAACAGCAATCGCTTTTTCTGTGCGCAGAATGCCTTCGAGATGATCCTCGGCCAGCCCCATGTAAGCCCCAAGCGCGACCTCCGGCGCCAGCTTCACCGAAGCCGCTTTCCCCTCTGCACGAACAGTAAACAGGCAAAGCGCCAGCACGGCAGACATCAGGATTGAAATGAACCTGGACATGCGAGACCTCCTTTCAAGTTGTTTGAGAAACATCATGAACTACAAGACCCCAACACTTCAAAAAAACAGGAACGCAAAGCCTTGCCAGACAAGCCGAGCCGCCGCCTCTCCTGCTTTTCAAAGTTCAGAATATCCGGGGTGAGAATCAAGGAATTGCAGCGCATTTCCAACTGAAAACGCAAATCGGCTCAGGTATGCTCTTGTTAGGAGGAGAACCTTCGATTATCCCAGCCGTTTTGTTATCCATTCTGGATCACGGCGGCAATCGAGAATAGCCCGGACACGAGCAATTCCGCCATCGACGCGGTAGTACACAGCGTAGGGAAAGCGACGGGAAAGGAGACGATGGTAGCCGAAGAAGATGGCATGAACGCCGCCGGAAAGGCGTAGTGACTGAATATCTGACCACAGGGAATCGAGGAAATACTCGCCCAGCCCCTCGGCTTGACGTTCATAAAAACGATACCCGTCCGCCAGGTCAGCGGTCGCTTCTTCAAGGAGTTGGACTCTCATCCGAGTTTTTCCCGGACGGCTTTTTTTGCTTCTTCAATATCGAGAAACTGTGCTCGTCCCTCGGCGATACGCTCTTCCCGAACCTGCAAGACGTCTGCGTGCCAGGCTGGTGAGGGAATGTTCTCCGGCGTACTGGCGAGGTCTGCCCAGATTTCTTCAATCGCTTGCAGCTTCTCTTCGACGCTCATTTGTTTCAATGGAATGCTCAGGTGCATGGGATTTCTCCGGATGGTTCTTCAGCGCATAATAAGGAAAAGAACAAAATTCAGGGAAGATCGGGATAACGTACGTCGGTGGTTATACTTACCATGTGACTTTCGATGATGGGTTGCGTGGTGAGATCGATTGTTCAGAGTACCCGGAGAAAGGCCCTGTGTTCGCCCCTCTCAAGGAGCTGGGCTTTTTCAGAAAAGCTTTTATCGAAGGCGGAACCATCGCATGGCCCAACGGAGCGGATATCGCGCCAAAATCTCTCTACGAAAAACTCCTGCAAAAAGAACAAAACGGCGGATATGTGTCGCAATAATAAATTGGCAATTTACAGTAATAAGTCAGCTGTCTAATTTTTTTTCACTTTATCCGACTTGTTGCCATATCCTTAGAACAAGTTCATCAGAAACTTCTAACTTTTCAACACCAAGCACCAACATATTATGATTTTCTGCTTTAATCTGTTTCAGAAATCCTCGATCGATTAGCTGCCTTATAACCTTTTTGCTTATTTCCACTATATTTTTATCTAACATTTGATACACCGATTCTGCCTTAACTGCTCGTCCTTTTATAAAAAGAGAAGAAATTTCTTCAATCACATGACCGATAAAAGACTTTTCATTTACCTCGTATTCTCTAATCTTTTCTGGCTCACCATTATTTTTCATTTTGTCCCAAAAAACTCTATGTGCCTCAAGAGTAACAGAATAAGCATATTTCTTTGATATTTTTGATTTTCTATCCCAGTCAATAATAGTCCATTCAGCTTTCGACAACATAAATCTATCAAACAGACGGTGATGAGTAGGGCATAGGATAAGAATATTGTTTTCTTGCGCCGTTCCACCCAACTTTGACGGAATAATATGACACCGATCTGTAGACCTATTTTCACCACATATTTCACATGGGATATTTCTGTTTTTTATTTCTCCATGCCAAGCGATTTCCGCCAAAAGCCTTGCGATAGTATCTGAATCAGAAGTATTGAACGAACGATTTTCACAATCAATGTAAAATGCTTTGGTTATCAATTTATCGATCTTCTGAATATCTGAAAAGGCACCCGCCTCTACAGCTTGTCGAGAAAGCTCTTTAATTTCGGCAGATAACTCAGCAATTTTCTTTTGATAAACAGGCACTTTTTCTAATAACTTCTCGATCTGCTTAAGCTCTTCAAGATCGTATGGATACTTTGGCTCCATGAAAATAAAAAATTATTTACTGCATCTAATTTTGAAGATATCAACTATTGCCATGACTTATGGGATCATCAACTTCTTTAATATATTGACTTTGTTTATTGAGTCCCAACAAATGACAATAATAGCGCGCAGCATAAACTAATTTTTCTTTTGTTAACTCAGCATATTCTTCTGGAGTAAGTAAATCTATTTCCTTGCGGCGCAATAACATTTTAATCTCCCTCTTTAACTCGCGATTCTTTAACCAAACAAAAAGAATTATAGATAGTAGCAATAAAACTATGGTTATTGCTGTCTGGCTACTTATACTCCACAAAAGCAATGGTGATTGCCACCATGGATCGGGAACATTATTTGTCACACCTAATATTGCCAAAAATGATGTAATCGCTTTTATCTCTGCACTGTATTTTCGATATAAGTTCAACAAAAAAGATAAAAATTCTCGCATAAAACACTCCATTAACGTAAATACGGAATTCATAAACAGCTAAAATAAACTGCCGTCCTGATCCCGAAAAATCAGTCTCAGGACGGCAAAACAATCAATCCAACCTCACGAACACCCAGTCGTCATCCCGCAGTCTTCGCAGACCTTGCATGTGCCGTTCTGCTTCACTCGTACCGATCCGCAGTTTTCGCACTGCTCGCCGGTGTAGCCTTGCACCCTCGCTTGCGCGGCCTGGCTTTTCAGGACGCTTTTTTCGTCGTGGTGCGGCTTGGTGGCGTGGAGGGCGAGTTCCGGCTCCGAGGCTTTGGTTTTGGGCTTGTGGCCATTGCCGTTGCCGTTGGCTGGCACCTCCGGCACCTCATCGACCGCCTTGACGTGCACGAAATCCTTGCGGCCGAGGTAGTCGTAGCCGATGGAGCGGAAAACGTAGTCGAGAATCGAGGTCGAATTCTTGATGGCGTTGTGGCCCTGCACCGCGCCCGCAGGCTCGAAGCGGGTAAAGGTGAAGCTGTCCACCAGCTCTTCGAGCGGCATTCCGTACTGGAGCGCCTTGGAGGCGAGCACGGCGAAGCAGTTGAGCAACCCCTTGAACGACGCGCCCTCTTTGTACATGTCGATGAACACCTCGCCCAGCGAACCGTCCTCGTACTCGCCGGTTCTGAGGAACACCTTGTGGCCGCCGACGTACGCCTCGCGGATGAAACCCTTGCGACGCTTCGGCAGCATCCGGCGCTCGGAGCGGTGATAGACGCGCTCGACAATGCGCTCCTGCACCTCTTTCGGCCCCTTGGTCTCGTCAAGATCCTCCTCGGTGCCGAGCATGATCACCTCGTCGAGCGGCGAAATGCTGGAAATGTTGAGCGGCTGCGAGAGCTTGGAGCCGTCGCGATAGATGGTAATCGCCTTGACCATCGACTGCCATGCGGCCTCATAGACGTCACCGATTTCAGCGGTGGTAGCGCTGCCGGGCATGTTGACCGTTTTGGAGATCGCGCCCGAGATAAAAGGCTGCACGGCGGACATCATGTGCACGTGCGCCATGTGGTTGATGTAGCGCTTGCCCTTGCGGCCGCAGGTGCTGGCGCAGTCGAAAACCGGCAGGTGCTCCGGCTTGAGGTGCGGCGCACCCTCGATCATCATGGTGCCGCAGACGTAGTCGTTGGCCGCCTCGATGTCCTCCTCCGTCGCGCCAAGCTCGCTCAGCATGTCGAACGAAGGTTCGTTGAGCTGCTCTTCGGTGAAGCCGAGGGAGTGGCAGAACTCCTCGCCGATGATCCACTTGTTGAAGGCGAAACGGATATCGAAAACGCTTTCAAGCTGCTTTTCGACCGCTTCGATCTTTTCGTCGGTAAAGCCGCGGCTCTTGAGCCACTGCTGGTTGATACCGGGGCATCCGCGCAGGGTGCCGTGGCCCTTGCAGTACTTCTCGATCTCCTCGATCTGCTTGTCGGAGTAGCCGAGGCGGGCAAGCGCCTTGTGCACCGACTGGTTGACGATCTTGAAGTAGCCACCACCCGCGAGCTTCTTGAACTTCACGATGGCGAACTCCGGCTCGATGCCCGTGGTATCGCAATCCATGACGAGGCCGATGGTGCCGGTCGGCGCGATGACGCTCACCTGCGCGTTGCGGAACCCGTGCTTCTTGCCCTTCTTCAGCGCCTCGTCCCAAACCTTTCCGGCGGCCTCGAACAGCTCTTTCGGGCAGTACTCCGAGTCGATACCTTTCGGTTTGACCACCAGTCCTTCGTACTCCTCCTCCGAGCTATTGTGCGCTGCACGATTGTGGTTGCGGATGACGCGCAGCATGTCGTCGCTGTTCTCGCGGTAGCGGGCAAACGCGCCGAGGTCCTTGGCCATGTCGGCGGAGGTGACGTAAGCCTGACCCGTCATGAGCGCCGCGATGCCGCCCGCGATGGCGAGGCCGCGCGGTGAGTCGTAGGGAATGCCGAGCACCATCAGGACGCGCCCGAGGTTGGCGAAACCGAGGCCCAGCGTGCGGAACTCGTAGCTCAGGCGGGCGATGTCTTCGGACGGGAAGTGAGCCATCAGTACCGAAATTTCAAGCACCACTGTCCAGAGCGCCGAAGCGTGCTGGAGTTCGGTGATTTTGATCTTGCCGGTCTCTTCGTCGAGGAAATGAGCGAGGTTCAGGCTGGCGAGGTTGCAGGCCGTGTCGTCGAGGAACATGTACTCCGAGCACGGGTTGCTGGCGTTGATGCGGCCGCTCTTCGGGCAGGTGTGCCACTCGTTGATGGTCGAGTCGAACTGAAGGCCGGGGTCGGCGCACTTCCAGGCGCTCATCACGATCTTCTCCCAGAGGTCTTTGGCGCGAACGGCGCGGGCGTCCTTGCCAGTGGTGCGCTCGCGGAGCACCCACATCTCGTCGTTCTGCACGGCCTTCATGAACTCGTTGGTCACGCGGACGCTGTTGTTGGAGTTCTGGCCGCCAACCGTCTGGTACGCCTCGGACTCGTAGTGCGTGTCGTACTCCTCGAAATTGAGCGAGGTGTAGCCCTGCTCGACGAGCGCCAGCACGCGCAGGATGTAGCTCATCGGCACACCGCGATGCAGGGCGTTGCGGATAAGCGTGTCGAGCATCTCGTTCTCCTGCCGCTCGGTACCGCCCTTGAGCGCTTCATCGACGATTGCCTTCAGGAAGCGCGAGCAGATCTTGGAACCGGCAACCATTGCGGCCACCTTGTCCTCCTCTTTGGCCTTCCACTCGATGAACTTTTCGATGTCGGGATGGTCAATGTCGATGATCACCATCTTTGCCGCGCGGCGCGTGGTGCCGCCAGACTTGATGGCGCCAGCCGCCGAGTCGAAGATTTTCAGGAAGCTCATCAGGCCCGACGAGCTGCCGCCGCCACTGAGCTTTTCGCCCGAGCCGCGAAGGTTCGAGTAGTTGGTGCCCGATCCGCTGCCGAACTTGAAAACGCGCGCCTCGCGGATGGCGAGATCAAAAATGCCGCCGTCGTTGACCAGATCGTCCTTGACCGACTGGATGAAACAGGCGTGCGCCTGCGGGCGGCTGTAGGCGTCCTCGGACTCTTTGGTCTCGCCGGTCGCGGAATCGACGTAGAAGTGCCCCTGTGCCGGGCCGTTGATGCCGTAGGCGAACTGAAGGCCGGTGTTGAACCACTGCGGCGAGTTCGGCGCGGCCATCTGCGCGAGCAGCATGTAGACCACTTCGTCGTAAAACGCCTGCGCGTCCTCATCGCTGTCGAAATAGTTGTACCGCTTTCCCCAATCCTGCCAGCAGCCCACCATGCGGTGCGCAACCTGCTTGATGGAGTTCTCGCTGCCAGTCACCGGAAGGCCGTCCGCGCCGATGACGAGATTGCCCTCGGCATCACGCTGTGGCACACCGGTCTTGCGGAAATATTTCTGAGCGAGAATGTCGGCGGCAACCTGCGACCATGATACCGGCACTTCGACATCATTCATTTCGAAGACCTTCGAACCGTCCGTATTGCGAAGCATGGAGGTTCTGAGCGTGTAGTCGAAACGGTCATAGACGTTTTCACCAGGGGAAGTGAACAGGCGGGCGATTTTCATGTGGAGTCTCCAGAATCGATAATTGGTTATTGATAGGTAAATCTTTCATAATCAATGACTTACCTTATCCCGGCAACATACCGGAAGCCGTCGTACACCTTGACGAGGAGATAGTATCGACAATATAACTACCTCGCAAAACTCAGGAAACAGCTTCGGCCAACTGACGAAAAAAGATCACGAGAATAATAAAGGATCGGTCATTGACATGGTCAGCCAAGCTCTGTTCCCGGAGCCATTCGGCACCATCCACTACGGCAGGTTTCCTGACTTCGATGGCTGCGTTGCCATGCAACGCTTTTCGTTGAATGCATCCTTCCCCCGCGCTCCGCGTGGTTAGCGGAAGTCGGCAGAGTGCATGCACATCAAACCGTGACGACTATGTGGACAGTGCTGTCCGCATCATCGCACGGCATACCATCTTACAGTTGCGGGCACAGTGTGCGATTCACACGCACTTCCCTATTATCCGGCATCTTTCATCCGGCACCGTAATGCTGAAAGAACTCATCAATGGTAACGATTTTTTGGAAGGCAGGCAACGCCGGGAGGTGATTTTCCGGGCGATGCGCGACGGACTTAACGGTGCTGAAAACAGGGAAGGCTCACGGCAAAAGCATTTCCGGTCGAAGCCCTGAAAACAACTTTTTTTCCGGTAAGGCCGGAACATTATTTCACCTTCCACTGCGACGGATCGACCGTCACCAGCCAGTCAAGCGTCCGGCGGATGCCCTCGTCCTGCGGCACGAGGCTTTGCCAGCCAAGCGTCTTGCGGGCTTTCGACACATCGGCCAGCGCACGCGAGGCGAGCACATCGACCGCCTGCCGCGTCAGGAGCGGACGCTTCTTGCTTCCGGCGATCCGCCAGACAACCTCCACCAGCCCGGCAACGGACCGAACCATGCCAAACGGCAGGTGAAGCGACGGCACCGGCGAACCTATCGCCACGGCAACGCGGCGGCACACCTCTTCGAAAGTGATCGCCTCGCCGTCGCAGGCCATGAACGCCTCACCCACGGCTTCCGGACGGGTGGCGGCAAGCATCGTCAGATCGGTGAGGTTGTCGATGTAGATCATGCTCATCGGGGCGTTGCGCGCCCAGAAGAACGCCTGGCGCTTGCGGATAGCATCGGCAAGAATCGGAAACAGCGTCCGGTCGCCGGGGCCGTAGACCCAGACCGGGTAGAGAATACTCGCTGAAAGCCCGCGCTCCATGGCCGCCCAAACCTCATTTGTCCCGCCGATTTTCGTATCGGGATAGGACTGCTTCCGCGCCTTGTAGGGTGTCTGCTCGTCGATGCGACCAAGCAGATGATGGTCGAAACACTCGAACGAACTGACGTGCACCAGCCGCCCGACGCCGTGCCGGAGCGATGACTCGCACACCTTGCGGGTGCCGCCAACGTTGATGTCGATGAAATCCTGCATCGGCCCCCAGTCGGAAGTCAGCGCAGCAGCGTGCAGCACGAGGTCGCACCCACGCACGGCGGCATCGACCGCGTTGGCATCGCGCACATCCCCCTCGACCACCTCGACGCCGGAAGCCCGGAGCGAATCGATGCACGCATTCCCCTTCCGCACCAGCGCCTTCACGCGATACCCGTCCCGCAGGCACCGCCTCACCAAATGCGACCCGATAAACCCCGAAGCTCCGGTGACAAGGACGGTTTTGGTCATACGTCTTTTTTAATTCCTACAGAAACACCCCGATCCCATAATCAAGCGCCGCAATCGCTTGAGATCCGGTCGAGAATGGTCAGATACCAGCGTCCTCCAATCCTCGTCAGGTAAAACACCAGATCGTTTCCATTAGCGTCAACCAGCACAACGCGGACGCTTTTCGCCTCAAGTGCGCGGAACCGGGTGATCGTCTCCGGTGAAACCTCCTTCAGCCCGTTCTTTTTCAGGTTGATTGCCGTGGTACTTAGCAAGGTGTCCCGGTATTTGGGATCGCAGAACAAACCGGTTTTCGACCAGGCCTCGCGCCCGCAATCATACACCGGCAACACCGCGTACCTGAGAGGCTCGCTGCCCCTGATCTTTGTATAAGGGAAGTATTCGGGAACCGGCTTTCTGAAATCGATCCGCGAAACGGTTTTGAATGCATTGAAAACGCCTTGGCGGTAGATGACGATCACGCCTTGCTTCGGGTGGACAAAGCGATTCACGCGGGCAGCATCTCTCGAGCCGAAGGCGTTAACCACACCGGCCACCGCGCCGTCCAGAGGTTGCATGCGGGACATGGCATTTCCGCCATCCGCAAACAGCAGGATGATCGAAAAGATGAACAAAACACTCACGCGGCGTACCGGAACGACTGCAAATCTGCTCATGCTGCACAACAGTTTAGAGACGGCAAAACCGTTCTTCATTTTCTCGCGCTCAACGTTCAACTCTTCCCCTCCCTCTTTTTCAGTACATCCACCAGCTCGGCGGTAAGGGCGGACTGGCGCTCGAAGGCTTCGGTGAGGCGTTCCATATCGCTCCGGCGACTGCGTTCGGTTTCGGCGTCGAAAAGGATCGGCTTCTGGAAGCCTTCGGAGAGGCTGAAGAGATGCAGGCAGATGCGGATAAGGATGATATAAACGACCGGCAGGAGGTATTCGCCGAAAATAATCGGCATCTGCTGGTAGTGCCGGATGACCGAATCCCAGTCGCCGATGGCGAGCGCGCTCCACTGGACGAAAAAGTAGATGTAGATCAGCGGATGAAAAATCATAAAAAAGCGCAGGACCCTTGACTGGCGCTGGTTTGCCGGGTCGCTTTCGTATTTGGAGAGCAGCCAGGGAAAGTGGCCGACCAGCATGGCCGCGCGGCGGTCGTTGAGGTAGCGCGCGCCTTGCAGCGCCGAGTCGATGAATGAGGCTACCTGGCTCAGGAGCGCCGCCGAGAGAATGGTGGCCAGAAAAGCATAGCTGAAGTCATCAAACTTGAACGATCCGGCCAGATATGGCAGGGTGATGGTTTTGGGCTTGATGACGATGAAAAGCATCGCAATTCCGGCAAGAATCACCGAAAAGGTGTGCAGCTTGCGCGCATGGCGCAGACTTTCGACGACCGCCTCGGCGTTGGCCCCCTGCATGGAGTTGCCGGGCGGATCGAGGCGCATGAGCGCCGCTGAGTCGGTCGATGGCGAGTAGAGGCCGTTGACGCCGATCTGGCATCCGGTCACGCCATCGTAGCGCGTGGAGAGATCGATGGTGCTGCGGCTCAGATTGACGCCGTCGAGCCGCGCGCCCGAAAGGTCAGCCCCGCGAAGGTCGGCTCCGCGCAAATCGGCTCCGGAGAGCCGGGTTTTAAGCAGAACGGCTCCGGTCAGATCAGCCTCCGAGAGGTTTGCCCCGTTGAGGTCGAGCCCGGCAAGGTCGGCCTGGCTGAGATCGGGCCGGACGGCAGGCTGAGCCTGACGCCAGTGGTTCCAGACGGCAACTCCGGCACTGAGCCGTTCAAAATGGTTTTTGTCAGCCATGTATTTCAGATCATTCCTTTACAGGCACTGCCTTGACGGCGGGCGCGGCATACACTGGTTGCCGCTCGACCCATGAGAGAATGGCGTTGAACAGTGAAGCGCTCCGCGCCACCTGCGTGTAGGCTTCATCGACGGTCATGTTGCGATGTTCCCGTCTCATCTTCTGACCAAGCTTGCGGGCCGATTCAGCGACAGCGGCGATCTCTTTGGCCAGGTCGTCTTCGTTCCTGATGTAGGGCGCCGTCATGATGCGCTGGATATAGGCGATGTTGTTGCGCACGCTGTTCTCGATGACGCCGTCATTGACGCCGTGACGTTCCTTGTTAAAGTCGTCGTAGGCGGTATTGTGCAGCGGCATGGAGAGATCGGCGCAATAGTGGGCGCAGTACACCAGCGGATACTTGGCATATTTGCCGCTCTTTTTCATCGCGAAGTAATCCCTGACTGAACCGATGATCGCGCCGTAAAGATGCCCCTCGTCATCGTTGGGCTGGTTGTAGCGTTCAACCTGCGCCATGACCATTTCAGGCGTGACCCGCCGGTTGGCGTTGTTGTTGTAGTAGTGATTCGGGCTTTCGACCGGCCCAAACATCTCCTTCGACTTGGCCACGTCGGGCGCGGCTGAGCTGTACCAGAGTTCGAACCCGGCGGCTTCGGCGACGGCGAGATGGGTTTTGTCGTGCCACGCGCGAGCTTCCGGCTGAAAAGGCTGAGTGCAGAAAAACGCCGTAACCGCAGCGATGCGAAGGATGGCGGGACGCATGAGAGGCCTCCTGAAAGGGTTGGAAAGCGAAACTGCTCTTATGGGAACAAAATACGCAGAAACGGAGAAGAGCGGCAACAGCGGAGAAGTGAACGGTCGGAGATTTTACCGGGCCGCGACTTCCAGTGAGCGGAGTGGCGGCCCGGCGACGGCACGTCAGGCGGACATTTCGAGCATTCTCCTGATCGACCTCAGCGCTCCTTCGCGCAGGCTCTCGTCAACGGTGATCTCGGGCGCGCGGTTCACCATGCAGAGGTAGAGCTTGTCGAGCGTGTTCTGCTTCATCTGCTTGCAGACGCTGCGCGGGTTGGCCGGGTCTTTGGGCGCGGGAATGAAGATCTTGCCCGGCGAGCGTTTCTCCATTTCGTAAAGAATGCCCGGCTCAGTTGCCACGATGAAGCTTTTGCACGGACTCTTTTCGGTGTAGTCGAGCAGGGCCGAGGTCGAGCCAACGAACGAAGCCTGACGCAGCACCTCCTCGCGGCACTCGGGATGGGCGATCAGCTCCGCATCCGGATACATCGCCTTGGCCTGGATCATGTAGACCTCGGAGTAGGCATCGTGCACATAGCAGAAGCCCTGCCAGAGCAGCATGTCGCGCCCGGTGCGCTTCATCACCCATGCGCCGAGGTTGCGGTCGGGGCCGAAGATGATCTGCTGCTCCGGAGGAATCTGTCGCACGATATGCTCGGCGTTCGACGAGGTGCAGATGATGTCCGAAAGCTTCTTGATCGCCGCCGACGAGTTGACGTAGGTAATGGCAATGGCGTCGGGATGCGCCTCGCGGAAGGCGCGGAACTCATCCTCGGGACAACTGTCGGCAAGCGGACAGCCCGCACCCGGATCGGGCATGAGCACCATCTTGCCGGGATTGAGAATCTTGGCGGTCTCGGCCATGAAGTACACCCCCGCAAAAACGATCACGTCCGCCGAAGTCTTCTCAGCCGCCCGCGCCAGGGCGAGGCTGTCGCCCACTATGTCCGCCGCCTGCTGGATCTCCGGCAGGGTGTAGTAGTGGGCAAGGATAATCGCGTTCATCTCCTTCTTGAGAGCCTGCACCCGCCGGAGCAGCGCTTCGGTCGAAAGGCCCGCCGCCTCTTTGTGCATATCGGTCGCTGTGGTCATATCGATCTGTCGAAATAATGAAATAAAAAAACTCCTCGACGGTTGAAGAGGAGCGTAGGCCGGAGTGAAAGCCGGAAACAAATCCGGCTCCCTCCGGCGATTCAACTCAGATAGTCTTCCAGGTCATCGTCTTCCCTGATCAGCAGAAGAATGGCTGAATTGGGCACGATCAGATAGCGCTCCTCTTCGTACTCGATCTCCCAGGCGCTGTTCTGGACGAAGATGGCCAGATCGCCGGTTTTGGCCTGAAGCGGAATATACTGGGGGCTTTCGGCCCGCTCTTTCCAGGGTTCGTCGGTATCATTTGGCGGGCCAACCGGATAGCCGGGCCCTGTTTTGAGCACGTAACCGCTCTGGATTTTAGCTTTTTCCTGAACGCCCGGAGGAAGGTAGATACCTGATTTGGTTGTCTCATCGAGGGATTTCGGCTTGATGAGTACCCGGTCTCCGACAACGATAAATTTATCCGTGACATTTCTGCGTTTGTCAAATAACATGCGCTGTTGCAATATCTTGGCGAGGATTCCCGTATGCCGGAAGACCGGATCGGGTCAAACGGTAATCGCCGCCGGGTTTCGCGCGTTTTTCCGCAACCGGCGGTCATGAAGCTCAAAATCGTCATTTCAGCCTAAAAAGCAAAAAAACGGATTCCTGTCCGGCGGGTTTGAGACAAATGAGCGCCGGAAAAATTCATCGAAGAAAAGATTGCATATCTGTTATATTTTCGATTCGCAACCTTTATGTTCCGGCCAATGCTCCGGACCGAGGCTATCGAATCGAGACTAGAGCAAACAAGATCGCCCTGACAACCCCTGTTTCGGTTTCCCGCCGGAAAAACAGGCGGCAGGGAGTGCGCCAATGTGTTAACAAGGAAGACAACGGACGTGTCGAGTTTTTTCCGTTTTATCGCCAAGCATACCGCATATCTCTATTTTCTGCTGTATTGCACTCTCTCCATCATGCTCATGCAGCTTCAGCGCAAGGAGACGCTCGATGCGATTCGCGAGCGCGGGCTGGTCATTAACGCAGCCATTGGAAAACAGTTTACCGACGCTACGGCCATTTTCACACAGGAACGCGACAACCAGCACCTGTTCCTGCAAAATGCGCGGCTGTTCGCCCGGCTTCTGCGCCAGCAGGCGGCGCTCCGCGATGCCGGCGAGCTGAAAGCCATAGTGGCGAATGCGCCGCAATGGACTGGCCGCTTCAAGGTCGCAAGGGTGGTTGACCGCCGGTTCAGTGCAACGGAGAACATGCTCATCATCGACGCCGGTTCGCGCCAGGGCGTCGCCCGGGACATGGCCGTTCTGACACCCGACGGGCTTGTCGGACGGGTGATCGACGTGTCACAGAACTATGCAAAAGTGATGCCGGTGGTCAACCGGAACTTCATGGTCAGCGTGGTTTCCGACAGCACCCGTACCAACGGCCTGCTCGCCTGGCGAAACGGTAATGAACGCCTCGCCAAAATAGAGCATGTGCCCGTCAGCAGCAAACTGCTCGTAGGCGAAGGGGTGGCAACCTCCGGTTACAGCACCTTTGCCAGCCGGGGCATTCCGGTCGGCCAGATCATCCGCATATCGAAAGACAAGCTCTTCTACAACGTCGACGTGCGCCTTGCAGTCGATTTTTCATCACTCTCCTGGGTGCTTGTCTCGCTGGCAAAACCGTCGATGGAAAAAATCGAGCTGATGCAGTCACCGGACAGTCCGGAAAAAGGAGAGTGAACAAGGCATCGATAACATGGCAATCACCGGTTACAAACGACAATCCGCCCTGATTTGAACAAGTATCTTCTCTATACCATCGCCCTGGTCATTCTGGCTTTCGTGCAGCGCTTTCTCGTTTCGAAGCTGCTCATTCTGCACGCATCCCCCGACATTCTGGCCATCTTCATCGCGTTCGTCTCCATGTCCACCGGCCAGAGAACCGGCACGAACTTCGGTTTCGGGGCCGGCCTCATCGCCGGGATTCTCTCGGGCGACCTAGGCTTGTCGGCCCTTCTGGGCACCGTGCAGGGATTTGTGGCAGGCTTCTTCCATGTACCACAGGAGAGCCATGCGACCTCGGTCAAGAAAAAGCGGATGTTCTATGCTGCGTCCGCAACCGCGCTCATAGCCGGGAACCTGCTTCAGTCGCTTCTTTCCGACCCGCTCTCGCTCCCCCTCTATGTCAGGATACCGGAGACGGTCATCCTCGGCACCCTCATGAGCATGATGCTGACCGTGCTGCTCTATCACTTCGCCCTGAAGAAACTGCTGAAGGATTGAGCCATGGACGATTTTCTGCGCGGAATCAAGCTGACCATACTCCTCATCGCAGCCGTGTTCCTGTTTTTCACAGGTCGTCTCGCCTGGCTCCAGATTGTCCAGCATGACGACATTGGTTCGAGATCGGGAAGCATCCGGAGAATACGGGAACAGGCACCGAGAGGCCATTTCATCGACCGGAACGGCGAAACCGTTCTCGAAAACCGGGCGCTCTACACCCTCAAGATCATCCCCAACGAGCTGCGGGCATCGAGCATCCCGTACCTGGCCTACCTGCTTGAAATTCCGGTAGATGAGCTGAACGAGAAGGTCGCCGAAGCGAAAGATTACAGTCCGTTTGCCGTTTCGACCGTCTACCGCGACCTGAACGAGTTCGTCGTGGCACGCATCAGCGAGAACCTCTGGCGATTGCCCGGCGTGATCATCGAGATCGAAGACAAGCGAAAATACAGCGATCTGTTCCGGGGAACCCACATGTTCGGCTACCTGCGCAGCGTCAACAGGGCACAGCTCGACACGCTGGCTGAAAAGGGGTACACGCCGGACGACAAGATCGGTTTTTCCGGTCTCGAACGCTCCTACGAAGAGGAGCTTCGAGGAGAAAAGGGCGCTCGTTACGAGCTGGTCAATCCGCTCGGAATGCTTATGGGAAAATACAATGAGGGCAAGAGCGACATCCCGTCTGTCAAAGGCAACGATCTCTATCTCACCATCGACGCCCACCTGCAGCAGCTTGCCGAAAATCTGCTCCGGGCGACGGGCAGATCGGGAGCCGTCGTGGCTATCGACCCCTCGACCGGCGGTGTGCTGGCACTGTGCAGCGAACCCGATTTCGACCTCGACATCCTCAACGGCAAAACCAGAAAAAAAGAGTGGGCCGAAATCGCCCTTTCACCTGAAAAGCCCCTTTTCAACCGCGCCATCCAGGCCGTCTATCCACCCGGCTCAACCTACAAAATGGTGCTCGCAATAGCCGGACTCGAAGAGGGGGTCATCAAACCGGAAAATACCATTCTCTGTACCGGAGGCTGGAACTTTGGCGGACGCGTTTTCCACTGCCACGGCGGCCATGCTCACGGTATCGTTAACCTTAAAAAAGCGATCATCGAGTCCTGCAACATCTACTTCTACCAGCTCATGCTCAAGGTTGGACTCGACACGTGGGATAAATACGGCAAAATGTTCGGATTCGGCCAGCAGGAAGGTATCGACCTCCCCGGTGAACGCAAGGGTCTCTTGCCGACAACCGATTACTACAACAAGCGTTACGGTGAGGGGCGCTGGACCAGAGGCTACCTGGTCAGCCTCGGCATCGGCCAGGGAGAGCTTGGCGCCACTCCCCTGCAACTGGCCAACTACGCAGCGACCATCGCCAACAACGGCACCTGGCACGAACCGCACATTGTCAGGGGCTACCGCGACACGCGCACCGGCATCTATGTACCGATCGATCACGCCTCGCGAACCCTTCCTGTTTCGAAACAGACCTTCGGAATCATCAAGGAGGCGATGCAGGGCGTGGTGATGCAGGGTACCGGCACGCTGGCGCAGATACCGGGTATAACGGTGGCGGGCAAAACCGGCACCGCGCAGAACCCGCACGGCAAAGATCACGCATGGTTCATCTGCTTCGCCCCGGTCGAGAATCCGAAAATCGCCATTGCGGTGCTGGTCGAGAACGCCGGTTTCGGCGGCAGCATCTCCGCGCCGATCGCCCGGGAGATGATGAACTATTACCTTGTCGAAAAGAACAAGCCGAAAACGGCGACTGCCGACAGCACCGCCGTCGCCAAAGTCAAAAAGCTGAACGATTCACTGAATACGAAACAGCCCGCCGCGAAAACAGCAATCGACTCTACCAGCACTACGCCGCAGAGCGATCTGGAGGGTGGAGACTGATGAACTTTAAAAATGAACCGGCAGCCATTGCGGGCTTTCTCGAAGACACGAGCAACCTGAAAAACGGCTGGACGCCCGGCGTCTTCTTCCCCGAAACGCCGGAGGAGGTCGCGACGCTCCTGCGCGATGCGCACGCCGACGGGCGGCGCTACACCATCGCGGGAAACGGCACCGGCACCACCGGCGCGCGAATTCCGTTCGGCGATCACGTCATCGCCATGCAGAAGCTCGACCGCATCGACAAGCCGGAGCCAACGGACGACGGACAGGCGCTCCTGCTCGTGCAGGGCGGAGCACTGTTGCAGGAGGTGCAGGCGAAAGCCTCGGCGGCTGGCTGGTTCTACCCGCCCGACCCGACCGAAAAAACCTGCTTCATCGGCAGCACCATCTCGAACAACTCCACCGGCTCGCGCTCGCTGAAGTACGGCCCGACGCGCAACCACGTTCAGGCGTTGAAAATCGCGCTGCCGCAGGGCGACCTGCTGGAGATCAAGCGCGGCCAGCACCTCGCCGACGCGGAGGGGCGATTCACGCTCGACCTGCCGATTGCCGGTCGCGTAACGTTCCGGATTCCGGACTATTCGATGCCCTCGACATCGAAGCACAACGCGGGCTACTGGTCGAAACCGGGTATGGATCTGATCGACCTCTTCATCGGATCGGAAGGCACGCTCGGCGTCATCCTCGAAGCCACGCTGCTGCTGCAACCCGCGCCGGAGCGGGTAATCGCCTGCCTCGCCTGGTTCAAGAGCGAAGATGAGCTGCTTGACTTCGTCGGCAAGGCGCGCAGCGGAAACCGCGGTGTGAGTCCGCGAGCACTCGAACTCTTCGACCGTCGAGCCCTCGAATTCCTCCGCCAGAGCTATCCGGAGATTGCGAAGGAAACGGCAGGAGCGATCTATTTCGAAGAGGAGACGACCGCCGAACATGAGGATGCCTGCCTCGAAGCGTGGCTGGAACTGATGGAACAGTGCGGTTCGCCGGTCGAACAGAGCTGGGCAGCGCTCGACAACGAAGGATTGCAGAAGCTCCGCGATTTCCGCCACCAGCTACCGGTGCTGGTCAACGAGTGGCTCAGCCGCCAGTCGGAGAGCAAGGTGAGCACCGACATGGCACTGCCCGACGAGCGCTTCGCCGACCTCTTCCGGCTCTACCGCGACGCCTGCGACCGCGAGGGATTCACCTACATCATCTTCGGCCACATCGGCAACGCCCACCTGCACCTGAACATTCTGCCGCGCAATCACGAAGAGTTCGTACGCGCCAAAACGCTCTACCGCCAGCTCGTCTCGAAAGTGCTCGCGATGGGCGGCACACTGTCGGCAGAACACGGCATCGGCAAACTCAAGAGCGAATATCTGATACAGATGTACGGCCGCAAAGGCATCATGGAAATGGTGCGTGTAAAAAAAGCGTTCGACCCTTATCTTGTGCTCAACGTCGGAAACATGATTCCGGTAGAATACTACGAATCCGAAACCTGAGAGAAAACGCGGTGTCCAAAAAACAAGGCAAGCCGGAATACGTCACGGCGATCAGCAACCGCAAGGCCCGGTTCGAGTTCGAGATTTTCGATACCATCGAGGCGGGCATCGAGCTGCTGGGCAGCGAGGTGAAGTCGGTGCGACTCGGCAAGGCGAGCCTGAGCGAGAGCTACGCCATGATCCACCACGGCCAGGTGTGGCTCGAAAACATGCAGATCACGCCCTACGAACACAACACGCTCGACACGCTTGAACCCAAGCGCAGCCGCCGCCTGCTTTTGCACAAGGCGGAAATCATGCGCCTGCAATCGAAAATCAGCGAAAAGGGACTGACCCTGATTCCGCTCAAGGCGTACTTCAACAAGCGCGGTGTGCTGAAGATCGAACTCGGCCTCGCGCGAGGCAAAAAGCTCTACGACAAGCGCGAGACAATCAAGAATCGAGACGCCGAGCGTCAGCTGCAGCAACTCAAGAAACAGTATTAACCAGACGACATTTCAATTTGCCATGATATTTCCATCCGTCAGGGAACAGCTCGATATCATCGTCAACAACACCGTCGAGGTCATCAGCACCGACGAACTCGAACGCAAACTCACCAAATCTCTCAAAAACGGCACGCCACTGAAGATCAAGCTCGGCGCTGATCCGTCGCGCCCAGACCTGCATCTCGGCCACTCGGTGGTGCTCCGCAAGTTGCGTGAATTTCAGGATTTGGGACACGAGGCAATCCTCATCATCGGCGATTTCACAGCCATGATCGGCGACCCGTCGGGCAAGAGCAAGACCCGCCCGCAGCTCACCGCCGAAGAGGCCCGAGAGAACGGCAAAAGCTACTTCGAGCAGGCGTCGAAAATCCTCGATCCGGAAAAGACCACCATCTGCTACAACGCCGACTGGCTGGGCCAGATGCACTTTGCCGACGTCATCCGCCTGTCGAGCCACTACACGGTGGCGCGGATGCTGGAACGCGATGATTTCGAAAAGCGCTACCGTTCACAGACGCCGATTTCGATCCACGAGCTCCTCTACCCGCTCGCACAGGGCATGGACTCGGTGCACCTGAAAAACGACGTGGAGCTTGGCGGCACCGACCAGAAATTCAACCTGCTCGTTGGACGCGACCTCCAGCGCGAGTACGGCATCGAGCCGCAGGTCTGCATCACCATGCCGCTGCTCGTCGGCACCGACGGCAGCGAGAAGATGTCCAAGTCGCTCGGCAACGCCATCTGCTTCAACGACACGCCGGAGGATATGTACGGCCGCACGCTCTCGATCCCCGACACACTGATCGAGACCTACTGGAACCTGCTGGTACCGCACCATAGCGGCAACGACGAGCCTATCGCCGAACGGATCGCCGCCGATCCGCGCGAGACCAAGCGGGAACTCGCCCGCGAGGTTGTGGCACAATATTATTCAGCAGACGACGCGGCCAAGGCACAGGAACACTTCGACCGGGTGATCGTCAACAAACAGGCTCCCACAGACCTGCCGACCGTGGAGTTCGAGAAGGCTTCGATGCCGGTGGTCGAGCTGCTCATGGCGCTCGAGGCATTCCCGTCGAAAAACGAAGCGCGGCGCATGATTCAGCAGGGCGCGGTGCAGGCTGGCGACGAGAAAATCCCGGATATCAATGCCGTTATCGAGCTGACCGAAAACCCCGTCATCATCCGCGCAGGCAAACGGAAATTTTTCAAGGTGGCGCGCGCAAAAAAATCGTTTTGAATGCGTTTGCTTTTTCCTATAATTGCACCAACTGACGACTTTCTCTAACCTCTATCCGGAGCTACCACCTTGTCATTCGTCCCGACAAAAGTATTCTTCACCAAAGGTGTCGGAAGACACAAAGAGTATCTCTCTTCGTTCGAGCTCGCCCTGCGCGACGCCAAGATCGAAAAGTGCAACCTGGTGACGGTTTCAAGTATCTTTCCTCCAAAATGCGAACGCATCAGCGTCGAAGAGGGACTGAAGCACCTCAAGCCGGGACAGATCACCTTCGCGGTCATGGCGCGTAACTCGACCAACGAAAACAACCGCCTTATCTCCGCTTCGGTTGGCGTGGCACTTCCGGCTGACGAAAGCCAGTACGGCTATCTCTCCGAGCATCATCCGTATGGTGAAACTGCCGAGCAGTCGGGCGAATACGCCGAGGATCTGGCCGCCACGATGCTGGCCACCACGCTCGGCATCGAATTTGATCCCAACAAGGACTGGGACGAGCGCGAGGGCATCTACAAGATGAGCGGCAAGATCGTCAACTCCTTCAACATCACCGAGTCTGCCGAGGGCGAAACCGGCATGTGGACGACCGTGATCTCCTGCGCGGTGCTGCTGCCATAAGGGCGACGGAACAGCGAAACATTCGTATCGATACCGGGAATCAGTCGCGTGACCGATTCCCGGTTCTTTTTTTCTGGCAAAACGCAACAGAAACAAGGCTTGCGCCCTCGCCACTGCCGGAAGTTGATTCCTGACTGCGTATATTACGCCTCGCCGTTTTTGTTTCGGGGAAACAGCGGGCTGTCTGCGGGTCGCTCTATCCGCAACTCATCAATCACGCCACCAGAGAGATATGACACAGGAAGTGAAAACCGACGTGCTGGTTATCGGCAGCGGCATCGGAGGGTTGTATTTCGCCATCAATATGGCCGACCACGCCACGGTCACGATCATCACCAAAAAAGAGAGCTCCACCTCCAATACCAACTGGGCACAGGGCGGCATCGCGGCGACCATCGCGGGTGACGACACCCCGGAGCTGCACATCGCTGACACGCTCGATGCGGGCGCGGGCCTGTGCGACGAGGCAATGGTGAGCATCCTGGTGCACGAAGGTCCGGCACATATCCGGCGCCTCACAGAACTCGGCGTGGAGTTCACGACCAACCCCGACCACTCGTTCGATCTCGGCAAGGAGGGCGGCCATTCACGAAACCGCATCGTGCATGCCAAAGACCTGACAGGCCGCGAAGTGGAAACGGCGCTGCTCGCCCGCGTCAACGCGCACCCCAACATCACGCTGCTCGAACACCACTACGCGCTCGAACTGATCACCGAGCACCACCTCGGCATCAAGACCAACGACATCACCTGCTACGGCGCGTACGTGCTCGACACGCTCAACCACAAGCCGAAGAAGGTTCTGGCGAAGGTAACGATGGTCGCCTCGGGCGGACTGGGCCATGTCTATCTGCATACGACGAACCCCGACATCGCCACCGGCGACGGCATCGCGATGGCCTATCGGGCCGGAGCGGAGATCGCCAACATGGAGTTCATCCAGTTCCACCCGACCTCACTCTTCCACCCGAAAGCAAAGTCGTTTTTGATCTCGGAGGCAGTGCGTGGCTTCGGCGGTATTTTGCGCAACAAGGAGGGCGAAGCGTTCATGCACCGCTACGACCGGCGCGAAAACCTCGCCCCGCGCGACATCGTGGCGCGAGCGATCGACTCGGAGATGAAGAAAAGCGGCGACGAGTGTGTCTTTCTCGATGTGACACACATTGACGCAGAGAGGGTGAAGGAGCACTTCCCTCACATTTACGAGACCTGCCTCGGTTTCGGCATCGACATGACGAAAGAAATGATTCCGGTGGTTCCGGCGGCGCACTACTCGTGCGGAGGCATCAGGACGGACAGCCGGGGACGCAGCACCATCAGCCACCTCTATGCCTGCGGTGAGACGAGCTGCACTGGCGTACACGGCGCGAACCGGCTGGCGAGCAACTCGCTGCTCGAAGCGCTGGTCTTCGCCTGGCGTTCCAGCGAGGATATCCGGGCGGAGCTGCACTCGATCCATTTCGAACACGAATTCCCCGACTGGGACGACTCCGGCACGACCAGCCCGGAGGAGTGGATCCTGGTGGCGCACAACAAAAAAGAGGCGCAGGTGATCATGAACGACTACGTCGGCATCGTGAGGAGCGACCTGCGCCTCGACCGCGCCCGGCGGCGCATCGATTTCCTGAAGGAGGAGACCGAGGCTTACTACAAAAAAACGAGGATCACGCCACAGATCATCGAACTGCGCAATATCATCAAGGTTGCGAGCCTCATCATTCAGGGAGCAATCAAACGACGCGAATCCCGGGGCCTGCACTACACAACAGATTTCCCGCAGAAGGACGACAAGCATTATCTGGTGGACACCGTGCTCCGGTCGTTTTGAGAAGTGGGATTTTCGGGACTTTTGGGAAAAAAGATCAGGGAATTTTTCCCAAAGGTACCGTCGGCCTCACCGGCCCATGCAAACTCTCCCCTACCGCACCTCCTGCCAGTCACGCGCGTACCGGAAATCGATGCCTGGCGTGCGGCCGGAGAGTTTGGCAATGACGGGCATCATACGCTTGTACTGGTTCCGCACCACCATGCTGCGCACTCGCTGGTAGAAGGCTGAGTCGATGCCTTCGGCGAGAATGGCATCACGATCCATGCGCTCTTCGAGCATCATGTAGAGCAGCCGGTCAACCTCCTCGTAGCTGAAACCAAGATCGGCTTCGTCGCTCTGCCCTTCCCAGAGATCGGCGGATGGCGGTTTGTCGATGAGCGGCGCGGGAATGCCGAGGTGCCTTGCGAGGCCGAAAATCTGCGTCTTGTAAAGGTCGCCAATGGGGTTGACCGCAGAGGCCATGTCGCCGAACATGGTTCCATAGCCGAGCATCAGCTCGGTTTTGTTGCTCGTGCCGAGCACCAGGCAGCCATCCCGCGCCGAGACGTCGTAGAGACAGAGCATTCGCGACCGCGCCATCACGTTGCCCCGCCGCAGACGGCTGGCATCGGGACGCGTGGCGAAGAAGGCATCAACCACCTCCGTCACCGGCATGGTCTCGTATCGTATGCCGAGCCGATCAACCATCAATTCGGCGTGATCGAGACTTTCCTGACTGCTCGTCTTGTAGGGCATCATCAGCGCCAGCACATTCTCCGCGCCAAGTGCACGGACGGCGAGCTCGCACACCACCGCCGAATCGATACCTCCCGAAAGCCCGAGCACCACCGACCCGAAACCAAACTTCCTGATTTCGTTGCGGATGAAAGGAATCAGGATGGCTTCAACCAGGCCGTAATCGAGATGGAGGTCTTGCGGTTTCATGGATTTTCAGTCAGATAGAGATAAAAAAACGGATAAGACCGTTCTGGAGCAGGAATGAGATCATCGCCATCGCGCCCACCAGAAAAGCCGATTTTCCGGAAAACGCCTCCACGCCCGGTTCGCCGCTGCCGAGCATTGCCTGTAACCCGGTGCGTGAAATGAACACGGTATAGGCAAGCGCCGCCGCAATGAACAGCCAGCGCCACGTTCCGGCAAAACCAAACGGCTCGGCGAGCCAGATCGGGGTCAGCGAAAAGCTCAGCGCCGTCATGATCTCATGCTGCACAGGTGCGGAACGCTCAGCTTCAGCCGCCGAGACCATCACCCCGGTCAGCAGGTAGAGCACGGCGACATCGATCGTGAAACTGATGATCGCCAGCAGCATGGCCATTCGCGGCGTGCCGATAAACGGAAGCTTGGCGAACTGGACAATTGCAATGACCGGAGCGGCGTAATCCTTCATCGCATTGACTTCCCGAAAGCGCTCGCGGGCATCGCTCCAGAAAACCTCCGGGCGGAACAGGACGGAAAAGAGCGCCGTGAAGATCCATTTCAAACCCATGATGCGTTCCCTTTTATCTGAGCCATTTCTGGGGATTCTGCTTGACCTTGCCCTTCCAGACCTCGAAATGCACCGTCGAACCGCCTTCGGGCATGGCCGCTGAAGAGCCGAGCAACTGGCGCGAGCGGATGATCTCGCCCTTGGCTACCGACACGCGGCCAAGATTGGCATACACGGTAAGATACGATTTCGGATGGCGGACGATGACCACATTCCCGAAGGTAGGCAGGTAGGCGACCTGCACCACCTTGCCGCCAGAGACCGACTTGACCGGCGTGCCAACCGGTACGGAAATGTCGATACCGTTGCTGACAGTCACGATGTTCAGCTCCTTGTCAAGCGAAGAACCGAAGCGACGCACCACGACGCCATTGTTGACAGGCCACGGCAGTGATCCGCCCTGGTCGAAATCAACCGAAACGCGGTCGATTTCCGACTCGGTCTGGTCGGGCACAACCGGCAACGGCTCTTTCTCCGGCGGCAGCGCCTTTTCCGGCGGCGGTTCTTTTGTTGCCGGAGCCTCTCCACGCCGCTCGGCAAGAACCCGCTGCCGTTCAGCCTCCTTGCGCCGCCGCTCGGCCTCCCTGCGCTTTCTGGCCTCGGCAAGACGCTGCTGGCGCCGCAGAGCTTCCAGCCTTGCTCGCTCCTGCTCCTTCTGGATCAGCTCCTGCTGGACCATGATCAGCGACTCGATCTTTTTCTGCATGACCCGCTGCTTTCTGCGCACTTCGGTGATGCGGGCAGCATAGGTTTTCTTGTCTTTCTGAATCCCGCTGAGCACCACCTCTTTCTCTTTCTTTTTCGAGGAGTAGCTCTGAAGCTGCTCCTGCTGGCTCTTCATTGCCAGCTCCTTCTCGTGGTAGGTCCGCTGAAGCTGCGCCCGGCTGCTCTCCAGCTGCTGTGCGCTCGACTGCAAATCGTTCACCTTCGACCTGACCGACCCTGAAAGAAATCCCATATATCTGGCTCTCACAATCGCACCATTGACCGACCCCGAAGAGAGCATCAGCTCGGCATCGCGGTCTCCGCCGTGCTTGTAGGCCGCGATAACCACTTGCCGGAAATCAGATGACACATGCTGATAGGTCTTTCGATTTTCCTGAAGCTGGCTCTGAAGCTGGTCGATCTGATTGTCGAGATTGTTCAGAAGCGACTGGTTTTCGACAATGAGACGTTCATAAACCTTGATCTGCTTGCGGATGTTGTTCAGGTCGGCAATCGAACGGCGCTCGTTCTTTTTGGTGCTGTTGAGCTTTGACTGGTACTCCGAGAGCTGCTTTTTGAGATCTTTGAGCGTGCTTTCGACCCGGTTGCGCTCGCGGGTAATGCGGGTCATTTCAGGACTCGCAGCGCTGCCCGTCGCGGGCAAAAGGGTAACGGAGAGGACAAAAAGAAAACAGGTGCAGAAAATCTTTATGACGGAGACTGGTATGGAACGGCTGCCGGAAAACATTCGCATGGTATCGGATCGGTTGGCACTCACGGTTGCAATCAAAAAACCGGCACGATGGACGAGCCAGCTTGCAGGTTCAGATAAAAAGTGGCTTTAAAATAAAATTTGTTTTTCTGAGCCTGAAATAATTAAATAAGCCTTTTTGCATGTAACCCTTGAATCGAATGGACAAGCTTGTCATCCGGGGCGGAAAACAGATTTGCGGCACCATCGCCGCTTCAGGATCGAAAAATTCCGCGCTGCCAGTCATCGCGGCAACACTGTTGACACCCGATGGCACCTTCGCCATCGATCGCATCCCGGATCTCAAGGATGTCCGGACCTTCATCCAGCTGCTCGACTATCTCGGCGCGGAAACGTCGTTCGAGAATAACCTTCTGAAGGTCTCAACCGGTCACCTGAAGAGCATCGAGGCTCCGTACGAGCTGGTCAAGAAAATGCGCGCCTCGATCTACGTGCTTGGCCCGCTGCTCGCGCGGTTCGGCCACACCAGGGTCTCCTTGCCCGGCGGATGCGCTTTCGGCCCGCGTCCGGTCGATCTGCACATCATGGTGATGGAGAAGCTCGGCGCGACCGTTACCATCGAGAAAGGCTTCATCGACGCCAGGGTCAACGGATCGGGACTGCGCGGCGCACACATCGACTTTCCGATCTCGTCAGTCGGCGCGACCGGCAACGCCCTGATGGCCGCAGTCATGGCCAAAGGCACCACCATTCTCGACAACGCCGCCCTCGAACCGGAGATCGAATGCCTGTGCAACTTCCTCGTGAAAATGGGCGCGAAGATCGACGGCATCGGCACAACAACGCTCGTCATTGACGGAGTCGATCAGCTCAAGGCGGTTGAGTTCGAAAACATCTTCGACCGCATCGAAGCGGGCACGCTCCTCTGCGCCGCCGCGATCACCGGAGGCAGTGTGACGGTCACCGGCGTCGTGCCGGAACAGCTCACCTCGGTGCTTGATGCCTTCCGGCAGTCCGGCTGCACGATTGCGACAAAAGGTGATGCCATTTCGCTCATCGCACCGGAAAAACTGCTGCCGGTGGATATTACCGCACAGCCCTACCCTGAGTTTCCGACCGACATGCAGGCGCAGTGGATGGCGCTCATGACCCAGGCTCATGGCGACAGCACCATCATCGACCGAATCTACCTCGAACGCTTCAACCATATTCCGGAGCTCAACCGCCTTGGAGCGCATATCGAAATCAGGGATAACTGGGCACTGGTTCATGGCCCGCAGGAGCTGACCGGCACCAAAGTCATGTCCACGGACCTTCGCGCATCAGCCTGTCTGGTGCTTGCCGGACTGGTCGCAAAAGACACCACCGAAGTGCTGAGAGTCTATCATCTCGACCGCGGATACGAGGCTATCGAGAAGAAACTGACGGCGCTCGGAGCCGACATCGAGCGGCAGAAATACCAGGAATTTTCCTGAAAAAAGAGTCAAATATCGTTTGCAATTTTAATCACATACCTTATATTAGACCACTCTGAAGCAAAAACAGGCTTGCGAGGGCCCTTAGCTCAGTTGGTCAGAGCAAGCGACTCATAATCGCTGGGTCGTAGGTTCAAGTCCTACAGGGCCCACCAGCTGATTCAGAGTAAGAAAATATGGCGTGTTCGTCTAGTGGCCCAGGACATCGCCCTCTCAAGGCGAAGATCACGGGTTCGAATCCCGTACACGCTACCAAGTATAAATCCCGGCACAAGTCGGGATTTATACACTATGCACCCGTAGCTCAACTGGATAGAGCATCTGACTACGGATCAGAAGGTTAGGGGTTCGAATCCTCTCGGGTGTACCATAAAGCAGAATGACTTGCGGGTTTCGACTTGCAGGTCTTTTTTGTTTTATGGCCCTCAAGCCCTACAAGCCCGCTTTCGCCTTCGCTCCTTCATCGTGCTGCCATCCCCCACCAAGAGCGACGTACATCGCGGCGGAGTTTTGCAGTTGCTGGGCCTGGGCTTGCAGGTAACCGATTTTCGCTTGCCGGTACTGAATGTCAGCGAGAATCACCTGCACGTAGTTGACCATGCCCGCCTTGTAGTTGGCCTGGATCAGGTCGAGCGCGAGTTTGCTGCTCTGGACGGCCTGCATCTCAGCCTTGAGCTGCTCGGCATTATGCTCAAGCGCGCGGATGAGGTCGGCAACCTGGGCGAAGGCGGCAAGCACGGTCTGGCGGTACAACGCGAACGCCTGGTTTCGCGTGGCGATCGCAGCCCGGCGTTTGGCCCGGAGCGAGCCTCCATTGAAAATCGGCTCGGCGATGTTGCCACCAATTGACCAGAATCGGTTGAGCGGATCGGAAAGCTCATGCGGCTGGCTGGCCGTGCGCCCGTAACTGCCAGTGAGCGTGAAGCTCGGGAAGAGCGCTGCCGTGGCAACGCCGATTTCGGCATTGGCCGCGTGCAACTCCGCTTCGGCGGCGAGGATGTCCGGGCGCTGGCGCACCAGCTCCGATGGCAGCGAGAGCGGCACTCGTTCCGGCAGGGAAATGCCGGAAAGGCGCAGATCGGGCGTCACCCACTCCCCCGGAGTCTTTCCGGCAAGCGTCGCAAGCAGGTGCTCGGCCTGGCTGAACTTCTGCCTGACTGGTGGCACGGAGGCCTCCAGCGAGGCAATCTGGCTCCGTAACGCCAGCACGGAGCTGTAGGGCGCTACACCCGCCTGGTACTGCTTCGTAGCCATCGAAAGCTGATCCTTTTCGATGGCGATGAGCTGCTCGTACTCGTCGAGTTCCTCGCGATAGGCGGCAATGGCAATACTCGTGTTGACGATGTTGCCAGTCAGCGTCATGTACACACCGAGAGTCTGCGCACGCTGCACATCAACCTGCGCACCGAGTGCCTCGACGCTGCGCCGCTGCCCGCCGAACAGATCGAGCGCGTAGCTCACTGACGCGGAGAGTGTCGAGAGGTTGACGATGGCGCCCGAGCCCGCCGTCGTGGCTGGCGACGAGGTTTCCCGCGTCTGCGAAAAGGTCCCACTTGCCTGCGGATAAAAAATCCCGGCCCCGGCGCGGAGATTCTCCCGGCTCGCTTTGAGGCTTGCCTCGGCAGCCTGCAGGCCCGGATTACCCACCAGCCCCTCTTCGACGATGGAGTCGATCTGGGTGGAGCCGAACGATTTCCACCAGTATGCAGCAGGTCCAACGCCCTCGTCGAAGCGCTGCCCGCCATCGACCGGTTTCGGAAGTGGTTGCCGGTCGTACGACTTCACCGCCGGAGCTTCAGGCGTTACGAAATCCGGCCCCATAGCGCATCCCGATAGCAGAAGCGCGAAAAAAGCGAGCGACACGACGCCGCGCCGGGCGATGCTTTTCGACATGACTGCCACCAGGTTATTGGTTGTTCGCTGCCTGTTCACCGATGTAAATATCGACCAGTTGACCGGGATAGAGCGTTACATTTTTGGGCTTCACAAAGCTGAAGATGACCGGCAGCACCCGGACATCCACCCGCTCGGTGCGTTGGCTCGACAGCTCGATTTTTGGCGTCACGTTCGGCTGGAACCGCTCGAATGTCAGAGGAATCTTGAGCGTGGTACCGCGGATTGACATGCTGGCGCTCATCCGGGCCGGATCTGGAAGCCGCTGGATCAGGATTTCGTCAACGTAGCAACGAACTTGCAAGCTGTTTTCCGGATTGCCCATAACGATGACCGGCACGTAGCCTCCTGTGTAGGAGTTGTAACCGCCCTGACTGGAAATGTAGCTCCCAACCGAGGTGTTGATCGCCAGAACCGTACCGTCTTCGCGCGCCGTGAGGGTGTATTTGTCAAGAAGCGCTCGGGCCGCATCGTACTGCTTGCGGGCAAGCTCGAGACTCGCCTTCCCCGCACGGACGGCATTGGCGGCAGTATCGAGCGCATCCTTGCTCACCGAACGAGGATCGAGATTCCACGAGGCTTTCAGCTTTTCGTACTGCGCTTGCACGTTGGCGAAATTCGCCTCAGCCACCGCGATACCCGCTTTCGCCGATTCAGCCGCAGAACGCTGCACCGTTTCGTCGAGCGCAAGTAGCGGCGCACCGGTCTTTACCTGCTGGCCTTCATGAACGGGAATGCTCACCACTGTGCCAGACACCTCGGGGTACACGTTGACATTCGCGCCGTTTTTCTGGGCGCTTTCGATGATGCCGTTGGCATAAATCCCGCTCGGATAGGGGTTCGACGCCGGTTTGAAGGCGGGCGGCTCCGATTTCGGGCGCAGCTTCATGAAAAATGCGCTCCCCACGCCAAGCAGAATACCGAAGATCGCGATGCCGATCAGGATTTTATTTCTCATGCTGTTGACTGTTTTCGTAACCAGATTCGTAACCGACGATTTTGCCATCCTCCATCTTCATGATCCGGTCAGCATATTCGTAAATCCTGCTATCATGCGTCACGATGATAATGGCGCGTTTTTCGTTCAGGATGTTTGTTTTGACGAACTCCACGATCTTCCGTCCGGTATCGCCGTCGAGCGAGGCGGTCGGTTCGTCAAAGATCAGAATGTCCGGCTGACCTGCAATGGCACGCGCGATGGCCACGCGCTGCTGCTCGCCGCCACTCAGCTTCACCGGCTGAAGGTCGGCGCGATCTTTCAGACCGACGATATCGAGATAGTCGCGGGCGAGCTTCATGGCCGCGTTCCACTCCATTTTCTTCAGGATCAGCGGAATGGCCACGTTCTCGACCGTGGTCAGCCTCGGAAAAAGATGGTAGTCCTGAAAGACAAAGCCGATCTTGTTCAGGCGAAGATCGGCCAGTTCGTCATCGTTCATCTTCCATATGTCCTGATCTTCGACGACAACGCTCCCCTCGTTCGGCCTCAGGATGCCGGAAATCATGCTGAGCAACGTCGTCTTGCCGCTGCCGGACGGGCCGACGATGTAGAGAATCTCGCCATACTGAACCTCAAAGGAGACCTGCTTGACGGCCACAGTCCTGGCCTCGCCTTCGCCGAACCACTTGACCAGATTACTGGCTTTGATGATGACCGATCCACCCATGTTCAACCCCTGAAAATATCGAATGGCTGAATCTGCAACACCTTGCGCACGCCGATATAGCTCGATACCGCCGCGATGATCATCACCATAACAAGCGCCAACCCGAGCGTCTGGTAGGTGAGCTGGGCAGCGTAACCGGGCACGCGCCACTTGGCGATAATCATGAAGGTCGAGGCCGCGCCGACACCAAATCCGTAACCGATCAGCGAAGTGACAACCGCCTGCACGAGAATCATCGAGATCAGTTCGTTGCCCTTAGCGCCAATGGCCTTCATCGCGCCGAACTTGCCGATATTTTCGAGAATGAAGGTGTAGAAGGTCTGGCCGGAGATGGAAAGACCAACCACGAAACTGATGGCGGTCATCAGCATGATGTTCATACCGACACCGGTCTTGAAGGTGTAGAAGTTGGCGACCTTCTTGACGAACTGATCGCGGGTGAGCGCCTCGTAACCGAGTTTGGCGATGGCCTTCTGGATGCCTGGCACATCCGCCTCGCTCTTCGGTTCGATCAGCACATAGGAGGTGGTAAAGCGCGCCGAGGGAATGTAGGTGATGGCGCGGTTGTAGGTTGTGTAGAGCGTCGGGATACCGAACAGGCCGGAGGAGGCGACTTTGGCGATGCCGACCACCGTGCCCCGATTGTCGTTGATCTCGAATTCGGTGCCGATTTTCGGGCTTTCGAGCTTGGCGTACTCGGCATCCTTGACCACCACGAAGGCGTTCTCGGCGAAAACATCCTCGATCCTGCCCTCAAGCATCTCGGGTCGTCCGAAAAGCGTGGCATCATCGAGTCCAACCACCGTCGCAGCCTGATAGGTGCCGTCCTTGAGCTTGATCAGGGCACTGCCGAAATAGAGCGGCACAGCATACTTCACGCCCGGAATGCTCCGCGACGCCGACAGGATGTAATCGGGCATCGGAATGCTGCTGTTGGTGTTGTTCACCGCCGGATCCATCACCCATATTTTCGCACCGATGTTATAGACCGGAGCGCACGAACGGGCCAGAATGCCGGAAAACATCGACATCATCATCACCATGAGGAACACGGCGAAGGTGATGCCGACCAGAAGCGCCGTGAACTTGCTCTTGTCGTTCATCAGCAGCTTCAGCGCCACCCTGTAAATTCCCGAAACAGGCTTCATTTCGTGAATGGATCAGATTACCACCTACGTGATCAATTAGAAACCGGAACAGGAAATTTCCATGAAAAAATTCGCTGTTTTCAAAAAAAACCTGCCCACGCCAAAACCGCCAGAGAAATCTGCCTGAAAAGAGAATGACTGCACGTGTCATCGCAGGCAAAGGCTTTTCGGAATTTTTCTTCTCCGCACATCCTCAATCTGAATACCGTTCTGGAAGCTCCCGGAACGAGCTGACCACAGTATCGGTCAGTATGACAAGCCGGTAAAATCACTCCTGCAAAGCAATACTCAAAAATTCTTATCCCCATTTACAGAAGCCTCACAAAGAACCGAAACAAAAATGATGATAGGAGTTACGAGAATAACTTTTATACGTATAATCATGACGATTCACTGTATATTTCAGCAAAAGATTTCTTTTACCTAACCAGCTGAATAGATGTAGTATTTTCTATCCTTGCAAAAACCCAGTTGCACCATGCGCCATCCAACAGATGAGCCGCAGTACAAACTCCCCGACATAATTCCTGGGTCGGCATTCATGCTCAGTCCGAACGGCATCGTCACCAGCTGGAACGACAACGCCCGCGACACGGTTTTCGGCCTCGGAGACGAGAGCGTCTCCGACCTGAACCTCTTCGAAACAGCCCACCCGGAAGAACGCGAAGCGTTGTGCCTCGCCATGACAACGGCACTGCAAAGTGACACGGAAGCGTCGTGCGAAGCGAGAATCCTGCATCGTGCCCGAATGGACTATCCGTGGCATTCGATCACCGCCAAAAAGATCGCGACCGGCAACAAGCCATTGCTCATTGCCACATGCAGGGAAATTACCCGATACAAGCAGCTCGAAGAGTCCCTGCACATCAGCGAAACGAAGTTCAAGCGCCTTTT
Organism: Chlorobiales bacterium Clorobi_01; assembly: GCA_001602925.1. Taxonomy (GTDB): domain Bacteria; phylum Bacteroidota; class Chlorobiia; order Chlorobiales; family Chlorobiaceae; genus Chlorobaculum. The sequence continues at coordinate 509,888 of LUZT01000006.1, read as the reverse complement.
CGACGGTCACTCGACTATCATGCTGGTCATCGATGCAGAGTCGAAAATGGTCATCGATGCCAACCGCGCTGCCGCCAGTTTTTACGGCTGGCCGGTCGCAGAGCTGCGCAAGATGCACCTCGAACAACTGGTCGAAAACTCTCCCGAATTTCTGGAGAGAGAGATCGAACAACTCAGAAAGTTCAAGCAGAAAACCGTTTCAACCCGCCACCGGAGAGCCGACGGCAGCATTCGCGACATTGAGGCCTCGACCTGCCTCATCGAAATTCAAGGCAAGGAGGTGTTTTACTGCATTGTCAACGATGTTACCGAGCACGCGCAGAGGGAAAAAGAGTTGCGTTTCAGCAAGTCACAGCTCAATTTTGCGTTCGAAAAAAGCCATATCGGCTGGTGGGGCATGAATATCGAGGATGGCTCCGCGTTCCGCACCCTCGAACATGCAGAGATCTTCGGTTATGACTCGACAGACCGGGAGTGGAGCTTTCAGCAGTTTCTCGACCACGTCGTTCCCGAAGATCGTGACCGGATCATCGCCATGATTCAGCATTCGAAAACCAGCCAGACCGGCCTGCATTTCGAATGCCGCATTCGCCGAAACGACGGCGAGTACCGCTGGATCATGGTGATCGGAGGATTTCAGCACGACGGCCTTCACGGCAAACGTCTCCTGGCAGGTATTGTCATGGATATCTCAGATCGCAAATCTGCGGAAATCGAACTCCGGGATACCAAAATAAAGTTCGATCTGGCACTGCATGCCGCGCGAGCCGGCGTCTGGGAGATGAACATCGAAACCGGCAAGGCGCACTGGTCGAACGAGGTCGGCCGTCTGCTGGGTCGTGAACAGCAGCAGCCACCCAGCCTCAATCTCTGGATGAACGCCATTCATCCGGAAGACCGGCAAATGGTCATCGACACCTTCACCTGGACTACCAGAGAGGCGATGGAATCCAATATGGAGTACCGCGTCTGCTGGCCCGACGGTTCGATTCACTGGCTGCTGTCTCGTGGAAAGCCACTCTACAACGATCAGGGAAAGTGGATCGGCTATATCGGCACGATCATCGACACTACGGAACGACGGGAGCTGCTCGAATCGGTACGCCAGAGCGAAATGGAGTATCGTTCGCTGTTCGAACACATGCCGAACGGCTTTGCCTATTGCCAGGCGCTGTACGATAAACATGGTGCCGTCGATGATTACCTCTTTATTGAGGTCAACCGGCGATTCGAAAAACTGCTCTCCTTCAGGGATGTCATCGGCAAACGGGCGACAGAGCTCATTCCGAAACTCAAGACAACCGACCCTGAATTGCTTCTCATTGCCGATCGCGTTTTAAAAAGTCGCCAGCCAGAATATGTCGATTATTTCCTGAACGCACTTCAGGAGTGGTTCTCTTTTTCGGTTTACAGCCCGAAACCCGACCATTTCATCGTCATCTTCGATGTCATCACCGGGCGCAAGCAGATCGAACAGTCGTTGCGGGAGAGCGAGCGCAAATACCGCACGATCACCGAACAGATCTCCGAAATCGTCTTTGTCGCCGACTTATCGGGAATAGTCCGCTATGTCTCGCCATCCGTCGAAAAAATGGCCGGATACCGCCCTGAAGAGATCATCGGCCACTCATTTTTCGATTTTCTTGCCGAAGATGAAATCGAACGGGCGCAGCACAAGGTTAGCGAGGCGATTGCCAGGCATCTCGACTCCGAAGTGTTCGAGTTGAAATACAGGAAAAACGATGGATCGTATCTTTTTAGCGAAGTCGGCGTCAGATATTTTCAGGAGGACAGCGGCAGTGATTACTCGGGCATGATCGGTGTTATTCGTGATATAAGTTGGAGGAAAAAAGCTGAAGAGGAGAAAAAAATACTCGAACTCCAGCTTCATAAAGCCGAACGTCTCGAAACACTCGGAAGGCTTGCCGGCGGCATCGCCCATGACTTCAACAATCTGCTTTCGCCCATTCTCGGTTACAGCGAGCTCGGTATGCTCAAGGCTGCCGAAGAGGGTTACGAGCCCGAATATTACACCGCAATCGTACAGGCGGCTGAACGTGCAAAACAACTGATCACCCAGATTCTGACCTTCTGCAAAGCGCATGACAGCAAACCGGTGCCTGTCAGGATTCAGTCCATCATCGAAGAGGTCGTTCAGCTCCTGTGTCCATCGATTCCGGCAAACATCAGGATAGAGAAGCAGATCGACAAAGCATGCCGCAATATCCTCATCGATCCGTCGAAGTTGCACCAGATGCTTGTCAACCTCTGCACAAACGCCTGGCAGGCGATCGACAAAAACAATGGCATCATCACCATCGAACTGCGTGAGGTCACACCCAACAAAGCACTGCAAAAAAAGCTGACGGGGCTAACGGCACAACCCTACGCGGAGATAAGCATTTCGGACAACGGCGTTGGCATGGACAAATCGACGATAGAACACATTTTCGAGCCGTTTTTCACGACCAAGGCCCCCAACAAAGGCAATGGTCTCGGGTTGTCGGTAGTGCACGGTATCGTCACTGGCAACAATGGACAAATTCTTGCCGAAAGCCGGCAGGAAGAGTACACTGTTTTTCGTGTCTATTTTCCAGTCATCGAAGAGACAATTGAGCAGAAATGTGCCCGGCCCCGACTCCAGCAAGGCAAAGGGAGCATTCTTTTTGTCGATGACGAACAGGTCATCCTGAACATGATTTCGACAATGCTGACCAAACAGGGCTTCGAGGTAAGCGCCATGAAAAATCCACTCGAAGCCATCGAGCTTTTCAGGCAGAATCCCACGCGATTCGATCTGGTGATCACCGATCTGACCATGCCCGAACTCAGCGGACTTGAGCTGTCAGGCGAACTGACAAAAACCAACCCCGAAATACCGATTATTCTGATGACCGGCTTTGGCAAAGACATCGATGATGCGAGCAGTGTAAACAAGCTCGGCATCTGCAAAATGCTGAAAAAACCGGTCAGACTTGCCGACCTGGTTTCGATGATCAACGAGATACTCACCAGAACCGGATGAAAATCAACCAACAACAAACGGCAAGCCATACCCAGCTCAGGCTCGACCATTTTTTTACAAAAAGATTAAAAAATCTGCTGAATTTCCATTTTTTGTTATATTAAGCCACTCTATTGAGGAGTGGCCAAATTGGTAAGGCTCCTGACTCTGGATCAGGCAATTCCAGGTTCGAGTCCTGGCTCCTCAGCACTATAAAGCCTTGTAGCAGAGAATGTTACAAGGCTTTTTGCATCTTGTACGAAAACAGCTCTCTCTTTGATCTGTTAAGCTTAAACCGCCCCTATAATCTTCTTCAAAGTTGACCTTGGGGGTACTTGTAGAGTAAGTAGCCAACAGCTCATCATCGAGACGTTTCATCTCTTGTCCTGTCTTTTTTTCAAGTGGCGCTCTGCCAAGAGAGCTTTTGGCCCGCGCAACCGCACGTCTCTCCGAAAAATTTTGGCGCATCATCTGCTTTCCATGGCATGGTGTGCGACACCGATCATTCCGGCACAAAGTAGAGCTTCTGACCGATGAACGCCATCGGGAACATGAGATGATAACAGCTCTCTATCCGCTTGATAGTTGATCTCAAACTCTCCGCCGATTTTCGTACTTTTCAAGCATAGCATGTTGATCTAACTTGTTTTGCAAGGTCATGAAAATCGGAATCTCCTGTCATCATACGTACGGCGGAAGCGGGGCGGTGGCTACCGAGCTGGGGAAAGCGCTGGCCATGAAGGGCCACACCGTGCATTTTTTCAGCCAGGCGGCTCCGTTCAGGCTTGGGCTTTATTCGCGGAACATCCATTGCCATGAGATCGAGGCGATGAACTATCCGCTGTTCGAAACGCCGTACCACTCACTGGCGCTGGCATCGAAGATTGCCGAGGTGGCGTTTTATGAAAAGCTCGACGTCGTACACGCCCACTACGCCATTCCCCACGCCATCAGCGCCATGCTGGCCCGGCAGATGCTCGAAGAGAAGTGCCCCGCGTCGGAGTGTTTCCGCATCGTCACAACGCTGCACGGTACCGACATCACCATCGTTGGTGCCGACCGGAGCATGAGCGACGCGGTGCGACTCGCCATCAACAAGTCGGACGGCGTGACGGCGGTGTCAGGCTACCTGCGCGACGAGACCATTCGCATGTTCACACCGCGCAAAAAGATCGAGGTGATTCACAACTTTGTCGATACCGCCGTGTTCAAGCGCCTGCCCGGACGGCGGGATTTGCTTGGGCTGGATGGCGGCAAGGTAGTGATTCACATCTCGAACTTCCGGCCCGTCAAGCGTATCATGGATGTGCTGGCGGTGTTCGAAAGCATCCAGCGCGAGATTCCGGCCACCCTGCTGCTGGTGGGTGACGGGCCGGATCGCAGCGAGGCGGAGACCTGGGTGCGGAATCACGGCATCGGAGACAGGGTGCGCTTTCTCGGCAAGCTTGATGACATCGTGCCGCTGCTGTCTATCGCCGACCTGATGCTGATGCCGAGCAACGTCGAATCGTTTGGCCTTGCCGCACTCGAAGCAATGGCCTGCGGCGTGCCGGTTGTGGTGACCGATGCCGGCGGTTTTCCGGAATTCGTGCGGCAGGGAGTGGACGGTTTCCGCCATCCGCATGGCGACATCGATGGCATGAGTCAGAGTGCGCTCTCGATTCTACGGGACGATGCGGTCTGGCAGCGCTTTTCGGAGGCAGCCATAAACCAGGCAGGGCGGTTCGAGACCGCCCTGAAAGTCAAAGAATACGAAGCGTTTTACCGCAGGCTGATCGACGAGGCTCGCGAGCGCAAAGCTCAGTAGCGTTTGGTCGAAAGCAGCACCGAGCGGTATTTCTCGAGATCTTCGAGCACTGCACCGGTGCCGCGCGCGACGGCGGTGAGCGGGTCTTCGCTGATGTGCACCATCAGGTTGGTCTCCTCGTTGATCTTCTTGTCCAGCCCTTTAATCAAGGCGCCGCCGCCAGCAAGGAAAAGGCCGCGGTCGAGAATGTCCGCCGAAAGCTCCGGCTTGGTGACTTCGAGGCTCTTCTTGACCGAGGTGATGATCTGGCTGATCGGTGTTGCGATGGCCTCACGGATAGTCGCGGAGTTGATTTCACGCTCCTCCGGCAGGGCGGTGACGAGGTTGCGGCCACGCACCATCATGGTCAGCTCTTTGTCCAACTTGTAAGCCGAGGCGATCCTGATCTTGACCTCTTCGGCCGTGCGTTCGCCGATGGCGAGGTTGTAAGCTTTACGGAAGTGGCGGATGATGGCGTTGGTGATGTCCGTGCCCGCCACGCGCAGCGATTCGCCCGAAGCGATACCGCCGAGCGAGATCACGGCGATTTCCGTGGTGCCGCCGCCGATGTCAACGATCATGTTGCCCATCGGCTCCTTGACGTCAATGCCGATGCCGATTGCCGCGGCCATCGGTTCAGCCACCAGATAGACCTCCTTGGCGCCGACATGTTCCGCCGAGTCACGCACGGCCCTTTTTTCCACTTCGGTAATGCCCGACGGAATGCCGATCACCATCCGGCGGATGCCGAGCGAGAACTGCTTCTTGGTTTTATTGATGAGGCCGCGGATCAGCTCTTCGGTCGCTTCGTAGTCGGCGATGACGCCGTTGGCCAGCGGCTTGATGGTGACGATGCCGGGGTGCGTTTTTTCGTGCATCAGCAAGGCGTCGTGGCCGATGGCGACCACCTTGCCGGTATTGCGGTCGCGGGCGACGATAGATGGTTCGTTAAGCACGACGCCCTTGTTGCGGATAAAAATGAGGGTGTTGGCTGTTCCGAGATCGATGGCAATGTCTCTGAACAGGTCACTGAAAATGCCCATGGTGAGTAAGTATCTTGGTATGGTACATAGTGGCTTGGAAGTAGCAAAATCAGGCCCGATTCCAAGGTTTTGAATGAAGCCTAAAAGTACTTAATGGAACCTTTATTTCAAATGAAATCGTGGGCGGGAATGCCCCTTTTTGAGCTGTCTGGCAAGCATTCTTCCTGAGGGCGGAGTTTCGTTTCAAAGCGCCAATGCTTACATTGCGTAACGAGTGTTCAAAACCCGGCACATCGAAGCCACTATTATTATAAAACAGAGAAGCGCAGTGCTAACGATCTACCATTTCCCCCAGGACGAAGCAGCCCTCAGAGAACAGCTCAACCGGACGGTATCGTTTGATCCCGATGCCCAGCGGACGGTCGATGACATTCTGTACCGCGTCAGAACGGAGGGCGATGCCGCCGTGCTCGACTATACCGAGCGCTTCCAGGGGATACGGCTCTATGACATGCGGGTGCCGGAAGCGGAGATCGAGGCGGCGTACGCGGAGGCTGATCCGGAGTTCATCGCCATTCTCGAAGAGGCGTTTGCAAACATCACGGCGTTCCACCGCAACGAGGCGGAGAAAAGCTTTTTCTACGAGCAGAAGGGTGGCGTCATCCTCGGCCAGCGCGTCACGCCGATGGAGAAGGCGCTGCTCTACGTGCCCGGCGGCAAAGCCGCCTACCCCTCGTCGGTGCTGATGAATGCCGCGCCTGCGCAGGTGGCGGGCGTCGATGAAATCTACATGACCACCCCGTGCGACGCTGAGGGCAAGGTCAATCCACACATCCTCGCTGCCGCGAAAGTCGCCGGCATCACCAGCGTCTATCGCCTCGGCGGGGCACAGGCCGTGGCGGCGTTCGCCTACGGCACGGCGACCATTCCGAAGGTTGACATCGTCACCGGCCCTGGCAATAAATATGTCGCACTGGCCAAGAAGCAGGTGTTCGGCCACGTCGCCATCGACAGCATCGCCGGGCCGTCAGAAGTGGTGGTTATCGCCGACGCAGGCGCGGAGCCGGAATTCATCGTGATGGACATGTTCGCGCAGGCCGAGCACGATCCCGACGCATCAGCGGTGCTCATCACGCCATCCGCCGAGCTGGCCGACGCCGTGCAGGAGACTGCTGCGCGCCTCGCGGGCACGATGCTGCGTGGCGAGGTGATCACTCGCGCGCTCACGGATAACGGCGCGATTGTTGTAACCGGTTCGATGCAGGAAGCGTGCAAGGTGTCTGACATGATCGCTCCCGAGCACCTCGAACTGCACGTTGACAATCCCTGGGAGATTCTTCCTGACCTGCGTCATGCCGGAGCGATTTTCATGGGGCCGTGGTCGTGCGAAACGGTCGGCGATTACTTTGCCGGGCCGAACCACACGCTACCAACCAACGGCACGGCGCGATTTTTCTCGCCGCTCTCGGTGCGCGACTTCGTCAAACACACCTCGATCATCGCCTGGTCGAAGAGCGAGCTTGCCCGCACCGGGGAGAAGATCGCCCGCTTCGCCGACCACGAGGGGCTTCAGGCTCACGCCGAGGCGGTTCGCGTCAGACTGAAGCACCTGTGACAATGAAGGTCAGCGATTTCGATTACTCCCTTCCCGAAGAGCGCATCGCCTGTTATCCTCCCGCCGAACGCGGTTCGACGAGACTGATTGTGCTCAATCGGGCAACCGGATCGATCACCCATTCAGCCTACGCCTCACTGCACGAAGAGCTTCGGCCCGGCGATCTGCTGGTACTGAACAACAGCCGCGTGATCCGCGCTCGGCTCATCGCCCACAAGCCAACCGGCGCCCGCATCGAACTGATGCTGCTCGAAAAGCATGAGGAAGCGCAGAACCTCGCGCTCTACCGGGGACGCCTCCGTATCGGCGACCGGCTGCTGGCGCACGGCGTCGAACTCTCAGTCGAAGCGCTGCCCAGCGACGGCATCGCGCGCCTCTCCTGCGCCACCGGAAACCTCACCGATCTTTTCGACGCGCACGGCTCCGTACCGATTCCCCCTTACCTCAAGCGTGATGCCGAAGAGGTGGATCGCGAGCGTTACCAGACCGTGTTTGCCGAGCTACCCGGTTCGGTAGCCGCGCCGACAGCATCTCTTAATCTCACCGATGACTTGCTCGACAAGATCAATGCAAAAGGTGTCGGAATTGCCCACGTTACGCTGCACGTCGGCCTCGGCACCTTCCTGCCGATCCGTTCGGAGAGCTTCGAAGAGCACGTCATGCACCGGGAATTCTACAACATCCCGGAACCGACCGCTCGAAAAATTGGTGAGACCAAAGCCTCTGGCGGACGCGTGGTCGCCGTCGGCACCACCGTAACCCGCGCGCTCGAACACGCCGCGCCGAAGCTCATCGGCAGCGGGTTCGCACAGGGGGTCAGTGGCGAGGCGGATATATTTATATACCCCGGCTACGAGTTCAGAATCATCGACGCGCTCATCACCAACTTCCACGCCCCCCGCTCTACGGTACTCATGCTCACCGCCGCCTTCGCCGGAAAAGAGCTGCTCATGCGAGCCTACCACGAAGCCCTCGACAACGGCTACCGTTTCCTCAGCTATGGCGACAGTATGTTTATCAGTTGATAATTATTGCCCACAGGGACAGGTTCCTGAGGCTACCCTGAATCCTTATAAAATCATCGCCTTGCCATACATTCCGTTTTCAATCAGCGCAATATTTTTTCCCTGCTTGTTCGCTAATCCCATCTATTTCTCAAATTCTTAGTTCCTGTCGTAACAATACCTGAAAAAGTACGGTGCGGGCTGGTGTGGCGGCTCTGGCGATTTTGCATTTCATTTGTTGCCGACTTATTTTGATTCTTTGCTTTTTTCAAGGCAAAAACCATTCCGGTTGTTACCGTTCGCTGTAATCACCATCGAATAATCATTCATAATCATTTCTCTGGAGATCATTATATGAGTCTCATCAGCCAGTATCGCGCCCATACTGCGGAGCGCGCTCAACTCGGTATTCCTCCGCTTCCGCTGACCGCCGCCCAGGCCGTCGAGCTGATCGCGCTGCTCAAGCAAAATCCGGTGCAGGAGCAGGAGTATCTTCTCGATCTGTTCGTGAACCACATCAGCCCCGGCGTGGACGATGCCGCGCTCGAAAAGGCGGCTTTTCTCGATGCCATCATTCGCGGCGAAGCTTCGTGCGCGGTGATCACGCCGGTCGAGGCGGTGCGGATTCTCGGCACGATGCTTGGCGGCTACAACGTCAAGCCGATGATCGACGCGCTCTCCAGTGCCGACAGCGCGGTTGCCGAAGCCGCTGCTCTGGCCCTGAAAAAGACTCTGCTTGTGTATGATTCGTTCGATACCGTGGTCGAGCTTGCCAAAACCAACAGCTATGCCAAAGAGGTGCTCGAATCGTGGGCCAACGGCGAGTGGTTCACCTCGAAGCCGACCCTTGCCGAGAAGATGACCCTCACGGTCTTCAAGGTTCCGGGCGAAACCAACACCGACGACCTCTCACCCGCCAGCGAAGCCTTCACCCGCAGCGATATTCCGATGCACGCGCTGAGCATGCTCCGCTCGAAGATGGACGACCCGATCACGACCATCGCCCAGCTCAAGGAGATGGGCCATCCGCTCGCATACGTCGGCGACGTGGTCGGCACAGGCTCAAGCCGCAAGTCGGGCATCAACTCCGTGCAGTGGCACCTCGGCGAGGATATTCCCGCCGTACCGAACAAGCGCACCGCTGGCGTGGTGATTGGCGGCATCATCGCCCCGATCTTTTTCAACACCGCCGAAGACTCCGGCGCGCTGCCCATCCAGGCAGATGTGACCTCGATGGAGATGGGCGACGTGATCGACGTCTATCCACTCAAGGGCATTATCGAGAAGAATGGCGAAGTGATCGCAAACTTCTCGCTCGAACCGAATACTCTCGCTGACGAAGTTCGCGCTGGCGGCCGTATTCCGCTCATCATCGGCCGGAACCTCACCCGCAAGGCCCGCAAGGTGCTCGGCCTCGGTGAAGAGACGATCTTCAGCCGCCCCGAGCAGCCCGCCGACACCGGCAAGGGCTACACCCTCGCGCAGAAGATGGTCGGCAAGGCATGCGGCCTTAATGGCGTTCGTCCCGGTATGTACGTCGAAGCCGAGACGCTTACCGTCGGCTCGCAGGACACCACCGGCCCGATGACCCGCGACGAAATCAAGGAGCTCGCCGCGTTGAGCTTCAGCGCTGACCTCTTCATGCAGAGCTTCTGCCACACGGCGGCCTACCCGAAACCCTCGGACGTGCAGATGCACCGCAGCCTGCCATATTTTATTATGAGCCGCGGCGGCGTGGCGCTCAAGCCGGGCGACGGCGTCATCCACACCTGGCTGAACCGCATGGTGTTGCCCGACACGCTCGGCACCGGTGGCGACTCGCACACCCGCTTCCCGATCGGCTGTTCCTTCCCGGCAGGCTCCGGCCTCGTGGCTTTCGCGGGCGTGACTGGCACCATGCCGCTCAACATGCCGGAGTCGGTGCTCGTACGCTTTACGGGTGAACTCCAACCCGGCATCACCCTGCGCGACCTGGTCAACGCCATTCCCTATGTCGCCATCAAGCAGGGTCTGTTGACCGTCGAGAAGAAGGGCAAAAAAAACATCTTCGCCGGTAAAGTGCTTGAAATCGAAGGTTTGCCGCAGCTCAAAGTCGAGCAGGCGTTCGAGCTTTCCGACGCCTCCGCCGAGCGCAGCGCCGCGGCCTGCACGGTGCGACTCGACAAGGAACCGGTGATCGAGTACCTCCAGTCCAACGTCAAGCTGCTTGGCCAGATGATCGAAGAGGGCTACGGCGACGCCGACACCATCCAGCGCCGCATCGGCAAGATGGAGGAGTGGCTCGCCAATCCGCAGCTCCTCGAACCGGATGCTGACGCCGAGTACGCGGCAGTGATCGAGATCAACATGAGCGAAATCACCGAACCGATCCTCGCCTGCCCGAATGATCCCGACGACGTGGCCACGCTCAGCGAGATTCTCGCCGACGAGAAGCGCCCGAAAAACATCGACGAGGTTTTCGTGGGAAGCTGCATGACCAACATCGGCCACTTCCGCGCGCTTGGTGAAGTGCTTCGTGGCAAGGGTCAGGCCAAAACCAAGCTCTGGGTGGTGCCGCCGACCAAGATGGACATGAAGAAGCTGATCGAAGAGGGCTATTACTCGGTTTTCGGCACCGCAGGCGCACGCACCGAGGTGCCCGGCTGCTCGCTCTGTATGGGTAACCAGGCTCGCGTGGCCGACAACGCCGTGGTCTTCTCGACCAGCACTCGCAACTTCGACGACCGCATGGGCAAGGGCGCGAAGGTCTATCTCGGCTCCGCCGAACTGGCCGCCGTCTGTGCTTTGCTCGGTCATCTACCCGGCAAGGATGAGTATAGAGAGATCGCTGGTTCGCTGTCGCAGAACGGTGACAAGGTTTACCGTTACCTCAACTTCCATGAGGTAACCTCTCAGGAGCTACAAATGCTTGTCGATTAATCGATTACAGGTTTCCACCTTCCCTCCGTCTTTTTGCAGGAGAGGAGGTGGAGACGCTTCTGTCGTATGCCTTTTGCCGCTGATCTTTGTTTTTGAATGCCTGATGTCGCCACGAGTAAGAAAGTATAATGACTGTAAAAAATACCAATTAAAAAGTACCTGTGTGTTGAGAGTGTTTTTTTGAAAAATCGGTGATTTTGATTATTATTCGTGAGCTGAACAAGCTGTAACATTTTTTTATTTGAAAACAAAACTGCATTCGAATCATGAAAAAACTTTTTGCTTTCCTGTTTCTCCTGAGCTCTGTTTCTTTCGTTGGCTGCGCTCAGAAAGCTGCTGAGACTCCGGCTGAAGCTCCTGCCGAGGCACCTGCTGCCGCACCTGCCGAAGCACCTGCTGAAGCTCCAGCCGCCGCTCCTGCTGAAGCTCCTGCTGCTGATCAGGCTGCTCCTGCCGAAGCCGCTCCTGCAGCTCCTGCTGGCGAAGCAAAATAAGTTCCTGAACAAGGGCTTAATCAAAAAAAGAGACAGAGGCAACTCTGTCTCTTTTTTTGTACCATGTTTTATGGAATTACGTAAAATACTGGCCTAAAGCTTTAAGAACGCTAAACATTACAGGCCCTGATGTTAAAGGAGGAACTGGCTGAATCGAATGCCGTTCCTTACTTGCCGTGTATATATCCAGGCACCATACGCTCATTGGCCTTGATATCTTGACATACGCAAAGAACCCTTGATAAATAAGTTTTTTTACTTAAATTGAAGTAGTATTTATTACAGCTCCTTCGATGTAGTGGTTTGAGATCAGACCCCTTTCTTTTCTTTTACCTTCGGGGGAGCTTCTTTTTTTCTGCTGCTTTAGCCCCCCTCCACACCCACATAACCGGAACGTTCACGATCTTCATGCAAAGTCACACGGCTTAAGGCAATCAATTACCAAGCCCTGGCGACAAGCGTTTGCTCCCTCAACCCCTGCCATATCCGCTCCTGAAACCCTTTTTTACAATCTGCCGTTGATAACGTATTATGTCCGTTAAGCGTAACTGCCTTGCGGGGCGGGTACGGTTTGTGCACCTGACTTAAATCCATGGAAATCTTTTTTCTTTTCTTACTGCTGATTCTGATCAACGGCCTCTTCGCCATGTCGGAGATGGCCCTGATTACTGCGAAGCGTTCGCGCCTCGCCAAGCTTGCCGAAGATGGCGACAAGGCGGCAGCGGCGGCCATCAAGCTCGGCCATGAACCGACGCGATTTCTTTCAACCGTACAGATCGGCCTGACGGTCATCGGTGTACTCAACGGTTTCATCGGCGAATCATCATTCACGCCACCTCTGGCAGCCGCGCTCGAATTGTACGGCGGCTGGGACCCGAAAACGAGCCATATTATCGCCACCGTGCTGGTGGTCATCGTGATTACGTATATCACCATCGTCATCGGCGAGCTGGTGCCCAAACGACTCGGCCAGACCGACCCGGAAGGCATTGCCCGCAACGTTGCGCGTCCAATGCAAATCCTCGCCACCGCAACCCGCCCATTCGTGCGCCTGCTCTCGGCATCGACTGATGCCATTCTGCGCCTCATGGGCAAGCATGGACAAACCCAGCCCAGCGTCACCGAGGAGGAGATCCACGCCATGCTCGAAGAGGGCTCCGTCGCGGGCATTATCGAGCAGCAGGAGCACGAGATGGTGCGCAACGTCTTCCGCCTCGACGACCGGCAGCTCGGTTCGCTCATGGTGCCGCGCGCGGACATCATCTATCTCGACACCGCCCTGCCGCTCGAGGAGAACATGAAGCGCGTCGGCGAGTCGGAGCATTCGCGCTTCCCGGTCTGCCACAACGGTTTGCAGTCGCTGCTCGGCGTGGTCAATGCCAAGCAGCTGCTCGCCCAGACCATCAAGGGCGGCGTCACCAACCTGGCTGAACATCTTCAGCCCTGCGTCTACGTGCCCGAAACGCTGACCGGCATGGAGCTGCTCGACCATTTCAGGACGTCGGGCACGCAGATGGTATTCGTGGTGGACGAGTACGGCGAAATCCAGGGCCTCGTGACGTTACAGGACATGCTCGAAGCGGTCACGGGCGAGTTCGTACCGCTCAACCTCGAAGACTCGTGGGCTGTGCAGCGCGAGGATGGCTCGTGGCTGCTCGATGGCCTGATTGCCGTGCCGGAGCTGAAAGACACGCTCGACCTGCGCGCCGTGCCGGAGGAGGAGAAAGGGGTCTATCACACCCTGAGCGGCATGATCATGTGGCTGCTCGGACGCCTGCCGCAAACCGGCGACATCACCTTCTGGGAGAACTGGCGGCTTGAAGTGATCGACATGGACAGCAAACGCATCGACAAGGTGCTCGCTACCAAAATCGATGATCAGTCCGCTGAAGACCCAAAACCGGTCGCCTGACCAGCGGACGCCTCAGGGTTGCCATACAGAATTGTTATCGGTACATTTTCTACAAGAAACAACGTTTATCGAGCAACTCCTGATTCTGCGGTTCGAGGAGACCGGTCGGCATGAGCGTCCCGAGAAACATCACGATTGAGCGGAGCGAAGCCGTTCCGATGGACCAGCAGCCATTCGAGCTGGTCGAGCGCAAAGGCATCGGACACCCCGACACAATCTGCGATTCGATCATGGAGGCGGTCTGCATCGACCTGTGCCGCGAGTACAACAGCAGATTCGGCCACATCTGCCATCACAACATCGACAAGGGTTTGCTCGTGGCGGGCCGGAGCCTTCCGAAAACCGGCGGCGGCATGATTCTCGAACCGATGAAGCTGATCTTCGGCGACCGCGCCACCTATACCTGTAACGGCCAGCTCGTGCCGGTGGGCGAAATCGCCGAGGCTGCCGCGAAGCGCTGGATCGGGGAGAACCTGCGGTTCGTCGATCCCGACCAGCACCTGCTCTTCCAGAACGAAATCAAGCCCGGTTCACCAGAACTGACTGACGCCTTCGCCCGGAAGGTGATCGGCGCAAACGACACCTCGGTCGGCGTCGGCTATGCGCCCTTCAGCGAAACCGAGCGCATCGTGCTTGCCACCGAGCAGTTCCTCAACTCCCCCGCACTGAAAGAACGGTTCCCGGAAGCTGGCGAAGACGTCAAAATCATGGGCTGCCGTAACGGAAGAAAGCTGCAACTAACGGTGGCCGTGGCTTTCGTTGATCGCTTTATCCCGAATGCGGATCACTATTTCGAGCGAAAATCAGCATTGCGCCATGAACTGCTTTCCTTCATCGAAAGCCAGAGTTGCAACATCGATTCAGTCGCAATTGACATCAACAGCCTCGACGACCCGTCGCGCGGCGAGGAGGGAGTTTACCTCACGGTACTCGGCACCTCGGCAGAGGGAGGTGACGGCGGACAGGTAGGTCGTGGCAACCGGGTCAACGGCCTCATCGCGTTCAACCGCAACCAAACGATGGAGGCGGCCGCCGGCAAGAACCCGGTCAACCATGTCGGCAAAATCTACAATGTCCTGAGCCATGAACTTGCCCGTCGCATCCACCGCGAAATCGAAGGAGTCGTGTCGGTGACAGTGTTCCTCTGCAGCCAGATCGGCAAACCGGTTGACCGGCCGCTTATGGCCTCGACACATCTGGTCACCTCACCCGGCTCTGATTTTGGTCTTCAGCAGCGAAAAGCCGCTGCCATCATCGAGGAGGAACTCGCCGGAATCAGCCGGTTCTGCGATCGACTTGCACACGGAAACTACCCGATCTGCTGACATTCATCCAGGAACAGCACGAAATACGTGATGCATATTTGCGCACACAAAAAAACACACACAAGACATCATATACATATATAACACAACAAACACCGCTTCTGTTATTCAGAGCAATCACACGCCGTTCATGGTGAGCATGCTTGGAAAAAGACAGAAAAACACATACCATACACATAGAGTGTAACGTACAATCAGAAGAAATCGATCAAATAAGTAATAATATTTCAATTACTTAAGTGTAATCCTCCAATAAACGATGCCAAAAAAGAAGAGTTTCACGGGAGACCTGTTCGCCACCGACGGCGAGCTTTTCGGTGATGCCGAAGAGAGCCATGATGTGAATTCGGAACAGAACGATCCGCCTGCTCCGTCAGATCAGACAGACCTGACAGAGCAGGCGGATCAAACAGACACAGAAGAAACAAGACAAGAAAACAATACCAATAACACATATTATACAGATAAATCAATAGAAACCAAGGAAACACACTTCACTGAACCTACAGTTAACCCACCTCCTGCCAAAAAACGGGAAGAGACCAAAAGCAAGCGCCTGAATCTGCTTATCCGGCCTGGTATATTGAAAGAGTTTGCCAAAATTGCCTACATGCAACAGACCAGCGTCAATGACCTGATCAACCAGTTGATCGCCGAACATGTCGAGAAAAAGCCGGAAACGATCCAGGAATATGACCGTCTCTTCAAGGATAAAAATGCACGCTGAACGCTCTTTCTGCACAGTGTAGAAAAGTTATTTTCAGCCATTGCCTCCAGATATTTTTCATGAAGTAACTTCCCGGAGTCACACCCGGTCATCATATCCATTCCCATGAGCAACCACGAAGAGAAAAAGCAGAGTGTCGCCCTGAGTTCGGTCGTAGCGAGCCTGCTGTTGACCGCCATGAAAATCGTAGTCGGCCTCATGACCGGCAGTATCGGTATCCTCTCCGAGGCCGCGCACTCGGCGATGGATTTCGGCGCAGCGGCACTGACCTGGTTCGCCGTCAGAATCAGCGACAAACCGGCGGATAAAAAGCACCACTACGGACACACCAAAATCGAAAGCGTCAGCGCCCTCATCGAAACCGGCCTGCTGATACTCACCTCGGTCTGGATTATCTATGAGGCCGTGACGCGACTCCTTTCCGGCACAACGGAGATCGAGGTCACCTGGTACGCTATCGCCGTTATCATTATCTCGATCATTGTGGATATATCGAGAGCTTCCGCCCTGAAGAAAGTGGCCAAAGAGACCAAAAGCCAGGCCCTCGAAGCCGACGCGCTGCACTTCACCTCCGACATCGTCTCCTCGGCGGTGGTGCTCGCGGGACTTGGCTTCGTCGCGCTTGGCATTCACTGGGCGGACGCTGTCGCGGGTATTTTTGTGGCGGTGCTGGTCGGCAAGGCTGCGTGGGAGCTGGGCCGGAAAACCATCGACGTCCTGGTTGACGCCGCTCCCGAGGGACTCTCCGAACAGATCGAAGAGATCGTCGTGAATGCGCCGGGCGTCATCGGCATCAACAAGATGCGAATCAAACCTGCCGGACCGTTCGTCTTCATCGACCTCACCATCTCGGTCAGCCGCACCCTGCCGCAGGAAAAGGTTCTGGCCATCTGCGCCGGAGTCGAACAGCGGCTGAAAGCGGCGCTTCCCGACAGCGACATCACGGTTAACGCGCGCCCTGTGGTACTCGACAGCGAAACCGTCACCGAGCGGATTCACGCCATCGGCCTGAACCACGGCCTGCACGCGCACAACATACTCACCTCGCTCTCGGGCGACCACAAGCAGATCACCTTCGACGTCGAGGTCGACAGCCACCTGACCATCAGGCAGGCGCACGACGCCGTAACGGAGCTTGAAAATGAGCTGCACCGGGAATTCAACGGGCAGATCGACCTCTGCATCCATCTCGATCCGCTCAACAGCGAGGAACGCAATGCCCAGCCTGCCGACCCCGAAAACGAAGCGAGAATCACTGCCCTCATCCGGCAGGCGGCCAGCACGATTCCCGGCATCCTAGACGTGCACGCCCTTAAAATCCACGTTTTGAGCCACAACAAACTCTGCATCACGCTGCATTGCGGCTTCGACGACAACACTGTGCTCGCCGACGTCCACCCGCTCACCAGCCGCCTCGAAAGCCTGATCTACCGGGATATTCCCGAAACATCCAGAATCATCGTCCACGCCGAGCCAGTAAACGCCGGGGATTGAGACACGAACTTGACAACCATGCACACGCCACCAACAATCCTTGCATTCGATGTCTACGGCACGCTGATCGATACGCACGGGCTGGTGTCGATGCTCGAAGTTTTTGCACGCGATAAAGCTGAAGCCCTGTCGATGCTGTGGCGGCAGAAACAACTTGAATATTCGTTCCGTCGGGCGCTCATGCAGCGGTATTGCCCGTTCAGCGAATGCACCGTTCAGGCGCTGGAATTTGCTTGCACCTCGTTTCAAATTGAGCTTTCGGAAAGCCAGCGCAGAGAACTGCTCGATGGCTATCGAAGTCTTCCGGCTTTTCCGGATGTTGCTGCCGGACTCGAAAGCGCCCGCGATGCAGGACTCCGATTGTATGCTTTCTCGAACGGACTGGCTGCAGATGTCGAATCGCTGCTCGATCACGCCGGAATCAGGGAGTTCTTTACCGATATTGTCAGCGTCGATGAAATCCGGTCGTTCAAACCCGATCCGGAGGTGTATCGCCACTTCATGAAACGGGCGGAGAGTGGGCCGGAGCGCACCTGGCTCATCTCTTCGAATCCGTTCGATGTCACCGGAGCACGCGCCACTGGCATGAAGGCGATCTGGGTGCGGCGATCCGGCAGCCCGGTTTTCGATCCCTGGGAATTCCAGCCCACCGCGACCATCAACGATTTGACCCAGGTGGCCGATGTTGTCATAACAGCTCGCTGACAAGCATAACCTCTTTCTCAAAGAGGGCCTCGATATTGACAAAACATTGCGGAGCAATGATAAGAGAGATACATTGAGAGAAAGGCCTCGCAATCAAACCTCTTCAGCCATGACGCTCTCTCCGGAAAAACGCGCAAGGGTTATGCAAGGCGAGATTCTCATTGATCTCGACTGGTTACCGGATGGTGTTATCGGTGCGAGAGGCAGCGTATTCGTCGAGGCAGAACCGCCCGCTGTGTGGAGGATGCTGGCCGATTACAACCACCTTCACGAAACAATGCCCAAAGTCATCTCAAGCCGTCTGCTGGAAACCAACAACCAGACCAGGATCATCGCGCAGTCGGGCAAGTCTGGCATTTTCATTTTCGAGAAAACGGTGAATTTCACCCTCAAGGTGGTGGAGGTCTTTCCGGAGCACCTCTACTTCTCAAAGATCGGCGGAGATTTTCAGGTGTACGAAGGCGAGTGGCAGCTCGAGGCGGTCGATAGCGACAACGGTACCGGCACGCTATTGACCTACCAGGCGGAGATCAAGCCGGACTTCTTCGCACCGCAGTTCGTGGTGAGTTTCGTGCAGAGCCAGGATCTGCCGGCCATCCTGAGAGCAATCAGAAGCTACTGCGAAGCGCGGGCCAAAGGCTAATCTGGACGACGCGGAAGGAAAATCGAGAGCGGCGTATTGCGGAAAAGCTCCCGGTCGCTGACGCTTCTCGACCGCTGAATTTCCCGCCGCTGCCGGAGGGTTTCCGGCAATCTCCGCAGCACATCGGCGAACGCCCGCGCCACCTGCCCAGCCCGCACAACTCCCGCTTTCCCACCCGCGAAATAATAGAGCATCGCCGCCGCTTCGAGTGCAAGACGCAGGGGCAGAAGCGCAAGAAGCGGTGCGGCACTCCGGTTGCGCAGCAGCGTGAGCAGGGCGTTGCGATGGTTGTAGTAGACCTTCAGCGGCAACCCCTCCGCAAGCGACGCGCCGCCCTCATGCCACACCACCGATTGTGGCACTGACTGCACCCGGTAGCCCGCCAGTAGCATCCGCCAGCAGAGATCGACCTCCTCCATGTGCATGAAAAATCCCGCCTCGAAGCCACCGAGCTTTTCGACCACCTCGCGCCGCGCGAAGAGCGCCACACCCGACGCCCAGAAAATGTCGCACATCTCGTCGTACTGCCCAGCGTCCACCTCCCGCCCGCCGAAGCTTCGACCAAGACAATACGGAAATCCGAGCCGGTCGATCAGCCCGCCTGCTGCTCCGGCGTAATCGAACACTCGCCTGCCCTGCCGATGCTCTGGCAGGGAAAGAATCTTCGGCTGTAACGCGGCAATTTGCGGATCGCATTCCGCCGCCTCGACGAGGCAACCAAGCCACTCCGGCTCGACGGCGGTATCATCATTCAAAAAAACGACATACGGCGAAATCACAAGTTTCAGACCCGCGTTGCAGCCACCAGCATAACCTGCGTTTTCGGGCAAGCGAAGAACGAAGATTTCGGGAAAGTCGGAGTCGATACCTGCGAGATCGGAAGCGTCACCGCCGTTATCGACGACGAGCACAGAAAAGTCGGAGAAGGTAGTTTTGCGAAGAGCATCGAGGCAGGCATCGAGCATCAGGCGGTTCCTGAGATGCGGAATGATAACCGTCACCGCCGGTGTGGTTTTGCCCGATGCTTGCATGGTTGGAAGAATCGAAGTGCTTGGAAATGGCGGAGTACCGGAAGGGACTCCGCCACGTGGATCACCGCAGCGATTTCCAGAATCCGGCAGCCAGCTCCGCAGTCTCTTCGGGGGTTTCCGCCGTGGCGACGTGTTGCAGCAGCGCCGAGCCGACCACCGCGCCGTCGGCCAGCTCCCACATCTTGCGCACGCGCTCGCGATCCTTGATGCCAAACCCAACGACGAACTTCTTCTTCGTGTGCTCGCGAACCCGGCGCAGGTACTCGGCGATCTTCTCGTCCATGCCTGCGGCGTCGAGCTTGCCAGTACCGGTGGTGGCGTTAACCGCGAGGCAGTAAGAGAAGTCGGTGGACATGCTGTCGATCAGTTCGATCCTGTCTGGCGGCGTCACCGGCGAAATGAGGTAGATCACTGAAAGGCCGAAGTTTTTGGCGCGTTCGAGGAAATCCTCCGACTCTTCCGGTGGCAGATCGGGAATCAGCAACCCATCCACGCCCGCCTTCACCGCGTCGGCCATGAAACAGTCGCCGCCGTAGGCGATGAGCGGATTGCAGTAACCCATAAGCAGAATCGGCGTGGTGATCTTCTTGCACCCCTCGCCATTGCGCGCTCTTCTGACCATCTCGAAGATGCTGCCAACATGCACGCCATGGCTGATCGCCTTGTGCGCCGCGTCCTGGATCACCGGCCCGTCGCCAATGGGATCGGAGTAGGGCATCCCGAGCTCGATGAGGTCGGCCCCGCTCTCCTGCAACGCTTCAAGCACAGGCAAAGTGGCGCCCGGCACGGGAAATTCAGGCATATAGTAGGCGATGAGCAGCTTCTTGTCCTGCTTCACCAGCCGGGTAATTCTGTTCTCTTTCATAGATGAAATAGTGAGGGCACCACATTGGGGATGACAAAAATATCGAGCACCATCGAAAACATGGTAATCATGTGTACCAGTACGCTTCCCCAGACGTTCTTCGATTTGAGCACAATATAACCGCCAAGAATGCCAATCGGAAAAGCCATCATCGCCATCAGCCCGCGCTCGTACATGCCGACCGGCGCGACGGCGTAGTGGTTCAGCACATAGCACATCGCGGTGACGAAAACGCTCAGGTGCGGATTGAAACCCTTCTCGACCATCGACGAGAGCATCAGCCCGCGCCACAAAAACTCCTCGGCCAGCACAAGGATCGGGAAAAGAAAAAGGAAGTTCATGTTGACCAGAATGCCGAGCATGTCAACCATCGGCGGTGCGCCTTTCGAGTAGTAGATCACCGTGTTGACGAGGTCCATCACGAAAAGGATGCCGCCAGCAATGCCACCCCACTTCAGGGATTTTTTCAGATTGCCACCTGCCAGATACATCCCGACCCACTCGCTCTTGCTCATGCCGCGCCACACAACGACACCAATGCCGCCGATGACGTAGAGCGCCAGCGCGGGCCACTCCTTCAGCGGGGTAAAATGACCGACAAGGCCGGTGATCCAGATGAGGGCCGTCAGGCCGAACGCGAGTTTGAAACGCTCGTTCAGCGAAGCGGAACCGGAATCAATCGAATATGCCTTTTCCATGAAACATCGGGGGTTCTTAGTTATTGCAGATAATTCGGTCTGACCTCGTACTCGACTGGATCGTCCATGCCAACCGAAGCGAAGGCTCGCAAGCGCCGGGCGCAACTGTCGCACACGCCGCACGCCTTGCCCTCGCTCTTGTAGCACGACCAGCTGTAGTTGAACGGCGCATCGAGTTCCATGCCGCGCCTGACGATCTCCGCCTTGCTCATGTCGATGAGCGGCGTCACGATTTCGATGCGGGTTTCAGGGCGCGTACCGTGTTCGATCACCTGGTTGAAAGCATCGTAAAACACCTTGCGGCAATCGGGATAGCCGGAAGAGTCCTCCTCGACCGCGCCGATGAAGATGCGGTTCGCGCCGATCACCTCCGACCAGCTCACGGCCATCGAGAGGAAATTGGCGTTGCGGAAGGGCACGTAACTGGTAGGAATACCGGTGCCCGCGAGGTCAGCCGGGCCAACAGGAATCGCCGCGTCGGTCAGTGACGAACCGCCGATGGCGCTGAGGAACATGGCATCGACCTCCAGCCGGTCAACGATGCCGTAATGGACACAAATCTGCCGGAAACACTCGAGTTCCTTCTGCCACGTCCGCTGCCCGTAATTGACATGCATGGCCGCCAGCTCGAATCCCTCACGATGCGCCAGCGCGGTAGCCACCAGGCTATCCATCCCGCCGCTGACCAGTAGTACTGCTCTCATAGGTTCAGGTTCGTCAATAACGAAAAAATTGTTTTTAATTGTAATCAATCCATAACACAAATAAAAAAGGCAGATTGGGATCTGAACGAAACTCCGTGAAAAGTTAAAATTGATATAGCGCTATACATTTATCAAAAAAAAATAGGTATCATTGTAGCATAAATGGTTTTGCATCCGGCGTTATCAATCCCCTTTTTGCAAAAAAAGTATCCCTTGCCATGCCTGATCCCAGTATTGATAAGAGAAACGAACAGCAGGCCCCATCACCGCAACCCGATGGTATGTCCGCAGTTGAAACGCCCCAAGGCAATAATTTTTTCAAGAATATTTTTGAGAACCATTCTGCTGTAATGATGCTTATCGATGCTGAATCAGGCAGCATCGTCGATGCCAACCAGGCCGCGGCCAGATTTTACGGATGGCCTGTCAGCCAGCTCCGCTCAATGAAAATCCACGAGATTGACGCACCATCGTGGGCACATGAACAACCCTGGCTGAAAAAGCTGTCGGAAGAAAAAGAGGACCGATTTTTCTCGATGCACCGGAAAGCCGACGGAACACTCTCTCACGTTGAGCTGAACTTCGGCACAATCCCCCTGGAAAACAAAACGCTGATCCTGGCCATCATACAGGACAATATCGAACGCTACCATTTCGCGGCGCTGACCGAATTCAGGCACCATCTTCTCGAAATGGCTGACAACGCTTCGACCGAGGATTTACTCACCTATACGCTTGATGAGGCTGAACGGCTGACTGGCAGCACACTCGGATTTTTCAATATGATCTCGGATGATCAGTCGATTATGAGACACGCCTGTTCGAGCAACGCAAAAAAAGACAACTGCGGCCATGCAGAACATCCCTCGGTGATCGACCTCAAAGTACCGGCTGACGTCCTACAGAAAAAGAGAGCAATAATCCACAATGATCATGCAACACTGAGGCACTGCAACTGCAAATCAGTATCGCACAAGGAAGCCATACGCGAGCTGATCGTACCGATCATCCGCAACGGCAAGGTGATGGCAACTCTCGAAGTCGGCGACAAGCCCGCCAACTATGACCAGAATGACATCCGGCTGCTCAACGAGTTGAGCGGAGTGGCATGGGATATCATTGCCCGAAAGTATGCTGAAGATTCAGCACAAAAGACAATGGAAGCCATGCAGCATACCCAGAAAATGGATATGATCGGCCGTCTCGCAGGTGGTATTGCCCACGACATCAACAATGTGCTTTCGACCATTTTGGGACATACTGAAATAGTCATCGAGGAATTGAATGACAAGAGCCCATATGTCGAAAATCTGCTGAACATCCGCGACTCAACCATGCGCGCAGCCCAACTGATACAGCAATTGCTGGCCTTTGCGCTAAAACAAACGATCCTGCCAAAAATTTTAGAACTGGACACAGCCCTTCATGACGAAGTGCCGATGTTGCAAAAACTGATCGGGGAAAAGATACACTTCGAGCTACGCCCCGGTAGTCATGGAGCAAAAATTCTGATAGACCCATCCCAATTCGATCAGTTGATAACAAGCCTGTGCGCCAATGCGCGCGAAGCCATCAATGGCACGGGATCGGTAATTATCGAAACCTCAAGCATAAAAGTGTATCCCGCCGATTGCTATGCAAACCATCCCTGCCAGACTCCAGGCAATTTTGCCATGATTTCGGTGATTGACAACGGCTGTGGCATAGACAAGAATGTACTTCCCCACATCTTCGACCCTTTTTTCACCACGAAAGAAGTCGGAAAAGGCAGTGGTATGGGACTTTCAACCGTCTATGGTATCGTCACGCAGAACAAAGGCTATCTCGAATGCGAAAGCACTCCGGGCAAGGGAAGCCGCTTTACGATTTACCTGCCCTTGAGTGAAGAAACGACCGTGCCGGACAGGAAGAAGCCGCGGAAAGATACTACCAGTAATGATGATCAGCAGACAATACTGGTAATCGATGATAATGAGGCTATCCTTTATATCGTCAAAACCGTTCTTGAAAAAAGCGGATACCGTGTGCTTTCGACAACCTCGGCAAACGAAGCGATCAACATCGTGGCAAATTCGGGAAAGAAAATTGACATGCTTCTGACTGATGTAGTCATGCCAGAGATGAACGGCAAAGAGCTTTCAAGGAAACTTCGCGCCATATCCCCTCATCTGAAAACCATTTTTATGTCCGGCTTTCCACAGGAAATGAACTTGCTTGATGAGGATACTGAACACGAGATGCATTTCATCAGCAAACCGTTCAAGATCGTCGAATTTACCGCCACTATCAAAGCGATGCTCACTGAGCCTCATGGCACGCAGAACCCCGAAACGGAAACGAAGTCTTGATCGAGTCACCGGCGATAAACAGTCAGTCTCGAAATCGCTATCAGATGCGATTTCGGTGAAGAGAAATGAAAATCCAGCCCATTCACCCAACAAAAAAGGCCCGCTTTCGCAGGCCTTTTTTGTTGTCATGAACAATCGGTGATCAGTACATGCCACCCATGCCGCCCATGCCACCCGGAGGCATTGCAGGCATATCAGCCTTGTCTTCCTTGACGTCGGTGATTGCAGCTTCCGCGGTAAGCAGGATGCTGGCAACCGAAGCGGCGTTCTCGAGCTCGGTGCGAGCATTGAAGCCGTGATCGCCTTCAGCGTTCTTCACCTTCTCGAGAACGACGGCGCCATCGGTCGTGCCGGTGTTGGCAACGATCTGGCGAAGCGGCTCTGGATTTTTCCATGCTTACGAAACCCCCTAAAAAATCACCGAACGCAAAACATAAAGAGGCCTGAATTTTCTGGAACTCGGCCAACCAATCGGAGGTTAATGACTTTTCATTATGACTCCCGGATTGCCGTGATCTCTTGCAACATCCAGATGTTTACGACAATGAAACACTCCATTCGACGGTTGTCCCACGTCCCCGCCGTTCTGGTCATGGCTTTTTCTCTCTTCGTTCTTTCCTTGTTCGGTTATACCGATGCAAAAAGCCGTGACCTGACTCAAGCCTCACAAGAAAAAAACACCGACGGCAAAACCGACAATCCACTTGCCGGGACACAATGGCGTCTGGTCGAGTTCCAGTCGATGGATGACGCCCAAGGCGTTCAGCGTCCACGCGATGCCTCGCGGTACACGATGCAACTCAACGCGGACGGCACGGTTCACATGCGCCTCGATTGCAATAACGCAAATGGCACGTGGAAGCTGAAAGCCTCTGTCGACCGGTCGAATGGCAGTTTTGAATTCGGCTCTCTGGCAACCACCAGGGCGTTCTGCCCGCCGCCCAGCATGGGCCAGCTGGTCGCCTCCCAGTCAAAATGGGTTCGAGGCTACCTGTTCAAAGACGGGAAGCTCTACCTCAGCCTCATGGCCGACGGAGGCATCTTCGTCTGGGAACTTCAGCGCGAAGCGCCGTTTCTGAACAAACCGGATGCGGCAATCGAACAGGCAATTTTGGCGGCTTCGCCTGATTACCGGAAGTCTGTGGTTTTGGATCAAAAAGCCACCTATGTTTACAGCTTTGTCGATCTCGACGGCGACGGAAAAGACGAAGCGATTGTCTACCTGATGGGATCGTTTTTCTGCGGCACGGGCGGATGCAACATGCTGGTGTTGACCAGAAAAGCGGATGGTTATCACCTTGTGCAAGATTTTCCGATCACCCGCACGCCGGTGATTATTTCCCCGGATACACACAACGGATGGCATGACATCTGGAGAACGGAATCGGGAGGTGGAGCCAAAGCCTGCTATGTCAGGCACATGTTCAACGGGAAACGCTATGTCGAAAAGGAGCGCAAACCCACCGGCACGCTTCCGGCAGGCATCAGCTGTCTGGCGGGTGATTTGAACTATGCGTCGGGAGTTCCTTTGGAACCGCATGATTAAAGCGATCAACGACCTCAGCAATGAGACCGGAATCAAGATCGATCAATGAGGAGGTCACAGCTATTCTCGTAAATAATCAGGGCGAATGAATCCGGAAGATACCGTTCGCCCTTTTTGTTTTCTTTTCGGAAATGAAGAATGGCGCTCAGCTGAAAGCAGGCTTTTTTCAGCGATGTCTCTGCTGATAGAGTAAAACCAGATTGGCGATTCCGGGAATAACGGCGGTTCCGACGAGAATGTAGAGCGGAACCGCAATGAATACCAGAGCGCTTGTGGAACCGCTTGTGCCGAAGAAGAGTGTGCCGTAAGTCAAACCGGTAAATAGCAGCACAACGACAGAAAAACTGGCTGCGATCTGACCATATGGCCTGTTTGCATGGAGTAACCGTATGCTGGAAAGCCAGCAGATCAGGTATGGCAGCAAAACAAATATGATAAGCAGCACGTGCTCCGCCGTGAACTGCCATTGCGACAGATAGAAAAACGCCATGCTTGCAAGCATGGCGGAAAGCCCAAGCGATAGATCGGAAATTTTGTCAAGACTTGACATCCTGTCATTCATTTCACTGTTTACCGAAGCATTTGTCAATGAAATGGCGCGATCCCCCGTCAAAAGATATCGCGCCATGTTCACGGATCAAGTCAATCAGTTTTGTCAGAGAACCGGAGAATAGATCTGTTATAGATAAAAAACTCTACTACAAGCAGCGGTGAATTTGAGTCATAGAGATTAAAAGTCAAATATCAGCCTCCATAGATGAGCGCATCGGGAATGAAGTACATCTCATTTTCCCCAACTGAAACCCTCCATGTATCGTTGAATTTCTGCTGACGAACGGGTATATCCTCGTCGGTTGTGAATCTACCGTTGTTGAAATAGAGAACACGGATAGCACCGCCTGAAGCTGGCTTTCTGAGCCAGATCGTCGCTTCACCACGCCCGAAACGACTCCTCTTAACACGGAAATCACAGCGCAATTTACCGCCACCATCATGCGCGGAGCAGACAACGTCACCAGAGGCATCATACTGACGTGGCCATTCTACCCCCGCTCCTGTGGCAGGAGCCATTGCTGAACCCCCTCTGCCGGATACCGCAACGTTCAGCGTGAAGTTTGCCCGTACGTTCCGGCGCGCGACGCTTCGCATCAGGTAAACCTGAATGGTGTACCTGCCCGTTGCCGGCAGCTTTCCGGAGTAACGGTTGCCTTTGATCTCACCGATAAACATTGCCTCGCCTCCAGGCCCTTTGCCGGGAGCATAGATGTTGAAGTAGTTGGCATTAATGTTGCTTTGCAGGCTTACGGTCATGTTCTGTCCGGCCATTGCATCGACCGTGTAGTTGACGGTGTCGTAGCCCGTTACCGATGACCTGATGGTGGTGCTGCTGGTTCCGCGTGCAAAGCGCACCTCTTCATAACGGTTTTCCGCCGCATAAGCCCGCAGGGAAAACAGGGCAAGCAACAAGAGAACAACAATTGATTTCGTGTTCATAATGTGAGCCTGTTAGTAGTGGTTTAAAACAATATGAGATGCGATACGTTCAACAAAGCCTAAATCTTATTCAGTTCCCTGATACACAACAAGTATTAAAAAAAAGTGAGCTCAATAAACTTTTACGCCATACTAACATATAACTCACATTGATTAAATGTTTTAAACAACCCTATTTTCTATCTATTAGTAAACAACAAAAAAGGCCCGCTTTCGCAGGCCTTTTTTGTTGTCATGAACAATCGGTGATCAGTACATGCCGCCCATGCCGCCCATGCCACCCGGAGGCATTGCAGGCATATCAGCCTTGTCTTCCTTGACGTCGGTGATTGCAGCTTCCGTGGTAAGCAGGATGCTGGCAACCGAAGCGGCGTTCTCGAGCGCGCTGCGGGTCACCTTGGTCGGATCAACAACGCCAGCCTCGACGAGGTTCTCGTACTGCTCGGTGCGAGCGTTGAAGCCCTGATCGCCTTCAGCGTTTTTCACCTTCTCGAGAACAACGGCGCCATCGGTCGTGCCGGTGTTGGCAACGATCTGGCGGAGCGGCTCTTCGAGCGCACGGCGGATGATCTCAATACCGGTCTTCTGGTCTTCGTTGTCGGCAACAGCGTTGGCAAGACCTTTGGCTGCGCGGATGAGCGCAACGCCACCGCCAACCACGATGCCTTCCTGAACGGCTGCGCGGGTTGCGTGCAGTGCATCCTCGACGCGGGCTTTCTTCTCTTTCATCTCGACTTCGGTCGATGCACCGATGTTGAGCACAGCCACGCCGCCGGAGAGTTTGGCGAGGCGCTCCTGGAGCTTCTCGGTGTCGTACTCGGAGGTCGATTTGTCGATCTGGCCCTTGATCTCGGCGATGCGGGCCTTGATCTCTTCCTGCTTGCCGCGGCCTTCGACGATGGTGGTGTTGTCCTTGTCGATGGTGATGCGAGCCGCCTGGCCGAGATAGGCCATGGTGGCGTTTTCGAGCTTGTAGCCCTTCTCCTCGGAGATAACGGTGCCACCGGTGAGGATGGAGATGTCTTCGAGCATGGCCTTACGGCGGTCACCGAAGCCAGGAGCCTTGACGGCGGCGACTTTCAGGGTGCCACGGAGCTTGTTGACCACAAGGGTGGCCAGCGCTTCACCCTCGATGTCCTCGGCGATGATGAGCAGCGGACGGCCGGACTGTGCGGCTTTTTCGAGGATCGGAAGCAGCTCTTTCATGTTGCTGATCTTCTTGTCGTAGATCAGGATCAGCGCCTCGTCAAGCTCGGCTTCCATGGTCTCGGGGTTGGTCACGAAGTAGGGAGAGAGGTAGCCGCGGTCAAACTGCATACCTTCGACAACCTTCAGCTCGGTCTCCATGCCCTTTGCCTCTTCGACGGTGATGACGCCGTCCTTGCCGACCTTGTCCATCGCCTCGGCGATCAGCTCACCGATTTCCGGATCGTTGTTGGCCGAAATGGTGCCAACCTGGGCGATCTCTTTCTTGCCGGAGATGGAGCGGCTGATGTTGCGCAGCTCGGCGACAACCTCTTTCACGGCGCGGTCGATACCACGCTTCAGGTCGATCGGGCGGGCACCGGCGGTGACGTTCTTCAGACCTTCGCGGTAGATGGCCTGGGCGAGCACGGTAGCTGTGGTGGTGCCGTCGCCAGCGACATCGCTGGTCTTGGAAGCCACTTCGCGAACCATCTGGGCGCCCATGTTCTCAACCGGATCGACAAGTTCGATCTCTTTTGCAACAGTCACGCCGTCCTTGGTGGAGGTCGGAGCACCGAATTTTTTGTCGATGAGCACGTTGCGACCGGCTGGGCCAAGGGTCACTTTTACGGCATTGGCAAGTTTATCGACGCCAACCTTGAGTTTGGTCCTCGCCTCGGCGTCAAAGAGAATATCTTTAGCAGTCATTGTAAAGCGTTCCTCCTTAAGGATTTAAAAAAAAACTGTTTGTGAATTGGTCAGCCAAGAATCGCGAAGATATCGGACTCGCGCATGATCAGGTAATCCTCGCCCTCGACCTGGACTTCGGTGCCGGAGTACTTGCCGTAAAGGACCTTGTCGCCAGCGTTCACCTGCATGGTAACAACCTGGCCAGCATCGGAAACCTTGCCCGGACCAACGGCGATGACTTCACCGTACATCGGCTTCTCTTTGCCGGTATCGGGAATGTAGAGACCACCCTTGGTTTTCTCTTCGGCAGGAGCGGGCTTAACAATAACTCGATCAGCTAATGGTTTCAAGTTCATTGTCTTCTTTCTCGTTTGATTTGGTTAATAGATCGTCTTTTGTAATCAGAAACTGCCTGAACGCGAGGTTCAGTTGCCATTAGCACTCAACAAAGGAGAGTGCTAATACGGGGATAATTATAAAAAAAAGATTTCCGGGGCGCAAATATTTTTTTATCCTGAAACACCTCGAAACCCTGAAACCAGAGCCTTTGATATGACTTCAGATGATCGTAACAAAAGAAATCCCGAAACGCTCGGCGCCATTGGCAAGGTCACGCTGGAAAAACTGGCAAGCCTCTCCTCGAAAATCAGGGATGACGTCGCGACCGAGGCTGACAGGGTCAACCATGAAATCCTCTCCGAAATCGTAGCGCTCGCATCAAACCGGGTGTCGGTCGAAAAAAACGAATCAATTCTCGAAGAGGGCGGCAGCGCCTGGACGGAACGCACCGAATCACACTACCCACACATCCGCCTCCACGGCGGCGCGCTTGAAGATGATCCGCTGAAGATGAATATTTGAGCAGTTTCTTTTT
The DNA here is from genome assembly GCA_001602925.1 of Chlorobiales bacterium Clorobi_01. GTDB lineage: Bacteria > Bacteroidota > Chlorobiia > Chlorobiales > Chlorobiaceae > Chlorobaculum. The sequence goes on along the minus strand of LUZT01000006.1, from coordinate 479,842 downwards.
CTTCAGGCTTTTTTTCTACAGCTCCTATAGGAAAGAAGAGTGATGCGAAATGCTGAACTGTTCCCAGATCACAAATACCCCCGCAAATGCTTGCCGGTAAGTGAATGCTCGCAAGCGGCAATCTCCTCCGGCGTACCCACAGCAACAATGTCGCCGCCACGCACACCTGCGCCGGGGCCGAGGTCGATGATCCAGTCGGCCTGCTTGATGATATCGGGGTTGTGCTCGATGATGACCAGCGTGTTGCCGCGCGCCATCAGCTCCTCGAAGCAGCGCACGAGCTTGGAGATGTCGTCGAAGTGCAGGCCGGTGGTGGGTTCATCGAAGATGAAAAGCGTATTGCTCACGTCCGAGCGCGAGATGAAGCTGGCGAGTTTGAGCCGCTGCGCCTCGCCGCCGGAAAGGGTGCTCGATGACTGGCCGAGGCGGATGTATTCGAGTCCCACCTCCTGCAACACCTGAAGTTTTTTCTGGATCGACTTCTCCGGCCCGAAAAAGCTGATCGCCTCCTCGACGGTCAGGTCGAGCACCTCGGAGATGGAGAGTCCGTTGTATTTCACCTCAAGCGTCGAAGCCTTGTAGCGCTTGCCCTCACACTCCTCGCACACCGCCTCGATGTCGGCCAGAAACTGCATCTCGATCTTGACCGTACCTTCGCCCGCGCAGGTTTCGCAGCGCCCGCCGGGGATGTTGAACGAGAAGTAGCCCGGCTTCCAGCCGCGCGACTTGCTTTCGCGGGTCGCGGCAAAGAGCTGGCGGATGTCGTCGAAAATCTTGAGGTAGGTCGCCGGGTTGCTGCGGCTCGACTTGCCGATGGGCGACTGATCGACATGCTCCACCTTTTCGATCAGCTCGATGCCCGAAATGGCGCGGTGCGTGCCCACCTTCTCCCGCGATCCCTCCTTGGCGCGGATGATGCCGAGCTTGAGAATGTCGTTCACCAGCGTCGATTTGCCCGAGCCGCTCACGCCGGTGATGCAGGTCATGACGCCAAGCGGAAACCTGACGTCGATGTTGCGCAGATTGTTCTGCATCGCTCCGGTAATTTCGATGCAGCGCGAAAAGTCCGGCTTGCGCCGCTCCGCGGGCACGGCGATCTGCTTGCGGCCGCTAAGGTAGTCGGCGGTCAGCGACCCCTCCGCCCCGGCCATTGCCGACGGCGGACCGTGGAAGACCACCTCGCCGCCGAGCCGCCCAGCGCGCGGGCCGAGGTCGATCACTTCGTCGGCGGCCTCGATGATCTCGCGGTCGTGCTCGACCACCACCACCGTGTTGCCGAGGTCGCGCAGCCGCTTGAGCAGCGCCACGAGCCGCGCCGAGTCGCTCTGGTGCAGGCCGATGCTCGGCTCGTCGAGAATGTAGATCGCACCCACCAGCGGCGAGCCGAGCGAGGTCGAGAGGTTGATGCGCTGGAACTCGCCGCCGGAGAGCGTGTGGGTCAGGCGGTCGAGCGTCAGGTAGTCGAGGCCGACATCCATCAGGTAGCCGATACGCTTGTCGATCTCTCGCAGCACCGAGTCGGCCACGGAGCGATCGAAGGGCGAAATGTCGAGGCTCGCGAAAAAAGCCTGCGCGTCGGCGATCGTCATCCGAACGACTTCACCGATGTTTTTGCCAGAAACCCGCACCTGCAAGGCGTCGGGATTGAGCCGCGCGCCCTCGCACTCCGGGCAGATTGCGTAACCCCGGTAGCGGCTGAGGAAAACACGGTAATGCACCTTGTAGCCCGCGTCCTTCTCGATCTCTTCGAAAAAGGGCCACAAACCCTTGAAGCTCCGCTCGGGAATCCCCTTCCAGAGCATCTCGCGATGTACGCGGCCAAGTTTTTCGTAGGGCACATCAACCGGAATACCCACCTCCGGCGCGATCTTGAGCAACTGCTTGCGGTACCACGAATACTTTTCAGAGTTCCAGCACGAAATCGCCCCCTCCTTCAGCGAGAGCGACTTGTCCGGCACCACCGCATCCTCGTCGATCCCGGCGATGCGTCCGAAGCCCTGGCAGGACGTGCAGGCCCCGATGGGAGAGTTGAAGGCGAAAAGCTGCGGCGACGGCTCCTGATAGGTAACACCGTTCAGCTCCAGCCGGTCGCTGAAGCGGAACTCCTTGCCGCCCGCCACGCGGATGACCGCCTGACCGCCCGACTCGGCGAAGCAGCTTTCGGCAGCCTGGGCGACGCGACTGTAAACCTTCTCGTCCTTTTTGGCGACGAAGCGATCCACCAGCACCAGCAGCTCCGACAGCTCGGCGCGCTTCATCATCTCCACCCCGGTGCGCTCCTTGTCGCCGGAAATATCGATGACACTCTCCCCTTTCAGCAGGCGGAAAAAGCCTTTCTTGAGCAGGTTCTTCAGCTCGTCGGCCACCGTGCGGTCGTGATGGCGCTCATCATGGTGGCTCGGAAAGGGATAGCCGACGTAGAAGCGCATGCCATCCTCGAAAAACCGCGCCTGCAAGCTCACATCCTCGGGCGTGTGCTTCAGGACCAGCTCACCGTTGTCGCGTGAATAGATTTTTCCGATACGCGCATAGAGCAGCCGCAGGTAGTCGTAAATTTCAGAGACGGTACCAACCGTCGAGCGGGGATTTTTCGGAATCGCCTTCTGCTCGATGGCAATGGCGGGCGCGATCCCCTCGACCGTCTCGATCTCGGGTTTGGGCATCCGTTCGAGAAACTGGCGAACGTAAGCCGAAAGCGACTCGACGTAGCGCCGGTGCCCCTCGGCGTAAAGCGTGTCAAAGGCAAGGCTCGACTTGCCGGAACCGCTCAGGCCGGTCAGAACCACGAACCGGTTGCGGGGAATGCGAACGGTGACATGCTTGAGGTTGTGTGTCGAAACGCCGCCAAGCACGATGTCCGGCAGGCGGGTTTCATGTCCGTCATCCGGACTGGATATTATATTCGTTTCCGGAGGTTGTGCGTTGGGGCGCTCGGTGGATGACATGAAAAGCGTTGATAACTTGCTGTAAACGGATAACCGGGGATCAGATAACATGGCCGAACACCGGCGAGCTCACCGGCAATACTCGCGGCTGTCAAACAATAAACGAAACAATCCCGGTTTGGCGGAACAGGAAGCTGAAAAATTGCGCGATTACTGAATTTTCAAAGGTACCTCTCAAGCAACACAGCCACGGTCGTTTCGGCCAGAAGGTCATGGATTCTTTTCTGGAGATTGAGCATGTAACCTTTGTGCGTGCAGTTCGATTCGATCTCGCACTGGCAATTCTCCTGAGAGCAGCGCATCAGATGCGGCTCCCCCTCGATGGCAACGCCGATGTCGCCGATCGTGATCTCTTCCGGTTGGCGCGCCAGCGTGTAACCGCCCTTGACCCCCTGCACCGACCTGGTGATGCCCGCCTTGTTCAGGCTCTGCATCGCCTTGGCAAGAAAAACCTGGGAAAAGCCGATTTCAGCGGCCAGCTCCTTGACCGTCACAACCCGCTCCGGGCCTTTCATGGCGAGATAGGTGACGGCGTGCAGGCCGTATTCAAACTTTCTGGATACTTGAAGCATAAACGAAAAAAAGAGTGATGGCAAAACAGGATAAACCCGCACCTGTTTCAGGAAATTCCCGATCTACCTTTATTCTTTCGGGCTGCCGATATATTTTATGAAATAATATCCACCAACAGCCATTGTCCGGCCATGTCCTGATACGACGCATGAAAACTCAATCGCAAGATCGCTGGTTTATCTGGCAGCTCTCCGAAGAGCTTGAAGCGAAAATCCGCTATCGGGAGCACGGCCCGCCTGATTCCCCCTTTACACCACTGCTTTTTGTCCATGGCTACGGCGGCATGATCGAGCACTGGAACGACAACATCCCCTCTTTCGACGACCGGTACAGAATCTACGCCATGGACCTGATCGGCTTCGGCCAGTCCGGCAAGCCCAACGTGCGCTACAGCCTGGCACTCTTCGCGGCGCAGATCAAGGCGTTCATGCATCTGAAAAAGCTGGAAAAGATCATTCTTGTGGGTCACTCGATGGGCGCAGCCAGCAGCATCATCTATGCGCATCACAATCCGGACAGCGTCCGGGCGCTCGTGCTGGCCAATCCCTCCGGCCTGTACGGCGACAGCATGGACGGCGTCGCCAAGATCTTTTTCGGTCTGGTCGGTTCGCCCCTGATCGGCGAAATGCTCTTCGCAGCTTTCGCCAATCCCGTCGGCGTCAGCCAGAGCCTTACCCCCACCTACTACAACCAGAAAAAGGTCGATCTGAACCTGATCAACCAGTTCTCACGCCCGTTGCAGGATCGCGGGGCGATCTTCTCCTACCTCTCTCCCTCCAAACGCCCGCACGACTTCATGCTCGACGGCCTCAAGCCCTGCAACTACAAGGGCGATGCATGGCTGCTGTGGGGAGCGGAGGACACCGCCCTGCCGCCGCACAAGATCATTCCGGAGTTTCAGGAACTGCTCCCCCAGGCTGGCGCATACATCATCCCGAAAGCCGGTCACTGCATCCATCACGATGCGCACGAGACATTCAACAACCGCCTCGCGCAGCTTCTCCAGCGGCTGGAGTAACAACAGCGTTCTGTAGCTGATACTGCCCCAGCCTACTCCAGAGACTGAACGATATTGCCGCTCCCCGCCTTCAGCTTCAGGTACTTGAGGTTGGCCGGTTTCATGGCGATCTGCAACAGATAGCCTTTGTGCTCCCCCGATGGGACCCACTGGGCGCTGAACCGGAAATCGTGCAAATCCCTGTAGAGCATAAGCGCGGGATAGACGAATTCGCTGTTCCTGAGATCGTAGCCGGTATTGAGGCCAACCTGCCAGTTTCTCGAAAGAGAGAGCCGGGCCGCGGTGTTGAGCAGCGCGGTAGAGGAGGGATCAAGCGGGTCACTCTTGTCGCTGATCAGGTAAAGCGACATGCGTAGCGACCAGGGTAACGATGCACTGAATTTGGTCCGTTCATCGCTATTGAACCGCTCCTTGTAGATCGCCTGCTCGACCGGCAACGCCTTCTCCCGGACAAGTGACGTCTCGCCATCCCTTTCATCATGGGAGGCATACGAGGTGTGCAGGTTGCCGCTCACGCTCACGCTCATGTTGAGGAACCCGTTGACGAAGCGGAGCAGGCCCTTGCCATCGTCCATGGCAAGCTTGTCCACCCGGTCGCCGGTTGCCGGATCGTAGGTATAGAAGTCATAGGTCGCCCCGGCACTGAACATCAGCGCGGGCGAGAAGGCGTTGCTCGACGCCGTCAGCACCAGAGGCGCAATGGGAAACGAGTCGGCGGCGAAATTGTACCCGGACGAGGCCGTCAGGGAGAGTAGTTGCGCCGTTTTGTAGCCAGCTCCGGCTTGACTGCCATCTTCGTTCGACACCTCTTTGCTCCGGAACTTGCCATGAAAAAGGTTCTGGAGGCTGATGCCGACAAACGTCCGCTTTTCAGACACGTCGGAGTAGAGCGACTCCCCGAACCGGTTGTACTGCACATTTTTCAGTTGCACCGGATCGTAATAGGAGTCGTAAATATTATAGCCGCTTCCCGTGTAATCGGGATTATAGATAAAAGAGATGGTCGGAATGAAGGTGTGACGAATGGCGCTGAGCCCGACAAGCTTGTCCAGAAAACCGGTTTTCATTACCCCGTAGAGCCGGGTCTGGGCATCGAGCGAAAAGACCGTCGTGGCGTAACTGTCGGAATCGTTGATGGTTTGCGTCACCACTTCGCCAGCGGTGGTGTCGTAATACTTGTTGACCGTGCTGTTGACGCGGTACTGGGTAAAGGTCAGTGCCGGAGTCAGATGCAGGTACTTGAACAGCGTGGACTGGATCTTGAAAGGAAGCTGCACACTGGTGGCGTTCAGGTCATCCTCCCCGGTTATTGTTTTACGAAGAGCCTGCATGTTGAGCCCCTGCGTAAACAGCGCCCGGTATCCGGGAGAGAAATCTTGCAGATACCCCAATTCCAGCCCTGTATTGCCCGCGTACAAATTGGTTTTGATCCCTCCGGCATCCTCAAACTGACCACTGCCCGAGAGGTTCGGCTGCACGAAAAAGCGCGAACGCCAGTCCGTTGGCGATGAGGCGAGCCCTGGGCGGAAGGGATAGATGCGGTTCTGGTAGAGAGAAGCCGTAACGGTTTGCGTCAAAGCATCGGTCGAGAGATTGTCCACACTTTGATACCCGGCAATCAGCACCCGGTTGCCTTCATCCCAGGATTTTGAAAATGAGGCGTACGAGGTCGCCTGCTCGGCGACGAGCGTTTCAAAATCGATCGACGAGTTGTCGTAATAACGGTCTCCACCCATAAACTGCAGGTTGACATCGAGCTTTGCGGTCGGATCGAACTGCTGATGGTGAATAATCCGTAAATACCGGTTGATATAGCGGGCGTAATCGGAATCACCCGGGCTGTTCAGAATTAATTTTTCGTACTCCCCCTCGACCATGCCATTGTAGAGATCGCCATTTTTATACCGGAACCGTTCGCCAAGCCGCCAGCTGCCGCTGAACGAAACGTCACCTTCAAGCCTGAGATCAGCATAGTCGTTGACGGCCCAGAAATAACCGAGATTCGACAGGACGGTGCCAAGATCGCCGCTATTGCCGATTCTGGGGAACAGAAAGCCTGATGCCCGCTTGTTCGAGATCGGCGCCGACATGTAGGGCAAATACATGACCGGCAACACCGGAAGCCGCTTGTTGAAGATTTCCGGATGAATGTACATGACGAACGGACGGGAAATCAGGCGGTCGTCCGGAATGATTTTCATATGCTTGCCGGCAAACCAGTAGTGCGGTTCTTCGAGATCGCAGGTGGTGTAAATGCCATCTTCGATATAAACCTCTCCGGTGGGCATGCGTTTGACATCCTTGCCCGAATAGATTCCCTGTTCATCCTTCGATGATACATCCGACGCCGTGCCGATTCTGGTTTTGTAGTTGTAGGCTATCGTTTCGGCAGTGAACGAGCCCCCCTTGTCTGTGTAAACGGGCAGCTCAACAGGATGGCCAAGGGAGTCACGCGAAGCACTGGTGTGCGCGGTGGACGTTGCCTGTTCGATGGTGATTCTGGGGCCTTCGATCCGGCTGTCCTTGTAATTGACTTTCGCCTTGCCGAACAGGTCGGAGGTGCGCTTGCTGATGTTGTAGATCAGCGAATCCCGCGCCGTGTACACAACAGTCGAGTCAAGATCGTCTGACCTCTTCGCCAGACTGTCAGCCGGAGCGGCTCCATTGGTTTTTTGCGGTTTTGACGCACTTTCGCCCGCCCGTAATGGCACAAGCCCCTCGAAAGACTGAACGAGGAGCAACAGAGTCAGAAGTTTGATTGACTTGGTGAGTTTCACGGGCAAATCAGGCTGGGTTACGGGGCGATGAGAACTTGATTCAACCAAAACAGAACATGAATATATGAAACCTTTCACCTTAATCGATAGCTGCCGGAACAACTCAAGCCACAGAAGCGAGAACAGAATCGCCACCGGAAATGGATAATTGACCGAAAGGTTTCTATATTTTGTAACAAATACCCTGCACCGGCATCCGGCAACAGGCAAAAGATTCACAACAGCTACAGGAAGTCGCCGCCCTTTAGCTCGCGACAGAACGGCAACGCCATCTATAACACTTTGTAACGCTTTATGAAGCAGAAGGTTATCTACTCCGCACCCGATGAATTCGGCCACTTCGGCACCTTCGGAGGCAAATTCATTCCCGAAACCCTGGTCAAAAACGCCGCCGATCTCGAAGAGGAGTACCTCAAGGCGAAAAATGATCCGGAGTTCCGCCAGACATTCGACAACCTGCTTCGCCACTACGTTGGCCGCCCGACGCCGCTCTATCACGCAGCACGGCTCAGCGAGCAGCAGGGCGGCGCCCAGATCTGGCTCAAGCGCGAAGACCTCTGCCACACCGGCGCGCACAAGATCAACAACGCCCTCGGCCAGGTGTTGCTCGCCAAACGCATGGGCAAAAAGCGCATCATCGCCGAAACCGGCGCGGGCCAGCACGGCGTGGCGACGGCCACCGTCTGCGCGCTCTTCGGTCTCGACTGCATCGTCTATATGGGCGAAGAGGACATCCGCCGCCAGGCTCCCAACGTGGCGCGCATGAAGCTGCTCGGCACAGAGGTGCGCCCGGTCACGGCAGGCAGCAGAACGCTGAAGGACGCCACCAGCGAGGCAATCCGCGACTGGATGAACAATCCCGAAGAGACCTTCTACATCGTCGGCTCGGTTATCGGAATGCACCCGTACCCGATGATGGTACGCGACTTCCAGTCGGTCATCGGGCGTGAAACCCGCCAGCAGGTGCTCGATCAGGCCGGGCGCTTGCCCGATGTGGTCGTGGCCTGCGTCGGCGGCGGCAGCAACGCCATCGGCATGTTCTACGAGTTTTTGCCGGATGCCAAAGAGGTCGAACTGATCGGCGTCGAAGCCGCCGGAGAGGGACTCGAAGGCAAGCACGCCGCCTCGCTCTCCAAGGGCGAAATAGGTGTATTGCACGGCTCGATGATGAAGCTCTTGCAGGATGAGCACGGCCTGGTTCAGGAGGCGCACTCGATTTCGGCGGGACTCGACTACCCCGGCGTCGGCCCGGAGCACTGCTATTTGCAGAAGCTCGGCCTGGTCTGCTATACCTCGACGACAGACAAGGAAGCCCTCGCGGCGCTTGACGCTCTGGCCAAAACCGAAGGCATCATCTGCGCCCTCGAATCGGCTCACGCCGTGCATTATGCGATGAAACGAGCCGCCGAAATGCCAAAAGAGTCGATCATCGTGGTCAACCTCTCTGGCCGGGGCGACAAAGACATGGGTACCATCATGCAGGAGCTGAAGCTGTAAGGATGAACAGCAGGGGCAGCCTTCGCGGCTGCCCGGCATCGGGTGGCACAGGAGGAAATCTTACCGGTCAAAAAAATTTTCACATTTCTGTTGCGCAGAAATCGCCTTTTCCCTACATTGAGCCCACTTAACCAGATGCGGGAATAGCTCAGCTGGTAGAGCACAACCTTGCCAAGGTTGGGGTCGCGAGTTCGAGTCTCGTTTCCCGCTCCATACAAAAAGCCTCCAGTTTCGGAGGCTTTTTTGCTTTCGGGCCAGCCGGGACTGATGAGCAGCTCGGCTCCTTCCTTCTGTCATTCTGAGTCCGACGCAGTCGGGCGAAGAATCCTGAGCGGCCTTGTAAAACATTGCATAATTGCTGATTATCGAGACGCTCCGCCAAACAGGATTCTTCACTTCGTTCAGAATGACAATCGAATACCGACCCGGTTTGTCTTTGGCGAATGCGTTCTTCGACAGCCCTCGGCCGGTCACAAAAAATTCACCGACCTGTTGCACGAAAAAGGATTTTTCCCTATACTTAGCCCACTTGACCAGATGCGGGAATAGCTCAGCTGGTAGAGCACAACCTTGCCAAGGTTGGGGTCGCGAGTTCGAGTCTCGTTTCCCGCTCCATACAAAAAGCCTCCACATGTGGAGGCTTTTTTGTTTATTAAAACCCCTTTCAATGCCCTCTCTTTCACTGTTGTAGAATTTGTGCCGCAACGCTTGCTCGATTGTTCAAATTCAGGACAAATTTATATCAACGCCTTTTACTCTCGCAGATCTATTCAGGAAAGTGATTCTCATTAACGCTTACGTTATCATCCTGTTCCTCGTTCCGCATCAAGCCAACAATAACGCGTCTTCCCCTGAACTATTGTTCAAAGTTTTATGCTGCGCCCCGAAACCATCAGCATCAGACTACTCGATCACATTGCCGCCAGAAGGAGAATAAGCCGTTACAACATCCAATCTTCTGTCATACCGGAATCACATGACAAAAACCTGGGACAATGGCAGGTTTGATGGGGTTATTCGTCACCATTTCGCTATTTGTGCACCATTATGTACATTTCAATCAGAAGAGAAGAATTTATACCGGCTGGTAACGTAAAAAATCAGGATATCACTCATTACAGATGAAATCCACCAAACACAACCAAGTGTAAAATGAAGAAATACGCAATTGCCACTATAACTGCAGCAATGCTATCGGCACCAGCTATAACAGCTACAGCGGATCCTTTATATATCAGCCTTTCAGGTGGCCTGAACCTTATGAGTAATAGTGACGCGAAGGTTTCGGATACTGAGACATCGATCAAAAATGCTGTTGAGTACAAGCGAGGATATGCTCTGGAGGGCGCGTTTGGCGAAAAAACAGGTGTGTTCCGTGGAGAAATCGCCGTTGGCTATCAATCCAGTGATGTCGATAAGGTATTAGGTTCAGACATCGTTGAGCAATTGGGTGAAATCGATAATTACGAAGATCTCACAGTCACGGCATCAGCACTTACGGTAATGTATAATGTTTATGCTGATTATGACATGAAAGGGATACTCTCTCCCTATCTGATGGGAGGTCTCGGAGCAGCGTTTGTGGATATGGGAACTTCGTTCAAAGTTGATGGGGTCGAGTATGATAGTTCATACGACAAGACCGTATTTGCCTGGCAACTTGGAGCTGGTTTAGGTATCAAGATAACGAATAATGTAGCTCTTGACTTGGGCTACCGTTATTTCAAAACGGGAGACCTTGATTTGGGAAATAATACAAAGCTCTCATTTGGAGGCAGCAAAATCCTCCTTGGAATGCGCTACAACCTCTAACCTGCTTTGACTACTGAATTGACGGCATCAAACCTTTTGATGCCGTCAATTCTTTTTGGCCCTATTTCATCTTACCATCAGTTCTCCCCCATCACGCACGGCTTTTCGTGAGCCTATTTCCCCCCTATACCGTCACCTTATCAGCCACAAAAAGACAGCGTCTTCATTCTCCTTCGACTCCTGCTATTTTTCAGGAGCGACCTGCATCTCCGGAAACCCATTTTAACTGCTATAAACCCCAACGATGCCAGAATCGACATGCGCTCCGGTAATTTGTTCAACGATACCTATACGAATACTGATTTCGCGTATTCCATAGCTGATAGCGTGTCGGAGATGCGGCATTTTCTTGAGGATGGCGAAGCCCTTGAACCAGATACTTCTTGGTAAAATACCTGCTAATGCTTATAATCACAATCCCTAGTGATGCGAGAATGATCAAAGATGCGGCTTACTGAACATATTGATCAGGAAATGGGAGAGAAAAATCACTAAGTGGTTGCATTATAACACGGAGAGGTGCGAGAGTGGTTGAATCGGGCGGTCTCGAAAACCGTTGTGCGCGCAAGTGTACCGTGGGTTCGAATCCCACCCTCTCCGCTGCAAAAACAAAAGGCCCCCTGACAGGTGGGCTTCTTTTGTTTTTGACCGGCGAACTCCCGCCTTGTCCGCAAGCTTCATCCATTGTTCTTCCCCGATATTTCGTAATATCTTGCCCGGAAGAGACCGGCGTCGCAAAATGGCTAAAAACAGCCCTCGGCAGAATGTCGGGAAATAAAGTCCCTGAAGATTTTTTACAGAATACATGCGGAAACAAGCTCATGCCGTCAGCTTTTGTAAAAATCTTTCTTTAAAGCAGTTAAAGACAAAAATCACCTATGAGCAAGGAAAACAGAAATAGCGTCAAAGAGGTTACGCCTTCGGTAGCGTTGTCAATGATCAGAAAAGGTGCACTACTGGTCGATGTGCGCGAAACACGTGAAATCGAAAGAAAAGCGTTCGACGTATCAGACTTCATGTCGGTGCCCATGAGCAGCTTCCATAATCGGCTTCATGAAATCCCTGCCAATCGCAAAGTCATCATCGCCTGCCATAGCGGCAACCGCAGCAGCACGGCTTCGAGAATGCTTGTGAACCACGGGCACAAAAACGTGCACAACCTTCAAAACGGCATCATCCGCTGGGAGCGCGAAGGGCTTCCGGTCAGAAAAAAAACGGTAGAAAGTCCTTTTGCATGGATGGGGAGAATGTTTCACCGGACATCGTAACCGGCTAATCATTTGCATTACTAACACCCCGGTTACCTGTCCTGGCGACGGGTGACCGGGTGCTGCCAAACAAGAATGCTTCTGAAACGCCCCCGCCTGCTTTACTCTTCACATTTCCCCGCCCTTCAGTTTGGTGGCAACAAGAATTTCAACACCCACCAATGCACGAGTCCGGTGATCCAACAAGGCATTTTATCTTTACTCTGAAATCGAAAAACAGGCTCCTCCCACAACAATCTAGACCTGAAAAATCCCTTCGAACGATCAAATTGAACTGATCGACAAAATTTTTTCCCTCTTTCTTCCCCGATTTTTCCCACGCAACAGCACCAAAAACTTTTCAACTGAAGCGGTTTTATTTTTAAAGCTCATTACTCCTTACAGCAAAGAACTTACAGCTCTTTAATCCAGCAAAACCCCTCTATACCCTCCTATATCCCGGCATATATCAAGCTACCGAAGCAGGAAAAATAATTCATATCATATATATACTTCAATACCATAAACATTTGCAATATATCGTGTTACGAATATATGACGAGGTGAATTTTATTTTGTAAACATCATAATTTCACTTATACTATATCAGAATGAAATGTATAAGCACTTCTACAAGCGGGCTCATGTATTACGATACGACCATGGATTTCAACTCAGGATACCGCCCATCGATGCTGAATGTGCTTTTTGTATTTCGGAAAAACCTTTAACACGAACGGCTGTGATCAAACATCTTCTTCGGGCACTTGTCCTACTTTTGTTGGTGTTCGCAAGCCAAGCATTTTCCGGCCCACTTTACGCCAAACCGGCAAGCGAGATTTTCGCGCAGGCATCCAAAAGCGTCGTCGTCGTCTACAATTACGACAACAAAGGCATCAGGCAACAACTTGGCAGTGGCGTTGTCATGCCTGATGGACAAGTCGCAACCAATTTTCATGTTGTCAACCGGGCAACTAAAATCACGGTGCTCTTCAACGGAAAGGAGTTCGCGGCCAAAGCCAGCCACTCCAATCCTGAACGCGACATTTGCCTCCTGGACGTCGAAGGGCTAAGCGCCCCATGCGTCGTAGTCGGCCATGCCAGTCAACTCAAGGTAGGAGAAAAGGTCTATGCAATAGGTGCGCCGGATGGCTTTGAGAAAACGCTCTCCGACGGAATCGTTTCTGGATTCAGGGCTGTTGACGGCGGCCGCTATATCCAGACGACAACTCCCATATCTCCCGGTTCAAGCGGCGGCGGTCTGTTCGATGAAGAAGGTCGTCTGGTGGGGCTTCCTACGTTTTATATGGCCAGCGGCCAGAGCCTGAATTTCGCAGTTCCGGTTGAATGGGTGCTTGAAACTTCCGAGCATCAAGTCGCAGGTGCGGGAAATACGAGACAATGCTCAGAATGGCTCGCCAAAACAGTCGCTTATGAAAAAAACAGGGATTGGGCCGGCATGGTCAGGCAATGCAACCTGTGGGTCAAGGCACAGCCAAAAAACTGTGACGCCTGGTACTGCTCGGGTATTGCCTACAACAAGATTGGTGACTCACACAGTGCCATCAGTGCGCTCCAGACAGCGGTACAGCTTAAACCGAATTACTCCAAGGCCTGGAACGACCTCGGCTTTGCCTATGTCGTTGCCGGGATGAGACTCGAAGCCATCGAAGCATACAAAAAAGCGATTCTCACCAACCAGAACAATGCATCGGCATGGCATAACATAGGGATTCTGTACCTCAAGAAAGGTGACCTTGAGATGGCGGTTGAATCTTTCCAGCAGGCGGTACAAATCAAGCCTGATTATCTCTCCGCATGGGTCAATCTTGGAATAGCTCTGAAAACAAAAGGAACTGCGAAAGAGGCCATCCAGGCATTCACCAAGGCGATCAGCATCAATAGCAACAACTCCGTTATATGGAATAACCTTGGATTAGCCTACAGGGATGCTGGCGACATCAACCAATCGATCGATGCCTTCAGACATGCGCTGCAAATCAACCCCAATTATGATATTGCACGAAACAACCTGGCCGAAACCTATCGTCTGACCGGACGCACGGGTGAGAGCATCAATACGTGCATTGAAGCCACGAAAGCAAATCCGAACAATCCCGCAGCATGGCAAAATCTCGGAGATGCATATTCGAAAAGCAATCAGAAAGACAAAGCTTTAGAGGCATACAAAGAGGCATTACGCTGCGACCCCAACAATGTTCAGGCACTGCTCAGCCTGGGCAAGCACTACGCAAGCGAAAAAAATCGCCAGGTAGCTATGGACGTGTACCGTCGCCTGAAGAACATCGACAACGGTGCGGCAAAAAACTACCTTCAGAATTACCTTCTTTGAAAGCTGCCAAAACGAACAGGCCCCTTTATCCAAAACAAAATCATCGGCTGTTCAGTACCGGCTCTGTGGGCAAAAAAAAGCTGTCCCGGCAAAACCGGGACAGCTTCATTACAACGCAGGTGTCCATACCACCCTGTTAACGCACCATAACGTCAACAACCCAACTACGCATCGAAGAATCTGTGATCAGGACCTTCAACGGGAAGGCATTTGAAGACGGATTGATCGCGGTAAAGGATTTATTTCCGCTGTTGTAGGTCATCCATGCAGGAAGAGAATGACCGTTCGCCAACTTCACGGATTCACGTCCATTACCTTTCAGCAACGCAGCCTTCACCTCTTTTGGCAGCTCAAACGTTATACCTGAACCACTGCGAAGCATCTCTTCAGGAATAAGCACATCGATCAAGCCCGGCTTGCCTGCCTCGGCATTTCTGACCAGCTTGACAATCACCTGGGCATGAGTCTGCTCTGCTGCGGTTCCTGTGGTGATTTCCGATGGAGCAACCTCACCTTCGTTGGTCATCGCTACCGTCCTGACCTCGCCACTTTGCTCAAAAGGCGTTCCGCCGGTGCTTTCACCTGCAGCAATAAGCTCAGCTGCACTTCCTGTGGTCAGTTCCGCGAAGCTGCCGAAATCCATACCTGTCGTATTGACCAGAGGATTCGTGCCTTTGCCTCCAATGACATTTTCCGGCACAATAACGGGTCCAGGAGGAGTCAGATCGATAAAATCAAAGGGATTAAGCTGCTGCTCAACCGTCATCGTACCGGGCACGTAATCGATGTCGTAGTCAGTCGACATGTACTGGTTGCTACCCGTCGCATCGCCGACTGTGATCACGTAATCACCCGCTGGCGCCGCCACCGGTGCACCAAGGCTCGCCAGCTTCACGCTGTAGATCTCGTCGCTACCAACCAGACCATCGAAAGTGAACTCAGTTCCATTGAACGTAAAGAGCTCGCCGTAAGGCTTCGTCTGGTCGTTGGCCGTAATCGTCAGCGTCGCCGGGTCGATGGTCAGCGAACCGTTCGTCCGCTCAACCGTGTAGTCACCAAGCTGGGTTCCTCCTACTCCGGTCAGGGTCAGGTCGTCCGACACTGTGCCGTCACTGACGTGCGTCGCCTTCGCATAACCGCTAATCGTGAAGCTGTCCGAACCCTGCTCGCCGCTGTAGCTCGCACCGTAGTTCGTCTGCTCCGAACCGTTGTACGTCAGGTTGCGGTCTACGCCCGTCAAGGTCAGCGTCGCCGGCGTGATCGCGCCAGTGCCAGTATAAGATGGATTGGCGCTGTAACCCGATATTACCCAGCCGTTTGATGCGAAAGGAGAAGAATCAAAATTGACGTAGGCTGTAATACTGGTTGCACTCGCCACATGCTGACTATTGTACGAACCGTGATCGAACGTCAGAACAGACAAAGGAATAACGTCACCATCTGTGCCAGTGATGTCATAAGTAGTAAACTCCCCAACCGATAGAGTCGCGTCTCCATCATAGACCTTCGTAGCAGCAAGATCCATACCCAAGGTCGGCGTGGAACGATAGAAGAAGTTGTACGTGCCAGTGTGAATCGCGGGATTCGATGCATACGTGACTCCATAGGCCTTGTATTTCGTGGTACCGCCAGGCCCTGACATCTGCCCAATCAACGCAGCAGTATTCGGCGTTCCGGAAAAGACTGTAATGGTACTTCCGGGTGAAGACATCGCGATCGTAGTGCCGGTGATAGAGACATCTCCTCCGGTCGATGCCAAGGTGACATTACCAGTACCGATGATTCCTCCAGCAGCCACCGTGTTGAGATCAAAACTGTTGGAACGCAAGAACAGCAGGTTCGCATTGTCGGTCACAAGACCGGTTCCCAGCGTACCGCTTGTACCATTGTTACCGACCTGAAGAGTACCGGCGTTGATCGCGGTGGGGCCGCTATAGGTATTGTTGCCCGTCAGCGTCAGCGTGCCAGCTCCGTTCTTGGTCACGTCTCCCGATCCCGATATCACTCCTGCATAGCTGGAAGCATTGGAACGATCGAACACCAGATGGGAATTATCAGTCACGTTGCCCGTACCCAATGTACCGGTCGTGCCTCCATTGCCGACCTGCAGCGTACCATCCGTAATCGTGGTCGTGCCGGTATAGGTGTTGTTACCCGTCAGCGTCAGCGTACCAGTGCCGTCCTTGGTCAGCGAACCGGTGTCGATGATCGGCCCGGCTATCAAGCTGAGATTGCCGGTATTGTTCACAGTAAGGTTATAGGTATTCAGATCAACCACGGAGCTCGCGGAGCTTATCTTAACATCCCTGGCTGTCAACACCGAATTTTTGCCAACAATACTCACATTGCCATTATACATCTGGTCTTCAGTGGTCGTAATGTTCCCCGTGATATTGGTAGGTCCGTTAACCGTAAGCGAGGTCAGTACTGGTGCCGTATAGTCGACATTATGGGGCATCGGAGCAAGCCAGTTGCCATCAATGTAAGGCGCCCTCGCGTCTTTCTGGTAATAGCTAATGCTTGATACAACGAATTCTTGATTGAATACAATTCTACTCTCCGAGCCGGAACCACTGCTTGTAATGTAATAATCACCGTTTCCAGGACCGGTGCCTTTCGTAAGCGTCCCCGTCGGCCCTATTACTGTAGGATTTGTTCCTCCTCCAAATGGCAAATCAATGTAATGACCAGCCTCAAAGGTAACATCGCCTGGGTAAAATGTACCGCCATCACTGACGGTGAAATTTACTGTCCCCTTAGTACTAGAAGTAACTGTAGCATTAGTAAAATTAATTGTTATTGTACTATGATTATACGTAGCACCACTATAACTAAATGTGTAGGGATTGGTTTGATAACTTACGGTTCCATCCCAGTAACTGCCAGTAAATCCGCCTGTAGCCCCATCATTGAAGGTGGTCTGCGCCGCAGTTATGGTCAGCGAGTGGTCACCACCGACGTTGCCGTTGAACGTGACATTGCCGCCATGCGTGTTGATCGATGTGTCGGCGAGCAGAAGCGTTCTCTGCGCTGTAGAGTTACCGAATACAAGGTTAAGGTTAGCAGTACTGGAGTTGATCGTAAAATTCGTTCCGTCACCGGTCAATGCAATGGTAGGAGCATAAAGATTCAACGTCCTATTATTGGCACCCGTGTATGTCAGATTGGAAAGAAAATTGATATCCTGGGTCGCCGAAAGAGTAACATTTGCACTCGCCAACTGGCTATTAAGATCACCAGCGGTAAGATATGAATAATCGGCCGCAGGGGTCGACGTCCCGGAGCCCACAATAGCTATGCTGTGAGGATCCAGCAAAAGAGTGCCTACGTCCCCCTGTGGAGCCAGCAACGATGCAAAACCAGTGTAGTCGAGGTACTGCCTAGAGCTGACCTCGGCAAATCCGCCGTTTCCGCCGTTCGGGCCACCCTGAGCCGAAATGCTGCCTGCAAAAGCAGTCGCCAGCTCAGACCACAGCACCACTGTACCGCCGTTACCGTTATCGGTTGCATCGGCGGTGATCGTCGAACCCGACTCAACAGTTACATTCTGCGCATTCCGGACATCGGCATTATTGCCCTGGTAGCCACCGCCAACAAGCACTTCGCCACCGCCAGTGGCACCTGATGCGGTAATGTTCGCGCCACTCTGTACCAGCACATTGTCACCGGTAACAACAACCGATCCGCCGTTGCCTGCCGCAGACAAAGCATCCAGCGTACCGGAGACGTTGACCTGTCCACCGTCGGCATCGAGGATAATCCGGCCACCATCTGCCTTCATGCCTGTGGCCTGAACGATACCCGTCTGGTTGACCACCGACTTCATCAGGGCATCAGCTGCCTTGGCAGTCATCACCACCAGACCGCCGTCAGCCTGAATCAGGCTGTTGTTCTCAACAAGGGCATCAATCGTTCCCTTGTCCACGGTGTAGCTGATCATGCCGTCACCCAGGAACTGAACCGATACCTGGTCACCGGCCATCATGGCTACGCTGCCCGAGGAAGCACTGATCGTTCCGTTGTTGGTGACTTGCGGCGCTATCATGGCGACCACGCCGCCATTGGCCGTAATCGAACCTTCGTTAACCACTGCACCGGCCGTGCCAGCATTGGTAAAGCGGTAGTTTCCGGCAAGGAAATCGCTGTCCGATATATCAAGCGAAGAAGCAATAAGACCGCCGACATTCACCGTCGCGGTTTTGCCGAACATCACCCCTGCACGGTTCACGAGCATCAGGTTGCCGTTCGCCGTGAGCGTGCCAAGAATCTGGCTGGGGTTCTGGTCAGCAATTCTGTTGAGGGCAACCGATGTGGAATTCGGCTGCGCAAAATTCACGGAAGCGTCCTGACCGATGTTGAAGGTGCTCCAGTTGGCGATGAGCTGCTGGCTCGACTGGTTGACCGTCATTTGGGTGCCGCTGGTGGAGATAGTCGCACTACCCGACGCGACCTGACCGCCAGTAGGCAAGGCTCCGGCATCGAGGGCCATTGCCGGCGATGACATTGCCATTAATGCTGCGAGGCTTATAATACCCCCTATGGTGAACAGAGGAGCGCCCTTTGCCGAACTCTTTTCGGACACGACGATCCACTTGTCTTTCACCGCTGACCAGATAATGCGGAATACCTTGTTCATTGTCGTATTGTTCTATCTCTTGACAAGCCTAATGAGCTCGAATACTTCAGCTCCACTATTATTTTCACTACAGGTCTGTACTACAAAAGCGCACGTCACCTTGCGGCCAACGGTGACTCAGAAAAAGAGCGCTGCCTGAAGCCAGAAACGGCTCCGGTCGTCCTTGCCGTCATAGTTGTTGCCGTAGATGTCCCTGCCGGGATTCTTGCCGATCACATGCGCCCAGCTCGCCATGACGCTGAAATTCGAAGAGTAATTGTAATTGATTCCAACGCCTGCGCCCTGCAGCCAGTAGGTGTTCTTTCCCGTTGCCGTATAGATCGGCCCATCCGGGTCATGATGCAACTGGGTCTGACCGGCATCGTAGAAGCCGCACAGCTGAATGTTGCCATGAAGTGAATCCACCGGTATGTTGTAACGGAGGTCAAGATTGATCAACTGGCCCTGGTCGCCCGATCCTTCGCCAAGCGGATAGGCCCTGACGCCATAGGGGCCGCCCAGTGAAAACTGCTCGCTCGTATCGAGGTTCTGTGGCGCAAGCTGCCCGGTCCACGCCAGGTTCACTGTCGCCCGGTCGCCGAGATGATGAAGATGTGACAGGCTGAAATTGAATCTCGAAAAACCGCCGGTATCAGCGAGTTCTGGGCCCAAAAGGTCAACAGGGCGCTCAAGACTGCCAAGCGTCACAAAAGCCCGGAACGAGGTGTACGAGTTTCCAAGAAGCGTATCCCACCGTTCCCCTTTCAGGCCAACGGACACATCGTTCGTTCTCCTCTTACGGTAGGTAACGTCTTGTATATCATCTGTCATCTCCTGGTATGCATACCCGAGCGACGCGACCATGATAGCTTTCCGGGTCCTTATGACCGGATAGTCGAACCCGACATCGAATCCGTGGCTCCCGCCTTCGTACCCTAAAGCCGACAGCTCCTTGCCAATCTTGTAATGCATGACATTGTAACCGATCCGCCCTCTGAGGCCGCTGTAAAAGATCGGGAAAGAGTAGTTGACTCTTCCCTGCCTCAAATCACCGGAATAGGTGCCTGCAAAATTCAGCTGGTCTCCGCATCCGCTCAGATCGTTCAGCGATACCTGGGCGTTGGTGCGCCACATCCCCGTATAACGGTTCCCATAGTTGTCTTCCGACAAGCTTCCCTTCACCAGGGGCCCTTCAACCACTGCCATCTCTATCTGGCTCGTTCCGGAATACAATCCGGAGGAAAGGGCCGCCTTGGCGCTGATGACACCAGGAATGTCATTCATCAGCACAACCGCTTTCTCGAAGGCCCTCTCATCCATGACCTTGCCTTTGGAAACAGAATCGCCCAACATCTTCTCGACCACACACTGGCGAAGTCTTGGGGCTTTTTCCATATTGTAGTTTACGGTACCGTCGCTTTTGCCCTGCTGGATCTGGATAATGATGATCCCCGAGGTAATATCCTGCTTCGGGAGGAAGGCCCACGACAGGAAATACCCCGCATCCTTCAGACGCGACGTAATCTTATCCGTCACCCCTTGCAGCTCACCGAAGGAAAGTTCCTTTCCGATGTAAGGGCGGACAATACTGTTCAGCTCCTTTTCTTTGATAACCCCTTCGTATCCCCTGAAGGTAAAGCCCTGAACACGGATACGCATTCCGTTATCTTGCGCACGCTCCTCAAAGGTCTCCACTTCAGGCCTCTTCAGCTGTTCGGAGGGAAGCATTCGCTGCGGCTCCTGATCTCGCAGGAGAATACCTGCGTCACCAGACGGTGCGAACGGTGAAGCTTGCAGAGTGCCTGCGGTAAGCATCAGTCCCGCGAACCCAAATCCGATTATTTTGTTTCTCATCAGTGACAAAGGGGTTTAGAGAGGTGATCGAGAAATAGTCGACTTTAAAATTCTCATATATAAGATATGGATAACACGGCCTAGAAACAAAGCAAATAATATACTTTCTATACAAAAAGTTCATTGAACATAAAAAAATAAGCGTGTGCCAAAAATCTCTGGCACCGTTTACGGCCACCATCACCTCTTAAATAAATGGTTCATTTTGATACCGTTATCCGGCGCAAACACATCGGAATCAGTCGGATAACCTTGTCAAGAAAGTCACCGGACTCCCGGTATGAAAACGCATTGATCCGCACATCGAAAGGCTGGTTCGCTGACCAGGAATCCGGTATTCTGATTGTGAAAATAGACACACAAGCCCTCTGCTTGTGGCCAGGCATGACCTTGAAAATGATCTCTGCCGCGCTCTGGCAAGCCTGCCCGACCGTATCCGCAAGTCGAAAACCGTATCTCGACGAGCGCGACAATGGCTCCGGCCCATTGCGTTTTTTTATCAATCCATCGACCACAAACAGCTATTTTTACGGCACAGCTAAAAACGTATTGAGCAATCCGGTTGCGGCGATTGGGGGAAATCTTCATATATCATATAGACTCCGTGTACACACTTCGGCCTCTACACCTGATCCACCGTTCCCGACAAGTCGCAATCATGAGACTTTTTCAAAGTGCCTTATAGACTCTCCTGAAATAAAACCGGTCATCACCGGAAGAAAACGTTATGAACAACAAGTTGCTCATCATCCAGAACATCAGCCATGAAGGCCCAGGCATCCTTGCGGATTTGCTGGAAGAACATGCCATCAATTTTGAACTCTGCGATCTTTCAAAAGGTGAACTGCTCCCCGATCCATCTATCTATGCGGGTATAGTAGTGCTGGGTGGGCCGCAGAGCGCCAACGACAAGACCGCGCAGATCACCAGCGAGCTGAAGGCTATCGACAAGGCACTTGACGCTGGCGTGCCATACCTCGGCATCTGCCTTGGCTTGCAGCTTCTCGTAAAAGCTCGCGGCGGTAGCGTGGTGAAGTGCCGTCAGAAAGAGATCGGGTTCCGCGAGCCTGACGGCGAACCGTTCATGGTGGAGCTTACCGGCGAGGGCAAGCAGGACGCGCTATTCCGCGGAATGCCGGAGCGGCTGCGCGTGTTCCAGCTTCACGGCGAAACGGCGGAACCGGCGAAGGGCATGACGCTGCTCGCCACGGGGCGCGGCTGCACGAATCAGGTGGTGCGGGTCGGTGACAATGCGTGGGGGCTGCAATGCCACTTCGAGATGACGCCCGCGATGTTCGAAAGCTGGATCGGCATCGACGCCGACCTGAAGGCGATGAACCGCGATGAGCTGCTCGCGGAGTTCAAGGCCATCAGCGCCGAATACGCCGAGACCGGACGCTCGATCCTGCTCAACTTCCTCGCCGTCACTGGCCTTGTCAAACCGTGAAAGTGCTGACGCGATGAGCTTATTATGAATGCGGCCATAATAAACACCAATCGACGTCAAAGAAAGAGATTGGGCTAAAGCCCTTATTTTTATATTGTTTTATCCGTATACCCCGGACTAAAGTCCGGGGCAATTGTTTAAGAGTTTTAATGGCCAAAGCAATAACAATCGACGAGCGCCGTGTGCGCCGACTGAACCAGCGCGAGAATCGGCAAGGCCCGGTCATTTACTGGATGTCGCGCGACCAGCGCGTGCGCCACAACTGGGCACTGCTTTTCGCCTGCCAGAAGGCGAACCAGCTCGGCCAGCCGCTCGAAGTGGTATTCACCCTCTCGCCCGGCTTTCTCGGCGCGCCGATGCGCCACTACGACTTCATGTTCCGGGGACTTCGCGAGGTGGAAACGAGACTGCGTGAGCTGGGCGTACCGTTCACTGTACTCTACGGCGAACCCGCCGAAACGCTGCCGGAGTATGCCGCGAGCCGAAGCGCCGGGGCAATCGTCGCGGACTTCTCGCCGCTGAAGCTGGTGCGCGGCTGGAAGCAGGCTGTCGCGCCACGGCTTTCGTGCGCATTTTATGAAGTCGATGCGCACAACATCGTGCCCTGCTGGCTCGCCTCGCCGAAGCAGGAGTACGCCGCGCGCACGATCAGGCCGAAGCTCAATGCCCTGCGCGGTGAGTTCCTGACCGGCTTCCCCGAACCGGAACTCCGGCATCAGCCCGACACATTGCCACCTCCGGTGAAGTGGAATGCGATGGAAACGCTACTCAAGGTTGACCGTTCAATCAAGGCAGTACCCTGTCTGGAACCGGGCGAAGCGGCAGCGGAAGCGCGTCTGCGCAGCTTCGTCACTGGCCGCCTGAGCCGCTACGCCGACGAGCGCAACGATCCCAACTCCGGCGCAGTCTCGGGCCTCTCGCCCTACCTGCACTTCGGCCAGCTCAGCGCCCAGCACGCCGCCTTCGAGGCCGCCCGGAGCAAAGCTTCAGAGGTCAACCGCGAGGCCTTCGTCGAGGAGCTGTTCGTCCGCCGCGAGCTGTCGGAGAACTACTGCTACTACAACGACCAGTACGATTCGTTCGAAGGCATCCCGGAGTGGGCAAAAAAGACGCTGATGGAACACGCTGGCGACCACCGCGAAGCGCTTTACACCCCTGAGCAGTTCGAGCGGGCGCAAACGCACGATCCGCTCTGGAACGCCGCCCAGACGCAGTTGCTCGAAACCGGCTTCATCCACGGCTACATGCGCATGTACTGGGCCAAAAAAATTCTCGAGTGGAGCGCGACCCCGGCTGCGGCCTTCGACATCGCGCTCATGCTCAACGACCGCTACGCCCTCGACGGCCGCGATCCGAACGGCTACGTCGGCGTCGCCTGGTCAATCGGCGGCCTCCACGACCGCCCCTGGACCGAACGGCCGGTCTATGGCACCATCCGCTACATGAACTCGAACGGCTGCAAACGCAAGTTTGACGTCCCTCGCTATATCGCCTCGATGAGCGGCTCGTCGCAGGCTACACTTTTCTGAGAAGAAAGGGCGACTGGCGGTATCGAATATTTTCCGCTATCTTTACTTTGAAACTATAAAAACCACAACTGAAAAGAGAAAAAATCGCTTGTAAGCCGTTTCCTGCCATCAGAGTCTTAGATGAAAACCATATAAGCAACGCTCTAAATAAGAGGATTCGCTTCGGAGGTTAAGTGACTGAATTGAAGAGATATTTTGTAGCTATTGACGAAATTCCTATCAAGTTTCCGACTCACACTCATACGTCGCGCTTCTGGGAGAGCCTTGGGCGGGTGGTTGCTACGTTCGGATTTCTCGAAGAGATACTCACGAAAGCTGTGTTTGCGTTAACCGCGACACGAGACTATTCAGAATCCGAGATACAAGATGCATATGATAAGTGGATTCCTTTTTTGGAAAAGACTTTGACTGATCAGCTCGGCTCGCTAATAAATTCGTATGAAAAGGCTATCAAGGATCATCCTGATTCAGTCAAGAATCACCCTGATTCAAATATCGAAGACTTTGATGACTTCATATCTAGTCTTCGAGAAGCCGCTAAAATGCGCAATATCATCTGCCATGGTTCATGGCGTCCACCAAATCAAAACGGAGCATCAATTCCATTTTTCATAAATCGCAAAAAAGAGGTTTTTGATACTCCAATTGATTGCGAATTTCTTGATCAGCTCCAAAGACACACTAGCGAGCTTGCAGCAATGGTTATCAGTACAGTTACAGCAATGGGATGGCAGTTCCCAGGGTCAAGTAGCCCAGGGAATAAGATTTAGTCAGGGTCAAGCGACAATGGATAGTCAATTGAAAATAGAATCCCCCGTCCCCACACAAAACGCAGAAAGCCGGACTTCACAGCCCGGCTTTCTCATCAATCCCAACAAATTCAACCCAACCCTCACGCCAGCGTGAGATCGATTGTCCTTCTCGTCAGGTCGACTTCGTGTACCTTTACTTTCAACCGCTGACCAATCTGCAGGCGGCGGTGCTTGCGACGGCCTACCAGTGAGTAGGTGGCCTCGTCGTATTCGTAGTAGTCGTCCTTGAGGTTGCGCATGTGCACCAGCCCTTCGATGGCGAAGTCGGTCATGCGCACGTAGATGCCGTACTCGGTCGCGCCGGTGATAACGCCGCCGTAGGTGTTGCCGAGATGCGCCGACATGTACTCGACCTGCTTGAGCTTGATCGACTCGCGCTCCGCTTCGGTGGCGATCTTCTCGCGCTCGTTGGTAATCTGGCACACCTCGGTGATGGTCGCGGTGATCTGGCTGATCCTTTCGGGCGTGACCTTGCGGCGCTTTTTGCGCGTCGTTTCGTACTCGAACAGAATGCGGTGCACGATCAGGTCAGGGTAGCGCCTGATGGGCGAGGTGAAGTGCGTGTAGTGCTCGAAGCCGAGGCCAAAGTGACCGTCATTCGACGACATGTAGACCGCCTTCGACATGGAGCGCAGCACCAGCTCGTTGACCAGGAACTCGACGTTGGTGCCGCGCACCTTCTGCAACAGCTCGCGCAGCGCTTTGGACGACACCGTGGCGCTGTCCTTGCCCTTGCGGTCGAGCTTGAGGTCGAAGCCGATCTTGCGCACGAAGCTGGCCAGCACCTGCACCCGCTCCATCTGCGGCGCACCGTGCACGCGGTAGATCACCGGATGGGGATTCTTTTCGTTCTCGGCGTAACGGGCAGTCAGGTAGGCGGCCACCGTGCGGTTGGCCAGGAGCATGAACTCCTCGATCAGGCGGTGGCTGTCGAGCCGTTCCTTCTTGATCACCTCGATAGGCTCGCCATTGCTGCCAAGTTTGAAGCGCACCTCCTCGGTCTCGAATTCAAGCCCGCCCGACTCCATGCGCTGGGCACGGATCGTCTTGCTGAGCTGTTCGAGCGCCTGCAGCTCCCTGAAGTAATCGCCCTTGCCCGCATCGAGAATCTGCTGAACATCCTCGTAGGTGAAGCGGCGTTTCGAATGGATGACCGTCTTGTGGAACTCGAACTTCGTGACCTCACCCTTTTTGGTGATGTTGAAAAAGACCGAGAAAGCCATGCGATCCACACCCGGATTAAGGCTGCACACCTTTTCGGAGAGGCGGGAGGGCAGCATCGGAATCACGCGATCGACAAGATAAACCGAGGTCGCGCGCTTGCGGGCCTCCTTGTCGAGCGCCGAATTCTCCGGCACATAGTGCGACACGTCGGCGATGTGCACGCCGACCTTGTAGCCGCCGCCATTGCCAAGCGTCTCGATGGAGAGCGCGTCGTCGAAATCCTTCGCATCGACCGGATCGATGGTAAAAACATCCTTGTCGCGGATGTCGAGCCGCTCCTTCAGATCCTCGTCGGTAATCTCCTCGCGAACCTTTTCGGCGAAGGTCAAGAGCTCCTGCTCGAAGGTTTCGTCGATACCGAGACCGCGAGCGATAGCGCTCACCTCGACCTGTGATTCGCCCGCCGTGCCGAGAATCTCGATAACCTTGGCCTGAATAGCGCCACTCTTGAGGAACTCCAGCTCTCCGGCAAGCACCTTGTCACCAGCCTTGGCCTTTTTGGCCGCCTTGAGGGGGATATGAATCTCGGGCAGAATCTTGCGCTGGTCGGGCTTGAGCAGGAAACGGCGATTCTCGCGGTGCAGCGTGCCGACCACGGTCACGAGCCTGCGTTCGATCACGTTGACGACGAGGCCTTCGCAGCGCTGGTGCGGCGACTGGCGCGAAGCATAGGACTCGGGTACTTTGGTGACCTGCACCTCAACCTGGTCGAGATGCAGCGACTGGCCAAGCATATCGGCACTGATGAAAATATCGTCGTCGAAACCATCGACATCCACAAAGCCGTAGCCGTTCGGATGGGTCGTCAGCTTGCCGGTGTATACCTGATCGACCTTGTAGCGCTCCTTGCCGGGTTGCGGAAAGTGAGGCCCCTCGATGAGGTGCTCCTCATAGGTATCGGCCTCGAAACCAGCCCAGCCATAGCAGCGGTCGCTGTCCTTGTCGATGACGCCCTCTTCCTGCAACTTGTGCAGGACGTACCAGAAGCCGGGAAGCTGGCGGGACTCACCGTAGCCCATTTTGCGGGCAAGCTCCACCGAGCGGAAACGCTCGCCTTCATGGTCGGTCAGAAATGAAATGATCTCGGCGCCAAGCGAAGTTTCGCCGCGCCTGAAGAGAAATTCGTTGATCAGAATATGATCGTTCGCCCGCACCTTTTCCGTGCCATCCTGCCGGGACGGTCTGTTTTTCTTTTTCTTCTCGGGACGTGTTTTGGTAGTCTTACGTTGTCTTGCCACTCAATTACAATTGAAAGATTGGTACAAATATATTCACGATGTCATGGGAATAACTCGTCTGCTCGTCACAATCCAGAACGCAAAACACCATCGCGCCGGTACTGTTGACATGGATGCAATTTACGAATATTGCCCGGTATTGTTACCTGGCAGTCTCGGCCTTTGGTCCGGCCATACAGGAACGGGAGTGAAAAACAGGCTTTGAATTTAACAAAATGACAACCTTTTCCGGCATATTTAATTGTTACAACTTGCGAAACGCGAGTTACCCATAATATTTTCGACGACGCCCGTTCATTGACCGGCCTGTTCTCGCCGGGTTGTTTTAATAACAAAAACAGCCATCATCGCAACGCCCTTCTGGTCAGGAGCAGGCCCGGGATCACGGGAATCCAGACGGTAACACCTCGCAAGAGCAGCGTCGCCGTCAAGGCGGTTTCGACCTTCGTCCCCATACTTACCAGGTAAGCTCGAAGGTGCCGAGTCCCAGCGGAATCAGCGCGATGTGTTTGCTCCTTTCCATACCATTCTACCGTTGGGCATGCGAGAAGATGCAAGCACTCAGTTTGCCGAAAAATCCCTTAACAACCCGATGCTTTCGCTTATCGATCCTTTACTGAAAGGTGTCAGGCATCATACATCGATTGCCCAGCGCCTTGCGTCTGTAACAAAAAGCGACTTCTTGCATCACTATTAAATATAAAAGGAGAGGCCCCTCATACTCAGGGGCCTCTCCTTCAATTTGCCGCAGTCCAGAGAACCCGGATGCTCATAACCATAACTATACAACACTTTTCATCACTGCATCCGGTCTATCAGCGGCTGAAGCGTCAAGTTTACTTTGCCTCTTCAGCTTTCTTTTCCTCAGCTTTTTTGGCGACCTTTTTCTTGGCGACTTTCTTTTTCATTGCAACCTTCTTCTTGGCTTCTGCTTTCGGAGCTTCTGCTTTCTTTGCCTCGCCAGCAGGAGCGGCGGCGACAGGCTTTGCGGCAGGAGCGTCAGCAGCGAATGTGACACCGGTGAAACCAGCCATGCCAAGGGCGACGATCATGCTGATGATGAAATGCTTTTTCATTGTTTTTCCTTATCTGGGTTTTGTCCATTGTTACGTTTTTCGGAAGCCTCTTTGTTGCCTTCCTATCTGTTGATACGCAGCCCTAAAAGTTTTCTTTCAAAATTTTTCTCCCGACGCGAAAATTGTTTTGAAACAGCACACGAAAACAAAGACGCGCACAGGAAAAAATCCATTAAACAATGGAATTTGAATGAGATAAAGACTTCGCTCTGCCCGAATGGAAGGAACATTCAGGTGGGCGACCCCGATGGGGTTGGAATAACGCACGCCAGTCACGACGGCGCTCCTTGCCGCCGTTTCACTTCGGTTGCTGAGCGGGAGATGGCGGTGACGCGGGCTTGCCGGTTACCGGACTCTTTTTCACGGGAGTCGGCTCCGGAGCTTTCGGATGACGGTGGTGGCTCTTTTTGACCCAGGGTCGGATCGTTAGGGCTTTGAATGTGCTCTGGCCGGTTTTGATACCGGTGATTTTCAGATATTTGCCGACAGCGATAGTCGTGCCGGGATGCGCCCTGGCGCTGGAAATATCGACCGTCCAGAAATGGTGCCGGTAGTCCCTGATGACGGCAACGCTGTCGCGAGATGAATAGTGCACCACCTTGCCGCCAAGCAACCCTTTCTCCTGCTGCGCCCAGAGCGCATCGTTGGAATAAACCAGACTCCCGTAACCTTTTACGTTATCGATAAGGTAGCGATGCACATGCTTTCCAATATCGAAAGCATCGAGAATACCGCACAACAACGCGCTGAGCAAAAGCGAGCCGCCAATGACCCGAACCATCGGATAACGATAGCCTTTGCGGGTGTGGCGAAATCCGTAGTAGGCAACGACGATAAACAGCAGCAGTGCGAACAGCCAGACATAGGGAATGCTCTGAACGATGACTTCGTCAAGCGGGCGCTGCTCGAAAAGCTGCTCGATACCGGCACGATCGACAATGTAGTCGTTATCGAAAAACACGTAGATGGCCGTTGCCATGGAGATGGCACCGGTGATGACTGAAATCAGGGCGAGTGCCCAGAAAACCGAGCGTTTCAGGATGAAATGCCAGCGCGGAATCGGGACAACCTTCCTTTTTTCGATTTCATCGATGATCTTGTCAGAACTGATATTCGGCATGACTGTTCAGGACTAATTCTTTTCGAGAGAAGCCTTTATTTTCTTTTTTGCCCGATTGATGAGCGTTGCCACCGTACCTTGAGGCATCTGGAGAATGTCGGATATCTCCTCGTAGGACTTGTCCTCAAAAAACTTCAGGACAAGAATATCCCGATAGCGTGGTTCGAGTCTTTCCAGGACGGTCTGAATATCGGATACATCATATTGCCCTCCGGCTTGAGACAGTTCAAAATCATCAACAATTTTCCCGAAAAACTCGTCATCGTCCCCTTTATCCAATACGAGCGGGCGATTCTTTTCCTTTCTGAAATGGGTGATGGTTTCGTTGTGAGCGATCCTGTATATCCATGAGGAAAAGGGCAAAGAAGCATCGTAATCATTGAGGTGAAGGTAAACCTTGATGAACACCTCCTGCAGGATATCCCTGGCCAGTTCCCTGTCACGGGCTCCCTGGCGGACGATATAGCGGAACAGCGGCTCCTCGTAGCGCTGCACAATTGCAGCGAACTGCTTTTTGTCTTCAAGCACTCCGGCTACCAGTTCCTGGTCGCTCTTTCTCGCTTTGGGACTATTGACTGAAAAACCTGCCATCTTGCATTGAACATTCTTAAAAACCGAACCTTCCGGGCACACCATCTTTCAATACAGGTCAACCGGGGTCACGCATCGCCCTCATTGCTCTTCAGCACACTCTTGCCGCGAATCAGCAGCAAAGCCATGTAGGCAACGATAATGAGGTTGATCGTCAGAATCCCCATTTTCAACCAGCTGAAGCCTTTGGCAAGCTCATAGAGCTCGATCGGCAGATAGACCCCACCGCTCACAAGAGCGAACCACTCGGCCCAACGTCTCGCGAACCAGAGTCCATACGCCTCGATAAAGCGCATGAGCGCATAGATGGCGGCCAGCATTATCAGAAAGTGAAGCCGCGCTCCGGTCAAGTCCTGCATGAGCATCTTGGCCAAATGCGGAATGTGACTTGACGGATCGACATTCCATCGCGTTTTGATCTCGGCAATAATACCGGGAAGATCGCGGGAAACGAAAGTAGACAGAAACAGCGCCAGCGACAAAACCAGAATACCCTTTCCGGCCTCGAATATCGACACGGCTCTGAGGCCGCCCTTGAAGTTGTGAATCAATGGCCCCCTGATTTTCTGTACCGAATTGTCATAACGATTTACCGGCCTTACCGTTTTTCGAGCGTTCGAGGCAGATGAATCCAGAGACAATCTAATCACCTTTTTACGCATTTCGATCCGCCAAATCACGTCGGTCAAAAACGGATCTTTCGCAGAAAAAATGCGCTGAACACCTTGCGCGCAGAAGCCTCGTTCGTCCCCGGTAAAATATTTCCATGATTTACCCTGCGACACACTGGCAATACTCTGGTTATTCAGCAAAAACACCTATATCAAAAATTTATTTTTTACTGAAATGTAATTTTTATACCTAAATTATTCCGACCATATTCACATTATGCCTAAATTATTAAAACATGCCGGCTGTAGAACTTCAATGCGGAGGACGCCTATGAAGTGCAACTGAACGACCTTGACAACGCGGCTCGCAACAGAGCTTTTTGGTTCTACTATCAAGCAATTAACGCAGTCTTTAAACCCATGAAAAAAATAGAAGCCATCATTCGGACAAGTCAGTACGAAGCGGTCAAGAAAGCCCTGCATGAGATCGACATCGATTTCTTTACATGGTGGGATGTGACCGGGCAGGGCAACGACAAGAAGCACCGGACAGAAATCTACCGGGGAACTGTCAGGGACACGTCGTACATCTCGCGTCGCTACCTGTCGATTATCGTACGCGACATCAATCTCCAGAAAACGGTCGATTGCCTGATGAATAACGCCCGGACAGGTGAGGTCGGAGACGGAAAAATCTTCGTTTCCGATATCGAGCAGTCTTACCGAATCCGGACAGGAGAGAGCGGCGACGAATCGCTGTACAACAAGGACTAGGATTAAAACACAAAAAAATTATCACCAATTCATGTAAGTCAACAACCACCATGGTACAAAAACTGATTTTCATATTGACCGGAGTCCTCCTGATGCTGGGCATTGCGATGGGGGGTGATCTCCATGCCTACACGCAGCCCGATCCGTCGGGAGCCAAGGTCGGCGTGACGACCGACATCTCGGCGGCAAATCCGGGAACGCCAACCGCCACTGAAATCACCGACCAGATCGGCAAGAACAAGGTTTCGATCAACATGATCTGGGTGCTGCTCACCGGCTTTCTCGTCATGTTCATGCAGGCCGGTTTCGCCATGGTCGAAGCGGGTCTGACCAGAGCCAAGAACGCCGCACACACCATGTCGATGAACATGATGATCTATCCGATCGGTATGCTCGGCTTTTTCATCAGCGGCTTCGCCATCATGTTCGGCGGCATCGGCACACTGGGCACGCTGGGCGGTTACGAAGGGCTCAACCAGGAGTTCACGATCAACCTGTTCGGCCACACCCTCGGCCTGTTTGGCATGAAAGGTTTCTTTCTGAACAATGTGTATGATGTTGGCGTGTTCGCGCTCTTCCTCTTCCAGATGGTCTTCATGGACACCACCGCAACCATCCCGACCGGCTCGATGGCTGAGCGCTGGAAGTTCTCGGCCTTCGCGATCTACGGTATTTTCGTTGGCACCATCATCTATCCGCTTTACGGCAACTGGGTTTGGGGCGGCGGCTGGCTGGCCACGCTCGGCTCGAATTTCGGCCTTGGTCACGGCCACGTTGACTTTGCCGGTTCATCAGTTGTGCACATGACTGGCGGCGTGCTGGCTCTGGTCGGCGCGATCATCATCGGCCCCCGCATCGGCAAGTACAACAAGGACGGCTCGCCCAACGCGATTCCCGGCCACAACATTCCGATGGCCATCGTCGGCGCGTTCATTCTCGCTTTCGGCTGGTTCGGCTTCAACCCTGGCTCGACGCTCGCGGGCACTGATCTGCGCATCAGCGTGGTGGCGGTCAACACCATGATCGCCTCGGCAACCGGCGCTGCCGCCTCGATGCTCTACATGTGGCTCTTCAAAACGAAAAAGCCCGACCCGACCATGATGATCAACGGCCTGCTCGCCGGTCTGGTGGCAATCACCGCTCCATCCGGCTTCGTGAACGTGCAGGCAGCGGCGCTCATCGGCCTGATCTCCGGCGTGCTGGTGATCGAAGCAGCCTTCTTCATCGAGAAGGTACTCAAGATCGACGACCCGGTCGGTGCGGTCGCGGTGCATGGCGTGAACGGCGCATGGGGCTGTCTGGCTCTCGGTCTGTTCGCCGACGGCACCTACGGCGACGGCTGGAACGGCGTTGCCGGCCCGGTCACCGGCCTGTTCTACGGCAACCCCGGCCAGTTCTACGCGGAGGTGATCGGCGTGCTCGCCAACATCATCTACGTCGGCGCTATCGGCTGGGTAGTCTTCAAGCTGATCGACGTCACCATCGGCAACCGCGTCAACCCGGATGATGAACTCGACGGTCTCGACATTCCTGAAATGGGTGTCGAAGGCTACTGCGGCATCAGGCTCGACAAAAATTCCGAGACTCCGCTTTCGAAATAATCCTTCCGTACAACATGTTCATCAAGACGCCGCCTTTTACCGGGCGGCGTCTTTGTTTCAGCCGCTCGTTTCAAACCAGAAATCACCGTATTGGCATCACAATAAGCGCATGAAAATCGTTTCGTCTATACTGTTTTCATTTTTAGAAATAGCAGCCACCGTTATAAATAAAAAGATATAGCGATCATGCCGGTTTTCCTGCCGGAACCATAACGATTGTTGACTTAAAAATCACTGCACGGCACACTTCAATACCGACGCAAAAAACCAATAAACAATTGTTATAAAAACAGTTAACGGGAAAATAAATTTTGTAACCTTTTCCACCTGACACTATATTGAGCACTCGTCTGCTTTGGAGTATACCCGGCGGATATACCATCCCTATCCAGCTATCTTCTTGTTTCCCGTAAGGGAATTACGGCATTAACCATCTGTCTGAAGGGACGTTTTATGCATAAAAAAATCATTTCACGCCGTCAGTTTCTCGCGGCGGCTGGTGTACTCGGCGGTATGTCGCTGTTGCGGCCAATCTGGGGTCTGGCGACCGCCTCGACTTCGGAAAGCACGGCGGCAGGCGGCGCGACCACCTGGGTGCCAAGCATCTGCAACTTCTGCTCTTCGTTCTGCGACATCAAGGTGCAGACCAGAGAGAGCGATGGCGTGCGCCGGATCGTCAAGATCGACGGCAACGCCGAAAGCCCGCTGAATCGCGGACGCATCTGCGCTCGCGGCCAGGCGGGGCTGCGCCAGACCTACGATCCTGACCGACTCAAGCAGCCGCTGATCCGAGTCGCGGGCAGCAAGCGCGGTGAGTGGAACTTCCGCGCGGCCACCTGGGACGAGGCGTACAGCTACATCGTCAGCCGTCTCCAGAAGATCAACCCGTGGGAAGCGAGCCTCATCGGCGGCTGGACGGCCTGTGTATCGTACATGCACTTCAGCCTCCCCTTCTGCCAGACCATGCAGATTCCCAACATCGTCGCCTCGCCGCTCCAGCACTGCGTGACGGCGGGACACCTTGGCACCGACCTCGTGACTGGCAACTTCAACGTGCACGACGAAATTCTCGCCGATTTCGAGAACGCACGATACATTCTCTTCAGCCTGAACAATGCCTCGGTGGCTGCGATTTCGACCGCCCGCGCCGTACGTTTCGGCCAGGCGAAGAAAAACGGCGCGAAGGTTGTCTGCCTCGACCCGCGCATGGGCGAGCTGGCATCGAAGGCAGACGAGTGGATTCCGGTCAAGCCCGGCACCGACCACGCCTTCTTCCTCGCGATGCTGCACACGCTGCTTCGCGAAAAGCTCTACGACGCCGATTTCGTCTCGAAGCACACCAACGCGCCGTTCCTGGCGTACAAGGACGAAAATGGCGCGGTACATCTGGCCGCCGACATGAGCGGGGGCAAGCCGTCGTCATATTACGTGCTCGATTCGATCAGCGGAGGAGTCCGCGCGGTTCCGGGCTACATCAACACCAACGAGAAAGCAGCGGGCGGCGGACGCATCCAGCCCGCGCTCAACACTCCGGCGGGGCTGACATGGAAAGGCCACGCGGTCAAGACGGTGTTCGACCTGTTCATCGAGGAATCCGAACCCTTCACCCCCGAATGGGCCGCAGCCATCACCGACGTGCCTGCCGAAACGATCCGGCGTATCGCCATCGAGTTCGGCCAGGCGCGGCCCGCAATGGTCGATCCGGGCTGGATGGGCGCACGTTACCACCACCTCATCGGCCAGCGCCGCTTGCAGGCGATCATCCAGACACTGGTCGGCGGCATCGACAAGCCGGGCGGCTGGCTGATGAACGGCGAGTACCACCACCGCTCCGAAAAGGCCTGGCACAATATGCAGCAAGGGAACGAACATCAGGGCCCGCCGGTGGAGCGCCCCGGCATGGGCTTCGCACACGGCCTGCTCGACATCTTCGCCAACCCGAAGGCGTGGGAGCATGGCAAGCCCGGCTTCTCGTTCGCCTGGGCGATGGAGCAGCAGAAGGCGGGCAAGCCCTCGGCCTTCCTGCCCGCAATGGCTGACGCCGGCCTCTACGAAGCGGTCAGGGGCGAGCTGACCTTCAACGGCGAACCCTACCGGATGAAGGCGCTCATCATGAACGCCGCCAACCCGATCCGCCACTACTTCCCGGCAAAGCGCTGGGAGGAGATGCTTTCGAACCCGAATCTCGATCTGGTGGTAGCCATCGACGTGCTGCCCTCAGACTCGACGCTCTACGCCGATGTGATTCTGCCAAACCACACCTATCTCGAACGCAACGAGCCGCTGCTCTACCCGCTCGGCCCCGAAACGGGTATCGGTTACACGACGCGCCTGCGGGCCATCGAGCCGCTCTACGACACGCGCGATACCACCGACATCCTCTGCGAAATCGCCCGCCGCATGGGCAGGCTGGAGCCGTACCTCGACGGCATCGCCGAGTACGCGGGCCTCGATCCGCAATTGCTGCGGAGCGAAGTGGCCGCCGCTCAACGGGCGAAAAAGCCGCTCAACGAGGCGTTCCTCAAAACCGCCTATGTCGCGATGGGCAAGTTCTCCGGAACCATGACGGGCCGTGAGATGAGCGCCGCGGAGGTCGAAGCCGTCATCAGGGAGAAGGGTCTCCTGATGCTCAAGGACGCGCGCGAGGTGGTTGAGGAGATGAACCTGCCGCGCAAGCTTCCCGTGCCGACCATGTCTGGACGCCTGGAGCTGTTCAGCCCGATTCTCGAATCGTTCGCACAGCAGGCTGGCCAGCAGCCGCTCTTCAATCCGGTGCTTGGCTACGTGCCGCGCGTCCTCACGGATCAGGGCGACAAGAACGACCTCGGCGCGGACGAGTTCTACTTCACTTACGGCAAGGTGCCGGTGGTGTCGCACGCCTCGACCAACAGCAATAACGCGCTGCTCGCCGCAGTCACTGAACCGAAAAAAGGACAGTTCATGGGTCTGTGGATGAACGCTGCGAAAGCGAAAACGCTCGGCCTCTCGAACGGCCAGGAGGTCGAAGTGACCAACCTGCGCTACGGTCCGAAGGTGAAAGCGACGCTCTTCACCACCGAAATGATCCGGCCCGACACGGTGTTCCTGCCCTCGGCCTACGGCAGCAAGAACAAAAAACTCAGCATCGCCGGAGGCAAGGGCACGGCGCTGAACGAACTGATGCCCTACAGCATCGAGCCGATCGCGGCGTCGTTCATGTCGCAGGAGTTCACCGTAAGCGTCAAGCCTGTAAACAGTTAACTGGAGGAGTAAGTATCTATGGCCCGTTATGGAATGGTAATGGATATGCGTACCTGCGTCGGCTGTCAGGCCTGCATGGCGGCGTGTTCGACCGAAAACCAGACCCCCTTCTGGAGCGAGAAGTTCCGAACGCATGTGGAGGACAAGGAGACAGGAACCTTCCCCGATGTACGCCGGGTGCAGCTTCCGCGCCTCTGCATGCACTGCGAAAACACCCCCTGCCTGTCGGCCTGCCCGACCGGGGCGACCCATATGAACAAGGACGGCATCGTGCTGGTCAACTATGACCGTTGCATCGGCTGCTACGCCTGCTGCATCGCCTGCCCGTACGACGCCCGCTACGCCTACGACAGCGAAGATGTCGCCCGGGAGCGCGAACTGTACGGCAAACTGGTCACGCACGACGTGCCACATGTGGACAAGTGCACCTTCTGCGTGCAGCGCCTGTCGGAAAAACTCGAACCAGCCTGCGTCGCCACCTGCCCGACCCACACGCGCATCTTCGGCGACCTCGATGACCGCAAGAGCGAGGTGCACAAGCTCGCCGCGAGCGGCAAGGCGCAGGCGCTCAACCAGGGCCTCGGCACCTCGCCGAAAGTATTCTACATCCCATCATAAAGGAGGGCACTCATTATGACCTTTGTACATCAGGAAGTATGGCACTGGCAGATCGCAACCTACCTGTTTCTGGGCGGTCTGGGCGGCGCGACTTTCGCCATCAGCGCGGTGCTTCACCTCTTCGAGGGGTGCGACCGCAAAATGCTTTCCGTGGCCGTCATGTCGTCGATAGCGTTTCTGGTCATCGGCACCGTGTTCCTGCTCGCCGACATGCTTCAGCCGCTGAAAGCGATCTATGCCCTGACCAATCCGCGCTCGTGGATTTTCTGGGGCGTGGTCTTCATCAACTTCTACTTCGTCGCGGCCATCGCCTACGTGATTCCGCTGCTCGAAGAGTGGCCGATGCTTCAGCCGATCATACAGAAAATCCCCGCGCCGATCCTCGGCCTGCTCGAACGCTTCAACAAGCTCGTCGCGCTGGGCGGCTCGGCAGCAGGATTCCTCGTGGCGATCTACACCGGCCTGTTGATCTCGGCAGCTCCGGCGATCAACTTCTGGAACACCCCGGCATTGCCGCTGCTCTTCGTGATCTCCGGCTTCTCGACCGGCGCGGCCTGGCTGCTCCTGCTCTCGATGCTCTCCAGCAACCCCGGCGCACAGGCTATCAGCGCCAAGCTCGAACAGCTAGACGCCATGCTGATCGTCACCGAACTCATTATTCTCGGTGCATACTTCAACTTCGCCATGTTCCTGCCTACCGGCGCGCGCGCCTCGGCGGAGTTCCTGTTCCACAGCCCGGTCTTCATCGTCGGCTTCTTCGTGGCCGGTCTTTTGGTGCCGCTCGCCATTGAAACCTGGGGCATCTTCTTCGGCGGCCATTCGGAGAAGGACAAGCCGAAGCTGACGATGCTGCTCGCCAGCGCTCTGGTGCTTGTCGGCGGCTACCTCCTGCGTATCTACGTACTCAAAGCCGGAATGTTCCAGTACCCCTGGTAAGCCAGCCAGAACCGACAACCCCGACGCCCGGCCTCCGAACGGATCACCGGGCGTCCATCGTTTGACCAATCATGACGCCACTCCAGAAAGCCCTCCGCTACAAATTCCTGAGCCAGTGCCTCGCCTTCCCGAACGCGGCCTTCATCCCGGCGCTCGACGAAGTACTGGAGAAGATCGACGCCGACCGCGACCCGCTGCAAACGCTCGTCGCCGCGTTCGAGCGGGAAAATGCCGAATCGCTACAGGCCGAGTACACCCGCCTTTTCCTCAACGGCTACCCGCACACCATCTGCCCGCCATATGAGTCAGTCTACCTCGAAAAGCGGATGCACGGCGAAGCTGCCGTGGCCGTGGCCGCCGCCTACGCCGAATGGGAAATGTCGGTCGAGCCCGGCCTCATCGACCACCTCGCCACCGAACTCGAATTCCTCGCCTTCCTTGCCTCCGCCGAATCTCTGGAAAACAAAGTCAGCGCCGAAGCCCGCAACGCCTCGGACGCATTTTCGCGGGATCACCTCCACCGCTGGGCGCCACAGTTTGTCGCCGATTTGAAAGCGGGCACGACGATGGATTGCTACCGGATGCTGGGAGAGGTTATGGAGCACACGCTCGCCCCCCTGTCCCCCAAATCCTGAAGTAGGCAATGAGGGGCGGGCTTCCCAACCCGTCCCGTTGAGCCAGCCAATTGCCCCTACCTGCCGTGATTTTGCACGCAGAAATGCTGAAAAAAGTAAGCGATTATCTACATTTAAACATTAGTGCTACTCGACTGAAAGGTTTCCCCGAACCAAAACCGCATTTGATCGAGCACAAAAAAATGGCAAACCACGCGAAGGCTCGCCGTCCAAAGTTCAACGTTGGATCGGCTTCAAAACCTCTTCCACTCACTTCTTTAATAATTGATTAGCGCAAATACCCGAGCTCAAAACCTCAACTGGGGCTTAAAATGAAAATCAGAGAAATTACCGTTAAGAACTTTCGACTGCTTGAAAATGTCACGCTGTGTCTCGAAAAGGATACGACGTTGATCGTTGGAAGAAACAACAGTGGCAAAACTTCCCTGACTGAACTCTTTCGCCGTCTCTTGGCTGACAGCTCCCCAAAGTTCAAACTTGAGGATTTCTCGCTGGGTACGCATCAAAGCTTTTGGGAAGCAAAAACGCTATTCAGAAATAATGGAGAAGAAAACGTAGTTCGGGAAAAATTGCCGGCTATTTCAATTGCCATTGTGATTGAATACTTGGCTGATGAGGAACTTGGGCCTCTTTCAGAATTCATCGTCGATCTAGACGAGGCTTGCACAACGGCAAAGATCATTGTGACATACGCAGTAGGGGCAGGGAAAATTAGCGACTTATTCGCTGACCTTGACGACGACCGCCGCAGCTTTTTTCGAACACTACGAGAACGGGTTCCCAAACTGTTCGTGCCCAGTGTTGAAGCTCAAGATCCTAACGATCCAACTAATACGAAGGTTTTAGAAAGCTCCCATCTGCGGGCGATCCTTCAATTCGGATTCATCAATGCACAACGCGCTTTGGACGATGCCGCTAACAAAGAAAAGGCGGTTTTAGGTAAAATTTTTGAGCGCTTGTTTACGTCTGCATCTGCTGCTGGAGCGGGACAAGATGATCAAGCGAGAGTAGAAAGTCTTAAAACTGCGGTTGAAGGAGTTCAGAACCAGCTCGACAATGACTTCAATCAACAATTGGGAGCATTGGCACCAACGTTCGCTCTTTTCGGTTACCCTGGACTTTCAGACCCACAACTTCGCACAGAGACACAACTTGATGTTCAGCAGTTGCTCTCCAATCATACCACAGTTACCTACACAGGTCCCGATCCTGATGGAATCAATCTGCCGGAATCCTACAACGGCCTCGGATCGAGAAATCTGATTTTCATCCTGCTCAAGCTCTTCGAACTTTTTCGAGAGTTTACGACTCGGCAACCTGAATCAGGAATCCATCTCATTTTCATTGAGGAACCAGAAGCACATCTGCACCCACAAATGCAGGCAGTCTTCATTCGTCAGCTCAATCGAATCCAAGAGATGTTTAAAACGACCTATAACAATGGTAACGCTTGGCCGGTACAGTTTGTGGTAACGACCCACTCGTCGCACATTGCCAATGAGGCATCATTTGACGCCATGCGCTATTTCTTGGCGAAGCCTCGGGTAGCTGGCTCCACGATTTTGAGCACGCAATCGAAAGACCTGAGAACAGGGTTGAGTGGAGAAGAACCTAAGAATCGTGAGTTTCTCCACCAGTATATGACTTTGACTCGGTGTGACCTATTGTTCGCCGACACCGTCATCTTGATCGAGGGCACGACAGAACGTCTTATTCTTCCGAAAGCAATTGCGAAGTTTGACGAACAGAACAATAGCAATCTTGGTGGCAAATACCTTTCGATCATGGAGGTTGGCGGAGCATATGCGCACCTGTTCTACAATCTCGTTGATTTTCTTGATCTTCGGACTCTTATAATCACAGACCTTGATTCTACAAAAGAAACTAAAAATGAAAAAGGCAAGATCACTTGGACAAAGTGTAAGGTCTCTGAAGGTTCTCGTTCCAGCAACACAGCAATAAATCGATGGTTTAATCCCGATGATGGCGAAAACCCAACGCTTTCTGATCTTCTAACCAAGACTCCTGACAAGAAATCAACAAAAAATCGCCGGATTGCATATCAAATTCCTCACATCGAAGGGGATGCATGTGGAAGAAGCTTTGAAGATGCATTTATCTTGGCGAATCCTGACAAATTTAGTGTTACCAAGTCAACTGCGACGGAACGGGAGACTCAGTCATGGGAATTAGCACAAGACCTCAAAAAAAGTGATTTTGCCTTGACGTATGCGATTACCGATACAGAATGGTCAATTCCATGCTATATCGAGGAAGGTTTACATTGGCTCGAACAGGATGATAATAACTCAACAGTACCAGATGTAATCGCCTTATCAGCCGAGGAGAACACAAATGCCTGAAACATCAAACACAAATCCTGCTGAGATCGCATCACAACGCGCCCTTGATGAAGTGTTCCGGTGTATTCGAGAGAGGAAAAGCTTTAGACTCGAAGCTGGGGCAGGAGCGGGTAAAACTTATTCTCTGGTAAAAGCACTTCAACTGATCATCAATGAGTATGGAGATCAATTAATCCGACGCCACCAAAAAGTGGCTTGCATTACGTACACAAACGTTGCGACCGAAGAAATAACCAAGCGCACAGACGGCCATCCTGCCGTTCAAGCTTCGACAATTCACTCATTCTGTTGGGAACTGTGTAAAAATTTTCAAGCAACGCTTCGCTCGGAAGTCATGAAAATCTCACAGTTAGCCGAAAAGATAAACGACGTAGGTGGAATTGGCGCTCAACGGATAAGCTACGATTTGGGATACCGCCGAGTGACGAACCTGGAGATATTTTTGCATCATGACGATGTCTTAACGCTTATGATGGCATTGATGGAAAATTCTAAGTTTCGCAGAATTCTCATCACAAAATTTCCAGTGCTTTTTATAGATGAGTACCAAGATACAGATGAGAACTTTGCAAAAAGTATAATTCGGAATTTTGTTGAACCTGGCAATGGCCCACTTGTTGGTCTTTTCGGCGATAGTTGGCAGAAGATTTATCGAACTGGCGCGGGACTCATTGAGCATACCAATCTCCAATTGATTAGAAAGGAGGCTAACTTCCGCTCAACATCTACTATCGTAGACATTCTAAATCGTATACGCACAGACCTCCCACAGCAAACCAGTGATTCTGCTGCAGTGGGATCAGCCAAAGTGTATCATTCCAATGGCTTTACTGGGCAAAGACGAACCGGAGGACATTGGGGAGGCGATCTGCCAGCTGATGATGCGCACCAATATCTGATAGCACTTCGCAGCAAACTCGCCAACGCCGGTTGGGATTTCTCTCCTCAAAACACGAAAATTCTGATGCTAACCCACAATGTCCTCGCAGCAGAGCAGTACTACAGTCAAATTCTTGGTGTATTTGAATACAATGACTCACTTCTTAAGAAAGAAGACCCTCACATCGCATTTTTAGCAGATACCGTAGAACCTGCATGTGCAGCGTTTACTGCCGGAAAGTATGGAGAAATGTTTTCCGTGATTGGACGCAAACTTGGACGACTCTCTAGTTTCGGAGATAAACGCGACTGGACGAGAAACATGCAACGCTTAGTAGAACTCAGGACAACAGGAACCATTGGAGATGTAATCAATCTCTTGAAAGAGACTAGAAAACCAATGCTTCCCGATACAGTGTTCAAAACTGAAAAAAAACTCGCAGAGGCTAAACGCGAAGAAATCGATGGATCAAGGACGCTAAGACAAATCGAGTTGCTCCGTACAATTCC
Organism: Chlorobiales bacterium Clorobi_01; assembly: GCA_001602925.1. GTDB lineage: Bacteria > Bacteroidota > Chlorobiia > Chlorobiales > Chlorobiaceae > Chlorobaculum. The sequence goes on along the minus strand of LUZT01000006.1, from coordinate 437,947 downwards.
ATATTCAGAGCTAATTGCTTTAGCGGACTTCATCAATGATCACACGCCGTTTTCGACAAAGCATGGTGTAAAGGGAGCTGAGTTCGAAAATGTTCTCGTGGTTCTTGGGCGCGGATGGAACCAATACAACTGGTCTCAATTTCTTGAATGGTTTCCTAATCGCTATCCGGCCAGTAAAGAGGAAAGTTATGTTCGGAATAGAAACCTTTTCTACGTAGCGTCCTCCCGAGCGAAACGCAATCTCGCATTGCTTTTCACTCAAGAGCTTTCGCAAGTTGCGCTGAATACGCTTGACAGTTGGTTTGGAGCAACAAACGTTTCTGTTTTCAATCCAGAGTAACCAGAAAAATAATTGCCGAGTCCCACCAACTCAAATCCGCTAAAGTACCTGAAAATGTCGCCACCTCGTGTTCCCAACGAACACCACCGACTGTGCTTCCGCTCCGGTGGCGCTGTATGCAGTTGCAAACGAACTCAATCATCATCGCCCCAACCACCGTGCCGGCGTTCACCGCCCTCGGCGTGTTCTGATGCGCTTCGGTGGCATTTGATGCAGTTGTTGTAGTTGCGAATACCCTCTTCGAGATGCTCCCTCGCAATTCTCGATGGTGAATGCTCATGGCAGTTCATGCAGGTGTACGCTTTGTAATTGCCCGGTTTGTCGTGGCAGGTCGCGCAGCTGGCCTGATGGTCACGATCCAGCCTGAAGTAACGGCTATGGTCGAAGGTCGCCGGTTTCCAGCGCGTTGTCTTGTGACAGCTCGAGCATCCGGAGGTTATCTGGCGATGCAGGGCATCCGACGGTACATCCTTTTTATGGCAGGCAGTGCACTCGCGCCCCGATGCGGCAATCCGGGTATGGTCGAACACCGCATTACTCCACCGGTCGGTTCGGTGACATGAAGCGCAGGCATTTCCGGCAATCTGATGCAGAGAGTCGCCTGGCTTCTTCTTGGCATGACAGGCAATACAATTGTTTTTCAACGCAGCCGATAACGAGCGATTGTGATCAAAGGTCGCCGGTTTCCAGCGCGTCGTCCGGTGACAGCTTGAACACCCGGAGGTTACCTGGCGATGCAGGGCATCCGACGGAGCATCCTTCCGGTGGCAAGCGGAACACGCGCGCCCCGAAGCGGCCAGCAGGGTATGATCGAACACCGCGTTCTTCCACTTGTCGGTGCTGTGGCACGCTGCGCAGGCATCGTTGACCGAACGGTGCAGGGTGTCAGCCGGCTTCCTGTCGGCATGGCAGACCATGCAATTGTTCTTTAACGCAACTGAAAGGGAGTCGTGCATGAATGTATTCACCGTGTACTTTGGCTGCCGCCCTTTGTGATCGCTATGGCAGCGAACGCACGATGTTGCCGAAAGCGCCCGGTGAAAAAGTGCTTTGTTGTTTTTGACAGGAAGAAGACGGCCCGCCGCATTTTTTATTCCGATATCGGCGGGCTTGTGACACTCGGCACACTGTTGTGAAGCTCCCGCAAACGGGCGGTGACAGCTGAAACAGTTATTCTCGAGCGCCTGGTGCCCCTTCATGAGCGGCCCGGGGTTGAGCAGTATTCCTGGGAATGCGATGAGTAGCGCCGTGATAACGGTAACGAAGGCCGCCGTGATGATGAAAGGTTTCACCGGGTCACCTCCAGTTCATAAACATGGTTACCGAGGCCACATGCAGAAAGGTCAGTACCACAAGAAACATCACCAGCGGCATGTGAATGAAGCGCCACTTCTCGAAAGCACTGACCGTCACGGCATCCCAGAAGTACTGCTGCTCCAGACCGTCAGTACGGTCAGCAGCGATGCCGTATTGCTGTTTTTTCCGCTTTACCTCCTCCCTGATCTTGCGCACCAGATACTGACCGACATGACCGCTTGCCGTCACCACCATCATGAGAGCGGTCGCCATCCATGGCAGCAGCGCGTTGAAGTGAATTCCGGAATGCACGAGAATCAGGAGGGTCCCGAGCCAGCCAACATTGCAGTGAAACCTCAAAAAATATTTCAGGGGGCCATACTCGATCAGCTTCTTTTTACGTGCAGAATAGCCGAAAGAGAATGCCACGAGGAGCGTTCCGACAACGCCAAGGTAACGGCCCATCCAGCCAAGTCCCGTGTTATGAAAAATGAAGTCGAGCGCCAGTGTTGCGGCAACAAGCAGCAGATATGAGAGCGATAGAGGCAAGGCGCGACTGATGAGAACGGAATTCCACATACGGTATCGTTTTTCCTGAATAATCATTCAGAAAAAAGATATACAACCAAACTAAAAAGAAGCTGAAGACGACCTTAAAATTCCCTGAAAAAATCAGATCGCCTGAAACACAAGCCGGAAGGCCGTTCCTGCATGTTCCCGACTGCTCAATGAAACGGCAATATTTTGAAGATCAGCAAGCCTTCTGACAATCGAAAGACCAAGCCCGAATCCTCCGGTGCCTGAGCTTCTCGATTCGTCAACACGGTAAAAACGGTCAAACACATACTGAACATGCTCCTCAGGTATGCCGATGCCATGGTCGGTAATCGTGCATATCACCTGACCGGGACTGCGAGTAACCTCAATGTCGATGGAAGAACCTGCCGGGGAAAATTTGATCGCATTCGAAAGAATATTTTCGAGAATCATTTCGAGCATGGCCGGATCGGCTGAAACCATGCTCTGCTCAATGTTCTGCCTGACGAAGGAGAGCTGTTTATCCCCTGCCAGATGCTCCAGCCGCGATATGACCGGCTCAAGAACCGTTGAGAACTCAATCGGGACGATCTGTGGCTTCACAGATTTCTGTTCATACCGGGCCAGCATAAACAACTGGTCGATCAGACGGGCCATGCGGTTCAACTCATCGAGGCAATAATGGATTTTTTCCTCGTACTGGGCAACCGGCCGCGGCTTGCGCACCAGCACATCGAGAGTCCCCTTGACAACAGCGATCGGGGTCTTGAGCTCATGCGCGGCATCCGAAGTGAAATGCTTCTCCCGCGCGAATGCATCCTCCAGACGGCTGAGCAGGGCATTGATGGTGACCGACAGGCGGTACAATTCATCATGTTTCTCCGGCAGGGGAATCCTCTGGTGAAGATTGGCCTGGGTCATCGACTCGGCAGTGGCGATCACCTCGCCGACTGGCCGAATGCTGCTCCCCGCAAGAGCACGGGCAAGAATGAACAGCAGCAGAATGATGGCCGGCAATGACCAGAGCAGGATGTTTCTCAGATCCTGGAGGACTCGCATGGTGCTCCGGGTGGGAATGCCAATAATGAGATAGGCTTGCACATCCCCCATTTGACTGACAAGAGGCACTTGCACCTGCCGCACCATGACGCCGCCGACCGTGCTGTCGAAATAGCGCACCCCGGAAGATGCGGCATTGAACGACAGGCTGTTACCGGCAAGGTTGAACGATTTACTGAGAACACGCCCTTCCGAATCGACAAGCTGAATGAACTGGGCATGAACATCCCGCTGGTTGGCAATCTCTTCAAGCTCCCGATACTCGGCCACAGTACGCCCAAGATCGCGAAAGCCATCAAGACCATTCAATATCCGCTCATTCATCCGCGCCTCTTCCAGCGCCTCTTCGACCTCATGCCTCAACTCTTCGTCAAAGTGCAGGTAAACGATCTTGTCGATGGAAAAAAGGATAGCGGCAAAGACGGCCGCCATCAGCAATGCGGTCATGAAGGTATAATAAAACGCAATACGGGTGCGCAGGCTTATGGGCGGAAGCCTCAACCCCGATGGAGCAAGCCTTAAACCAGTGCTGCTGCTTTGCCGGCTTGTCATTTCTGGTCGATCTGTGGTTCACGAACGATATACCCCACGCCCCTGATCGTATGAATCACATTGCGACAACCGGCCTGTTCCAGCTTCTTGCGCAGAAAGTTGATGTACACATCGATCACTGCGGTATCGGAATAAAAATTCATATCCCAGACATGTTCGATAATCCTGCTTCTCGAACATGCGCGTTCCTTGTTGCGAACAAGGTATTCGAGCAAGGCAAACTCTTTCGGCGTAAGCATAATCTCCACGGAGCCGCAGAAAACCTGATGGGTAACGGTGCTGATCGTGAGAGCACCAACGCCAATGGCTCCTTCCTCCTGTTTACTGCTTCTCAGCTGAACCCTGATGCGCGCAAGCAGTTCCTCGAATTCGAATGGCTTTTTGATATAGTCGTCAGCGCCCGAATCGAGACCAAATACGACATCTTCAACGGCATCCCTTGCTGTCAGAAACAGAATAGGCACCTCGCTGCCCGACTTTCGAACCTGACGACAGACCTCGATACCGCTGATAGCAGGAATCATCCAGTCCACCATGATCAGATCATACTCATTGGTCAGGGCGAGAGCGAGTCCGGTTTTACCGTCGCTGGCCACATCAACGGCAAAGCACTCTTCTTCGAGACCTTCCTTCAGAAAACGGGCAATGCCAGCCTCATCTTCGATAACGAGAAGTCTCATACAATTAATGATTTACGATGATTGTACTGTCACGCCATTCTGCTGCCGAACTCTCCATGAGACCCCAGGAGAGGTCTCGGCAGTTTCTGTTTTTTTCATTGCGAAGAGCCATGGCGTGAAAAGTCAGAAAGCTACGGTATACCGCAAATGAATGAAATGACAAAATAAATGATGTATTCATATCCTTTCCTGATATTCGATAACTATCAATAACCTGGAATGTTCATGAAACTCGAATCGAAGCCCTTCGGCGAAACAGGTTAATGCAGCAGGTAACACGCTATTCAAATAGATCATAAAACCTGAATTGACTGAACTCCTGAAACCGCCAGCTTCGCAATCCGGCTTCAGTAAATGGAAACAATCCGGAACAGCTCCGGGAACAGCAATCACGCAGGGGAAAAAGAGCAACTGACCCCAGGCGGTCAATGGAGCCTTACCGCCATGAAGGCCAGCAGCCCGGATTACTCTCGATCAGAATGATCGAACGGCGCGGACATAGTTGCTGTCGAACTTATAACCCAGATTACTGACTCCAGTACGGAAGCTCTGATCCCAGGCATCGTTTTTATCGCTTTCAGTCGCGCTCCAGTAATAGTGTACCCCCCTGAACCCGCCGATGAGTGCCTTGTTCTGGTACAGCCTGTTCAGCTCCGCCTTGTCAGGAAGACGCCAGTCACTGAACCCGCCTTCGCGGTACTCTTTGCAAAGCTTGACAGCCGTCGCCCATGACGAGCCGTTTCCGATGTCAGCCGCGGAGGCGACCAGCCCGTGCGTCTGTCCGGCGACATACCCCGACTCTCCGGGCTTCAAAAGATAGACCACTTTACCACCGCCATAAAGATCACCTGGCCTCAACGATGCCGGAGCGCTCTTTCCCGACGAAGCATCAGCTGCATGAAGCAGGCTTGGCGTGACTGGTGTAATCAATGCAACAAAAAGAGCCGTGGGGATCAGAGTGCTGGAGAGTCGGCGAATTAACGAATAACCGATGGTTTTCATGAACGTGCTCCTCTAAAAAGGATGATTTGATGATTTTCATACGTAATCAAACAGTGGCTCCAGGTAAAAAACAGGCCAGCGTTTCCACCATCCGCTTCAGCCGGCCATCCTGACGTCAACTGCTCTATTCAAATAATAGCCGACAAATCTTAAGCACATATTAACTATTGTTAAAATTCTTCTTAAAAAAGCCATGACAAGAGAAGAAAGAATAGCGCGGTTAATCCTCCCCACAGTTCCATCGATCAAGAAAACAGCGCGGATGAAAAGCGCCAGGCGGCCATCAAGCGCTGACATTCACTCAAACACCACCCGCAGGCTGTCGTTCTGCAACCGGGCCTTGAGCCAGTTCTCCATTTTCGTGCGGTCAACCCGGCTGATGGGTTTTGCCGCTGAAAGGAGAACGTAACTTCTGTGCAGAGGTTTCTTGCCTGTGCTGTCTGAAAAAAGATAGGGCTCGGCGTAAAGGCAGCTCGTAATCTGCGGAAACAACGGCTTGAGTTCATTGAGAAGTTTCAGGCCGGTGTATTTGACCTGACGGAGACTGTCTTGCTGCCTTTTGTTGGCTTGCAACGCCGCATTGAGACGAGCGATTTCAATTTTCTGACGATCCGTCTCCGCCATTTGGCTCAGTTTATCCTGAAACTCCTGATCTTTACTGATTACCAAGCCCTGCTCGAACTTCAGGGTTACCTGTTCGAGACCGAATTTTTCCGCTCGCCTGCCCAATTCCACCTTGTCGTCACTGGTCAGCGGTTCGCCGGCGTAAATCATTGAAATCGTGCGGCTATCGCCATCGATGTCATAGCGAAGCAGAAAATCCCCTTTGAAAAGGCTGACCGTTTGAACAAACCTTGTGGCGGTTTCAATAAAATGCTCCTTCTTGACAAGCACATAGCCGAAATAGACGCTCGGGATCAGCGTAACCAGAATGACCGCCGTGATGATACGGTTGATACCGGTTCTTTTCTCTTCGGGAAGAGAGCTTCGTAGCGGAATCCGCATCACCCGCGCGAAACCGACATTGGCAAGTCCGATGAAAACGCTATTGATTGTAAAAAGGTAGAGCGCACCAAAAAAGAAGGTGAAGTGGCCGGTCGCCAGACCATAGCCCGCTGTGCAGAGCGGAGGCATAAGCGCAGTGGCGATAGCTACGCCCGGCACTACATTGCCTTTGAGTTTCGTGGTCAGGGAGATCGCCCCGGCCAAGCCGCCAAACAGCGCGATCAGCACGTCATAGATAGTGGGACTCGTACGAGCCAGCAGCTCGGAATGGGCGCTGGCTACCGGAGTGATGGCAAAATAGAGGGTCGAGGCGACCAGACTCGAAATCACCGCAAAAGAGAAGTTCTTGAAAGACTTCCGGAGCAACGGAAAATCATAGGTCGCGATGCTGTAGCCCATGCCGTTGATCGGGCCCATGAGCGGCGAAATCAGCATGGCGCCAATGATAACCGCGTTGGAGTTCATGTTGAGGCCGACCGAGGCGAGGATAATGGCAGAAATCAGCGCCCAGATGCGCGCCCCGCTGAACATGATATCGGCCTCGACCGCGTTGTGGACGGCATCGAATGCCTCCGCATCCTGACGCAGGCTGAGAATACGCAGCAAAGATTTAAGCATGGCTAACAGGATAGTTGATCAAACCGGCGGCTGGCACGGCATCCCGAAATCAAAACAAACCAGGGAAAGCGCCGGAAAGCTTCCGTGAAGCCTCCTACAAATCGAACGGATTGTTGATAATCTCGAAAGAGAGCTCCTTTCGATGGTCATGAAAACCGATTTTTATGTAATGGAGGTTTTCGCTTTTGAAGATATCATCACCCTTCTCGGCTGCGCGAAGGATGATGTGCCCCTTGTGATTGCCGAGTTCCCTCGACAGATCGCCCCATTTCCTGAACACAAGATTGGTATAGGACTCCCCCTCCCTGATGAAAATGACGTCGGCATCACCAAGATCGGTGATCTCGTCAGGCACCGAAAGAAGCGACATCTCCTTGCCGATCCAGATTCTGATTATTTCGCAGTGAAAAGGAAGAAACACGGAGTTGTGAACGGCAAATCCCGTTTCTCCGTTACGAATGGCGGCTATAAAGCTTTTCATGCTACTACGGATAGTTTCGTTTTCAGTACTTCACAATTTGTCGTAATGGAAACATACGTGATAGTCGGCTAAAAAAACAGCCGTAACCGGAATACAACAAGCTTATGTTCGATTCAGGATATGAGTTGGCAACGCTGACTTCCGGTCAAGGCTCTGGAATTTGTCACCCAGGATTAGACAACATCAGGAATCTTTGCACGATACGCCAGCCATTCCGGTTCGAATCAGAACGGTACAAAATCAGCAACGCTGAACAGACCGGCTTTCACCCCAGACGCTTGTGCCAGACGTTCATGCTTTCGATACCGCCTGAAATGTTGGTGTTGTTCACGAGCGTACCGCTGAAGGTGTACCCTGCTTTGGCGAAGGTGATGTTCATGCCGGGTGACATCGCGCGGGCGATGGTGCAGGCGGTGCGCATCCTTTTGCGGCGCATCGCAGCTTCCATCGCGGCGAGAAGGTGCAGGGCGAGGTTGCGGCCACGGAAGTCGGGCAACGTCGCGAAATCGGTCATTTCGACGTTCAGGCCGTCGAGGTCCTTCTCCGAGGAAGCCAGCGCGACGAGACGACCTTCGTACTCGACGCCGAAGTAGTCGATATGGCTCTGCATCGTTTCGAGCAGCCAGACGGGATCGTGGATCGGGAAGGGATAGGTGGAAAACACTTCGCGATAGATTCCGGCCATCGCCTCGACGTCGTCACGCGTGCAGACGCGAAGCGTGAACTCCGCCGGAAGCGGCGGCGGCGCGGAGGCTGGCTTGCCGGACGCAAGCTCGGCAATGCGGGCGATCTCGGCGGCATCCGGCGATGCGGCGCGGGCCGGATCAAGGTATCGCGCCAGAAAAAGCACCTCCGTGTCACCCTTGTAAAATCCCGGCACCGACGCTTCGACCCGGTAGCCATTCGCGACAAACTCCCTTTCCGGGCCTTTCGGCAACTTGGCAAAAATCTTGGTGTAACCCCTTTCGCGGGCGAGCAGCTCGAGCTGGCCTGGCAACATCTTCGGATCGGCCTCGCCGATCTTCATGAGATAGACTCGGCGACTGAGCGGCCCGTGCTGCACGAGCGCGCCGAAACGGGTTTCGATAGTGTCGGGTGTGGAGGTCATGAGTTCACCCCCTTCCGCCGCTTGTGCCGCGCGTTCGAGGCCGGAATGAGCGAAATGGTCTGGTCGTGGTCGGCAAGCAACTGCTCCACGCCGATGGCCTGCGACTTGTCGGCATCGTCGAGATTGAGCTGCAAATCGCATCCCGCACAGTTGCGGTCGCAGAAAGTCGGTTCGTAGGAGTCAGGCTCCTTGTAGGTGGTGATGACCCCCTCGTAGTTGCGCAGCACCACCTTGTTGGTTGACCACGAAATGAGGTAGTTCGGCATCACCGGAATCTTGCCGCCGCCGCCCGGCGCGTCGATGACGTAGGTCGGCACGCAGAAGCCGCTGGTGTGACCGATGAGGCTTTCGAGAATCTCGATTCCCTTGCCCACCGGCGTGCGGAAATGCGACAGCCCTTCTGAGAGATCGCACTGATAAAGATAGTACGGACGGACACGATTGGCCACCAGCTTGTGCACCAGTGCCTTCATGATGCGCGGGCAGTCGTTGATGCCCGAAAGCAGCACCGTCTGGTTGCCGAGCGGCACGCCGCTGTCCGCGAGGCGACCGAGGGCGTTGCGCGCCGACTGGGTCAGTTCGCGCGGATGGTTGAAGTGCGTGTTGACCCACACCGGCTGGTGCTTGCGGATGATCGAGACCAGCTCCGGCGTGATGCGCTGCGGCAGCACCACCGGCGTGCGGGTACCGATCCGGATGATCTCGACATGGTCGATGGAGCGCAGTTCACCAAGAATCCAGTCGAGGTAGTCGTCCGGCAAGAGGAACGGGTCGCCACCGCTCAGAAGCACATCGCGCACCTGTGGCGTCCGGCGAATGTAGTCGATGCCCGCCCTGACCGCCGTGCGCGTCGGGATCGTATCCTCGTCGCCCACCTTGCGCTTGCGAGTGCAGTGGCGGCAGTACATCGGGCAGGTGTTACTCACCAGGAGCAGCACCCGGTCGGGATAGCGGTGCGTCACGCACGGCGCGGGGCTGTCCTCGTCCTCGTGCAGCGGATCGGCCATATCGCCTTTCATGATCTTGAGTTCGAGCGGCGAAGGGACGCTCTGAAGAAAGACAGGATCGTTCTCCATGTCTTCGGTATTGATGAGCGAGAGGTAGTAGGGTGTGGTGGACATCGGGAACTTCTCGACCGTCTGGCCGAACGCCTTGCGCTGTTCGCCGGAGAGCGTAATGTCGAGAAGCCGTTCGAAGGTATCGAGGTCGCGAATACTGTGGCGCATCTGCCACCGCCAGTCACTCCAGTGCGACAGCGTGGCCTCCGGGTCGATCCGGTTCATAATTCGTTTCTGCGTAAGCGATAAGGTCATGATATGGCTGGATGTTACCGGAAGGATCGAGCAAGCCTGCAAGCCGTTCAAGCATCGAGGCGAACACCTGCTGCTCCTCAGGCGAAAGCCGCGCGAACGCCTGCGCGTAGATGTCGCGCATCAGCTCAGGCACCTTGTCGAGCAGCTCCTCGCCCTCTGGCGTGATGGTGATGAACACCTTGCGCTGATCCTCTCGCGAGCGGCTCCTCTGCACCAGTCCCTTGGCTTCGAGGCGGTCGATGATGCCGTTCGTGGTGCTCACGCCGAGATGCAGCCGCGCGGCAAGCGTGGAAAGAATCTGCGCACCCTCGCACTTCAGCGTGCTCAGGCAGAGCATCTGGGGCGAGGTCAGGCTGCACTCCCGGTACAGCTTCCGGGAATGGACATCGAGTGCCCGCGCAATGCGGCGAAGCGCCTCGTAACTACGACTGGCTGAATCACTGTTTGAACCAACTTGCGTCTGCATATCCCCGGAAAACTGGGTTAAAAAAACTGGCTAAATTCTTTCGTACAGAATAATTTCTTATACGAAACACAGTAAAACAACGTAGTGAAAGTGAGGTAAAGTTCCAAACCTGCGCAATAACCTGGAAAATTAACCCGACACCAGATGCCGGGATACTGATAGGAAAAACGCGTTTTATGTCAGTCAAATATCATCCGGAAATCAAATTCACTGCTTACCAATTTTTTGTCAATTATCCTGCTCTTGCGTAAACTTGAAAAGATAGTCTCTGACGCCACACCGCGGCTGCTCAGGTAGAGAGTTCAAGCCTTTGAGCTCATCGCAGATGAGTGAAATAACTACATGTGAACATCAACCGGCGATCGGTATGTATGAGCGAATGAGATCATCGAACAAGCTGTATCGGTATGACATCTGGAAAGAAAACCTGATTAATTTCAAGGAGGAGCTTATGTCAAAAGTAGCAGGTCTTGAAGGGATTGACGAAACCCATGGAGAGAAACTTCATGGCATGGGTATCACCACTGTTGATGCATTGCTTGAAAAAGGGGCGTCTCCGGCTGGGAGAAAAGCTATCGCCGATGAAACCGGAATGAGCCATGCGTTCGTTCTCCGGCTTGTGAACCAGGCCGATCTGTTCCGCATCAAGGGAATCGGGAAGGAATATGCCGACCTGCTTGAGGCTTCAGGCGTGGACACGGTACCCGAACTGGCCCAGCGAAGAGCGGACAATCTGCACGCCAAAATGGCTGAAATCAATGCCGAGAAAAATCTCGTAAAAAGATTGCCCCCTGAGTCAGAGGTGCAGGACTGGATTACCCAGGCTAAATCGCTACCCAAAGTAGTAACGTATTGAGCTATCGAGAGAGCCGAGGGGCGTCTCGACAAAACATCGCAGGGCCCCTTGGTGACCTTGAAGCAACCGCTCCCCTTCCCCCCCCCCGCAAAAAACCTCATCCCGGATAAATTGAAACAAGATCCCAGCCANNCGGAACAATCACAACAACAAACTACTGTTCGGCATCATTGCCGGTATTGTTTTGGGAGCGTTGCTTGGCGGGCTCTGGCCTGAAGCGGGACTCACATTGAAATTCGTCGGCGACTTGTTTATCCGGTTCCTTATGATGATCGTCATGCCGCTCATCATTGCCGCGATGGTCAGCGGCATCGCACGGCTCGGCGACATCAGCCAGCTCGGCTCGCTGGGTTCGCGCACGCTGGGCTACTACATCGGCACAACGGCACTGGCGGTCATCACCGGCATCGTGCTGGTGCTCTGGATTCAGCCGGGCAAGGCCGGGCTGGAACACTCAAAAGAGTCGATCACGCGCTCTGAAGCACACGATCGCATCGACGGCAACACCATGCCACTCGACAAGCGTCCTGTGGCGCGCTTCACGCAAGAAAAGCGCAGCATCGGCGATGTTCTGAAAGAGGTAATCGGCGGCCTGGTGCCGTCGAACATCTTCAAGGCGATGGCCAACAACGAAATTCTGCCAGTCATCACCTTTTCGCTGCTACTCGGCGCAGCGCTCTCCATGACCGGCGAGGCGGGCCGCACGGCCATCCTGTTTTTCAACAGCCTCAACGAGGCGATGATGAAGATCATCCATCTGGCGATGTACGTCGCGCCGGTGGGTATCGGAGCGCTGATCGCCGGGCGGCTCGGCGAAGCGGGCGGCTTCAGCGGATTCTGGCCGGAGTTGCAACAGCTCGGCAAGTACGCCGCAACGGTCATAGGCGGCCTCGCGATCCACAGCCTCGTCACGCTGCCGCTGCTCCTGAAACTCTTCGGCAAACGCTCGCCATCGGGCTATGCTATCCGCACCTTCCCTGCACTGCTCACGGCCTTCTCGACCGCATCGAGTACGGCCACCCTGCCGCTCACCATCGAGTGCGCCGAAGAGAAAAACGGCATTTCGAAACGCACCGCAGGCTTCGTACTGCCGCTCGGCGCGACGGTCAACATGGATGGCACGGCGCTCTACGAAGCGGTCGCGGTGATCTTCATCGCCCAGATGAACGGCATCGCGCTCGGCCCACCTGAGCTGCTCGTCGTCTTCCTCACCGCAACCCTCGCCGCCGTCGGCGCGGCAGGCATTCCCGAAGCGGGGCTGGTGACAATGGTGCTGGTGCTCAAGGCGGTCAACCTGCCAGTCGAAGGCATCGCGCTCATCCTCGCCATCGACTGGTTCCTCGACCGCTGCCGAACCACCGTCAACGTCTGGGGCGACAGCGTCGGCGCGGGAATTATTGACCGGAAGGTGAAGGGATAGGTTGAGACAAGGTTACCGGCCAATCAAACAAAAGCCATCAACCCCTCTTATCCCGCACTCCTGAATCCACGCCGGACTTGCCGGAACCGTCCCGCTTCCAGAACTTCACGCCTCTGTACCAGGCTTCGCGGCCAATAATGTGGGCGGCAACGGGAGCTGTCAGGAAAAGGAAGATGATAATGGCGGCGGCGCGGAAGGTGATGGCGGCGTCCTGCCAGAAAAGCACCGTGCCGGTGAGCACCAGGCCGATGCCAAGGGTGGAGGCTTTGGTGGTAGCGGACATGCGGGTGTAGAGGTCGGGCATCCGGATGATACCGAGCGCGGAGAGCAGGATGAAAATCGTGCCTGCGAGGATGAATACGCCACTGAAAATTTCGGTCATGGTCTCCTCCTTCGTTCGAGATACCAGGCGAACGCCACCGTGCCGAGAAAGGCAAGCAGCGCGAGAATGATTCCCACGTCGAGAAAGGCCGTGTTCGCGTTCAGGATCGAATAGACCGCGATGAAGGCGATGGTGTTGGCCGAAAGCAGATCGAGCGCGACAATGCGATCCTCGATCTCAGGGCCGATGAGAAGCCGCAAAAAAATCAGCAGAATGGAGAGGCCGATGATCGACAGGGCGATCGTGGCCGAGAGTTCGATAAAGCTCATCGCATCACCTCGATCAGTCGTTTTTCCAGGCCATCTTTCAGCTCGCGCATGAAGTGCTCTTCGTCTTGCAGGTACATCACGTGGACAAAAAGGGTTTTACGGTCGTCCGAAACATCGAGGCTCAGGGTGCCGGGCGTCAGGGTGACCAGGTTGGCGAAGAGGGTGATTTCGAGGTCGCTCTCCACGTCAAGCGGCACCTCGACGATGCCCGGATTGAGATAGTTTTTCGGCGTGAGAATATCGAACGCCACCCGGAGGTTGGCCAGAATCAGCTCTTTCAGGAAGTAGAGCAAAAACCCGATAAGCCTCGGTATTTTCGAAAAATAGACATCCTTGCCGAACGCCGAGCGCGACATCCAGAGAATCAGGTAGCCAACCACCATGCCGGAGATAAAACCGGACGAACTGCTCTCGCCGGTGAGCAGCATCCAGGCGAAGGCGAGCAAAATGTTAAAGAGGAACTGACTCACAGGCCACCTCCCAACACCGCGTTCCGGTAGCCCTCGACATCGAGCAACTGCCCTGCCGCGCGGGCGGAAAGCTCATAGACCGGTTCGAACGAAAGGCCGAAGAAAATGATCACCCCGCAGAGCATCACCACCGGCAGGTAGAGCAGCGCCGTGCGTCCGCCGCCCTGCGCCTCGTCCGTCGCGGATACGACACCGGGGTCGTCCTTCCAGAACGCTTCGTTCCAGATTTTGGTCATCGAAAAGAGGGTCAGCAAACTCACCACGAGCGCCGCAGCGGTCACGAAATAGTGCCCGCTTTCGAGGCCCGCGCGGATCACCATGAGCTTGGCCCAGAAGCCGGAGAGCGGCGGAATGCCCGCGAGCGCGAGCGCCGAGACGAGGAAGAGCGCGGCCAGGAGCGGTTCCGTGCTGTACAGCCCGCCGATCTTCTTGAGCTGGAATGCTCCGGCCTTGTGGCGGACAATGCCAATGATGTAGAAGAGGCTGGTCTTGGCGACGATGTTGTGCACTATGTAGAACAGCCCGCCCGCGATGGCCAGGGGCGACTGGATCGCGATGGCGAAGAGCATGTAGCCGATCTGGCTGACGATGTGGAACGAGAGCAGCTTGCGCACGTCGTACTGCGCCGCCGCGCCGAGCACGCCCACCACCATCGTCAGCGGCGCGATCCAGAGCAGGATGCGGAAAATCGCCTCCGACTCGGGGCCGGTGAAGACCGTGGTAAAGACGCGCATGATCGCATAGACCCCCACCTTGGTGAGCAGTCCGGCGAAGATGGCCGACACGGCGACCGGCGGCGTGTGGTACGAGGCCGGTAGCCAGAAGAAGAGCGGGAAGATCGCCGCCTTGACGCCGAAGGTAACGAGCAGCAGCACCGCCACCACCGAGAGCAGATTGCGCTGCTCGATCATCGGAAGCCGCGCCGAGAGGTCGGCCATGTTGAGCGTACCCGCCACGCCATACAGGGTGCCGACCGCCGAGAGGAAGATCGCCGAGGAGAGCAGGTTGATCGTCACGTACTTGACCGATCCTTCGAGCTGGCGGGGCGATCCGCCAAGCGCGAGCAGCACGAATGAGCTGATGAGCATCACCTCGAACCAGACGTAGAGGTTGAACAGGTCGCCGGTCAGGAACGCGCCATTGATGCCGACCAGCAGCAGTTGCATGAGCGGGTGGAAGAAGAAACGCTCCCGCTCGCGGTCGATGCTGCCGAGCGAGTAGATCGAGGTGGTCAGGCCGATGAGCGCCGTGGCGGCGACCATCACCGCCGAGAGCAGATCGGCCACGAGCGTGATGCCGAACGGAGCCGCCCACCCTCCGGTCTGAAACGTGAGAATGCCGCCTGCGTACACCCGCGCGAGCAACGCGACGGCCACCGCGAACTGGAGAAGCGACGCACCAAGCGCCAGCCCGCGCTGCACGGCAAGGCGCTCCCGAAACGTCACCATGACGAGTGCCGTCACGAGCGGCAACAAAATCGGCATGGCGAGCAAGAGCTTCATGCGTCACCCCCTTCGATGCGGTCGGTCGTGCGCATGGCGTCAACGTCGTCCGTGCCAAGCTCCTCGAAGCTCCGGCGGAAAAGCACGATGGCAAAAGCCTGCAAGCCAAAACCGATCACGATGGCCGTCAGAATCAGCGCCTGCGGCAGCGGATCGGCGAACGGTTCTGCGAGCGCCTGCGCGCCTTCGGGCACGAAAGCCGGAGCGCCCTTGGTCAGCCGCCCGGTGCTGAAGATCAGCATGTTGGCTGCATGGCCAAGGAACATGATGCCGAAGATCACCTTCACCAGACTGCGGCGTAAAATCAGATAAATCCCGGCAGCGTAAAACAGGCCGGTAATGAGCGCCAGCAGGAGCGTCATGGTTCGTCCTCCCCGGCGAGCGAAAAGATGATTTTGAGGGTAATGCCGAGCACCAGCAGATAGACTCCGACGTCGAAAAGCAGCGGCGTGCCGACCTTGCCGATCACCGGAATGCCGGTGTTGACCCAGACGCTCTGCATGAACTCCATGCCGCCCAGGATCGACGGCAGCGTGCTCGCAAGCGCTACGCCGAGGCCCGCTACCACCACCGTGAGCGGCTCGAAGCGGAATACACGCCGCGCTTCGGTGACACCATTGGCTATGAAGTAGAGCGCATAGGCTGCCGCCGCGACCAGCCCGCCTGCAAAGCCACCGCCGGGTTCGTTGTGCCCGCGCAAGAGCAGGAACACCGAAAAGAGCTGCAACAGCACCAGCAGGTAGCGGGAGGATGTTGAAAGGATCAGCGAATGCATATCAATCCGTTTTACCGGTTCTGAGTTTGAGCAGCGCGAATACGCCGATGGCTGCGATGGCCAGCACCGTAATTTCGCCAAGCGTATCGAACGCCCTGAAATCGACGAGAATGACATTCACCACATTCCGGCCATGCCCATCGGGCAGACTGGCACTGGCAAAATACTCTTTGAGCCGGGACGACAGCGCTGTTGAAGTGACCTGAAGCACGGTCAGGGTCATGAAAATTCCCGCCGACGCAGCGATCAGGCCATCGCGAATCCGCCCGGTGGTGCGCGAACGAGAGGTGAACTTCGGCAGATGGGCCAACACCAGCACAAAGAGAATGACGTTCAGCGTCTCGATGGCAAAGGTGGTCAGCGCCACGTCGGGCGCGCCGTAGATGATGAAGATCATACCAACACCAAAGCCGAGCACGCCCATTGACACGATCGCCTTCAGGCGCGAATCGCTCGTCAGCAAGAGGGCGGTCGCCAGCACGATAATAAGGGCAAGCGCGACCTCATACGGCGTGACCGAAAGATCGGCGGGCAGCGTTACCGAAAAACCGCCAGAGCTGAAAAGCATCAGTGAAGCCGGAATGAGCGCCGAGAGGATGATGACTGCGAGATAGCGTCGCAAATCGCCGTTCTGCAACGCCGAGGTGAGCCAGGTGGCAAACCGCAGCATCCCGGCAAGAGCCTCTTCGTACCAGATAGATGGTTTGACGAGACCCGGCAGATGAAGTGGCTCCATGCGCGAAAGCACGAAAGGCCTCAGCAGGTAAAGACCGACTCCCGCGAGAAGGGTGACGAAGCTCAGGAGCAGCACCAGATTGAAGCCGTGCCAGAGCTCGATCTCGATACCGAGCCGTTGCGAAAGGATGCTGACGGCGGACTCTTCGAGCAGACGTCCAACGAAAAAGTCCGGAAACAGCCCGAGCAACAATCCCGAAATCGCAAGGATGAACGGGCCGACGAGCATCGCAATCGGCGCTTCGTGCACTTTCTGCAGCTCGGGCCGGGGCTTTCCGAGAAACGGACGGAAGCCGACCAGCAGTGTCACCACCACGAGAAACGCGCTCGAGGCGACCGCGAGCACGATGAGCAACATCCCCCACGGCTGCACGTCGAGCACCGCTTTGTAAAGCGTCTCCTTGCCGATGAAGCCGATCAGTGGAATCACCCCCATCATCGAAAACGAGGCGAGCGCCGCTGTCACCGCCGTCACCGGCATCGCCCTGAACAACCCGCCCAGCTTGCCGACATCGCGGGTACCGGTTTCGTGGTCAAGCGTTCCGGCCACCAGAAACAGCGTTCCCTTGTAAAGCGAGTGGGCGATCAGGTAGATGAAAAAAGCCTTGATCGCCAGTTTCGAACCGATGCCGAGCAGCATCACCAGCGTGCCGAGTACGCTCAGGGTCGAGTAGGCGAGCAGCCGCTTCAAATCATTTTGACGATAGGAGAGCAGCCCCGCGAAGATCATAGTTGTCGCCCCCGCGACGAGGATTGTGTCCTGCCAGAGCACCGTGCCGCCGATCTCGTGGTTGAAGCGTGCGATGAGGTAAATGCCTGCCTTCACCATCGTGGCCGAGTGCAGGTAGGCGCTCACCGGCGAGGGCGCGGCCATGGCGTCGGGAAGCCAGAAGTGGAACGGAAACTGCGCCGATTTGGTGAACGCGCCGACGAGGATCAGCGCGACAATGGCCGGGTAGAGGCGATGGGAGATGATGAGATCGTTCATCGCATAAAGCGAGGACAACTCGAAACTGCCGGTCACGTTCCCCAGCAGCAGCATTCCGGCCAGCAGCGCGAGGCCGCCCGCTCCGGTCACGAGCAGCGCCTTGAGTGCCGAAGCGCGAGATGAGGGCACATGGTGGTTGAAGCCGATCAGGAGGAACGAGCTGATGCTGGTCAGCTCCCAGAAGAGAAACAGCAGCAGCATGTTATCGGCCAGTACCACGCCGAGCATCGAGGTCATGAACATGCCAATGAAGCCAAAAAAGCGGTCGGCCTCTTCATAGTGGCGCAGGTAGACCGAAGCGTACAGAAACACCGCCGCGCCGATAAGCGTCACCAGCATCACGAAGGTCAGGCTCAGCCCGTCGAGCACGAAGCTCAGGTCGAGGCCGAGCGACGGCACCCAGCTCCAGCGCTCGCGCACAGGAACACCGGACGCCACCTGAGGATACCGGAGCATAAATACGGTGAACAGCGTCAGTGGAAAGGCCGCCCCGAACCAGACAAAACGGGCCTTCAGCAAACGATAGAGATATGGAGCAGCTGCCGAAACGGCAAAGCCGGTGATGATCAGGGCAAGCAAAGGCGGGTTCCTCATAAAATGCCGAAGGCCCTGTTGCAGGCCATCAACTTCTATTAGACGAATCAACGTTCTGCTCAGAGCAACCTCGTTTTATGACAAGAGGTTCCTCTTAACGTCAACTGCTGCCGCATTTTGCAACTCAAATCGAAAAGAGTTGAAAGGCGGATAAATGAAGCCGGAGGCTATCCGGCTTCACTCGCGTATAAAAACCGGTGCCTTACAACGGTAGCGATTTGCACTCGTTGAAGAAGTCGCGCAGGCGATGGGTGCCGTATTTCGGCGAAAGGAAATCCATCTTGCTGAGCGTGGTGGCGAACAGCGCGACATCGTGCACGTCGCGGTTGAAGAGGCCCACCACGCCGACGATGCCGTCAGCCAGCCAGAAGGGCAGCGGAACCTGTGCGGGCTGCGTTCCGGCGATTTCGATAGCCAGATCGACCATCTCACGGTAGGTGAACACCTCCGGGCCGCCGACTTCGATCTCTTTTTCGCTGCTGTCCACCGCGTCGGCGCACACTTTGGCGAGGTCGGCTCCGTGGATCGGATTCTGGCGGTTGTAGCCGTCGCCAATCCACAGCATGAAGCCACGGCGGGCGCGGGCGACGAACTGGCCGATCTCGGAGAAAAAGCCGTTCGGGCGGATGATCGTGCTCTCGATCTTCGCGGCCTGCAACTCGCGGACAAACTTTTCGTGCGCCTGCACGTTCGGGATGTTCATCATGCGGTGCGCGTCGAAGACCGAGACGTAAACGAACTTCTTCACCCCGGCCTTCAGCGCCTCGGCGAGAATGTTCATGTTGCCCTGATAGTCCACGTCGAAGTTGTCGTGCTCGAAGTCGGGCTTGATCATGCCGAGCGACGAAAAGACCACGTCGATGCCGTCGCACAGTCCGGCGATGGTTTCGGGTTTGGTTGCGTCACCGAAGACCACGTCGTCAACAAGCGTGTCGATCTGCGGCGCGAAAAAAGGCCCCGGCTTTTTGAACTTCTCGGGATTGCGCACCAGCACGCGCACCTGGTACCCGCGATTCTTGAACTCCTGCACCGCATACCGGCCCAGGTAACCGGTCGCCCCGGCCACAAGCACTTTCTTCATTGATTGCTCGGATAAGGTTGATGGATAAAGCTTTTTCGACGGGCAATATACGCAATTCAGGCGAGGCGCGGAGCAAGAGGAGCGCCGATCTCAGGGGCGGGATGGTTAAGAGCAGGTGGACGAAACTGATGCGTCACGAAAAACTTGATGCATCTTTGGACTCGGAACCTTCGTCAATCTCGCGCACAGCCTGTTCAAAAGGCATGATGTCCTGAGAACCGGCCTTCGCCTCATCATAAGCGTGAATGTCATCGAGTTCTTCGAGATAGTCGAGAATCTGCTCCCACTCTGCTAAAGGAAGCAACACCGCTTTCCGCTGCTGATTCTCATCGACCACATACTGCGGATGAAGCTTAATCATTGTATGACCTCCGAAACTGTTGTTTTCGCTGAATTCTGACTGCAATCATCTACACATTTTTTAGCAAAAAAAAACACTCATATTGCACAACAAACACATCTACCAAAGCTATAATGCAATTATAAAAAGCCCCATCTCACCTCTATCATGCACAACCAACAGAATTTTGAACAATACTATATAATTTCAAAAAAATTAACTTTTATCCGTCCCGAATTACTTTTTCTCATAAGCTCGAAATATCTATCATCATTAACCCTAATCGTATCACCACCTTCTTTTATAGCGAATTCAATATCCGAATCTCGACCAACGTAAGGGAACACATTAATCACTTTTCCATATCCACCAACAACCATATAAACGTCAACCTCAACAGCATCAACAGCTTTATCAGGAACATATATCATAAACTCTTGCCGATGTGTTTCTCCAGGTCTAAACGCCCAAGCAGCAAACACCTTTGATATTAAAATCAGTATCGACTTCTTTTGAATATCAAGTTCTCCAAAATATTCATCATGACCATCCTCACCAAGAACTTTTTGAATCAGAGCACGATCATACCCAAATCTTTTTTCGCTATTTAATTTATCACCCCACACTTCAACATAGGCAGCATTTACGCGAACCGTTTCATTTCTTTTATTCTGGCAGCTCAAAATTATTTTTACCGGCTTAACAACTATGCCACTCTTAATTTTGATATCGCGATATTTCAGAAAATCGGCTTTAACATCAAAACCACCATTATACTCTTTCACCAAACCAGAATCTTTGTATAAAAAAGTAAATAGTGCCCATAGCGCAGCAATAACCGCAGTAATCTGAACCCAATATTTACCTATATTTTTCATAATCCGCCCCCATTAATATTTTTATACAGATATGATTATAGTTCAAAAAAAGTTTTTATAGTTATCACAAAAAGCATTCATTCGCCGACCAAGATTCGATAAATAATCTATAATCTCCGTCACATTAAAAAATCATCAGCACCTTAAACTCAATATATCCACCAGCCCAACCAACCACCATTCAAAATAACAGATATAACCAACAATCTCAACGCTTTACAATCCCCCCACCCCATCACCGGTAGTGCTTATAGTTCATGCCGAACTTTTGCATTTTCAGGCTCAGCGTTCGGCGGGTGAGGCTGAGGGATTCGGCGGCAGCGGTGATGTTGCCTTTGTGCGCGGTCAGCGCTTCGACGATCATGCCGTATTCGACCGAGCTCACTTTGGCGACCAGCCCCGCCTGCTCCGCCGTCGCGTCCGGAGCCACCGAACTCTGGAGCGAGAGCGGCAAATCGTCGCCGTCGATGACGTGCTCGTCAACCAGAATCACCGCCCGCTCGATGACATTTTCCAGCTCGCGCACGTTGCCCGGCCACGGGTAGGCGAGCAGCATCTCCTGCGCGGATTGCGAAATCGCCGCGATCTCCTTGCCGAACTGCCGGGCGAAACTCGATACGAAAAACTCCGCCAGCGCGATGATGTCGCTGTTGCGGTCACGCAGCGGCGGAATGACGATCGGAAAGACGTTGAGCCGGTAGTAGAGGTCTTCGCGGAACTTGCCCTCGGCAGCCATCTGCTTCAGGTCGCGGTTCGTGGCGGCGATGACGCGGATGTCGATTTTGATCTTCTGGTTCGAGCCGACCCGTTCGAGAGTGCGCTCCTGCAAGACGCGCAGCAGCTTGGCCTGGATCGGCAGCGAAAGTTCGCCGATTTCGTCGAGAAAAATCGTGCCGCCGTCCGCCTCCTCGAATCGCCCTTTTCGCGCCTTGTCGGCTCCGGTGAAGGCCCCCTTTTCGTGGCCGAACAGCTCGCTTTCGATAACGCTCTCCGGCAAGGCGGCGCAGTTGAAGGTGACGAACGGCTGGCTCGCTTCGCCGCTGTTGTAGTGGATGGCGCTCGCTACCAGCTCCTTGCCGACGCCGCTTTCGCCGAGAATCAGCACAGTCGAGCGGGTCTTGATGATCTTGGAGATCAGCGCATAGACCTCCAGCATCGGCTTGGAGTTGCCGATGATGTTCGAGGGGCGGAACTTCTCGCGGAGCGCCTTCTGGAGCCGCTCGTTCTCCATGCGAAGGTTGTGCTTGTCCTCGTTCTCGATCAGGTAGAGTTCGACCGCCTGGGCGATCATCGAGGCGATGATGCCGAGAATTTCCACGTCGAAGCCGAGCAGTTCATGGTCGTCGCAGCGCCGCTCGACGCTGATCGCGCCGAGCACCTTCTTGCCCTGCTGGATCGGAATGCAGACGAAGGAGAGCGCGCGATCTTCGGACGACGAGAGGCTCCCCGTGCGGTTCAGGAAGTTCGGCTCGTTGCCGATGACCGGCACGACGATGCGCTCGCCGGTTTCGACCACCCTGCCGGTGATTCCCTCGCCGATGGAATAGACCCCGCGCGTCTCCTCCTCCTTCGACAGGCCGATGCTGTCGTGAATGAAAATCTTGCCC
Source organism: Chlorobiales bacterium Clorobi_01 (assembly GCA_001602925.1). GTDB lineage: Bacteria > Bacteroidota > Chlorobiia > Chlorobiales > Chlorobiaceae > Chlorobaculum. Next base: position 415,593 of record LUZT01000006.1, on the reverse strand, counting down.
GTGCGGCTGTTGACCAGACTCACCATGCCGCGCTCGACGCCCATCTCCTCCCTCATGATGTGCAGGAGGATCGAGAGGGTTTCGGGCAGACTCGACGTTTCGACCACCACCTTACTGATGCGGGAGAGGGAGGAGAGAATCCTGGCGCGGCAGATCGCGCCGGTATTCAGTCGCGACTGTTCACATGCTTTCGAAGCGCAAAAACACAAGGTTCGCGTTGTACCCATAGAGAGAGGAAAATCCGGTGATGATGGTTCTTTGCTCAAGCGGAAACGGGCCGAAACAGCGCCGTCCCGCGCCTGCCGATAGCGACTGACAGGCGCGGGAGAAGCGTTGAATCCGGAACCCGGAGAACCCGGCAAAGAGAAGTTTCATGGAGAAAATCCGGCAGAAACCGCTTCGCTTGCCTGAATTGATCGTTATATACTTTAAAATATAACGCCAAGCAAAAAAAATGCTCGCCACGACACCCTTTACGCGCAGCGGCTGCTGGTCGTGACGCACTCGTGCCGCCCGGTGGTGACCGAGACGTAGCCGCCATGACTCGCCGAGGCGGACGGGAGCAGCAACTCGCGGAGTGCCGGAATGATTTCGCCGCTCCTGACGACGACGCTCACGCCCCGCTCGCCCAGTTCGTTGACGGAGAACTCCCCCGCGCCGCTCGCGAGCAGAATGGAGCAATCGTCGAGAAGCTCCGCCATCATCGGCCAGCGCATCCGGCCATTCAGGGCCGAGGGCATCCGCCGCCTGTCAGTGAATGAAACGCCGCCGCTCCGCGCATCGAGCCGGTAGATCCACAGTTCTTCCGATTCGGCGAGGTGGCCATCGATCACCGCGCCGTCGCCGGTCGCCACGGCGATGCAGGGGCGCACATTGTCGCCCGCCACCGCGAGGCCGCCGGAATCGAGAAAGTCGCGCATCGCGTCGAGGCCGTCGCCTTCGCGGAGCAGGCCCGCGGCGTCCGAGCGGCACCGGGCGCAGTGCTCCATCTGCGGCAGCAGTTCTCCGGCGGTTTTCCGAACGCGCCGCATCAGCTCGTGCGACGGCTCCGGCAGGTTCTCGAAGAGCGTCTCCGGCGTCTGGTGGTACGGGATGCAGTTCAGCACATCCGCGCCGTATTCGGCCACCTTCCCGGCGATTGCGGCGATATGGGCGTCGTTGACCCCGGGAATCACCACGCAGTTCACCTTGGCGATGATCCCCCGCTCCTTGAGTTTCGCCAGCGCCTCGAACTGCCGCTCCATCAGGAGCACCGCCGCCTCGACGCCGTGATACATCCGCTCGCCGTGGCGCACCCAGGCGTAGATTTCCGCGCCGATCTCCGGATCGACCGCGTTGATGGTGATGGTGACGTGACCCACCTGCAACGCCTCCAGCTCGTCGATCCAGGGCAAGAGGCCGAGGCCGTTGGTGCTCACGCAGAGCAGCATCTCAGGGAAGCGCTCGCGCACCAGCCGCATGGTCGCCATCGTCCGCTCCGCGTTGGCGAACGGATCGCCCGGCCCCGCGATGCCGGTCACGGCGATGTTCGGCGTCTGCACGAGCGCGCGGGTCAGGTAGCGCAGCGCCTCCTTCGGCGACAGCACCTTGCTGGTGACACCGGGCCGGTTTTCGTTCATGCAGTCGAACTTGCGATTGCAGTAGTTGCACTGAATGTTGCAGCGCGGCGCAACCGGCAAATGAATCCGCCCGGAACTGTTCTCTCCGGACTTGTTGAAACAGGGATGTTTTTCAAGATCGATGGACATGGGTGGCCTCCTTCATAAAATCAGATTAGTGACAAAAAAGCGCGAACGTTCTTTAACTGCTTTTCCCAAAAATCGTTACCCACACGAAGAGCAGCCTGATTTGTGGCCGTTGCGGTGCGAGTTGGCGCGGACGGAGACCAGCCATCGTCCGTTTTTGACCGGTTCGGTCGAGTAGTTCAGCTTCATGTCGGCAAGCTCGCTCGAAAACCATTTCGGGACGTGGTCGCAGAGAATGTCGATTCTGCTGAACTGCGTCGTTTTGAAAAATGGAATCAGAATCTCCCGCGAGTTGTGGTTGCCGCCACACACCTGCGCCTCGCTGATGTCGATGGTGTAAACCCCGGCGCAGCTCCCGCCGAGCGGCTTCGGCGTTGGCAACGCCGCCGGAACCTTCGGCTGGTTCGCCGTCACCACCGCCGCCTTCGCTTCGGCGGCCTCGGCGGTTTTTTGCTTCACCCGGTCGAGATAGTTTTCGGGAACGCCCGCGATCGACCAGAGCGTGAAGCCAAGCTCCAGCAGCATCGTGCGCGGATAGCCGCTCACGTCGCGCACAAGCAGAACCCGGCAATCGCCGAGCCTCACCGCAAGCGCCTGCGTGGACTCCTTCAGCTCGACCAGCCCGAACGCTTCCCCGAGGTCGTAGGCAAACAAGTCGATGACGAACCAGCCATCGTCCTCGTAGCTGAAAAGCATCACGGTTCCCGGTTCGCCAAACGGAATGGCATTGCCGCCGCCATCGACGATTGCTGCTATTTTCATGGTTGCTCCCTGTTCATTCGTTTTTCGTGGTGGATTCAGAATCCGTGCTTCTTGCCCTTGATCGAGTCGATCTCGATGCGGATAACCGCCGTGTTGTCGAGGCTGGCTTGCGGATAGGGAAATTTCCGGTTAGTGAAGCGGGCGACGATGAGGTCGAGCGCCTTCACTTTTTCGGTCATTTCCTCGACGATCACGGCTTTGCCGAAACCGATTACCGTGCGGTGCCGCGCCTCGAAGTCGCAGGCGGCGTCGCTCTCGATCACCCCCTGATCGACCGAGACCTCGAAGCAGACCCGGTTGTTGCGGCCGAGAATATCCATTTTCGTGCCCGCGTACGCCGAGTGGAAGTAGATCGCGGCGCCGTCGAAAGCGAAAAAGACCGGCACGAGAAACGGTACGTTGTTATCACACAGCGCGAGGTTCATGACGCTCGAAGCGCCGAGAATCTCGCCGATCTCCTCGCGGCTCGTGATCTCGCGCTCCTTGCGCCGCATCGCGCCAAACGGCGGCGTTGCAGTGTTGCTCATCTTTCGATACTCAATAGATTGTTGTTGCAAAATTGTCCTGGGAGCGCCAAGCTCCCAGGGGAACAAAAGAATCCAGACATCCTTTTCCTTTTGAAACCTGCTCGGCAGTTCACCATTGCCACTCAGTTCCTCCCCACGCTGCCGGATCCACCGGGGCGAATCCGGCAGGGTTTCGTCACCACATGTTCAGCACCCACTCCTTGTTCTTCTTGTACTCCATGTCGGCGAAAAGCGCATTGGCCATCTGCTCGGCGAGCCAGGTCGCACCTCCGTAGCCGACTACCGGGTAGCGGTACATTCCGGCGCGGTCGTAGGTCGGGAAGCCAACGCGCACCATCGGAATGTTGTGGTCGATGGCCACGAACCGACCCTTCGAGTGGCCGAGAATGAGGTCGAGTTCCAGCCCTTCGTTGACGATGCGATTCTCCAGCTCCCAGAGGTCGCCGTTCATGACGATCTCCATGTCGTAATCGACGTTCTCCTGAAGCGCCTTGATGCGCGGGTCGTCGCCGTAGGTGACGTTGTCGTCGCCCAGAATGAGCAGCTTCGGCTTCATTTCGAGGTCGAGGCAGAACTCGGCCAGACCGATCACCAGGTCGGGGTTGCCGTAGATGGCCACCTTTTTGTCGGCCAGGAACATGTGCACCAGATCGGTGAGCGCGTCGAGCGCCTTGCCTCGCTCGCGCACCAGCGACTCGGGAATCGGCTTGCCGGTCATGCGTTTCAGGTTTTTCAGGAAGGTGTCGGTGTTCCTGATGCCGATGGGCGTCGGGCCGATGATGGCCGGAATGCTGAACTTGTTTTCGAGATACTTCGCCGCTTTCGTTCCTTCGTAGCGGTTCAGCGCGTAGGTGCCGTAGGCATTGGCTGTGTCGCGCAGGTCGGCGATGGTGGTGTTGCCGTGCGAGACGAAGTTGCCGTCCGGCATGAGCGGCGAGTCGAAGCTCTCGATCTCGAAAAGCACCGTGGCATCGATCTCCATTTCGGAGAGCAGGTGCTTCAATTCAGTCACGTCGCCGGGGTTGACCCAGCCGGTGAGCAGGTTGATCTTGCCGTTCGGCTCGCCCTTTTCGGCGAAGTAGGCGACAAAATCCTTGACCGCCGTGTCGTAGCCGGTCACCATGCTGCCCACGAAGCTGGGGCAGTGGATCGGGATGAGGTGCACCTCGCGCCCGGCGTACTTGGTGCTGAGCAACTCCTCGTTGAGCTTGATGATGACGCCGTCCACGTCGTCGCCGATCACCTCGGTCGAGCAGGTGGTGATGATCGGGATCACCTTCACGTCGGGGTAGCGCATGAGCAGCACATCGACCGCCTCCTCGACGCGATTGAGCGCGCCGAACACCGCGCCATCTTCATGCACCGACGAAGAGGCGATCTCGAAGCTCTCCTTGAAGTGCTGCGAAATCAGCAGCCTCACGAACATCACGCACCCCTGACCGCCGTGCACGATGCCGATGCACTCCTTGATGCCGATGCTCGCGAACTGCGCTCCGGCGGGCTGGCAGGTAAAGATCGGGTTGATGACGCCCGACCTCTCTTTGGTTTTCAATTCACAGTTCATAGTGATTCCATTAAATGTTCCATATTTCTCTTGTGGCGCAGCTTAATAGCGCGGGTCTTTCAGCTCCTCGTTCAGCGATCCATCGACCGTGACGAAATCGATCCGCTCCCTGAGCGCCTGCATCAGCTCTTTGATTTCATCGTTGCTCATTGTCGAGAACCAGTCGAACCGCTCCCGGTAATTCTCGGCCAGGTAGCTGGCATCGACCCAGTAGCACTTGTCTTCGGGCTTCGAGGTATCGACCTCTTCGCCGCAGAGCAGCTTCGCGGTCATGCCGAGGATGTTCTCGTTCTGCCGCTTCCTGTCCCAGGCTCTCGAATGGAACTGCCAGAGGCACTTCTTCATGATGAAATTTTCGAGCTGGGCAACCTTTTCGTTGATGTCTGGCATGATCTTGACCTCACTGTTTCTTGTTGAATTCCGGATACTCCCTCTTACGCAGCTCGGCGATGATGTCGTACTTGCCAGTGTATTCGCGCATCGCGCTCGACGTTTTCACCGCTTCGGGCAGGGTCGCGTCCGAATACATCCGCTGCGTCTTGAAGCCGCCATCGTCGGGAATCTCGTCCTTGCTGATGTCGAGGTACGAGAGCTGGTGGATCGGCGAATAGATCGCGTTGTAGATGTCGCGGGCGAACCTGACCCACCCTTCGAACCCTTTGTAGGGGCCGTTGTGATAGGCGTGGGCGTTGAGGTACGGTACGCGGATTTTCTTGGCGACCTCGCCGGGACGCTTGCCGGTCAGAATGATGTCCGGCTTGAGCTTGTACATCGCCTCCAGACCTTCGAGCTCGTTCGGGTCGTCAATGGCCAGCGCGCCGACTTCGCAGCGGGCGATGCCCTTCTCCATGTCGCCCTGGTGGCCGAACTTGGTATAGACCGAGACCACATCGAGACCCATCTCCTCGTGAATCACGTTTGCCCAGTGCCACAGCTTGGAGCCACCCGGCCACAAACATATTTTTTTGCCAGTCAGACGTTCCTTGTACCAGTCGAGTTCCGGCTTCCAGCGGGCGCTCTCCTCCTCGATGATCTTTTCGGCGCGCTCCTCGATCCCGAAGAATCTGCCGACCTTGCGCAAGGACGAGGCGAGCGGCTCGAAGCCGAAGCCGTCGATGTCGAGGCGCGGAATGCCGTAGCGCACGCGCAGCTCGTTGCAGATGTACTCGGCGGAGCGGGCGCATTCGAGCACGTTGAGGTGCGCGCGGTGCATCGAGCGCAGCTCGTCGTAGGAGCCGTTGCCGGTGAAGGTCGAGAGCACCTGGATGCCCATGCGCCTGAAGAAGTCGAGCATGATCTCCTGATCGCCCTGAATGTTGTACTCGCCGACGTAGTTGATAACGTAGTCGCTCGTGATGACCGGTTCGACGTTGCCCACCTTCTGGTTGATCCACGCGATGTTGATCTTGTGGTGGCCGCCGGACTGGCTCGGCCCGCCGAAGCCGGGCGAGTTGCAGACGAAGATGTCAACGTCGGGCATCTCGTCCATCACCTCCTGGGCAATGGCGTCGATATCGTCGCCGATGAGCGCCGTGGCGCAGGTCTGGTAGATCGTCATGCGCTTGATCTCCGGGAACGCCCGGAACGCTTCGATGATGTTCTCCTTGAGCAGCTTCTCCGCGCCGAAGACGATGTGCTTCTCCTTCACGTCGGTCGCGAAGGTGCGCTTGAGCTGAAAGTTGTCGTTGTCGCTGATGTAGCGCTTGGTCTGCCAGGTGTCGTAGGTGCAGCCGGTCGGGCCGTGGCTGATGTGGATCACATCCTTCATCGGCGTGCCGATCACGTGCTTTGCGCCGCAATAGGCGCAGCCTCGCTCGGAGATCGAGCCTGGAATCGTGTTCAGGTAGCCGAGAGGAAGCGCCTTTGTCAAGTCGTCCTCCGGGCCTTTCACCACGGCATGTTTCTTCCTCTCCGGAATACACTTGCTGCAATCGAATTCATGATATGGCATGGTGGTATCCTCTCTGTTTGTAAATGTTTGTTATCTGATGGCCGCCTCGCCTTCCTCGTCCGTCCTGATCCTCACCACGTTGTCGATCGGGCAGACGAAAACCCTGCCGTCGCCGAACTGGTTGGTCTGGTTGACCTTGATGATCGCCTTGACCACCAGGTCGGCGTCCTCGTCGGGTACGATCAGCGACACCATCCGCTTGGGCACGTACTTCGAGCTGCCCGAAGTGCACTCCAGCCCCTCCGGCAGTTCGCAACTGATCTCGCCGGCGATCCCTTTCTGCTTGCCCCGCCCCAGCACAGCGACCGCGCTGAAGGCCGGAAAACCGAGCTGTTCGAGCACTTCCTTTGTTTTCTTGACCTGTTTGGGCCGAATCACTGCCAGTATTTCCTTCATAGCCGCAGCCTCCGTTATAAGCCCGTTGCACCGGTGCGCACGGTAAATGCGTCATCGACGGGCGTTATGAAAATCTTGCCGTCGCCGAAGTTGCCGGTGTAAGCCTTCGACTTCATCACCGCCACCACGTCCTCGACATCCATGTCCTCGACCACCAAGAGAATCATCACCTTCGGCAGCTCATCATAATGGACATCGCCGATCTTGATGCCCTTCTGCTTGCCCCGGCCAAAGATGTTCATCTTGGTCATCGAGATGAATCCCGCCTCGGCCAGTCCGTCCGATACCTCGTCCGCAATTTCAGGACGCAGCATTGCCCTCACCATTTTCATTCGCGTATCTCCTTTTTTGATAATAAATTAATCGACCAGGCCGTACTTGACCACCATCGACTCCAGCTCCTCGATCTTGAGCGGTTTGGGAATCACGAGATTCGTGTTCTCGATGATCTTGCGGGCAAGCTCGCTGTACTCGTGCGCCTGGTTGGAGTCCGGCGCGAACTCGATGACCGTCTTGCGGTTGAACTCAGCTTTCTGGACAATGTTGTCGCGAGGCACGAAGTGGATCATCTGCGTGCCGAGCGCATCGGCGAACTCCTCGATCAGCTCCTGTTCCTTGTCAACTTTTCGGCTGTTGCAGATGATACCGCCGAGCCTTACGCCGCTCTGCCTGGCGTATTTGACGAGACCCTTGGCGATATTGTTGGCCGCATAGACCGCCATCATCTCGCCCGAAGCGACGATATAGACCTCCTGCGCCTTGCCGTCGCGGATCGGCATGGCGAAGCCGCCGCATACCACGTCGCCGAGCACGTCGTAAAAGACGTAGTCGAGGTCTTCGGTGTAGGAGCCGCTCTGCTCCATCAGGTCGATGGCGGTGATGACGCCGCGCCCCGCGCAACCCACGCCCGGCTCCGGGCCGCCGGACTCGACGCAACGGATGCCGCCGAAGCCGGACATCACCATCTTGTCCGAAATCTTCTCCGCGCCCTGATCGCGCAGCATGTCCATGATCGTCGCCTGGTTCATGCCGCCGAGAATCATGCGGGTCGAGTCGGCCTTCGGGTCACAGCCGTGGATGAAGACCTTCTTGCCGTGGAAGTGGGCCATGGCCGCCGCCGTGTTCTGCTGCGTCGTGGACTTGCCGATACCGCCCTTGCCGTAAATGGCTATCTTTTTCATATCGATACACTGTTTAAGGTTCCTGAATCGGTTCAGGTTTCCGGAATGTCGTTATTTCCTGAACTACATGTCGATATCTCAAAATGAATGCCAGACTTGCGAGAAAAAGAGATTCAGACCGGAAAAATGACAAGATGAAAGGGGGAAAAAAGCAGAGGTAAGAGGTAAGCTCAATCAATTCCTAACGTTATGAAACGAGCGCTTGCGCCTGAAAAAAAATCACCAGAACACTGCCGACTCCTGACAAAAATGGTTCCCGTTCCAGCCACCCACAAACTCTGAACCGCGCGGAACACTTTTCTTAAAATTTTGCACATTATCGAACTTTTAACCTAATTATTTTAGATTAAAAGAGAGCCGTACAATATTTATTATCGACTAAAGGGCGAAAAGCCTAAAAAGCAGCGTCCAAAAACAAACCCGTCCCGAATCGCCCTCATTCCGGAAAACCAGTGATGCTTTTCGCGGCAGTTATTGATGTCTGCGCTCGAATTGCTACCGAGTTTCGCCCGATGAGCTCATACGGCACACCTGCTGTTTCTGAATTGCCATCCAAAAGCTTGCAAAGTTCAGTCGCGGATTTGCACATTGAACTGCAACCTGTCCGCCGGGCAGGTAAACAATGGACAAACTTCTCAGGAGTATCCCATGAAATTTGAATACCAGAACCCCACACATCTGATCTTTGGCGCTGGAACACTTGCCCGTCTCGGCGAGGTGACCGGCGCATACGGCAAAAAGGCGATGATCGTCACCGGCGGCGGCAGCGTCAAGCGTAACGGCACCTTCGACCGCGCAGTTGCGAGCCTGAAATCCGCCGGAATATCGTTTGTGGAGTGTGACGGCGTCGAGCCAAACCCGCGTCTTTCGTCAGTGAAACGTGGCGGCGAGCTCGCTAAAAAAGAGGGGTGTGACGTGGTGATCGCCCTCGGCGGCGGCAGCGTGATGGATGCCGCAAAGGTCATGGCGGCAGCGGTATTTTACGAAGGCGACCTGTGGGACATGTTCCCGCACGGCCAGGCAAACCGGCGGCTTCCGGCAAAGGCGCTTCCAGTCATCACCGTACCGACGCTTGCGGCGACAGGATCGGAGATGAACAGCGGTGCGGTCATCACGGATGAGAAAACGACCATCAAATCATTCGTCGGTGGCAAATGCCTCTACCCGAAAGCGGCCATCGTCGATCCCGAGCTGACCGTGAGCGTGCCGAAAGACCAGACCGCCTACGGCATCTGCGATCTCATCACCCACGTCACCGAAGCGTACTTCAACGGCGTTGACGGCACGCCCGTGCAGGATCGCTTCGCCGAAGGAGTCATCCTCACCGCGATGGAATACGGGCCGAAAGCGGTCGCTGACGGCAACGACCTCGAAGCTCGTGCCCAGGTGCAGTGGGCCTCGGTGGTCGCGCTGAACGGCTGGGTGCAGGCCGGATGCCTGGCCCCCTACCCGGTGCACATGATCGAGCACACCCTCTCCGCACAGCACGACATCGCCCACGGCGCAGGCCTCGCCATCGTCAATCCGGCATGGATGCGTTTCGCTGCAAAGAACCGCCCGGCCCGCTTCGCGCAGTTCGCACACCGGATTTTCGGCATCGAACTGAAAAGTGCTGATGACATGGATGCCGCGCTGGAAGGCATCGACCGCTTCGAAGCCTTCCTCCGCTCCATCGGCTGCCCGACGCGCCTCTCGGAATGCGGCATCGGCGACGATCGCCTCGACCGCTACGCCGAAGACACCCTGCTCGTCGCTGGGAACGCCGAAGGCCAGCTCCCCGGCAGACCAGCGATGACGAAAGCCGATATTGTGGAGGTGCTGAGGTCAGCGCTGTGATTTAATGAAGTGGGGAGCCGATGACAAACAGCTCCCCACTAATCTTTAAATTTTTGACTTAACGATTCATAGCTGGCAACGGGAGAAACACCTCATCCCTCCCTTGAATCAGAACACCCATCGATCTCACGAACCGTCTGCCCAAAAAGCGGGGGTCCCTGAGAACCGGAATCACTGATTCATTACCAATCGTCAGCCGTCAACTTCCCAGAGATACATGCTCGATTCCTTGTTGAGAATCTGTAATTCGTATGCTTTTGAACAGGCTGAACCGGCAAAACCGTAACAGACGTGAAGCGGCAGCAAATGTTCCTCTCTCGGATGGCAGTATCGAGCGGAGGGCGCAGATTCCCATGCGACCAACCTCTCAGCCCTTTCATCTTCCGTGATGCTTTTGTCGGAACAGGTGCTGACCAGCCAGCGCTCAAATGCCCGGTTTGCATCTCTGGAAGCTTCCGTATCCGGAGTAAAAAAAGCCCTCATGTTGTGAAAGGAAAACCCCGAACCTATCAGCAGAATCGACCGGTCAGCCAGCGATTGCAGGGCGCGGCCCAAAGCGATGTGCGCAGCAGGGTCAAGCCCTTTTATCAATGAGAGTTGCACGCAGGGTATGTCCGCTTCGGGATACATGATTTTCAAAGGGACGAACAGCCCGTGATCGAACCCCCTCGTGTTGTCCGCGCTTACCGTTATGCCCGCTTTTTCAAGCTGCCTGACGATAGCATCGGCTAATGGCGGATTGCCGGAGCAGGGATATTCGATCTCATATGACTCCGGCGGAAAGCCGCTGTAGTCGTAGATCAAGCCGGGGCGTTCCCCCGAAGTGACGGTAGCGTTGGCGGCCTCCCAGTGGGCGCTGACAACAATGATTGCCGACGGCTTTTCGATGGTCGCCGCGATGTCTTTAAGACAGGCAACCATCTCTGTGTGCCCCTCGTCCCCAAGAAGCGGCAACGGGCCGCCGCCATGAGACAGATACAATGCCCTGCGCTGGTTATTCATAGAGTTCTTCATTGATGGCTAACGATGCAAATAACCGGGCGCAAATGAAACGCAGCGAAATTTGCGATCCGAGTTAATTCTCTTTGTTAGATTTGTTACCACCGATCATGCATCAACATGTCAAGCATTTTCCGAAGTCTCATTAATTTTTCTTCATGCTCCGCACACTCTGCTTTTCCAGACGGTTTCTCGGACATTGCGAGATCATACAATTCCTCTATGATGTGACGCATTTCATACATCATCTTTTCAGATCGTGGAGACTTAATGATGTATTTTTCAGACATGTACCGTAAATAATCTCGCGGAATTAGTGCTTCAGGGTTATCTAAACGCTTTTCTAAGCCAAGAACAGAGCTCCGCAACTCTGTAATTACGGACAGCACATCTGCCAAGGATCGTTGTTCTGGATTGTCGCTTTGTCGCAAAAGCTGGAGATCTAGCGAGACCGATATCGGCGTTTCAAGATTGGCTGGATTTTTTTCCAATGCTTTTACTTGAGCAATTATTTCGGTCTTTGCCAATTCAACACTATCTAGATCATGATGGTCTACGTGAATGGTTCTAGTACCAGCAACATCAAAAGGAATTTGTTCGCCTTTCTTTATGAGTTGAACCAAAGGCTTCCTGATCGCATGCCGAATTGCCAACTCATAGAATACATTTGGATTTCGCTCTGTGAGGTCCGCCACGACTAAAGGATCATCAACGATTCGCTGAATAACTTGGCTGGTAATCATTCCAGGCTCAGAGATCTGATCAGCTCTTGTTGGCTTGTATCCGCATTCTTTTAAAGCCGGTGTTATTACGTGTTTTAGTATCTGATCAGAACGCTTACGTGTATCAGATTCTGCATCACCTATGGGTGCGATAATAAAACAATCTTTTTCAGACACGTTGTAACTCCCTTTTTTTACAAATCTAACATTGTTTATACTGATCCGTCTAAACCGCAGATTTTTGATTTTAAACCCATATAAGACGCAATCAAAACAGCAGCGAAACAGCTGTTAAGATTAAAATATTTAATCATTTAAGCCTTACATTGCGTTTTATTTCTGCTTCTTATACAGATCGGCATAAGAACACGGCTCACAGCCCATCGACTGACCCACTCCAAAACCGAAGCCGAGAACACACCCACAAATCAATCACCTGAAAAATTAGCGCAAAATCACCCACCAAACAACCAGAATCATCTGAGCCGAAACGCTCCATCTACCCGACAATCTCGCTCGACACGACCCCCGTCTGCTTCCCGCTCACTTTTCAACTTGCATCTTCCACTACTCATCGTATATTTACGATGAACTAAACAAAAAGCGCATGCAGAGAACCCTGTCAGACATCGGCTACACCACGGATGAAACCACTATGGCGGCGATGGCCAAGGCGCTGGGGCATCCGGTGCGAATTAAAATTCTGCGGTTGCTTGCCGGCGAGGCCTGCTGCTTTACGGGTGAACTGACCAGCCTTATTCCTATGGCGCAGTCCACCATTTCGCAGCACCTGAAGGCGCTCAAGGAGGCGGGGCTGATCCAGGGCGAAATCAATCCGCCGAAGGTGAAGTACTGCATCCATCGCGAAAACTGGGCGAAGGCTCAGGCGTTGTTTGGGGAATTCTTCGCCAGCGAAAAGAGCGGCGGATGCAACTGCTGAAACCGGAATTTTTTAACAATAGCGACACCTTTATAAATCGTTTATTTGCGATAAACTTAAAACAAAAGAACAATGAAAGAGATCAAAATTCTCGGATCGGGATGCGCCAAATGCAACCAGCTCGCCGATGCGGTCAAGGCCGTCATCGCCGCTGAAAACATCGAGGCCAACGTGCAGAAAATCGAAGATATTCAGCAGATCGTGTCGTATGGCGTGATGTCAACGCCCGGCCTCGTGATCGATGGCGTGGTGGCGTGCAGCGGGCGCGTGCCCTCCGGCGACGAGCTGCGCGTGATGCTCACCGCCGCGCCGAAGCCCTCCGGCTGCTGCGGCAACCACGCCAAAGGCATTGGCCGCCAGAACGGAAGCTGTTGCTGAAACCATGCAACAGCACGGTCAACAAAGCTACGCTGCCCCGGCATGGATTGCCGGGGTGGCGGTGGCAGCGGCGCTCTGGATTCCGCTCTACCTCAATCTCGAAGCGGGCGCTGACCTGCTCGTCGGCGCTCTCGGCTTAAGCCGCGCCACCCCGCTTGGCGAGGCGCTGCGCTTTTTCATCTACGAAGCGCCCAAGGTGCTTTTGCTCCTGACGGCAGTGGTGTTCGTGATGGGGGTGGTGCACACCTTCATTTCGCCGGAGCGGACGCGGGCGATGCTTTCGGGCAGACGCGTCGGCGTCGGCAACGCGATGGCCGCCTCGCTCGGCATCGTAACGCCCTTCTGCTCCTGCTCGGCGGTGCCACTCTTCATCGGCTTTCTGCAGGCGGGCGTGCCGCTCGGCGTCACCTTCTCGTTCCTCATCTCTGCGCCGATGGTCAACGAGGTGGCGCTCGCGCTGCTTTTCGGCATGTTCGGCTGGAAGGTCGCGATGCTCTATCTCTCGATGGGACTGCTGGTTGCGGTGATTTCGGGGATGGTGATCGGCAAGCTCGGGCTTGAACGGTATCTCGAAGAGTGGGTGCGGCAGCTCCAGAACAGCGCGGTCTCGTCCGAATTTTCCGTCGAAGCCGTGAGCTGGCCGGAGCGGATTCGCGAAGGCCTGCGCCATGTGCGGGAGATCGTCGGCAAGGTGTGGCTCTTCATCGTGCTCGGCGTCGGTCTCGGCGCGGGCATCCACGGCTACGTGCCGGAAAACTTCATGGCCGCGCTGATGGGCAACGAGGCGTGGTGGTCAGTGCCCGCCGCCGTGCTCCTCGGGTTGCCGATGTACTCGAATGCCGCCGGAATCATTCCCGTCGTGCAGGCGCTGCTCGGCAAGGGCGCGGCGCTCGGCACCGTGCTCGCCTTCATGATGAGCGTCATCGCCCTCTCCGCGCCGGAGATGCTCATCCTGCGCAAGGTGCTCCGCCCGCAGCTCATCGCGGTTTTCGCCGGAGTCGTGGCGACAGGCATCATGCTGGTCGGATTCGTGTTCAATGCATTGTTCTGAAGTCGTCGTTTTTTCAGCGATGACAACAGATCACAACTTCCTCCAGAAGAAGAAATCGGGCTAAAGCCCTTGATTATTTTGCTTTATCTGCATACCCCGGACTGAAGTCCGGGGCAATTATCGAGCGTTACAATCGCCCAAACGACAACCACAAATACAACCCAAGTCATGAAACAGTCGATACTTGTTCTCTGTACCGGCAACTCCTGCCGCAGTCAGATGGCCGAAGGATTCCTGCGTTCGTTCGACCCCGAACTCGAAGTGTTCTCCGCAGGCACGGTTCCGGCGAGCGAGGTGCATCCGCTGGCGGTTCAGGTGATGCGGGAAAAAGAGATCGATATTTCGGCAAACCGACCGAAAAGCGTTGACGAATTTCTCGCCCGACCGTTCGATTACGTCGTGACGGTTTGCGACGGCGCGAAGGAGAGCTGCCCGCTCTTTACCGGCCAGGTCAGGCACCGCCAGCACATCGGCTTCGACGACCCGGCGGCAGTCACCGGCACCGACGAGGAGGTGCTCGCCGAGTTCCGCCGGGTGCGCGACGAGATCGAGCAGGGGTTCGGAAAATTTTATCGTGAAACCATCCGGGGAGAAAAATCATGAGTATCTCGACAAAACAGCTCTCTTTCCTCGACCGTTATTTGACGCTCTGGATTTTCCTCGCGATGGGCATCGGCGTGCTGTCTGGCTTTCTCTACCCGCAGATCGCCGGATTCTGGAACCAGTTCCAGTCCGGCACGACCAACATTCCCATCGCCATCGGCCTGATCGTCATGATGTATCCGCCGCTCGCGAAAGTGAAGTACGAAGAGCTTGGCGACGTGTTCCGCAACACGAAGGTGCTGGGCCTGTCGCTCTTACAGAACTGGGTAATCGGGCCGGTGCTGATGTTCGTGCTCGCCGTGGCGTTTCTCTCCGACATGCCGCACTACATGGCCGGTCTCATCATGATCGGACTGGCGCGGTGCATCGCGATGGTTATCGTCTGGAACGAGCTGGCAAAGGGCGACACGGAGTACGCGGCGGGCCTCGTGGCGTTCAACTCGGTGTTTCAGGTGCTCTTCTTTTCGGTCTATGCGTGGGTGTTTCTGACGGTGCTGCCGGAGAAACTCGGCATGACGTCCTTCCACGTCAAGATCACCATCGGCGAGATTGCCCGCTCGGTCTTCATCTACCTCGGCATTCCGTTCATCGCCGGATTTCTGACGCGCTTCGTGATGCTCCGGCTGAAAAGCCGTGAGTGGTACGAGCGGGAGTTCATTCCGAAAATCAGCCCGCTGACGCTGGTGGCGCTGCTCTTTACGATTGTGGTGATGTTCTCGCTCAAGGGCGAATACATCGTCAAAATTCCGATGGATGTGCTGCGCATCGCCATTCCGCTGCTGCTCTATTTCGTCATCATGTTCTTGGTGTCGTTCTGGCTGGGCAAAAAGATCGGCGCGGACTACTCGAAGTCGGCCACGCTCTCCTTCACGGCGGCGAGCAACAACTTCGAGCTGGCCATCGCCGTGGCAGTCGCCGTCTTCGGCATCGACTCCGGCGAGGCCTTCGCCGCCGTCATCGGCCCGCTTGTCGAAGTGCCCGCGCTCATCGCACTGGTGAACGTCTCACTCTGGTTCAGGGAAAAATGGTTCGGCGTGGTTGACAACGCATAACTGCTTTTTTCAGCTTCAAACAAAACTGACAAAAATGGAAAAGAAAGAGAATGTGCTCTTCCTCTGCACCGGCAATACGGCACGAAGCCAAGATGGCTGAGGGATTGCTCCGGAGTATGGCTGGCGACCGTTTCGAAGTCATGAGCGCCGGTCTGGAACCGAAAGAGCAGATCGAGCCACTCGCTGTAGAGGCGATGCAGGAGATCGGCATCGACATAAGCTCGCAGAAAACGAAGTCGCTTGATCTCTATCTCGGAAAGGTTTTCATTCACCATCTCATCGTGGTTTGCAGCAAGGCCGAGGCACACTGCCCGGTCATCTGGCCGAACCTGCTCGATGGCCGCCGTTATTACTGGCCGCTTGACGAACTTTCTGCTGAAGCGGAAACAAGGGAACAGAGACTGGCCCATTTCAGGAAAGTGCGCGATTAACTGCGCGAAAAATTGCAGGAGTGGGCCAAGAGTATCGATTGATCCATCCCGTCTGCCGGTACTCCACGTCCTTGTCCGTGGCGATTCAACCAGCACGATTTCCGCGGAAAAACGGGGAAAAACGAAGGGGCTTGCTATATTTCCGGAAAAGCTGCCGACACCGGCACCGGGCTCCGGCTTGCGGATGCATCGGAATTGACATGAACTCCATACAAACCCGAAACCACATGAACAGACCAACTGCTCGCACCTTGTCCGCAGCAATGATTTTGCTTTCAGCAGGCCTCGCCATCGGCGGTTGCAGCCCCACCGTGAAGGTGGAAGCGCCCGACAAGCCGATCACGATCAACATGAACATCAAGATCGATCATGAGATCAGGATCAGGGTCGATCGCGACATCGACAACGCTATCGGTAAAAGAACGGACATTTTCTAATCACGGAGGATCACCATGCACATGATAAAAACATATCGTCTCGCGACGCTGGCCAAAACCTTCGTCCTCTTCTTCACCATTCTTGCGGCATCGACGGCCTCCGCCTTTGCGCTCGACCTCGAAACAGCCAGAGCAAAGGGATTGGTCGGCGAGGTTGACAACGGCTACATCGCCATTCCGCCCGGAGCGGGCACCGAGGCTCAACAACTGGTTGAAACCGTGAACAAGCAGCGCCAGACTGTTTATTCAGAGATTGCCACCAAGAATGGCATATCGGTCGAAGTGACCGGTCAGCGCACCTTCGAAAAGCGCTATCCCGACTTCCCCGCCGGTACTTGGGTAAAGATAAAGGACGCATGGTCCAAGAAGTAAGCGATCTCTTGTGAAGTGGCTTCTGCGCATCATCGGAACACTGCTGCTGCTCACGGTTCTTGCTGTTTGCGGAGCGTGGCTCGCCTTTCCCTGGTATGCCCAGTCACTCATTGACCGCTCGACAACCGGTAAAGGCATCACCGTGAAACTGCACAGACCCGGGCGACCGGGTCTGTCAGGTATCGGTTTCGGGCAGCTCGACGCCACGATTCGCATCAAACCGGACTCCTGCGTAACGACCCCCTCGGCCTTCACGCTCAAGCTTCTGAACGGCCGACTCTCCTGGAAACACCTCACCGGAAGCACAACGCCAACGTTCGGAATGCAGCTCGACGCCGACTCCGTCTCGGTGCGGCAGACCCCTTCGGAGATCCGCTTCCGGCAAGCAAATCCCCGACTCCGGGCGCGCGTCGATTTGCTGCCCTCCGGCGGCCTACTGCCCTCCATTGCTCCCGATTCAATCGCCGTTGCGGTCAGGAACGGGCAGGCCGAGGCCGGGCAGTTGCGCATTGAAGATATTTCATACGACGTACTGCTCACCCGCTCGAACAAATGGGTACAGCAACCGGCGCTGTTCAGGGCTGAATCACTTTTTTCAGGCAGCACCAAAACACCGCTCTCCGGCTTTGAGGCAACTTTCGGTCTGGAGCGAAATCCCAAGAAACCTTGCACCCTGACCTTCAGCAACTGCTCGCTGCAACTCTCCGGCATTAAAGCCTCCACCCCCAAAATCGAGTTCAGCCTGCGGAACAAGCGCACGGCCTTCGTCCTGAAGCTCGACAACGCGCCCCTCGATCAGTTCTCGCCCGATTCCGGGCCTGCCAGCCTCACCGGCAAACTCAGCGGTTCGATTCCGGTCGAATACCTCGACTCCACGATCCGGATCAGCGACGGCACCATCGATGCCGCGAAAAACACTGCGTTCACATTCAAAACAAAAGGCACGAAAATCTCTTTCGATGCCGGACGAAAACCCGGCGGGCCGCAGCTCATCGAGAACCTCAATGCCAGAATAACACTCGACGCCACAAGTGGCACGGTGTCGGTAATCCGCCTCGACTCGCTTTCGGCAAGGCTCTTCGGCAGCCGGATCGCATCGACGCCCGCGCGGTATGACCTCAAGTCGGGAGCGACTGCGGCCACCATCAGCATTGACAAGGCTTCGATCCTCGACCGCATCCGGCTGACCGGAGAGTTCAGCGGCGAGATGAACGGTCGGCTTTCAGGCACGATCCCCGTCCGGCTCGACCGTAACGGCATTGCAATCTCCAAGGCCAGACTCACCGCACAAGGCAGCAGCTCGATCCGGCAGAAACTGCCCAAACAGTCATCCGGCGCAGACGAGCTGTTCTCGAAAACGGCAGGCAGCGAAGTGCTCTGGGAGATCACCGATCCGTCCATCACGCTGAACCGGGAAACAAAGGGCAAGCTGACGGTGAACGCCACGCTCAAGAGCCTCAAGCGCAAGACCGGCAGCGGAGAACTGCTTCTCACGTCGCCAAAAGGCTTGCTCACGATGTTCGCCGACTCCGGTAAACCTTCGCTGGTCACTGTGTCAGACTTTTCGGCGGGACTCCTCGACGGCACGGTCGCTGTCAAACAGATGGATTACGACCTCAAATCGAAGCACACCGAAACCCTTGTGCAGCTCAACGGCATCCCGATCCAGTCGTTGCTCGACCTGCAAGGCGCTTCAAAGCTCTCCGCTACCGGTACCATTCGCGGTGCCATTCCGGTGGTGCTCGACAACAACCTCTTCAGCATTCCCGAGGGCAGCATGGATGCGGAGAAGAACGGCCTCATCATCTATTCGAGCACCCCGGAAGAGCGCGCCGCCGCCGGAGCCGGAATGCGCCTCACCTACGAAGCGCTCGGCAATTTCTTCTACTCCGAGCTGGTTTCCAACATCGTCATGACCCCCGACGGCAACTCAACGATTTCGATCCAGCTCAAAGGCCGCAACCCCGACTTCCAGAACAACCGCCCGGTAAACCTGAACCTCAACATCCAGCAAAACCTGCTCGACCTCTTCAAAAGCCTCACGCTCTCCTCGGACATCGAAGAAGCGATCTCGAAAAAAGCGCTGGAGAATAGCGGGGGGAAGAAGGGAGAGAAGTAAATAGCGGTGTTGGCAATGGGCGGGGGAGAGATTTTGAAATATCTTTCTGCGATGCAGTTGGTTGAAAGACTATTGAAGCTGATGAGAACATCCACAACGCTTTCGCCAGTATTTTTGCCTAATGCAAAAGAGCCGTCAGCGACTATTATCGTCTAATGGGCCGCAGGGCGTGCGAACGTTGCGCTTCAGCCGCGCGGCTTTTTGCGTCGGCTGAAAGCGCCTGGTTCGGCGAATTCCTCAGTGATAAAGTCAATGTGATCAACCTCGTGCGGTGAAATTGCTTTATTTACCGATGAACGAAACCGGGTAAAAGTCCTCCGCTCAATCTCAACGTGGAAAGATGATCCCATCCTCCCCAAGGAGGTTTTGATGCGGCGTCTGCCTTTATGAGCAGTCGCCGAGCTTTGTTGCCGGTAAACGCTACGGGAAAAATGATTTTTGATAGTTCTTCACCTGCAATTTCAGACCACTGGGCAATCAAAATTTCCATGTTTTTTTTCCAGAACTTCGGACGAAGGTCTGTCTTTTGAATTAAAATCCCAAGCGCGATACATTGGACCGCCCATCGGTCCGACCGTATAGCTGGTAGGGTTCTCAACGAAATAGAAATCCTGATCAGGAATACCGGACACAATGTTGGAGCAACCATTCTGTTCTGCCCAATTGACCGTTTCTTCCCATCTTTGCATCTTCTCGGTGTCGTTGCTGTAGGCCCATCCGGATAGGATAAGAGGCTTTGGCGGTGACGCTGGAGTGCATGGATTACGCTGAGCATAGTTGGTCAAACGCTCAAACGTCTCATGCCATTGCATCGGATTTGGACAGATACGTTTCATACTTTACCTACGCCGAACGTGGAGTTGAGGCGCCTGCGCGGCTTTTCGCGCAGGTCGCCTCGAACGCAGGGTTAGGGCTATGGTTCATTTCTTGGCTCGACTAAGAAACGCTCTGTCCCTTTTAGGACGCGGAGCCATTCACTCTGAACCTCGCGCTGAAACTCCAATTGATCGACGTGGCCTTGGGGAACGTAGAACTTATCAAGGTCTGTCTGTTTCAGATTGGAATACCGCAAGTCCTTTGCCATGGCCGTTAGGAGTTCCAGCCATGTGTGATTTCTGTCCTCGCCGGGAGGCTGAGATAGCAGCGAGTAATACTTGTGCCAGAGAGCTACAACGGTAGCGTTATCGGAGAAGACAACGTCAATGGTATTGAGTGCCTTAACCATTTCTTGTGAGAACGCCAAGCCCTTCCTTTCACCCATGAGCGTAACGAACAGGCGATGTTTCTCAGCCGACTTATCCTTCCTGGACTGGAACCAGAAAGTAAATATGACACCGGCCAGCGGACCAAGAAATATTGCGAGAGCAGTAATCCACGCTTGGAGCTTTGCGATTTCCAGTTGCGCGAGAGCGATTTGGTCAGGTGTCATAGCATGCGTTCCAGGTGGATGTGTGAATAGCCCTAACATTGCTTATACTGATCCGCCTAAACTGCGGATTTTTGAATTTCAGCCCATCGACGGAGCCGTCTCATCCCAAAACTTAGACCGAGAACACACCCACAAATTACCGGGGCCTTGTCAGGCTTTACCCCGCAAAATTCACAGCTTGAAAAATTAGCGCAAAATCCGCGACCAAACAACCACCATCATCTGAACCAATACAAAAAAACAGCGCTGAACCGGCGTGGATTCAGCGCTGTCGATGAGCCGCAGACGCAAACGTGATGAAACGAATCACTTCGTGGGGCAGTCCGGCGACTGGAATTTCGGATTGCTCTGATCCCAGAGTCACTCCGATGCCTTCCGACATTTCCGGTCTTCAGGTGCCGCGGCAAAATCCATAATGCGCCGGATAATTTCAAACCATCCGGCTCGGCTATTTGCGAGCCACCAGCCTTCCCCGCCCTACCTTGCCCGCCGCCGAAGCGTTGCGCCAGAGCGTAATGCCCTGTTCGACCGCGTCGTACATCTCCTGACCGTAGTTGCCCACGATGGCCTGCCGGAATTGCTTCCGCAGCTGATCAAGGTACATCTGAATATGTTCGGCAAAATCTGGCGTGAGGTCTTCCTTTTCGACAACCGTCAGCCCGGCAGCTTCGGCAAGCACGGCGTAGCCGTCGAGCGTCTCCATGTAGGGAAAAACCATGAAGGTGTTCAGCGCCGTCCACTCATCGTCGGTCATCGGGCCAGCCTCCAGCCAGTCGGTGAAGGCGAGCACACCGCCCGGCTTCAGCACGCGGGCGCACTCCTCGATGAGGCGCTGCTTGTCGGTGATGTAACACCAGGCGTCCTGCCCCCACACCACGTCGAAGGTGCTGACCGGGAACGGCATGTCGAGCGCGTTGCCCAGCACGTAATCGATCTTGTCCGACAGGCCAGCCTCTTTCGTGCGGCGGTTGGCCTCTTCATCCATCCGGCGGGTGGCATCGAGACCAGTGACGCGGCAGCCATAATTTTTCGCCAGATAACGGGCCGGGCCGCCGAGGGCGCTGCACACGTCGAGCAGATGGGTCTTGTCGCTGATCCCTGCTTTCCCGGCAAGTACGTCAGTTTCGGCTTCAGCGCCAACGTGAATCTGCTCGCCCATGAGCATCTCCCAGAGGATTCCGCCCGGACCATCATAGACCTCGCTGACGTTGCCGATGGTGACATCGAGCTTTTTTCTGGTCATATGCGCATCTCCTTTTTAATGTTGAGGTTAGTGTTCCTGCTGGCTCGTACGGATCAGCCAGCACTTCGGATCGAGACCGTCCGCGTCGCCGTTGTAGTGGTAGGCGCTGGCCCGGCAGCCCCAGCAGTGGGCATTGTTGAGGCAATCGTTGCACGGAGTAGGCAGGTTCTGCACGTCGTGCAGTGCGGCGTGAACGAGCGTGCCGAGATGCCGGGCGACGATGTCGCGAAATGGCATTTCGCGGATGTTGGCTACCCCCTCGCGGATGACCGAGCACGGCGTTACGTCACCGGTGAAGGTCACGGTGGCCATCGTACCGCAGTAGTATTTGTCGGTGTCCATCGCGGCGATGGAGATGTTGTCGCCGCCGTAGTTGATGCGGTCGCGCTCGGTGTAAACGCGCTGCACCTCGTCGAGTTGCGGCTCGAACGCCCGCCACTCCGCGCCCATTCCGGCAGGATTGAACATGGTCAAACAGGTGCGCAGCCCTTTGTTTTCAAACCACCAGCGCATGGTTTTGATAGCGTCTTCAGGACCTTGCGCCGAGGTGTAGGTGATGCAGTTGATCATGTTGTCGGCGGGCTTGCCGAGGGCGAGCAGGTTATCGACGCCTTCGACGATGGCATCGATGAAGTGCGGATTGCCACCGCGATGGAGCTTCGCGTAGACCTCCGGCGTAATGGAATCGACGTGAACCGAAACGAAGCCACCCTCGCTCACCTCGTGCACACGAGCCGCGACCTCCTTGCTCTTCAGCGGCAAGCCGCTCGTCCAGACGTTGTTGATGAGCCCCAGCGACCGGGCGTACTGCATCAGCTCGTACCAATCCGGGCGGACGAGCGGATCGCCGCCCAGCCAGTCGATGGCGCGAATTTCCAGCGCCGCCGCATCGCGGAGCAGGCCGCGGATTTCATCCGAGGTGAGGCCATGGTGCTCGCGGGTAGTCGAACCGGCGTAACAGAAAATGCACCCCTGCTGGCAGGCGTCGGTGGTTTCGATTTGCAGCGCGTAAAGCCGCTTCTCCGCAAAATACCGTTTCTGCTCATCCTCCCGACCAGCAGCCAGCCCGCCATACCGCTTCAGGTGATCGTTGATGCAAGCCGCCATAGTCTTGTCCTCCACGAAGATTCTGTTTGATACTGTAATAACATCAAATCGAACAGGTCGTTAAAAGTGAAAAAGGTTCCTTTGCCACGAAAACAGATAATGCACGATGTATCACCTGCTCAACCCTTTATCCTGCTTGAGCGCACCGTGCCCGCAGGGAAAAGCAGGTTACTTTACGCGACTTTTTTGAATTTTCGTGCTCTTGACATCAATGGCAACGCCATTTTTTACGTTATGACTGTTATAACCAAATGGAGCAGTCAACGAAAGCGGAGACTCAGATGAACAGCAAAAAACGGATCGGACTGGTTGCACACGACAACCGGAAGCAGGATCTCATCGAATGGGTGGAGTGGAATTACCTGATCCTCATTCAGCACGACCTTGTCTGCACGGGCACAACCGGCAAACTGATCGAGACCGCAATCCGGAAAAAACTCGACGGCGAAAAAGCCGAACCGTTTTCCGTCAGAAAGCTCAAATCGGGCCCGCTTGGCGGCGACCAGCAACTGGGGTCAATGATCTGCGAAGGAGAAATCGATCTTCTGATTTTTCTCTGGGATCCGATGCAGCCCCAGCCGCACGACGTCGATGTGAAGGCCCTACTGAGAATAGCCGTGCTCTATAACATTCCGACGGCCTGCAATCGCTCGACGGCAGACTTCATGATTTCATCGTCGCTCATCAACGAAGCCTACCAGCCGATCATCAAGGATTATTCGGAATATATCAACCGCCATCTCGGCGATACCGACTGACCCTGGCGTTCATGTGACCAACCCGCGCCACACCTGCAAACAGACCGAAGCGGTGGCGTAACGATATACCCCTCTGACGCTTCACGATGCCGGTCCATCAGCAATGGCTTGAACAGTACGCCCTGTTCCAATTGCCCGACAAAAACAAGTGGACGGAATCAGGTCAACAGACATGTGAAAATTCAGGTGAAAACGTATATTCCTGCCGTCCGTCATGCGGCGGGCGAATATACTTTTGAACCGATAAATTGATTAACGATAATGGAGATCATGTACAAACAGAAGGCAGAACCCGGCAAGCAGTGCCAGGAGTGCCAGAGCTTCACTGTCAACCCCTCGAACGCGGCTGCGGGCACCTGCTTTGGCAAGGACGTGGTTGCTGAAGGCGGCTGTATGTTTTTCAAGGCCAAGGAAGCAAACGAAGAAGCGAAATAAATTTCGCCACCAGCCTCCTGATTCAGGTGCCTCGCGATCACGAAGTCTCTCAAGACATGCCAGTGCATGAACAGGAAATAACTGGACAGACAGTGTCTCCGGAAGCATATGAATAACTTCCGGAGACTTTTTTTTATCAAAAACCGGCCACGTGCTCGGCGTCTGTCACGGATAAATAAAATGCAGATAACTCTTTAACCTGCGCCGAGCTGTCAGCGGGATGACGAGGATGCCAGGTTGTCCCGATCGGCTACGGTGCGGCGGGGTTGACTTTCAGCACTTCGATGCTCTTGACCATCTTCACATGGCGCGGACCGTTGGCGCGATCGTTTTCGCAGAAGATCACGAAAGGACCGTTTTCTTTAACCGGCTTGCCGTTCTCCTCGAATACCAGCCACGTAGCTTCGCCAGCCATGCCATACAACAACTCGTTCATCGTGAAAATGACGTTGTAGTCGTCCACCGAACGGACGAGCGCGTAGTACTCGCCGCGCTGGCGGGGATTGGGCATGACGACTCTGGCCGAGTCAAGAATGTCGCGCAACGGCACACCGTTGAAGCTCTTCATCGTCTGCTTTGTCTGGCCGGAATCGCAGACTATCGCCGTCGCTCCTTTCTCGACAGGCTTCATCCTCCGAAGCGATTCGACGGTGAGCGTCAGCGGATGCTCCACCAGTCCAAAGACCTTCACCTCGCCGGGGCCAGATTGCGAAGGTTCTGCCTGCAAGCCAGAGAACGAGAACAGCACAACCAGCATCAGAAGAAATGAACATACCTTCCGGATGTTTGTCATTGTCGCCATCAATTAAAGTTTGAAATTCAAACCACCATAGAAATAGGTACCCATTGCGCCCGCGCCTTCGTTGTTGCCATATCCGGCGTTGGCGTCGTCGTTAAAGAGGTTGTCCACTCCAGCAAAGAGTTCTGTGCTTTTGGCGACCTTTTTCGAGACGTAGCAGTTGACGAGCGTATAGCCAGGAATCTTCTCGGCATCAGAACTGTGCTGGGTGCCGGTGGTGACGATTCTGACGTTGCCTTTCAGCCCCAGCGTTCCATTCGTGTAATCGAGCCGGAGGATGTTGACGACATCCGGCACGAAGCAAAGCGCTTCGCCGGTGTCGAGGTTCTGCGAATCGAGGAAGCTCACGCGGTCGGAGAGCGCGAAGCCATACGGAAGCCTCAGCGAAGCGCTGATTTCGATACCGCGCGTCATCGCCTTCGAGAGGTTCTGGTACTGATACGTATCGGTGGTGGGAGTGTCGATCATGAGCACCTGCGAAATCATATCTCTGACCTCGTTGCGAAAAGCGGTCACACCTGCATTGAAACCACCCCGCGAAAAGTCAGCGCCAACCTCCCAGGTCTTCGAGCGTTCAGCTTTGAGATCGGGATTCGACAGGACGATGCTTTTTTTGGTCGTCAGCGAACCGGTGTAGAGTTCGTAAATCGATGGCGCACGAAAGCCCTCGCCATACGAAGCCCGAAGCTTGAAGTGCGAATCGATGGGCAAAAGCGCTGCGAGCTTGGGGCTGAACTCGGAGCCGAAATCAGAGTGATCGTCGTAGCGGACTCCGGCGATGATCGTCAGCGGCTTCAGACCGGTGAACTCATCCTGGATGTAGAGACCGAGATTATCGACATCGTGCGATATGGACGTTTTGCCAGTCGTTTCGGTCGTCGTCGGCCCGCTGTTGATCACCCCCGTTTTCGTCACCACCTTTGTCGTAACGGTGCTGCTGAAGTCATCACGCTCCTCCGTGCGATATTCAACTCCCGCAGTCAGGCGATGATGATCGGCGAACCTGCCTGTCCAGCGAGCATCGAACTGATCGTAATCCTGCGACACCTTTGTTCGCGTGGCAGTCGTCGTGGCCGTCGTCGTGGTGGTTCCGGAAGCGGTTGACGAAGTGATCACCGGTACGCCGTCGTAATTTTCCATGAGAGACGACCAGTCGTAGGTACTCCGGGCAAACTGCAATGCCAGGTTCGACTCCTCGCCCGTTTTTATCTCCACCCCGGCATGAACGAGCAGCCGGTCGCTGTCCACCCACCGGTCGAAATCGCCCGAAGTCTGCGTGCGGATGCCATCGAGCGAGTTGTCGGAATAAACCATCCCACCGGTCAGCTTCACGCCCGGCGTCAGGTCGTAGGTCAGCGCGACCGATCCTGAGGCGATCCGGCGGTCGTCACCGTCGGTCATCAGGTCGGATTTGTCCCGGTCATACCGGTCACGATCGTAATAGGTCCCGGCCACCGCGAAACCGAGCTTTCCCGCCGATCCGGTCAGCCAGCCGTCGGTCTCGACGGTGCCTGCCTCTCTGGCGCGGCTCTCGCCTCCGGAAACCGACAGGCCGCCGCGCAAATCCTTCGTCGGCTTGCGCGTGATAACATTGATGACACCACCGACCGCATCGCTGCCGTAGAGCGCCGAGCCGGAACCCCTGACGATTTCGATGCGCTCGATCATGCCCGCCGGAATTTCACGCAGGTCGGAGTAGCCCTGAAACCCGGACTGCAACCGGTAGCCATCGATGAGCACCAGCGTCAGGCTGCTGCCAAGGCCGCGTAATTTTGCCACGCCAAGCCGTCCGTTCACCGGTTCGAGAGCATTGACATCCTCCGCCTCCGCAAGCACGTCGGCGAGGTTCAGTGCGCCACTCTCCGCAATCTTTTCACGAGTGATGACCTCGACGGCCATTGGCAGTTTGGAGACAGGGTTTTCGGTTCGGGTAGCAGTAATGACAATTTCGTCAGCCGTCCAGCCTGGAACGGTATCAGCGGCCCGAGCCTGCGAGCTTGCGGAACCGATGATAGCCGCCGCCATCACTATCCGGCAGGATCGGGAATTCAGTACATTCATGAACGATATGCTTTTACGGTTATAACGATGGATAAAAAATGAGTCTGATCGGCATTCACGACAAATCATCGGTACACGAGGGATTACCCCGCATCTTCGATCAGCTCGCCACTGCGGAGCCTTGTGCGAAGCGCGAGAAGGCGGTTGTCGAGGGCTTCGAGCTTTTCGAGGTTCTCTTTTTCCTTCGGTGTCGTCGTGATCACCTTGAGGATGCCGCCGTTTCTGATGACCAGACGACGCTCGGCCATCAGCGCCAGAATCGGGTCGTGGGTGGCCATGAGCACGATCTTCTCCTTCCTGACCAGGAGCGAGAGCGCCTTTTTGCGGTCGATGCCTGCATTTTCGATTTCGTCGATCAAGACGACAGGCGAAGAGCTGAGGAAGGCGGTGTCGGCGATCATCAGCGCCCTCGACTGGCCACCGGAGAGCGAGGTGACGGGCGTCGTGGCCTCGAAAGGCTCGCCCGCCAGCAGGTTGGCCTGCGTGACGATCTCGCGCACCACCTCCTCGACACTCTCCACCATGCGGCTCTCGGCGTGCATGGCGACGAACTCGGCGACCGTAGTGTCCATGACGAAGTTCATGTTCTGCGAAAGTTGCGCCACCAGCTTGTATTCGAGCGAGAAGCGCAGATCGGTGTCGGGCACCTCGCCGTTGACGAGAATCCGGCGACCGGTCGGCGTGTCGTTCTGCGCCATCCATTCGATGTCGGCAAGCAGGCGGCTCTTGCCCGAGCCTGTCGGGCCGACGATGCTTGTCACCGAGCCGCGCGTGAGCGTCAGGCGCACCTCTTCAGGCGTGCCGCTCTTGTCGTGGCCGCCGATGATGGTGATGTCGCCGACCGGCGGCAGCTTGCCGAGCTGCATCATGTCGAGCTGGCGCAGGTACTCTTCGAGATTTTCGACCAGCCCCTCGCGGTCGATGCCGATATCCTCGTACAGCTCTTCGGGCAACGATTCGAGCCAGTGGCCGAGCGGAATGCCGCGTTCGAGCGGATCGAGGCCGTAGTCACCGAGGAACATCGACACCTCGGGAATCTCTTCGTAAATCTCTGCAATGGTTCGTTCAAGCAACTTCATCGGGCAGGCTCCTCACTCATTTTGATCTTTTTGACATTTCCGAGCTGAAACTCCATGCCGATCCTCGTTTCGCCGAGGCAATAGGAGCAAAGCGCTGCTGGCATGGAGAAGCGCAGGCGCGATCCGTCGAGGCAGGTGGTTTCGGGGGCAAGCAGGAATTGCGATGCGAGTTCGCCCGCGCCCTGCCCGGTGATGCCGTTGACGTGCATGATTTTGGCGCGCGGATTGGCGCGGCGCACCTGAAAGGCGAACACCTCGCGTTCGGCCTGCGAGACGATGTCGCCTTTGGTGATCACCACGATGTCGGCATACTTGAGCATCGGCCCGATCTTTTTCGGCGTGGTCGCGCCCATGAGGTTGTCGATGACGCAGACGGCGAGCACCCCCTTGATGTGCGGAGCGCAGCGGTTGCAGAGACCCGCGCTCTCGGAGAGTAGAAAGTCGAACCCCTCGCGAATGCCCCAGTCGAGGCACTCCTCGATATTGCTCACGAAGTAGTGGTCAGGGCAGAGATTACCCGACAGCCCGGTCTGGACAGGCACGCCAATGGCGCGAAACACGTCGTCGTCATTGGTGGCGAGACAGTCATACTTGAGCGCCCCGACCTTCAGCCCGGAGGCCATCATGGCGCGAATGACTCCGGCAAGCACGGCGGTCTTGCCGGAAGATGGAGGGCCGGATATGGTAACAAGTTTCATAGATTTTCAGGATTCAGAATCATTAATTTTGGTGTGGATGCTTTTCTTCAGGAAGGTTTCAACCTTCCGGACATTCAGGACTCTTACATTCATGTTGCCCCGTTTTTCGAACCGGGGTATGCGGATAACACAAAATAAATCAGGGCTTTAGCCCAATATCTTCATCGTTTGATGGCCTTTTGCCGGCCGATTGTGAATGAGCCAGTTATCAGTCTATCCAGAAAAAAACTGGATTTTTCACTTCGCGTTGCTTCGTTCAGAATGACAGAGTTCTTTCACGGCGTTCTTTACGAGTTATGCCAACAGTCATGTCTGGAACACATCCTCCCGCAGCCCCTTTTTCAGCTCGACGTCGAGCGAGGCAGTCAGGGTTTCGTAGTCGTTTTGCAGCAGAAACTCCCATGAGGGAAAGCTGAAGGGCTGCGTCCAGTCGAACTCGTCGGCGAGGTGAAAGTCGCCACGGCGCAGCGCCTGCCGGATGACGTTGCTGTGCATGAAGTTGACGAGCGGCATGCACTCCTCCTTCCGGGAGCGCTTGACGTACATGAGCATCGGGGCAAGCACCGGGCCATCCTCGAATTCGAGGATGGCCGCCCGTTTTTTGGACGGCATCTGCACCGTGGCGGCGTTGGGCAGCAGGTTGAAAAGCGTGCGGCGCGGCTCCGCCGAATCGAGGCGCTTGAGAATTTCAGCGAAGTGCCAGATGTTGCGGATATTGCCCGCGAAGTCGGTCACGGCGGTGCTGCCAAGCTGCTCTTTGAGCAGCAGCAAAAGCGCGGCGATGCTCGCCTTGCCGTTGTAGCCATGCACCGTGATCAAATCCTTGTAGAGCGGATCGACCAGATCCGTCCAGCGCCTCGGATAGGGCACGATGGTTTCGAGCGACAGGTCGCACACCACGCTCCAGAAACCGGTGCTGAAAAGACCGATGTTGTGCTCCGTCACCAGCTTGCGGTACGACTCCGGCATCCGCGCCAGCGCCGCCTGGCTCGTCACGCCCTCGTAAATGCCGCTCTCGATGAAACGCTCGCGGAATCCCTTCGCCATCACCGTGTGCAGGCCGGAAGCCACGAGCACTTCGGGCAGTTCATCTTCGGTCATGGCCGCCTTGAGCTCACCCTCGATCCCCTTGGTATCGCCATCGAGCAGCATTGGCGAGTAGATCGGCGTTTCGTGCGAGGCGTTGTAGAGCGCGGCGAATTCGCCGATAGCCATTTTGCACACCACCTTGAGCGGGCAAGGCATGTTCATGTAGAAGTTGATCGCCCCCTTTTTGATGAGCGGCACGCCGTTGCCCGTGGTTCGGCGATGCAGCGGCGGCGGGCTGCACACCGCGAGGACGTTGCCGTCCTGATCCATTTTATCGACTGGTTTCATCATGTCCCGGTTTTGATTTTGCGCTCTGTACCGGCGCGACATCCGTGAAAGCGAAAGGATGCAACACCTCGCGCAGCTCGGCGTCGGTCAGGTCGCGGTGAAAGAAAATGGTGAAGTACTCTCTGGTAGCAGCTTCGAGATCGATGTGATAGACCTCGGGATAAACCAATTGGGCGAACCAGAGCGCTCCGAGAATCCGGTTCGTGCCCGGCGGGCGGTCGAACCAGCCGAAGGGGAGAAACGGAATCTGGTGGATGTGCCCCTTGCGGACGGCGGGAACCCGCTGCCAGAGCGGATCGGCGGCGATGGCGCGATAGGTGGTCATCGACGGCCCCATGCCCGTCCAGACGATCACCTCGTCGGGATTCCATTGCAGCACCTGCTCCATCGACACGGCGCTCATCCCCTTGCCGGAGAGCCGGTTGACCTGGGCGACGTTGGTCGCGCCGACGAGATCGATGATCTGGCTGTGGAACGATCCCGAAGGATCGGTGTTCAGGCCGCGGTTGCCCTCGGCGTAATAGACCCGCTTCCGCTGGTTCGCGGGAATCCGGGCAGCTTTGGCGAACACCGGCAGCAGCCACTTTTCGATGTATGCGGTCATCTTCGCCGTCTGCTCCTGTTTGCCGAGCAAGTCGCCCATCGCCTTGAACGCTTCATGGTAGCGCTGCATCTCCATATCGACCATGAAGACCGGAATGCCGGTTCGCTGACTGAGCCGGTCGGCCTGGTCGATGCTTTGCGGATTGATCGCAAAGTAGGAGATGATGACGTCGGGATGGAGGCGCACGATCTCCTCGGCTGAACCATCCGAGAAAGGCAGTTTGAGATACGCGGGACTCATGAAGCGTTCCGCGCCGTCGGTCATCCAGAGCGAGCGGTTCACCATCAGATCGGGCGCGACGGCGTAGAGTGTCACGCTGCCGGGGCGCGTCGAATAAGTTCGTGTGATCGTGACCGGAACCGTCATGCGCCGCCCGGCCATATCGACCACCTCGCGCGTCGCGGTAGCAGGCTTATTGCCTCCGGACGGCTGGCACGCGGCGAGCAAAAGCAGGAAGAGCGGCAGGAGCCAGCGCAACGGATTTTTCTCAGGACGGCTCATGCTTACGCCTCCTCCGGTTTGCGGAAAATGATCCACGTTCCGGCCTCCTGATGCTCCACGACGCCATCGATGCCGAGCCGCTGGAGCATGGCGCGGAAGTGCTCCGGCGGATTCTGCGTCATGCGCTCCCTGCGCTTGCGGTTCCATTCGGGATCGTCGGCTTTGGCCGCCTCGATCTCCCGGAGCAGCGCCACCGTACCGAAGCCGCCGCCGATCCACGCCCAGCCGCCGGGCCGCAGCACCCGATACACCTCGGCAAGCCCTTTTTGCTGATCCTCCCAGAAAAAGATCGAACCGCGGCTCACCACCAGATCGATCGATGCGTCATCGAACGGCAGTGCTTCGGCCACACCCACCACGGCATCGACGCGATGCGCGACGCCAGCTTCGGCACTGTTCTCCCGAGCCAGCTCGACGCACTCCGGCATGAGATCGACCACCGTCACCCTCAGCGAGGTGATTTTGGCGATACAGACAGCCAGCATCCCCGGCCCGCCGCCAAGATCGATGCAGCGCCCCAAACGAAGGTCTGTCCGCTCGACAATCTGCGCGGCGATGAGCGGATAGATTTTGCGGAAATGACCTTTCATGATCTTTTCATTGAACTCCGCCGCATTCATCGTGTAACTCATTGTTCTACTGCGTTTTGTTCTTGAATTTCTCACTCCACCACCGGCGCGCAGACCCTTCGGCTGGCGTGACCGTTTTGGGGTGTGTCGAAAACATCCACCTCCACGCCGTAGAGACTCCGCAGCATCCCGGAGGTGAGCGTCGATTCGGGCGAACCGTTGTGGCTCAGCCTGCCGCCAGAGAGCACCGCCACGCGCGAAGCCGCCATGAAGGCGTGGTCGGGGTGATGCGTCGCCATGAGAATGCCGATGTCGCGCCCGGCCAGCTCCCTTACCTTCTGGAGCATCCGAACCTGGTTGCCGTAGTCAAGGTTCGAGGCCGGCTCATCGAGAATCATGAACCGCGCCTCCTGCGCCAGCGCCCGCGCAATGACAACCATCTGCCGCTCGCCGCCGCTCAACTCGTTGAACGGGCGACTGGCGAGATGACCGATTTCGAGCAATTCGAGGCACTCCGCCGCAATCCGGCGATCACGCGCTCCCGGCGAGGCGAAGAGGCCGAGATGCGCGCTCCGGCCGAAAAGGACCACATCACTTACCGGATAGGCGAACGGCATGGCGTAGGATTGCGGCACGTAGGAGACGATGCGCGCAATCTCCGTCGGCGAAAGGCGCGAGACTTCGCGACCCGCAAGCGTCACCGAGCCATTAACCGGCGCGATGAAGCCGAGCATCGTCCTGAACAGCGTGGTTTTGCCCGCGCCGTTCTGGCCGAGCAGGCAGATGATTTCGCCCGGCTCTATCTCCAGATCGACATTGTTCAGAATCGCCCGGCCGTTGTAACCGAGTCCGGCGTTCCGCAGGGCAATCGACTGTTCCTTGAGCTTCACCATGCGCATACCGATGAGCGTTTCATGATCCAGATGAAAAAGGGCGCACCAAGCACCGCCGTGATGATGCCGACCGGAATCTCAACCGAGGCCGCCGATCGGGCGACTGTATCGACAGCCACCATGAAGGCCGCGCCGACGAAGAACGAGACCGGCATGAGCCGCCGATGGTTCGCTCCGGCCAGAAAGCGGGAGATGTGCGGCACCACGAGGCCAACCCAGCCGATGATACCGCAAACGGAAATCATGCTCGCCGTCACGAGCGTCGCAGAGAGAATCACCGCAACACGCATCCTCTCGGTGTGCAGGCCAAGCGAGCGGGCCTCCTCCTCGCCGAACGAGAGCACGTTCAGCCGCCAGCTCAGGAGCAGCAGCGGTACCGCGCCCGCGAGCACCATCGCCACCGCCGCGCCAAGTTCGCCGGTGCGAATGTCGGCGAAACTGCCCATCAGCCAGTAGGTGATGGCAGGCAGCTTGTCGAGCGGATCAGCGACGTACTTGAGCAGCGAGAGCAGCGCCCCGAAAAGCGACGAGATCACGATGCCCGACAGCACGAGCACCAGCACTGAATCGCTGCTGCGCCCGACGGCCCGGCTGACCATCACGGCGGCGAGCACAGCCGTGATGCCACCAGCGAAGGACATCGCCTGCACGGCGGCTACCGGCAGCGATAGGAGAATCGCCAGCGCCGCGCCGAAACCGGAGCCGGACGAGACGCCGAGAATGTCGGGACTGACCATCGGGTTGCGGAACAGCCCCTGATACGCTACGCCCGAGAGCGACAGCGCCCCGCCCGCCGCGATAGCCGCGATAAGCCTCGGCAGGCGGATGCCAAGCAGCACCACCGGCAGATTCCCGTCAGCGCTGCTGCCGGTCAGCAGCCACGAAACAATCGCTGACGGCGAGACGGGATAGCGCCCGATGCCAAGCGACAACAGACTCAGCCCGGCAAGCACAGCAATACAAACGAGAATCAGCGGAACTCCTTTCATGGCGCGTCGTCGGTTCAGAATGCGTAGTTCATCGACACGATATACTCGCGCCCGGCTTCCGGATACCCCTCCGCGACCTCGTAGTTGCGGTCGAAGAGATTGTTGACCGCCGCATGAAGCGAGAGCGCGTCGGTCAGCCCGGCGTTTATGTGCAGATTCAGGAGGCCATAGGGCGATGCCGTGTACTTCCCGTCGCTGGTGCTGTAACGCTTCGTGTTGTATTCGCTCTCGACAAGCAGCCAGGTCTCCTTGTTCAACAGGAACTGCACGGAGCCATTGAGCTTGTGCTTCGGCACATCGGTAAAGACCAGATCGGGATTGCTGTCGTTCTGCCGGTCGATGTAACTGTAGGCCACATGCGCTTTCAGCCACGCTTCCGGCTGCCAGTCCATTGAATATTCGAAGCCGGTGAAGGTTGACTTGCCGGTGTTCTGCATCTGCCAGAGCCAGGTGCTGGTCGCCGTATCATAGGCGACATTGTTGACCTGCTGGATGGTGTCGTCGAGCTTGCTCCGGTAAACCGACGCGTGAAGCGAAAATTTTCCGGAGGGTGTAAAAGCGTAATCGAGACCGTAGTTCAGGCTCTGTTCAGGATCGAGGCCGGGGTTGGCAATAGCCTTGCCCATCCGGTAGGAGTAGCGGTCTTTCAGCGTGGGAAAGCGCGTCGTTTTGGCCACATAGCCGGTCAGCGTGTTGCAATTGTCCAGATGCCCGACTACAGCAAGCTGCGCGTTGGTTGCCTGATTGTCTTCAAGCTCGAATGAATGAATCGCCGTATGGGTGCTATCGGTGAACTCCTGCGCTTTAATAGTCGAGCGGAAATCCTGGCGGACACCGGCGATAACCGAGAGATTTTTCGAAGCATTCCAGGTGCTCTCTGCGGCGATCGAAAAAGTGTTGTCCTCGAAATTCAGCGAATCCTCGCCGGTGTCACCGATTTCGTTGTGCATGTCGTACTTGTCGTGCAGTGCCAGCTTCAGGATGTTGTCCTGCATGATGCTCGTGCCGAACTCCACCGAACCGCCGACCGTATGATCGTCATAGCGGCTCGAAAAGGCTTTGCCGCTGTTCTGGGTAGTGTAGGTCGCATCATCGTAAGCTTCGAGCGTGTTGTAGTAGTTGTCGAAGTAAGCCCGCGTTTTGAGGTAACTCTTTTCGCCGAGTCTGGTGCGACCGATGTAGTACAGGCTGTTCTTGTCCCAGTTGGTGTAGCGCCAGTAGCGGGTCGCCTGCGTCGGGTTGATTCCGGCATAGACCGGCACACCTTTGACCGAGTGCTGGCTGTTGAAGGTGATGGCGTACTCATCCGTGCTGTTTGGCGTGTAACCGATTTTGATCGTGGCGTTTCTGTCGCGGATGTCAGAGTTGTCACGCTCACCGCCATCTTCGTTTTTCACCGCTTCATATGAACCGGACAGCGGCATGAAGTCACTGGTCAGCAGGGAGAGTCCGGCCTGCACATACCACTTGCCCTGATTGGAGCCGATGTTGATCGAGCCGAATCCCGAATCAATCTGGTCGTCGCCATACGCTCCACCTGCTGTGATATTGCCTTCGAGCGTTTTCTGCGGCTTCCGGCTGACCATGTTGATTGCGCCGCCAAGCGTGTTCGGGCCGTACAGTACCGAGGTAAAGCCTTTGGAAACATCGACTTCCGAAAGGTTCATCGTCAAAAAGCGGTTGGGATCGACATAGCCGTCGTAGGGAACGTAGAGCGGAACGCCGTCGAGGTAAAGCGGCACCTGGCGCATATCGAAGCCGCGCACATAGATCATGCCCTCGTTGCGCCCGCCGACATTACTGATCGTGACGCCCGGCAGAAGATTGGCGGCTTCGGAGAGATTCTGCTTGTCGAGCCTCTCCATCTCTGCGGCAGAAACCGTTTCGGCAGAGTTTGCGCTCTTGCCCGTGACGACGATTTCGCCTGCCGTGAAGACCGGCACGGCACGGCCGTCGCTCAATGACGATGTTTCAGCTGCAAGCGCTGGCCTGACCGCGGCCAGCAGCAACACCATCAATACTGCTTTCTTCATGGATATGGTTGATTTCGTTATAACTCTTAATACATAATGATGTACAAAAAAAAGGGGCTATCCGGCGTTTTCGGGGGCCTTGACAAAAAACTCTTGCGATCCCGCAGGAACGTTCCGAACTCTCACGTACCGCCCGATATGGTACACCACCGGCTCCAGAAGGGCGATCGGACAACCAGCCGCCGTTAGCTCGCCAAGAGTCGTCCGCGCAAACGCCTCATCCGGCCATCCGGCCTTGCTCACCGCCACGACCGGCATCGCATCAGGCACGCCCGCTTCACGGAAAGTCCGGAGGATACCCGGCAGATTTGCCGTTGCCATGTAGAGCACAACCGTCGCGCCGTGACCGAGCAGCCGCGCGGCATCGCGGATAAGCGCGAAGTCGTCGGTGATCGCGGCGGCGATGATGTTGAGCACGGCGTCGCTTTCGAACTTGCGGCTGATCGGCAACGCATAGGCGCTCGCCGCTGCCGCTCCGGCGGAGACGCCGGGAATGACCGTGTAAGGAATGTCGAGCCTGTCGAGAACGTCACACTCATCGACTTCGCCGCCGAAAAGCGTTGGATCGCCGGTTTTCAGCCGCACCACCCGTAAGCCTCGCTGGATATGCTCCCGGATCGCCACGATCATCGGCGTCTCCTCGCGACAACCCTGGCCGGTTTCATACGGCGAACGATCCACGCGAACGACCGCAGCGCGTTCGGACGCCAGCAAAAGCACCGGCTCGACCGTCCGGCAGTCGTAGAAAATGACCTCAGCCTCGCGGATCGCCGACGCACCCCGCACCGTCAACAGCTCCGGATCGCCCGGCCCTGCGCCGACGATCAAAACCCTGTTTCTCTCCTGTCCTTCCATCCGCTGATTAACTTTACCGTTTTCGTTATTTCATACAAAACATAACGAATGACAAAAAAAGAGGCCAAGTACTTTTCTAGTCAGAATTTGCGACATCTTCACCATTATTCAAACAAATCTTACCTTTTAGTATATAAATTTATCAGAAACAGATTGTTCATCTCAAGAATTAAGATTTCTTTGCCTTATCCATTGTCATTAAGGAAAACTTTCAAATATTTGAAGTAGAGCGTTATAACACAGCGAACCGTTCGACCTGAATGTAATGAACGCCGCGAACATCATCTCTATCAATTTCTATCAGGAACAACACCATGAACATCAGCGCACGTAACATCTTCAAGGGATCCGTCTCGTCGATCGTCAGGGGTGCGGTCAACGCCGAAGTCACCATCGCGCTCGCCAGCGGAGCTTCTATCGTTTCGATCATCACTATCGGCGCCGTCGAAAGGCTCGGGCTGAAAGAGGGCATGGCGGCCAGTGCCATCGTCAAGGCGAGCACGGTCATCCTCGGCACCAATCTGCACGACGCGAAAATGAGCGCCCGTAACATCCTCTGCGGCACCGTCACCCGCGTGATCGACGGGCCGGTCAACTGTGAGGTCGATCTCGAAATCGGCGGCGGCGACGTGCTTTCGGCGGTCATCACCCACGGCAGCGCAGGGAAGCTCGGCTTCACCGAAGGCAGCCATGCATGCGCCATTTTCAAGGCATCAAGCGTGATCATCGGCGTGGAGTAAATGCTTCCCAGAAAAGACATTACTTAAAAGACAAGCGATCACGTCAAGACTAACCGGACAGATAAAAACGAATCCGGTTAGTCTTGACATGAATAATCCCGAGACCAGATTTTCAAGGCCTTGCCATCCTTTACAAGCCTTGAAACGTAAGCCCTGCCGGCCGTTACACCAAGCGCGTCCGACTCGCCGATGGCACCACTCTGCTTTGCACAACTGATGAAGTGAGGGAGACTCATCGGGGTGCCGTTTCTCTCATACCACTCGAAGTCGAACCGCTCTCGACCTTGCGTATAGCTCCTTAATCGGTCACCTCAAAAGTGTAAATCCGGGGCTGTTTCAAACGAAAAGAGTTGCCGATTTTTTTCTCCAGACGCTCAATAATCCTGCCGTTCTTTCAAGGATCTGTCACCGGTTAATATCAGCGTAGAGAGCATCCCGCTTTAAGCCACGCTAAATTACTTTATTAAAAATCGATACTTCAGAATCTCCGATCAAGAGACTATAAGGACGTTCGTGATTTTTCTTCTGCGCTGCACCGGTAAAAAAGCAGCCATCCCGTTGGATTTTTACAACAAAATCATGTAAATTTGGTAATAAACTACAGATTCATTACAATCAAAATCAAAAACAACTATGGCAAACGAAACAGTCAATCAAGTCGCGTCAGGAGTTAACAACCTTGCTGATTCTGTTGGCAAAATGAGTCAGATTTCAGTGGAGATGATCACTAACGTGATGAACTCGTCGATCGATGTCTTTAAAACGGTAAACAAGATCTCCGTCGATCTTACCAGCAATGCCATTAATGCCTTGACCCAGGCGCTCCAGGGTATCTCGTCAGCGATTGCGCCCAAGAAGTAACACTCCTCTCCTGACGGAAAAAGAAGCACCTTGCGCTCATTGGCGGGTGCTTCTTTTTTTGAAAAAATCTGCTTTTCGAAAGGGTGTTTGCAGCAGATTCAGGCCACGAATAGAGCATCCATCCACAGGGATGAGCCTCGAACGTGTGCCGGAAGACCGAAGGATTCTGAATCGGATAAGCGCCAGTCTCCTCTATATCCACAATCGGAATATCTCACCTCCCTATCCGCGAAAGAAAAACCTATTGGTTTATCGCCCTTCTTGATTCCCGCGATCTTTCTGCTGATTTATCATGGTTTCGAGACAGATGGATAAGGCTTTTGCAGCCCGTCCCGCCACCTCATTGCCGAGCGCTTCCTGCAGCCTCAGAACGGCAAGATGAGCGCAGAACTCTGACACGCCATTAAAAAATAACGGCGTATCATTCATACTGTTTGTGTCTGAAAGGGTTTCAGCGAGTGCATCATACGCCAATGTCACCAAAAATATTTCGTCACCAGTGTAGTACTGGATATTTTCATGCAGATAATACATGAGTCCGACAAGGTTGACAAACGCCTCGATATACTGCTGCTCCTCAATTTTCTTGATGATTTCAGGCACCATTATTTTCAGCATGACAACAGAAATTTTTGTCGCGTAAACTTTATCCCGGAGAGGTGTACGGATCATCAGGATTCCAACTCTTCCGCGTTCACAATGAGACCTGAAAACCTGACCGTAACATCTTATTCCCGGATGCCGGATCAGGTCGCAGAACTCCGTGGGGTGAACTTGATCGGCACCGCCTCTTTACCGTTATTTCGCTTATTCTCCTCCGCAAAAGGAAGTTGAAGCGGCAACTGAAACGGCCGTTCAAATGGTATTCTGCCCGGTAGCTGAACAGGTAGCTTGCTTACTATTTCCATCACCTGCTCCCTGAAAGGCAGATACTCCGGCAGTGTTTCAATAGTGAGCCCAATAATGCCGCGAACCGAATCCTTAAAGTCCTGAAGTTCATTTTCGTTGATGATCTCCCCTGTAAAAATTCGACTGATAAGGTTGCCAATACCGGGAACCGCCTGCCGGACAAAGTTTTGTCCCATCTCCGCACCATAACCGAACAAAGGCAGGGGATTGGTAAAAAGCATCCTGCGAACCTGCTCTGGACGAGAAAGGATTTTAATGGTGCCCTCTCTGGCCAGAGTGGCCCTGCAAGCCATGCGCCCGCCGATTTCAATTTGCTGAGCAGTAAGAAAAGCCTGCTCAACGTCAGTAACTGGTGACAGACACTCTGCCCCTTCCAGCACGACAACAAAGCAGGTCTGACAAACTCCATGGCCACCGCACAAATAGCCGACATGACTGTGGTTAATCCTTGCGGCCTGTAAAAGAGTCTGCCCAATGGTGGAGGCGCAGGTTTTGTCGTTGACGATGAGATTCATGGTGTTTTGTTTTGCGCAATTGGCTGGTCAGCACTAATCACTAAAGAATGAAAGTAACTTTCACAATTTAAAAAATTCATAATAATACTTACAATTATTGCAGCACCAATGAGCTTGCCATTTTTTTTAAGCAGGGCGAACAAAGGATAAAAAAAGCAATAAAACACACAAATAAAAACACTTAAAAACAATCTCCCTGTAATTTCCGGCACCAAATCCGTCAAGACTCTTCCAAATATGAGTTTTTGAATTTTGAAAGTTTTCGAGAATTGGCCGAAATAAATGTAATTTATCTCAACAAGCCTCCTTATAAAATTTTATCCGGTTTTACTGGCCGTGCAATTTTGGTGCGATTTTGACGAGCTATCAGGCTTATCAGCCGAAAGTATCATCGTTCATACAAACAGGAGAAGTGATTATGTCCTTTAACTGGTGGAAACGAAACGAGGTGAAGCCTGAACCCAGATCGCGCTTTCCAATCAAGGTTAAAATCGAACAGGCTCCGGAAGAGGCGCATGGGGCTGGGAAGTCCTCTGGTGACTCTGGAGCAGCCGACGCCGAAAATCCGCCAAAAAAGGCATCAGACCGCTTCTGCAATCAAAGCGAGGAGAATGGCTGACCTGAAAAACAACAAACTTTTCAATAAATCATCAACATTCATGCAATGAAATAGCATGCAGGGAGCTTTTGTCCAGGGCGCACAGGCCTATGGCCGTTTTCTCGAGGTTTTCATTGACGCTCACTGGTAGGTCGCAGGAGATTAGCTGGAACATGTCGGCAAGTGCACCAAACGGTTAGGCGCCAATGCATAGCCGCATCTGGTTCGCACAGGGGCGGCTCACCGGTGATCAGCGGTTATGCAACCCCGTCAAAGGAGATACAGAAAAAATTTGGTGCGTGACAGTATCCCCCCCTGAGTAAAAGGGCTGCATCGTTCTGCCTGTACCGTTGAGCAGGTCCGTATTCCTCGCAACAAAGGCAATTGATACCGGCTACTCAGTTTGAATCTGTTCTTTTCGCTGAATGGTCTGTTTTAATCAACCCAGAAAAAGGAGTTACAATGATATTTCATCAAAGTATGGTAATCCCTTCTCTTTATACGAGTGAAGAGCAGGCCGTGATTGAACGCTGGCTGCATTCAGGGCCGGTGTATCCGGGGCGAGATAAACTCGACGATTCAAACAAAGTCGCAGAGATTGCACTTTCTTGCGCTCAAAACCAACTTCCCCGAAGTGTGTCAATCACGAAGGATGGCGGCGCGACCCTGAATCGCAAGACCTGGGATTCTCCTGTTCCGCTGCGCGACAAAGTTCTTTTTCCGATTCATCTTTTTGAGGTTGACCGGGATGATGCTCACCCTGAAACCATTTGTCCCGAATCCACCTTCGCAACTTTTCTGCCGGGCTATAATATTTATGTGATCACCATTTCCCAGGCATCTGAGACCTCTTATGGGTATTTCGACATGGCTATTGACTTCTTTGAGGCCATCGATGATGCAGATTACATCGCCTCAAATGCACGATTGATTTTGAAAGCATGGTGGAGATTCCAGCAAAAGGAATTGAATAAACCGCGCTGGAACAAGCTGTTAAAGTCTGGCCTGATTGAGGCAAACTCCGCATTAAGGCTGCGCGATGAAGTCTGGAATAGAGTCGAAAATGTTCATGCCGTTGCTTGATCAGTGCCTGTGAGCGTTCAATAGCCACAAGATTCTGCTCTTTGCCGCACGGATTTTCTAGGGTGCATGGGTGAACATTTGTTCGCCCATCCCCGCCCGCGTCAAATATCCATCCTCCCCAGAATCGCCATCGGATTCACTACATGAAAAACGCTTTCGCATCGCAAGTGCTTCGCCTCACTGAGTTATTGTGGCCTGGCCTCTCAAAAAAAGACTACTTGACTGTTGAATACATGATAAATCCCGCCCTTTCCCGGAAGCAACATTGTAAATGATGTGCTACCTGTGCATTAGCAGCTCGACAAAGCCCATCGCATAGGCAAGCTCAACCAGAAAAGGAGGTGAGAACTGTACACCGGGACCAGCGCAAAGCCTCATGGTACGCCAAACAGGCCGGAATTTGTTTTTGAAAAAATACAGCCGCTCGTAATCGTAGGCGTGTCTGAAAAGGGGCGCGGCAGAAAAGAACAACTGCTCAAGGAAGCCCATCGGCTGATGGTCGTCTTCATGGCGCATGAATGGCACCTCGCCCAGACTCAGTTCTTCAGCGCCATCACTCCTCAGTATTGAAGCGATTTCCGTAATCAGGCACTCCATAATATCACCAGGAGCATTCCGGCTTCTGAGCATCAACTCGGTGTGGTAAGCTTTTTCACCCTGACGGGAAAGTGTCACGCAGGCGAGCCAGTTTCCGGAAAAAGATTTGAAAACGAAGCATCTCGAAGCTTGTGACGGATGGCTACGAAATACATGCCGGAGTTGGGGTTTTCCTGCATGTGGCGATGCGGCAAGAAGAGCATTGAATCGCCCGGAGTGGATGCTGTCAAGAGGAACCACCTCTTCGACAACTCCATGACGCCATCCTCTTTTGAGAGCGGCACGCACCTTTCTCCCTTCAAAATGAACACTGTCAGAGAGATTGAGAAGTGCTTCGATTCCGGTCCTGAATGTATCGTGTCGTTGCGACAGAAACAGGTCTGCAATGTCCGAATGACATCCCCGGATAACAAACCCTTCCGGAAAAGAGTTGTTCAGATCGCCGTAAAGATCAAAAAGATCATACGAT
Organism: Chlorobiales bacterium Clorobi_01; assembly: GCA_001602925.1. GTDB lineage: Bacteria > Bacteroidota > Chlorobiia > Chlorobiales > Chlorobiaceae > Chlorobaculum. The sequence goes on along the minus strand of LUZT01000006.1, from coordinate 373,325 downwards.
CCGGGAATATCGGCAAACGGAAGCCAGGTAAAACGCGAAAACGGCAGATTTATTGCATGGTAGCGAGGAAAAGGGGCATCGATTCTGAGCCAGCTTGCAGGCAGGGATTCGTCCATCGATTACTTCTTGATTGTCAGGTTCGGGTCATTTGCGCCTGAACGGAACCTCCTGTGCCGGAACCTTCGGCTTGGGGCTCGACAGGAAGCTCCCTTTGAACAATTCAACAGCCATTGCCCCATCATTCAAAAGCCCCGTCGCCTTTTCGTTGAGAAAGCGGGTAGCGTTAAAAACCGCTGAACCTGTTGCGTAAACGCCAAGCCCAACAACAGCGATACCGGCAATTCCATGCAGTGCAGGCGCAGCAATGGGGGCAAGTAAAGCGCTGCCACCGGCAAGCCCGACAACCGTTACCGTTGTAGTGACTGGATTCTGATTCGTGCTGCTTTTTTCCATTATACCTTTTTTATACAATTTTGGTAATGAGATTATGAGCGCCTCAAGCGATCAGTTCATTCTGACAGTCTGGCTTTCTTTCGGCAAAGGAACGGTGCTGGCGTACTCTTCTCCTGCCGTAAATCCCGCTATAAAAATCATCTCGCCAAACTCTTCGAGAGTCATATCGAGATCGAGCCTTTGATTGAGGTAATCGCTGAATTTCTTGTCGGCATGAGACCTGTCAATTCTTTTTATGTACCCTTTCCATGCGGAGTTAACCGCATTGAGCCATAACTGCCTGATCATAGTGGGCTTATCCCGGTTTACTGATTAAACGTTTTCCTGAATATCAATTCTGGTGACTGGCTCTGCCTCTTTTCCGCTGGCATCAGGCACGTTGATGACAACCTTTTGCACAGCTCCCGCCGTACCGGCAGATGGAAAAATCTTTTTGACGATGGAATCGAAACCGCCTTTCGAGGCAACGTTGTAGAACAGGGGAACAGCAAGCGGAACGGCGATCGGAGCAACCGTTACCGCAATGCCCGCGACAGCGACAACGGCTCCGCCCAGAACATGAATACCAAACGGGAGACCTACGATCGGGACCATCATGGCCAATCCCTGGACGCCGTTAGGTGAGGTTTTGAGCGGTGCGCTGCAAGACTCTGACATAACTCTGCGGTTGAAAAATTGACTGATACGAATCGCCTCTGCCAAAACAATAGCAAGGCAACCCGCACCTTGTCAGCACGAATTGCCTTGCCTGGGAAATGCCACGATTCACTTCTTGGGAGTAACTGCCGAGACAACGCCCTGTACCGCCTGGGTTGCGGTGTTGGCGACGTTGCCGATGAGATCGGTTGCGGTTTTGCCCATCGGCCCTATAGCCGACCCCACTGAGTTGAGAACTGAGGTAAGAATGTCAACCTGTACCTGACCGATCTTTCCTACAGCGCCCATGAGGTCATTGAGTGACTGGGCAAAATTGGTGGTAGTCTCTTGTGCCATAGCTCTTGTGGTTTTTTGATTGGGAAAAGCAAAAAACTTTCTTTTCTTACACAAATTATAACCACAACGATGTGATTTTCAAAAAAGAAAAAACGGCATGCACTCTAATGGCAATGAAAACTCGAGACTATTTTGCAATCCTCGTGACATCAATTCTGCTAAGCTATTTTGAGATGCTCAGCCGGAAAACCCTGCACTCTTACAACTTAAGTCATAATGATAAAGATACTTGCAATCACAATCATGATTTTTCACTGAGCCTCGGCAGCCACGGCCCGGCTAATGATCGCTGGCCATCGCCGAACAGCCGCTGCGGCTTTGCCACCGGCGATGCTTGTTGAAACAAAAAAGATTACAGAAATTTACTTGCATTTATTACATTTCATTCATTCATAAAGCTTCGATACTTTCTTTCAACCAGATCATCCAATCATGAAAGACATCAACGGCGCATTTGTACGAGGAGCCGAGGTCTACGGCAGATTTCTCGAAGTATTCATCGACGGCCACTGGTGGGTTGTCGGCGATTATCTCGAAAATGTCGGCAAATGCACCAAGAGACTCGGAGCCAACGCCTATCCTCATCTTTACGGTAACACTAACGGAGCCGGGCTTTTCCGCGGCAGCTCGCCCGCGGTCTCAGGATATGCCCGGCCGAGCAAGGAAACCCGCAGCAGATTCGACTCCTGACTGGCAAGGCTGGCGCTTTGATGTAGTATTCCTATCCAGTATTTCGATCCCGACCTGTAATGGCAAACGAAAACCCTGCCTTTGTAACGACACCTGATCGGCGGCGATTGACCGGTGTCAACGGGAAATCACGGAAGAAATGGTTGCTGATCCAGCCTGTCAGCAACACCAGCATGATGGTTGATTCGGGAAAAGTCAGCATGCCGCTGAACCTCATGATGGTGGCAACTCTGGCAGGTCAGCTTTTCGACGTCGATTTCATCGATGAACGGCTGGGAGACCCTATCCCTGAAGATTTCTCGGGTTATGATGTCATTGCCGTCACCTCACGAACCCTGAACGCCAGAAAAGCCTACCAGATCGCCGGAAACGCAAAGAAGCAAGGCAAAATCGCCCTGCTCGGCGGCGTGCACCCGACGATGTCCCTCGATGAAGCCCAGAGCTATGCCTCCAGTGTCGCCTATGGTGAAATAGAGTCCGTCTGGCCAGAGCTTGCTCAAGACGTGATCGACGGCAGCATGAAACCGGTTTATCGCGCTGAGGCGCTGAGGCCGATGAACACGATGCTGCGACCCGATTTTTCTTATGCACTCCGCAGCCGGAACAGCCGGAAATACAGTTCGAGGATCCCCATTCTCGCCACGAAAGGGTGCCCTGTCGGATGCAATTTCTGCACAACACCGACGATCTACGGCAAAAACTACCGCTACCGCGACATCAATCTCGTTCTGGACGAGATGCGCTACCATCAGGAGCGCCTCGGAAATGAGAAGGTCAACTTCTCATTCATGGACGATAACATCAGTTTCCGTCCGAAATATTTCAAGGAGCTGCTTGGCCAAATGGGGTGGTTGAACGTTCGCTGGAACGCCAACATCTCGATGAATTTCCTTCACGATCCGGAGGTTGCCGAGCTTGCGGCGTGGTCGGGATGCGAGCTGATGAGCATCGGGTTCGAGTCCCTCAACCCCGAAACGCTCAAAACCATACACAAAGGGTCGAACCGGCTGGACAACTATGCCACGGTGGTCAAAAACCTGCACAATCAGGGAATCGCCATTCAGGGCTATTTCATGTTCGGATTCGACAACGACAGCCGCGAAAGCTTCCAGATGACCTACGATTTCATCATGGAGAACCGGATCGACTTCCCGGTCTTTTCGCTTGTCACACCCTTTCCCGGCACCCCCTATTATGACGAGATGAAGCCACGGCTTCGCCATTTCGACTGGGACAAATACGACACCTATCACTACATGTTCGAGCCAAAAGGAATCAGCACCAATACGTTCCTGCAAAACTTTGTCAAGATACAGAAAGAGGTGTATGGCGCGCGGGCCATCATGCGGCGCATGAAGGGCAAGCCGCTGAACTGGGTGTGGCTGGCCAACCTCCAGATGAACCGCTTCACGCGCGGCCTGAACCCGTCCATGTATCTCTGACGGCGCGGCATTCAAACAATCTCCAGCACCAATCTTTACCTGTCATGAACATCGCGACACTGACTACAACCTCTTCACTGGGCCTGAAAGAAAAGCTCAAGGCTCACATCGAGCTGCTCGATCCGGTCACCTGGATCAGCGTCTTCCCTTGCCTTGCCGGTGGTGTCATGGGTTCCGGAGCCATGCAGCCAACCCTGCATGACTATCTGCTGCTCTTTTTGCTTTTCATCCTGTACGGCCCGCTTGGAACAGGATTCAGCCAGTCGGTCAACGACTATTTCGATCTTGAGCTTGACCGGCTGAACGAACCGACCAGACCGATCCCTTCCGGTCGGATTTCGGAGAAAGAAGCTGTCTGGAACTGGGTCATCGTCCTTGTCGCTGCCCTGTCGATCAGCATCGCTCTGTCGATTCATATCGGTGGTCAGCGGGGACTTATCCTGAGCGCCTGCATGATGTGTGGACTGATGTTCGGTTACATCTACTCAGCACCACCGTTCAAGCTGAAGAAGAATATTTTTCTTTCAGCGCCCGCTGTCGGCATCTCCTACGGCTTCATCACCTATCTTTCGGCAAACGTCCTGTTCAGTGAAATCAGGCCCGAAGTGGTCTGGCTTGCCATCCTGAATTTCTTTATGGCCATCTCGCTGATCATCATGAACGATTTCAAATCGCAGAAAGGAGATGCTGAAAGCGGCATGAAATCGCTGACCGTCCTTATCGGCTCCCGCTACACCTTCCTCACGGCATTCATCATCATCGACCTTGTCTTTGCCGGATTCGCGATCCTTGCATGGCAGTGGGGATTTCATATCCTGATGTACATGATTCTGACGTCGCTGCTGATCAACATCCTGGTACAGATTCCGATTTACCGCGATCCGCGAACCGGTGCATCGTTCATGCAGGGCGCAGTCAGTGACGGCTTCGGCAACGCCATCGGCAAAAGTGAAGTGCATGAGCACAACGCGTTTCTGCGATTTCAGGTGATCAATAATATCCTGTTTCTCATCAATCAGTTTGTTGCCGCCGGAATGATTGGTGCAAAGTACATGTAAGCCTGCTATGCTCTTTCTTTCCTGAATGCTACAGACTTTTGGTTTGTTCAAAATCTTTCATTTATTACTATGATGTTTCGATTTATAAAAGATTAGCAAGCTTCGGCACTTATGCCTGTCTCTGTTTCTGATGACCATACCATCGATCTCCTTATCGAACTGATACAGGACGCAGTAGCTGTGGTTGATTGCTCTGGCAAGCTCATTCACGCGAACAAAGCATTTTTTGCCCACCTTCGGAAAAAGCCTGCCTCCTGTACCGGAAAACCCCTTGACGCTCTCATCTCCACCTCACCCCTGTGGCAACAGCAGGCAGAAAAGCTCTCCTCTCAGTTGCGCAATGCCTGTAAAACAGGTAAAGCCACGGGCATGGTGCATCCATTGCCGGCAACCGGGGAATCCGAAAGCAAGCTGCTCATCACCTTACCCCAAGCGCAAGCGACGGAACCCTTACATGACGGCAACCTTACCAAAGTTGCAAAGAGCGATACGAACACTGACGGTAAATCCATAAACAGGGAACTCCGCGAGCACAAGGAACGCATCTCTTTTGCCCTCAACGCAGCCCGCTCCGGTATATGGGAATGGGATGCTGATACCGACAACCTGTTCTGGTCTGAAGAGGTCTGGGGGCTATACGGACTGGAGGTTGACAGCCAGGAGCTGAACAACGAGCTTTGCGTCATCACGGTTCACGAGGAGGATCGAGCCTTTGTAAGCACGGTAATCAAGGATGCCCTTCACCAGGGACGCGCCGCTTCGGTCGAGTACCGGGTGGTTTACCCAAAAGACGGTTCCGTGCACTGGCTGCTCTCGCAGGGCTCGCCGAAGTATGATGCTGGAGGAAAACTCATCAAATACATCGGCCTGATTACCGACATTACTGAATGGAAGATGGTCGAAAACACCCTGATCGAAAGCAATGAACGACTGGATCAGGCTCTCGAAGCAGCAAACGCGGGTATCTGGGAATGGGATCTGAAAAGCGGCATCAATGTCTGGTCAGAGAGAGTCTGGGTACTGTACGGACTCGAACCGCATTGCGAATCCCCGTCATTCGCCCTCTGGGCAGATACGATTGTTCCCGAAGACCGGGAAGCTACCTGCAAGGCGGTGCGCAAGGCTTCAACCGAAGGCTGCAATATCTCCGTTGAATACCGGGTCTGTTACCCGGACGGTTCGCTTCACTGGCTTCTGTCGAGAGGAAAACCCGTGAAGGACGCCAGCGGAAACATTGTCAGATACCTTGGCACGACGATCGACATTACCAGACAGAAAGCGCTCGAAGAGCAACTCCTCAAAAGCAAGACCCGGATGGCATTTGCCCTTGAGGCAACCAACGCCGGAGTCTGGGAGTGGAATCTCAAGAAAGACGAGGTGTACTGGTCCGATCGCATCTGGAAGCTCTATGGCCTGACTCCCGACAGCAAGCCCCACAACCACAAGCTGTGTGAAAGCAGCGTCCATCCCGATGACCGTGAAAAGACCTTCGGCATCGTCATGGAAGCGGCAACCAGAGAAATCAATATCGATATCGAGTTTCGGGTCTGCCACCCCGAGGACGGCTCCCTGCACTGGCTGGCCTGCCGCGGCAAGCCCCAACTCGACGAGGCTGGCAACCTGGACCGGTATGTCGGGACGGTTATGGACATAACCGAAAGAAAGCGGCTTGATGAGGAAATCCGCGAAAATGAGCGGAAATTCAGGAGCATTTTCGATAACGCTCCGATCGCCATCAGCATCAAGGAGATCGAAACCGGTAAGATCATCGATGTCAACGATTCGTGGCTTGAGCTTCTTGGCTACGCTCCCGAAGAGGTAACTGGCCGGAATGGTCTTGAGCTTGGTTTGCATTACCATGAATCGGATTACGAGGAACTGTTCTCGACCGTCGCGCTACGCGAACGGATCTGCAACAAACCGTTTCTCCTCTATGACAAAAGCGGTGACGTGGTCGATGTTCTGTGCTCAACGGAGTTCATCGAACTTGATGGCGCGGCGGTTCTTCTCGTCATGATGGTTGACATCACGCTGGAAAAAATGCAGCAGCAGAGTATCAGCCGCCTCGAACAGTCCATCGCAGACCGGAACATTCAGCTGCAAAAGGAGGTGGAGCGCCTGCACCGCTTCCTGAGCATGATTTCCCATGAATACCGTACGCCGCTTGCCATCATGAGGACAAATCTTGACCTCATCAAGATCAAGCACCAGATGGGCAATTTTACCAACAAGCAGGAGTTCGCGAAAATCGAACGGAGTATCGCCCGCCTGGTTGAAGTTCTTGAGGTCTCCATTCAGGAAAGCAGAATGGCTGACCGGCACAAGTCGCTGGCCAATCGGCACAAACTGCTTTTGTCGAAGGTCATCAAATCCCAGGTCGATACCTTTTCAGGAATATGGAAGGAAAGAAAGGTTGTTTTTGAAAACTGCCCTGCCAATGTCAACATTTATGGTGAGGAATCGGGCATTAAATTTGCCATCTTCAACCTCCTCGACAACGCCCGGAAGTACTCTCCGGAAGACTCGACCATCACGATCAAGTGTTCCAGCATGGATGAACACAACGTGAAAGTCGTCGTTGGAAACAAGCTTTTGTATGACCTAGGTGACGATGAACTGGAGATGTTTTTCGAAAAATACCACCGTGGCAGCCATGCCAGCAATACTGCCGGCGCGGGTCTCGGGCTCTGGCTGGTGAAAAATATCGTTAACCAGCATGAAGGCTCCATTACACTTGCCAAAACCGGAAAGCGAATTGAAGCCACCATTATTCTTCCGGTAATTATCGGAAACAAGACCGATTAATCAGAAACGCCTATGAATACAGATTCGGTAACCGTTGAACAGGCTGCACCAGTCAGTAATGAGACTGAGCGGGGCAGGATTATTGTCGTGGAAGATGACCGCGATTTTCGGGACAGCGTTGTCGAAACCCTTACCCTTTATGGTTATGAAGTGACCGGGGCAAAAAGTGCTCTGGATTTCTACCAAAAAGTCGCTCAGAAGCCTTATGCGCTGGTGATTCTTGACCTTGGCCTTCCTGACCAGAACGGTGTGGTGCTTGCCGAGTTTATCAGGCAAAATACCAATATGCGGATCATCATTCTGACCGCCCGTTCTTCACTTGAAAGCCGTGTTTCAGCATACAAGGCCGGAGCCGACACCTATTTGCTCAAGCCGGTCAATACCGACGAACTCATCGCATCGGTCGAAAGCAACCTTGGCAGGCTCTCCACAAAAGGAGAAGAAAAACAGGCGCGCGGCATGAATCCGCTTGAAACGCTATCCCCCGGTTGGCAACTTTTGGTAGCCACGGCTACCGTCATCGCGCCCACGGGCGACAAACTCAGTCTGTCATCAAAAGAGGTGGACCTTCTGGCGCACCTTGCATCGAATCCAAATTTTGTCTCCCGTCAGGAGCTTACAGAGGCTCTCGGCTACGATGACGTTACGTCAGGCAGCAAGGCACTGGACGTCGTGGTTCACCGCCTTCGCCAGAAAGGCGCTGAACACGGCATAAAGCTTCCGGTCAGAACAGTACGAGGCAAAGGTTTCCGTCTATCGGAACCGCTGAGCATCAAGTGAGCCGCTTGCCCGACACGCCAAAATCCTATCCTCTATGCCCTATAAGTCCTATACGATTTATAGGGCATATTTTTTATTACCTTGAAAAAAACGCCATCTCAACCAGCTTTCACCACCATGAGCGTTTCAGGAAAAAAGGTGTGCTTCATGACCGGAGCTTCGGGCAAGCTCGGAAGTGAAATAGCCTTGGCCATTGCCGGGCAGGGCTATTCGATCTTTTTCACCTGGCAGCACTCGGGGGAGAAGGCGAAGGAGACGCTTGAAAAAATCCGCTGGGTCAGCCCGGAATCGCAGATGGTGCGGTGCGACGTTTCGAACGTCACCGAGATCGAGAAGGCGTTCGCGATCTTCAGCAAGCACTTCAACCGCCTCGACCTGCTCATCACGAGCGCCTCAAACTTTTTCCGCACTCCCCTGCTCGACGTGACCGAACCGGAATGGGACAGCCTCGTCGATACCAATCTCAAAGGTGCATTCTTCACGATGCAACAGGCCTCGCGGATCATGTTGAAACAGCCGTTCGTCTCACGCATCATCACGATGACCGATATTTCAGCAAATCTCGTTTGGCGCAACTACGCGCCGTACACGGTCTCGAAGTCGGGCATCCAGCACCTCACGAGAATTTTCGCCAAGGAAATGGCTCCAAAAATTCTCGTCAACTCCATCGCACCGGGCACCATCTCGGCCTACTCCGGGCGCGACGAGGAGCCGGAAGCCGACCTTGTCGGCAAAATCCCGCTGGAGCGCCTCGGCGACCCGATGGACATCGTCATGGCAATCCGGTTCCTGATGGAAACCGAATACATCACCGGCCAGGTGATCAACGTGGACGGCGGGCGGATGTTGTTCTAAATAATGAACCATGAGCCGGGGATTGAATTTCAAACGTTACGTCCCCTTGCTCAAGTCGCGCAACCCGGCAACCGGGAACAAGCCAACCGTTGCATCTGTTATTTTTCCTATATTCAGGCAATTGGCTCACTAAAATATTCCATCGATCACTATGGAACACCAGATACCGGTCAACGATATATCCCAGGAGCAGCCCAAAACTGGCCCTGCTGTTCATGATGAAATTCCTGAGCCGTTCAGGGAAGTCAGCCAGAAAGTTTCGGAGGCTTTCAGCGAATTCAAGGAGAGCGAAACCTGGGAAAAGATGCTCGACGCGCGCGATAAAGCCAAAGAGTACATCACGGAAAATCCGGTAAATTCTTTCTTTTACGCTCTTGGCGCTGGTGTTTTCCTTGGATTTCTGCTGAAGAGGAAAAGATAAAAAACCCGTTATCGAATGAGCTGGATGAAACAGGAGCCAGGCAACGTCAGCCGTAAAGCAGACCTGGATCGCCCGAAAAAAGGCATCCCCGGTCTGATCGACAGCACGGTCAATTCGACCATTGAAGACCTGAAGGCTATCATCGATGCAAAACTCGAACTGTTCAAGATAGAACTGACCGACAAGGTAGCTCTGGTCGGCGCACTGGTGCTTCTGCTTGTTGTCCTCATGATCGGCGTCGCCTACCTTATCACCACCATCGCCCTGCTTTTTGGTGAACTGTTCGGCCACACCTGGCTGGGGTATCTTCTGGTGAGTCTGCTATTCCTTGTCACTTTCGCATTCTTCACCAAAGTCAAGCCGAATGCGCTGAAGAACTTCATCCATAAAATTCTTCTCTCCGCCAATGACTAACGCAAATGACCCGATCAAAAACATCCAGTCGAGAATCGACGAGCTGGAACAGACGATAAGCGAACGCGGGGAACAGATCAGGAAGCGAACCAGGCAGTTGAAAGAGGATTTGCAGGAGGAGCTGTCACCGATGGAGCTTATCAAAAAACATCCTGTTGAGGCAACCGGAGTCTCCTTCGTCACCGGCATTGTTGCGGGCCGCATCATCAGGTCGGCCCTCACTCCAAAACGCCAGCCTATCGCCGTCCATCCGCCTCAACCCCAGCCTGTATCGCAAGCGCCTCAAGCAGCTCAGGCAACCCAGGAAAAGCAGCCATCACCCGTCGGCGTCGCAGTGGGAGCCATAGGAATAGAGCTTCTGCATACCTTCAGAGACTTGGCAATCACTTGGCTCAAAAGCCGCGTCGAAGAAAAAAAGAGTAAAACCTCGTAGAATTTACCGACACATGGCGAATCAAAGGGCGGCTCCCAAACCGCCCTTACTCATTTCCCTTAAAGCTTTTACAGGACTTATAGACCACATAGGGAAAAAAGCCGGGTCCCCCTCCGTTCAATTCATCATTCTTCTCACCAGTTCGAAATCATCCGGTTGAAGAGATCTTCGACGGCCATGTTATAGGCGCTCTGTATAGCGGTTTGCTGGGCGGTATAACTGCCTGCCTGATAATCGGCAAAGCCGACAAATGTCTGCGAAAAAAGCCTGGTATTTTTGACCCTGTCGTCAAAATCGGCTTGCAGGACAATCGTGATCCGGTTGGTCACGGCCCGCTCCGTGGCGCTACCAAGCTGGCTCGGTTCGTCGCTGTAGGAGACAATCGCACCCTTCAGCACCGCATCAGAGCGTGAAGGATCAGCCTCAATCGAAAGCGTGCTCTGCGATTCGATCTTGTTGATAAGATTACGCGTGATAGTTTCCCTGAATTCCGCGATACCGGCCTGGGTGGTATCATCGAACAGCGGCACGGCGACCGTGTGCAAATGCGATGGAAGCGATGCACCGGTAAAGCTGTAGCAGCCCTGCAAAATGAGCATCACAAGTGTAAGAAGCGCGAAAAGAGTTCCGGTCGTCTTGCGCATGGCTTTCGTGATTAATAAGTTTGCCGGTCGATTCTGTTGAGCAGTTTACGAAACGGATAGCTCAGAAGCATCATCTTCTTGCGTTTTCCGTCAAGCGCGGAGAGATAGAGTCCCGTCTTGCCGTCGCTCCACGAGGATGCCATTTTGACAGCATATTGCGCGGCCAGATCGGGGCTTTGTGCGAAGATGTCGAGAATGATATTGAAGGTTTTGAGCTGCTTTTGCAGTTCGGGCGTCGTCCGCTCCGGATGATTGATCTCTGTCCTGACCAGGCCTGGATGGAGCAGCATGATCGAAAGACCGGCGTTGCGGTACTCTTCAGCCATGGCAAAGGTGAAGCGAGCAATGGCCGCCTTGGTCGAGCCGTAGGCCGAAATAAAAGGGGTGTTCGAGCCTTTGTCGGTGCCCGATCCGGCCATATTGATAATTTTGCCGCGCCTGCCTACCGACAGGAAGTAGCGGGCGGCGGCCCGGCTGCCATTGTAGGTGCCCTTGAGGTTGGTGTCGATCACGCGGCTCCACGCCGCCGGATCGCTGTCGCAGACGCTGGTGAAAGGGTCGGAGATTCCGGCGTTGTTGATGAAGCAGTCAAACGCGCCGAACCGCCGAACGGCGGCATCGACGAGCGCCTCGACGCTGGCGTATGACGACACGTCACTGACGTGGCCATGAACCAAACCTTCGGGATATTCGCGGAGGGCGGCTTCGACATTCTCCTGACGGCTGGAGGTGATAACCACCTTCGCTCCCTGCCGGACGAACTCGCGGGCGATTGCCCTGCCGATGCCTTTGGTCGAGCCGGTGATGACGGCGACCCTGTTCTCAAGCTGTTTCATGACGACACGTTTCAGCCCCCGGCAGCGCCGCTTTTCAGTCCTTCTTCAGCGCACTCTGATCAACCATGGCCTGGAGTTCTGGATGGGTCTCGGCCCAGGTTTCGATTGAAATGCCCTGCCCGATAGCCTCCCACGCCTGCCTGATGCTTTTGGCGCCAGCTTTCGGCCCCATCGGATGGCCGAACACGCCGCGCCCCGGTACGAAGCCGAAGTCTACGTTGCCGACCTTTTCATACACGGTCTGAAGCGTCAGCGCTGAATCGCTGCCGCCGGGCACCGGAAGGCACGGCTTGATGCGACCCATCGGTTTGGTGCACTCGATCACGTTTTCGAGCACCTCCTCCTCGGGAGTCATCATGCGACCGCCGAAGCCGGGCATGATCACCACGTCGAGACCGGCAAGGCGCTGCAACTTGGTCATCACCTTGGAGTGAATGCCATATTTTTCCATGCGGCTGAACGAGGCGATGAACGGAAAATGACCGATCAGCGGCACCTGCGTGTAGTTGCTGAGCATCCGGACGGCACTCAGTCCCACCGGAAGCGCATTGATGAGCAAGGCATTGGCTCCGTTGCGTACGGCAACATCGTGCTTCTCCATCAGGCTGTCCACCTCGTCAGTGATGTTGGCCAGGTAAATCTTGGGTTCACCGGTCTCGGCTTCGGCCTTGCGCCGCGCCTTGCCGAGATGAGCCGCACGCTCTTCGATGCTCGACCAGGTCACATCGGCCAGCATCTCGTCATCCTTGGCGATATCGAGTCCGCCCAGCCAGCTCTGGTAGGCGATCTCGGCAAACTCCCCAGGACTGAGACCGATATTTGGTTTGACGACACCAAAGAAGATCGGACGCCCGTGAGCGTTGAGAATGTCGCGCAACCCCTCGATGCCGAACTTCGGTCCCTCGAAATCGGCGAGGTAGGTGTCGGGAAAGTGAATGTCCATCAGCTTCACCACCGGTACGCCCGGCGTGAAGTAGGTGCCCTCGCCGCAAACGGCGGTCAGAAGATTGGGAATCTTCGGCCCGAAATTGCAGTGCGGATGAGCGATCGTCACGCGACAGGCATGAATCTTGCCGGTCTCGGAGTGCTTGACCGGATAGCTGAGCTGCTCCAGCTCCTCGATCACATCGTAACCGATCACCTTGGCGGCGTGCACCGGCCTGAAGTCTTCGTCAACGCCTACCCTCTTCCACTGAGCGGTTGACTGTTCACTGCAGAAATGGGCGAGAGCGGTCTCGATATCACCAACGCATTCGAGGTAATAGTCGAGAACAAGGTATTGCTCCATGTCGAGCGATTCCCTGGAAGCAAAAAAACCTTTGACGTCTTCAGCATTCATAATTTGATTCGATCAGCCGCTGCACAGTTATAAAAAGCGGGAGGCTGATACAACCACCTCCCTGTTGACAATCAAGGCGGAACAGTGCCGCCGGACAAATTACTTCGCGGCCACGAGCGTATTGAAGTACTCGTAGGCTTCGTTCGGGTTGTACCCCTCGTGCACGATCTTGTTGACCGCGAGCATCATCTCCTCGGGATTGTCGCTCTGGAAGATGTTACGGCCCATATCGACGCCAGCCGCGCCCTCCTGGATGGCGTTGTACGACATGGTCAGAGCATCGAGTTCGGGCAGCTTCTTGCCGCCAGCCATCACGATCGGCACCGGGCAGGAGGCGATAACGGTCTCGAAATCTTCCGGCACGTAGTAGGTCTTGACGATCTGCGCTCCAAGCTCTGCGCAGATGCGGGTGGCGAGGCGGAAGTACTTCGCGTCACGAACCATGTCCTTGCCGACAGCGGTGACGGCCATGGTCGGAATGCCGTAGCGCAGACCCATATCGACCAGCTTGGTCATGTTGTGGATCGAGCGGGTCTCGTACTCGCCGCCGATGAAGACCTGAAGCGTGATGCAGGCCACGTTCATGCGGATGGCGTCCTCGATGTCAACGGCAAGCTCCTCGTCCGACAGCTCCTTGAGGATGCTCGGGCCGCCGCTGCACCGCATGACGACCGCCTTGGTGAGGCTCGGCGGAACGGTGGTGCGCAGGATGCCGCGGGTCAGCATGATGGCGTCGGCGTGCTTCATGAGCGGCACGATGTTCACGTCGGGACGTTCGAGGCCGGTGGTCGGGCCCTGGAAGTAGCCGTGGTCGATGGCGAACATCACCGTCTTGCCGGTGTCGGGACGGAAAATCCTCGAAAGGCGGTTCTTCATGCCCCAGTCGAGCGAGTGAGCGCCTTTCAGAAAAAAGCCGTGGGTATTGACCGGAATGTCGGTGTAATACTCTTTCGCCTGTTTGTCCTTATCGTACTCCGCCATCGTGTGATCTCCTGGTTCGGTTATGGTTTTAAATGAAAAGCTACGCTATTGATTACCGCAGTGCGGCGGCGATATTGCCACCGTCAACCGTGGTGATCGATCCGGTCGTCTTGGTTTCGAGCGCCAGATGGACAAACGCATCCGCCACATCCTCCGCCGAAACTTCGAGGCCGAGCAGATTGCCGGCCATATAATCTCTCTCGGAGAGGCCGCGCGCCGCCGAACGGGCCTTGATCATCTCCGGCGTGAGCAGGCCGCTGCGAATACGGTCGGCGTTGACGCCGTTGGCACGGATGCCGTCGCGCCCGTGATCGAGTGCGTACTGGCGGAGCAAAAAGAGCGTCGCGGCTTTCGGCAGACCGTACGGACCAAAATCCGGACCGGGATTGACCGCCTGCTTCGAAACGTTGTAAAGCAGCACACCACCGGTGCCCTGACGGCGCATGATGCGAACGGCGTTCTGCGAAATGGTCTGGTGCGAGAAGAAGTTGAGCTCGAAGCTCCTGCGGAGCAGCTCGTCGGAGACATCGCCAATTCTGCCCTGCCATGCGACGCCGACGTTCGAGACGACGATGTCGAGTCCGCCGAAGGCGCGGCAGGCCGTGTCGAACGCCTCGCGAACCGCAGCGGAATTTGTGACGTCGCACGGAATCGTGAGCGTGCCGGAGCCGAGTTCGCCCGCGGCTTTTTCGAGCGCCGCCGGATCGAGATCCATGATGACGATCTCCGCGCCTTTGGCCTTGAACGCCTTCGCCGTGGCAAGGCCGATGGCACCCGCGCCGCCAGTGACGAGCGCCACCTTGCCGGCGAACTCGCCACCGTTATGGCTCTTGCGCACCTTGGCCTGCTCCATATCCCAGTACTCGATCTCAAAAGCATCCTTCTCGGAAATCGACTCGAAGGAACCGATCGACTCGGCGTCGAGCATCGCCACTGCCGAGTGCTCGGCGATATCCGCTGTGAGCTTCGCATCGGCGACGGAGCGACCGAGGCCAAAAAGGCCGAGACCGGGGACGAGCACGACGCGTGGCATCGGATCGATCATCGAAACCTTCATGCCGGTGGCCGCCTGCTGGCGTTCGAAATAGGCGCAATACTCCTCCGTGAAGCGCTCGGCGCGCGCCCTGAGTTCCTTGCCGAACCCTTCGAGATCGGCGGCATCCGGCGCCGGAGCCACAAGGGGGTGATTCTTGGTGCGAATGATGAAATCCGGCGTCATCGCCCCTTTTTTGCTGAACGCTTCGAGGTCGGCGATCTTGAGATAATCGAGCAGCGCGGGCGAGCTTCTGAATTCAAGCACGAAGCTCTGGTAATCCTTCTCGCCGGGGGTTTTCTCAAACGAGCACGCGCCACGCACGATGGGCGCTACCTCTTCGACGCTGGCGATCTCTGTCGGCATCGGGGCCGAAGCGAACACCTTGCGCTCGGCGGAAGCGATCCGCTCCTCGATGCGGTTGACGCCGTCGATCATGCGATCGTACGCCTCCTTCGCCGAATCGCCGAAGGTCACCAGACCATGCTTGTGCAGCACGAGACCCTCGATGGCAGGATTCTTCTCGTATGCGTCATGGGCGAGATTGGCCAGGCCGAGACCCGGCTGGATGTAGGGAACCTGTCCGTAGCCATCGCCAAGTGCCTCGCGGCAAAGACGCTCGCCATCGGTCTGGTTGCTCAGCGTGAGCAGCGCCAGCGAGTGGGTGTGCATGATGTAGCGATGCGGCAAAAAGGCGTGAAGCAGGGTTTCGATCGACGGACTGAGCGAACGGCTGACCATGTGGTCGGTCAGGGTGAAGAGGTTCAGGAAGAGAAAATTCTTGAACTCCCTGGTCGAGAAACGGCGGATATCCTCCTCGCTGTGCCGCTGCCCGGACTCGTACATCTGTTGGAGCTTGCGGAGCGGCTCGATGCGCACCGGCGTGAAATCCCCGGCATCGACCGACGCCAGATTGACGCCGCTCGCCTTGATGTAGATGACATTGGCGTGGTTGCCGATGAAATCGGTCAGCAGGCTTTTGACCGAGGTGTTGCCACCGCCGTGCATGACCAGACGATCATCCTTGCCGAGCAGCCTCGAAGCATAGACCAGCTCCACCAGTTCCGCGGGAGTATCGGCGGCGTCGATACGGCCAGCCGCCGTCATGTTCAGATCGGACTCGTTCCAGAGATTCTTCATAAGGATTGAACTATTCCTGTAATCACGGTTAAAGTTGCGATGCGCTGCTCAGGAGTGCTGACCCTGTATTTTTTTCGCATGACGCTTCTGGATCAGAAAACCTGACACATAGATCAGGATAAAGCCCGGAATGACCAGGCCGAGAAAAAGAGTATGATCTTCCGCTGTTTTGAGCTGTCCGGATGACCAGATCATCCAGACAAGCACGAACCAGACCGGCCCGACAGCGAGAAACATCGCATTCCAGAGCGTCTTGAAACTGTAATTCATAATCGGCGCAAGCTATGCTGACAAGCGGCAAAACAGGACGGAGATCAGATCGCCCCCTGCCCCTTCAGCTTTCGTTCGTTGTTTTTTTCGAGAATGATCCTCACCAGATACTGCAAGGCGTTGAGCACATAGGTCAGGTATGCGATGTACGCCTCGACGACCAGCACATGCTCCGGATACCCCATCCACGCCATCACGAAATAGAGCAGGTGGAAAAAGGCCGCTACGGTGCTGCCCACATCCTCCCAGAGAAACTCTTTGGAATAGACCCACTGGTCGAAAATCTCCTTTTCGAAAAACATGCCCGTGATAAAGAGAATGGCGAAAAAGAGGGTCTTGAACAGAATGGCTACGCTGATCCAGTAAAAATCAATGCTGGCCAGATTGAAATAGTAAAGGGTATTGAGCGTTATGCCACCAAGAAAGATGAAAAACTGAAGCGGAGCGAGAATGATCTGGATGTCGGTCCAGACCGATGCGTTGCGTTTTGCGAGCTGTTCAGGTGTATAGCGAGGCATGAAGTCTTTTGCTTGCAACTGGTTTGGACGATTGAAACAGCCTACCGAGCTGTATGAAGCAGGGAATATAGTAAAATCCGCATACCCTGAAAAACCTCTGAAAAGCGAAAATGCGCTATAACAGCCATCTTTATACGGCATTGACGAAATTGTCATAACCGGAATATTTTGCTAAATTCGGCAGGTTTCGTAGGTTTCACCAGACAGGTTGAATCGCCCGCTTACAGACTCACTCTCAATCGGGCATCCTGCAATACAGAGTCATGGTTTTTTCGATCAATCCGGTTTTTTTCACCTGATGCAATTTCCTGACCCAGCAGCCACCCGCCCCCTGAAAATCCTGCTCGTATCCCCGCAGGGCAAAATGGATGACGACAGCAACCAGAAGCCCCTCTTCCACATGGCGCTCGGTGTGCTCACCAGCCTGACGCCACCCCAGCACCAGATCGAACTCGTGGACGAGCACTTCCACGACAAGGTCAATTACGATGGCGACTACGACATGGTCGGCATCACCTCCCGAACCATCGAAGCAACCCGTGCCTACGAGATCGCCGACGAGTTCCGCAAGCGCGGCAAAACCGTGGTGCTCGGCGGCCTGCATATTTCGTTCAACCCCGAAGAGGCCGCGGCTCACGCAGACTGTATCGTGGTTGGCGAGGCCGACAATCTCTGGACGACCCTGCTCGACGATGTAGCCAACAACCAGCTTAAAGAACGTTACGACTCCAAGGATTTTCCGCCGGTCAAAGCGATCACACCGCTCGATTACGCCAGAATTGCCAAAGCCTCGAAGCGCACCAAGGTCGATGGCACCAAATCGATTCCGATTTACGTCACCCGCGGCTGCCCGTTCAACTGCTCCTTTTGCGTCACGCCAAACTTCACCGGAAAGCAGTACCGCGTACAGGATCCCGAGTCGCTGAAGCATCAGATCGAGGAGGCCAAAAAGTACTTCTTCAAGGCAAACGGCAAGAACTCGAAGCCCTGGTTCATGCTGACCGATGAGAACCTCGGCATCAACAAGAACAAGCTCTGGGAGTCGCTCGACCTGCTCAGGGAGTGCGACATCACCTTCAGCGTCTTCCTCAGCATCAACTTCCTCGAAGACCCGACCACGGTCAAAAAGCTGGTGGATGCGGGTTGCAACTTCGTGCTGGCCGGTCTCGAATCGATCAAGCAGAGCACACTCGAAGCCTACAACAAAGGCCACGTCAACTCGGCTGAAAAGTACTCGAAGATCATCGAGGACTGCCGCAAAGCCGGTCTGAACATCCAGGGAAACTTCCTTTTCAACCCGGCCATCGACACCTTCGAGGATATCGACGAGCTGGTACAATTCGTGAAGAAGAACCACATCTTCATGCCCATCTTCCAGATCATCACCCCCTATCCGGGTACGCAGATGTACCATGAATACAAGGAGAGCGGGCTGATCACCATCGAGGACTGGGAGAAGTACAACGCCCTGCACCTGGTCATCAAGTCCGACCGTTACGAGCCGCTGCTCTTCCAGTACAAGGTTCTCAAGAGCTACGTCAATGTCTATACGTGGAAGGAGATTGTGCTCAGAACCCTCTACAATCCGAGGAAACTGATCAACCTGGTCACCAGCATCGCCTTCAAAACGCACCTGACCGCCCAGTTAAAGGCCTTCGAGCGTGACCACAAGATGAACCCAGCCATGCTTTCAGGCGTGAAACCGGTCATGAATGGATGAGGGAAAAAAGAGTTCAGCGCTCGACCATGCCTTGCGGCTCCTGGCGGGAAGGGCCCACGGCAGGGCTGAACTCGAATCCAAGCTGAAGAAAAAAGGGTTCGATCCCGAATCGATCGCCAAAGCTATTGCAAGACTCGACGAACTCAGCCTCACCGACGACCGCGCCTTCGCACAAAGCTGCACAGCGAGCATGGCCCGCCGCAAGCCTGAAGGCCGCCTCAAGACCCGCGCCCGCCTCAAGCAGAAAGGACTCCCCGACAACATCATCGACGAAGCGGTCAACGGCTGTGACCAGACCGAGCTGTGCCGGTCAGCCGCCGAAAAAAAGCTGCGAACCCTCTCCGCCCCCCCTGACCAGAAAAAGAAAAAGCTCATCACCTTTCTCAAAAACCGCGGCTTCGACTGGGAAACCATTCGTGAAACAGTGAAGCTGGTGCTGGGCGAAGAATCGGACAGATCCGACCAATCGAACTGATCTGGCAAGCGCCCCAAAACAAAAGGGCGAACCAACCAGCTCGCCCCCTTCAATTATCAACTATCCATTTTATCAGCTACTCTTCCCCCACGTGCACCAGCGTACCAATCGGTTCGCCCTTGAGCAGACGGGTGAAGTTGCCCTTGGTGTTCATGTTCATCACCACGATCGGCAGAGTGTTTTCTCGGCAGAGCGTAATGGCGGTCATATCCATCACCCTGAGGTTTTTGCGGATCACGTCAACGTAGGAGATGTTGGGGAAGAACTCCGCATCGGGATTCTTTTCCGGATCGGAATCGTAGACCCCTTCGACTCTGGTGCCCTTGACGATAACGTCGGCCTCGATCTCGATGGCGCGAAGCGAGGCGGCTGTATCGGTAGTGAAATAGGGGTTGCCAGTACCGGCACCGAAAATCACGACACGCCCTTTTTCGAGGTGACGCACGGCGCGGCGGCGGATGAACGGCTCGGCGATCTGCTCCATCTTGATCGCGGTCACAAGACGGGTGAAAATGCCTTTCCGCTCAAGTGCATCCTGGAGCGCCAGCGAGTTGATGACCGTGGCGAGCATTCCCATGTAGTCGGCCTGCACGCGATCCATCGACGCAGCCGCCGCGGAAAGCCCCCGGAAAATATTGCCACCGCCAATCACCAGCGCAATTTCGGCACCGAGATCAGTGGCCTCCTTGATGTCGTCAGCAAAGCTTTCCAGAACACCGGCATCGATGCCATATCCGCTCTCTCCGGCAAGTGATTCGCCACTGATCTTGAGCAGAATTCTCCGGTATTTTAGCATGGCTGGTTCTCCTTGTTTCTATTTGACTCTTGCGACATAACTGATCGGGAATTTCTTTCAAATAAGCAAAAAAAAAGCCTCGCGTCAACGAGGCTTTTTTCAGTTTCAGGCTCCTAACTGATACCTGACAAATGCTTTGACCTTGACTTGCGCCTGGTTCTTCTTCATGAAGTCGTCGAGCACGCCGGAGACCTTGGCGTTCTGATCCTTGATGAAGGTCTGCTCGGTCAGCACCACCTCCTGGTAGTATTTGTTGAGGCGGCCCATGACGATCTTGTCAACGAACTCCTCTTTCTTGCCCTCGGCAAGCGCCTGCTGACGATAAATCTCTTTCTCTTTTTCGACAAGTTCCGCCGACACAGCATCACGACCGACTTCGATCGGTGCAGCGGCTGCTACCTGCATGGCGAGGTCTTTGGCGAGCGCTTTGGTCTCTGCCGGCTTGTCGGTATCGACGGCGATCAGCGCACCAAGCTGAGATCCGGGGTGGATATAGCTTTCAAGCACGCCTGCTTCGGCGGTGAGGCGAGCCATGCGTTTGAGTTCGAGTTTCTCACCAACCTTGCCGGTCATCGACTTGAGGGCTTCTTCAACGGTTTCGTTCCCGTAAGCCTCGCCAAGTTTGATACCAAGCAAATCTTCTCTCGACTCGCAGTTGTTGGACAAGGCAAGAGTGGCAAGCTCGTTGGCAAAGCCGGTGAACACTTCACCACGAGCCACGAAATCGGTCTCGCAATTGAGTTCGAGAATCACACCGGTTTTCTGGTCGTCGCTCATCAGAATGCAGACCGCGCCTTCGGAAGCTTCGCGATCAGCGCGCTTGGCGGCCATCGCAGCGCCTTTCTTGCGGAGATATTCGATGGCTTTCTGCATGTCTCCACCGGTCTCTTCGAGGGCTTTCTTGCACTCCATCATGCCGACGCCGGTGGTATCCCTGAGTTCCTTGACGTCTTTGGCAGAAATCTGGCTCATAATAAACTATGGGTATGTATCGTGATTGGTTGCGGAAAACGAGACTGGAGCGCGGGGTTCCAGCCTCGTTCCGGTAACATTAAGATCAGTCGTTGGCCGTCTCTTCTTCGGCGGCTTCGTCCATTTCAGCGAGCACCTCCTGTTCGACCTGCAGGGTGCGGGCTTCAAGGATGGTGTCGGCAACCGCCTTGACCATCAGATCGATGGAACGGATAGCATCGTCGTTGGCCGGAATGACGTAATCAACCTCGTCAGGATCGCAGTTGGTGTCAACCATGGCGAAAATCGGAATGCCGAGCGAGCGGGCCTCCTTGATGGCAATATGCTCTTTCTTGATATCGACCACGAAGAGTGCTGCCGGCAGACGGTTCATATTGGCAATACCGCCGAGGATGCGCACCAGCTTGTCCTTTTCGCGGATCAGCATGAGGCGCTCTTTCTTGGTGATCATGTCGAAGGTGCCGTCGGTCTCCATGCGGTCGATGGCGTTCATGCGGCGGATGCTCTGGCGGATGGTCGAGAAGTTGGTCAGCATACCGCCGAGCCAGCGCTCGCAAACGTACGGCATACCGGCGCGCTCGGCCTGTTCTGCGATGATGACCTTGGCCTGTTTTTTGGTACCGACCAGCATGATCTCGCGGCCGGTCGAAGCGATAGCCTCGATGGCTTTGAGCGCCTCGTCAGCCATAACGAGGGTCTTCTTGAGGTCGATGATGTGGACGCCGTTCTTCTCCATAAAGATATACGGCTTCATTTTCGGGCTCCAGCGACGGGCGAGGTGACCGAAGTGCACGCCTGCGCGAAGCATCTCTTCGAGCTGGAATTTTGTTGACATGAGTGTCTCCTTTGGTTAGTTATTCCTCTACCCTGCCGCCACCTCTGGGATCCGGAATACATTCCAGACACTTCCCTCGGGGCTTATCCGGCAAGCCGGAATGGCAGGGTATGTGAGTTGTTTGTTGCTACGAAAAAATCAGCGTTTCGAGAACTGGAAGGATTTGCGGGCCTTTTTCTTGCCATATTTCTTCCTCTCGACCATGCGGGGGTCACGGGTGAGCAGACGATCAGCCCTGAGCGAAGCACGGATCGATTCGTCGAACTCGACCAGCGCTCTGGCGATGGCGAGGCTGACCGCGCCGGACTGACCGGTAAGGCCGCCGCCCTTGACATTGATCGTGATATCGAAATCGTTCTGCTTCTCGGCGGCTGCCAGCGGCTTCAGCGCCTGGGTTCTCTTGAACTCATCCTTGAAATAATCTTCGACCGGCAGTTTGTTGACCACGATCTTGCCTTTGCCCGGCGACATGAACACCCGTGCAACCGAAGTCTTGCGGCGGCCTACGGTATCGATAACCTCTTTCATCAGTATGCGTTATGTTTATTGATTGACTTTCATTTCCACCGGCATCTGTGCGGCGTGCGGATGCTCCGGACCTGCATAGACCTTCAGCTTCTTGAAGAGCTGGCGGCCAAGGTTGTTGTGCGGCAGCATACCCCAAACGGCGTGCTCGATCACCTTTTCCGGCTTTTTCTGGAGAAGGTCTTTCACGCTGTCGATCCTGACGCCGCCCGGATAGTGGGAGTGCGAGAAGTAGGTTTTGTCGTCGTGTTTCTTACCGCTCAGCGCAACTTTGGCAGCGTTGGTCACGACCACGAAATCACCGGTATCGATGTGAGGAGTGAACTGCGGCTTGTGCTTCCCCCTCAGAACATTCGCGATCTGGGCAGCCATTCTACCGAGCACCTGGTTCTCCGCATCAATGATGTGCCATGTCCTTTCCACCTCGCCCGGTTTGGCTGAGTATGTTTTAAAACTTAACGTCTTGCTCATGCTTCTCTTTGATTATCTGGTCTATTCCGAAAAATAATGTCGAACAATGTAATTTATTCCGATTAATTCTACAAACTATTACCTTGTTCTCTTTGCAAGAAGTTATTCAAACCGAAAACGTCCGACAGACGTTCTCACGCCGCTTAGAGATGAAACCACTGATCGCCCTGGTAGGCCGGCCCAACGTCGGCAAATCGACCCTCTTCAACCGCATTCTCAGGCAGAAAAGCGCTATCGTCGATCCCACGCCGGGTGTGACCCGTGACCGCCACATCAGCCCAGGCGAGTGGCAGGGCAAGCAGTTTTTGCTCATGGACACCGGCGGTTACGCCCCCGAAAACGACACGCTCAGCATGGCGATGCTCGAACAGACCTTGCGCGCCATCGAGGATGCCGATGCGGTGATCTTCATGGTGGACGCCCGCTCCGGGCTTACCTATCTCGACCTCGACATCGCAAAGATTCTTCAG
Source organism: Chlorobiales bacterium Clorobi_01 (assembly GCA_001602925.1). GTDB lineage: Bacteria > Bacteroidota > Chlorobiia > Chlorobiales > Chlorobiaceae > Chlorobaculum. Next base: position 349,956 of record LUZT01000006.1, on the reverse strand, counting down.
AAGACCTTCAAGGACAAGAAAATCTTTTTCGTGGCCAACAAGGTGGATAATCCACAGGTCGCGCTCGAAGCCCAGTCGCTGGTCAAAAGCGGCTTTACCGAACCCTATTTCATCTCGGCGCGCGACGGGGCCGGCGTGGCCGACATGCTCGAAGACGTTCTCGACTCGCTGCCATGCCCGGAGGGTGAGGAGATCGAAGAGGACGACTCGATCAAGCTCGCCGTGCTCGGGCGGCCGAACGTCGGCAAGTCGAGCCTGGTCAACGCCCTGCTCGGCACTGAACGGCACATCGTCTCGGACGTGCCCGGCACCACGCGCGACGCCATCGACTCGGTGCTGAAACGCAACGGCGAGGAGTACGTGCTGATCGACACGGCTGGCCTGCGCAAGCGAACCAAGATCGATGCCGGCATCGAGTTCTACAGCTCGCTCCGCACGGCTCGCGCCATCGAGCGCTGCGACGTGGCGCTGGTGCTGCTCGACGCCCGCCTCGGCCTCGAAAGCCAGGACATGAAGATCATCCACATGGCCATCGAGCGCAAAAAGGGCGTGCTTCTCCTGGTCAACAAGTGGGATCTGGTCGAGAAAGATTCCAAGACCAGCAAGGCATTCACCGACAACCTGCAAAACCAGCTCGGCAACATCGGGTACATTCCGGTGATCTTCACCTCGGCCCTGACGAAGAAAAACTGCTACCGCGCCATCGATACCGCCGCAGAAATCGCGCTGAACCGGCGACAGAAGATCAGCACCAGCAACCTGAACCGTTTTTTGCAGGAAACGCTCACCATGCGCCACCCGGCGACCAAATCGGGCAAGGAGCTGAAGATCAAGTACATGACGCAGATCGATTCGGGCCATCCGGTTTTCGCCTTCTTCTGCAACGACCCGGAGCTGCTCGAAAACAACTTCCGCCGCTTCCTCGAAAAACGCCTGCGCGAGAGCTTCGACTTTGCAGGCATTCCGATCACCATGCGCTTTCTGCGGAAATGAGCCCGGGAACCGCCTGGCGTAAAGCGCAGTTCTTGTAACGGCTTTAACCAAGGCGGTGCAGACTGACCAAACCAATCAGAGGGATCCGACTGATCTAATAAATCATAAACCAATACTATGTCTTCAATACAGAAATCGCAGATCGAGGCCGCGCTTGGCACGGTCATGGAACCCGACCTCGGTCGTGACCTCATGACGCTCGGCATGGTTGAAAACATCGCCGTCGATGAGGCTGGCAACGTTTCTTTCACCGTGGTGCTCACCACACCGGCCTGCCCGATGAAAGAGAAAATCAAGAACTCCTGCGTCGAGGCCATCAAGGCCGCCGTACCGGAGGTGGGTTCGATCGACGTCAACATGACCTCGAAGGTCACCTCTTCGTGCAGCCACGGTGGTCACGGCAATCACGACGGGCACGGCCATCATGGTGGTCAGGGCGGCCACGGCGCTCCGCAGAAGATCGACCTGCCGAACGTCAAGAACATCATTGCCGTGGCATCCGGCAAGGGCGGCGTCGGCAAATCCACTGTCTCGCTCAACCTCGCCGTCAGCCTTGCCGCGTCGGGCGCGAAGGTCGGCCTGATCGACGCCGATCTCTACGGTCCGAGCATTCCGACGATGGTCGGCCTCCAGAACGTCAAACCCGAGGTGCAGAACCAGAAGCTCATGCCGATCGAGAAGTTCGGCGTCAAGATGATGTCCATCGGCTTCCTCGTCGATCCGGAGACGGCGCTGATCTGGCGCGGCCCGATGGCTTCGAGCGCCATGCGCCAGCTCATCACAGACGTGGACTGGCAGGAGCTGGACTACCTGATCTTCGACCTGCCTCCCGGCACCGGCGACATTCAGCTCACCCTCGTGCAGAACCTCGCCATCAGCGGCGCGGTCATCGTCACCACCCCGCAGGAGGTGGCACTCGCCGACGTCGCCAAGGCGGTCACGATGTTCCGGAAGGTTGGCGTGCCGATTCTCGGTCTCGTCGAAAACATGAGCTGGTACGAGCTGCCCGACGGCACACGCGACTACATCTTCGGACGCCAGGGTGGTGAAACATTCGCCAAAACCAACGCGATGACCTTCCTCGGTTCGATCCCGATCAGCAGCTCGGTGCGCGAAGGCGGCGACAGCGGCATTCCGGCGATCATCGCCAGCCCGGACGCGCCGACCTCGCAGGCGGCAAGCCGCGTCGCGGGAGAGATTGCCCGGCAGGTCTCGATCCTGAACGCAAACTGTTCGATGAACTGACATCACCGTCGCGAAATGCAACCCTGAAAAATTTCGGATTTTTCAGGGTTGCACCTCTGTTATTATATTGGACTCATTCCGGAAGGCTTCCGCCCCCGTTTATTCAACAACACACCATCTGATTAAGTACCATGAAGGATTATCTGCCAAAAACCGACCCGTTGTACGACAAAGTCATCAGCGCCCTTGAAACCGTCCGTCCCTACCTCCAGGTTGATGGCGGCGACTGCCAGCTCGTCGGCATCACCAAGGATATGGTCGTCGATGTCAAGCTGCTCGGCGCCTGCGGCTCCTGCCCGATGAGCACCCTCACGCTCCGCGCCGGTGTCGAACAGGCCATCAAAAAGGCCAACCCCGAGATCGTCCGCGTCGAATCGGTCTGACCGGCTGAAGAGCACAGCAATGCAAAACGGCTGCCCGGAAGTTACCGAGGCAGCCGTTTTCGTTTCTGACCTATAAGGGGAAAAAACACACCCGGATTTTCAATCCAGATTTCTCAGCAGCAGCTCCAGCGAGTCTTCGTTCTTGACAAGCACATCTCTTGGCTTGCTGCCGTCGCCGGCACTGACGATACCGTTCTGTTCGAGCTGATCCATCACCCGTCCCGCGCGGCTGAAACCCAGCCGCAAGCGGCGCTGCAGAAGGGAGACGCTGGCCTGCTGGTGCATGACGACGAGCCTGGCTGCCTCCTCGAACATGCTGTCGCGCCGGTCCCTGTCCTGATCAAATCCCGATGAGGAACCATTGCCGCTGGACGATGGCGGCTCTGGCAGCGTACACTCGGCTCGAAGCGGCGGCTGCTGGCCAATAAACTCTGTTATCGCATCGACTTCTGAGAGGGAAATATAGGGGCACTGTATCCGTTCCGGTTTGGACATCTTTGCCGACTGGAACAGCATGTCGCCACTGCCAAGCAACTGCTCTGCGCCAGACACGTCAAGAATGGTGCGGGAATCGACCTTGCTGGCCACCTGGAAAGCGATGCGCGAGGGGAAGTTGGCCTTGATGATACCGGTGATGATATCAACCGACGGGCGCTGTGTAGCCACGATCAGGTGAATGCCGACCGCCCTGGCCATCTGCGCGAGCCTCGTGATAGGCTCCTCGACCTCGCGACCCGCCGTGATCATCAGGTCGGCAAGCTCGTCAACAACGACGACGAGGTAGAACATCGCCTCGTCTTTCACTTTCCGGTTGTACTCGCCGATGTTGCGCACGCCGCACTGTTCGAGCAGCTCGTACCGGTGCTCCATCTCCCTGACCACCGACCTGAGCGCGGACACCGCTTTCTGGGGATCGGTGACGATGATCTGATCCTCCATGCCGGGAATTTTCGGCAGGAAATGGTCTTTCAGAAGCTTGTACGGCTTGAGCTCGACCCGCTTCGGATCGATCAGCACGAATTTGACCTCGTCCGGTTTCTTCGAATAAAGCAGACTCGTGAGCAGCACGTTGATCGCCACCGACTTGCCCGCACCGGTCGCACCCGCAATGAGGAGGTGCGGCATGGCGGCCAGATCATCGACGATCACCTCGTTCGAGATGCTCTTGCCGAGGACGATTGGCAGAGCCATCGAATTGTTCTTGAACTTTTCGACCTGAAGCACCGAGCGCATCACCACCGGCCGCGGCTTGCTGATCGGTATTTCGACGCCGATGGCGTTCTTGCCGGGAATGGGAGCAATAATCCTGATGCCGCCGGACGAGGATGCCATCGCCATGGCGAGATCGTTTTCGAGCGACTTGATCCGGCTGATCTTCACCTCCGGCGCAAGTTCGAGTTCGAAAAGCGCCACTCGCGGGCCAACGGTGGTGGCGATGCGAATGACGTCGATTTTGTAAATCCTGAGCTTTTCAAGCAGGCGATCCTTGGTTTCGGCCAGATGGCGCTCGTCGTAGCTTTCGTCCTCGTCCTTGGGACGCCGCAACAGGTCAATCGACGGAAAGCGATACTTGACATGATCATGCGTCCTGACCTTGAGCGCCCGTTCGTCCAGGTCGGCCTCCGCCTCCTGCACCCCCGGCTTGATGATCATCTCCGGCCCCTCTTCCGGCCTGGCGGGAGCCGGTTCCGGCGCGCGAATCTCCTCGACCTCCGCAGGAATAACGACAGGTTCGGACACGGCCGGATTGACCAGTGGCGGTGCGGGCTCCACATCCATCACAGGAGCCGGAGTCTCTGGCGAATTTTCGAATGGAGCCGCCTTTTCCTTTGAAGCGTCGCCAGCTCTCCTTGCGCGTTGTTCTCTCTTGTCCCTCTTTCTCTGCTCCTTTTCAAGGACGGCTGCCATCCGCTCCGCCTTTTTCCGTACCTGCATCTCCTCCTTTGCCCGGTGCTTTCTGTGGCGTTCGGCCCTGATCGCCTGCACGGTTGCCAACAGCTTTCCGAAAAAGCCACTCACGCCGGCAATCGTATCCATGATAAAATCCCGACCCATATAGAAGGTCAGCACCGCAGCGATAATGGCGGTCAGCGCCCACGCCCCGGGATAGCCGATGACGGTAGAGAGGAACGAAGCCATCATCCGGCCAGTCGCTCCGGACATGAGATCGGCCAGAGGCAACATCGAAAGACCGAACATGGCTGACAAATCGAGCGCCATCAGGAGGGTGTACACAAGGAAAAACAGCCCAGGCCCGAGAGGTTTCGTCCGGAACAGATGCCATCCGAGCACAAGGAAACCAAAAAGAGGCATCACCGATGGATAGCCAAGTAAAACACGAATAAAAAAGACCGACACCCTCGCGCCAAACAGGCCGAAGGGGTTGTGAATCGTTCCGGCAACCGCCTTGGCTGCGTTGGAGAAAAGCTCGTACCAGGGCAACGTCACAATGTACGGTTCGTCCTCGGCATGAAAACCGAACACCGCGGCAATGCCGAAGAGCGCGGCGAGCATCAAGGCGATACCACCGGCTTCAGTGACGAGACTATCCGCGCGGAAAGCCTTTATGTTGATCTTGTTTTTCAAGGGGGAGATCGGCTTGTGGTCAGATCATGGACGGTCAGCGTGCACGAACGGCAGGCGCCTGACCAAACCGGGTTGCATGGTTCCGCGAATTTCAACGAAGATCGGCGTACCGGCCTGCGCGTAGTCGAGCAGAAGGCTCGCCGTGCCAATCGGCTCCTGAAGGGTCGGCGACACCGTGCCACTGCACACCTCACCAATCTCCTGCTTGTCGGAGTTATAGACCTTGAAGTGCTGGCGCGGAATGGCGCGGCCTTCGAGGCTGAAGCCAACCACGCTCTTGCGCGGATTGATCTCGACCTGCTCGCACGCCTGCTTGCCGATGAAGTTTGGTTTGTTCAGCTTCACCACCCATTTGAGCCGTGCTTCGAGCGGATTGACATCCTTCTCGATCTCGTGGCCATAGAGTGAATAGCCCATCTCCAGCCGCAACGTATCGCGCGCGCCGAGGCCGATGGGCTGGATGCCGTCACTCTTTCCTGCCTCCATCAGCGCCGACCAGAGCGCAACCGCCCTTTCGTTCGGAAGGCAGATTTCGACGCCCGCCTCGCCGGTGTAGCCGGTGCGGGCCACCATGATCTCCGCGCCGTCGAACGGCAGCTTCATGAAGTGGAACGACCCCAGCTTGTCGATGCCCGCGCCGGGGAAAACCCGCGCCAGAATATCGAACGACTTCGGCCCCTGCAGGGCGACGAGCGAAAGCTCGCTGGTATGGTTTTCGAGCGTCACTCCCTCGAACTGGCCGATATGGCTGGCAAGCCAGTCGAAATCCTTTTCGCAGTTGCTCGCGTTGACGATGAGGAAAAAGGTGTCGGCGCTGACCCGGTAGATGATAAGGTCATCGACAATGCCGCCATCGGGATAGAGCATCAGTGTGTACTGCGCTTGCCCGTCCACGATTTTTGCGAGATCGTTGGTGGTCATGTACTGAAGGAACTCCAGCGCCCGCGCTCCCCTGACGTAGAAATTACCCATGTGCGACACATCGAAAAGCCCCGCCGCTTCGCGGACGGCTTTGTGCTCGGCGATAATCCCGGTGTACTGCACCGGCATCAGAAATCCGCCGAAATCGATCATTTTCGCACCGGCAGCTTCATGCCAGGCTGAGAGCGCAGTCTTTTTCATTGATCTCCTTTATTTGGATAGCTATGTTGGAATGTCTTGTAAAAAAACAATTTGGGGAAAAGATCAAAGACCTTTTTCCGGTCTGGAACAACAAGTTGGTTTCTGCCGTTAAACGGGCTTTGCCTGCACCGTACTATCGGGTTCTCAGCCGATGATAACCGCGTCGGAAAGCTCGTTCGTATCGTCCGCCTTTCGGGGAAAGTGCTGACTGAGCAGCTTGCCGCAGATTCCCACCGCCTCGCGTATTGCCTCTCCCTGACGCCCATCGCAAATCCCTTTCGTGATGGTATCGACAACACCCTGCCACACCTGCTTGCCAACCTTGGCATCGATACCCGTGTCGGCAAGCACCCTTACGCTGTGCTCGAAAAGGGAGATATAGATAAGAATGCCGGTGCGGTCTCGCGTCTCGTGCACCTTGCGGTGGTAGAACGCATGAATCGCTGCCTCTTCGACCTCTTCAGCGATTTCCGCGCGGCTTACGAAGGGGCGTTTAAGCATGGGAATACGCTTGACAGCTTCATTCGACGCGATGAAAAACAGAGCGAAAAGCGTGAGAAACAGCCACATATTCTCGCTGCCAAGCGAGATCGTTCCGGCGATGGCGAGTACAAGAGAAACGGCTCCACTGGTAGCCATGATCGCTGAAGGATAGTTGCTGCTCTTGGCAACCGCCATAACGACAATTTCGCCCGAGGTCGTGGCTTCAGCCTCCCTGACGGCCTTTTCGATCGTCTGCCGCTCCTCTGCGGTCAGGAACTTCTGCATTCTGTCTTTCATGCCGTTTCTCTTCCCGATGTTGATTACCACCGCGATTACCAGTCGCCTGACGCTCCGCCACCGCCGAAGCCGCCGCCACCCCCGCTAAAGCCGGAGTCGCCACCGGAGCTGAAAATACCGCCGCCGGGGCCGCCCCAGCCACCGGAGACATAAGGCCCTCCGTGACGACGCCCGCCGAACATGCGGAGATAGAAGAACAGCACAAGCAGGATGATGAAAACGAGCGGAATCGACGGGCTGTCATCTTTGCCCTTGCTGGAGGAGTCGGCCTTGAACTCGCCCTTCACCGCAGTAACCAGAGCATCAGCCGCGCCGGTGAATCCGGCGTCGAAATCGCCTTTGGCAAATGCTGGCTGGATAACGCCGCGAATGATCCGGCCAGACTCAAGATCGGTCAACCGCCCTTCAAGCCCGTAGCCAACCTCAATGCGCACCTTGCGGTCGCCCTTCGAGACGATGAGCAGAACGCCGTTGTCCCGTTTTTCGTCTCCGAGCTTCCACGCTTCGGCGACCCGGATCGAGAACTCCTCGATCGGCTCGCCCTGAAGCGACGGCACAGTGAGAATCGCGATCTGCGTGCCATCCTCCGCTTCAAGGGCGGCGAGTTTCTGCTCGATCTCCGCGCGTGTGGCGGGAGAGATCATGCCAGCGTAGTCGTTCACCCGCTGCCTGAGCGCGGGCACCGGCGGAAAAGCCGCCATGAGTGGCATGGCTGCCATCAGGAGCGCCAGCGCGAAGAGGGCGGACGGGAACCAGCGTGATCTCTTGCGGATACTCATCGACAGACAGCTCAGAATTTCACCTGCGGCACGGCTCTGGCCGCCTCATCGGCCTTGAAATATGCCTTCGGCTTCAGCTTGAGCGCCACGCTGTTGGTGATGGAGTTCGGGAATATGCGGATCGAGGTGTTGAAAACCTGCGCCGCCTCGTTGTAGCGCTGGCGGGCGACACTGATGCGGTTCTCCGTGCCTTCGAGCTGCACCTGCAAATCCCGGAAATTCTGCGTAGCCTTCAGCTCGGGATAGCGCTCGACGGCAACCAGAAGCCGCGACAGCGAGGAAGAGAGCTCGCCCTGGGCGGACTGGAACTTCGACATGGCGTCCGGATCGCTGAGCATCTCCGGAGTAAGCTGGATGGAGGTCGCCTTTGCACGGGCCTCGATGACCGCCTGAAGCGTCTCCTTTTCGAAATTCGCCGCACCCTTTACCGTGGCAACAAGGTTCGGCACAAGATCGGAACGGCGCTGAAGCTGCGATTCGAGATCGCCCCATGCGCGATTGACTGCTTCTTCGTTCTGCTGCATCGTATTGTAACCGCATCCGCTGAGCATGACGAGCGCAAGAAGAAAGGGAAACACCCTTGTAATATGTCGTATCATTGTATCACTCCTTCGGTTTGAAAAGTCTGGTAACACCATTCAAAATAGAACATTCCCCTGCCCGATGCAAACCGGCCAGCCCACTCTGGATGGTGTATTTTTCAACGACTCAAGCAGAGAAAATCAATCTTCTTTCTCCGTCAACCAAGTCCACAACGTTCACTCAGTCCACCCTCAGCAAATCCGTGGCAACTGCTCGCCGAGCGGCATTTCGACAATGCGGCGGCTGCCGAAGGGCGTGCGCATCACCACCATGCCGGGGTGCTCTTCCGTGACTTTGCCGATGATGGCAGCCTCGCGTCCGTGCTCGTGCGAGCGCATCACGGCAAGCGCCGTATCGGCTTCGGCGGCGGGGAGGACGACGAGCATTTTGCCTTCGTTGGCAACGGTGAGCGGGTCGATGCCGAGGAGTTCGGCGGCTCCGCGCACCTCGTCGCGCACGGGGATCGCGGCTTCGTCGAGTTCGATGCCGACCGATGAGGATGAGGCGAGTTCGTTGAGCGTGGCCGCGGCGCCACCGCGCGTGGGGTCGCGCATGGCGTGGAGGTTCGGCGCGGCTGCGAGCAGCTCGGCGATCATGCCGTTGAGGGCGGCGGAGTCGCTCCTGATGCGGCTTTGGAAGGAGAGGCCCTCGCGGGTGGTGAGGATCGCCATGCCGTGGTCGCCGATCGTGCCGGAGAGCAGCACCGCGTCACCGGGCCGGAGGTTTCGGCACGAGACGTCGCGGCCCGGCGGGATGAAGCCGACGCCGGAGGTGTTGATGAAAATCCGGTCGCACTGCCCTTTCTGCACCACTTTCGTGTCGCCGCACGCGATGACCACCCCGGCCTTCTGCGCGGCGTCGCCCATGCTTTTGACGATCCGTTCGAGGTCGGCGAGCGGCAATCCCTCTTCGAGTACGAACCCGGCGCTGAGGTAGCGCGGCGCCGCGCCGCCGACGGCTAGGTCGTTCACCGTGCCGTTGACCGCGAGGTCGCCGATGTTTCCGCCGGGGAAAAAGATCGGCGAGACGACGTAGGTGTCGGTGGTAAAGGCGATGCGCCCCGGCTCGGCCTCGAACCGCGCCTGATCGTCGAGCTGGTCGAGCACCGGATTGCCGAGATGCGGCATGAACACCCGCGCCGTCAACTCCTGCGACAAGCGCCCGCCCGCGCCATGAGCCATCTGGACGGTTTCATGCTGAAGAATCGGCGAAGGGCAGCTCAGTTGCATGGTCATTGGAGGGTTGTATCGGTTATTGTTTGCTTTTGTCCTTGAACGCCTTCAGCAGCTTGTCGAACTCCGTCGTGTAGAGCGAGTTGTCGTTTTCCCAGCCTTTGAAGCTCGGAATGTAGAACTTCCTGATCTCTTCAGACAAATCCCGCCCCTTGCTGTCAACAAACTCCCACTGTTCAAGTGTGCTGAACTCAACAAGGCTGATGGGAAACAGTACTCGTTTGCCTTCGGTTTCTTCACGCTTGACCGCTTTGGTGATTTCCCGTTTCACCCAGTTGCTGTTGATGCTGCTTTCCGAAAGAATGAGGAGCAACTTTTCGTGGATTTTTATAGCGCGATCAATCTGGGTATCGATATGCTCGCCGCCTTCCATGTCATGCGGAGCATACCAACACCGAACACCCTTTGCCTGAAGATCGGCATAGAGACGATCGGCAAAATCTTTATCCGCCTTGCTATGACTGATGAAGCAGGAATAGTAATCAAAGGCTTTGGCTGTCAATGATCGTGCGTACTCGATGAAGTTATCAGGAACACCGCATCCTCGCAGAAAGACTTCTGGAATGTTGCCCTTGGAAGCGTAAATCGTGTCGATCCCTATGGTTGATGGGCCTTCATGCTTTACGGTTTCCAGTCCGATTACGTCGCTCAAATCAACCGCACCGAATGTTGTGCCTCTTAATGTTGCACCACTTAATACTGCACCACTTAATATTGATCCGCTGAAATATGTCCCCCCGAGATAGGTATTGCTAAGATCTGCATCACGCAAGTTTGCATCATTGATATCTGCGCCACTTAGATCAGCACCACAGAGGGTTGCATAACCCAAATTTGCCTCGCTAAGATTTACCTCAGTAAGAACTGCATCACTGAGATCTGCACCTATCATATATGCTTCAAAAAAGTTTGAGCGACTGAGTTCTGCCCAGCTAAGATTTGCACCAACGAGAGCAGTATTGGTGAAATTTACCCCATCGAAATATCCATCACTTAGGTCTGCCAGGTTAAGGTTTTCATCGGTGAAATCTAATCCTCGGAAATCAGGTTCAAAATCTGGATGCGCTTCCCGTGCCGCATTCCACTCCTCAACCGATTTCAGAAGCAGTTCTTTGGTCAGGATATTCTTTCCCATAAGATTAACCTTTTTCAGCTCTTGTGGTGATAGCGACAATACGCAGCGCAGGCTCTTTCCGATGAAACCTTCGTTGCGCCGAGCGGGGTTTGCGGGGTGCATTCCCGTCCACCAGCGACATGAGATAAAAATTCAGTCCCCTTGCTCATTCAATTTCCGGTACGCATCGCATCCTGCTTGCAATTGGTTGTCACAGGCTTTTTCAAACCACTCTTTTGCTGTACGCATGTTTTGCCCCACACCCTGACCTTCGGCGTACATCAGTCCAAGATTGTATTGTGCCTTGGCATTACCTTGTTCTGCGGACATGAGATACCACTTCAGCGCTTCCTCATAGTCCTGTTTCACACCGTGGCCGAGGTCGTACATCAAGCCCAGGTTGAGTTGTGCGTTGCTGTTCCCCTGTGCTGCGGACAGACGATACCACTTCTGAGCCTCCTCATAGTCCTGCCTGACGCCTTCGCCATTATCGTACATTAATCCGATACTGTATTGAGCCTTAGCATTTCCCTGCGCTGCTGACAGGCGATACCATTTCTGCGCTTCCCCATAGTCCTGCTTCACTCCCTCGCCTTTATCGTACATTACGCCGAGGTCAAATTGTGCATTGCCGTTGCCCTGTGCGGCCGACAGGCGATACCACTTCTGCGCTTCCCCATAGTCCTGGTTTACACCTCGTCCTTCTCTGTACCTCATTCCGATCAACAGTTGCGCACCGGCGCTCCCTTGTTCAGCAGCCTTGCGATGCCACCTCAAGGCCTCTGCATCGTCCCGCTTGACTCCTTTGCCTGAATCATACATCACGCCGATCATGAATTGGGCCTCTGCATTGCCCTGTGCGGCAGACAGACGAAACCACTTCAGTGCTTCGGTATAGTTCTGCTTGACTCCCTTGCCTGTGACATACATCGCTCCAACCGCGAGCTGTGCATGAGCGTCACCTTTTTCCGCCTCTTTTTTCCATGCAGCAATACCCTTCTGCACTGGAGCCTGGCTGTAGGTTGCCGTTGGCACAAAGAGCAGCAACGCTGTCAGGACGCAAAGAATCAGGTTTTTCATCCTTGTCGGGAAGAAATGGTTCAACTGCTGACATTGCGGTGATACCGATAATACGCGGCGCAGGCGCCTTCGGAGGAGACCATCGTTGCGCCGAGCGGGGTTTGCGGGGTGCATTCGCGTCCAAAGGCCGGGCAGTCGGAGGGTTTGAGGTGGCCTTGCAGCACCTCGCCGCTCCTGCACAGGGGCGACTCCTGTGGAGCGATGTGGCCCACGTCGAAGCGCTTTTCGGCGTCGAAGCGTTCGTACTCCCGGCGCAGCACGAGGCCGCTCTGCGGAATGACGCCGATGCCGCGCCACGGGCGGTCGGCAACCTCGAACACCTCCTGCATCACCCGCCGCGCCTCTGGATTGCCCTCGCGGCTCACCACGCGACCGTATGCGTTCACCACGCCCGACTGGCCAGCTTCAAGCAATTCGACCGTCTTCAGAATCGCGTCGAGCAGATCGACCGGCTCGAACCCGGCGGGCACAATCGGCACGCCAAACTCCGCCGCCACCGGTTCGTACTCCTCGTACCCCATGATGGCGCAGACGTGCCCCGCGGCGAGGAACCCCTGCACGCGGTTATCGGGCGACGACAGAATCGCGCACATCGCAGGCGGCACCATCACCTGGCTCACCAGCTCGCTGAAATTCGCAAGCCCCTCCCGCGCCGCCTGATGCACGGCCATCGCGTTGGCCGGAGCGGTGGTCTCGAAGCCGACCGCTAGAAACACCACCTCTTTCGACGGATTGTCGCGAGCGATCTGCAACGCTTCGAGCGGCGAAAAAACGACGCGCACATCCGCCCCCTCGCTCCGCGCCATGAACAGGTCTTTGGAGTTGCCCGGCACGCGCAGCATGTCGCCGAAACTCGTCAGGATCGTATTCGGCATGGCCGCAATCGCCAGCGCCCGCTCGATCGTCTCCAGCGGCGTCACGCACACCGGACACCCCGGCCCATGCACGAGCTGCACATTCGACGGCAAAAGCTGGTCGATGCCGTTCCGCAGAATCGAATGCGTCTGCCCGCCGCAAATCTCCATGATCGTCCAGTCGCGCCGAGCCACCTGCCGGATGCGGTCAAGCAACGCGCGAGCACGAGCCGGATCGCGGTATTCGTCGATAAATTTCATGCGTCAGGATTCTGGATAGGCGACGGCGGAAGTTCGCCGTCAACGTCAAAAGCGCCGCTTTTGATGAGCTCGTCCCAAAGCTTGAGGCTCTCGGCAGCCTCCTCTTCATCGATGATCTTCAGGGCAAACCCCGCGTGAACGATGGTGTACTGGCCGATGGCGATCTCCGGCACATATTCAAGGCAAGCTTTCGTGAGCGCGCCGCTGATGTCCACCGTGCCCATTTTCAGGCCGTTCTCTTCGCGGATTTCTATGACTTTTCCGGGTATGGCTAAACACATGATTTCAATGCAATGTTATTAATTTCAATGATATCGGATCAGACTGATCCATCAGATCGATCCGCTCTCTACTCCAATATAAGCACCCCGTAAAAACTCCCGCCCGATCACAGCTTGCCCCAAGCTTATGCCACCATCGTTAGTGGGCACTTGTGCGTGAATAAGCACTTGGTAGCCATTGCTTTCGAGGTCGTGGGCGAGGGCTTCGGTAAGAAGCTGGTTCTGGAAGACGCCGCCGCTGAGGGCTACGGTTTTCAGGCCGGTTTCGTGACTGGCCATGCGCACAACTTCTGCAAACATGCCAATAAGCGTGCGGTGGAAGCGTTGGGCAACCTCCCCGGCTCTCGCACCAGCGCGGACGGCGGCAGCGATGTCGCAAATGATGGGCGAAATGAGCATCAGCCACCGGTTGTCCTGCCGTTCGAAGCCGAAACTGTAGCCCGCGCTGGCGATTCCTCCGCCCGCCGCCTGCATCAGTTCGATGGCCGCCTGACCCTCGTAGCGGGCTTCGTGGCGCACTCCGCAGATGGAGGCAACGGCGTCGAAAAGGCGTCCGCAGCTCGAACTTTCCACAGTGCCAACTCCTTTATCGAGCAGTTCGAGCACCTGCGCCGACTGCGGCTGGCGGAGGCACTCCAGCCCTTCAGGCGACACGCCGCTGCGGTGGAGCCAGCCGAGGGCTGTTCGCCACACCTGCCGCGTCGCCGCGTCGCCGCCGGGCAGGGGCATCGACTCCAGCGAGGCGAAACGAGTCGCTCTGGCGGCGTCGCCGATCAGCACTTCGCCACCCCACACCGTGCCGTCCGTGCCGTAGCCGGTGCCATCGAGCGAGAGGCCAATGGCCGGGCCGCTGTGGCGATGTTCGGCGAGGCAGGAGGCAAGATGCGCGTGGTGGTGCTGCACGCCGAGCGTCGGCTTGCCCTGCTCCAGCGCCCAGCGCGTGGTCATGTAGGCAGGGTGGAGGTCGTGTACGAGCAGCTCCGGTTCCGTCTGGAAAATGCGTTGCAAGTGCGCGGCTACGTCGTCAAAGTGGCGGTACGCTTCGTAGTTTTTCATGTCGCCGATATGCTGGCTCATGAACGCTTCGCCGCCCTTCACGAGGCAGAGCGCGTTCTTCAGCTCGCCCCCCGTGCCGAGCACCGGCGGGCCGCTCTCGGCGAGCCTGATCGGTGCGGGCGCGTAGCCACGGCTGCGGCGAATCAGGCGCACCGCTCCGGCCATCGACATCACCACCGAGTCGTCGCAGCGCCGGGCGATTGGCCGGTCGTGCATCAGGAACGCATCGGCGACGCCCACGAGCCGTTCGAGCGCCTCGGCGTTGTCGGCGACGAGCGGCTCCTCGCTGAAGTTCGCGCTGGTCATCACGAGCACCTTCGGGCCTTCCCGCAAGAGCAGCCAGTGCAGCGGCGAGTAGGGCAGCATCACGCCGAGCCGGTCGTTGCCGGGCGCGACCGACGAAGCGAGCGGCAAATCGGCGCGCTTGCGCAACAGCACGATAGGTGCTTGCGGCGAGGCGAGCGCGGCCTCCTCTTCCGGGCTGATTTCGCACAGCGCGCGAGCGGCGGCGAGGTCGCGCACCATCACGGCAAACGGCTTTTCCTCGCGCCCCTTGCGGCTTCGGAGACGCCGGACAGCCGCCTCGTTCGAGGCATCGACGGCGAGATGAAATCCGCCGATCCCCTTGATTGCCAGAATCTTCCCGCCCGCCGCCGTGATCTCGTCACCAACTTCCAGCCGAGCACCTTTCGAGTCTCGCAGTTCGAGCTTCGGGCCGCAGACGGGGCAAGCGTTGGGCTGGGCGTGGAAACGGCGATCCGCAGGGTCATCGTACTCTCTTTGGCAGTCGGGACAAAGCTCGAAGCGCTTCATCGTAGTAAAGGGGCGGTCGTAGGGAATGCGCTCGACGATGGTGTAGCGCGGACCGCAGTCGGTGCAGTTGGTGAAGGCGTAACGGTAGCGCCGCCCAGCGGGATTGGCGATGTCGGCAAGGCAGGCCGAGCAGGTGGCGATGTCGGGCGAAATGAGTGTCTGCATCGCTTCGCCGCCGGAGGATTCCGAGATGATGAATCCCGGTTCACCGCAGACGGACGGGATACTTTGGCGATCAATCGAATCGATGCGGGCCAAAGGCGGAGCTTCGCTACGCAGGGCGGTCTCGAAGCGGTCGAGTGCGTCCGGCTCGCCCTCGACCTCGATCACCACGCCGGAACTTGCATTGCGGACAAATCCAGCCAGATCGAGCTGATGAGCAAGCCGCCAGACGAAGGGGCGGAAGCCCACCCCCTGCACGATGCCGCGAACCTCGATCCGGCGGCGCTCACGTTGAGACAAACCGCTCAGAGCGCCGCGAGCTTCGTTTTCAGCCATGCAATCCACTGCTCGAAGCCCTCGCCGGTCTTGGCGGAAACCTCGATCCATTCGAGATGGTGATTGACCTGCATGGCGTACTCGCGGCATTTGGCCGCGTCGAAATCGAGATGCGGCAACAGGTCGGTCTTGTTGAGCAGACAGATGTCCGCCTCGTGGAACATGGTGGGATATTTGAGCGGCTTGTCCTCACCCTCGGTCACGCTGATGACCACCACCTTGGCCGCTTCACCGAGATCGAAGAGCGCCGGACAGACGAGGTTGCCAACGTTCTCGATGCAGAGCAGCGAGCGCTCCGGCGGATCGAGTTCACGCACGGCGCGTTGCACCATCTGCGCGTCGAGGTGGCAGCCGGTGCCGGTGTTGACCTGGATGACCGGCACGCCGAGCGCGTCGATCCGGTCGGCGTCGTTGGTGGTCTGCTGGTCGCCCTCGATCACCGTCACGGGGCACTGCTCCAGCAGCATCGGAATGGTTTTTTCGAGAATCGAGGTCTTTCCCGATCCGGGCGAACTGAGGAAGTTCAGCGCTAACACCCGCCGCGCCTCGAACCAGCCACGGTTGCGCTCGGCGAGCATGTTGTTCTGCAACAGCACGTCCTGCTCCATCTGCACCTTGCGAGCCTCGCCATGGTGGTCGTGATGGTGCTCATGCGCATGATCGTGGCTGTGGTCGTGGTGATGGTGATGGCCGTCATCGCCGACGTGGACATGATAATCTTTGACGCCCGGCTTGCGCAGCACCGCTCCGCCATCGCCTGAACAACCGCAAGTATCGCACATAGTTGATTACTCCCAGAATGGTATAATTATAAGTATGGTTGAGCGGCCGTTTTCACTCAATCGTGAATGAACGCACCGCAAGCTCCTGGCCAGATTCGATCTTCACCCGGAACTGCCCGCACGATGAACACTTCGCGTAAAAACTCGTAACAGGAAACTCCGCGCCGCACGCTTCGCAGCGGCCACGGCCCTCCGGCTCTTCGATCACCAGTTCGGCTCCTTCGGCCAGCGTGTCGCGCGCCGCCGCACCGAAGCAGAATTTCAGCGACTCGACCTCCACGCCAGCCAGCCGTCCGACAACCAAATCGATACCGGTAATTTTGCCGCCGCCTTCCTCGCGGGCCTTGTCAACCACGGCCTCGATCACCGACATGGCGATGGACATTTCATGCATGGGCTACCGTCATTTTCAGATAAAACAAACTATTGAAGTCACCTACCCCGGCAAACCGAAAACAGTTCCTCTGCAACGATTGAGGGCAGTGATGAATGATCGCCAAAATTTTCTTAATTTCGCAAAACATAACCAACACTTAACCATTTCAGCACTCTTGAACCACCTCACGGGATTATACGGACTGCACGCTGACACGCTTCATGATCTTCTCGACCTTGCCGCAGGTTACAGGGAAGGCCTCAACAGAGAGCCGGAAATCTTCGCCCCTGTGCTCGCAAACCGTCGAATCGCCCTCGTTTTCTTTGAGAATTCCACCCGCACCCGCTTCTCTTTCGAACTCGCCGCGCGGCACCTCGGCGCGGGGACACTGAGCTTTACGGCGGGGTCGAGCAGCGTCAGCAAAGGCGAAACGCTCTCGGACACCATCCGGAACCTCGAAGCGATGAAGGTGGACGCTTTCGTACTGCGCCATCCGTCGTCAGGAGCAGCGGATTTCGTAGCCTCGATCACCGACCGGCCGGTCATCAACGCAGGAGACGGCACGCATGAGCATCCGACGCAGGCGCTGCTCGATATCCTCACCCTCCGCGAATATTTCGGAAAGATCGAGGGCCTGAAGATCATGATCCTCGGCGACATTCTGCACAGCCGCGTTGCCAGATCGAATATCATCGGCCTGAAAACGCTTGGCGCCGAGATCGCCGTTTGCGCCCCCACGACACTCCTGCCGGGCCGCATCGACCAGCTCGGCGTGCAGGTCTTTACCGGTCTCGACAAGGCGCTCGCCTGGGCCGATGCGGCCATCGTGCTGCGACTCCAGCTCGAACGCGCAACCGGTGGCTACATTCCGTCACTCGAAGAGTATTCGGCCTCGTACGGCCTGACCGACGAGAAGCTCGACCGCCTGAAACGGCTTATGCCGGTGCTCCACCCGGGACCGATCAACCGGGAGATCGAAATATCCAATCTGGTGGCCGATCGCATCCAGCCACCTGGCTATTCAAGCAGTATGCTGATGGAGCAGGTAACCAACGGCGTGGCCGTGCGTATGGCTGTGCTACACCGGCTGCTCGCCAGATAAACCAGCAGACAGTTTTGAAGCAGACTCTATGTCATCTGTATAATCATACCTTATCAAGAACCACAGACCATGAATAAAAGCACATCCCTTTTGACAGCGGCAATGCTCGGTGCGCTCTGCACTACAATGCCCCTATCAACAGCTTCGGCTGAATCGGCGATCAAACCGACCTTCGATACCCTGTTCGAGCCGCTGCTCGCCGACCCGATGGAGCCACGAATCGCCGTCATGCCGATGCTTGGCAAGAAGCAGCTCCAGCTCGATATCGGTACCTCGGCCGACCTGTACCAGAACGACAGCAAAACCTTCGCTGTCGGCATTGATTTCGCCACCTGGTCACTCCTGAACAGAACCAGCAACTTCAAGTTCCCGGTGGACTGCATCGATTACATGTTCGGCATCAACACGACCTTCCGCCAGCAGCTCAAGGATAGTGCATTGCCTTTCGATGAAGCGAGCGTCCGGGTTCGCCTGAGCCACATCTCGGCCCATTTCGAGGATGGACACACCGACGACAACGGCGACTGGCTCAACCCCGGCGACTCCCCGTTCGGCATTCCCTTCACCTACAGCCGCGAGTTCGTCAACGTGACAGGTGCTCTGAGTGCGCCAGGTCGCCGCGTCTACCTGGGCTACCAGTACATGTACCACACGTTGCCGGACGAGATCAGCCCCAGCTCTTTCCAGGCGGGCGTGGAGATCGGACTTCCGGCCAACGCCTACGTGGCCGCCGACTTCAAACTGCTTCCCAAATGGGATTGGAACGAGGGGAAAACCGACGGCTACCGCGGCACCTGGAACCTGCAAGCGGGAATGCGCCTGAGCTCGATCGGCCTGAAAAACGTGAGAGTGGCCGCCAACTACTTCTCCGGTATGAGCCGTCAGGGCATGTACTTCTACAAGCCCGAAAGCTTTACCACGCTTGGCATGATTGTCGATTTGTAAGTAAAGGACTCAAAGGACAGCAAAGACAGGAAGCCTCTCGACCGGATCGGGAGGCTTCCTGCATTTTACAGCGTCGAGTCGAAGAACTCCGGACAGAGGGCCTCGAAACCACGCCGGAGACCCGAGTCGATAAAATCATAAAGGAAAGGGGGATAGAGACTGTATGCTGTCAAATCTGCAAGCGGCAGCCAGCGGCTTTCGAGAATCACCTGCCGATCGTCTGGAAGCTCCGGATCACGGCCAGTGACAAGCGCTCCGCCAGTTACTTCGCAATGAAAGCCGAGCGACACCGAGTGGTGCCGCTCCCCTTGCCCCGGCAAACCCGGATGAGGCCAGAGCAGCTCCTTGACAAACACCATTCCGCCAACCTCGCACTCCAGTCCGGTCTCCTCCCGCACCTCTCGTCTCAGCGCCTCTTCGAGAGTTTCACCACGCTCAACGACCCCACCCGGCAGAATCCAGTAGCTTTCCGGCATGGCCGGATCATCCGGCGCAAAGCTCCGGTGCTCGACAAACAGCGCATGGCCATCCTGAACACACAAGGCGCTGACTCTCAAATTGACTGGCTTTCTCGAAGGATGATTCATAAACAGTTCACATTACAGTGAGCGATACGTTTGTCAGGCATCATAATAAAGGAAATATTTTATCAGAGCCGAACCTCACATGGCTGCTATCAGCTTTTCATGAACCTGCAAGCACCGCGCACAAACCTGCTACTGTTTACATCGGCAAGAAACAATCGCCCCGCAAGGGAAATATCACAATTATTTAACGGCATATATATCTCCCCTGCAAAACCTTGCCAGTCAAGGCTTTGTAAACTGCGTAACCATATAGCCGCAATGCAAAAAAGGGGAAAGGAATCTTTTTTTTGGACTAATCAATACTATTTACTTAATTTAGCGTTAACCATAACCACACCTGTTCTTTTCATGTACCCTGTGTTGCCATTCCTGGAAGAGTGGTAACCGACCGCATCAGGCGGTCAATTTTTGTTTTGACTAACACGCATCACACAACCTAACGGAGAACACACGATGAAAAAAATGCTATCTCTTGCTGCGATGTTCGCAGTACTGGCATACGCATCACCCGCTTCGGCCGAACTGAAAATCGGTGGCGACGCCTCCATGCGCATTAGAGGCCAGTTCGAAAATTATGAGTTCGACGGCGATACTTATGACGGCAGCGACACCGACAACGATCTCAACTTTGCCTATCGCCTTCGCCTGAAAGCTGCCGCAGATCTTGGCAGCGGCTATTTCGTCAAAGCGTTGCTGACCACAGACTCTTCAACCAATGAGTTTGGCCTGCGCGCTGGTGGCTGGAATACCGTCGGTGCCGGAAACAACGAGGAGGCAACGATCGACATTTCCCAGCTCTACTTCGGCCGCATGATGGAAAACAGCCACTGGATGGTGGGCCGTCTTCCGCTGAACTCGCTCAACAACCCGATCTTCGATCTTGCTCTTTACCCGATTCCGTTTGATGCCAACAGTTTATCCCCATTCCCGTTTACGAGTTTCGGTTACCCTGTTGCGCCTGCCGGTATCGCTGACGGTGCTGTCGCAACCTACAACATGGATCGCGTCTATGGCATCAACTACGGCTGCAAAATCGGCTCGGGTGAAGCCAACGCAACCCTTGTTGTTTTCGACAACAACTCTAGGGATGATTCCACGGCAGAAGGCGATGGCTTCTTCAACGATGGCTATGCGCTCCACCTCTCGTACAAAGACAAACTCGGTGATGTAACCATTGAGCCCCAGGCTATCATTTCACTCACCAACCTTAATGGTGCTGTTTATTCGGGCGTCTCGCCGCTCACTTTTGGTGCAAACCTCTCATTCCCGGCAGGCACTGCCAAAATTGGCATGAGCGCATTCTACACCACCTGCGATGACAATGGATACGATAATCGCTTTGGTGGAATGCCCGTCGATGTCGATTACAGTGGTTACCTCCTGAGGCTCAAAGGCGAAGTTGGCAACTTCACGGCCTGGATCGACTACAACAGGACAACGAGCAAAACGTATTCGTTTGTGGAAGCCACTTACGAGAACCTGTTTGTCTGGGCGCAGTACAACTTCAAAGTCTACGAATCTGCCGCTGGTTCGTTCAGCCTGACCCCGACCGTCCGTTACTGGGCAGCTGGAGCTGATTTCGACTTCTCTGGCGATAAGCTTGAGACGAGCTACAGCAGGCTCCGTACGGAACTTGTTGCAACGGTGACCTTCTAAGGTTGTTCCGCAGCATTCAAAAAAAGCCGCAGGAAACTGCGGCTTTTTTTATCGAATATTGAGCTGTTCCCGCGGAAACAGCTCTTTACTTGACTGAACAATTGGGAGTTCAGGTTTATATCCCTTATATTCGATTATACGGTTATATACCGTTATCTGCCGGCATGAAAGAACAGCTGGTGCTTCAATGATGCACCCTGCTCAAAGCATTCAACGCCAATCCCTTACCGGCAGAAAATCATGACCAGTCGCTTTGTGATTACCATGGGTGCTCCCGTGACCGGAACTTTTTTCCCCTCCGGCATAGGCATCTGACCGAGTAGTGTGTTAAATATTCACGATTGTTGCCTCTTTTTCGGGATGCACTTGCTGTCCCCTGTTCTGTCTGTATCAGTTCTCTAACAAGCACAAACTCACCAATACCATGGAAAAAGCAAAACTCCAGGAGTACTGGAAAATCAACCTCGGCTACCTGATCGGCCTGCTGGTGACATGGTTCGTCGTTTCATACGGATTCGGCATTCTCCTTGCTGAACCACTGAACGCGATCCGGCTCGGCGGATTCAAACTGGGCTTCTGGTTCGCCCAGCAAGGCTCCATCTATGTCTTCGTGGTGCTGATTTTCGTCTATGTCGCCCTGATGAACAAGCTCGACAAAAAGTTCGACGTCCACGAGGACTGAGCTGAACGCAGGGTTATCCGAACAGTATTTTCCAAACGTTTAAATCTACCATCATGAGTGTTCAAGTATGGACCTACCTCATCGTTGGCCTGACCTTCGCGATCTACATCGGCATCGCGATCTGGGCGAAGGCAGGTTCGACCAAAGAGTTCTATGTCGCCGGCGCGGGCGTTTCTCCGATCATGAACGGCATGGCGACCGCTGCGGACTGGATGTCGGCGGCATCGTTTATTTCGATGGCCGGTCTCATCTCCTTCATGGGTTATGACGGTTCTGTTTACCTGATGGGCTGGACAGGCGGCTACGTGCTACTGGCGCTCCTGCTCGCCCCTTATCTCAGAAAGTTCGGCAAGTTCACCGTTCCGGACTTCGTGGGCGACCGTTACTACTCCAACACCGCCCGTACGGTGGCTGTCATCAGCGCGCTGTTCGTCTCCTTCACCTATGTCGCCGGACAGATGCGCGGCGTGGGCGTGGTTTTCTCGCGCTTCCTGGAAGTTGACATCAACACCGGTATCGTCCTCGGTATGGGTATCGTGTTCTTCTACGCCGTGCTCGGCGGCATGAAGGGCATCACCTACACGCAGGTTGCTCAGTACTGGGTGCTGATCTTCGCCTACATGGTTCCGGCCATCTTCCTGTCGATCATGATCGCCGGCAACGCGATCCCGCAGCTCGGCTTCGGCGGCACCGGTTCGGACGGCGTTTATCTGCTCGACAAGCTCGACAACCTGCACAAGGAGCTTGGCTTTGCCCCCTATACCACCGGCGCCAAGCCAATGATTGACGTCTTCGCCATCACCTTGGCGCTCATGGTCGGCACCGCCGGTCTGCCACACGTCATCGTGCGCTTCTTCACCGTGCCCAAGGTTCGCGACGCGCGCATCTCGGCCGGCTGGGCACTCATCTTCATCGCCCTGCTCTACACCACGGCTCCGGCCATCGCCACTTTCGCCCGTCTAAACCTGATCAATACGGTCAGCAACCAGGCTTACGCTGAATTGCCGGGCTGGTTCAAAAAGTGGGAAAAAACCGGTCTGCTTGCCTGGATGGACAAAAACGGCGACGGCAAAATCCAGTACCTCGGCAAAAAAGCCAACGGCGGCGATCCGTTCGAAGGCAAAAAACCTGAATTCACCAAAGAGATCGGCAAGAGCGGCGAACTCCTGATGTCGAACAAACCGACCGACAACGCCAACGAGCTCTTCATCGACAAGGATATCATGGTGCTGGCCAACCCGGAGATCGGCCGTCTGCCGAACTGGGTGATCGCTCTCGTGGCGGCTGGCGGTCTTGCCGCCGCACTCTCGACGGCTGCTGGCCTTCTGCTGGTCATCTCGACCTCGATTTCGCATGACCTGATCAAAAAGCAGATCAACCCCAACATCAGCGAAAGCGCCGAGCTTATGTATGCACGTATCGCTGTCGGCGTCGCTATCCTGGTTGCGGGCTACTTCGGCATCAACCCGCCCGGCTTCGTGGCGGAGGTTGTGGCGTTCGCCTTCGGTCTTGCCGCCGCATCCTTCTTCCCGATCATCATTCTCGGCATTTTCTCGAAGAGAATGAACAAAGAGGGCGCCATCAGCGGCATGATTACCGGCCTTGTCTTCACCGCGGCCTACATCGTGTACTTCAAGTTCATGAACCCGGCAATGAACAAGCCCGAGTTCTGGTTCCTCGGCATTTCGCCCGAAGGTATCGGTACCATCGGCATGCTGGTCAACTTCGCGGTCAGCTTCGTGGTTTCGCGAATCACCCCTGCTCCTCCGGAAGAGATTCAGGAGCTGGTGGACAGCCTTCGCTACCCGAAAGGCGCTGGCGAAGCTTCTGCTCACTAAGTCCGGAAACGGCACACAGCACAAAAAGGCGTGGAACAATCCACGCCTTTTTGCATTCCTCCCCCTTTGCAATAAAAAATGGCCTTGTCAAAACAGACGGACGCTGCTAGTTCGGTTAAAGCAAAAAACCTCTGACTTGCACTGTTTGTGTTTTTTGTCGCCGGAAACTATCATAGAAAAACCGCAACGCAGATTCTCCGATTTCTTCATGAGCGACACCGCAGCAGCAGCACCAGACAAAACTGCAAAATCGGCTCTGGCCGAAAAACTCGCCACGCTGCCGACTTCGCCCGGCGTCTACCGCTTCAGCAACGCAGCGGGAACGGTGATCTACGTCGGCAAGGCGCGGAACCTGCGCAACCGGGTGCGTTCGTATTTCAACAGCCAGGGACGCCAGCCGGGCAAGACCGCCGTGATGGTAAGCCACATCGCCAACGTGAACGTCATCATCACCTCCTCGGAGGTCGAGGCGCTGATCCTCGAAAACAACCTTATCAAGGAGCTGAAGCCACGCTACAACGTCAACCTCAAGGACGACAAGAGCTACCCGTGGCTGGTCATCACCAACGAGCGTTTTCCGCGAATTTTTCTCACCCGCCAGGTCAGGCGCGATGGTTCGCTCTATTTCGGTCCCTACACCGAAGCCTCGCAGCTCCGGCTCATTCTCGACCTGATCGGCTCGATTTTTCCGGTCAGGAGCTGCAAGTACAAGCTCACCGAGGAGGCTGTCGCATCCGGCAGGTATCGGGTCTGTCTCGATTATCATATCCACAAGTGCAAAGGTCCGTGCGAAGGGTTGCAATCTGAGGAAGAGTACCTGGCG
The DNA here is from genome assembly GCA_001602925.1 of Chlorobiales bacterium Clorobi_01. Classification (GTDB taxonomy): domain Bacteria; phylum Bacteroidota; class Chlorobiia; order Chlorobiales; family Chlorobiaceae; genus Chlorobaculum. The sequence goes on along the minus strand of LUZT01000006.1, from coordinate 325,506 downwards.
ATGATCCGTGAAATCGTCACGTTGCTCAAGGGCAAAACTTCAGCTCTCTTGCGCGACCTCAGCGCCGAGATGCAGGAGAAGGCAACGGAGCTGAAGTTCGAGGAGGCCGCAGCCCTGAAAGCGCAGATCGAGGGGCTGAAACGCTACGCGGAGCGCCAGAAGATCGTGAGCACCGAAGCGATCGACCGCGATGTCTTCGCCGTTGCTGCGGGCGAGGATGATGCGTGTGGTGTGGTCTTCCGCATCCGCGAAGGAAAGCTTATCGGCTCGCGCCACACCTACCTCTCCAACACGGGCAACACGCCGCTGCCGAACCTGCTCGCCTCTTTCGTAGAGCACTACTACCTCGAAACCCCCGACCTGATTCCACAGGAACTCATGCTCCAGGCGGAGCTGCCCGAAGAGGAACTCGAAGCCCTCCGGCAACTGCTCTCGTCGCGGCAGACCGAGCGGCGGCAGGTGCGTTTCACGGTGCCCCGCATCGGCGAAAAGGCTCATCTCATCGCCATGTGCCTCGACAACGCCGAGCACCACCTGCACGAGTTCATGGTGCAGAAAAAACTGCGCGGCGAAATCGCGCGCAAATCCCCGGCCCTCGAATCGCTCAAGCAGGTGCTCCATCTTGACAAACTGCCCGAGCGGATCGAGTGCTTCGACAACTCGCATTTCCAGGGCACCGATTACGTCAGCTCGATGGTCACCTTCGTGTCGGGAAAACCGAAAAAATCGGACTACCGCAAGTTCAGGCTCAAAAGCTTCGAAGGCTCGGACGACTACGCGGCGATGCGCGAAGCGGTCACCAGGCGCTACGGAGGCTCACTGGCCGAAGAGCTGCCGATGCCCGACCTGGTGCTGATCGACGGCGGCAAGGGACAGGTGAACGTCGCCTGGCAAGTCTTGCAGGAGCTTGGCCTTGACCTGCCTGTGGCGGGGCTGGCGAAACGGCTCGAAGAGATTTACGTGCCCAACGAGCGAGACCCGTACAACCTTCCGAAAACCTCACCAGCCCTCAAGCTTTTGCAACAATTGCGTGACGAAGCACACCGCTTCGCCATCACCTACCACCGCAAGCTCCGGAGCGACCGGACGATCCGAACGGAGCTGACCGGCATCAAAGGAGTCGGCGAAAAAAGCGCCGAAAAGCTGCTGAAGCACTTCGGCTCAGTGGAAAGCGTCTCGAAAGCTTCTATTGACGAGCTTTCCGCCGTAGCCGGAAGAAAAACCGCAGAAAGCATTTACCGCTACTTCAACGCCGGAGACGCCCCTGAAGCCTGAAAGAATGGCCCGGCCGGGCACTTTTTTTGAAAAAATCTGCTATATTGATTTTGTTCTTATGATCGTGAAATTTGCACGAAAGAGAGTGTATGAGTTTGCTTGATTTTTTTGATGACAACCTGAACCCATCAGAAGGTTTCTTCCCGGACAGGCCGGAAGGGACTTCTGACCCTGATTCCATTCACGATCCAGAAGAACTTCTCGACCTTATCATCCAGCTCAACGAGGAAGGACTTCACGAAAAATCGCTCGTTGCAGCCCGACGGCTCGAAGAGCTCGCCCCCTACAACGCGGAAACCTGGTTTCACCTCGGCAACAGCCTGACGTTGAACGGCCTTTTTGAGGAGGCGCTCGAAGCGTTTCAGCGCGCCGTTCTGCTCAGCCCTGCCGACAATGAAATGGCCCTGAATCTCGCTTTGGCCTATTTCAATACCGGACGACTCGATGAAGCGCTCGAAGAGATCGAGAGTGTTGTCAGCGACTCCACCATAGAAAGAGATATCTGTTTCTACCGGGGACTCATTCTGCAACGACTCGAACGTTTCGAAGAGGCTGAAAAAAATTTCGAGCAGACGCTGCAGCTCGATCGGGAGTTCGGAGAAGCCTGGTACGAGCTGGCCTACTCGCAGGACATTCTCGGCAAACTTGATAACAGTCTTGTCGCCTACGAGAAGGCCATCGACCTCGACCCGTACAATATCAACGCCTGGTACAACAAGGGACTCGTCCTGAGCAAGCTCAAGCGTTACCCGGAAGCGCTCGAAGCCTACGACATGGCACTCGTCATTTCCGAGGATTTCAGCTCGGCCTGGTACAACCGTGCCAATGTGCTTGCCATCACCGGAAGAATCGAGGAAGCTGCAGAAAGCTACACGAAAACGCTTGAAATCGAGCCCGACGACATCAACGCGCTCTACAATCTCGGCATAGCCAAGGAGGAACTCGAGCAGTACAGCGAAGCGATCGCCTGCTACAAACGCTGCATCGAACTGAATCCGGAGTTCGCCGACGCCTGGTTTGCACTCGCCTGCTGCTTCGAGGCGCTCGAAAACTACGAGGCTTCGCTCGACGCCATCGGCCATGCCCTTGTTGAAATGCCGGAGTGCATCGAATTCCTCCTGCTCAAGGCGGAGATTGAATACAATCTCGGCCGGCTCGACCAGTCGCTCAAAACCTACGAGAAAATTATCCCCCTGGATCCGGACAGCCCTCAAATCTGGCTGGACTATGCAATGGTGCTGCGCGAGGCCGGAGCGATGGATGCATCGATCCGGGCGCTCGAAGAGTCGATCTCGCTTCAGCCGCTTTCGGCGGAGGCGCATTTCGAGATCGCCGCGACCTATTTCGCCATGGGCGACAACCAGAGCACCCTCAAGGCGCTCAGCAAGGCATTCAAGATCGATCCCGACAAAAAGCAGCTTTTCCAGAGCACCTTCCCCGAACTGTACCAGCAGGATGCGGTGCGCCGGCTGCTGGAAATCTCCTGAACCACCAGCGAAAAGAACATCGTGTCAAACTCTCAGTCCAAAAAGATTTTCGGGCTTATCGGCAAACACGTCGATTACTCCTGGTCGCCACTGATTCACAATACCGGATTCGAGGCACTCGGGCTTCCCTGCGTCTACACCATCTTTAACATCCCTTCCCCCGAAATGATCGGCGATGCACTCAGAGGAAGCCGTGCTCTCAGCATTGCGGGATTCAGCGTAACCATTCCGTACAAGAAAACCGTCGTACCGTTCCTTGACGAACTCTCACCTGAAGCGCTCTCCATCGGGGCGGTCAACACCATCGTCAACGACAACGGACGGTTGCTCGGCTTCAATACAGACATCGACGGTTTCGCCGCTCCGCTCCTTCCGATGGCGGAGTCGATCCGGAACAGGCCGGTCTGCATCTTCGGCAACGGTGGAGCCGCGCTGGCCGCAGTCGAAGCTTTCAGGCTCCGCTTCAGCCCTTCATCGGTGCTCCTCGTGGTGCGGGATACGCAGAAAGCCGCGGATATGCTCGAAGAGTACGCATACCGCGACATCGTCACCATCCGCGCGGGCCGGGAGATCGACCAGCCCGCGTGCAGCAAACTGATCCGCGATTGCCGCGTACTGGTCAACGCCACGCCAGTCGGTACTGCCGGAAGAAACGATCACATCCACAGCATCCTGCCGACCGGGCACGGCCTCCTGCACGATGGCCAGATCGTTTACGACATGGTCTACAATCCGCCCGAAACACCTCTGCTCGCCGAAGCCCGCGCCGCAGGAGCGACTGTCATTCCGGGCATCGAGATGCTCATCGCCCAGGCCGCCCGTGCCTTCTCCATCTGGACAGGACAGGAACTTCCGGTCGATCTGGTCAGAAAAACCGTACTCGCTGAAATCGAAAAGAGCGAAGGCTGATGCGGCGGTTTGAAAGAGGCCTGAATGGTGTTACATTCTCTTCGGCCTCTTTGACCTCCTGACAACGACACTACTTTATGGCCCTTTTTTATCTGCTCGCGGTAGCTGCCGCCCTGCTCGACCGGGTGACCAAACTTCTCGCCATCCACTACCTGCGCGACGGCGGGCAAAGCATCGTCATTATCCCTGACTGGCTCAAGCTGACCTACGCCGAAAACCTCGGCATCGCATTCAGCGTCCGGTTCCTCCCACCGGTGGGCCTGCTTTTTCTGACCCTCGCCATTTCAGCGGGTGTTGTCTGGTATGTCCACAAATCGAACAACCGGAGTCCGCTCTTCCTCACAGCCTTCGGTCTTATTCTGGGCGGCGGGATCGGCAACCTGATCGACCGCGTCATGCTCGGCCATGTGGTGGATTTCATCTATTTCGACCTCTATCACGGCGCACTCTTTGGCCTCCAGCTCGATCTCTGGCCGATTTTCAACGTCGCCGACTCCTGCATCACCATCGGCGCGTGCATGATTGTGCTGTTTCACGAAAAAATTTTCGCCGGGAAACAAGCATGAACACCCCGGGTTTCTGCGACATCCACTGCCATCTCTCCTTTCCCGATTTCGACGATGACCGTGACCGGGTGATCGGCGATCTCCGCGCGGCTGGCTTGCAGTATGTCATCGATCCGGGCACCGGCATCGAGACGAACCGCCGCTCCATCGAACTGGCAAACGGGTATGACTTCATCTATTCGAATGTCGGCCTGCACCCTCACGAAACGAACGTGCCACTCTCGCCAGAGCTGTTCGACGAACTCGCAGGACAGGCTCGATCGGCAAAGGTGGTTGGCATCGGCGAAATCGGCCTCGACTACCACTGGCCCGATCACAATCCGGCGCATCAGCAGGCGGCGTTCCGCGAGATGCTGCGCATGGCGGTCGACCTCGACCTGCCGGTGGTGATCCACTGCCGCGACGCCTGGCCCGACATGCTCCGCATCCTCTTGGAGGAGCGCTCGTCGGCCCTGCGCGGCGCGATGCACTGCTTTTCAGGAGATCTCGACATGGCCCGCCGCTGCATCAGCCTCGGCCTGAAGATTTCGATTCCCGGCACCATCACCTACAAAAAGTCACTGCTTCCGGAGGTGGCGGCCTCCGTCTGCCTCGGCGACCTGCTCTCCGAAACCGACGCACCCTACCTCGCGCCAGTACCCAAACGCGGCAAACGCAACGAACCGGCCTTCGTCGTCCACACGGTGCGCAAGATCGCCGATCACCGCCAGGAACCGTTCGAAGAGGTGACGGAAGCGCTCGTGAGCAATGCCAGAACCCTGTTCGGCCTGCCGTAACCGGCGGCTGCCGCTGATTTTGAAATTCATGCGAACTTGCTTAGGTTGAGCCACGGACTGACCGCCATCAGTGACGCGGAACGACTCAGGCGATCTCATTTCAAGAAACGACAGCACGAACCACATGAACACCACCCAGCCCCAGAAAATGCTTCCGGAAGCGACCTTCTCCGACCGGATGCTTGAAATCGGCATAAAGTATAAAAAGCAGCTCACCGCTCTTGTTGTCGTCATCTGCCTCGCTGCTGGCGGTACGCTTTTCTGGATGCAGAAAACCAAAGTCGACGAAGTTCAGGCCTCACTCGCCCTTGCGAAGATCACTCCGTGGATCGAAATGGGAGACGTCGATAAAGCGGTCAATGGCGAGGGCTCGATAAAAGGGCTGAACAGTATCGTCAAAACATGGGGCGGCACACCAAGCGGAAAAACTGCCAGGCTCTATATGGCCTATATCCTGCTCAACAGTGGAAAGCCGGACGATGCGCTCTCGATGTACAAGGGATTCAGCAGTGATGACAAGGATCTTCAGGCATCGGCGCTCGCCGGAGCCGCCGCCTGCCATGTCCAGAAAAAGGCCTTCGCCGAAGCTGCGCCGGAGTACGAAAAGGCGTCCGAAACCGCCGAGAACGAGACGCTCAAATCGATGTACCTCACCAAAGCCGCCGAAAGCTACTCCGGCGCGGGACAGGCCGACAAGGCGGCAAAACTTTATGACCAGGTGATCAAAACCTGGCCAGCCACATCGTCAGCGGGAATGGCCCAGCGCGCGCTCTTGCGTCTTGCCGGCGCAGGCGTGCAGATACCGCAAATCTGACCGATTGTTTTTCGACACTCAACCACATTACCATGCCAGAAAAATTCATCATCAAGACCAGCATGGGTGATATTTCCATCGCCCTGTATGACGACACTCCCCAGCACCGCGATAACTTCGTCAAGCTCGTCGGCGAAGGCTACTACGACGGCATCCGTTTTCACAGGGTGATCGAAGGCTTCATGATCCAGTCCGGCGATCCGCTTTCGCGCTTCGACGAGAAGCGCATGATGCACGGCACCGGCGGCCCCGACTACCGCGTTCCGGCTGAAATCAAGCACCCGAACAAAAAGGGTACGCTTGCCGCCGCGCGTGACAACAACCCGCAGAAGGCCTCGTCCGGCAGCCAGTTCTACATCAACCAGGCCGACAACGGCTTCCTCGACGGCGAATATACCGTGTTCGGCGTTGTCGAATCGGGCATCGACGTGGTTGACGCCATCGCCGCCGTCGAAACCGACATGCGCGACAACCCGCTCAAGCCGGTGACCATCGAAACCATCACTCCGGCAACCGCCTGATCGCCGAAAACATGGAAAGCATCTCGTCGAACCTCGCCGCCGTCAGGGAACAGATCGCCGAGGCCTGCCGCAAGGCGGGCCGCCGCGAGGATGAGGTAACGCTCATCGCTGTCTCCAAAACCAAAAGCGCCGCAGCCATACGCGAGGCGTGGGATGCGGGGCAGCGCGAGTTCGGCGAGAGCTACGTGCAGGAATTTCTGGAAAAGGTTGAAGCACCCGAACTCTCGGGCCTGCTGCTCGACTGGCACTTCATCGGCCACCTCCAGTCCAACAAGGTGCGCCAGATCGTGGACAAGGTGACGATGGCTCACGGCATCGACAAGGTTTCAACTGCCGAAGAGCTGTCGAAACGCGCCGCGCAGCACGATCTGACGGTCGATTACCTGCTTGAGGTTAACGTGTCGCGCGAAGGCACCAAATACGGCCTCGATCCCGACTCGGTGCTTCAGGCCGCTGAACAGTGCTTCACCCTGCCGAACGTCCGGCTGCGAGGCCTCATGACCATCGCCTCGCCCGACCCCTCCGAAGCCCGCCGCGAATTTGCGGAGCTTCGCCAGACACTCGACAAGCTCCGCCAGAACGCACCTGAGCCGTCGCTTCTTACCGAGCTATCAATGGGAATGAGCGGCGATTTCGAGGAAGCCATCCTCGAAGGCGCCACCATGATCCGCATCGGCACCGCAATTTTCGGATGGCGTTAAGTGGTGTAATTGGAAGAAGTAGACCAGTGTAATTCATCTTGCATCCACTGCGTCCGCCTGATCTACCTCGTCCACATCTTACAGTACATTCATCCACTTCCACCCCATCCCCCATTTCCTCTTCTCCCCTGAGCTGATTATATTTGATTTCTTTTGTCCGCGCCGTTTCAAACCAATAAAACCACAGGGAATATCATGACTGAACAAAGGCAGAAAATCCGGGAGGCCGTTGAATTCATCAGAAAAAAAACCACGGCCGAGTATCCGGTGGGCATCGTGCTCGGCACCGGCCTCGGCGGTCTCGTCAAGGAGATCGAGATCGACTTCTCGCTCGACTATGCCGACATTCCCTATTTCCCGATCTCGACGGTTGAAACCCACCACGGCAAGCTGATCTTCGGCACCCTAGCGGGCAAGAAGGTGGTCGCCATGCAGGGGCGCTTCCACTTCTACGAAGGCTACGCGATGTCGCAAATCGTCTTCCCGATCCGGGTCATGAAAGAGCTGGGCGTCAGGACACTGGGTATCACCAACGCCTGCGGCGGCATGAACCCCGGCTACAGCAAGGGCGACATCATGCTGATCGACGACCACATCAACCTGCTTGGCACCAACCCGCTCATCGGCCCGAACGATCCTGAAATCGGCCCCCGCTTCCCCGATATGTGCGCCCCCTACTCGCCGAGGATTCTCGAGATCGCCGAAAAGGTTGCGCTCGAACACGGCATCAAGGTGCAGCGCGGCGTCTATGTCGCCGTCACCGGTCCGTGCCTCGAAACCCGCGCCGAGTACCGGATGCTGCGCGCCATCGGCGCTGACGTGGTCGGCATGTCCACCGTGCCGGAGGTGATCGCCGCCGTGCATCAGGGCACCGAGGTGTTCGGCATGTCCATCGTTACCGACGAGTGCTTCCCGGACTGCCTCGTGCCGGTCGGCATCGAAGAGATCATCGAGGTCTCCAGCCGAGCCGAGCCGCACATGACCACCATCTTCAGAAACGTCGTAGCAAACCTTTAACCCTTTTCGAGGAAAGATCAACTCGCTCATGATTGACGCTATATCCTTTACCGACGGAGCATTCCGTTACCTCGACCAGCGCTTCCTGCCGCTGCAGGAGAACTATGTCAAAACCACGGATTACAAGCAGGCCATCGAGGCCATCAAGACCCTTGCCGTCCGCGGCGCGCCACTCATCGGTGCTTCGGCAGGCTACACGGTCATGCTTGGGATCAACGCCTACAAGGGCGACAAGACGGGCTTCCCGGAATATTTCAAGAACCTGATCGCCGAGGTCAACGCTTCGCGCCCGACCGCCGTGAACCTGTTCTTCGCCACCAGAAAGATGCAGGATGTCTATGACGCCAACTTCGAGGCTGATTCGCTCGAAGCGCTCTTTGCGAAGATGAACGACATGGCCTGCAAAATCCACAACGACGAGATCGACAACTGCGACAAGATCGCCCGCCACGGCGTGGAGCTGCTGAAGCAGGATTTCGCCGACGTGCTTAAAACCCGCAAGCTCAACGTGCTGACCCACTGCAACACCGGCACGCTCGCCTGCTGCGGCATCGGCACGGCGCTCGGCGTGATCCGCCTGGCGTACCAGGAGGGGCTGATCGAGCGCGTCATCACCGCCGAAAGTCGCCCGCTCTTGCAGGGCCTGCGCCTCACCGCGTGGGAGCTGGAGCACGACGGCATTCCGTTCGCCTCGATCTCCGACTCCTCGTCGGCGATTCTGATGCAGCGCGGCATGATCGACTTCGCCGTCACCGGCGCGGATCGCATCACGGCCAACGGCGACACGGCGAACAAAATCGGCACCTACGCCCACGCCATCAGCGCCAAGTATCACGGCCTGCCGTTCTACATCGCCGCGCCGGTCTCGACTATCGACATCACGATGGCCGAAGGCTCGGAGATTCCGATCGAGGAGCGCGACGCCGACGAGCTGCGCAAAATCTTCGGCACGCAGGTCGCCACCCCGACCACGCCGGTGGTGAACTTCGCCTTCGACGTAACCCCTGGCACGCTCATCCGCGGCATCATCACCGAGAAAGAGGCCGTCGTTGGCAACTACAACGAAGGACTGGCCCGCGTAGTCAACGGCTGATCAAACAGACAATCTTACAAGCAAAAAAGCTCCCGGTACAATGGGGGCTTTTTTGCTTTAAGCCAATAAAAGCGCATCTCATCCTATACGCATGTATATTTTTTTTCTTTCAGGTAACCGGTTTTTTTGACTAAATTTTAATAAGTGATCATTCAGTAATATTGCTCTTTGCATAGCTGTCCACTCGTTCTTCAAGGACACCCTGATCCCCGCCGCTCCTTTTTCCCGCCACGCCTCATTATTCCGGAATCTGAACAACGGCAGCATCGGAGGTGCCCTTCAATAGTTTCTTTTTTTATCAACCAGATTCAGGAGGAGGGCATGAACGATACCGGTTATGATTACTCCATTGTCAGGGGTTTCGCATTTTCGGCGCTTTTCTGGCTTATCATAGGGCTCGTTATCGGCCTGTGGATCGCTTTCGAAATGTTCAACCCAGCGCTGAACCTGACCCCGTGGCTCAGTTTTGGACGCCTGCGCGTCGTGCACACCAATGGCCTTGGTCTCGGCTTTGGCCTGGCGGGCATCTTCGCCACGGCCTACTATATGCTCCAGCGCCTGACCCGCACCCCCCTGCCATTTCCCGGCCTCGCCAAGGCTCATCTCTGGCTATTCAACACAGCTATCGCACTCGCGGCGGTCAGTCTCATGGCGGGCCTGAATACCACAAAGGAGTATGCCGAGCTTGAATGGCCGCTCGACGTCGGCGTGGTGATTCTCTGGGTGATGTTCGCCGTCAACGTCTTCGCCATCCTGATCAAGCGACAGGAAAAGCAGATGTACATCTCGCTCTGGTACCTGGTCGCCATGACGGTGACCGTCGCGGTGCTCTACATCGTCAACAACCTCGAAATCCCGCTCAACCTCTTCAAGTCCTACAGCATCTACGCCGGCGGCAACGACGCCAACGTGCAGTGGTGGTACGGGCACAACATCGTGGGCTTCATCTTCACCGTGCCAGTGCTGGCCATGTTTTACTACTTCCTGCCAAAAGCCACCGGGCTGCCAATCTACAGCCACCGGCTCTCGATCGTCTCGTTCTGGGCGCTGATCTTCGCCTACCTCTGGACGGGCGCACACCACCTGATGCTCACGCCGCTGCCGGAGTGGATCCAGACGGTGGCCATCGCCTTCAGCATCTTCCTGATCGCTCCGTCGTGGGGATCGGTGGTCAACGGCTATTACACGCTCCAGGGCAACTGGGACCAGATGCGCACCAACTACCTGACCAAATTCTTCATCCTCGGCATCACCTTCTACGGTCTCCAGACCTTGCAGGGGCCGTTGCAGGGTTTGAGGACACTCAACGCCTTCTTCCACTACACCGACTGGGTGGTCGGCCATGTGCATATGGGCACAATGGGTTGGGTGACGATGATTATCTCCGCGTCATTCTACTACATGATCCCGAAAATCACAGATCGCGAGCTGTACAGCGTGAAGCTGGCCAACGTCCACTTCTGGCTCATCCTCGTCGGACAGCTTGCCTGGACGGTCACCATGTGGATTGGCGGCATCCAGCAGGGCGCGATGTGGAAAGCCACCAATCCCGACGGTTCGCTGATGTACAGCTTCCTCGACGGCCTGACCTCGCTCTACCCCTACTACCGTATGCGTTTTGCAGCCGGAGTCGTCTACTTCATCGGCATCCTGATCTTCGCCTGGAACCTCATCCAGACGGTCAGGCAGGAGCCGTCAGCCGCCGCAGAAGCTTAACCACCTAACCTGAAAAAAGGAGCTTGCATCATGGGGATCTATTCAAAACCGGTCGTCTTCGCGCTCATCGCGACGCTGGTCATCCTTGTCGGCACGGTGGTTACGGTGTTCGTGCCGATGTTCATGCCCTCGACCCAGCCGGTGAGCGCCTATGTCAAACCCTACACGGCCATCGAGCAGGAGGGGCGCGACATCTACATGCGCGAGGGGTGCAACAACTGCCACACGCAGACTGTCCGCCCGCTCAGAACCGAAGTGCTTCGTTACGGCGAGTACTCCAAGGCCGAGGAGTTCGCCTGGGATCGCCCCTTCCTCTGGGGATCACGCCGTACGGGCCCTGATCTGAACCGTGTCGGCGGCAAATATCCTGACTCGTGGCACTACAAGCACATGCACAGTCCGCAGTCGATGTTCGCCCTCTCCAACATGCCGCCTTATGGCTGGCTTGCCAACAACAAACTCGACACGTCCGAGTCGTTCAGGAAAACGCAGATTCTCGGCTACGGCTACTCGGAAGCTGAGGTTCAGCAGCAGATCGCCGATTACAAAGCGAAGGTCACCGCGCCCGATTACAACTCGAAGGCCACGCGTGACGAGGTGACTCCGGAAGCGCTGCGCGGTGAGCTGACCGAGATGGACGCCATCATCGCCTACATGCAGAAGCTCGGGCGTGACGTCAAGGCAATGGAGAGTCAGCAATGAACTTTTCGCAGATAGCCTATGTCGCCTTCACCATGGTGCTTGCACTGGTGATGGCTGGCATTATCATCTATTACTTCAACCCGAAGCGCAAAAAAGAGGTCGAGGAACCCAAATACCGGATGCTCCGTGACGACGACAAGAAAGAGCATCACGACTAATCATCAACCGTTCAAGAAACCTGTTACGAGGAGGTTCATATGAGTGATTCCGGAGTTCCGCACGAAGGCAACAACAAAATCCCCAAAGGCTGGTTGGCGTTCTTTGTGGGTATGATCATCTTTCTCGTTGTGTATATCGCACGCTTCACGCCCGCCATTTCAGGCTGGTCTTTCTACAAGACGTACGAAGAGGAGATGAAAACCGGCGAAAAAACAGCGGCGGCCGCGCCCGCCGACCCCGGCATGTACGTCGGCAAAGCTGAGGCCATCGCCGCAGGAAAGAGCGAATTCGAGACCACCTGCGCAGCCTGCCACATGGCAGACGCCAGCGGCGGCATCGGCCCGAATCTGAAGGTCGCGCTGAAATACGGCTCGACGCCCGCCGATCTTTTCGAGTCAGTTGCCAATGGACGCCCCAACGGGATGCCACCATTCGCCCAGCAGCTCGGGAACGACAAAATCTACAAGATCGTCGCCTTCATAGAGAGCCTGAGAAAATAGCCTCAAAAGCTACAGCCCCGGGAACCAATACCGGGGCTGCTCTCTTTATGCTCTCAACCTTCACTGTTCACTATCATGCAGATTGTCTGGAAACGTTACCGGAGAGCCGTCGAAATTCTTCAGGCACTTCTCCTCACCGGCCTGCCGTTCCTGGAGGTCAACGGGCAGAGTGCCTTCCGGTTCGACATCCGGGAGCTGAACCTCTACTTTTTCGGTTCGGTCATCCGTATCGGCGACTTCTACCTCATTCTCGCGGCCACCCTTTTCCTGCTGCTCTTCATCTCAGCCGTGACCATCATCTTCGGACGGGTCTGGTGCGGCTGGCTCTGCCCGCAGACCGTGCTGCTCGACCTCACCGAAAGCCTCGCCTCACTGTTCGGCAAGCAGCACCGAAAAACTTTGCAGAAACTGATCCTGCTGCCGGTCTCTGCGCTGGTGTCCATCACCATGATCTGGTACTTCGTGCCCCCGGCGGCAGCCATCCGTGGCCTGTTCACCTCTCCGCTGATCGCCGGATTCTTCATCGTCCTCTGGATACTGGTGTGGCTCGAACTGGCCCTGCTCGGGCGAAAATTCTGCACGACCATCTGCCCCTACGCCTTCATGCAGAACACCCTGTTCGACAAGGATACGCTGGTGATCGAGTACGACCAGTCGCGCGACTCGACCTGCATGAAGTGCGATGACTGCGTGCGCATCTGCCCGGTCGGCATCGACATCAAGGAGGGGCTCAGCACCAGCTGCATCGCCTGCGCGGAGTGCATCGACGCCTGCTGGCTGAAGAGCAGCAAGCGCAACCTGCCGCCCTTCCCGAACTACAAAGGCAAGATCATCCGCCCGAAAACCTTCTGGCTTGCGGGCATCACCGCAGCCTCGGCACTGGTGGTCGTGCTGCTGTTCGCCATGCGTCCGCCGGTCGAATTCACCCTCAGCCGGGTGCAGGAGCCGCTGCCCGCTGGCCTGAACCGCTACGCATTCACGATCTACAACAACACCAGCGAGCCACTCGAACTGAAGATCGAAGCACCGGCGGGTGTCACCTTGATCGGAGAACGCACCGTTTCAATCAAGCCATTTGGCGAAGTGAGAAACAAGGTGCTTGTCAAGGCTGAACAAAAACGTGACACGGTGAAGCTGACGCTCAAGGGCGACGGCATTGCAATCAGCAGGGAGGCCGGATTCCTGTGAAACCATTTATCATCGGGCTCTACGCCCTGTTCCTGATCGCCATGATCAGCGGCCTGACGGTGGCTTTCCGCAACTCCGAGGGTCTCGTCGAAACCGATTACTACCGGAAGCAGAACAACTGGTTCCACGCAAAAACGGAGGAGCGGCGTCTCGGACTCGAAATCGAAAAACCGGCCTCGATCCGGAAGGGTGAAAACGACCTGACCGTCCTGCTCACCGAACGGGGCAAGCCCCTGACCCACGCCAGAGTGCAACTCTTCGTCGGCAACGTCTCCACCAGCAAAATGGATGTCACCTGCGCCATGCGCGAAACCGCTCCCGGCACATACCAGGCGCGGGTCACCGTGCCGTCGAAGGGCAAATGGCTGCTCAGGCTCGACATCTCTGCCGGAAAACTCAACACCAGCAGTTCATGGTTCTACGACGTCAACTGAGCCGGGCCGCCCTGGCGCTCCTCGTGGCGCTATCACTCGGTGCGGTGCCCGCGCTGGCTGGCCATGCCGCCGACAGCAACGCCATCCACAACGCCCCCTGCACAAAACAGGCCGGCAACCGACAGGTCACCCTCTCCATCACGCCAAGACCGGTCAGACACATGCGGGATCTGACCTTCAAGATCACAATAGCCCCGGACGCAGGACTTCCGTCAGCCCTTGTGCTCGACCTCAGTATGCCGGGCATGGTGATGGGTAAAAACCAGGTCATCCTCAAGCGGCAACCCGATGGCTCATGGAAGGGCAGAGGAATTATTGTCAAGTGCATGAGCGGCGGCACCCTCTGGCAGGCGATGATCCTCTCGCCGGAACTCGGTAATCCCGCCTTCACCTTCAATGTCCGTGACTGAAGCGAAGGAGAAAAAGACGATCCGCTGCGACCACTGCTTGCAGGAGATGCCCGCATCGGCGGCGGTCACGGCGGTGATCGATGGCGAAACCCGCCACTTCTGCTGCCACGGCTGCCTCGGCGTCTATGAAATGATCCACAGCCAGTCGCTCGACGCCTTCTACCAGCAGCGCTGCGACTGGCAGCCGGGCCGTCCAGCCTTTGCCGCCGTCGACGCGCGGGATTTCGAGGACGACGTCGTCACCGACGGCGCGATCAGCCGGATCGAAGTGCTGCTCTCCGGCATCCGCTGCGCCTCGTGCGTCTGGCTCGTCGAAAAGGTGCTGGGGCGGCTCGACGGCATCGTCTCGGCGCGGGTCAACTACGCCACCCACCGCGCGACCGTCGAGTGGAGAAGCGACGCACTCACGCTCGACGCGATCCTCAAAACCCTCTCGGGAATCGGCTACCTGCCCCGCCCCGTCCGGCACGGCTCGGAGGTCGAGGCCTTCTCTGCCGAAAAGCGCGACCTCTTGCTGCGCTTCGGCACGGCGAGCTTCTTTTCGATGCAGCTCATGCTCATCATCGCCGCGCTCTACGCCGGATTTTTCCAGGGCATCGAATCGACCTACCGCCTCGCCTTCCAGCTCATTTCGTGGGCGCTCGCCACGCCGGTGGTTTTCTACTCCGGCTGGCCCTTCATCTCCAACGCCGTGCGCTCGATGCGCAACCGCGCGCTGAACATGGACGTGCTCGTGGCGCTCGGCTCGCTCGCGGCCTACTTCTACAGCGTGGCGATGATCTTCACCGGCGGCGAGGTCTTCTTCGACACCTCGGCGATGATCGTCACCTTCATTCTCTTGGGACGATTTCTCGAAGCGGGTTCGCGCCTCAAGGCGGGCAGCGCGCTGGCGGCGCTCGCCGATCTGCAACCCCGCGAAGCGCTGCTGGTCGGCGAGAATGGCGAGACCTCGCTCGCGCCGCTCGAACGGATCGGCGAGGGGGCGCTGATCGAGGTGCTGCCCGGCGACCGCGTGCCACTCGACGGCGCGGTGGCGAGCGGCGAGGCGGATGTCGATGAGTCGATGCTCACCGGCGAATCGGCCCCGGTGATGAAAAGCTCCGGCAGCAAGGTCTATGCGGGCACCTGCGCCATCACCGGACGGCTACGGGTCAGGATTTCCGGCAACGCGCGACAGACGCTGCTGGCAAGCATCATCCGCACCGTCGAGGAGGCGCAGGCGCGCAAAGCCCCGATCCAGGGCGTGGCCGACCGGATCGCCGGATGGTTCGTGCCCGCCATCATCCTGCTCGCGGCGGCCACCTTCGGCTGGTGGCATCTGTCGGGCGCGCCGCCGGTCACTGCGCTCATGAACGCCGTCTCGGTGCTCGTCATCGCCTGCCCCTGCGCGCTGGGCCTCGCCACGCCGCTCGCCATCCTCGTCGGCACCACGGCGGTCAGCCGCAAAGGCATCCTTGTAAAAGGAGGCGACATTTTCGAGTCGGTCTCGAAAACGACCACCGTCGTGCTCGACAAAACCGGCACCATCACGCGCGGCAAACCCGCCGTGACCGACACCTTCGACTACGGCGTTTCCGACAACTTCACGCAGTGCTGCGCCTC
Source organism: Chlorobiales bacterium Clorobi_01 (assembly GCA_001602925.1). Classification (GTDB taxonomy): domain Bacteria; phylum Bacteroidota; class Chlorobiia; order Chlorobiales; family Chlorobiaceae; genus Chlorobaculum. Next base: position 309,636 of record LUZT01000006.1, on the reverse strand, counting down.
GCTCGAAAGCCTGTCGAGGCATCCGGCAGGCCGGGCGATTGCGGAGAAATGGCAGGGCGACAAGTTGCCGGTCGAAGCGTTCCGCGCCGTGCCGGGCATGGGCGTTTCGGGCGTGATCGAGGGAGAAGCGTGGCTCGCGGGATCACGCGCGTTGCTTGAAAAGGAGGGGGTGGCGATTGACGAGGCGTGCATCGAAACCGCCGCGCGGCTCGAAGCATCGGGCAAGACAACCGTCTTCGTCGCCTGCGATGGCAAGCTCGCGGGCCTCTTCGGCCTGATCGACGAGTTGCGCGACGACGCCGGGCGGATGATCGAGGTGCTCCGCTCGCAGGGCTTGCGACTGATGATCCTTACCGGCGACAATGCGGGCGTGGCGCGGTATATTGCCGGAAAGTGCGGCATCACGGAGGTGCGCTCCGGACTCGATCCCATCGGCAAGGCTGACGCGATCAGGAAGCTGAAGCGAAACGGCGAGACCGTGCTGATGGCGGGCGACGGCATCAACGACGCCCCGGCGCTCACCGAAGCCGACACCGGCGTCACCTTCGGCACCGCCACGGGCATCGCCATCGAAAGCGCCGACGTCACGATCATGAACGACGACCTCGAACTGCTCGGCACGCTCTTCGCCCACTCGCGCAAATGCTTCGCTGTGATCCGCCAGAACCTCGCCTGGGCCTTCGGCTACAACCTCATTGCCGTGCCGCTCGCCGTCACCGGAATGCTGCACCCGATCGTCTCGGCGCTGCTCATGGCATCGAGTTCGCTCGTGGTGGTCAGCAACTCGCTCAGGCTCAGAAAAATTTGATGGACAACGCATGGCAAGCACCTTTTTCCTCATAGCCCTCGGCTTCGTCATCGGCCTCGGCGGCTGGGCGCTCTTTCTCTGGGCCGTGCGCAGCGGCCAGTTCGACGACGCCGAAGCCCCCAAATACCGGATGCTCGACGATGACGACGAGGTTCGGAACAAGCCGAAAAAAAACGGGGAAGACTGAGAAGTGAGGAGGGCGATCTCTTCAGGAGGGCTTCAGCCCGACGGACATTCATAATTCTTACATTCACATTGCCCCGGCTTTCAAACCGGGGTTCACGAACAACACAAAAATATCAAGGGCTTCAGCCCAATTATCTTTCAACGATGACAATGACAATCGCGATTTCGATAGCGATAAAAAAACGGGAGGATTAACATCGAAACCCTGACAGGTGAACTGCTCGCGATGCTGCTGGCCGGGCTCTTCGGAGGATTCGGGCACTGCATCGGCATGTGCGGCCCGATCGTCGCGGCGCTGTCGCTCGGCCCGGCCCGGCCCGGCTGGACACACCACCTGCTCTACAACCTCGGGCGGGTAACAACCTATACCGTGCTCGGCGCGGCAGTCGGCGCGACCGGTTCGTTTCTCGCACTCGCCTCATCCATCGACCTGTTCCAGACCGCTGTCATGGCGCTCTGCGGCCTCTTCATCGTGTTACTCGGACTGGTCTCCGCCGGATGGCTCCCCTTCGGCAAAAGCCTGCTCGCCTGCACGCCCGCAATGCCCTTCGTGCAAAAAACGATGAACCTGTTTATGAATTCCGGCTCAGCCGGAGCGTGGTACCCGCTGGGCCTTACGCTCGGCTTCCTGCCATGCGGCCTCACCTTCACGGCGCTGCTCGCCGCCGCGCGCGCCGCCATGAACGCCCCCGACCACTTCGCGGGCACATTGCAAGGTGCACTGATGATGCTCCTCTTCGGCCTCGGCACCGCACCGGCACTCCTGCTCGTCGGCAAAACCGCCGCCCTTATCGGAGAAAAAACCCGCCAGCGCCTCTACCTCCTCGCCAGCCTCATCATGATCGCGACGGGGTTATGGTTCATCTACAGCGCATTCAGGGGTTAGCGATCACCTTCGATATCGGAATCAATTTTCCAACGGACCTGTCCAACTCTCCCCCTGTTTCTATATCTCACCCACAAAAAATAAACCCCCTTTATAACCATAACAATCGTTAAAATAAAATTTTACAGGCGCGAGTGAATTTTTCATGGGCGCACGCGGTTTCTTCATCGTTGTCACAACCAACAACAATACATCAACCTCTCAACAATCGATAATGGATACCCTGTTTCTTGCGCGTTTACAATTCGCCCTGACGTCGGTGTTCCACTTCTTCTTCGTTCCCCTCACCCTCGGGCTCTCCATCTTCACGGCGATCATGGAAACTGCGTGGGTCAGAACGGGCAAGGAGAAGTACCGTCAGCTGGCAAAATTCTGGGGACACCTGTTCCTCATCAACTTCGCCATCGGCGTCGTGACCGGCATCGTCATGGAGTTCCAGTTCGGCATGAACTGGTCGCAGTACTCCCGCTTCGTCGGCGACATCTTCGGCGTGCCGCTTGCCATCGAGGCGCTGCTCGCCTTTTTCCTCGAATCGACCTTCCTCGGCATCTGGGTCTTCGGCTGGGATCGCCTCCCGAAAGGGCTGCACGCGGCCGCCATCTGGCTGGTGGCCATCGGCTCGAACCTCTCGGCACTCTGGATTCTGGTCGCCAATTCCTTCATGCAGTCGCCGGTGGGCTTTCACATGGCCGCCGACGGATCGCGGGCCGAGATGACCAGCTTCTCGGAATTGCTCTTCAACCCTTACGTCTGGTTGCAGTTTCCGCACGTCATCACCGCAGGCATTGCCACGGGCGGCTTTCTCGTTATCGCGGTCAGCGCCTGGCACCTTATGAAAAAGACCCGCGACGAGGAGCAGTTCAGAACCTCGCTCAGGTTCGGCGCGATCTACGCCTTCATCGGCTCGCTGCTGGTCACCCTCGCAGGACACACCCAGATGCAGGAGATGGTGCACAACCAGCCGATGAAAGTGGCCGCCGCCGAAGCGCTCTGGCACTCGGAAAATCCGGCCAGCTTCTCGCTCTTCACCGTGGGTGACGAAAAGAAAATGGAGGATGTCTTCTCGATCCGCATCCCCGGAATGCTCTCGTTCCTGGCCTACAACAACTTCTCGGGTGAAGTCAAGGGGATCAGCGAACTTCAGGAAGAGGCGGTCGCCAAATACGGCCCCGGTGACTACATTCCGTCAGTCATCACCGCCTACTGGAGCTTCCGCTTCATGGTGGGCGCGGGCACGCTGATGCTCTTGGCCGCAGCGGTCGCGCTCTTCAAGGTGATCCGCGAGGACTACACCTTCGACAAGCTCACCAGTGCGCTGCTGCTCTCGGCGTTCATCCTGCCCTTCATCGCCAGCTCGGCGGGCTGGATTCTGACCGAGATGGGCCGCCAGCCGTGGATCGTGGTCGGGCTGCTCAAAACCGAACAGGCGGTCACGCCCGCATCGGTAGTAAGCAGCTCTGAACTGCTCACCTCGGTCGTGGTGTTCACGCTCATCTACAGCGCGCTGACGCTCGTCGATGTGCTGCTCTTGAAAAAATATGCAATGGCTGGCCTTCACGGCGCCGAATAAACCGAAAAGGAGACAACAATGGATTTGCAGACATTGCAGATAATCTGGTTCGTCCTGGTCGCCGTGCTGTTTACCGGATACTTCATTCTCGAAGGATTCGATTTCGGCGTCGGCATTTTGCTGCCGTTTATGGGCAAGGACGACCTCGAACGCCGCGCAGTCATCAACACCATCGGCCCCTTCTGGGACGGCAACGAAGTGTGGCTCATCACCGCTGGCGGCGCGATTTTCGCCGCGTTCCCGCACTGGTACGCCACGCTCTTCAGCGGCTTTTACCTCGCGTTGTTGCTCATGCTGGTGGCGCTGATCTTTCGCGGGCTGGCGTTCGAGTACCGCAGCAAGCGCGACAGCTCGGCGTGGCGCAGCTTCTGGGACTGGAGCATCTTCCTCGGCAGCGCCATTCCCGCCCTACTCTGGGGCGTAGCGATGGCCAACTTCATCCGCGGTGTGCCAATCGACGCCTCGATGAACTACACCGGCGGTTTCTTCAACCTGCTCAACCCCTACGCGCTCGCCTGCGGCCTGGCATCGCTCAGCGTCTTCACGCTGCACGGCGCGGTGTTCCTGACGCTCAAAACCACCGACAAGCTGCACGAACGTGCGATGGGGCTGGCCAAAAAACTCTGGATTCCGGCCACCGTGCTCTCGCTGGTCTTCGGAGTGTACACCTATTTCGAAACCGACATTTCAACCAGACTCGGCGTCAATCCCGGCGCCATTCCGATCTTCAGCGTGCTCTCGCTGCTCTCGGTGATCGTGCTGCTCAACAAGGGCGCATCCGGCTGGGCGTTCGTCATGACCGCCATTTCGATCGCTTTCTCGACCATCACCATCTTCATGGGCCTCTTCCCGCGAGTGCTGGTATCGAGCACCAACTCCGACTGGAGCCTGACGATCTACAATGCCTCGTCGTCGCAGTACACGCTTGGCATCATGACCACGGTCGCCGCGATCTTCGTGCCGATCGTGCTTCTCTACCAGGGCTGGAGCTACTGGGTCTTCCGTCAGCGCATTTCGAAAGACTCGAAAATGGAGTATTGAACTGACAGCTCCGATTTGACGACGCATTCTGTAAGGGCGGGCCTGAGTGTCCGCCCTCTTTTTTTCCCCCTCGCCAGTCAAAATCAATTTTTCCTTTCCATCCGGATAAACAGACCTCGCACCCTGTTGCACGGTGTGGAGGAATTCTTTACCATTATGAGCGGGTTGATTTCACAAAAATCGGCCACATGACCGATTATCACTATCCTTCCCAGGCCTTACCGTTTGTACGATGAATATTGACCGGAACCTCATGCGGCTGCTTGCTGAACAGAAGCGGCCTTTCATATTCTCGGGCATTTCGGGCGCAGCAGGGGCGCTCATGCTTGTCGCGCAGGCGTGGGTTCTGAGCGGGATTATCGAGACAGTGTTCCGGCGAGCTCCAGCTTGGCAGACGATTCTGCCGCTGGTCGGGCTGTTCGCGCTCTTCAGCACCCTGCGAGTGCTCTTCGGCTGGGCGGGCCATCACGAGGCCAAAAAGGGCACGCTTGCCATCCGCAAAACGCTGACCGAACGCCTCTCTGGCACCGTCGCGGCACTCGGCCCGTCTTACACCCGCTCGGCGCAGAGCGGACGCATCGTGACCACGCTCCTCAAGGGGGTTGAGTCGGTCGATGCGTGGTTCAGCCAGTACATCCCACAACTCTTTTTGTCGCTTATCATTCCGGTGGTGATCCTCGCGGCGGTATTCCCCGCCGACTGGCTGTCGGGACTGATTCTCGTCGTGACCGCGCCGCTCATCCCGGTCTTCATGATCCTGATCGGCAAGCGGGCCAGCGCGGCCACCGAAAAGCAGTGGAACACCATGAGCCGCATGAGCGGCCACTTCCTCGACATGTTGCAGGGCCTCTCGACGCTGAAACTCTTCGCGCAGGCAAAGACGCGGCGCGACGGCATTGAAGAGGCGAGCGAGAACTTCCGCCACTCGACGATGCAGGTGCTCAAGATCGCGTTTCTCTCGTCGCTGACGCTCGAACTGGTCGGCACGCTCGGCACGGCGGTGGTGGCGGTGAGCATCGGCGTACGGATGCTCGGCGGCCATCTGGCCTTCCGCCCCGGCTTCTTCGCGCTGTTGCTCGTGCCGGATTTCTACCTCACGCTCCGCCAGCTCGGCACGAAGTTCCACGCGGGCATGGAGGGCGTGACCGCTTCGAAGGAGATGCACGAAATTCTTGACTGCGCCTCGGAAATTCCCGAAGCGGGTTCGCGCGAACTCACTGCCGGAGAACTTTCGTCGCAACCGATCGTGCTCGACAATCTGAGCTACAAATTCCCCGGCAGCGACACACCGGCGCTCGACGGCGTCAGCCTCGCCATCGAGCCGGGCACCGTGACCGCCCTCACCGGGCCGAGCGGCGCGGGCAAGAGCACGCTGCTGAATTTGTTGCTGCGCTTCATCGAACCGGAGTCGGGGACAATTATTTTGGGCGACCGCAAAGCGCGGGAGTTCAGCCTCGACTCGTGGTATCACGAGATCGCCTGGGTGCCGCAGCATCCCTTCCTCTTCAACGCCACCATCCGCGAAAACCTGCTGATAGCCCGGCGCCACGCCACGCCGGATGAAATCGATAACGCTCTGAAACAGGCCGGATTGCTCGACATGGTACGCTCGCTGCCCGACGGACTGGAGACGATGATCGGCGAACAGGGCGCGCGGCTCAGCGGCGGCGAGGCGCAACGGCTGTCGCTCGCCCGCGCCTTCCTCAAGGACGCACCGCTACTCCTGCTCGACGAGCCAACCTCGCACACCGACCCGATCCTCGAAGCGCAGCTCCGCAAGGCGATGGAGGTGCTGATGCGCGGGCGCACGGTGGTGATGATCGCCCACCGGCTCGAAAGCATCCGCAACGCCGACCGCATCGTGGTGCTCGACCGTGGGCGCCTCGTGCAGAGCGGCACGCACGACGAACTGATGGCGGATAAGGGATTCTACCGGCAGGCGATTTTTTCGTCGATGGAGGAGGCTGCCGCATGAAAACCTTTCTCAGACTGACCGGCCTCACCCGCCCCTTTGCCTGGTGGATGCTCCTCGCCGCCCTGACCGGCTTCGCAACCATCGGCAGTGGCATCGGTTTGCTGATGGCCTCGGCGTGGCTCATTACCACCGCCGCCCTGATGCCCGCGCTTTCGGCGCTCCAGATCGGCATCACCGGCGTGCGATTTTTCGGCATCTCGCGCGGCGTCATTCGCTACGCCGAGCGGCTCATTTCGCACAACACCACCTTCCGGATTCTCACCCGCCTGCGCGTCTGGTTCTACGACGCCGTCGAGCCGCTCGCCCCGGCCCGGCTTGCCGCCTACCGGAGCGCCGATCTCTTGAAGCGGATCGTCGATGACATCCAGAGCCTCGAAAACATCTACGCCCGCGTGCTCGCCCCGCCCATCACCGCGGCGCTCATCACGCTGCTGATGTGGTTCGTCGTCGGCCACTGGTCAACCGCCGCCGCCGAAGGGGTGCTTGCGAGCCAGCTCATCGCAGGTATCGCCGTGCCGCTTTTGACCGCACGACTCGCCGCCGGAACGGCACGCGGCATCACGGCGCTCCAGGGCGAACAGCAGGTGCTCGCAGTCGATATGGTGCAGGGCATGAGCGAACTGCGCGTCTTCGGCATGGTGGGCGACTACACCGAAAAGCTGCACGATGCCGAAGTAAAAAAGCTCGCGTTGCAGAAGCGCGCCGCATTCATCGAGGGGCTGCACGAATCGCTGACCGGACTGGCAATGAACGGCGCAGTAATCTGGATTCTCTACTCGATGCTGCCGATGGTGCGAACCGGCGCCGTCAGCGCCATCACACTCGCCTCGGTGGTGTTCGGCGTCATGGCCTCGTTCGAGGCGTTCCTGCCGCTCACCGGCTCGGTGCAGAACATCGAGGCCGACATCCGTGCGGGCGAACGCCTCTTTGAGATCATCGACGCCAAACCCGAAGTGGTTCCGCCAGCAAAACCGGAAGCGTTCCCGAAATCGACCGGCATCGAGGTCAAAAACCTCGCCTTCACCTACCCAGGCTCGGATCGTCCAGCGCTCGACGGCGTCTCGTTCAGCGTTCCGCAGGGCGGGCGGACCGCGATTGTCGGCCCGAGCGGCGCCGGCAAATCGACCATCACCTCGCTCATGGTGCGCTTCTGGAAACCGGCGCAGGGCAACATCTCGATTGGCGGACAGACCATCGACAAGCTCGACCCCGAAGAGCTGCGCCGCAACATCGCCGTGGTCTCGCAGCGGACGTACCTCTTCGGCCAGACCATCCGCGAAAACCTCCTCCTCGCCGCACCTGACGCGACGGACGAGCGGCTCCGCCAAGCCCTCACGCTGGCGGGACTCGACAGCCTGCAAAGCCGCCTCGACGACTGGGCCGGCCAACACGGCATGAACCTCAGCGGTGGCGAACAGCAGCGCCTCGCCATCGCGCGGATGATCTTGCAGGACGCTCCAATCATCGTGCTCGACGAAGCAACCGCCAACCTCGACGCCATCACCGAACAGGCGCTGCTCGACACGCTCGACACCACCAGCCAGGGAAAAACCGTGCTCGCCATCACCCACCGCCTGCACCGCATGGAGCGCTACGACGAAATTGTGGTACTGTACGACGGCAAGGTGATAGAGCGCGGCAGCCACGAAGAACTGCTGAGGGCCGACGGTTTTTACGCGGGGATGTGGAAGTTGCAACACCAGCAGAAAGCATGAAAACCGGCTGTTGTGGAGATTATTGAAAGGATTTCCACAACAACAGCCATTCGCCCCACGGCATCCACTACTGCGGCGTGCGCATGACCCGCGACGTATCGAAGCCTTTGGCCTTCGCCTCTTCGAGCAGTTTCGCGTAGAGCGCGTCGTCGATGTGCGGAGTTCTGGCTAAAATCCAGAAGTAGTCGCGGCTGGAGGCTGTGACCATTGCCCAGGAGTAGTTTTCGCGGTCGAGGGCGAAGACATTGTACGGGCCGTAGAAGGGGCCGAAAAATGAAACCTTCAGCGCTCCGACGTTCGGGTCTCCGGCGAATTTGGCTTTGCCTTCGGCGGTTTTCCACTTCTTTTTGCCGGGATAGTAGCCCTTGTTGAGCACCTGCACCTTGCCATCGTCGCGGAGAGTGTAGGTGGCCGAGACGTGGTCGGAGCCGCGCTCGAACCGGTTGTCGATTCTGGCGATTTCGTACCAGGTGCCAAGATAGCGGTCAAGCTTGAAGTTATCCACCGCCACGATCCCCTCCGGCGCACTAGCGCAACCAGCAAGCGTAACCATCCAAAACAGCAAAGGCAAAAAGAGTTTTTTCATCGGTGTTCTCCCGTTTTTTCAGGAACAACAAAATCCCCGCTTCAGAGTTCCGGATGTCCTCCCCCTACCCGTCTTTATGCGACTCGTTGCGGCACACTTCACCGGGGTATTCGAGTTCTACGGTGGAGTGGTAAATACCGTGGCGGGCGACGATGGCGCTAATCTCTTCCTTGATGCGGGCGTACTCGAGGGGTTTGACGTCACAGTCGATTTCGAGGTGGGCGGTGAAGACCGTGCGCTGGCCATCGAGCGACCAAAGATGGGCGTGGTGAACGCCGGTAACGTGGGCGGTCTGGCGGATTTCACCGACCACCTTGTCGAGGCTGAGGTCATGCGGCACAGCCTGCAGAAAGACCGGTACCATCGCACGGAGATTCTTCACCACGCCAATGAGGATATAGAGCGTGATGACAATCGCGAGCAGCGGGTCGAGCATGGGAACATTGACGAAAAGCAGCACCACTGAGACCAGTAGCACGGAGAACCAGCCGAGCACGTCTTCGAGCAGGTGCAGCGCGATGACGCGGGCGTTCATGCCGGTCTGCCCCTTGAGGCGCAGCATGGCGAGCGCGTTGACGGCCACGCCGACGAGCGCGAAAGCGACCATCCCTTTGGCATTTGGATGCTCTGGATGAAGCAGGCGCGGCACCGCCTCGACCAGCACGAGGAAGGAGCTGGCGAGCATCATGAGTGCGCTGACGAGCGCACCAAAGATCGAGAAGCGCTGGTAGCCGTAGGAGTAGCGCTTGTCGCCCGTGCGGCCCGAAAGCTTTTCGAAATACCACGCCTGACCGAGGGCGATAGAGTCGCCAAAGTCGTGCACGGCGTTGGCGAGAATCGCCGTGCTGTTGGTCATGACGCCGCCGATGGCTTCAAGAATCGTGAAGCCGAAGTTCATGAAAAATGCGATCTGGATGCTCCCGACTGCGTGGTGGTGATGTCCGGCATGAGAGCCATGCGAGTGATCATGATCGTGGTGATAACCGTGATCACAAGCATAATCCTGGTCGTGAGTATGATCGCAATGGTGATCGTGATGGCAATCGTGATGATAGTCGCTCATCTGGCGTGCTGCGAAGGAGTGTGGTTCAGAAAACCTAGCTGATTCCCGGATTGAAGGCCGGAGCAATCTGAATGTACAAAAGAATAGTGTTCCGGCACTCGGATCGACTCAGTCGAACACAACGGTCTTGCGGCCGTTGAGCAGTATCCGGTGGTCGCAGTGCAGCCGCAGGGCGCGCGCCAGCACGAGCCGTTCGAGGTCGCGGCCCTTGCGCACCAGGTCGTCGAGCGTGTCGCGGTGGGTGATGCGGATGATGTCCTGCTCGATGATCGGCCCTTCGTCCAGCTCGTCGGTGACGTAGTGGCTGGTCGCGCCGATCAGCTTCACGCCGCGCCGGTAGGCCTGCCGGTACGGATTGCCACCAACAAAGGCCGGAAGGAACGAGTGGTGGATGTTGATGATCCGGCCCGCCCAGCGCCCGGTGAACTCCGGCGAAAGCACCTGCATGTAGCGCGCCAGCACGATGGTGTCGATGCCGTACTCATCGCACAGCGCCATCTGCCGCCGCTCCGCCTCCGCCTTCGTCTCCGGCGTCACCGCAATGACGTGGAACGCAATGCCGTGCGCTTCGGCGAGCGGCGCGAGGTCAGCATGGTTGGAGACGACGAGCGGAATGTCGATGTCGAACTCGCCGAGGCTGTGCCGCCAGAGAATTTCGCGCAGGCAGTGGTCGTACTTCGACACGAAAACCGCCATCCGGTTCCGCTTGCCGGAGAGGCGAATCTGCCAGTTCGCCCTGAATTCTCGGGCCAGCGGCGCGAATGCGGATTCGAGGTCTTCAGCAGGAATCGAGAAGTGGTCGAGGCTCCACGAAACGCGGAGAAAGAATTGCCGTTCATCCACATCGACATGCTCGTTGAGATCGAGAATGTTTCCACCGCGCTCGTAGATGAAGTTGGCAATTCGCGCCACAAGACCCACGCGGTCGGGGCAGGAGAGCAAAAGTATGGCTTTAGAGGGAGCGGCGGCAGCGGTCATGGATGAAAAATTGAACTTGACATTAGTGATTAAAATACAGCAAGATAATGAAGTTATCCGCCTATTGGTTTCACCAGGGCAATGCAATCATGAAAATGGGCGTCTGAACGCAAAAGAGCGGAAAAACGACAGAATTGCCTTTCCGCTCTGACTAACTCAAGTAAGTGTTATGCCTGTATCTGACGGATCACACCGCAAACACCTCGTGCTCGCCCTGAGCTACGCCGCGATGTACATCGAAAAATCGGTTGACGACCTCTTCGCCCTCGACATCGCCCCCTTCACACTGGTCAGCGCGTATGCGTGGATTCTCTTCGCGATTTTCTACCGTCCCAAAAAAAAATAGTACCGATCAGTCAGAGCATCCTGTTTCGACCGATCTGACTTATTTGCCATTCTTCTTGCTCCTGTCATTCTGAGCGAAGAGAAGAATTCAGAACTCTTTTTTTTGTAACACGATAAATTCCCCAAAAGCGGTCAGAAGCTGACGTATCGCTTGGGAACACCCGCGCACATTTGCTTGCTATCCGATACCAATTATTTACATTAGATAAATGTGTTGGCTGAAGTACAAGGTAGGCTCACCTTTTCCCCACAGCAAATGCCTCACGCAAGTAATGCCATACGAAAAAGTCCTCTCGACCGTGGGGGTGAAATAGCTTACAGCAAATTAAAAGCCAATTCGATGATTTGTAATCACCAGGAGAAGAATGCGCAGGGCAATAACACGCTAATTTGTCGTGCATTTTCGTCAATCAAGGCTGGCTGGGCACATATAAATAAGTTAGCCACAGCTAAAACAACCTTAAAAGTAACTCAAAATGCTTGAAAAAGAAATAAAAGAGATCACATATCAAGATATTTGTGAACTTGTATTTGTTCAAAAACAAAGGGAAAGCCAAACTCTTGATTACAAAAGAGATTTCTACACTCATACAAAAGAATTCGCGAAAGACGTTACTGCTTTTGCGAATAAATGCGGCGGACAAATTATTTTCGGCATTGATGAAAAGGATATGTCAATTATAGGCATACACGACACTCTTGGAGATCAAAAAATTGAAGACTGGATGTCAAACGTTATCAATGATTTAGTAACAGACAAAATTGATTACAATTTATGTTTTATCCCAATTTCAGGCGAAGAACCCCCTCTTTTTATAGTTGTGTTAAATATATTAGAAAGCAACAACAAACCATTATATGTTCACATTGACAAGAAAACCCTCTGTTATGTAAGAAATGGGACTTCTGTATTTTCTGCAAAACCGAATGAAATCAAAGAAATGTACAGTATCAAAGAGCAGCCGGAATCAAGTCTTAAGCAAAACGCAAAAGGCAACAACATAACTCAGATTGGGATAAACGAAGGAACAGTTAACATTAAAACAAACAAAATAAAACAAGAAAATAAAATTTCCCCAAATCCAGAATTTCATATTTCAGGCAAACAAGCACAATTAATAAAAAAGCATGTTGATCAAATCGTAGAGTTAAACGAAAAAGCTGGGAAATTCAAAACAAAAGAAGACAAAAGCTTTTTTTATGGAAAAACATGGGCTTCTTTTAGATCAAAATTTAGCGTAACATCATATCAGCTGCTACCAAAAGAAAAATTTAACGAAGCAATTCATTGGCTAAATCAACAAGAAGCCATACAAAAGCCAAAACTCAGAAGAACAAATAATGATGTATGGAGAAAGAAAAACTATTCGGCAATTTTCTCTAGGCTAAAACAGTTAGGACTTGAAAAAGAAAAAGCCTATGAAATCGCAAACAAGAAATTAAATCTGAAAAAGCCAATCGACTCATTAAAAGACCTTGGAGAACAAAACTTAGAACACCTTTATCAAATAATCATGAGAATGAAATAATGAAATCGCAAAAAAAAATGCACAATAAAAAAAGCCGGGAACCCCCGGCTTTTTTCATATCCAAACAAACCATCCCCCTCACTCCGTCGGCATGAAATACTCCTTCATCCTTCCGTAAATCTCGCGCTTTTCGATCAGTCCAGCGATCATGCCAAGCACCGAAGCCGCGCCGGAGGCGAAGAAGATCGGGCGGGCGGAGATGTTGTTGGTGTAGTAGATCGCCGGGATGCCGTGCTCTTTGGCGAAGCTGTCGAGCGAGGTGGTGCCGATCACCAGGTCGGGCTTGTGCTCCAAGACGGCCTCCATGTCCTCTTCGAGATACTTCCGGTAGCGCACCTCCGTGCCGAGCATCATCAGCAGGCGGTGATCCTCCTCACCGAGCGGGGTGCGGGCGATGGAGGTCGAGGCGTAGGGCACGTCGAGGCCCGCTTCGAGCAACAGGCGCACCAGCGGCAGCTCGTTGCCCTCGTAGCCCGCGACAATCACCGAACCTTGCAGCTTTTGCGCGAACCCGGCCATCACCCCCTTGGCCTTCTGCCGCTCCTCCTCGGCAACCTGCTTCACCGTCGCCGGATCGAGGTCGAGCGCCTCGCCGATCCGTTCGATCCACTGGCCGGTGGCGTTCGCACCGATGGGGTTGCCGCCCACAATCTTCATCCCCGCCGACTCGAAGAGCGCCGCCGTGCGCTCGTAGAAGGGATGCAGCACCGCGCAGGCCGACGCGCGTCCGGCCTGCACGTAGTCGTCGAGGTCAGCGCCGGGCAGCGTGATGACCGACTCGACGCCGATTTTCTGCAAAACGCCGCCAATCATCATCGCATCGACCGGGAAGATTTCACCAAGCACCACGAGAGTCTTGCCCTTTTTCGGCTCGCCAAACGCGCCGAACCGCTTCACCAGCGACGACACGGCCACATCCTTTGCCTCCGGATGCGTCCTGATCTGGAACGCCGGAAGCCGCACCAGCAGCACCTCGGCGTTGCCGACCTTCTTCGGCAGCAGCTCCTCAGCAATGCCCGCGGTCTCGGCGACGCAGGTGCTCACCACCGGGATGAAGCGCACCGCCGGGTCTTCGGCAATCTTTTCGATGGTGCGGCGCACGTCGTCGATCATCGTGCCGCCGGAAATCTGCACGTTCATCAGCTCCGGCGAAACAATCGACCGCCGGGCCGCGTAAAAGTGCGACACGAAGGTCAGTCCGTACAGGCAGCCCTGATCAGCAGCCATGCAGACCTGCGCGCCGTCGATGCGCATCAGCACGCGCAACCCGCCGAACGCGGGACACATCGATTGAGGATGCAGTTTGTTACAAGCCTTGTTCTCCATACAAAACGACATTTTTTGGTGCTTGCTGAATGTAGCTGTGACTTGGCAGGCCTTTCGGCATTGACTTCATGCTGTCGATGGCCGCGCTCCGCGTCTCGAAATCACCAATCACGAGCCGGTAATAGCGGCTTCCCCCGGAAGTGACCGGCCAGAACCTGACCCGGTGGCCAAGCTCCGAGAGATGGTTCCACTCCTGCCGGAGACTCTTTTTTGAAGAGAAGGTAGCAACGATCACGGTGTATCGGCCCTTGCGAAGCATGGTCGAATCTGCCGCTGCCGACGCCGGTTCCGGCGCTTCCTCCGCCGCCATTGCAAAGCTGGCCTCAACTGGCGCCACAACGCCTGAATCGGTAGTGATAACAACAGATGGCTTATCGGGCACGAGCGGCGCAAGCTGCCGGAACAGAACCCAGCCGCAAGCGAGGATTAAGATCACAGCAACGAAAGCCGCTGCTTTTTTCAGGCTTCCTGATTCGACCGGAACCGGCGTTGCATCCGTTTCCTGCGCCCGCTCGGGAATGACGATCGCCTTCAGGTCGCCATAGCCGATGTTGAGCAGCGCTTCGAGCGAGACTTCAGGCTGGAAACGGAACGCACCCGATACCAGCGCGAACGAGCCGAAACCGCGCAATTCAAGCCGTACCGGGTCCTTTTTTGCCACCTCGAACAGATCGCCAAGCGCCTTGACGAAACGCCGCGCCTCGCTCGCATCCATACCGAGCCTGCCGGTCGAGATCTGTTCGGCATCGCCCGTCCGCTCCTTCCGCGCTTCGAACGCTACCCGGTTCCTCGGGGGCTGGTAGCGCGTGCCGGAAGCGGTCTTCTCCCTCGTCGCCTGTTCGTGCACAACCGAAAAATGGCCAAGGCCCTCGACGGAAAGGCGCTTGCGGTCGAGCAGCTCCGCCGTCATGCCGCCTGCAAAACGGTCGAGCTGGTGCTGCGCCTCATCCGGCCCGATGCCGAGAAGCCCGGCAAGGATGTCTGCTGCGGTCTGAGCGGCCATTGCATTCTCCGATGATGAGTGAAAAGTCAAGTTCGAATATAACACATCCCCACCAAAGGTCGGCCCTCCGCCCGACGCGGGAAACAGGCTGAAAAAACGTAAGTTCCCGAAAAACCGTGACCGTATGATCGAAACCGCGCAAAGCGTTGGCGAGCTGACCCGCGCCATCAAGAACGAGCTGGAGAGCCTTTTCCCCTACGTGCGGGTGAAGGGCGAGCTGTCGAACGTCAAGCTGCACAGCTCCGGCCACGTCTACCTGACGCTGAAGGACAGCGAAGCGCAAATTCCGGCGGTGATCTGGAAGAGCGTTCGCGCCCGCTCTCCGCTGGAGCTGCGTGACGGGCTCGAAGTGATCGCCGAGGGGCGGCTGGAGGTCTATCCGCCCGCCGGGCGCTACCAGCTCATCTGCACGGCGCTCTTCGAAACCGGCGAGGGCGAACAGCGCCTCGCGCTCGAACGGCTGATCGCCAAACTCGCCAAGGCGGGCTGGTTCGACGCCGAACGCAAAAAGCCGATCCCGCGCATTCCTCGACGCATCGGCATGATCACTTCGCCCACCGGGGCGGTGATCCGTGACATGAGCGATGTCTTCGCGCGGCGCTTCCCGGCGGCGGAGCTGCTGCTCTACCCGGCGCAGGTACAGGGCGAGCGAGCCGTCGAGTCGATCGTGCGGGCACTCGACTACTTCAACGATCCACCGAATCCGGCGCACAAGCCCGACGTGCTCATCGTGGCCCGAGGCGGTGGGTCGTCGGAAGATCTGCAAGCCTTCAACGACGAAGCCGTGGCCGAAGCGATCTACCACTCGAAAATCCCGGTCATCAGCGCCATCGGCCACGAAACCGACCTTTCGGTGGCCGACATGGTAGCCGACCTCCGCGCTGGAACGCCCTCCATCGCCGCCGAACGCGCCGTGCCCGACCGCGAGGAGCTGCTCCGCCTGATTGACAGCCTCGTCAACCGGCAATCAATTCTGATGGAAGGCATGATTTCCGGAGCACAACTCCAGGTGGACTCCATCACCAGCAGCTACGCCTTCAACCGCCCGGTGCAGATGCTCGGCCAGTTCGAGGATCAGCTGGCGCTGATGGAAAAAGAGATGAAACGAGCCATCGCCGAAAAAGTGCGCGACCGCGAACAGCAACTCACCGCCGCTGCCGACAGGCTGGCAATGCTCGACATCCACCGAACCCTCAAACGCGGCTTCGCACTGGTGACAAAGGATGATCGATATGTCACTTCAGCCGCACAGATCGAAGCGGGATCGGAAATCGGCCTCACCTTCCACGACGGGCAAAGAGAAGCTAGGGTGACGGAGTAAAAATTGCCGGCTACGCTTTGCAGGGAGTTATTTGTGCTTCCACACTTTAAGCGCTGAAATCAACAAAATTGCGGCAAGCATCGGCAGCAGATAACTGTCGGGGACAATGCCGAGCAACCTAGAGCCGAGCCAGGCACCAGCAATCGAGCCGATAGCCATGATCAGGACAAATGATTTGTTCGCACCAAGAACGACAAAGCTGCTGTCCTTGCTGTAACGCGCAAAGCTGACCAGCATGGTTGGCAGGCTGACCGCGAGCGACAAACTTCCCGCAAGTTTGATGTCCGCCCCGAACAGGACAACGATAACAGGTATAAGCAGCTCACCACCGGCAACGCCAAGAAGAGCTGCAACGATGCCGATGCCCAGACCCGCAATAACACCTGTTGTCATCAGCAGGGCGGGCGAATCGAACAAAGGTGTTCCGGTTGTGGTTGTCTGGTGTCCTGTCAGCAACACAAGCGCAATGCCGAGCAGCAGTATTGCTATAACCCGGTAGAGCGTTTCACTTCGCAATTTTGTCGCCCAGCTGGCACCCGCCCAAGCCCCGGCCAAACTGCCAGCGAGGAGATTGACAACGATCGTCCAGTGCGCGAACAAAGTCTCCCAGGAGATGGTAGCTGCCCTGAACGGCAGGGCAGAGGCAACCACCAGAAGGCTCATCGCCTTGTTGAGGATGACGGCTTCCAGCGGAGGAAAAGCAAACATGCCAAGTAAAAGCGGCAAACGAAATTCCGCTCCGCCAAGACCAATCAAACCTCCAAGGGTTCCAATGCCCGCACCGGCAAAAAAAGCTTTTATCTTTTTAATCATACAACTGGCCAGAGCAGGTTACGATGTTTCACCAATTCACGCTCCAAACCGTTCCCTGAACAGCCTGCGCACCTCTTCCAGCTCCTCCTCGGTGTTCACGCCCGGCGTGTCCGTCGTCGTTTCGATGCAGCGGATGCGGTAGCCGTTTTCGATGAGGCGGAGTTGTTCGAGGGATTCGGTGCGTTCGAGCATCGAGGGCGGAAGCGCGACGAAGGCTTTGAGTACGTCGGCGCGGAAGGCGTAGAGGCCGATGTGGCGGTAGTATTTCGTGTCGGGCAGGATTTCACGGCGGTACGGAATCGGGCTGCGCGAGAAGTAGAGCGCATTGCCGCGAGTGTCGAGCACGGCCTTGACCACGTGTGGATCGTCGATGATGTGCCGTTCATCAGGCTTGAGCGGGAAAACCAGGGTGGTGCAGTCGGGCCGCGGGCCCTCCCCGAAAAAGGGCGCGATGGCGAGGTCGATGGTCGCCGGGTCGATGAGTGGTTCGTCGCCCTGGAGGTTGACGAAGACGTCGCCACCCACCTGTTCGGCGGCCTCGGCGATGCGGTCGGTGCCGCAGGCGAGGTCAGGCGAGGTCATCACCACCTCCGCTCCGGCCTCGCGGAGCACCGCGAAGATGCGCTCGCTGTCGGTCGCCACCACCACGCGGCTGGCGAGGCGCGACTTCATAGCCTGCTGCCAGGTGCGCACGATGAGCGGCTCGCCTTCGAGATCGGCAAGCATTTTCTCTTTCAGGCGGCTGGAGCTAAGACGGGCGGGAATGACGATGACGGCGTTCATGATTTTTTCGGTGATTCGAGAATGATGGTGACCGGGCCGTCGTTGACCAGCGACACCTGCATGTCTGCGCCGAACACGCCGGTCTCGACCGGGCACCCGGCCTCGCGGCGGATCGATTCGACGAAGCGGTCGAACAGCGCTCTGGCGATCTCCGGCGGCGCGGATTCGGAAAAGCCGGGGCGGTTGCCACGGCTGGCGTCGGCGTAAAGCGTGAATTGCGAGACCACGAGCAATGCACCGCCAATGTCCCTGAGCGAGCGGTTCATCTTCCCCTCCTCGTCCTCGAAAATGCGCAGGTTCGGAATCTTGCGGCTCATCCAGGCGAGATCATCCGCCGTGTCGTCGCGCGAGATTCCGGCAAGCACCAGCAGCCCCGTACCGATGGAGCTGTGCAGCTCACCGCCGATGGAGACGCTCGCCTCGCGCACCCGCTGGACAACTGTTCTCATGCGCCACCCTCCGGTCCGCCGAGCGAGTCGGCAAGCGCTTCGCGCACAGCGGCAGGCGTTACGCCTTCGACCTTCAGCACCTTGCTCCGCGAGCTCGCGCCGTTCATGACCGACACGCTTGAACGCGGCACACCGAGCGCTTTGGCGAGCAGCTCGCAGCACTCCTTGTTGGCCGCATTATCGACTGGCGCCGATTTGAGACAGATTTTGATCTGCTCGCCGTACATGCCCGCAACCCCGCTTTTCGAGGAGCGGGGCTGCACGCGCACGGAAAGACAGACGGCGTCACCCTTCTGGCTGATCGGGGACATTGCGGATTGCTTCAGCCGATAACCTTCGGCACCTTGAAAAAGCGATCCTGCCTGTCGGGAGCATTTTTCAGCGCCTCGTCATTCGAGAGCGGCGTATGCTCGACGTCGGCGCGCAGCACATTGATCTGGTCGTGAATGGTGCTCAGCGGCTCGACGCCTTCGGTATCGACCTCGTTGAGCTTTTCGATGTAGTGCAGAATCATGTTCAGCTCGCTGGTCATCTTTTCCTGCTCGGGCTCAGTGAACTTCAGACGGGCAAGCTCGGCGATATAGGCAACATCCTTTGTGGTGACAGACATGGTGTAAATCGATTTAATTCAAACAAATACTTTGCATTTGGCAGACCGGAATCAGAGCCGGCAGATACCAAATTTCTGCTCGTCATCCCCTTTTCTCGGACGCTCGTCAAGCGGCACGTAGTCGCGGCACTCCTCGCCGAGATAGATCTGGCGCGGTCGGGCGATCTTCTGATCCGGATCCTTGACGTGCTCGATCCACTGAGCGAGCCAGCCGGGAACGCGCCCGATGGCGAACAGCACCGGAAACATCTCGGTAGGGAATCCCATCGCCTGGTAGATCAGGCCGGAGTAGAAATCGACGTTCGGGTAGAGCTTGCGCTGGATGAAGTAATCATCTTCGAGTGCGATCCGCTCCAGCTCGATGGCGATGTCGAGCAGCGGATTGCGCCCGGTTTCCTCGAACACATCGAAGGCGATCTTCTTGATGATCCGCGCACGTGGATCGTAATTCTTGTAAACGCGGTGGCCGAAGCCCATCAGGCGTCCCTCACCACTCTTGACCGACTTGATGAACTCCGGGATTTTATCGACGGAGCCGATCTGCTTGAGCATGTGGATCACCGCCTCGTTCGCTCCGCCGTGTAGCGGGCCGTAGAGCGCGGCACAACCGGCGGCGATGGCCGAGTAGGGATCGACCATCGAACTGCTCACCGAGCGCACGGCGTTGGTCGAACAGTTCTGCTCGTGGTCGGCGTGCAGAATGAAAAGCACGTCGAGCGCTTTTTCGAGCACCGGATTGGGCTTGTAGCGGCGCTCCGTCATGCGGAACATCATCGAGAGGAAGTTCCCCGCGTAACTCAGATCGTTTTCAGGCAGCACATACGGAAAGCCGAGACTGTGCCGGAAGCTCATCGCCGCCAGCGTCGGCATTTTGCCGATCAGCCGCCGCACCTGAAGCTTCCGCGACTCCTCCTCGCCGACATTTTTGGCGTCGGGATAGAAAGTCGAAAGCGCACCAACCGTACCCACGAGGATGCCCATCGGATGGGCGTCGTAACGGAAGCCATCCATGAACTTGGTCAGGTTGGCGTGGGTCATGGTGTGGTGCCGGATGTTGTAGGTCCAGACCGCGAGACGCTCCTTGTCCGGCAGATAGCCCTTGATGAGCAGGTAAGCCGTTTCAAGAAAGGAGCTTTGCTCGGCGAGCTGCTCGATCGGGTAACCGCGATAGCGCAGGATGCCCTTGTCGCCATCGATGTAGGTGATCGTGCTCTTGCAGGAGCAGGTGTTCAGAAACGCGGGATCGTAGCCAAGAATTCCAAAATCATCCTCCGACTCTTTGATCTTGCGCAGATCCATGGTGCGGATGGTGCCGTGTTCAATCGGAAGTTCGTACGATTTGCCGGTACGGTTGTCGATGATCGTCAGCGAATTGCGGTGGTCTGAATCACTCATGAGCGTGTGACATTTTGCGTTTACAGAAATAAGAACGCCTCCGGAAGCAAAGCTTGCCGTCACTACGGCTTTGAATTTACGAAACTCCCGGTATTATCCTTATTCCCTTCATGCGCTTGTGCCCTTCTGCCGAAAGCTGATGGCAGATCATGTCGAAAAAGAAAATTTTGTTTGGAAACAACAATCCCGTTTTCTACATTTGTCCACCTATAAGGAACGGAGCTGTAGCTCAGTCTGGTTAGAGCGCCTGCCTGTCACGTAGGAGGTCGCGGGTTCGAGCCCCGTCAGCTCCGCACCGTTCAAACGAAAAGCCTCTGGAAAACCAGAGGCTTTTTTCATTTCAGGATTTGCAACGACAATCAGGCGGTAACCCTGAATCCCTGCCCTTCGATCACCTTCTTGATCGATTCGAGATCGGCCTTTGACTCGTCGTACTCGACGTTGACAACGCCTGTCTGATGGGACGCACTGGCCTTTTCCACCCCTTCCATCTCTTCGAGCGCTTCGCTGACCAGTATTTCGCAACCGGAACAGCGCATTCCGCTGACATGTATTTCTGTTTTCATGGCTCTGTTGTTTATTTGTTTATGATTGAAGCATCATGCCGTTTTTCGAAAAGTGTGTAAAAATCCGGCCACAGGCAACATCATCTTCCGGCATTCCCGGTCAGACAGGCGAAAACAGTAATGGAATGAGGGAGTTAGCAGAAAAATAAACCAGTCGCTATATTGAAGCCTATGACACGAAGCTCGAACCCATACCGCCACGTCGTGGCTCTCTTCCGCCCGTTCCTCATTCTGCTTTGCCTTGCCGGACTTTCCGCCTGTAACACCAGGGAGGCCCGCATCAAGGAGTTGCAACAGACGGTCTGGCAGAACCCCGAAGATGCAAGAGGCTACCTGAACCTCGGCAAGGAGTACGCTCGCCAGCAGCGTTTTGACGACGCCATCCAGGCTTACCGCAGGGCCATCAGGCTCGAACCCGGTCTCGACGAGGCCTACTCGGCGCTCGGCGCTGCCTATTTCGACAAGAAAGAGTTTAACGCAGCGCTGCCCTGGATGCAGAAACGGGTTGACATCGCGCCGGACGACTCGCTCCGCCAGTTCGATCTCGGCAACGTCTATTTCCAGCTCAATCGCTATAACGATGCGGTAGCCTCGTACCAGAAGGCGATCGATAACAGCTACTCCTTCCAGGAGGCCTGGTACTCGATGGCGGTCTGCTACATTAAAATGGGAAAAATCGATGAAGCCCGAAAAATCCATAAATGGCTTCAGACCAAAAACAATTATCTTGCCGTCTCCCTTGAACGGCACCTGCAAAACGATGTGCCTGACAAGGCCGGAAAATGAACCTCGTAATCCCATGCAGGCGGACGACAGTATCCCTATGATGCAAAAGGCGCTTCAACTCCTCGAAGAATCGATGAAGACTGCGATGCAGCAGCCTCAGACGCCGTTTGCAAAGAATGGATTGCCTGCACTGGAAACCTTCACCGTACCGCTCGACACGGTTGACGCCACGCGCTGGCTGTCGGCGCAGACGCTCTTTCCGAAGCTGTTCTGGATGAACCGCGAAAAAAGCGAGTGGATTGCCGGTATCGGCGAGGCGGACCGTATCGAGATTTCCGAAAGTGGCCCCAACGACCGCAGCTTCCTCGTGCTCGAAGAGGCCATGAAACAGAAAAATCCGCACGCCAGGTACATTGGCGGCTTCTGCTTCAACAATCTGCAGGAGCAGAACAGACTCTGGAGCGCCTTCAGCCCCGGACTGTTCATCCTGCCGCTCATCAGCATCGAGTTCCGGGACGGCAAGGCATCGATGAGCTGCGCGGTGTGGCTGAAGCCCGGCGATGACCGGCAGAAAGCGCTCGAACAGCTCTTGGCAGCCCTGTCGGCGGTATCCGCCGGAGACAGCGCGCCGGAGGCAGCCGCGATTCCGGAAATGACGCAGGTCTCCTACTGCCCCGACAAGGCGCAATGGATCGAGAACTGCGAGACGATTCTGAGAAATTTCGATGAGGGAAAACTCGACAAGGTGATCCTCGCCCGGCAGACTGAACTTTCTTTCGCGGGCAAGGTTCCTGCCATCCGTTTCCTGCTCGACTATCCATTTCCCGAGAATACCGCGTACCGTTTCTACTTCGAGCCAGTCGAGGGACACGCCTTCATCAGCTTCACGCCTGAACGGCTCTACCGCCGCGACGGCGACATGCTCGAAACCGAGGCGCTCGCAGGCACGGTCACCAAGGAGGCGCTCAAGGCGGACGACAGCGTCGCTTCCGAGTTGCTGCTGAACTCCGAAAAGGACATTCGTGAGCACCGCTTTGTCAAGGACACGATTTACCGCGAGTTGCAGCCGGTATGCAGCGACATCGACATGCAGGAGAAGGTCGGCGTGCTCCAGCTCAACCGCCTCGCCCATCTCCTGGCCAGATGCAAGGCCAGACTTCTTCCGGAGTTCAGCAACGACAGCACCGTGCTGCGTCAGCTTCATCCGACTCCGGCGGTCGGCGGCGTGCCGAGGGAAAAGGCAATGTCGCTGATTCTGTCGATCGAGCCGTTCTGCCGTGGCTGGTACGCCGCGCCAGTGGGCTGGCTCAGCCGCGACGCAGCGGAGTTCGCGGTCGGCATCCGCTCGGCACTCGTCAATGATGACCGCGTCTATCTCTACTCCGGTGCAGGACTGGTTCGTGGATCGAATCCGGAGTCAGAGTGGGAAGAGGTCGATCAGAAAATCGGGGACATTCTTGCCATAACGCAGCAGACCTCATGAACAGCAAGCAGATCACCACGCTCTGGTGCGCGGTCATCGTCGAGGAACTGATCCGGCAGGGCGCCGGATTTTTCTGTATCTCCCCCGGCTCACGCTCGACGCCGCTGACCCTTGCCGTAGCCTCGAATCCGAAAGCGCGATTCAGGATGTTCCCCGACGAGCGCTCGGCGGGATTCTACGCGCTTGGGTACGCAAGGGCGACCGGAATGCCTGCCGTGCTCGTCTGCACCTCCGGCACCGCTGTGGCCAACTACTTCCCCGCCGTCGTCGAAGCCTCGGCGGACGCGCAGCCGATGCTCGTGCTCTCTGCTGACCGCCCTTTTGAACTGCTCGAAGCCGGAGCGAACCAGACCATCCGCCAGCAGAATATTTTCGGCAGCTACACACGCTGGAGCTTCGAGCTGCCCGAACCCGGCATTGCGACGCCGCTCGCCTCGCTGCTTTCGACGGTGGATCACGCCGTCAGAAAAAGCCTCAGCCTCCCCGCAGGCCCGGTGCATCTGAACCTGCCGTTCCGCGAACCGCTCGAACCCGAAGCGCCAGATCCCGGTCATCAGTGGGCCGCGCCGCTCGAAACGTGGCAGGCCTCCGGCGAACCGTGGAGCCGCTTCGCCCGTCCGCTGCATAAGCCAAGCGCAGAGAGTATCGTGACGCTGCGGGAGTTACTTGCACAGGCTGAACGGCCGCTGTTCGTGGCCGGAAGCATGTCGAACGCGGCGGATGGCGAGGCGGTAGCGGCGCTAGCCGAATCGCTCGGTGTGCCGCTCTTCGCCGATCTCACCTCCGGCATCCGGCTTTCATCGGACTGCACGCCCTGGCAGCTCGCCTTCCAGAATGAAGCCTTCGTCGAGCGCTTTCAGCCCGATGTAGTGATCCATTTCGGTGGCCATGTCATCGGCAAGCAGCCCGCCATGGCACTGCGGAAACAGCCGCCCCTGCATTACGTGGTCGTCCGTGAGCATCCCGGACGCTTCGGCCCCGACCACAACGTCACGCTGACTCTCGAAGCTTCGCCCGCCGCCGTCGCTTCGGCGCTCGAAGGGTGCCGAGAGCCGCTGCCGGGCATCAGATGCCGCGACGCATTTTCAGCAGCCTCCGGTATAATCGATAAAATGGCCTGCGTGCCGGAGCTTGCAGTCAGCGAAATCTCCGCGCCGCGCATCGTTTCGTCGCTCGCCGGAGACGGACACGCGCTCTTCGTCGCCAACAGTATGCCCGCGCGGGACATGGATCTGTACGCCGCACCGGTAGCGCAGAAACCGTTGCAGGTGGCGCTCAATCGCGGCGTCAGCGGCATCGACGGCATCATCTCGACCGCCGCCGGATTCTCGGCGGGACTCGGCAAACCAGCCACGCTGCTCATCGGCGACATCTCGTTCCTGCACGACCTGAACGCGCTTTCACTGCTCAACCACCCGTGGAACCCGCTCATCGTCATCGTGCTGAACAACAATGGTGGTGGCATCTTCTCGTTCCTCCCCATCGCCTCACAGACTGACCGGCTCGACGAGTGTTTCGCCACGCCGCAGAATTTCAGCATCGAATCCGCCGCCAAAACCTTCGGCCTCGACTACATCTGCCCGGAAACGAACGGTGACTTCACGAGCATTTACACCAAAGCGCTACAGGAAAACCGGAGCCTCGTCATCGAAATCAGAAGCGACCGGGAGAAAAACCTCCTTCTGCACCGCTCGCTCAAGGCACAGCTCGACCCGGTTTTCGAAAAAGCTGACTGCTCCCGGTAAAACGGTCATTCAGAGCATATCAGCGAAAAACGCTTCAGCAACAACTCGGCAACCTCATCTTTGCTGACGATCATCTCCTCAACCCGCCCTTCCGAAAAATACCTGAACCGCTCGCCGTTCAGCATCGCTTTGCCCGATTCATGCTGCAAAACAACGATCAGCCCCTGCACGAAAATCGAATCCGGATGCGTCGCGTTAAGCCAGTTCGCCGGTTCGAAGTCAACCAGCTCCTGCGGGCAGAGGTTGAATTCGTAAAGGTTTTTCCACTCGCCATCGACAACGGACTGTAACAGGTACTCCTGATCCGAAAGCATCGAAAGCCTGAAGGTCTCGCAATCCTGCCTTATCTCGCGGTCGAGCCACCGGAGGTTGATCGGCTCGCGAATACCGTAACCACCGAAACCGAGATCGCAGAGCCACTCCTCTCCATCGACTGACGCAATGATCGCCACGTGGGTTTTTGGACGCCGGGCGGCGTAGGTCATGGGCCGAGCCGCCACGAACCGGTACGGAATGCCGACCGCCTCAAGCGCCATCGCGAAAATGCCGTTCACCTCGTAGCAGTAGCCGCCACGCCGACGTTTGACGATCTTCGAGCAGATCGCTTCCGGCGCAAGCGACGGCACTTGGCCCGCCTGCACATCAAGATTCTCGAACGGCACCGAAAAGAGCTGGCAGCGCATCAAACGCTTCAGCGTCTCGAAATCCGGCGACGGCTCACCCTCAAAGCCGATGCGGGCGAGGTATGACGGGAGATGGAAATTAGCGGCTTTCATTGGCAACTCACAGTAATTCAATGCAATAAGGTCAAGCTGAACAGGGCCACGCCGCTTCCGGCTTGTGACGCCATATCCAGGCAATGTAGTCGGTCATGGGAGGATCGACGCCAAGCTCGCGGAGCCGGGCGGCGATCTGCCCGCGATGGTAGGCGCTATGCTCTGGAACCTGCACAAGCGTCTCGGCAAGGGAGTGTTCGGCAACCGTGAACCCGAGCTTTTCGGTGGCCGTCTTCGACCACGGCAATTCGATGACGCACTCCAGCTCCACAGGAGTCAACGTTTCGAGAAAAAGCATCGAAGCAGCGTGAACCTCACGCGCGAACAAAACCAGTTTTTCGACAGCAAGATCATCGGCTACTCGCGGATCGAGCGGACGAGCAAACCACACGTCGAGAAAAATCCGCTGAACTGCATGCAGATGACGCAGTTTTGCGAGGATGTAATCATCACGCTCCACCCCGGCTTTGCCCGTGATCGTCGAAAACACCAAAGCGTCCGCCCAGGCCATGTGGCGGAACTGATCGATGAGCAGAGATAGGGCGTCCATAACAAACCGCTTGATCCATGAAAAAAATTTTCTGAATGTATCGAACTTTCGCGATACGGTCTCAGAGCAACACCTTCAATTTGCGGCCGCCTGTCACCTCGAACCCCTCCTGTTCGTAGAAGGCAAGCGTCCGGTCGAACTCCGGCAGTGGTGGGGTGGTGACTTCAAGACGCTTCCAGCCACGAGACTTTCCGAACTCCCTGGCCGCCTCCAGCAGCCCTTGCCCAACCCCCAGACCGCGACACTCCGGACGCACGAACAGCTCCGGAATGGTGCCGAAAATGCCCCCGGCATAGAGGGCGCAACTTTCGTACAGCGCGATGAAACCAACCGGCTCATCGCTCCCGTCGATGGCGACAAACACCACATAACGTCCGGTTTCAAGAAAGTCCCGAAGACGCGCCGCCGTTTCATCGGAAGCGACGTCGAACGCCGGAACGCCGATGGCCTGCATGATCTCCGACAGCAACTCGTCAACCATCGAAGCCACCGCAGACACATCCTCGCCGGTCGCCCTGCGGATCGTAAACTGATTCTGCAACGCTGACATACTCTGGCTGACTTTAGGTGTTAAATGGTGCTCTGCGGTTTGATCTCCAACCCTCGACGGGGCGATTACCGAAACTTCTTCTTGCGCTCCTTCGGTTCAGGCAACTCCCGTTCCGTCACCCGGATGAGGTTCGAGAGCCACTCGCGATCCTCAAGCTCTTCCCCAACCAGCAGATACGGCTTCGCTCCCGGATAAGGCGGGGATTCGGCAAGCGACCTGGCAACCTCCCGCCCGGCAGCAGTGGGCTTCACGAAGAGCCGGTTATCGCACACCAGCGCCACCACCTTCCCCTCGCAGTAGATCGCATACTCGCCGAACATCTTCCGGAACGTGATCGCGCCCGCCGCCCCCATCTGCTCGCAGGCATATTCGACAAACGATAGATCGGAAGCCATTGGAAGGACCGTTTCAGATTAGAGAGTCCCGAGACAAACCGAAACAATTGATCCCGGCTCGCTCCGCCCGGCAGAAAACGCAGTCCTTCGGCCAGGCCGCGCAGAGTTCGAGGTAGTTGCCGCTAACCATTGAGGCGATGATCCGGTGGTGAGCCTGCCGGTTGATGACCTGCGCCGCCTCCGCCGCCGTCACGATTTCGGCTTTTCCAGCTTCCGCCATCGCCCCGGCAAGCCCATCGAGAAACACCGTC
Organism: Chlorobiales bacterium Clorobi_01; assembly: GCA_001602925.1. Classification (GTDB taxonomy): domain Bacteria; phylum Bacteroidota; class Chlorobiia; order Chlorobiales; family Chlorobiaceae; genus Chlorobaculum. The sequence continues at coordinate 282,212 of LUZT01000006.1, read as the reverse complement.
TGCGTCTCCGGAGATTCCGGATGCAGCGCCCGACAGACACGTTCACCAACCGCAACAATCTCCGCGCGCCGGATCAGCTCAACCGCTTTTTCCGTCGTGATCCAGACAGGCCTGAATGCAACGATCTTTTCCCGAATGCGCTCGAAAACGGGATCACCAGCTGCAACCGTCACCCGATCATCGAGAACCGTCTCGGCTTTTCTGATCCCCTCGACAATTTCGCCGGTGCGGTAATCATCTATGTTGCCCATGACTGTGCAATTTCCGGGTTCAAAAAAACAGCTCTTTGTGGCGTTGTCATATATTAATAAAAAAGCGAACGGCCTGAAATCACCACAGCGATGACCACCATTCCCCTCCACCTCACCACCGTCGGCGACCCGGCGCTGCCGAAAATCGTGTTCCTGCATGGATTCCTCGGTTCGGGGAGCGACTGGCTTTCGTTTGCCCGGAAGCTTGAAGATCGCTTTTGCAGCCTCCTCGTCGATCTGCCGGGGCATGGGGAGGCCGGAATTCCGGCGGATGGCGATTCGGAGTTGTTTTTCATACAAACGGTCGAAGCGCTGGCCGGGAAGATTCAGCGGTTAAACGCCGGGCCGTGCGTGCTGGTAGGCTATTCGATGGGCGGCCGGATCGGGCTGGCGCTGGCGTTGCGCTATCCGGAGCTGTTCTCGAAGGCAATAATCGTGTCGTCGTCGCCTGGACTACAGACGGACGAGGAGCGAGCATCGCGCCGGAAAAGCGACGAGGGAATCGCCCGCAAGATCGAGCGGAATTTCGAGGGGTTCATCGGGTTCTGGTACGACCAGCCGCTTTTTTCGACGCTGAAAAGCCACTCGCTGTTCCGCGAGGTCGAGGCGCAACGCAAGCAGGGTACACCGCAAAATCTCGCCCGCGCGCTGCGCCTGCTCGGCACAGGCAACCAGCCATCATTCTGGGACGAGCTGCCCGACAACCGCCTGCCGATGCTCTTCTGCGTCGGCGAAAAGGATGCGAAGTACGTGGAAATCGGCCGCCGGATGGCGGAGCTTTGTCCAGAATCGCGCCTTGAATACTTCGAAGGTTGCGGCCACACGCTGCACATCGAGGAGCCGGAGCGTTTTCTTGCGAGCGTGGAGCGGTTTATCGAAACTCATGCCCACAACAGAATTTCCCTCGATGACCTATAAGTCCCATTCCTCCGTCGCGCCTCTCTAATCAATGGGGATTGTTTATATTTCAATTCTTTTGCCCGTAGAGCCGGAACAACACCGATTTTCATCAACTACCATCGAGACTTTCAATATGAGCACAGTCAACTGGATTACAGCCGGGGAGTACTCCGACATTCTCTACCACAAGGCCGAGGGGATCGCCAAGATCACCATCAACCGCCCGGAACGGCGCAATGCGTTCCGCCCGCAGACGGTGGATCAGATGATCGAAGCGTTGCAGGATGCGCGTAACGACAGCCAGATCGGCGTCATCATCCTGACCGGCGCGGGCGACCTGGCCTTCTGCTCCGGCGGTGACCAGAAGATTCGCGGCAACGCAGGATACGCCGACGAAAAAGGCGTGAACAAGCTCAACGTGCTCGATTTCCAGCGCGACATCCGCACCTGCCCGAAGCCGATCATCGCAATGGTGGCGGGCTACGCCATCGGCGGAGGCCACGTGCTGCACATGCTCTGCGACCTCACCATCGCGGCGGAAAACGCCCGCTTTGGCCAGACCGGCCCACGCGTCGGCTCATTCGACGGCGGCTGGGGCGCGAGCTACATGGCGCGTCTGGTCGGTCAGAAAAAGGCCCGCGAAATCTGGTACCTCTGCCGCCAGTACGACGCGCAAGAGGCGCTCGACATGGGCTTGGTCAACACCGTCGTGCCGCTCGAACGCCTCGAAGAGGAGACCGTGCAGTGGTGCCGCGAAATTCTCGCCAACTCGCCGCTCGCCATCCGCTGCCTGAAGGCTGCGCTCAACGCCGACTGTGACGGTCAGGCCGGTTTGCAGGAGCTTGCAGGCAACGCCACGCTGCTCTACTACATGAGCGAAGAGGGGCAGGAGGGGCGCAACGCCTTCGTCGAGAAGCGCAAGCCCGATTTCGGCAAATTCCCGAAACGCCCGTGAAACCACTTCATGCCGACATCTGCCGGTATGAACTTCCGTTTGTTGCACCGGTCACGGTCAGGGGCGTGCTCCTCGCCAAACGCGAGGGGCTGCTCCTGCGACTGAAACACGAGGGGGCGACCGCGTATGGCGAAGTCGCTCCGCTCACCGGCCTGCACGACGAGTCGCTCGACGAGGCCTTGCAGGCTCTTGCCACATTCATTCCCGAACTTTCACGACTCGACCGGAACACATCCGATGATCGGCAACGCCTGCTCGACGAGGCAGCGCTGCCTCCGTCGGTGGCGACCGGCATCGAAATAGCGTTTGTCAACCTCGAAACTATCGAAACAGGCTCGTTGCCCGCTTTTCTCGATGCCTTCCCGCCAGCATCGAAAATCCCAGTCAACGCGCTGCTGGCCGGTGATCCAGTGGCAGTACTCGACCGCGCCACGAAGCGCTACGCCGAGGGATTCCGCGCCTTCAAGCTGAAGGTGCGCAAAGGAGAGCTCGACGGAGCCGTCGCCTGTATCCGCGCACTTCACGAAGCGTTCGGCGGAAAGGCGGAATTGCGCCTCGACGCGAACCAGTCGCTTGAACTCGACGAGGCGGTCGGGTTCGGCAAAGCCTTGCCGCACGGAAGCATCTCGTACATTGAGGAGCCGCTGAAAAACGCGGCGCTCATCCCCGAATTCCACGCCGCCACCGGCCTGCCGTCCGCGCTCGACGAGTCGCTCTGGCAGCGCCCGGAGCTGCTCGACCGGATCGGACCGGTACCGCTTGGCGCGCTCGTGCTCAAGCCGAACTGCATTGGCGGCATCGCAAAATCGCTCGACCTCGCGGCCAAGGCGCACCGGATGGGGTTGCAGGCGGTTTACAGCTCGGCATTCGAGAGCAGCATCAGCCTCGGTCTCTACGCGCTGATGGCCGCCGTCTCGTCGCCAGCTCCGGCAGCCTCAGGTCTCGACACGGCGAGTTTCCTTGCCCGCGACCTCACCGAAACACCCTTTTCAGCGCTGGACGGCTTCGCCGATCCAATGGCCGCATGGCGCGACAGCTTGCGCGTGAGACCCGAAATGATCGAAACCGTCAAGTCATGGACCTTGTAGCCCAGGCCGCACCAACCTTCGGCAGCCAGCCCGCCATCATCACCGAAGAACACATCTGGTCGTTTGACGGTCTCGATACGGATACGGCTCGCATCGCCGCCGCGTTCGAGGAAACCGACATCCGGCGCGGCGACATCGTCGCGCTTGTCGCGCCGAACAGCCCGGCGCTCGTGCTCGCGCTGATGGCGCTCGTGCGCATGGGCGCAGTCGCCGCGCCGGTGAACCACCGCTTTCCGGCAAGCCACATCGACGGCGTGCTCGCGCGGCTGAATCCGGCGATGACGCTCGATGAAGCGAAGCTCGAAGCGTTTGTCGCCGACGCGCTCGTCCGAACGGGTGCGACCTTCACCGCTGCGACGGAGATGGAACGGCCCGTCTCGATCATCCACACCTCGGCCAGCTCCGGCAAGCCGAAGGCCGCCATGCACAGCCTCAACAACCATTACTTCAGTGCGAAAGGCTCCGCACAAAACCTGCCCTTCGGGCCGGGCGACTGCTGGCTGCTTTCGCTCCCGCTCTACCACGTCGGCGGCTACTCGATGCTTTTCAAATGCCTCCTCGGAGGCGGCGCGCTGGCCGTGCCGTCGCCGGATGCGGCGCTTGCTGAGTCTCTCACACGCTTCCCCGTCACGCACCTCTCGCTCGTGCCGACGCAGCTCTACCGGATGCTCCGCGCCGACGGCGGCCCGGAGCGCCTGCGAAGCCTCAGGGCGTTATTGCTCGGCGGCAGCGCGGTCAGCGCCCCGCTCCTGCGCGAGGCGATCTGCGAACGGGTACCGCTCTACCTCACCTACGGCTCCACCGAAATGAGTACGCAGGTCACCACCTCGCCAGGGCCGGTCACCGAGACGCAAGGCAACAGCGGCGTAGTGCTACCTTACCGTGAGGTTGCAATTTCAGTGGACGGCGAAATTCTCGTCAAAGGCGAGTGCCTTTTCATGGGCTATCTCGATAATGGAGAATTGCGCGAGGCGCGAGACAAAAATGGATGGTTCCACACAGGAGACATGGGCGAGCTGTCGAAAGACGGGTGGCTGACCGTGCTCGGCAGGAAGGACAGCATGTTCATCTCGGGCGGCGAGAACATCCACCCCGAAGAGATCGAAAAAGCGCTGACCTCAATCGAAGGCATCGAAGAGGCTGTGGTGGTTCCAGCGCCCGATGCCGAGTACGGCATGAGACCTGTGGCGTGGGTCAAAGCCCGGAACGACGCGCCTGACGATGCCACAATCATCGCCAGCCTGAAAAGCACGCTCGGCAAGCTCAAAACACCGTTGGCGTTTCATCGCATTCAGGAGTGGCAGACCATCCCCGGCTCAGCCAAGATCGACCGAAGCTGGTACCGCAAGCTGGCTGAAAAGTAAAAGGGCGACCAACCGGTCGCCCCTGCACATCACATGTCACCCGTCACCTCTTTCTTGCCTGCCGCTTCAGGAAAAACACCGTCACACGACCGCCAAGACCGGAGAAGGGAGCGTAAAACATTCCGGTCAGGATCATGCTCACGAGCAGATCGGAGAGAGCAATATCTTTCGGCGCGGTCACCATCGCCAGCATTTGCTGGAACGTTTCGGCGTCTTCAGGAGCCAGGCTGGTCGCCCATGCAACCAGAAGCCGGAGACTTTCGAGACCGGGAATGTAACCGAACCACCTCTCCAGCAGGTATGCGACAAGCACCGACAGCGCGCCGCCGATAAACCCGCTCATCGCGCCAAGTACGAAGGCCTCGCCAGGCTCTAGCCGGATCTGGTTACGCATGATGTAGTACCACGCCGCCACCGCGCCGGCAATTATGATACCGGCAAACAGAAATGCGTTGATCAGGGTCAGATAGGGCAGCGTCGTCGTCAGCACGAGCAGCACCGCGCCGCCGAGCAGCGCCGATACTTTCGATGGACGACCCGGCACAGTTTCGACGACCATCTCAGGCAGAAAAAAGATCGTTCAGAAAATCGTCCATCGTATAGAAACCGGGCGACACAGCGTGACGCTGGACAAGCCACTCGGCGGCGCGAACGGCGCCCGAGGCGAAGCCGGTGCGATTTTTTGCCGTGTGGGTCAGTTCGATGGTGTCCGATTCCGAATCGATAATCGCGGAATGCACGCCGAACACCGAGCCCAGACGAATCGAGGCGACCTGCAATTCATCGCTCTGCAATTTCCTGCCGTCCTGAAGCTCGCGAACGATAGTTCGCTTGCGGGGATTGGAATTCAGAATCTCCTCGGCAGCCTTGATCGCCGTGCCGCTCGGGAAGTCCGCCTTGCCGGTATGGTGCTGCTCCGAAAGCGCGATATCGAACTGCTCAAACGGCGCAATCAGGCGCGCGGCCTCGCGCAGCGTCCGGAAAAAGATGTTGACGCCAAGCGAGTAGTTCGCCGAATAGAACATCGTGCTCCCAGCCTTTACGACCTCTTCGCGAACCTGCGGCATCAAGTCGTCCCAGCCAGTGGTGCCCACCACGACCGGCACGCCGGAGGCAATCAGCGCCGGATAGTTGGCGAGAAATGCGCTCCTGACGGTAAAATCGATAATAACGTCCGACCCGCTGAACGCAGCGGCATCGATGGTGTCGTTGACATCGAGCACACGGTTGACGACATGTGCACCCGAGGCGGCGACGACGTCGGCTATCTGACGGCCCATGCGGCCATTGCCGACCAGTGTGATATTCATAATCTCAGCTTGTTCTTGTACTTCTGGTAATTGCTCCAGGCACTCACTGACCGATCAGTTCGAGTATCCGGTCGAGATCTTCGCCTGAAAAATATTTGATGTGAATCTCGCCCTGTCCCCCCTTCTTTTCGACAAGGCTGACCTTGGTGGCGAGCCGCTCCCTGAGGCGGCCCTCGATCTGGTCGATCTGCACGGCCCGAGGTGCTGGAGCCGGACTCGCCGTTTTCGGTTTGTCCTTGAACATGTTGTTGACCAGCGCTTCGGTCTGGCGCACCGAAAGCTGCCGTGCCATGATCTGACGCCAAACCTTGAGCTGAAGGTGCTCGCTCGGCAGATTGATGAGCGCACGGGCGTGGCCGGAGGAGATTTCGCGAGTGCGAATGCTGTCCTGAATCTGGCGCGGAAGCTTCAGGAGACGCAGGAAATTGGCGACCGTGGAGCGGTTCTTGCCAACCTTCTGGGCGACTTCGTCCTGCGTGAGGTTGCATTTGGTCACCAGACTTCGGAGCGCAAGCGCGACCTCGATGGCGTTGAGGTCTTCCCGCTGGATGTTCTCGATGAGGGCGAGTTCGAGCTTGCTGGCGTCCTCGTGCGCTTCGATGACGTAGGCGGGAATGAACTTGAATCCGGCGGACTTGACCGCGCGCAGCCGGCGTTCACCGCTGATGAGCAGGTACCCCTCTCCATCGCGGCAGACCGTTACCGGCTGGATCACGCCGTTTTCGATGATCGAATTGCGCAACTCGTTGAGCGCCGTCTCCTCGAAAGTCTGGCGAGGCTGGAAAGGATTGACCTTGATTTTTTCAACTGGCAGGCTGCCGATGGCGCCATCCTGCATCTTTTCAGTCTCTTCGGCTTTTTCGGCGGCTGCAAAGCCCTCTTCGGAGATCAGTGCTTTCAGACCCCTGCCCAGTGCTTTTTTAGACATATCCTCACAATTAACCGGCCACCTACTGCTGCCGAACTTTGAATTTCCTGATGTTGCCGTCGCGCTCGAAGATCTCCTGCGCAAGATCGAGGTAGTCTTTAGAGCCAATACTCTGGGCGTCGTACAGAAGCGCCGGCATACCATGACTCGGAGCCTCCGAAAGCCTGACATTCCTGCGAATGTAGGTCTTGTAGACCTTCTCCTTGAAAAACTTCTTGACCTCTTCGGCGACCTGTGTCGCAAGCCTGAGCCGGGCATCGAACATGGTCACCAGAACCCCCTCGATTTCGAGCTTCGGATTCAGATGCTTCCGCACGATGCTAATGGTGTTCAGCAGCTTGCCCAAACCTTCAAGCGCGTAATACTCGGCCTGCACCGGAATGAGCACCGAATCGGCGGCGGTGAGCGAGTTGAGCGTGATGAGACCGAGCGAGGGCGGACAGTCGATAATGATGTAATCGTACTGGTCGCGCACCTGCTTCAAGGCCTTCTGCATAACGTACTCCCGCTCACGCATATTGACCAGCTCCACCTCCATGCCAACAAGGTTGACATTCGAGGGCAGAACGTCGAGGTATTCGAGACCGGAAGGCTTGATCGCATCGCGAATCTCCCCGCCGTTCACCATCACATTGTAGAAGGTGTTTTCGATCTCATCCCCGGTTTCGAGACCAAAACCCGAAGTGGCGTTGGCCTGGGGATCGATGTCGATCAGGAGCGTTTTGAATTCGGATATCGCAATGGAAGCCGCAATATTCACCGAGGTGGTTGTTTTACCGACCCCGCCTTTCTGGTTTGCAATCGCAATTACTCTGCCCATGTACCCCGTAGCCAGCGAAATGAAAAATATTCAAGCGGTTAATCTTCTTCAGCGACACGTTGTATTAGTATAATACTTGCATAAACTTTTGCAAACAGGAATATCGACCCATGAAAAGGCTTGACGCCGATTTTTACCAGATGCCAACAATCTTGCTTGCCGAGCGGCTGCTCGGCAAGATTTTCGTCCACCACGAAGCATCGGGCCGGGTGACCAAAGGGCGGATCGTCGAAACCGAAGCCTACCTCGGCGATGGCGACGAGGCCTGCCACGCATGGCGCGGCATGACAGAGCGCAATCACGTGATGTTCGGCCCACCCGGCCACCTGTACATCTACTTCTCCTACGGCTGCCACTATCTGGCGAACATCGTCTCGGAACAGGAGGGCATAGCTGGCGCAGTCCTGCTCCGGGCTATGGAACCAATCGAAGGCATCGAATGGATGAAGGAACGGCGAAAGACGACGGACAAGCAAGCCCTGATGAGCGGCCCCGGCAAGCTCACCCAGGCGCTCGGCCTCGGCCCGGTGCATTATGGCGAGAGCCTGCTCGGCGACATCTGCTGGCTCGAAGAGGCTCCGGACATACCGCCGGAGCTGATCGGCACAAGCCCGCGCATCGGCATTTCGCGCAGTACTGATCTCCTGTGGAGAAAGTTCATAGCCGGTTCGCCGCATATTTCGAAAACACAATCCGACGCGCCGCCAAAAAAGAGGAAAAAAGGGTTGGAAAGTAGTTAAATTTTCCTTTTTTAGGCTCATACGGTTACACGAGGGAACATCCATCAAGTCAACCTCAAGCCAGCCATGATCGGCACTCCTATCCTTCCCGAAATTCGCGAGCTGATCGAACAGAGAAACTTCAGCGCCCTGCAACGCCTCTTCGACGACTGGCTCCCGGTTGACCTGGCCGAACTGATTTCCGACCTGCCCGAAAACGAGCAGGCAATTCTCTTCCGGCTGCTCACCAAAGACGTGGCTACCGAAACCTTCGAGTACCTCGACTTCGACGCCCAGCAGAACCTGCTCAACGCCCTGACGCAAAAGGATGTCACCCACATCCTCAACAGCATGTCGGCTGACGACCGCACGGCGCTGCTCGAAGAGCTGCCCGGCCCGGTGGCGCAGGAGCTGATCAAGCTGCTTTCATTCAAAGAGTTCAAGATCGCCAAGACGCTGCTCGCCTACGCCGAGGACAGCGTCGGGCGCCTCATGTCGCCGGACTTCCTGAGCGTCAAAAAGGACTGGGAAATCGGCAAGGTGCTCGAATACATCCGCACCTACGGCCACGAAAGCGAAACGCTGAACGTCATCTACGCAGTGGATGATCACGGCAAGCTCGTCGGCGAAATGCTCGCCCGCGACCTCTTGCTTTCGGCGCTTGACAAAAAGGTCGAGGAGATCATCGACGAGGACAAGATCATCACCCTCACGGCCACACAGGATCAGAAAGACGCGCTCGAAACCTTCAAGCGCTACGACCGGGTCGCGCTGCCGGTTGTCGATTCGAACGGCTACCTGATCGGTATCGTCACGGTTGACGACATGCTCGACGTCGCCGAAGAGGAGGAGACCGAAGACATCCAGAAATTCGGCGGTATCGAAGCCCTCGAAGAGCCGTATATCGACGTGCCGCTGCCCGAGCTGGTACGCAAACGCGCCGTCTGGCTGGTGGTGCTTTTCCTCGGCGAAATGCTCACCGCATCGGCCATGACCTATTTCGAGGGAGAGCTGGCCAAAGCAATCGTACTGGCAACCTTCATCCCGCTGATCATTTCAAGCGGCGGCAACTCCGGCTCGCAGGCCGCTACGCTTATCATCCGCTCGCTCTCGCTCGGCGAGATCAGTATACACGACTGGTGGAAAGTCATGCGGCGTGAAATCCTGTCGGGATTGATGCTGGGCGGCATTCTCGGCGTCATCGGCGTTGTCAGGGTGGTGCTCTGGGCAATGCTCCTCGGCCATTACACTACCGTATGGCTGCTGATCGGCATTACGGTTGGCTTTTCCCTGATCGGCATCGTGCTCTGGGGCACACTCGCCGGCTCCATGCTGCCGATGCTGCTCAAACGCCTCGGTCTCGACCCGGCCACCTCGTCAGCGCCATTCGTGGCCACGCTCGTTGACGTCACCGGAATCGTCATCTACTTCAGCGTCGCTTCCCTGCTACTCAAGGGCGTACTGCTGTAAACGTCAAGCGCAGAGGGTGGCGGCATTGGCGGGTAATGATTGCTGTATGGAAATGAATGCTTCCTGACTGTGCTACAGCATTTTTTGATAGTACACGACGTCGAAAACCTGACCATGCTTCCGGCCAATGTTTCTGAGCCTGCCGCATTCCACAAAACCGTGTCGCAAGTGGAATTTCATGCTGGCATCATTCAGTGAAGAGACGCTGGCAAGAATACTCTTGAGACCCATCTTTTTTCCGCCATCAGTCAGATAACCAAGAAGCAAAGTACCAAGTCCCTGGCCGGTGTGTTCGTGCTTGATGAAATAGGTAGCTTCCGCCGTACCCGAAAAGGTCGCCATCGGACTGTATGGCCGAAGCATTCCAAAACCGGCAACTTCACCGGATTGCCTCCTCAGCACCCCATTGGGAAATCCCTGAGACATCTTCAGAAAAGTCTCATAAAACTCATAGGGCACCACCGTTTCCGGATAAGCGGCAAACGAGTGCTCCACGTAGTAGTTGAAAATATCGATAACAGCCTGCCCGTCATCAAAAGACATGGGCGTAATGATCGGTGTCACGTTGATACTCATTCAGATTGACCACAAATACCGCAGCAAATTTTTCCGGAAAAATAAGGCAGGGCAAAAAAAATAATTTGAAATATCTCCTGTTTCGTTTTCAGCGAAACAACTTAGATGCTGAATGGCTTTTAAGAGATGCCCTATTTTAGGGCTATAAAATCAGCCAGACAATCAAAAAAACTGTAAGTTTCCCCGAAATAACAGCCCATACCCCATGAACTCAAAGCGACATGTCATCATCGGCCTCTCGGGAGGCGTCGATTCCTCGACGGCGGCTTGCCTGCTCGTCCGGCAGGGATTCCGCGTAACGGGGCTGAACATCCGGGTACTCGATACTCCGGACGATGCTCCGGTGCTGACGCCATCGACAATGCGAATCAGCGACCACGAGGAATTTGATTTTCCGCTCTTCACGCTGAACCTGAGCGCGAAGTTCACCCGGGATGTGATCGGTTACTTTCATGACGACTATCTCGCCGGACGGACCCCAAATCCTTGCATGGTGTGCAACAAAACCGTCAAGTGGTTCGGGCTGTTCGAGGCGATGCGTATGCTCGGTGCCGATCTCGTGGCGACCGGCCACTATGCCCGCACTGAGCTGTGCGACGGCGTGACGCGGCTTCGCAAAGGAGTCGATCCCGAGAAGGATCAGAGCTATTTCCTCTGGATGCTGACACAGACTGAGCTTGCGCAAACGCTGTTTCCGCTCGGCGACTACACCAAGCCCGAAGTGCGGGAGCTGGCCCGGTCGTTCGACGTGCATGCGGCGGAAAAGAAGGAGAGCCAGGAGATCTGCTTCGTGCCGCACGACGATTATTGCGCGTATCTGGCGAACGCGATTCCCGGCCTCGAAGCGAGAGTTGCGGGCGGAGAAATTGTCGATCAGGCGGGCAAGGTGATCGGCCACCACCGCGGCTACCCGTTCTACACCATCGGCCAGCGGCGCGGCATCGGCATCGCAACCGGCGAGCCTGTCTACGTGACGAAAATCGATGCCGCGCATAATCGCATTCATGTTGGCAGCAAAGCTGATCTAGAATGCCACAGCCTCATCGCCTCCGGCATGAACTGGATCGGCATCGCCACGCCGGATAAGTCTCTCGAAGCCGAAGCGCGAATCCGCTACCGCGACCGGCAGAGCCTCTGCTCAGTCGAGCCACTCGAAGAAAACCGCGCGCGAGTGACCTTCCGCGAACCAAAGCAAGGCGTAGCCTGCGGGCAGGCGGTGGTCTTCTATGACGGCGACGAAGTGCTCGGCGGGGGAATTATTACCAAGGTGAATCCGGCGGATATTTCGACGGTAGAGTGATGCCCCCGTCGTAATCGTCCCCCGGCATGTCATGCAGCGAACCGGGGGACGAGAACAGGTTCAGATGTTGAGCGCTCGCTTGTCGATGGCAAGCGCGGCCTCTCTCATCACTTCCGACAGGCTCGGGTGCGGGTGGCAGGTTCTGGCGATGTCTTCGGAGGCTGCGCGGAACTCCATGGCGAGCGCCGCTTCGGCAATCAGATCCGATGCATTCGCGCCGATGATGTGCACGCCGAGAATCTCGTCGGTTTTCGCGTCGGCCAGCATCTTGATGAACCCTTGCGAGTCGCCGAGTCCGAGCGCCCGGCCGTTTACCGCAAAGGGGCACTGACCTGACCGGTAGTCGCGTCCTTCGCTTCTGAGCTGCTGCTCGGTCTTGCCGACCCAGGCAATTTCAGGCGTGGTATAGATGACCCACGGCATGGTGTCGTAGTTGACGTGGGGCTTCTGCCCAGCCAGCAGCTCCGCAACCATCACCCCTTCATCCTCGGCTTTGTGCGCCAGCATCGGGCCGCGCACGACATCGCCGATCGCATAGATGCCCGGAGCCGCCGTCGCGCACTGGGCGTTGACGGGAATGAAGCCGCGCTCGTCGGTTTGCAAGCCGACCGTTTCGAGATCGAGCTGTTCGGTGTTCGGCACGCGCCCGACGGAGACGATGAGCTTGTCGCATTCGAGCAGATGTTCGGCTCCCTGGTCATCGGTATAGGCCACCGTCACACCGGTTTCTGTGAGTTTCGCCTGGCCGATCCTGACGCCGAGTTTGATATGTAGCCCCTGTTTCTGGAAGAGCTTTGAGGCTTCGCGTGAAACGCTCTCATCCGCACTGGCGAGAAACGACGGCATGACCTCGAGCACGGTGACATCAGCACCGAGCCTGCGCCAGACGGAGCCGAGTTCGAGACCAATGACGCCCGCACCGATGACGCCGAGCTTTTTCGGCGCTTCGGTGAATTTCAGCGCCCCTTCATTGTCGCAGATCGAGAGGTTATCGACCTTCACGTTTGGTATCTCCCTCGGCTTCGAGCCGGTGGCGATGATGACGTTCCGGGCGACGATCTCCTCCTGCTCCTCTTTGCTGCGAATGGTGAGCCTGACCCCCTCTTCGGTTCTGCCCGCGAACGATGCGCGTCCCTTGAGCAGCGTGATCCGGTTTTTCCTGAACAGAAACTGGATGCCCGAGGTCATTTTGGTGACGATCTCATCTTTGCGCTGCTGCATTTGCGGGATGTCTACGCTCACATCGCCGACCTTGATGCCGTGGCTGGCGTAGTTGTGGGTCACATGCTCGAAGGCTTCCGAGGAGGCGACCAGTGCCTTGAGCGGAATGCAGCCCGCATTGAGGCAGGTGCCGCCGAGGCGCGGGTCGCCATCGGGGCTGTCGTAAGCATTGAATTCGCAGCAGGCTACGGAAAAGCCAAGCTGGGCGGCGCGGATCGCCGCGATATAGCCGCCGGGTCCGGCGCCGATGACAAGTACGTCGAATTGCATGGTCATAGAGTGTTTCTTTCTTGCTTAAAGGTCAAGTAACAGACGCGCCGGGTCTTCGAGCGCATCCTTGATGGCAACCAGCCCAAGCACCGCTTCACGACCGTCAATGATGCGGTGGTCGTACGAAAGCGCCAGGTAGTTCATCGGGCGGATGACGATTTCGCCGTTTTCGACGACCGGGCGATCCTTGGTGGCGTGAATGCCGAGAATCGCCGACTGGGGCGGATTGATGATCGGCGTCGAAAGCATCGAGCCGAAAACCCCGCCGTTCGAGATCGAGAAAGTGCCGCCGGTCAGCTCTTCGAGCGAGAGCACGCCAAGCTTGGCCTTGGCCGAGTAGTCGGCGATTTTCCGCTCGATGTCGGCGATGCTCATCTGGTCGGCGTTGCGCAGGATGGGCACGACCAGCCCTCTCGGCGAACTGACGGCGATGCCGATGTCGAAGTAGCCGTGATAGACGATGTCCTTGCCATCGACCGAGGCGTTCAGGATCGGGTACTTCCGCAGCGCCTGCACCGTGGCCTTGACGAAGAAAGACATGAAACCGAGCTTGACGCCATGCTCTTTTTCAAAGGTCTCCTTGTAGCGGTTTCTCAGGGTCATGACCGGCTGCATATTCACCTCGTTGAAGGTCGTGAGTATGGCGTTGGTCGCCTGGGATTGCAGGAGCCGTTCGGCGATCCGCGCCCTGAGCCGGGTCATCGGCACGCGCTGTTCCGGGCGCTCCGTCAGCAGCGGCGCTTCGAGATGCGCCTCGACCGGCTTCGGCTTCGGCGCCTGCGACGGCGTCGGAACAGGAGTGCCACTTTCCGCTTCCGCGGCGATGGCCGAGAGCACGTCTCCTTTGGTGATGCGTCCGCTCTTGCCGGTGCCGGTGATCTGTGCGGGATTCATGCCCGTTTCAGCTATCAGCCGTTCAGCCGAAGGCATGGCGAGCGGCGTTTCCCGAGGTGCTTCATCTCCGGAGGCGGGCTGCGGGAAGGCTTGCGGTCTGGTTTCCGGGGCCGAAGGCGCAGCAGCTGGCGATGGCGCGGCTATTCCCTCGCTGTCGATTCGCGCCAGCACCTGACCGGCTGTTACCGTGCTGCCGTTACCGGCAAGAATCTCGAACAGAATGCCTGAGGCCGGTGATGGAACATCGAAGATCACTTTGTCCGTTTCGATTTCAAACAGCGTCTCGTCTTCGGCTACGGCATCGCCAGGCTGCTTGTGCCAGTTGACCAGCGTAGCTTCGGCGACCGATTCCGACAGCTGCGATATGGTGACGTCAATGATTGCCATTGGTGGTTGTTATTTGTTAAAAAAAACGGCGAAATCCCCGAAAGCCTGATCGAGCAACGCCTGCTGCTGCATCGCGTGTTTCGAAGCGTATCCGCATGCGGTCGAAGCCGATGCGAAGCGGCCCGCATAACCGAAAATCTGCCCGTGGCTCATGCTTCTCATGAAAAAGCGCTGGATGAAACGCCAGTAACCCTGGTTTTTCGGTTCGTCCTGGCACCAGACAATATCGCGGAGGCGCGGATATCGTTGCAGTTCCCTCGCGAGATCCTCTTCCGGGAACGGATAGAGCTGCTCGACGCGAATGATGGCCACATGCTCCGCGCCCGTCTCCCTGCGCCGGTTCACGAGATCGTAGTACACTCTTCCCGAGCAGGCCAGCACCCTGGTAATCCTGTCTGTATCGACGACAGGGTCGTCGATGAGGTTGCGGAACCCGCCACTGGCAAGCTCGTCGAGCCGCGAGACCGCCTCCTTGTGACGTAACAGCGATTTCGGCGTGAGGATCACCAGCGGCTTGCGCATCATCGAGGTCATCTGCCGCCGGAGCAGGTGGAATATCTGCGCCGGAGTGGTGGGCTGGCAGACCTGAATGTTGTTTTCAGCGCAGAGTTGCAGGTAGCGCTCAGGACGCGCCGACGAGTGCTCCGGCCCCTGCCCTTCGTAGCCGTGCGGCAGCATCAGGGTGATGCCCGACGCGAGTCCCCATTTGACCTCGCCCGAGGTGATGAACTGGTCGATAAGCACCTGCGCGCCGTTGGCGAAGTCGCCAAACTGCGCCTCCCAGATCACCAGCGTATCGGGTGCCGAGATGGAATAGCCGTACTCGAAACCGAGCACCGCCTCCTCCGAAAGCACCGAATCGATCACCGTGAAGGCTGCCTGCGTCTCTGTGATGTTCTGCAGGGGCACATAGATGCCCGAGTCCCACCGCTCGCGCTTCTGGTCATGCAGCACGGCGTGGCGGTGCGAAAAGGTGCCACGACCGCTGTCCTGGCCGGTGATGCGGATGGGATAGCCGCCAGCGACGAGGGAGGCAAAAGCAAGATGCTCGCCCATACCCCAGTCGAGCAACTGCTCGCCACGCCCCATGCGGGCGCGGTCGTTGAGCACCTTCTCGACCAGCGGATGCAGCTTGAACGTTTCCGGAACCTTCGTGATCCGCTCCGAGAGCCGTTGCAGCTCGGCGACCGGCACACCGGTATCAGACGACTCCGGCGGCACGGAGGAGGTTTCGGTGGTAAAAAGCGTTTTGTTGACCAACACGGGATTCGGGGTGTAACGCCCTTCGTCGAGCTCCTTGCGGAACTGCTTGCTCATGGCATCGGCGAACTCCGGCTTGATGACCCCCTGCGAGACGAGCTTGTCGGCATAGAGCCTGCGGGTGCCGGGATGTTTGTCGATCTTCTTGTACATCAGCGGCTGGGTCAGGGCCGGGGTGTCCTGCTCGTTGTGCCCGAGCTTCCTGAAGCAGACGATGTCGAGCACGACGTCATGCCGGAAGGCCTGCCGATAGTCGAGCGCCATCTGCGTGGCCAGCACCACCGCCTCGGGATCATCACCGTTAACATGCAGCACCGGCGCTTCGATCATCTTGACCACGTCGGTGCAGTAGGTGGTCGAGCGGCTGTCGCGAGGATCGGAGGTGGTGAAACCGATCTGGTTGTTGATGACGATATGGACCGTGCCGCCCGTGCCGTATCCCCTCGTCATGGCGAGATTGAGGGTTTCCATCACCACGCCCTGCCCCGCGAAAGCCGCGTCGCCATGCACGAGAATCGGCAGCACCTGCGAGCCGTCGCGGTCATCGCGCTTGACCTGTCGCGCCTTGACGGCCCCTTCGACCACCGGATTGACGATTTCAAGATGCGACGGATTGAAGGCGAGCGAGAGGTTGACCGGCCCGCCTGGCGTGGAGATATCGCTCGTGAATCCCTGATGGTACTTCACGTCGCCCGAAGGGAGATCACCGGCGTGCTTGCCCTCGAACTC
The DNA here is from genome assembly GCA_001602925.1 of Chlorobiales bacterium Clorobi_01. Taxonomy (GTDB): domain Bacteria; phylum Bacteroidota; class Chlorobiia; order Chlorobiales; family Chlorobiaceae; genus Chlorobaculum. The sequence continues at coordinate 265,770 of LUZT01000006.1, read as the reverse complement.
CGCAAACAGATCGACCGGATTTTTGCCCATGATGTTCACGAGCACGTTCAGACGGCCACGATGCGCCATGCCGATCACGATCTCCTGCACCCCGGCCTTTCCGGCGCGCTGGACGATCTCGTCGAGCGCCGGAATGACGCTCTCGCCCCCTTCGAGCGAGAAGCGCTTCTGGCCGATGAAGCGCGTATGAAGGTAGCGTTCGAACCCCTCGGCAGCCGTCAGCCGTTCGAGGATGTGCTTCTTTTTCGGGGGATCGAAATTGGGTTTTGCCCGGATGGTCTCGAATTTGGCCTGCCACCACCGCTTTTCGCTCTGGTCGGTGATGTACATGAACTCGATGGCAAGGGTGCCGCAGTAGGTTTCACGAAGGTTCTGGAGAAGCTCACGGAGTGGCATGCTTTCATTGCCGAAACGGGTATTGCTGGTATTAAAGACCGTGCCCATGTCGGTGTCGGAGAAACCGTAGAAGGAGGGATCGAGATCGGGCAGCGGAGTTCGTTCCTGGCGTTTCAGGGGATCGAGATCGGCCCGGCGGGAGCCGATGTTCCGGTATGCGGAGATAAGCTGTTGCACGGCAACGCGCTTTCGTCCAAGTTCGGCGTCGGGACTTGCCACAACGCGGCAGATGGGGCCGAGACGGGCCTGTTCAGCAAAAGCTGCCTGAACAGGCCCGTGAGCAATGTCTGGCCTATCCCTTCCGCCGTCAACAGGCATATGCTGCATTGCATCGAAATAGGTTCGCCAGTTTTCCGGGACGGAAGCCGGATTGTCGAGGTAAGCTTCGTACAGCTCTTCGATATAGGGAGCGTTCCCGCCGAAAAGGTACGAACTGGTTGTGTACTCCTGCATCACGATGAGGGTTTCTTGCCTTTGATGATTGTGTGATTTTGAAAGTCGGTCGATATGGCGTAAACCGGGTGCGAAGAACGGGATAGCGGCTGTCGAAGGACAGCGGTAGAGGAATGTGGGCGTGTATCGATCATGTTTTTCTCCGCCCTCCAGCCAAACCGGCGCTGAACAACGGCGCTTTTTATATACTCATATTTTCGGAAATTCCCGACAAGAAAATCACAATTGTTAATGCCTCAAAAAACCCATACCATCCAAAGATATTTTCACTGACACGGGCAGCCTGTGGTTGGCTGTGACGGCGACGAGATGCCTGGTGGCGAGATTATCACCGAGGGGAATCCTTTTGATAGCGCGGGTCCGGACAGTTCGGAAGATGGCGATTCATTGCCATGCCTTGCCTTTAAATTTTTTGTCTTTCTGAACACAGTGAAGAATCCAGCCGAAACGACTCTGTGCTACTCGAAAGAACTGGATTCTTCGTCGGCAAGCCTCCTCAGAATGACAGATTAAAAAGCCTCACATTATCCTGTCATCGCAAAGGAGTGCTGTGTTCATTGTCCGTATGCGGTATCCTGCCGGATACGAGCGGCTCACAACGACAACGGAACGGTTCGTTGCTTTATGTGATTCTTCGACCTATTTTTACCCGAATTACAAAACCAACCTTACCTATCCCCCCATGCTCACCCGCAATAGCGATACCTTCACCTGGCTCGATTACAACCGCCACGCCGACGAACAAAGTCCGCTGCTCGTCATGCTGCATGGCTATGGCAGCAACGAAAAGGATCTCATCAGTCTGGCGAGCTATCTCGATGCGCGGCTTCGAGTCGTGAGCGTTCGCGCGCCGCTCGTGCTTGCTCCGGAGATGTATGGCTGGTTCCCGATCGAGTTCACGCCAGGCGGCATCACCGTTGATCGCGAGGCGGCGCGGCAGGTGGCCGAAAAGCTGGTGACGTTTCTCGAACATCTCATCGAAAAGCTCCAGCCGACCGGTGAAAAAACCTTTCTCATGGGCTTCAGCCAAGGATCGGTGATGAGCTACCTCACGGCCTTCCGCAATCCGGAACTGCTGCATGGCGTCCTCGCGCTGAGCGGGCAGCTTCCCGATGCGCGGCCCGAGGCTGGGACCTTACCCGAAGCTCTCGCTAATGTGCCGTTCCTCGTGCAGCACGGGCTGTTCGACGACGTGCTGCCCATCGACCGGGGACGACAGGCCGATGCGTGGCTCCGCGACAGGATCGCCGACCTCACCTATCGCGAATATCCGATGGCGCACCAGATCGATCAGGCGTCGCTCGATTTCCTCGCTTCGTGGCTTTCGGAGCGCATCGACCGGGTCGTTTCGTGACCCGGTTACCCTTCCGGTGGATGGGGATTTGAGCGCTTTTTTGCTTACCTTGTGGATCATTTTTTCCAATCTCCAACCGCCGCTGCATGAACGACAATCTGTACGGCCTGATCGAGCAACGGATTCTCGTGCTCGACGGGGCCATGGGCACCATGATCCAGAGACATGGCCTCAAGGAAGAGGATTTCCGGGGTGAGCGTTTCGCCTCGCACGAACATCCGCTGAAAGGCAACAACGATCTTCTCGTCATCACCCGGCCCGACATCATCCGCGCGTTGCACTGCGAGTTCCTCGACGCGGGCGCGGACATCGTCGAAACCTGCACCTTCAACGCAAACCCGATCTCGCAGGTCGACTACCATTTGCAGCACCTCACCAAAGAGCTGAACATCGCGGCGGCACAGGTTGCCCGCTCGGCGGCAGACGAGTTCACCGCGAAGACGCCCGACAAGCCGCGTTTCGTGGCCGGTTCGATAGGGCCAACCAACAAGACCCTCTCCATGTCGCCGGAGGTGAACGACCCCGGTTTCCGCGCCGTCACCTTCCAGGAGGTGGTCGATAACTACACCGCCCAGCTCGAAGGTCTGCACGAAGGCGGCGTCGATCTGTTGCTCGTCGAGACGGTGTTCGACACGCTGAACTGCAAGGCGGCGCTCTACGCTATCGAGGAGTACGCGGCCAAAACCGGCTGGCAGGTACCCGTGATGGTCTCCGGCACGGTGGTGGACGCGAGCGGCCGCACCCTCTCCGGCCAGACCACCGAGGCGTTCTGGATTTCGATTTCGCACATGCCGAGTCTGCTCTCGGTCGGCCTGAACTGCGCGCTCGGCTCCAAGCAGATGCGCCCCTTCATCGAGGCGCTCTCGAATATCGCGGGCAGCTACGTCAGCGTCTATCCCAACGCAGGCCTGCCGAACGAGTTCGGCGAGTACGACGACTCCCCCGAGTACATGGCCGCGCAGATCGCGGGCTTCGCCGAGTCGGGCTTCGTGAACATCGTCGGCGGCTGCTGCGGCACCACACCGACGCACATCCGCGCCATCGCCAACGCCGTGAAGAACCTCGCGCCGAGGAAGCGCCCCGCGAACGGGCACGTGCTGAAGCTCTCCGGCCTCGAACCGCTCGTGGTTGACGAAACCACCGGCTTCATCAACGTCGGCGAGCGCACCAACGTCACCGGCTCGCGCAAGTTCGCCCGACTCATCAAGGAAGCGAACTACGACGAAGCGCTCTCCATCGCCCGCCAGCAGGTCGAGAACGGCGCGCAGGTGATCGACGTGAACCTCGACGAGGGAATGCTCGATTCCGAAAAGGTGATCGTCGAGTTCCTGAACCTCATCGCTTCCGAGCCGGAGATTGCCAAGGTTCCGGTGATGATCGACTCGTCGAAGTGGGCGGTGATCGAAAACGGCCTGCGCTGCACCCAGGGCAAGAGCATCGTCAACTCGATCAGCCTCAAGGAGGGCGAGGAGCCGTTCAAAGCGCACGCACGCAAGATCATGCAGTACGGCGCAGCGACGGTGGTCATGGCCTTCGACGAGCAGGGCCAGGCCGACAGCCTGCACCGCCGCATCGAGATTTGCAGCCGCGCCTACAAGATTCTCACGGAGGAAGTCAGCTTCCCGCCCGAGGACATCATCTTTGATCCGAACGTGCTGACCGTGGCCACTGGCATCGAGGAGCACAACAACTACGCGCTCGACTTCATCGAAAGCGTGCGCTGGATCAAGCAGAACCTGCCGCACGCGAAGGTCTCCGGCGGCATCAGCAACGTCTCGTTCTCCTTCCGCGGCAACGAGCCGGTGCGCGAAGCGATGCACACCGCCTTCCTCTACCACGCCATCCACGCCGGTCTCGACATGGGCATCGTCAACGCTGCCCAGCTCGGCATTTACGAAGAGATCGACCCGGAGCTGCTTGTTTACGTCGAGGACGTGCTGCTGAACCGCCGCGACGACGCCACCGAGCGGCTCGTGGCGTTCGCCGAGACGATCCGCGACGGCGGCGAAAAGGCCGAGGCCAAGACCGCTGAATGGCGCAACGCCCCGGTCGAGGAGCGGCTGAAACACGCGCTCGTCAAGGGCATCGTTGACTACATCGACGAGGACACCGAAGAGGCCCGCCAGCTCTACCCGAGTCCGCTGGAGGTAATCGAGGGGCCGCTCATGAACGGCATGAACCACATCGGCGACCTCTTCGCCGAAGGCAAGATGTTCCTGCCGCAGGTGGTCAAAAGCGCCCGCGTCATGAAGCGCTCGGTGGCCGTGCTGATTCCCTATATCGAGGAGGAGAAGGCGAAAAACTGCGACACGAGCGCCAAAGCCAAGGTGCTGCTCGCCACGGTGAAGGGCGACGTGCACGACATCGGCAAGAACATCGTGTCGGTGGTGCTCGCCTGCAACAACTTCGACGTGATCGACATCGGCGTCATGATGCCGTGCGACAAGATTCTCGACGCGGTGGCAGAACACAAGCCCGACGTGCTCGGCCTCTCCGGCCTCATCACCCCGTCGCTCGAAGAGATGGCGCACGTGGCCAAAGAGATGGAGCGGCTCGGCATGAACATTCCGCTCATCATCGGCGGCGCGACCACCTCGAAGGTGCACACGGCGGTGAAGCTCGCGCCCTGCTACCCCAGCGGCGCGGTGGTGCACGTGCTCGACGCCTCGCGAAGCGTGCCGGTGGTCAGCAACCTCTGCAACCCCACCCAGCGCGACAGCTACATCGCGGCCCTGAAGGAGGAGCAGGAGGCGATGCGCAAGAGCCACGCCGAGCGCACGGCGGCGAAGAAGTTCGTCTCGCTCGATGCCGCCCGCGACAACCGCCTCCAGATCGACTGGGAGGCTGAAACCATCGAGAAACCGGCGCAGACCGGCGTCACGGTTTTGGAGGATGTCACCGTCGGCGCGCTCCGCCCGTACATCGACTGGACGCCCTTCTTCCGGAGCTGGGAGCTGCACGGCACCTACCCGCAGATTCTGGAGGATGAGAAGGTCGGCGCGGAGGCAACAAAGCTCTTCAACGACGCCAAAGCCCTGCTCGACCGGATCGCCAGCGAAAAGCTGCTCGGCATCAAAGGCGTGGCGGGCATCTTCCCGGCGAACAGCATCGGCGACGACATCTTCGTCTATTCGGACGACGAGCGCTCGATGATCCGCACCGTGCTGCACACCCTGCGCCAGCAAGGCGAAAAGCACGGCGAAGCCAACCTCGCACTGGCGGACTTCGTGGCCCCGCGCGAAAGCGGCGTCAACGACTGGATCGGCTGCTTCACGGTGACCGCCGGACTCGGCATCCAGAACCTGTTGCAGGAGTTTGCTGACCAGAACGACGACTACCACCGCATCATGACGCAGGCGCTCGCCGACCGGCTCGCCGAAGCGTTCGCCGAGATGCTGCACGAAAAGGTGCGCCGCGAACTCTGGGGCTACGCCCCCGGCGAAATCCTCGGCAGCGAAGAGCTGATCGCCGAACAGTACCGAGGCATCCGCCCCGCCCCCGGCTACCCCGCCTGCCCCGATCACACCGAAAAGGCAACCATCTTCGACCTGCTGAACGCCGAAGCAGCAACCGGCGTCACGCTCACGGAGACCTTTGCGATGAACCCCGCAGCCTCAGTCTGCGGTTTGTACTTCGCCAACCCGGCATCGAAATACTTTGTCCTTGGCAAAATCGGCAAGGATCAGGTCGAGGACTATGCTAACCGCAAAGGGATTGAAGTCACCGATGCGGAGAAGTGGCTCGCGCCCGCGCTGAACTACGATCCGGCGTAAGGGATTCGCTGAAAAAACAGAACAGCCGCACGCTTACGATTTACCGTAAGCGGGCGGTGTTGTTTTAGGGCGATATAATTTTGATAACACTGTTAAGCATTTTTGAGTAGCAGCAGAACCGACCGTTAGCTATGCTTGCACCAATTTCGATGATAGCGAATAGCTTCAATATCTAAATTATGCATAGCGTCAACGTTCAACGAAGTCTTAAGTTGGGGAATTTCATAGTTATCCTCAATAAAAAATCCACCTATGTCAAATAGCTTATGATGGTTGGGACAAAGACATAGAAGATTTTCAATAATATCAGTTCCATTGTGCGGACTTCCTAATGGGCGAATATGTGCAGCTTCCGCATACCAATAATCGCCGGATTCTAACCGGAAGCCACAAACTTGGCATTTGTATTCATACATTTCCTTTACCTTTTTCGGTAGATATTGGTCGCGCATAATGGCGTTCGTCTCATAGCTCCGCCTCTGAGGTTGTTCGTGATGGATTTCTTGGCTTGCTAAATTTTCCATTGCATCAACCAGCGGAAAATTTAGTTGTTTAAGCCTTGTTTTGGCTGTTTCGATTTCTAAAGGGCTGAAAAGGGGCCGCCATTGAGGTTTTATAACAGAAGCTTCAAGCGATAAATCGAGCCTACCGTGCAATACGAGCTCAGTTAAACCATCGTGGATCTTCATCTTACCAACCAGAAGATCATGAGCAGCTTGTAAGGCTCCGCGTTCATTGATCATTTTCCAGTAGTAGGGTGCTTTATACCCGGTAGATTCTTTAGCAATTCGGTGTTGTTCCCGAATATGCTTATCAAAATCTTGTTCCAAAGTCATTAGATTCTCCTTACACAGCTAAAGTTATAAGTTAAGCAGATAATCGTCTGGCCTCCGATGCTGATCGGAGTGATTTCAAGCATTGCACTCACTTTCGCCCCTTTCTATATCGCCCCCAAAACGCCCAAATCCCCACAGCTCCGACTCCATAGAGAACCGACAACACAACAATAACAACCATACCATAATTCGACCGATTACCCGCAAGCGCATAGGTTGTCTCCAGAGGTATTTGCAGCAGATAGCCTACAAAGACCAAAGCACTGCGAAAAGGCGCGGCTGACCATCCGACACCCTGCGTATCAAAAACCACCGGCAACGCCAGAATGTTTGCTGCAAGCATAAGCGCAAACGTCACCAGCGTTGTTGCAGAAAAAATCGCAAATGGCCGCATTATTCCGCTATGGCTAAAATTGATGATGAGGCATTCGTACAAGAGCACTTACATCTCGACCTGAGCATGGAAGCAGCTCATGATTTTAGCCAGGGATTCACAAGCTTTAGCCCCTCGATATCAACAAAATCCTTTGTATTACGAGTAAGAAGAGTAAGATTGGCTGACAGAGCGACAGCCGCGATCTGGGCATCTTCGGTAGTTATCGGCTTACCAAGACGTTGCCTGTCCGCAACAAGCCGGGCATAAACCTCTGCCGATGGAGTATCAAAAGGAAGACAGCGTCCAGAGAAATCTTCAGTGAACATTGACTTTGCCGCTGCTTCCAACTGCGTTCGACGTTTGCCCTTTTGAAGCAATGCAATACCGAGAAAAATCTCGGCTTTTGTAATCGATGAGGTGAAGAATTCAGCATCGATATGACGTTCAAACCAGTTCAGAACCTGAACGTCCGGCTGAGAACGCATCAACTCGGACAGAACGTTGGTATCGATCAGAAATGACGTGCTCATCAATCGCCAAAGGAAGGAGGGGTGCGGGTCACATGACGCTCTGGAAGAGGAATATTTTCTATATCCAGTCCTGCAAAATGCCTGTGAATCCGTTCAGCGATATTGCCTGTTTTTAAAACTCCCGCAGCTCTTTTCTGCTTGAGAAACTCGGCAAAATCGAGCACCTCATGACGCATCGGCTCGGAAAGTCCCTGTATGGCTTTATTTATTTTTTCAGCGGTATTCATCGATTCTCCTGTTATCCAGCTTGACAAAGCGGCATTGCCCACCTTGATGTTAACAATTTTTCACGGATTTTGTGCGCCTGATCCAAACGCCAGCCCGTTACGCTTCGTCAATCTGACGGAGAATTTCGCGCAGCGCTCCGGCGGCGGTGAGCTTTTCTTCATCGGTGGCGGCGTTGTAGAAGCGGATGATCGCCTGGCCGCCGATGGTGATCGGGGGATACTCCTTCCGGGCGAGCATCGGCATAACGGAGAGGAATTGCGCAACCACCTCCTGCTCGAAACCGTTGATTCGGGCGATCACCTCGCCGGCGATGCTGTTCCAGTCATCCGCGCCAAGCCCGGCTACATACGCCGCGCTCTGCACCGCGCCGTACTGAAAGCCCACCACGGCGAACACGACATCCTGATTCGCGCTCTTTTCAAGTCCGGCGGGACACTGGCCGATAGCTTCGGCGAGGAATTGAAGCGAGAGTTTTGTTACCGATTCGAGGCTCTTTTCAGGTTGGTCGTACATTGGTCGTGTGGCTTTTGAGTTGGCATGTCATGCCCTAAAGAAACGGAAATATCCCGAACAACCGAAGTCATCCCTGACATCCCGATCCTGACAACTGTCGGGAAAGGACAACACTCGCCAGATAAATAGATTTTCGGAAAACCCTGCCAAAATATTAACAATTGTTATATCTTCTGACAACAGCAAAACGCTAACTCCCATCCATCAAACACGATCACCGCGCACGATGAACAGAAACCGATTCAGCACCCTGCTGCTTTCCGCATCGCTCTCCCTGGGTGGCGGCCTCTTTTCGATCCCCTCGACGGCGCTGGGTGAAGAGCCTACGGCAACGGTCATGAAAATCGACAGCTCCACGAAAGAAATGCTGTTCGCTCTTCATTACGCCATCATTCCGGAAATCCTGTTTTCAGAAAATGGCCCGAGGTTCTTCAACGACCTGTACACCGGCAACACAAAACCGTTCCGTGACATCGTCGAAGAGCCGCTCGGCAAGGAGTACGCCACAGGTATAACCTTCACGCCCGTTCATAAAACCGGTTACGACCTTGTGCTGATCTCGTTCCCGGAACCGCGTTTCGAGGCGCTCAGCATTCAGGCTGCTCTGGTAAAAATGGGAGGGAAGTACCGCTTCATCACTCTCGAAAATTTCAGCGATACAGCAAAAAGCAGCTCGAAAACCGTCATGGGTGAACTGACAGCGGATAACGGGCACATGAATCTCGGGTCGAAAAACTACGACGACCTCAATTCATTCCAGAACGACCTTGACAAGCTCCTGAGCCTGTAAGGCAAGCGGGTGCTTGTGTGTCACAGTCTATCCTGCAGAAAAATCGATTTCGATCCGGATACAATTCATCCCTCCGTTTCGTTCGATAAAAAGGATTTACTTCGCGAAAGTCTCCTTGAGGTTCGAGATATACCGGTCGATCTTCTGGATGAAGGCGATTTCGATAAGAGGCGAAAGAAGGAATTGCAGAAATCCGGGCAAATCGACTTCGAGCGTGCCTTTGGTGTGGAGCTGAACCTTCGTGCCGGTTCCGGCGGGTTCGATCTGCCAGTTACCTTCAACCCGCGCATTGCCCTCGCCCTCGACGGGCACCCAGTCCACGCTCATCGTCGCGCGGTCGCTGCGGTAAACGCAGGCGTAGATGGTCTGTTGGAGGGTGTGGTCGCCGATGGCGATTTTTTCCATGATCCAGCGGAAGGCATTGCCGCCAAGCGGTTCAAGCTTTTCGACATCGGGAAAATACGAAGCGGAACGGGGCACGTCGGCAAGGAGTGCGAAAACCTTCTCTGGCGAGGTTGAAGTCTCGAACTGCTTCGAGACTTCAATGGTGACGGTAAATGGCATGGGGGCGATGGCTTGAGGTTCCGGGCAAACAGGCTATCGCGTGGCCTCCTCTACACTACGGCCCCATTTGTTGCTGTTAAGGGCATCGAGCAACTCTTTGTCTCTGTCGTAGATGTCATTCCTGAAGCCGATTTTGTTTCCGTCGGCAAAAGCGGTCTGGTAAAAGAAATAGACCGGGACCTTGACCGTAAGAGGTATCGTGCGTGTCTTACCGGTATTGATAGCGGCCTCGATCTTCGACAGGCTCCAATTTTCCGAATCACGCATCAAATGCTCGGCAAGTTCGTAAGGCTTGTCCACCCTGACGCATCCGTGACTGTAAGCCCGCATGCTGCGTTCAAACAGCGGTTTGGTCGGCGTGTCGTGCATGTAGACCGTGAAACGGTTGGGCATATTGAACTTGATTCTGCCCAGCGAGCCGTCATCACCCGAAGCCTGAACCAGCCGGTACGGGAATCCACCATCACTGTACCAGTTGACCCGGGACGGATCAACCGGTTTGCCATTGCTGTCCACAACAGTCAACTGGTGCTTTGCGAGGTAGCCGACATCCTTCCTGATCGCCGGAATGGCCTCCTTCGACAGAATACCCGGAGGAATCACCCAGCGGGGATTGAAAATGACAGATTGTACCTGGGCGGCAAAAATCGGTGTCTGTGTACCGGGCTTTCCGACGATAACCCGCGACTTCCAGCGAACCTCGTTATCCTTGACATATTCGACCGAGAATGCCGGGATGTTCACCACCACATACGTGCTGCCCAGAATACCGTCATACCAGCGCTCCCGTTCGAGATTCACACGAATCTGATCGGCCCGCAACCCGGCAGGATAGTTCATGGCATTAAGAGTTTCGAGGCCTATGATGCCGTCAGCTGACAGTCCGTGACTTTGCTGAAAGGCCAGCACGGCATCGAACAGCTCCTGGGTGTAGACCTGATCGGAAGGCACAGGAGCAGCGGAGGGTATGGAACTGTCTGCCGGGACGACAGGCTTATCGGCCGCAAGGTCACCCGACAGGATGAGACGCTGGCGGACAAGCGGCATACGTTTATCGACCTGGCCGACTTTTTCAATATTGGGCCCCTGGTATACCGGCTGCCATCCGCCGTTTTCAGCGATCTTCCGGTAGCGTAAAAGATTTTTGCGCAGAAGCACATACTCGGGCGACGGGTTCCTCAACACCGAGATCATCTCGGGAAACTTGCTCCCCATGACCGCTGTCATCAGCATCTGGTCATAGTTCGCGGCTGGCTTTGGGACCGGGATGTTCCAGTTCGAATCGAGCGCCCTGGGCATAACCTTGCCCGAGCGCAGGTGCGACATCAGCGAGAACAGGGCGTCGGTCATCAAAAGATCGGCCTTCGCTTTCAATGCCGGCGATCCGGGAGGATTTGCCGCAAATTCCTTGATCTGGTCGTAATGGTAATCGGAGGGATTGAGCCCGTCGCTTCCACACTCGCCGACAAGCTCGACAAGGCGGGCAATAGCCTTGCGATTGGTCCATGCGGCACGATAATCCAGCGCTTTGTAAAACCGCTGCAACTGACCATCAATTTCAATGCGGCCAGAAGAGGAAGTCGCATCGAGGCGGTTGAGACGGTCGAGATAACCCTTCAGATACATATTGACCGTCTGCTCCGGAGGAAGTTCACGGATTCCGGTGCTGTCAGCTGCATAGGCCTGAACAGGCGATACAATACTGACGACCGGCATCAGCGCGAACCAGAGCAATACTAAAAAAACCATCAAAAATTACCTTATGCTTGATTATCTCTCTTCCCTGCCCCGCGCGCGAGTTCAGGATTGAGAACAACTGACCGGGAAGCGTACTCCTGTCCTTTCTGATAAATAAAGAGGCAAGTTCCATCCTTGATCAGATCAATCACCTCAGGACACAGATCCATCGACAATGCAGGGCACCCCAGGCTGCGGCCAAGACGACCGTTTTGTCTGATATACTCTTCGGAAACATAATCCGCGCCGTGGATCACGATGCTTCTCTGTTCGGCTTTGTCGTTGATTCCCTGATCGAGACCTTTCAGCACAAGGGAGTAACCGTTTTTGCCGGTGTAGGTATTTTCGGTCAGATAGAATCCGAGACTGCTCTTGTTCGAACCGGGTTGGTTAGAGAAACTGGTCGCCATGATATCACCGCTCCCTCTGCCGTGAGCGACAAGCGCAGTCTGAATGACTGTTCCGCTATTGATATCGATGATGAAAAGACGTTTACAGTCGGAAGGTTTGTCGAAATCGATGAGCGTAATGAGGCCTTCACGGCGGATAAGCCCCTGGCGTTTCAGATTGAAATAGCCCTGCAGGGCAAGTCGAAGGGCTTGTGGATCAATGTCGCTGTTCTGTTCGATGGAGTTGATGGCCAAAGACATTCGCCGGGCTACCGGCTGGTCATCAAGGGTAACTGAGCGGCTGGTCGCGGGCAAAGCCATGAACAGCATCAGCGTCAATGCGATTCCTCTTTTTTTCATACACATGTTCCTCATAGCGCAGGAAATGAGCCCGCGTCATAGTGATCGTTGAGTCGTTTCATAAAGCCGGCGACAAACAGACAGGAAAGGAAGGAATAGATCATGCTTCTGCGCTGTGGCCGTGCATGAGAAGTCCGGCTGGCTTTTTTTATAAAATTCAGTAAAGATAAAGCTTTTTTCGTTGCGACAAAAAAGTCAGCCCACATGAAGCCGTCCGGCGCGCCATTCAGCGCCGGATGCCCGGATGGCTCTGAAACTGCACTTCAGCATCAGCGATGCGGGAGTTCAGCCTGATCCGCAGCCTTGCAGGCCACCAGTTGAACATGAGAATGCTCAGTGACTCCCAGATCGACACCCAGGCCGCAATGGTCACGCCCTCGACCAGCACCCGTTCGTAAACGAGCTGCCGCACGTCCGGAATCATGCCCCCGCCAAACCATAACGAAAAAAAAAGCAGCACCATGCCGGGAAGAAAAAAGAACAGGGATTTCCTCAGCAGCTGCTGCATCGAGGCCGACTCCAGTCCGCGCTGGTAGATAAAGAATTTTCTCAAACTCGTCCTGATACGCTCCTGAAGCTCGCCGGACGGAACAGCGTCGAGCGTAATGCGGATGATGAAATCGACCCGGCCTATTTCACGCACGCAGTCGAGCAGGTAAGCGGCGAGTTCCTCGTCGAGGTCTTTGCGGTGAAATGGCGCCTGCTTGTCGAAATCCTCGTACAGCTCCTCCACCTTCGACGCATAGACGTCGATGACGACCCGGCCGTCGTCCAAACGGTCATACCGCTCAAGGATGTCCTTTTTCATAGCCATCACGCATCATGGTGGTGAAAACCGTTGCCGCACCTGTATGGAATGGAAAAAGCGGATCTCCGCCGGAAACCCGCTCCCCTTCTTGCCTTACTTCCCGCTTCCCGAAACGAACTGCCAGCGGGAGCTGACCGACACCGTGAGTTTCTGTTCACCCGGCTCGACGTCGGTAGGCGCCGGAGCCGCCTTGAGCCCTTCGGCCATCGCGGCGCGCATCACGGGATAGTCGGACTGCGGCTGGCCGTACTGAAGCTCCAGAGGCTGACCGAGACGCCCGCCAGCGGCCCTTGCCATCACCTCGGCATCATGCTTTGCGCTCTTCACGGCATTTTCCAGCGCCTGTGTGCGGAGGCTCTCGAACCTGGAGGAGGAGTAGCTGAGTCCATCGACCGTACCAGCTCCCGCGCCGACCACCGCGTCGATCGCGCCGCCAAGCTTGCCGAGATCACGCACCACAACCCTGACGACATGCCGGGCCTTGTATCCCCTGAACTCCCTTTTGCCATTCGAACTGTTCCATTCCCACTCGGGGCTCACCGTGTAACTTGTCGAAGAGGCGTCAGCAGAAGAAATCCCGACCTTGCGCAACTCTTGCTGGAGCGAACTCCAGAGCGTTGCAACCTTTGCCGCGGCTTTGGCCGCATCCTTGTCGGTCGATTCAACTGTCGTCGTGAATTCAGCCGTATCGGGATCGTAGGTTACCGTGCTTGACGCCGATACCGCAATACCAGTCTCGCCAGCCTGAAGCGAAGTGGCGGGAAAAGCGCAACACAGCAACGCCAATGTCATGATCGTCACTCTCCGGAAACCAGAATATCCTTTCATATCAATCTCCTTTCTGATCGTTGAAAAACAGGGTTCGGGAAAAGATAACACCGCCTCTGGGAAAGCTCAAGCGCACACTTCGTCAACGCAGAACCGCTGGGTGCTGAACTTGCTGAGAAATGCCGCCACCGATCCGTCCGGTCGCTCGACCATTACCGCACCATCCTGCCACGGGCCGTTCTCCGCTGCCCACCGGCTGCCGGGCGGGTCGCCCTGGTTCTGATGGATATTGTGTACCCCCTTGCCATTGCGGAACGGCTCGCCGAAGACAAAGATTCTGCGCCCGCGCCGCAGCAGCGGTTCAAGGTCGCGAAACGCATCGTGCCCGGTACCATACTTCCAGCAATACTTGCCCGCCGACGCTTCGCGCCCGGCGCGGACGCACTCCTCAGATGGGCCGAGCCACTCGCTCCGGTAGTAATCGAGAGCTCCCGAAGCTTCGTCCATGGCAAGGCTGTGCCACCCGTCCTCGCGCTCTTTCAGTGGTTGCGACTGCATCTGTGGCAAATCGACGACCTTCCACTGAATGCCGTCGCGGCGATGCTTGCTGTCCAGATCCACCACACAGCGATAGACAGCAGCCCGCGCCCGCACCAGAAGCGAACAGTGATAGTAGTGCGATTCATCCTGCCGGTTATCGCAGCCATACCGGAGCAGCGACCCCGCAAGAACACCATAACCGTCAAACAGTGGCATGAGCGAAAAAATCGGGTTAAGAAAAGAGATACAGCCAAACGCGACGCACTGTTATCAAGTTAGGATTCCTGCCTTTACCGCCCAAACCGGAGCGCATGTCAAGTGTTTCCGATTTTTGTGATAACCATCGGCAGTTGATACTTTGACTGTCAGAGTCCGTCCGATTTCTCTCAATCCCTGAAACGATCCGATTATGACACGCACCCGTTCCATCGATGAAGAGGCCGTCGCCACCATCAGGCTTCTGGCGGTCGATATGGTAGAAAAAGCCAAATCGGGCCACCCCGGACTGCCGCTCGGCGCGGCTCCGATGGCCTACACGCTCTTTACCAAAATCATGCGGTTCAACCCCGCCAATCCGGAGTGGCCGAACCGCGACCGCTTCGTGCTCTCGGCGGGGCATGGCTCCGCGCTGCTCTACTCCATGCTGCACCTCTGCGGCTACGGCCTCGGCATGGATGAGCTGAAGCAGTTCCGGCAGCTCGGCAGCCGCACGCCGGGCCACCCCGAGTATGGCCACACGCCGGGCGTCGAAACGACCACCGGCCCACTCGGCCAGGGCATTGCCACAGCCGTCGGAATGGCTGCCGCCGAACGCTTCCTCGCCACGAAGCTCAACACGGCGGAGCGGGCGCTCATCGACCACTTCACCTACGTCATCTGCGGCGACGGTGACCTCATGGAGGGCATCAGTTCGGAGGCCTCGTCGCTTGCCGGACACCTCAGGCTCGGGCGCCTCATCTGCCTCTACGACAGCAACCACATCAGCATCGAAGGCTCGACCGGCCTGGCCTTCACGGAGGATGTCGCCCGCCGCTACGAGGCGTACGGCTGGCACGTCCTGTCGCACATCGACGGCAACGACCTTGCCGCCATCGAGCAAGCCGTGCGCGATGCACAGGAGATCGACGACCGCCCGTCGCTCATCATCGTCAACACCACCATCGGCTACGGCAGCCCGCACAAGCAGGGCACCGCTTCAGCACACGGCGAGCCGCTTGGCCCGGAAGAGACGAAGCTGGTCAAGCAGGCTTTCGGGTTTGATGAAAATGAATCGTTCGTCGTGTCGGATCGTGTGTACGACCATTTTCGCGCGATAGCCGAGCGCGGCGCGGCGTTCGAAGCCGAATGGCAAACGCAGTGGCAATCGTTCGGGCAGGAGGAACCCGGCCTCGCCTCGGCGCTGACCGACCTGCTCGCGGGCCGCTTCCCTGAATCGTGGCTGCCCGAAATGCCGAAATTCACGACTGGCGAAAAGCTCGCCACGCGGCAGGCATCGAAAAGCGTGCTCGCCAAAATCGCAGAAAAGGCGCCGCTGCTGGCGGGCGGCTCGGCTGACCTCGCCCCGTCGAACGGCACGCTCATCGGAGCCGCTTTCGAGGCTGGAAGCTACGGCGGCTCGACCTTCCACTTCGGCGTTCGGGAACACGCGATGGGCGCACTTGTCAACGGCATGGCACTCTCGAACATGATGATCCCCTATGGCGCGACCTTCCTCGTCTTCGCCGATTACATGAAACCCGCGTTGCGCATCGCCGCAATGATGCAGTCCCCCTCGATCTTCATCTTCACCCACGACAGCATTGGCCTCGGCGAGGACGGCCCAACCCACCAGCCCATCGAGCAGCTCGCCATGCTCCGCGCCATGCCGGGCTTCGACGTCTATCGCCCGGCGGACGCGAACGAAACGGCGGCGGTGTGGCTGCTCGCGCTGAAACGCCGAAAACCGGCGGCGCTCGTGCTCACACGTCAGGGTTTGCCGGTGCTTGATGCTGCTGATGGACGCCTCCGCGACGGCGTGGCGAAAGGCGGCTATGTGCTCGCGGAATGGGCAGATACGGACGACGACGCCCGCCGGATCATCATCGTGGCGACGGGATCGGAGGTGCATCCGGCGCTCGAAGCGAAAGTGCTGATCGAAAAAGAGGGATTCGCCGTGCGGGTGGTCTCGATGCCATCGCGAGAGCTGTTCGCCGAGCAACCGGCGGAGTATCGCGCCACCGTGCTGCCGCCGGAAGTTCGGACGCGAGTGGTGGTCGAAGCCGCCGCAACCTACGGCTGGCACGACATCGCGGGCGACGGCGGCGCGGTGATCGGCCTCGACCGCTTCGGCATGTCGGCACCCGGCCCGCAGGTGCTGGAGCACTTCGGCTTCACGGCGGAAAACATCGCCGCCCGCGCCCTCGAACTGTTGAACCGGAAATGACCGCCATGACACACTGGATCAGCGAGCCGCTCGACGCGCTGCTCGAAAAAGCGGTCGCCTTCATCACCGACACAGCCTACCGCGCGGTGGCCGAGCGGGGCCGCTTCGCGCTGGTGCTGTCGGGCGGCAACACCCCGCGAGCGCTGCACGAGCAGCTCGCCAAAGGCATCCGCGAAGAGCGCTACCTCGAACTCGGCTACAAGCTGCCGGAAGAGGTGCGCCGCTGCACCCGCGATCCGGAAAGGATCGTGCCGCCCTGGGCGCACACGCTGCTCTTCCAGGGCGACGAGCGCTACCTGCCGCCGAGCCACCCCGACAGCAACTACGGCATGGCCCGCCAGACGCTCATCCGCAACGTCTGCGTCAAACCGTCGAACATCCACCGGATGCCGACCGAATCGGGCAACCCGGAAGAGGACGCCCGACGCTATGAAATGCTGTTGAGAGGATTGTTCCACAAACGCGAAAGTGACGACCTCCCGCCCTCGTTCGACCTCATCCTCCTCGGCCTCGGCGACGACGGCCACACCGCCTCGCTGATGCCCGGCGACCGGAAAGCGCTCGACGAAAAGGAACGCTGGGTCATCGCCGTCAACGCCCCAAACGGCAAACCACCCGGAACGAGGCTGACGCTGACATTGCCCGTCATCAACGAAGCAAAGACGGTGCTCTTCCTCGTCCCGCCGACACGCTACGAGCTTGCTCGCTCAATCAGCAACGACGAAAGGCCGGAGCTGCCGTCGGGGATGGTGAAGCCGAGAAGTGGCGAGGTGTGGTGGTTTGTGGAGGGGAAATGACAAGATGTGAAATTGCTTGAAGCGAAATAATGTGTAATTTTTCATTACACTCTATGGAATGTCATCTGCTCTTACTTTTTACTCAAAAAACTAATGGGGCATCACATGGGTTGGATTTCGACACTTAAAAACGTTTTTGGCACAAAACCATCAAGCGCGAATAGTCCCCGTGCAGAAATAGGAAGCATTGAACCATTTTGTCCCTATTGCGGTGCCGGACTAGATAAAATGCCAGGCAGAAAAAAGAAGTGTCCTTCTTGCGGTGAATTTATATATGTCAGAACACGACCAAGCGACAAACAGAAAATTCTTATCAGAGAAGACCAAATTGAGGCAATTGAAGAACAGTGGGCTATTTTAAATGGCACCCATGAACAGTTTATTGAATCGCGAGAAGAATATGCAAAAGAGAAATATGCTTTGAGAAATAAATTTGGTGGAGAGCCAAGTGAAAACGACGTTAAATGGTCTATTCTAAACAAGGAACTCTTAAAATATGCGCAAGATTTTAAATGGGGCCTCTATCGAAATACTAGGTTATCAATGGGTGATATATTAAATAAAGAATCAAAAAAGCTCGAAGCACTTGATACGTATTTAGAGGTTTGCTACTTAGATGTTAATGGACCAAATAATTGTGGTTCTCTTGACCCTAAATTGCTTCTTAAATATCCGCCGTTCAATCCAAAAATGGCTTTCTTGGCACCTGCTGTAATATCATACATCAATAAAATTATTGACCAACAAAAGCTTACCGAAAAACAGGTAGAGCAAAGATTTATCCGAATTGCTGAACAAACATTTGAGTCTCTTGACCTTCCGGTTAATCCAGAAGATGCTTGGAATACGTTAAAAAAAGAGATTTTTGACACATAATTAGGAGCTGTAAACGCAATTCCTTTGTTAAAGCCCTCTCATATTCATTTTGTCATTCTGAAGCCGATTTGTCGGCTGAAGAATCCAGAAAAGTCCCGTAAAACATTGCAAACACGTCGTTTATTACAGACACCGAAAACTGGATTCTTCACTTCGTTCAGAATGACAGATGCTTGTCCGCAAAATTATCCACGACACAAAAAAGAAGGGCGAACACACAGGTTCGCCCCTATAGAATATCCAGCAATCCCCTCACCTATCTCACCCGTAAATCCGCGACGACTCCGGCCCCCAGCTATGGACGGGATATTGCTCCGGAACCTGGCCGTCGATTGAATCTTTGAGACTGTCGATAATGCCCCACGAGTACTCCACGCTGTCTTTGCGGATGAAGTTCATCTGGTTGCCTTCGATGGCGTCGAGCAGCAGGCGGTGGTACGGCGTAAGACCTTCGCCCTGGAAGGTTCCGCGGTAGTCGAACTTCATGAACACCGGATCGGTAATCATCTGCTCGCCGGGACGTTTCGCGCCGAAGCGGATGGCGACCGTCTCGTCGGGCTGGATGCCAAGCACCACCTGATTCGGCGTGCTGCACGCCGCGCCGCCGGATGGGCCATAGTAGTTCTGCGGCGGACAGCGGAAGGTGATGACGATTTCGGTCACGCGCTTGGCGAGGTTCTTGCCCGCCTTCATGTAGAACGGCACGCCCGACCAGCGCCAGTTGTCCACGTGGAACTTCACGGCAGCAAAGGTCTCGACCGTCGAGTCCGGCGCGACATTTTTCTCGTCGCGGTACCCCTCGTATTGGCCGATCACCACCGACTCCTGAACCGAATCGGTAGTGAAGTGGCGCACCGAACGCAGGATTTTCGCCTTCTCGTCGCGGATCGAATCGGCGCTGAGATCAACCGGCGGCTCCATCGCGATGGCCGCGAGCAACTGCAAGCCGTGGTTCTGGATGATGTCGCGCAACAGACCCGACTCCTCGTAGTAAGCGCCGCGGTCCCGGATGCCGAAATCCTCGGCGATGGTAATCATGACCTGCGCGATGTACTGCCGGTTCCAGAGCGGCTCGAAAATGCCGTTGGAGAAGCGGAACACCATGATGTTCTGCACCGGCTCCTTGCCGAGGTAGTGGTCGATGCGATAGACCTGGTTCTCCTCGAACACCTCGTCGATGACGCGGTTCAGCTCGCGGGCGCTTTCGAGATCGTGGCCGTAGGGCTTTTCAGCGATGATCTTCCGCCACCCGGTGCATGAAGGCTCTCGACCGCCCAGCCCGGCCTTGCCAAGATTGCGCACGACGGCGGGCGCAAGGCTCGGCGGTATCGACAGGTAAAACATCAGGTTGCGGCAGGTGCGCCCATCCTCTTTTTCCTCGCGCATGATCTCGTCGCGCAGCACTTCGTAGTCTTCCGGCTTGCGGAGATCGACGTTCAGATAGAAAAACAGGTTGCAGAACGCCGTCAGTTTCTCGTTGTCGGAGGCGGCCTCCGGCGAATGCTCGAGGAGCCTGTCGCGCACGAACTGGCGGAATTCCTCATGACTCGAATCGCGCCGCCCGACGCCGATGATTCTGAAGCTATGGGGCATGTGCCCCCAGCGGGCAAGCTGGAAGATGGAGGGAAAGAGTTTGCGTGAAGCCAGGTCGCCGTCCGCGCCGAAGATGACGATGGTGAAGTTGTCAAGAGTGCCGCTCATGCTTTGCCCTCCCCCTCACCGGGCTTCTCGTAGGCGTGCCCGCCGAACTCGTGGCGAAGCGCAGCGACCACCTTGTCAGAAAAGTTTTCGTCGTTCTGCGACCGGAAGCGCCGGAACAGCGAACCGGAGATGATCGGCACAGCCACGCCGAGATCGATGGCCGCCTCGACCGTCCAGCGCCCCTCGCCCGAATCGGCAACCTTACCACCGAGCCAGCCGAGATCGTTGTCCTGCGCGAACGCCTTGCCTGCCAAGTCCATGAGCCAGCCGCGGATGACCGAACCGTTCGACCAGACCCGCGCCACGTTCTGGTTATCGAGATCGTAGCCGCTGGCCCGGAGCAGATCGAACCCTTCGCCGATCGCCTGCATCATGCCGTACTCGATGCCGTTGTGCACCATCTTCACGAAGTGCCCGGAACCGGACGCGCCCATATAGCCGTAGCCGTTCTCGACGCAGAGGTCGCGCAGCATCGGCTCGACGTGGTCGTACGCCTCGCGGTCGCCCCCGGCCATCATGCAGGCTCCGTGCCGCGCGCCGTCCAGCCCGCCGCTGGTGCCGATGTCGAGCATCCGGATGCCCTGCTTGCGGAGCTTTTCCGCGCGCGCAACCGAGTCGGTATAACGCGAATTGCCGCCATCAATGACGATGTCACCCGCTTTCAGGAATGGCGTGAGGCCATCGAGCACCGCATCGACCGGATGTCCGGCGGGCACCATCATCCAGACGACGCGCGGCGTGGCAAGTTCGCCAACCAGATGCTGCAACGAACTGGCCGCCGTCGCCCCTTTGGCCGCAATCGCGGTGACCGCTTCCGCCGAAAGATCGAACGCCACCACCTCGTGCCCGAGTTCAAGCAGATGTTCGACCATGTTGAACCCCATCTTGCCGAGGCCTACAAACCCTATCTTCATATGAAATCTCCGTTTTTAGGAGTTGTTACCCCCTCCGTTGATTATTGGTTCCGCCCTCCTGTTAACAACCCGAAAACCCGCGCGACAGAAACATCGAATCAGACTTTGCATCTGATGTGTCATGTCATTCTGAACGAAGTGAAGAATCCAGTACCCGGAAAATCACAATAACCGAATGATCCACAATTTCTTGCACACTCCCTCCGGATTTTTCGTCCGACTTTGTCGGGCAAAGAAACAAAGGCCACGACAAATCATTTGCAACTGACAAACCGATTGTTCAGATTCATTCAGTTAACTAATGATTCATCAATGGGCAGCGAAATAGCAAAAACAGAGTTCAGCGAGGAGGATTTCCGGCAGTTTCAGCAGAATCTCAGAAAAGAGACGCTGATGCTGATGGAATGGTTTTCCGAAGACGTGTTCGAGAACCGCCAGGTGATGTGCGGCTTCGAACTCGAAGGATGGCTTGTCGATCAGAATTGCAATCCGGCAGCACGGAACGAGGAGTTCCTCGCAAGGGTTAACAACCCCCTCGTGGTGGCAGAGCTGTCGAAATACAACTTCGAACTCAACGTCGCGCCCCATCCGCTGAATCGCCAGCTCCCCGAATTCCTGCAGAGCGAACTTCAGACTCTCTGGGATTCCTGTGCCCGCCACGCCCGCGAAATGGGTTGCCAGACCCTTATGACCGGCATTCTGCCAACCTTGCAGGACAGGATGCTGACCCTCCAGAACATGTCGTCAATGCAACGGTTTCACGCCCTGAACCGTGAAATCCTGCGCACCAGATCATGTCATCCGCTCAAAATAAACATCGAAGGCCAAAACGACCGGCTGGAGGTGATGCATGATGACGTCATGGCAGAGGCGGCAACCACCTCGCTGCAGATTCACTTTCAGGTTCCGCTCAGCAAAGCCGCCGCCTTTTACAACGTCGCGCATGTGCTCTCGGCTCCGATGGCCGCACTCTCGGCCAACTCGCCGTTCCTGTTCGGCAGGAAGCTGTGGGACGAGACCCGCATTCCGCTCTTCGAGCAGGCCGTGCACACCCCGTCGTTCGTCGATCCCTCCGGCAGGCCGGTGTCACGAGTCACCTTCGGGCGCGATTACGTGCGCGATTCGCTGAAGGAGGTTTTCCTCGAAAACCTCGACGGCTACCCGGTGCTCCTGCCGGTCACTTTCGACCACGATCCCGGCATGATGAACCATCTGCGACTGCACAACGGCACCATCTGGCGTTGGAACCGCCCACTGATCGGCTTCGGTGAGAATGGCCGTCCACACCTGCGCATCGAACACCGGGTTCCGGCGGCGGGGCCATCGATTTCCGACGTCACCGCCAACATCCTCTTTTTCTATGGCGCGATGCTCTACCTCCAACCGGAGGTTCCGCAGAGCTCCATATCGTTTGAACAGGCTCGGGCGAATTTCTACGCCGCCGCCCGCTCCGGCCTCGACGCGCAAGTCAGATGGACGTCGGGCGACTCGATGCCGGTCGAGACGCTCATTTTGCAGCACCTGATCCCCGGCGCGATTCTGGCGCTCGCCGCGGCGGGATTCAGAAGCAGCGACCTGCGCTACTACCTCGTCGATATTCTGGCGCAGCGGGTGGCTTCGCGCCGCAACGGCGCATGGTGGCAGAAAGCCTTCGCCAAAAAGCACGGCCCCGACTTCAGGATGCTGACGCAGGCATACCTCGAAAACCAGAACCTCGGAACTCCCGTCCACGAATGGAGCATCTGAACCAACTCCCCGTTCCGGCGCTCCACCGCTTCGAGCGCTTGCCCGATGGATTCACCGACACGCCCGTCGAAAAAATCGGGACGATCCTGCCCGGCCCGTCGCTGATCTGGATCGACGGCGAACCGGGGCCGCCGCTCTTCGTCTCGATCCTGCTGCACGGCAACGAAACCACCGGCTTCGACGCCATGCAGCAGTTGCTTGCCGCGTACGGCGCGCCCCACCGCCCGCTGCCGAGGCCGGTGCTGCTCTTCGTGGGCAATGTCGCCGCCGCCGGGCGAGGACTGCGCACGCTCGACGGACAGGCCGACTACAACCGCATCTGGCACGACGAGCGCTACCCGGAACACCGGCTGGCGCGGGAAGTACTGGCGGAGGTCGCCAAAGCCGCGCCGCTGGCAGCCATCGACCTGCACAACAACACCGGCAAAAATCCGCACTACGGCTGCGTCAACCGGCTCGACGACGCCACGCTGAGTCTGGCGCGGCGCTTCAGCCGAACCATCGTCTGGTTTACCGAACCGCACGAAGTGATCTCCATCGCGCTGTCGCGCATCTGTCCCTCCGTGACGCTCGAATGCGGCGTGTCGGGCAACGCCGCCGGAACAAGTCACGTGGAGAACTATCTCCGCCACTGCCTCGAACTGCCCGCCGAAACGCTCTTTACGCCGCCGCCGAACCACCTCAGTGACCTGTTCCACACCACGGCGCGGATCATCGTGCGCGAAGGTGTCCGAGTGGAATTCGAAACGTGCATGGAAGAAACGGAACTCTGCCTGCGCGAAGACCTCGAAACCCTCAACTTCGAGCGCGTGCCTGAAGGAGCGACGCTTGGAAGTTATCGCGACACCGAAACACCGCTCGTGGTGATCGACAACGAGGAGCGTGACGTCACCAGCCGCTACCTCGATTTCAGCGGGCAACGCATCATCACGAAGCTGCCGGTCGTCCCCTCGATGTTCACTCGCGACGTGCGCGTCATCATGCAGGACTGCCTCGGCTACATCATGGAGCCGTACGAAGTGAAGGGGAAAGTTTAAGCGGAGCGGACAGACAGTACCGGATCAGACGGTTCGGTATAACAATAGTTACAGCTCACCGTCTGGCTTTGGCGGCGATCAGCTCAAGATAACGGTCGATGAGCTTGCCGTTGACTGCCGCCCATGACTTGTCTTCGGCAAAGGCGAGGCCCCGTTCACGCATGGAGCGGAAAAGTTCGCCATCCTGCATGAGCTTTGTACAGCAGGCATAGAAATCCCCGACATCTCCCGCTTTGGCGACGAAGCCACCGCCGGAGCGTTCGACCAGCTCCTGACAGCCGCCAACGTCCGACACCACGGCGGGCAGACCGGTAGCAAGCGCTTCGAGCGTCACGTTGCAGAATGCCTCGGTGGTCGAGGGAAAGAGAAAAAGGTCGCCGCTGGCGTAGGCCTCTGGCAGCGCCGTACCGGTGAGGTAGCCGGTGAACACCGCATCCGGCATCCGCGTCCGCATCTGCGCCTCCTCAGGGCCGGAGCCGATCATCACGAACCGCACTCTGTCACCCAGTCCTTCGTCTGCAAAGCGCTGGTAAAGGCTCATCACCACCTCGATGTCCTTGTAGAGCACGAAGCGCCCGGCGTAGATGATGACCGTCCGCCCCTCCGCGTCCCACGCCTGGCGCAGTTTTGCGGAGCGGCGCGAAGGGTCGAACAGCTCTTTGTCGATGCCGCGCGACCAGAGCTCCACCTTCTCGATCCCCTTGCCGGTGAGCCGCTCGCGGACGCTCTCGTTCGGAGCGAGCGTCACGTCGCAGGCATTGTAGAATTTGCGCAGGAAACGCCACACCGCCGGTTCGGCAAAACCGAGGCGGTAATAGCTCAGGTAAGAGGGAAAATCGGTGTGGTAGGCCGAGCCGACCGGAATGCCCTTTCGTTTGGCGTAGTGCAGAAACTTGCGGCCAACGATGTCGGGGGTCGAGATGTGAACGATGTCCGGCGCGAACTCGTCAAGCTGCCGTTCGGTGACGGCGTTATAGAACCCGAGCTTGTAGTCGGGATAGAGGGGAATGGGCACCGACGGCGTCAGGTTGACCGGCACCGAGGCGTTGGCTCCGGGCGTGAAATCGGGCGTCCAGACCACGACCTGGTGGCCATTTTTGATCATGGACGAGACAAGCTGGTAGATCGACCGGACAGCGCCATCCTTGTCCTTCACATAGGTCCCGGCATACAGGGCTACCTTCATATCGTGGCGGCAAAAAGCTGAAAATCATTGCGTCTGACATATGGAACATCGAACCGCACAGGCAAAAACCGGCAGACCGTTCCACTCCCATACAGGATGAGTCAAGGTAATATTTCCCTCATAAAAAGCCGCGTTGCCACCGAAGTTTGCACGATCCGCCGACAGGAAGCATTACCGGATCGAGGCGATCCTGCCCATCACCGGGTTGACCAGTCTTTTGTAATCGAACCAGGAGAGCCGGAGCAGCTCGCGGTGGGTTCCTGCGTTGAAAACGATATCCATACTCTCGTCAAGCTCTTCGTCCGCATAGACCGCCATGCCGTACAGATTGCCAAACGGCGGCATCGCTCCGATTTCACACTCGGGAAAAAGTCCACTGAACTCTATCTCTTCAGCAAGAGTGACGTCGCGCGAACCGCAAAGTTCGCGAAGCAGATCGAAATCGAGATGTCGCGGAGCGTGCAAAAGCGTCATCGCCATTTTGCCATCGATGGAAACCATGACCGTCTTGACCAGCTCGTTGCCCGATACATGCGCGGCGGCAGCGATGTCCTGAGCCGTGTAAGCCGGAGAGTGGCTGATAACGAAGTACTTGACCTGATGACTGTCGAGGAACTCCCGTAACCTGCGGATAGGCATTGCGTCCTCCTTGGTTTTGTGTTAAACCGCTGATGTTTACAGAGCACAAATTCCAGTCTGTCGAACCGGCAAGGAATGAAAAAATCGGCCCGTCATGTCATGGATACCGGAAGGAACCGGCCATGAATAAGTCGAGAGGAAACAATTCCATTGTACAAAAAAGAGCAGGCCGACGCAAACCGTATGGACGAACAGCCCCGGAGGCTCACCGGTGCGCGTCTCGCCAGGATTCGAGCAAGGGCAGTGCCTCCCTGTATCCCGTGTCGAGAATCTCCGGCACGGCTGACATATCGACCAGGCTGAAGCGGGAGAGATCGGGAGCAATGACCAGATCGGCTTTGCTGATCTGAATCTGCGAAATGGCGCGCATGGCGCTGTAAAAAGCGTTAAGCAACAAATCGGGCAGATGCTCTGGCCGGCGGAAGGAGTGACAGCCAAACAGGTCTATGCAAACAATGCGGTTCGCGCCCATCTCCTTGAGCGGAGAAACCGGCACATTCTCGGTCAGCACGCCATCGACCAGCAGCATCTCTCCCTGCTCCACCGGCTTGAAAATGCCCGGAATCGACGAGCTGGCCATCACCGCCGTGGCCACGTCACCCTCCCGAAGCACCGCCTCGCGTCCGGTACAGATATCGGTGGCGACGATGGCGAGAGGAACCGGCGCGTCCTCGATGCGGCGGGTGCCGAGTTGAGTGCGGACGATCTCGCCGAATTTGCGGATCGAAAGCAGACCGTAGCTCGAAATGGTCAGACCCGACAGATCGCTCCAGTCGAGCTCAAGCGCAACCTTTTCGATCTCTTGCCAGCTTTTGCCGAAAGCGTGCATCGCCGCGATGAACGAGCCGATGCTGGTGCCCGACACGCAATCTGCCCTGAAGCCGGTCTCCTCCATCGCCTTGAGCACGCCAATGTGCGCCGCGCCAAGCACCACGCCACCGCCGAAGGCCAGGCCGGTTCGTTCCGATACGTTCTCTGTTGTACTCATAAGCCTATGAAAAGAGGGTGACAATTTTTTTGAGCAGGTCAAAACGGCCTGAACTGTAGGGCGGATAACGCAGATCCGGGTCGGGGAAACCGCCCCGGTCGAGCACGCTCCGCTCCGTGGTGAAGGTATCAAATCCCGCCTTGCCGTGATAGACGCCGATGCCGCTCGTTCCCCTGCCGCCGAAAGGCAGACCGGGAATCGATGCCTGAAAAAGCAGGTCATTGCAGCAGACGCCTCCACTCCGGGTGTGCTCGATCAGGTAACGGAGTTCGGAACGGTCGCAGGAAAAAAGATAGACGGCGAGAGGAGCGTCGAGCGCCCGGACCATGCCGACAGCCTCCTCAAGCGTCGTAAACGAACGCACCGGCAGCACCGGGCCGAAAATCTCCTCCTTCATGAGATCGGAATCTTCGGGAACGCCATGAAGAATCGTCGGCGCGATATAGCGCGACGCTTCGTTCGAGCCCCCCCCCTCGACAGGCGTACCCTCGCGCTGCAACGCTTCGAGCCGTTGGAAGTTTCGGTCATCGACGATGCGGCCATAGTCGGCACTCGCCTCGGGATCACTTCCATAATAGAGCCGGAGCGCCTCTTTCATCAACCCTTGCAACGGCTCCTTGGCCCCTTCCTGCACCAGCAGGTAGTCAGGCGCCACACAGGTCTGACCGGCATTGAGGAATTTGGCCCACGCGATCCGCCGGGCAGCCAGGCGCAGGTCGGCCTTTTCGGTTACGATGACCGGGCTTTTGCCGCCGAGTTCGAGCGTCACCGGCGTGAGGTGGCGCGCCGCCGACTGCATCACCTCCTTGCCTTTCCAGCGGCTTCCCGTGAAAAAGATGTGGTCAAACCGGTGCTCCAAGAGGCGGGCCGTAAACGCCGCATCGCCTTCGACAACCCTGATCGCTTCAGGATCGACATGGCGAAGCAGCTCCCCGGCCAGGAGAGCCGAAGTAGCCGGGGCCATCTCCGAAGGCTTCACGGCCGAAACGTTACCCCCGGCCAGAGCACCGATGAGCGGAGCGAGGCAAAGCTGCAACGGATAGTTCCATGCGCCGATGATGAGCACGACGCCAAGGGGATCGCGCTCGACGAATGCGCGCGCAGGCTGGTAGTGCAGCGGCACGCCGACCTTTTTCGGGCGCATCCAGCGGCGGAGGTGTTTCAGCACAAACCGGATTTCGCTCCTGAGCCACGCAGTTTCGGTCAGCCAGGTCTCGGCAACCGGCTTGCGAAGATCGGCATGAACTGCGGCGGCGATTTCATGTTCCCGTTCACGAAGAAACGCATCGAGCCCGCGAAGCTGCGCGCGACGCCATTCGAACGGGCGGGTTTGCCCGCTGTCGAAATAGCACCGGAGTCCGGCATGGGTTGAGGCGTCGTAGGTCATGGATTGGGTTCGATTGATGAACATCCCGCCTCATCGGGAACGGCATTGCTAAATAATGTATTCAATCTCCACCATTATGAACCGTAATTTTGCCGATCCGGTTCTGCAGAGGTAACTTCCGGAAAATCAAACGATAACTCCCGACAATATGGAATGGATTTTCAGCCCCGAAGCATGGATCGCGCTTCTGACGCTAACGACGCTTGAAATCGTCCTCGGCATCGACAATATCATTTTTCTGACGATCATCGTGAGCCGGATGCCCGCCGAGCAGCAGAAACCGGGGCGCATACTCGGCCTCGGGCTGGCCATGCTTAGCCGCATCGCGCTCCTGCTCTCGATCACCTGGGTAATGCGCCTCACCAACGAGCTGTTCACCGCTTTCGGCCACGCCGTCACGGGCCGCGACCTCATCCTGCTCGGCGGCGGCCTCTTCCTGCTCGCCAAGAGCACCCACGAAATTCACCAGAGCCTCGAAGGCACCGAAGAGGTCGTCAAGGAGCGCTCCGCCTCAAACTTCGTCATGACGCTCATCCAGATCGCCATTATCGACATCGTTTTCTCGCTCGACTCGGTCATCACCGCCGTCGGTCTGGCCAAGGATATTCCGGTCATGATTCTCGCCATCATGATCGCGGTCTTCATCATGATGGCCGCCTCAAAATCGATCGGCGACTTCGTCGAGCGACACCCGACCATCAAGATGCTGGCCCTGAGCTTTCTGATTCTCGTCGGCGCGACGCTAGTGGCCGAAGGAGCCGGATTCGAGTTCCCGCGCGGCTACATCTACTTCGCGATGGCCTTCTCGGTCTCGGTGGAGATGCTCAACCTCCGCCTGCGCAAACGGGAGGCCGAGCCGCCGGTGCATCTGCGCAAGGCGCTGGAGGATGAAGAGGCGGCCTGAACGCGGCTTGAGGAAACCATTTCCGAGCAGTTGAAAGTTCTCTAAAAAAGAGACAACCAGACTCTGACCGTGCGTCCAGACAGGCGGCTTTCCGATTCCGGCGGGAGGCCGCTTCCGGTTGAGACCCTTTCGCCGTCCGGAAAAAGGAGCATACACCATGCCGGTTCCAGCAAAACTCCTCCCCGCGCAGCTCTACAACCGGTGCGATCCCGGCCAGTTCACCTTCAGCACCACCGCCGAACTCGACGGCACAACCGGAATCGCCGGTCAGGAGCGCGCGCTCGACGCCATCCGGCTCGGCATGGGCATCCGGCGCGACGGCTTCAACCTCTTCGCCCTCGGCCCGGCGGGCACCGGCAAGGAGAGCACCGTGCGGCAATTCCTCAACGACGCCGCAGTCCGCGAAGCCCGACCCGATGACTGGTGCTACGTCTACAATTTCGACAAACCGAGAAACCCGAAAGCGCTCCGCCTGCCGCCGGGCCGCGCCTGCGAGCTGAGAAACGACATGGAGCGCCTCGTCGAAACGCTCTTCAGCGTCATGCCTGCCGCCTTCAGCAGCGAAGAGTACCAGTCGCGCGAAAAGGAGATCGGCGAGGCTTTGCAGGAAAAGCAGTCGAGCGCGATGGACGCGCTCGAAAAGGACGCGCGGGAGCACGAAATCACCCTCATCCGCACGCCGGGCGGCTTCGCGTTCGCGCCGGTGCGCGATGGAACGGTAATCGCGCCCGACGACTACATGAAGCTGAAACAGGAGGAGCGCGACCAGATCGAAAAGGAAACCGGCCGCCTCCGCGACAGTCTCCAATCGATCATGGCACAGTTCCCCAAGTGGCAGCGAGAAACCGCAGAGAAGATCAAGGAGCTGAACCGCGAGGTCTCGGCATTCGCCCTGAAGCCGCTCATGGATGAAATCAGGGCCAGATACAAAGAGGTCGAAGCGATGCTGCGCTATCTCGGCGAGGTCGAAAAGGACATGATCGAAAACTTCGGCCAGTTCCTCGAAAAAGAGTCGCCGGACGAAGGCCAGCTCATGATGCCTCAGCCATTAGGCCCCGCCGGGCGAAGGTTCTCCGCCATCCGCTACCGGGTCAACGTGATGATCGACAACGGAAAGCTCGACGGCGCGCCAGTGATACTCGAAGACAAACCCGCCTCCCAGAACCTCGTGGGCGACATCGAGCACGCCGCGCAGATGGGCACGCTCATCACTGACTTCACGCTCATCAAGCCGGGCGCGCTGCACCGGGCCAACGGCGGCTACCTGATCCTCGACGCGCGGCGTCTGTTGCTCGAACCCTTCGCATGGGAAGCGCTCAAAAAAGCGCTTCGCACCCGCCAGATCCGCATTGAATCACTCGCGCAGCTCTACAGTCTGGTCAGCACCATCTCGCTCGAACCGGAACCGATTCCGCTCGACATCAAGGTCGTGCTACTCGGCGAACGGCAGCTCTACTACATGCTGAGCCAGTACGATCCGGATTTCAACGAGCTGTTCAAGATCGCCGCCGATTTCGACAACGACATGGAGCGCACTCCGGAAACACATCTGGCCTACGCGCACCTCATCGGTTCGATAGCCGCGCGCGACAAGCTCCTGCCCTTCGAGCGCAGCGCGGTGGCCCGCATCATCGAGCACGGTTCGCGCATGGCGGGCGACGCCTCGCGCCTCTCCTCGAACCTCCAGGCGATTCGCGATCTGGCGCACGAAGCCGAGTACCACGCCACACAAAACAAGCGGACGCAGGTGAGCGCCGACGATGTGGAGGCGATGCTCGAAGCGCAGCGATACCGCGCAGCGCGGGTTCAGGAGCGAATGCGGGACGCGATGATGCGCGGCACGATCCTGATCGACACCTCGTCGGAAGAGGTCGGGCAGATCAACGGCCTCTCGGTCTATTCGCTGGGCGAACAGAGCTTCGGCACGCCGAGCCGAATCACTGCGCGGGTGCGGCTCGGCAAGGGCGAGGTGATCGACATCGAGCGCGAAGTCGAAATGGGCGGCCCGATCCACTCGAAAGGGGTGATGATTCTGGCCGGATTCCTCGGTTCGCGCTACGCCGCCGAGCAGCCGCTTTCGCTCTCGGCCACGTTGGTGTTCGAGCAATCATACGGCGGCATCGAGGGCGACAGCGCCTCATCCACCGAACTCTACGCCCTGCTCTCGGCGATTTCGGGGATTCCGATCCGGCAGTCGCTGGCCGTCACCGGCTCGGTGAACCAGCACGGGCAGGTGCAGGCCATCGGCGGCGTCAACGACAAAATCGAGGGATTTTTCGACCTCTGCAAAGAGCGCGGTCTCGACGGACGCCACGGCGTGCTGATCCCCGCCTCGAACGTCAGGCACCTGATGCTCCGTAAGGACATCGTCAAGGCGGTCGAAGCGGGACAGTTCTCGATCTGGTCAGTCTCGACCATCGACGAAGGCATCGAAATTCTGACCGGCGTTCCGGCGGGAGAGATGGATAAAAATGGCGCATGGCCTGAGGGTACGGTCAACGCGAAAGTGTTCGACCGGCTCAAGACGATGGCTGAAAAGCAGAAGTCGTTCGGCAAGAAACAGGATGGCAAACCGGAAAAATAAGGGAGAAATTTCAACGATGACAAGCCGCATCATCCACTCGATCGCCGTCGCCATCGACTGCTCGCCGCACAGCAAGGCGTCGCTCGAAGCCGCCGCCGAAATGGCCACCCGGCTGAAAGCGGAGCTGATCGGCATCTTCGTCGAGGACATCAACCTGCTACACATGGCGGGCCTGCCCTTCGCCGAACAGGTGCGCCTCTACACCGCGACCACCGAAAAGCTCGACACCGCGCAGCTCGAACGAATGCTCAGGCTCCAGGCAGAGCAGGCGCGGGATATGCTGGAGCATATCGCCCAGACCCGGACACTCCGTCACACCTTCCGCGTGCTGCGTGGCATGGTACCGGAGCAGCTCATGCTGGCCGCGCCCGAAGCGGACATACTGGTGCTGGGCCGCAGCGGACGCTCGCCGTCGTGCCGCAAGGGCCTCGGATCGACCGCCCGCACGGCGCTCAGCGAAGGCACGATGAACGTGATGCTGATGCGTCCCGGCGTCACCGCCGCCGAAGGCCCGCTGCTGGTGCTCTATGACTGCTCGGAAGCATCGAAACGCGCCCTCCGGACAGCGCTCGAAATCGCCGGGCCATCCAGCACGCTGAACCTGCTTGTCACCAACCCTAACCCGCAAACCGTCGAACATTGCAGGCAGGAAACCGCGGCGATAGTGCACGAAAAAAACATCGAAACCGAATACTACCATCTGCCATTCACCGACAACCGGCAGTTCATCAGCTTCATCCGCATGATCGACTCCGGCCTCCTCGTCATCGGCGAAGACATGAATTTGCCAGATGCAACCGTGCAGGAACTGATCGAAAAAATCGACTACCCGGTGCTGGTGGTGAGATGAATTGAACCCCGGGAGCACCGAGCTCCAGCTCGGCAAGAACAACAGGGCGGACATACAGGTGCGCCCTTACAGAATTCATCAATTATCCATTTATCGTCGCCATCAGAATCCCCGCTGAAACCGAGGCGTTGAGGGATTCGACAGCGGGGCGGGTTCCGGCGTGGGGGATCAGCAATCGGCGGTCGGCGAGGGCGAGAATTTCGGCGCTGATGCCGTTGGCTTCGTTGCCGATGACGAGGACGCGGCGAGCGGGCCACTCAGCAAAGGAGCGGTAGTCCTGCCCGTCGAGCGCTGACGCCGCGACCGTGAAGCCATCGGTTTGCAGGCGGCGTAGCGTTTTGGCGAGGTCAGGAGTGGTGTCAATTGTGAGCGCGAAGATGCTGCCCGCACTCGACCGGACCGATTTGGCGTTGTACGGATCGGCGGTGCCGCGCCCGCAAATGACCGCTTCCGCGCCGAACCAGGCCGCCGTGCGGATGATCGTGCCGACGTTGCCCGGATCCTGCACGTCGTCGAGCGCCACGACGAACGAGCGGGCGGATGCGGGCCGAAACTCGCCACTCTCCGGTTTCCGGAACGCCGCAACCACGCCCTGCGGCGAGGTGGTCTGTGCGAGACGTTTGAACTCATCCGGCCCCGCAAGCCACGCCTTTCCGGCGAAACGCTCCAGGCCATCAAGCTGGCCCGCCGCCTTTTCGTCGAGCACAAGCGCGTGCAGCATCGACGGATCGGAAAGACTCTGGAGCAACTCACTTACCGTGCGCAACCCCTCGGCAAGAAACAGGCCTTCGCTGTCGCGATGCTTCTTTTGACCGAGTCGCGCCAGACGACCCAACATTGCCTTGCTCAGCGGCGGAAAGGATTCACGCCTCATCATTTCTCCGTCGAGCGTTTGAAGCGCTCCATGACCGCTTTCGGATCATGGGAAAATTCGGTTGGCGGCGTACCTGGCCTCGACGAAAGGTCGCCCGCGTCGAGTCCCACCGAGAAGCCTTCGCTGTCGGTTGCATCATCGTCGATGCAGACATCTGGTTCGGTCATGCAGCGCTTGATGTAGTCGTCGAACGACTCCTTGTCGATGGAGAGCGACAGGGCTGGCGATTCATCGTTTTTGGCCGGACCCTGCGCCGAAACCATTTCAACCACGACGGCGAGCACTCGTTCGCGCGTTACGCCACCCATACCAGCCTTGCGTGCCATCGACGAAAAAGCGGAGTCGTCCATCGACTCGATGGTTTCACGCAGAGTGACAATGCCGCCGACCATGCCAGCATAGGCCGTGACGGCGGACTTCAGCTCCTCGTCATCAGGAACCCGTTCATTCGAGGCACCCGATGAAGAAGAGGCCGATGGTTTTGCGGATCTTGGTTTACGCACACCACGTCCGAGAAACTCCTCGTCGATCTCGTAGTCATCGAGCAGATTGCCCACAAGCCCGTCGCGCCGGGCCCGCGCGCGCCGCTCCGAGACGCTCTCGACCACCTCCCGGCGTCCATCCGTGAGAGTGCGCAGACCGAACAGCAGCCCGACAAACCCGGCATAGAGCGAAAGGAAAAGTACCATCCAGCCCTGATCGAAACTGCCAAACACGGCAACCAGAATTTCGGCGGCGATAAATGCTACGGAAATGCCGACAAGCAGACCGGCTGTGAGGCGTTGGTTCATATCGTCAAATGAGTTGTTATATTTTGACCACTAAAGTAACGAATAATTCGCTTTTCGCCCCGACATGCACACCAAGCCTGAACTGATCTCACCTGCCGGCGACTGGACTTCGATGCGCGCCGCCCTCGATGCCGGAGCGGACGCGGTCTATTTCGGGGCCGAGGGATTCAACATGCGCGCCGCGAGCAAAGGCTTTTCACCAGGCGACTTCGGCGGCATCGCGCGGCTCTGCCGCCGCCATGGCGCAAAGGCGTACCTCGCGCTGAACTCGGTGATCTACGACGCCGAGCTCGGCGAGGTTGACCGCACCGCCGCCGCCGCAAAAGCCGCTGGACTCGACGCGGTAATCTGCTGGGATATGGCGGTCATCGAGGCGTGCCGCCGCCACGAGATGCCGATCCACATCTCAACGCAGGCCTCGGTGAGCAACATCGACGCACTCCGCTTCTACGCCTCGCTCGGCGCGCAGATGATCGTGCTCGCCCGCGAACTGACGCTCGAGCAGACGGCAGCCATCACGAAACGCATCGCCGCCGAAAAGCTGCCGGTGACGGTCGAGAGCTTCGTGCACGGCGCGATGTGCGTGGCGGTCTCCGGGCGCTGCTTCCTCTCACAGGAGCTGTTCGGCCGCTCGGCCAATCGTGGCGAGTGCGTGCAGCCCTGCCGCCGTTCATACCGCATCGCCGATGTCGAGGAGGGCTTCGAACTGGAACTCGGCTCCGATTATGTGATGAGTCCAAAAGACCTCTGCGCACTCCCCTTTCTCGACCGCCTTTTCGACACGGGCATCGGCGCGTTCAAAATCGAGGGGCGCAACCGCAGCCCCGAATACGTCACCACCACCACCGCCGCCTACCGTAAAGCCATCGACTTCATCGCTGCGCACCGGAACGACGAAGATTTCGCAGAGGCTTACCGCTCGCTGACCACGGGACTCGAAGATGAACTGAAAAAAGTGTACAACCGCGGCTTCTCCGAAGGCTTCTTTTTCGGCAAACCGGCGGATGCGTGGACAAAACACTCCGGTTCGGTGGCGACCGAAACCAAGAACTACATCGGTATCGTCCGCAAGTACTTCCCCAAAGCGGGCGTGGCGGAAATTCTCGTGCACGGCCCCGGCATTGACGCAGGAGCGACGCTCTCGATCCAGGGCCCGGCGACCGGCCTCGTCACCGTGCCGAATGCCGAACTGCACCTCGAAGGCGCTCCGGTTCAAAGGATCGAGCAGGGCCAGATTTTCACCGTCAGATGCGACCGCGTCCGCAAAAACGACAAGGTTTACGTTTTGTTGAAAGGCACTGAGAAACCGTAGTGGCGTGTCAAGATTAAAAGCCGGAGAATTATCATCGCGAGACCGAAGGGCGTGGCAATCCATCCCCATCGAGTGCGATGTTCAAGGTTCTTGTGCGGTAGCGGGCTGGATACAGGCGGCTCGCAATGACGGAAGATTCAGAAACGGTGCCATTGGCTCACCGCAGTCATGATCACGGCTTGCCAGGATAACGGGTTTTTTGTGGCATCATAAAAAATTAACGGGTCACCGCTTTCCCGTCCATCGCTTTTCCGTACATTTGTATGAGATGACGCCTGCCGTATATACGGCACGTCACGAACGGGCGACATGCCAAAACCGGAGACAGCGAATGATCTACAAAGTCATCTCCAAACCCGAATTCCGGGCCTTCGTGGATGCCCTCGTCAGGGCGAACACCTCCTACGGACCTCGCCAGGTCGATACCGACCGCAACGGCGATCCGATCTACCAGTTCATGCCGGTCTCATCGGCTGACGAAATCGCCTTCGACTACACCGTCACCACCTCCTCGGCAAAGCACCTGCTGATGCCCTTTCGCGGCGAACTTTCCCGTTTCAACTTCAGCGACGGCGACTGGAAACAGCAGGTCGATTACGAAACGCAACCCATCGTGCTCATCGGCTTGCGTCCGTGCGACATCAGCGCCATTAACATCCTCGACGAGGTGATGCTCAAAGGGCCTTATCCGTCACCCTATTACCTGGCTCGCCGGAAAAACACCTTCATCATCGGCATGGATCATCTTCCCCTGCCGGACTGCTTCTGCAAATCGATGAACCGGCATACGGTAAACCACGGATTCAGCCTCTTCTGCTCGGATATCGGTGATCGCTACTACCTGTCGATCAACTCGGCCAAAGCCTTTTCGTGCCTCAAGGAGTTCAGGATCGACGATCCGACGGATGAAGACAACTGCCGGCTCATCGAGCGCCGCAAACTCATCAAGCACAGCTTTGAGACCAACATCGAGGTTTCGGGCCTGCCGGTCTTTCTCGACATCGAGTTCGACTCTCCGATCTGGCAGAAGTGGGGCGACAAATGCCTGAGCTGCGGCAGTTGCGCCATGGTGTGCCCGACGTGCTACTGTTACAGCGTCGAGGAGCAATTCGATCTCGACCTCAAAGGCTCAAGGCGAGAGAGCCATCTTTACTCATGCAATCTGGTCGATTTCGCGCAGGTTGCGGGCGGGCACAACTTCAGACCGCGAAGCGGCGACCGCCTCAAATACCGCTACTATCACCACTACCGCGGATTCGCGGCCAACGACAACCAGCAGATCTGCGTGGGCTGCAACCGGTGCGGACGCACCTGCCTTGCCAACATCAACCCGAAAGATGTCATCAACGACCTCAGACTGGAGCGTGAATCATGCCTGACATGCGTTTCAACATCCCCGGACAAAGCCTGAACCGGGAGCCGTTCATCGACAAGATCCCGGACTTCCAGAAAAAGTGCGAGGTCATGATCACCGACCGGGGGTACAAATGTAAAATTACCAATATCGTCCCGCTGACTTCACAGGAAAAACTTTTTCTGTTGCGCATCGTCGATCCAATGGAGCGCGCGCTGTTCACCTTCAGGCCTGGCCAGTTTCTGATGCTCGAAGTTCCCGGTTACGGCGAAGCGCCGATCTCGATTTCGAGTTCTTCAAGCAACCAGGAGTTCATCGAACTCTGCATCCGCAAAGCCGGTCACGTCACCTCGGCAATGTTCGAAGCCCGGCAGGGAGCGATGGTCTCCATCCGTGGACCATTCGGCACCTCATTCCCGATGGAAGCGATGCGGGGCCACAACGTCCTCATGGTTGCGGGCGGTCTCGGCATCGCGCCGATTCGCGCCCCCCTCTTCTGGATCGGAAACCATCGCGACTGGTACAAGGATGTCCGCATGTTATATGGGGCCAAAGAGCCGTCGCAACTGCTCTTTAACTACCAGTTCGATGAGTGGAAAAAGGTCAGCGACGTGAATCTGATGACCATCGTCGAGCACCCGGACGACTCCTGGAAAGGGCGAAGCGGCATGATCACGGCGCTGTTCGACGAGTTTACCATCGACCCGGACAACACCTTCGCCATCGTCTGCGGCCCGCCGGTCATGTTCAAATTCGTTTGCAGCCACCTCGACCGGCTCGGCATCCCGATGAACCGGATGTTCGTATCGCTGGAGCGCCGGATGCACTGCGGCATGGGCAAATGCTGCCGCTGCATGGTCGGCTCCACCTTCACCTGCCTCGACGGCCCGGTGTTCGACTACTGGTCGGTCATGAACCTCAAGGAAGCCATTTAGGGAAACACTATGAATCACCTCGGTTTCGAACTGGAGAAAATAAAGATCGGCTCGTTCGACTTCACCTGCTGCGAGGGGTGCCAGTTGCAGTTGGCGAACCGGGAATCGCACCTTCCCGATTTCCTCGCGCTGCTCGATATCCGCAACTTCCGTGAAATCTCCTCCGAACGGCTCGACGACTACGACATCGCCCTCGTCGAAGGGAGCATTACCCGAAGCGATGAAATCAGGCGTCTCAAAAGCATCCGGGAGAAGGCAAAAGTGCTTGTCGCCTTTGGCACATGCGCCTGTTTCGGTGGCGTAAACGCCCTCAAGAACAAGTTCCCCCAGGAGGAGACCATTCGCACCGTTTACAAGGACAAGCTTGTCGAAACGATGCCCGCGGCAAAGATAAGCGACTTCGTCACCGTCGATTACTCGATACCGGGCTGCCCGGTCTCCAAGAAGGAGGTCGAGGAGGTCGTGGTCGGGCTTGTCACCCGCTCTCTGGTAACTCTGCCCAAATACCCGGTGTGCGTCGAGTGCAAGCAGCGGCTCAACACCTGCCTGTTCGATCTCGGCGAGGTGTGCCTCGGGCCTATTTCGCGCGCGGGTTGCGACGCGGTCTGCCCGTCAGGCAAAACAGTCTGCCTCGGCTGCCGCGGCCCGGCGGAAGGCGTCAACTATGACTCATTTACGGAGCTTGTGAAAGAGAAGGGGCTCAGCACAGAGGAGATGAACGAAAAGCTCGCATTTTACAACGGTTTCACAGATTACCTGAACCATGAAGGTTGACTTCAACATAGACATCCACCATCTGCCGAGGGTCGAGGGCCACGGGGATATTCGCATTTCGGTCAGGAACGGTAAGCTCGCGGACGCCAAATGGGCGGTGGTCGAAACGCCGCGATTCTTCGAAATGATGGTCAAGGGGCTGAGCGCCGAGCGGGTGCCGTTCCTGACCTCGCGCATCTGCGGCATCTGCTCCATCAGCCACTCGCTGGCCAGCATCCGCTCGCTCGAACGCGCCATGCAGATCACGCCACCCGAAACGGCGAAGATCATCCGCCTGCTCGCCATGCACGGCGAGACGCTGCAAAGCCACGCGCTGCACCTCTTCTTCCTCGCCGCACCGGACTTCATGGGCACGCCAAGCGCCGTGCCGCTGTTGCAGTCGCACCCCGAGGTGGTCGAGGCGGGGCTGATGCTCAAGGAGCTGGGCAACGAACTGAGCATCGCCACCACGGGCCGCGCGACGCACCCGGTCAGCCTCGTGCTCGGCGGCGTCAGCAAGGCCCCGTCGAAGCAACGCCTCACCGAAATCAGGCAGATGATCGCTGACCGCAAGCCGATGCTCGACCGGGCCACCGACTTCTTCATGACGCTCCGCGTGCCGGAGTTCGTGCGTGAAACCGAGTTCATCTCGCTGCACGACGGCGAAAGCTACCCCTACATCGGCGGCAACCTTGTTTCGACCGACGGCGTGAAGCGCGACGAGAACGACTATCTGGCGATGACCAACGAGTACACGGTGGATTTTTCGACCTCGAAGTTCACGAGGCTCAGCCGCGAGTCCTCAGCCGCCGGAGCGCTGGCGCGATTCAACAACAACTACGAACAGCTCAGTCCGCGAGCCAAAGAGGCAGCGGCGGCGTTCGGCCTCGAACCGGTCTGCCACAATCCGTTCATGAACAACATCGCCCAGCTCGTCGAGTGCCACCACATCATCGAAAGCACCGAGGCGATCATCGACCGACTGCTCGGCGACGACCTGCGCGACATCAAAACCGACTACAAGCCAAAAGCTGGAGCTGCCACCGGCGCCGTCGAAGCGCCGCGAGGTGTGCTCTACCACTACATGGAAACCGACGAACAGGGCAAGGTGGTCAAAGGCGACTGCATCATCCCCACGACGCAGAACAACGCCAACATCCACTACGACCTCAACGCCCTCGCCGCAGAATCGCTGGCGCAAGGCAAAGGCGAGAAAGAGGTTGAAAAACTCTGCGAAATGCTGGTTCGGTCATACGACCCGTGCATTTCATGCTCGGTGCATTAGAGGGCGTTTGCAGCCATGAGGAAAGCCGTCCCTGCTGCTTCCAGAATGGCCGGGTACTGATGCTCAATTTTGTCAGCTTTTGCATTCACCGTTTATCTGGCCCGTTCAGTCACAACACTGAAATGCACTTCATGGATTTCTTTCGAAACGCTGCTCTATCAGGTCCATCTGCATAAGAATATCATTTGCCCTGATGCGATGAACCTGACGCTCCTTGTGGGCAAACAGCAGACAGATTGCACCTGCTGTAATGCAAACAATAATGATTGCCCAAGCGATCATTATTGCATAGGGCTCTGAATGATTGGACACTGTTCCGGTCATCACCGAGATAAGAGTACCAAGAGCGGCACCAATAAATATTGAGCCGGCGGACTGGAAAAACCATGGTTCGACGATGAGCGTCCTGATCTTCTCTTTCAGGAAGTCCCACTCGTTGCAAGGAACCGGCAGCGCCTTGTCAGCCTTGGGGCGGAGGATTTCAAGGCCCTGTGAAAGGTTGAAGTTGGTGTCGGCCATTACCCCCCCTGAGCCATTGCGTCACGTTCGACAATACCACAGATGATCGAATTAACCAGCACGGTATAACCACAGTTTGTACAGGTAACAGGCGTTACAGGAATCAGCGGCCCTCCGACCACGTATTGCCCCATGCGATACTCGCTGAGTTGAAACACCTTGTCCTGAACCTGCCACGGCCCCTTCCCGCACATTGGGCATTCTTTCTTGCCCCACTTTTCTATGAGAAACGACAATACCGGCTTCATGTTCCGTTCAGCCATAGCGTTACCTCCTGCAGGTATTTTTGTTCAGTTTAAACACTGCATCCAGAGCTTAAGTCTACTGAATTGGTGACATAAAAATAACAATAGTAAACAACTGCAGTTTAAAAAAATACAATCGACGGCACACAAAGATATGTTCGCAAGGTCCAGATAATATGCAATACTTATCAAGACAGAATCTTGACTTTCAGATAAACTCCGATTCCTGTTGTGGTTCTTGGTATTTTTCCCGTACCGGTTCTCAAGCTCTCATATCTCCAGTGTTGAATTTCTGTTCTCTTATCGACGCATGGCACTATGCGAATTCTTCAAAGGTTGGCGGCTAAAGTCAGCATGAAGCCAAAAACTGAAGATGCTCGTGAGATCAGAAAGCCAAGGATTTATGGGCTTTCCTTTTTTATCGAAAACATATCTGTCTGAAATCAGATCTTGTATTTCATAACCTGAAACGCATCAGCATCTCGCCGGTCAGTTCGTGCAGCTCCTGCCGGGCGACAGAGTCCTGGGCAACCGATGAGAAGATCGCAGGACGGGCGTTCTCGAAATACTCGCCGTTGTAGCCGTGCCTTGCAATCTCCATCACCGTCTCGAAAACATCGTCGCCGCCGACCGAAACCTCGTCACCGGCGAGAGACCATCCGGCGTGCAGCAGCTTGGTGGCGATCACGCCGGGATCGAGCGAATTGGAACGAACGGCATTGTCGCCGCTCGACAAGTCGAGGGTGAACATGATGTTGAACAGCTTGCTCCGTGCATAGGCCTCGTAGCCCGACCAGCTTCGCTCACCCTGCATGTTGCCGGAGTCGAACACGGCGCTGTGATGATCCATTGAACTCACATTCAGCACCGAGCCGCCATTGGCAATCAGCACCGGCCTGACGATGCTCGTCAGCAGCACCGGCGCGAGATAGTTAACGCAGTAGGTCGTCTCGTACCCCTCCGGCACCAGCGTCCGCGTCGGCATGTACACCGCCGCATTGTTGATGAGCAAGTCGAGATCGGGAAAGCGTTCCGTCAGCTCCCGCCCCATCGAATACACCGCATCGAGATCGGTGAAATCCGCCTCGACAAAGCCAACCGGCTCCACGCCCGTGGACTGGACAATCGCCGCGCAAGCATCGCTGATTCTCGAAGCACTTCGCCCATGCACAATCACCCGATGCCCCGCCGACGCGAACCGCTTCGCCGCAGCAAGGCCGATGCCGTCCGTGCTTCCGGTTATGCAGATGGTGAGGGGGTTCATGCTTTTTTGATAAAACATTACAAAAAATGGAAATATACCCTATCACCTATCCATCAACCCGCTCACCACCCAGTCGTTCGCCGTGCTGTTGAGCGTGCTGCCGCAGAAGGCGCATTTGATGTCGAGCGTGTCTTTGACCGGCGCGCCGCAGGCCGGGCAGGTGTGCTGGTAGATCGAGCCTTTTCCGGCTCCGGCGCTGGCGTCGCGGGTCAGGGTCATGACTTCCTCACGCTGGACGATCTGCGGATCGATGAGGCGAACGCTGTTGCCGGTGAGCACTGCCCGCTGGATCGACGCGGTGAGCGCGAAAGTGAGGATGTTTTTGCCGTCTCGCTGCTCGGCCTTGACGAGCGTCACGCGGTTCAGGAAGATGCGGTTGAAAATCTCCCGGTTCTTTTCGTACTGTGGCCCGAGCTGGTCGAACAATTCGTCCGTGACAAACCGGCGCATGATCGCGGGGTCATGCATGGCCTTGGCGGTCATCATCTGCATGTACGCATTCGATGCTTTGTCTTCGACGAGCTGCACGGAAAAGTCGCCATAGACTGTTGCCATTTCAGCCGCTTTCGCTTCGAGGCCGGGCATCTTTTCAGAACGCTCGCCGTCTCTGCGGTAATCCTCCTGCTGGGTGATTTCAGCGAGCACCCAGTCGAATTCGCCGGAGTTGATCGTTGCATTGCAATACTTGCACTTGCAGATTTCGCCCATATCCTTCGGCAACGGCGCGCCGCAATTGGGGCATTGTTCGGAGTCGTACATATCCCTGCCTGCCGCACCGCGCTTGCGGATGAACGACCAGTACTCGACAAATTCGTTCGTACCCTCTTCATCAAGCTCATGGTTCAGGGCGCACACGAAGCGGTCAGTCATGCTCGCCCTGACCCCGGCGTGGACAATATCGTACCGCCCATCCTGCTCGATCCGGTCAACCCAGATCATCGAGATGTTGATGTCGCTCAGCGGATTGCCCTGCTGGAGCAGGCGCATCATTTTGAACTGGGTGTTGAAGCGCTGATAAACGCCGTCGGAGATGAACCTGCGCATCATGTCCGTGCTCTGCGCCGACCAGGCCATCTGCACTTCGAAAAATGCCTTGCGGACTTTGGCGAGGAACGCAGCCTGATCGAAGCCGGGAGGCGCTCCGGGAAACGTCATCGGGTTATCGATTCGATCAGCAGGCGCTGCGTCAGGCATGGCGTCGCCGAACGCGCGCTCACTCGATTTTTTGCGGAATTTTGCGACAACGCTGAAGATGATGTAGAGAATCGCAAGAAGAAAAAAGACGGTGAACACTACAGAAAAATCGAAATGGCCTGATGAGCCATAGCCGCGATAGGTGTTGTAGCCGTATTCGATTCCATCTCCGCCGCCACCGGAAAATCCACCGCCGTCACCGATTCCACCCCCACCACCTCCACCGCCAGCGCGGGCGAGAAGCTCACTGGCGAAAAACGATATACCAGACAAAGCGAGAGTGGCGCCAACAAAAAGTCGGGAGTAGAAGCCTGATCGCATGGGAGTGGCTCAGCGGTTACAGTTGTGAGAGTATCTGCTGCTTTTTCGCATCGTACTCTTCCTGGCTGATCAGCTGGTTGTCGAGCATCTGCTTCAGCTTGGAGAGCTTGGCCACCGGGTCGTCCACCGACGGTTGCTGGGTGTTCATGCCGCCCATCATGCCCGCCATCGCCTGCCCAAGCCCGACGCCTGCGCCAAGACCGACGCCCATTCC
Organism: Chlorobiales bacterium Clorobi_01; assembly: GCA_001602925.1. GTDB lineage: Bacteria > Bacteroidota > Chlorobiia > Chlorobiales > Chlorobiaceae > Chlorobaculum. The sequence continues at coordinate 222,263 of LUZT01000006.1, read as the reverse complement.
AGCCGCGCCGCCTTCGTTCTGCGCGGCATCCCGGAGCGCGGCAAGTTGCTGGAGTCTGGCGAAATCGACGCCCACCGCCTGCGCGGCCTGCGCTTCGGCCTGCATGTCCGCGACTCGCCCAACGCGCCGCTTCGTGTCATCGTCGAAGTCGGTGTTCTCGACGCGAAAATCGGTCAGCGTGAAACCAAGCTTCGCAAAGATTGGCGCGACTTTCTCTTTGACGCCATCGGCAATCTCGTTCCGGTTGGCGTCGATCTCGTTGTAGCCGAACTTCGCTTCGGCGAGAAAATCGGTCAGCGGCTGCACAAGCCTCGCCACGATCACCGTGCGAAGCTCGTCGGCGGTCAGCTCGTCGCGCTGGCCCATGATGTTGATGAAAAAATTCCCGGCGTCCGTGATGTGCAGCGAGAAGTTGCCGTAGCCGCGAAGGCCGACGGGAAACTTGTACTGCGGATCGAGGTACTTGACCGGCCCCGGCGTCCCCCAACCCTGGTTCAGGATTTCGGCTGTCCGGAAAAAGTAGATGCCGACCTTGTGCTCGCTCTGAAACGCCTGCATGAATTTGGTGATGGTCGTCCAGAACGGGATGTTCGCGGTTTTCAGATCGGTCATGCCGGGCTCGGTGATGACCGCCTGCGGCTTGCCCTCATAGACGAAGATTACGCCCTGACCGGGGCCGACGATCAGCTTCGAAGCGTTCTTGATTTCATCTCCGTTATCCGTCCAGCGCTCAAAAAGCACATCCGGAGCCGGGTTCTTCCACTCGATGACCGAACGGAGCTGCCCTGTAACTGAATTCCATAACGCCATATCTCTTTTCCCTTTATTGTTTGCTTCAAGAAACCTGATGTCATGCGGATGCAATCAAAACCGAACTATACGACGCCAAACAGCGAAAAACCCTGCTTGCCCGCAGGCGCCTGTTCCTGAAAATAGCCTTGTAACAAGATTTTCAGCGCATTGGCAGATGAATGAAAAAAGATACGGTATTGGGCAACAAGGCCGATGGTAGCGCTGGACAGATGTGCGCCAAGGGATTCCATGGAAAGGGAGACGATCGGGAAGTACCGTTTACAGGCCGTGCCTTTTAGGAAAAGCACGGCCTGTACGGAGAAAATCAGAGGATTTCGACCAGTTCGAGTTCGAAGTTGAGGTCGAGACCAGCCATCGGGTGGTTGGCGTCGAGGGTGACGGTAGTGTCGTTCAGATCGACGATCATCACGATCGCTTCGCCGCCGTCGGCGAGGCTGAGCTGCAACTGCTGGCCGATTTCAAGCGGAATTTCGGCAGGAATCTGGTCGCGTTTGATTTCGGCGATAAGCTCTTCAGCTCTCGGACCGTACGCCTCGTCCATGGGAATGTTGACCGTCTTCTTCTGGCCCGGTTCCATATCAACCAGCGCGCGGTCGAAACCTGAAATCACCATGCCGGTGCCGATGGTAACCTCCAGCGGGCCACGATCCACGGAGCTGTCGAAAACCGTGCCGTCATCATAAGTGCCGGTATAGTGAACCAGAACCTTGTCGCCTTTTTTTGCCTGTGCCATAACTCGTTCTCCTTCTATCATTTAAAATCGGGACATCCGCCAGAAAGACCATCAACTCTCCAAAGAACCGAAAGCCAACGATTGCCCGCATGAAAAAAATTCCGCCAGAAGATAACACTTTTTACCAGAGCCGAACTGAAATCTTCCGGAATGGTTCGCTGCGTCAATCTGCCACGACACCACCTGAAACTACCCCGATTTGCATCGAAACGTTCAGTGTCGTCTACTCCCCCCCCTCACTCCACCGGCAACACGACGGCGTTGTCGTCGTTTTCTGGATTTTGTGGAGAAAAAACAAATGCGATCAGCTTTTCGCGGACGGAGCAGCGAAGGTTCCAGAGGTCGGTGGCGTTGGCGGCGCTGACGAGCGCGCGAAGCTCCATGGTGACATCGCCAGAGTCGGTGACTTCGAGCCGGGCGATGCGTTTGTCCCAGAGCGGACTCCGGGCGACGATCCGCTCGAACTCCCGGCGAACGTCATCGACCGGCACGTGGTAGCCGACCCGGAGCAGCACCGCGCCGGTCAGTTCAAGAGAGGTACGCGTCCAGTTCTGGAAAGGTTTGTCGATGAACCAGGTGATCGGCACGATGATGCGCCGCTCGTCCCAGAGACGCACAACGACATAGGTGAGCGTGATCTCCTCGACACGCCCGTTCTCCTTTTCGACCACCACGATGTCGCCAAGGCGCACCGGCTGGGTGATGGCGATCTGGATACCGGCGATGAGCGTCTGAAGGCTGCGCTGGGCAGCGAAACCGATCACGATGCCCGCAAGCCCTGCCGAGGCGAGAATGCTCAGGCCGATCTGCCGAACGGTCTCAAAGGTCATCAGCACACCGGCAATGGCCAGAATCACGACCAGCACGTTGACGATCTTCCGGAGCAGACTGATGTTGGTGGTAATGCGGCGCGCCTCAATGTCGCTTTTTCCGGCATCCCGGTAGCGCTGCTGGATCACCGCTTCGATCACCGCAAAAATCCTGAGCACGAACCATGAGACGCCCGCTATCGAGCTGATGGAGAGGATGTGAGTCAGAAGCTCCTTGATCTCACCCGGCATCCGGACATAGTAAACGATTCCGGCGAGGGCGATCAGAACAAAAAGCAGCCGGATTGGCATGAGAAGCCGGACAAGTACCGGAGCGCTTCCCGCTGCGGTTTGCCTGATGCGTTCAAGAATCCGTTTCAGAACAGCATTGCCAAACAGATACAGCAGTACCGCCAGCACGGTAGCGGCCACCGGCATCATCCACGATTCGATCAGAGTCTCTGCGTTCATCATCGTCCGTTGATTGGTTCGGGGCGTTCGGCCCGATTCATAGTAAAAAGGTAGTGATGAACTCTAATGCCTGCAAACGCGAACGTCCCAAAGGGGCTGCCTTCGGGACGTTCGGAAAGGGGTGGCGAGATGCCTTCAGCGCGAAATCTTCATGCGGTCGAACTCTTCGCGGGATCGGCTGACGCAGTCTTCGATGGCCATGCCGCCGTAATAATTGCCGGTCATATAGAGGTTACGCACGTTGCCGAGCATCTGGTCGGCCTTCGAGGCCCAATCCTTGTGGCCAACGCGCAATGAAGGCACCACATTCTTTTTGGTGATCGTGTGCTCGATCTTCGACTGGCCGACGCCGAGCACCTCGGTGATCCGCTTGAATTTGGCGTTGTCGTCAAGGCCCGGGCGGAAGTGGAATGCAAAACCGCGGAAATTGTCGTCGGGCACGGTGTCGCGAGACACCATCGAGAAGAAGTTGTCGTTCGGCGAAATGATCGCCGCCACAGGCTTGAGCGACACGTTGCTCTTGCGGATCACCACGCCAACCGAGTCAACATCAGCGTACCTGAGTTTGGTAAAGTGATCGGCAAGTCCCGGATTGATGTCGTGCACCAGCCGAGCTGCCGGAGCCGAGGGCAGCGCAATGACGAGCGCGTCACCGGCATACTCCTGACCGTCAGCGGTTTTGACAACATACTTGCCGCCGGAGGTCGAAACCGACTGCGCTGGCGAGCCGGTGTGCACTTCGATCCCCTTCTGGGCAGCGATGGTGAGGGCCACGCTCTGCAGGCCATTCTTGAAAGTATAGTTCTTGAGCACATCCTTCCGTTTCTCGCGGCTCTTGAACATCATGTCAGCCGGGAAATCGTCGGTCGGCTGCGACGGCACGGCGTTGAAGAAGTGGCTCACCGTGTTGCGGTAGTTGTTCTCTCCAACGATTTTGGAGTAATAGGAGCGCACCGACATATTCTCCTTCTTGAGGGAAAAGAGGTTCGGAGCGGAACGGAGCAGCTCGAAAATATTGAGCCCCGACATGATCGATGACACCTTCCCGTTCTTGAGCAGCGTGAACGGTACCTTTGCGCGAGGAATAATGGTATCGGCGATGCCGCAGCCTTCGACAATGCCGAGCAGGTTCTGGTAGGAGCTGTAGCAGGTGTGCGCACCCATCTCCAGCCAGAACTTGTCGCTGTTGCTCGAAAACTGGGGAGAAGAGAACGAACCGCCGACGGCGTTCTCTTTTTCGATCAGTGTGGTTTTCATGCCGGCCTGCGAACAGTAAAATGCCATGCTGAGTCCGCTGATGCCGCCGCCGATAATGACTACCTCTTTTTGCGCCATGAGAAAGCTGGTGATGGTTCGTAGAAAAAAATGATGTGTAATGTAGTGAAATCATTACAGAAGATCATGGCAAAACGTAACGGGCTTTACCGGCCCTCATAGCCCTCTTCACGATAGTGCGCCACGTAACGCACGTAATTTTCCGGCGACTCGGCGATATTGGCACGCTCCTCCTCGGTGATCGGACGGATCACTTTGGCCGGAACTCCGGCGACCAGCATTCCCGAAGGCACCCGAAAGCCCTGCTTGACCAGTGACCCGGCAGCCACGATCGACCAGGGTTCGACGACGCAATGATCGAGCAGCGTGGCGCTCATGCCAATCAGCACGTTATCCTCCACCGTGCAGGCGTGCAGCGTGGCAGCATGGCCGATAGTGACGTTGCTGCCGATCTTCAGCGGGCCGGTATCGTGCGTCACGTGCAGCGTCGCGTTATCCTGCACGCTGGTTTTTTCGCCGATGGTGATCGGGCAGACATCGCCCCTGACCACCGCGTTGAACCAGATGCTCGAATGCGCGCCAATCTTGACGTCGCCGATGACGTAGGAGCCTTCTGCCAGAAAAACAGAATCGTGAATCTCCGGGTGCATCCCCCGGTATGACATGACCTTTCTCATGAGACGGATAATTGAAATTTTGGACGATTTATAAACTCAAATTTCACATTACCGTTTTTTCACACGACTTGAAAGAGCGCCACGTAAAATGGAGGATAAATCGATGCGCCCTCTCCGACCCGCGTTCATTTTGCTTTGTAAACTGGCGTTTCCGGTTCTTACCTTTGAAGGCAAGCCTCACCCACCAGTAACCAATGCTTGAAAGTACATGAAAAAGCTTCTCCTTCCGCTGGCACTCCTTTCGGCGGCCATGCTTTCACCGCGGCCATCGTTCGCTTTCGGGCCTGAACCTCTGGCAATAACTGCCAACCAGCAGGCAAGTCTGGAGCAGACCGCAAAAAACAGCACTTACGAACTCCTGGTGGCCAAAAGGAGCGTCACCCTGAAAAACGGAGCCTTCAAGGCTGGCGACAATCCGGACAATTTCATCGAGGCCAAACTGGTGCGTTCTGTGATCTGCGACCTGAACGAAGACAAAAAACCGGACATCGCGGTCATCATCGAGCACCACGGTATGGGCAGTGCCGGGTTCTTCGAACTGTCCGCCCTGCTCTCTGGAGAAAAGGGTTTCGCGCAGACCAGGCCGGTGCTGCTTGGTGAAAACATCGAAATCGAAAAGTTCAGCGCCTCCTCATCCATGTGGCAACCGGAAGAGCTGGACATCGTGTATCTCGGTCACCAGGAGTCCGACTCCCACGCCAACCCGACCGGGCAGAAACGCGCTCGCTATTTCCTCGACGACGACGGCCAGCTCAGCAACGATTTTTCGCACATCCAGATCGTCAAAAAACCGGCGCTCTATCTCTATCCCGTCAGAACCACAAAGATCGAGGTGCGCCTGTCGCCGGAAGGCAAAGTCATCCGGACGATTCCCGACTACAATAACCGCTGGCGCGTTACGGTGCAGAAGGACGGAATGATCGATGGCCAGTACCATTATCTCTTCTACGAAGCAGCGCTCGACAAAAAGATCGAACTGCCCCGCCGCGGCTGGTCGGTCCGGTATGGTGATCTCGCCGGCTGGTTCGACAGCCATCTGTACGAGATGGGGCTCAACCGGGCGGAAGCCGAAGACCTGAAAGAGTACTGGCTCAAGAACCTTCCGGATAGCCCGTATTACACCATCAGGCTGATTGAGCCTGACGTTGTGAACAAGCGTCTCGGCCTGAAGATACACCCGAAACCGGACAGCGAGCTCAGGGTGCTGCTCAATTTCACCCCAACCGAAAAACCCGAGAAAATCAAGGCGCCAAAGCTCGCCAGCTTCAGCAGAAAGGGCTTCACTGCGGTCGAATGGGGCGGAATCCTCGATGATGGCCACATGGCTGACAACGTTCACTGACCGGTAATTTCCCGGACTCTGAGCTGCGGCGACGGGTTCGGGGATGTTTCCGCGTCATGACAGCAGAAGGATCGCTATATTAAAGAATGAACGGGCAAAGCCAACTGGCCGCGCCGACACTGACAGGCAATTTTTGAGTTGAATGTTATGGGTTCGATACTGAGCTGTACCAATCTCAAGAAAGTTTACAACAAGCGCGAGGTGGTCAAAAGCTCGACCCTCGAAGTGAAACAGGGCGAGATCGTGGGGCTGCTCGGCCCGAACGGCGCGGGCAAAACCACCACGTTTTACATGATCGTCGGCCTCATCAAGCCCGATGCGGGCCAAGTGCTGCTCGACCAGGAGGAGATCACCGACCTGCCGATGTACAAGCGCGCGCGCAAAGGCATCGGCTACCTGCCGCAGGAGGCCTCGGTGTTCCGCAAGCTGACCGTTGAGGAGAACATTCTCGGCGTGCTCGAATTCACCTCGCTCTCCAAAGCCGAGCGGCACGAAAAAACCGAGCGGATGCTCGAAGACCTGAACATCGCCCACATCCGCAAAAGCATGGGTTACGCGCTGTCGGGTGGCGAACGCCGACGCACGGAGATCGCCCGCGCACTGGCGCTCGACCCGCGCTTCATCCTGCTCGACGAGCCATTCGCAGGCGTCGATCCGATTGCCGTCGAGGACATCCAGCAGATCGTCGAGGGCCTGGTGAAGCGTAACATCGGTGTGCTCATCACCGACCACAACGTGCACGAAACGCTCTCGATCACCGATCACGCCTACCTGCTCTTCGACGGCAGCATCTTCATGCACGGCACGCCTGAAGAGATCGCCGAAAACACCGAAGCCCGCAAGGTCTATCTCGGTGAAAAATTTTCTCTCGACCGGTATTGAAAAAGGGCTGAACGCAAGAGTTTTCTTGTTTTTGACAAACCTGTTTCTGAACTTGACCTGAAGTTGAACCGGTGGCTCTCACGCCCGGCACCGGACGCTCTGCCCCGGCTCGAATGACCGATCCGCAACGCTATCGGGGAGAGAAACCTATGAACATTCTGCTGCTCTATCCGGAATTTCCGGACACCTTCTGGAGTTTCAAGCACGCCCTCAAGTTCGTCAAAAAAAAGGCATCGCTGCCGCCGCTCGGCCTCCTGACCGTGGCTTCGATGCTTCCGCCCGCATGGCAGCGGCGGCTGGTCGATCTCAACGTCCGCAAGCTCCGCAGTGAGGATATTGCCTGGGCTGATATCGTTTTCATCAGCTCTATGGCAGTGCAGCAGGATTCCGCTCGCGAGGCAATCGCGCGCTGCAAGGCTGCCGGATTGCCGGTGGTCGCCGGAGGCCCGCTTTTCACCACCGGTTATGCCGAATTTCCCGAGGTTGACTATTTCGTGCTGAACGAGGCTGAGATCACCCTTCCACGCTTCATCGCGGATCTCGAAAACGGAGTTCCGGAGCGCTACTACACCGCCGATGAATTCCCGGCGCTTGGTTGCACGCCGGTACCGGAGTGGAAGCTGCTCGACATGAAACAGTACGCATCGATGGCCATCCAGTTTTCGCGCGGCTGCCCATACCGCTGCGATTTCTGCAACGTCACGGCCCTGTTCGGCCACAAAATCCGCACCAAAACCAGCTCACAGATCATCGCCGAGCTGGAGGGACTTCAACGGCACGGATGGCAGGATAGCGTCTTTTTCGTGGACGACAACTTCATCGCCCACCGCGCCTACCTCAAAAAAGAGCTGCTTCCGGCGTTGATCGAGTGGCGAAAGACGAAAGGCGCAACGAACAAGTTCTACACGGAGTGCTCAATCAATCTGGCCGATGATGCCGAACTGATGGAGCTGATGGTAGACGCGGGTTTCAACCAGGTGTTCATCGGCATCGAAACGCCGGAAGTCACCGCTTTACAGGCCTGCGGCAAACAGCACAACACCTCGCGCGACATGCTCGACAACATCCGCAGAATCCAGAATGCAGGCATCGAGGTGCAGGGAGGCTTTATCGTGGGCTTCGACAGCGACACACCGTCGATCTTCCAGAAACAGATCGAGTTCATCCAGAAGAGCGGCATCGTCACCGCGATGGTCGGCATTTTGCAGGCCCTGCCCGGCACGAAGCTTTATGAGCGACTGAAAAACGAGGGGCGTCTGCTGCCCCATTCGAGTGGCGACAATGCGGACAGCAACACCAACATCGTGCCGATGATGGATCCCGAAATCCTGCGCAGGGGGTACAGGGAGATGATGAACCACCTCTATGCTCCGAAATACTACTACCAGCGCATCCGCACGCTGCTGGAGGAGTACCGGGCCCCACAACTGAAAAGCCGTTTCAGGATGAGCCAGTTCATGGCTTTCATGCGCTCGACAGTGATGCTTGGCGTCATTGGCAGAGAACGTTTCCAGTACTGGAAAATGCTCGCCTGGACGGCCGTAAACCGTCAGCAGGCACTGCCGCTGGCGGTAACGCTTGCCATCTACGGCCACCATTTCCGGAAGGTCTGCGCCCTGCATCTGAAAGAACGGCAACATGGAAGTATATGAACTTCAGATCATCACGGATTTGTATGTTCACACAATAAAGATTAATATCAGGTTTCTGGACAACGGTTGGGCCAGAGGCTTTCAAGTGATTTGTGCTTTTGATTATTTGGCAGCTTTTCTCTTTCTATCAAAGCACTAAGACCTTTAAAAAGCATGAACATCTACATCGGCAATCTCGACTATAACGTCACCGAAGCAGACCTGAGCGGCGCATTTGGCGAATTCGGTACGGTTTCCAAAGCAAACGTCATCATCGACAAGTTCACTGGCCGTTCAAAAGGATTCGGATTTGTTGAAATGCCTGACGACGCAGAGGCAAACGAAGCGATTTCCCAGCTGAACGAAAGCAGCCTCAACGGCAGAAAAATCAGGGTTAACGAAGCAAAGCCGCGTGAAGAGCGCCCGGCTGCCCGCCCCAGGTACTGAGCACTGACCGGAATACAAGCCAAAAGCTGCTGTCGAAAACGGCAGCTTTTTTATTGCCCTGCCATTCCCGCCCCATCATGTCTTGCCGAGGGAAGGGCTCGTGCGTATCTTGCGCGAGACACTTTCAACCATCCCCTCCATCATGATCGCCGAGCCGTTTCTTTTCCGCTCCGAAGGCGGGTTTATCCGCATTCCCATCTGGGGCCACATCCCGCTGAGCGCGCCGCTCAAAAAAATTCTCGCCCACCCCTCTTTCCTGCGGCTCAAGGGCATCCGGCAGCTTTCGTTCGCCCAGCAGGTCTACCCCGGCGCGAACCACACCCGCTTCGAGCACTCGATCGGCGTTTATCACCTGATGAAGATGATCTTGCAACGAATGGTGAGCAATCCGCTGGCGCTCGATTTGCAGGATGAACGGTTGCAGTTCGACGACGAAACCTGCCGCACACTGCTGGCAACCTGCCTTTTGCACGACATCGGCCACTACCCACACGCGCATGTGCTTGAGGAGATCACCCCGGCGGGAGCCAAAGGCGCGGTGTTCGCGCATCACGAATCGCTGACCGGCCAGTTCCTGAACGAGGAACACCACGGAACGCCCTCCATCGCGGCCATCCTGCATGACGACTGGCAGGTCGATCCCGATACTGTCACCGAAATCATCGCGGGCAAGACGGCGCATCGGCTCGGCAAGCTGGTCAGCGGCACGCTCGATCCCGACAAGATGGACTACCTCATGCGCGACGCGCACCACTGCAACATTCCGTACGGCAGCATCGACATCGAGCGGCTCATCGAATCGTTTGTGCCCGACCCGGAACACCAGCGCCTCGCGATCACCGAAAAAGGGATCGCGCCGCTCGAAAGCCTGCTGTTCGCCAAGTACATGATGATGCGCAACGTTTACTGGCACCACACGAGCCGCACCTTCTCGACCATGCTCCGGCGGCTGTTGCAGGACGTCGCCGACGAAAGCGCCCTGCCAGCGGAAACCTTGCGCGAACTCTTCTATTTCAACTCTGACGACCGGGTGCTTTTCGAGCTTGAGCGGGCGATTCGCGGGCTTGGCTTGCCAGCGGCAGAGCTGCTCGATGCAATTCTGGAGCGTCGCGTCTACAAACGCGCCATGACCATCCGGCCCTATCACGAACCATCAATGGAGATCGATCCGGTCTGGTTCGCCTACAACACCAGCCACCGCCGCCGCAAAGAGAAAGAGCAGGAAATCTGCGCCATGCTCGCCGGAAAAACCGGTAAAAGACTTGCAGGCCACGAAGTGCTGATCGACGCGCCGCCATCGAAGGATGTGTTCGACTACAGCGACTTCCGCGAGCTGCGCATCTGGCCGACCAAAAGCGAGCACCGGCACCTGGTGCAGCCCACGGACTCGAACGGATACGTCCGGTTCGACGATTTCCGGGAATCGGTGTTTGGCTCCGACTTCATCCTCTCGTTCGAACACTATACCAAGAAGTTCAGGGTACTGTGCCGTCACGACCTCGTCGATACGCTCTCCGGCCTCGAAGAGGAGGTGGTGGAAATCCTGCGGCGCTGATTTTTGTTATATTTCTTTTTTACAACAAAATCCCGAGATCATGGAAAATCAGGACAAATACTACAAGGGACTCTTTTTCGGAGCCATGCTCGGCGCCGCAGTCGGCACCATCATGGGCCTTTTGTTCGCTCCGCGCAAAGGCGAAGACACCCAGATGATCATCAGCGGCAAGGTCAAGCGCGCCATTGACCGCGCAACGGAATTGTACGAGGGCTCGGAACACGAAGCGGCATACAGCAACGAGGCCAAGCACCGCTCGCAGGAGATCATCGACAGCGCCCGCGACGAGGCCCGCAAGATTCTCGACGAGGCCAACAACATCATCCGCGACATCCGCGGCAGCCAGGCCAAAGCACAGGAGAACTGAGCCATGCTGACTTTCACTGGAGCAGCGGGCGGTGACGCCGGTAATGTTTTGCTATTGCACGCCTTCCCGGTCTCGTCGCAGATGTGGGAGCCGCAACTCGCCCCGCTGGCCGAGTCGGGCTACCGGGTGATCGCGCCTTACGTCTATGGCTTCGACAGTTCGCCGTCGCGCCCCGACTGGAGCATGGACGATTACGCCCGCGACCTTGCCCGGCTCGTCGAAGCGCTCGGCTGGTCAAGCGCGACCATCGTCGGCCTCTCGATGGGCGGCTACCAGGCGATGGCGTTCTACCGGCTCTACCCGGAGCTGATCGACTCGCTGGTGCTCTGCGACACGCGGGCCAATGCGGACTCGCCCGAAGCGCAAGCGACGCGGCAGGAGTTCAGAAAAGCGGTGATGGAGAAAGGAGCCGAAGAAGCGGCGGCGCGAATGGTGCCAAACTTCTTCGCGAGGGAGACCTACGAATCGAACCCGTCGCTCGTCGAAAAGACGCGAGCGAGCATCGCCCGGCAGACTCCGGCGGAGATCAGCGAAGCGATGCGAGCCATCGCCGAACGCAAGGACTCGACGGAACTCCTGACCGAAATCACCTGCCCGACACTTGTCATCAACGGCATGGAGGACACCGTCACCACGCCGGAGACCGCCGCCGGAATACACGCCCTGATCCCCGGCTCAAAGCTCGAACTGATCCCGGACGCCGGCCACCTCTCAAATCTCGAACAACCCGCGATGTTTAACGGTATTTTGCTGGAGCATTTGCGGGGGTTGTAAAAAGCAAACCCCCCAACTGGCGCGAACTGGTTGGGGGTTTTGTTGTTTATCTCCTGTACCGCAAACTGTCTCACGCCACGAAACAATTTTTATAACGCTAAATTGTATGAGTAGTGGCAGTTTTTTAGCACTAAAGTTCAATTTCAGGCATTTCGTCCCAAGTCTTGCCTTCCAGAAGTCGTCCAGTTTTCTTTTTGTTTGTCCCGCCCCATTGTTTGAAGAAAAAAGCAACGTCCGCATCTAAACATTGGTTTTTAATGCCTGTTACCCATTCTTCTTTCATTGGTCTGGTTTTTCGTCCGCTCTCTCCGCCAACAATTACCCAATCAATACCTGTCAAATTCATATTCGGGATTGCCCCAATCAGTGGCTCACAAGAAAGGAATTTAACTCTTGCCCCGGTCTCACGTAGCAGGTCAATTCTCTTAGTCACTTGACTATTCTCTACTGAAACACCCATCCAAATATTATGTGCCCACTCTAACCAACCTTCGCTATCATAATACCTTAAAACGTCCGCTCTCTTGGTCAAAACCTGAAAAACGTGTTGTGGATTGTCTTTCATTACTTTAAACACCCTTCTAATGAAGTCAATCGGAACGTCTTTATGGAACAAGTCGCTCATAGAGTTAACAAAAACGACCTTTGGTTTTTTCCAAGCGTATGGTATCTCTAATTCATCTTCGTGAATAGTTATATCGAAATTGTTCTTGTATTTCTCAACACCCATTGACTGTAAACGCTTTGACATAACTTCTGCATAACAGAATTTACATCCTACCGAAATCTTATCGCACCCCGTAGTTGGATTCCAAGTCATTTCAGTCCATTCTATGTTTGATTGTGCCATAACTATCTCAGGTTAAAGTTAACTTTTTTATTATCTTCTTTGAAGTATTTGTAAGCAATGTAAAATGATTTTTTTCTTGCTTTCTCATCGCTTGCAGTCAATACCTCCAAATCACCATCATTTTGCCAATTATAGAAAATTTCGTTTGTATGTTTTGGTAAAAATCCTTGTCTTAACGTAAAATCATAGACTTCACCGTTATAACGCCTCTTTCCTTTTAAAAATTCTCTTAGCTTTTTTTCAAGTGGATTTGTTTTGTGTTCGTGAAACAAACTGGGCGCATTACCTGCATAATCCCAACCTTTTCCGTATTCTGTATCAATTTCCCATTTAGCTTCCAACATTTTCTCAAACCCTTTAATGTGAGAAGTGAAAAAGAATAGACAAAAAACAGTGTTTGTATCTTTTTGTATTGTGAAAGTATCAACAAAGAAACTGTTACCAAGAAAATTTTGAAAACCTTGTTTCAATTCAGAAATGAAGTTCCAAACATTCCCAGGTCGCCACTCACAGAAGTTTGGGATAATCTCTGTTATAAAGTCTTTTAGAGCTTCTGGTGTTCCATTGCTCGCAAAACGATACATAAACTGTGTTGGCAACCACAAAAGAACTTCTGAATTACCTTTAGCCATAAGATTTTTTATCTGACTGGCTTTAATATGTTTGTATTCGTATGGGTCTATGAAAATAAATGCTTTTTGATTGAGTGATTTTAGCTTTGGTAGTTCTGTGAGTAGTTTTTCGAACTGAACTTGATAATCTTCAGTTGAAAATCCCAATTCTCCAAACTCAGGATAATACAATGATTTCTCTTTGAGTGCTTGTTCTACCTTTTTGACTTTATTGATTTCAATATCATTGAAATGGCAGTCAATTTTTGGAATACTTGATAATTTGGCAACATTTATAAAATGAATATCTTTCACTTGCCTCATTGTTACAAGTGGACTACCTTCTCCATCATTTTCATAAAGTCCTTCTCCACAAAACAGGTCATATATTTTTATACGTTTTGTATATCCATCATGACAAATAATATTTAAGTATCTTTTCAGATACTCCCCGAGAAGTCTGACTTTTGCTTCTGAATGGTTAAGTAATTTTATTTTCACGTCTTTTTTTGTCATAGGTGTCGTCATTTTAAGCTGACCGCTAAATTGCTTATCTGCGCTACTCTATTGCGCCTTACATCCTGTATTGGATGAATAAGTGAAACAAGGTCACGTTTATTCATTATCCAACTGGCGCTCAAATTTCTCAAAACTTTGTTGGTGCCAATCACTCCATCAAAATCCAAAATAACCCAACGGCTCCGGCGAGCGCGCTGCCGTTGTGACAGTTCGCCCCGGCTTTCGAGGGTCGTGATCTGTAAGATGGAACTTGCGTGAGGCATTTGCTGTGGGGAAAGGTGAAACTACCTTGTACTTCAGCCAACACATTTTATTAATGTAAAAAACTCGTATCGACACACAAACAAATGCGGAAATATTGCCGCAGGATTTTCATATTGATCCGCCCCCAAGAAACGCGAAAAACCCCAACCAGTCTGCACCAGTCGGGGTTTTGACTTTCCGTCCCTGAACTTCATTGTTGACGTCATTTATCACCATCACTCCCATTTCAGCACTCTCCCTCGCCAGTAATCCGGATGGCGGCGCAGATGCATCACGGCAATGATCTGGATCAAGCGATCTTTGATACGATAAATCACCGCATACGGGAAGCGGTGAACGAGGTAACGCCTGATACTGTGGTCTTCGTACAGAATAGGCCACGTCGAAGGCGCTTCTCGTACGTTCTCAATGGCTCGATCAACTTCAACGATGAATTCCGTACCGAGATTGGCTGCTCGCTCTTCGTACCATAAACGGGAGTACTCCAGTTCAGCATAAACCTCCTGATGGACTTCAACGCTGTACATTGGCGTTTCGGTAAAGTCTGTCCCTGACCTCTTCCCACGGAATGCTCTTCGCGGCACCAGAATCGAGGTCATGAATCCGGTTTTCAATCTCGATCTGCCAGGCGCGTTCAACATCCTCATCCATTGGCGCATCGAGACTGGCGATCAAAGCCTCCGCTATGCGCGCCCGTTCAGTATCCGTCTGCTTGAGCGCGTTGCTCAGAATTCTGTCTGCCTCGGTTTTAATCATCAATTGATTCCTCCATTCTGCTCATTTCATTACAAACTTGCACCGCCAAGAAATGTAAACAAGATTCGCACTTCGTCAAAAACACCGGAAAGCACCCCAAGAAACGCGAAAAACCCCAACCAGTCTGCACCAGTTGGGGTTTCACCTTGTTACTCCGGTAACGATAACTCATAAAAGTCACCGGAACAGGAAATTGAGCTAAAGCCCTGATTTATTTTGCCTTATCCATAAACCCCGGACTGAATTCCGGGGCAACTGAAGAACATGTAAGCATTGAACTCTCCGTCAGGCTGAAGCCCTCCTGAATACCAAACCTACTGCTTCAGCGACTCGATCAGGCTGAAGAAGTTCGGGAACGACACGCCAGCCACGTCGCGATCCGAGAGGCGCAGCGATGCACCCGCGGCTTCGGCGGCGATGGCGAAACTCATGGCGATGCGGTGGTCGTCGAAGCACTCGATCACCGCTTGCTCAGAGTTTACCTTCGGACGGCCCTTCACCACAAAGCCATCGGGATACTGCTCGCACTCGAAACCGAGGCGCTCCAGATTCACGACAAGCGCATCGATGCGGTCGCTCTCCTTGGTGCGCAGCTCGGCGGCATTGTGCAGCTCGAACTCGCCCGAAGCAAAGGCCGAGAGCACGGCAAGCATCGGCACCTCGTCAATCACACCCGCCACGACGCCGTGGTCGCTGATGCGAAGCGGTTTCAGACCTGAGCAGCTCCGTACGACGATGTCGCCCACCGGCTCGCCGCCCTCCGAACGTACATTCTCGATGCCGAGACCCGCGCCAGCCTTCTGAAGCACCTCGATATAGGCCACGCGCGTCGGGTTGAGGCAGACGTTGCGCAGCACAATCTCCGACCGCTCGCCGAGCAGGCCGAGGGCAATCATGAAGCAGGCCGCCGAGGGATCGGCAGGGACGCTGAACGGTTTGGCGGCAATCGGCTTGCGCCCATCGATGATGATCTCGCGAACGCCGTCGGGCCGGTCGATGGTTTCGAGGCCCAGCATCAGCTCGGTATGGTCGCGCGAACGGATCGGTTCGATGATTTTCGACTGGCCATCGGCGTGCAGCGCCGCAAAGGCCACGAGCGACTTGACCTGCGCCGAGGGCACGGGCAGATGGTACTCGATCGTCTTCAGCGCTTTGGTGCCGTGGATGACGACCGGCGCGGTTCCGGCGTCGGAGAGCGAAATCTCCGCCCCCATCTGGCGCAGCGGATCGGCCACGCGCTTCATCGGGCGCTTCATCAGCGAAGCGTCGCCCACCAGCTCGCTCCGGAAGGGCTGCGCGGCCAGAATGCCCGCCATCATGCGCATCGTGCTGCCGGAGTTGTTGCACATCAAGGGAACGGAGGGCTCACGGAAACTCCAGAGACCGTTCGACTCGATCACCACGCGCCGCTCGATCCGCCCGTCACCGGCGGCAAGCTCCTCCTGTCGAATGGAAATCCCGGCATCCCTCAGCACCGACAAGGTTGACTGGTTGTCGTATCCACCCGAAAAGTTGGAAACCTCGGTCGTGCCTTCGGCGAGCGCGCCGATAAGCGCGGCGCGATGCGAAATCGATTTGTCCGGCGGAAGGGTCGTCACCTCGCCCTGAAAAGTGCTCATTGCTGGCTGTTTTTGAGTTCGATAAAAAAAGCAGCCCCAAGGGAGCTGCTTTTCAATACTGAATTCCTGAAAAATCAGGAGTTGCGCTCTTCGTTAGCGCGCTGTGCGCGACGCTTGCCTCTTGAACGCTTCAGACGGTTGTCGATTGAAGGCTTCACGAAGTACGCCTTTTTACGAAACTCCTTCAGAACGCCTGCTCTCTCGTATTTCTTTTTGAAACGTTTGAGCATCTTGTCAATCGATTCATTTTCATTTACCTGAACGCTGACCAATGAAATTCACCCCCTTGCCTGTGATTCGACTCTTAACGCCGTAATTTGAGTTTGATAATATCCGTAACCGACTCGGTGCTTTTCGGCTTGCCCTGGTTGAGCTGCACGTTTTCGAGAAGCTGCTTCCGGCCGCTTTTGCAAAATTCCACGATGATGACATGCGCACCGCTTCCGGTCGCCTGTTTTTCACGAACAACCCCCACTTCATCGAGGGACTTGTGATACAAAGCATCCCCCTGCGCATAGATTCCATGAGGAGTATAGAGCTGGCAATCCTCGGGCTTCAGCTCGTCGGGACTCAGATCCTTGTCGATCTGTATCTGCCACTCATTGAAAAGATGCACCTGGTTGCAGGAGGTACACCGGATCCAGTACTGGTTCTCGGCGGCCGAAGCCTCCTCTTCCGCAACCGGAGTCTTCTCCTTCGACTTTTTATCGGACAATCCGAAAAGCGGATCCTCATCCTTGGGCTTGTCGCTCGGCTTCCATTCGCCGACAAACACCTGCTCGGTGACACAGCCACAGCCATCGCAAAAACCAGGCTTGATCTTGCCTTCGAGTATGTACTGCCTTTTTCTGGACTCTACCTTCATAAATGTCGCTGTTGTTGGAGTGCATGTCCCTGCACTCTGTCATGCGCTTGCACAAGGTTCGGAAGTACTTTCCTGAACAGGTTCCGGGGACGTTACCCGGTTCAGGCCATCGATCGTGCCTCATGTCCAAGGAAATGTGGCTTCAGCAGGCAGGCGTACCGGAACCATAACTGATGAGGGTCCCGTAAAGCTCTCTGCTCAGGAGTGCTTAGATAAGTAAATCACCCCAAAAAAACAACCATATAATTCAGGCAGACTTCACTTGTGAGTCAGCACATCGATAAGGTCTGATTTGTTAATCAGTTGCAAGCGGCCATCGCTGAGGCTGATGAGCACGCCGGATGCATTTGTCTGCAATTTTTCCGACAGTTCGGAAATGGTTGCATCGGGCTGGCAGACCGGGAAGGGCTTTTCCATGAAGGCAACCACCTTGGCGTTCATGGCCGAATCGTTCTCGATGAGGATGGAGAGAATCCTGTTTTCACTGATGCTGCCGATGGGCGCGCCGAACGAAACAATGGGCATCTGGGAAACGTCGTTCTGCTTCATTGTTTCGAAAACTTCGGCAAGCGTCTGCTCGGGCTGGGCGAAGATGAGGTCTTTACGCGCCTTGCGCTGAAGGATGTCGTCCGCCGTGATCTGGTCAAGCGCAGTCTTGGATTTCCGGTAAAATCCCTGACGCCGCATCCAGTCATCGTTGTACATGCGCGACAGGTCGTAGCCGCCAAAGTCGGTCATCATCACCACCACCAGCGCGTCATCGCCGTACGCCTCGCCCTCCCGGAGAGCGGCGGCCATCGCCGCGCCGGAGGCTCCGCCCGCGAAGACCGCTTCAGCACGCAGCAGCTCACGCCCGCAGTTGAAGGCATCGGCATCGCTGACCTGCACGATCCGGTCGATCACTTTGGGGTCCCAGAAGGAGGTCGGCCTGACCGCGCCGATGTCTTCGAGCTGGAACGCGGAGGGAGTGCCGTGGCTCTTGCCGCCATGCAGATCGCCGTAAACCGAACCCTCCGGCTCGACGCCAATGATCTGAACCCCCGGATTGACCGATCTGAAGTAGCTCCCGATCCCTGAGATCATCGCGCCCGAAGCCATCGGCACGAAGATGTGCGTCACCTTTCCCTCAGTCTGCCGGAAAATCTCTGGCCCCGTGCCATCCTGATGCACCTGACGGCTGACCGGATTTTGGTACATGTTGGCAAACCAGGCATTCGGCAGCGTGCGGACAAGGTTCTCGGCTACATCGACGCAGCTTTGCAGATCGCCCGGCAGCGCCTCGGACGGGGTGAGCACCAGCTCCGCGCCCAGCGCCCGGAGCACCTCCTGCTTCTCGCGGCAGATGCTCTCCGGCGCGGCGAGCAACACTTTGTAGCCCCGGCTGACCGCCGCCATCGCGAGCGCGATGCCGCTGGTGCCGAAGGTCCAGTCCACGAGCGTCATGCCGGGATGAATCGCCCCGCGTTCCTCGGCGTCACGCACGATGGCCCCCGAAACCCGGCAATAGTGCGAAAAGCAGGGGTTCATGTATTCGAGCTTCGCCATGAACCGTGCGCGCTTCTGCCGGGTAAGCTGCTTCATGAGAACCAGCGGAGTGTTGTCCGAGATGTCAAAAATGTCGTTGGTCATGGCGCTCGATACTCTGATAATGGTTTTTCCGTGAATAATAATACATATAACAATAATTGTCCATTTCCGTCAGTTGATCGCCATTGTTTTGAAAATCATGGGCAAAAAGCGTTTTTTAGAGCATGTCCGGCTTCCGGCCTGAACCTCAACCATAAGTCACCCTTGTGAGCGCCAGTCACGAACAGAACTCCGCCGCCGCGCCGAACGGCCCTAACCTTTCGGAAGCGCTCATTTCACTCGGCAATCTCCGCCACAACCTCGCCTGCATCCGCGCCATCACCGGGCCGCAATGCCGTGTCATGGGCATCGTCAAGGCCAATGCCTATGGTCACGGAGCCACGCAGGTCACGGCAACGCTCGAAGCGGAGGGAGTGCGGGATTTCGGCGTGGCCAACATTTACGAAGCGATCGAGCTTCTTCAGGAGCACCGGATGCTGCCGGACTCGCGCATCCTCGCTTTCGCCTCGCCTCTCGCCGGACATATCGATCTGTATCTGCAACATGGCGTGGAAATGACCGTCTGCGACCACGAAACTGCCCGAGCTGCCGAATCGATTGCCGCCGCGAGCGGTGGACGGCTCCGGGTGCAGCTCAAGGTCGATACCGGCATGGGGCGGCTCGGCGTCACGCCCGAAGAAGCAGCGGAACTGCTGGAGCTGATCGAGGCCTGCCCGAACCTTGAGCTGACCGGCATCTACACCCACTTCGCTGAAAGCGACAAGCCTGAAGAATTCACGGCCCGGCAACTCGAACGTTTCCTGCACGTAACCGGTGCTTACGAGCACCGAACGGGCAAAACCGTGACGAAGCATGCGGCAAACAGCGGAGCCATTATCTCGATGCCAGACGCACGGCTCGACATGGTGCGCCCGGGGATTCTGCTCTATGGCTGCCATCCGGTTGACGCCGCACCCTCGACCGTTCCCGTCAGGCCAGTGATGCAGTTCCAGAGCCGTGTGATCTTCGTCAAGGAGGTGCCCACAGGCACGGCCATCAGCTACAACCGCACGTGGAGCGCGCCTGAAGCGACACGAATCGCGACGATCTCCGCCGGATATGCCGACGGCTTCCACCGCGCGCTTTCCAACCGGACGCGGGTAAGCATCGGCGGCAAAAGCTTCCCGCAGGTCGGCACGGTCACAATGGATCAGACGATGGTCAATCTGGGCAGTGATGATTCGGTCAAGGTCGGCGACACGGCAGTGCTCTTCGGCTGGAATGGCCCGACGGCGGGCGAACAGGCCCTCGCCGCCGGAACGATCAGCTACGAACTGCTCTGTTCGGTTTCACGCCGCGTCAGAAGAATAGTTGTTTAAAAAGCATCGCCATTGCGATGACCTGAATCCCCCTAACAGAAAATTCAACCCCTATGAATTTTCTCAACAACATCGCCGTCAAACTCGGCATCACCAGAGCGGAAATAACCGCCGTCACGCTGCTCACTTTCTTCCTGCTGCTCGGAGGAGCGCTGAAGTACAGCGGTTCGGTGCAGAATACCGACAAGGCGATCAAAAAAGCCGAAGCGGCCCGCTACTCCGAAGCCGAGGTGGACAGCCTGCTCAGCCTCGCCATGAAGCCCGGCGATGCGGTGGCGGCTGAAACCTCCGGCGTCGTTGCGGACAATGCGGAACAGGAGGAATCATCACCGAAGTCACCGGCAAGGCGTGCGTCGAAAAAACAGTTTTCCGGAACCATCGTTTTCAGAACGGCGTCGGCTTCGCAACTCCAGATGATCCCCGGCGTCGGCCCGGTGATGGCCAAGCGCCTTATCGAGTTCCGAAAACAGAATGGGGGAAAAGTCGAACATTTTAACGATTTTCTGAAAGTCAAAGGAATCGGCAAGAAAAAGCTCGAACTCCTCCAAAAGCATCTTACCCTCAACTGATGAGCCGAAGCCAGACAGCCTGCGCGTTCGACGCGAACAGCACCACCATAGCGCGAGTCAAATCGACCCATCACGGTTCGTTCACAATGACCATGAGCCGCACCATCGAGGGAGGGCTTGACGATCTGGGCGGCCCGCGAGGCGCGAAGCTCGCCGGAAAGCTCCTCTCAGCGCTCAAAGAGTGGCGAAACGAGCCGGTCGCGCTCAGCTTTTCCCCCGCAGGACTCATGACCCTTCCGGCCTGGTTCCCCTCCGGAAGCCCTGCCGAATACTGCGACAACCTGTGCAAGATAGAGGCAGGCTATTTCCTCGACGAGGCCGATAAATGGCAATGGCACGATATGGTGCTGGAACCAACCCCTGACCAGCCCTCCGGACTGGATAGGCGGATGCTGCTCTTCTATCCGGTCAAACCGGCGCAATTCATCGAAAACGAGCTGTTCAAGAATGCGCGCGTTGGCTGGCGGGGAGTACATGTCGAAGCAGTGGCCCGGCTTTCCGCCGTGACAGGCGAAACACTGGCGGTGCTGGAACTCGAAGAGCGCTACGCGGCGCTGTACATTTCGGCGAATGGCAAAATCAGCTATTTCCGGTACTGGCCGGTGAAGGATGCGAGCGAGCGGGAGTATTTTGCCATAACGGAACTTACCTCGGCTCCCGTCGATGGAGCACCTGTTAAAGTGACCGGCTCGGCTGCGAGCGCAAAAGTCATCGAGCGCATCAGCCGCGAGACCTCCCGCACCATCGAGCCGCTTGAGCTGCACCCTTGGGTATCGGCGGAAAAAGGCGCCAACAAAGGAAAATCACCGACCGCCACCATTCGCGCCGTCAGCACAGCCATCATGGCGCTAAACAATGGAATGGGGTAAAAACGATCGCCGTTCTGTCCCGGGCTCTCTCCCCATTCTTGTAGGGGCAGGCCTCGCGCCGGCCCTTTCCCGCTAACGCAATTCATTGAAAAAAAGAAGGGCGAACACACAGGTTCGCCCCTACAATTGGTGATCACACTGACCTCCGCCCGAAAGCTTTCGGGACAGTCATGCAGTCATCTCACAGATTCCCCACCAGCAGCTCGGCGATCTGCACGGCGTTGGTGGCCGCACCTTTGCGGAGGTTGTCGGCGACGACCCAGAAATTCAGCGTGCGGGGGTGCCAGTAGTCGGGGCGCAGACGGCCCACGAACACCTCATCGCGCTCATAGGAGGTCATCGGCATCGGGTAAAGGCGCGCCGACGGGTCGTCCTGCATGACGATGCCCGGTGATCCCGCGAGCAGAGCACGCACCTCGTCGATATCGAAATCGCTCCTCAGCTCGACGTTCAACGCTTCTCCGTGGCCGCCATAAACCGGAATGCGCACGGTGGTCGGCGAGACCTGGATGGTGTCGTCACCCATGATCTTTTTCGTCTCGTTGACCATCTTCATCTCCTCTTTGGTGTAGCCGTTCTCGGTGAAGGCGTCGATCTGCGGCACGGCGTTGAAGGCGATCTGGTGGAAGTGCGTGAACTCGTCGGGGATGTCGCCAGCAAGCTCGCTTTCGAGCGCGTCGCGCCCGGCCTTGCCCTTGCCGGTCACCGACTGGTAGGTTGAAACCACCACGCGGCTGATGCCGTAGGCGTCGTAGAGCGGCTTGAGCGCTACCACCATCTGGATGGTCGAGCAGTTGGGGTTGGCGATGATCGGGGCCGCCTTGCCTTCGCGGTCGAAGATCGATTCGGGATTGACCTCCGGCACGACGAGCGGCACACCCTCGTCCATGCGGTAGGCCGAGGAGTTGTCGATTACGATCGCGCCAGCCGCCGCAGCCACGGGCGCCCACTCCTTGCTGGCCGATGCGCCCGCCGAGAAGAGCGCAATGTCAACCCCTTTGAAAATCTCCGCCGACGGCACTTCGGTCACGAACTCGCGCCCATTGAAGGTGATCACTTCGCCCCGGCTGCGCGGAGAGGCGAGCGGCACCAGCTCGCTGACCGGAAAATTGCGCTCTTCGAGCACCTTGATCATGGTTCTGCCAACCAGGCCGGTTGCGCCAAGGACGGCTACTCGATAGCCTGCTTCACTGCTCATATACGTAAGAATGGATGATGGTTTAGTAATTGAGAATCAGTCTGGGCGAGTGATCGTTCAGGTTTTCACCCCCCTCCTTCAGAAGCCCCTCGCGGTCGAGCGACTCGCACGCAGCCTCGAACTCCCGGAGCAGCTCGACGATCACCGCCGGATCGGGTTCGCGCACCAGCAGATTGCGCACTTTCGAAACACCGGGAAGCCCTTTCAGATAAGTCGAGTAGTGCCGCCGCATTTCAAGCACACCGTATTTCTCGCCTTTGTACTCCAGTGAAAGCCGAAGATGATCGACAGCAGCCTGAATCCGCTGACGATAGGACGGAGCCGAAAGGCGCACGCCCTCTTTGACAAGACTTTTCGCCTGCCCGAAAATGAAGGGATTGCCGATCGAGCCGCGTCCGATCATGATGCCATCCGCGCCGGTGCGCTCGAACATGGCCACAGCGTCTTCCGGCAGCCAGACGTCGCCGTTGGCGATCACCGGAATGCTGCACGCCTGCTTCGCTTCGGCGATGCGTCCCCAGTCGGCCCGCCCCTTGTACATGTCGCTGCGCGTCCGCCCATGCACCGCCACCGCCCGGATACCCGCATCTTCGAGCCGCCGCACGGTGTCGGTGATGTTGATCGAGTCGTGATCCCAGCCGATACGGGTCTTGGCAGTCACCGGCAGCGAGACCGCGTTGACCACTGCCGAGGCGATCTCCGAAAGCTTCTCCGGCTCCTTCAGCAGCGCAGCTCCGGCGCCGCGACCGGCAACCTTTTTCACCGGACAGCCGAAGTTGATGTCGAGGTAATCCGGCTCGTAGGTCTCGGCAATCGCCGCCGCCTCGACCATCGACTCGACCGTGCTGCCGAAAATCTGCACCGCAACCGGCCGTTCGTGGTCGGCCACAGTGATCTTGCGAATCGATTTCTCCGCGCCGCGCCGCAGTGCCTCCGCGCTGATGAACTCGGTATAGACGATATCCGCCCCGTGCTGCTTGCAGAGCTGCCGGAAGGCCCGGTCGGTCACATCCTCCATGGGCGCGAGAATGATCGGGCGGTCGATGTCGATGGTTCCGATGCGCATGGCGCTTTGTTCCATTTATGCGGTTGGCGCTCCGGTGAGCGTGTCGCGAACCTGCTGGCGGATCGTATTGCGCAGGGTCTCGTCCTCCTTCAGCAGCTTCTTGACGTTCTCGCGCCCCTGACCGAGCTTTTCAGTGCCATAACTGAACCACGCGCCAGATTTCTTGATGATGCCGAACTCGACAGCCAGGTCGATCAGCTCACCCAGCACCGAAATGCCTTCACCATAGAGAATGTCGAACTCGGCGGTCTTGAAGGGCGGAGCGACCTTGTTCTTGACCACCTTGACCTTGGTTCGGTTGCCAACCAACTCTTCGCCATCCTTGATCTGCGCGATCTTGCGGATATCGAGCCGGACTGACGAGTAGAACTTCAGCGCCTTGCCTCCGGTGGTGGTCTCGGGGCTGCCGTACATCACGCCGATCTTGTCGCGGAGCTGGTTGATGAAGATGCAGACGCTGCTCGACTTCGAGATCGCACCGGTGAGCTTACGAAGCGCCTGGCTCATGAGGCGGGCCTGGAGGCCGACGACGCTGTCGCCCATCTCGCCTTCGAGTTCGGCCTGCGGCACGAGCGCCGCTACCGAGTCGATAACGATGATGTCAACCGCACCGCTGCGCACAAGCGTCTCGACGATGGAGAGCGCCTGTTCGCCCGACTCTGGCTGACTGACCAGCAGCGCATTGATATCGACGCCGAGCTTCCGGGCGTAGGTCGGATCGAAAGCGTGCTCCGCATCGACCAGCGCCGCAATACCGCCGTTTTTCTGTGCCTCGGCGATGGCATGCAGGGCGAGCGTGGTCTTGCCAGAGGATTCGGGGCCATAGATTTCAGTCACGCGGCCTCGCGGCAAGCCGCCCACGCCAAGGGCGTAGTCGAGCGCCATCGAACCGGTGGAAATCACCTGCACGTGCATGACCGCCGAGTCGTCGCCAAGACGCATGATTGCACCTTTGCCGAACTGCTTTTCGAGTGTCTCTATCGCGAGATTGAGCTGTTTGAGCCTGGCCGGATCGACGACCGGCGGCTGTTGCTGCGGTGTTGTCTCTTTTTCCATAGGGGTATGCTCTGAATTTGTAAAAGTATGGTCCTGGTTTACTGCATAATGGCGCTTCGAAGCGTCTCCTCGAATGGGCGGTACGACATGCCAAGCTCGTGCACCGAACGCTGGTTGCTGTAGCGGGACGAATGCGCGGCCTGCCTGAGACTCTCGATGCTGATGAACGATGGCCGTTTCGTCAGAAGCGAAAAGAGTTCACCACCGACGCCAGCCAGCATCCCGGCAACTCCGTCAACACGAAACACCTTGCCGCTGCTCCGGCTGCCGGGCAGCGCGGCGATCCGCTCGAAAAGCTCTCTGAAAGAGAGATTCTCGCTAACGATGATGTAGCGCTCTCCCGCTTTTCCCTTCTGCCATGCGGCGATATGGGCGTCGGCCACGTCGCGCACATCAACGAATCCTGTCGCGCCATCGGGGCAAAGCGGCAGGCGGCCCTCGTAGATCATCCGGAGCACCTCGTTGGAACTGCTGCCGGGCATCCCCTGTTCGGAACTCTTGCCGATCACCACGCCGGGATTGACCATCACCACGTCGAGCCCTTCGGCCACGCCGCGGCGGCATTCGAGCTCGGCCAGATGCTTGGACTCCATGTACACATTGTGACGCTGCCACTCGGTGAAGGTGGTCTGCTCGTTCGACTCCCGAATGCCACTCTTCGCGTCGGACGAACCGACGGCGGCAATCGAGCTGGTGGCGACCAGCCGCTTTACGCCCGCCTCCAGACAGGCATCGACAATGTGGCGGGTGCCGAGCACGTTGGTATCGTAAAGCCGGTTGCGGAAATTTCTGGTGTAGGCGATCAGGCCTGCGCAGTGGAAGACGACCTCCGCACCTTTGACCGCCTCGTTGACAGCGACCGGATCGTGCATGTCAGCCCGGACGATCTCGACCGGCAAATTGCGGAGAAACGATGCGTCCGATCCCTCCCGAACGGTGACCCGGCAGCGGACGGAGTCGCCGTGCCGTGCGATCATATCGACGAGAAGCCGTGCCCCTATGTAGCCGGTTGCACCGGTGATGAGAATCGGTATACCTGACATGAAAAAATGGCGTGTCTGCAAAACCTTCCGTTTGATTCTCCGTCCGCTTGTGGCGGCCCGGGAGATACCGCGGAACCGGCTGGAGCGCAATCCGTGCAGATGCGGCCCAGAGCCAATTTGTGCTTAATAATAAGAAGAATAACTTACATTGCACCCAAATCCATCCGCAATCGTGAGAAAAAATATCGTATCGCCCTCCATCGGCAACGCCACGCATCCTGCAGAACGCCTCTCAACCGGCATTGTCGAAAGTGGAACCCTTCCCAACGGCCTGCGCATCGTCAGCAATCAGGTGCCCTGGATTCACAGCGTCACGCTCGGCTTGTGGATCAACGCCGGTTCGCGCGAAGATCCCGAAGGATTCGAGGGTATGGCCCATTTCATCGAACACGCACTTTTCAAGGGCACGCAAAAGCGTGACTACGTCGAGATTGCCCGCTGCGTCGAAGAGACCGGTGGCTATATCGACGCCTGGACCACCAAGGAGCAGACCTGCCTCTGCGTCAGGTGCCTCCGGGAGCATCTGCATCTGGCTTTCGACCTGCTCGCCGATCTCTGCTGCAATCCGGTTTTTCCGCCCGACGAGATCGAGAAGGAAAAAGAGGTGGTGCTCGAAGAGATCGCCAGTGTGAACGACACCCCGGAAGAGCTGATCTTCGAGGATTTCGACCGCCGCGCCTTTCCCCGGCATCCCCTCGGCACAGCAATTCTCGGCACCGAAGAGAGCGTCGAAAGGCTCACCGGCAAGGAGATCAGAGACTTCATGCGCCGCCACTACGTGCCATCGAAGATGCTCGTCACCGCCATCGGCAACATCGATCACGATGCAGTGACCGGGCTGGCGGAATCGTTTTGGGGCCACCTGAAGGACTCGCCGCAGGAAGATTCGGTGCGGCGGCTGTTCGATCTATCGGCGTACAGGCCATTCAGCAAAACGCTGAAAAAAAGTGTCTTCCAGTCGCAGATTCTGCTCGGCACGATCTTCCCGCGTGATGACCGTCGCTTCTGGGGACTGATGGTGCTGAACGCCATGCTGTCGAGCGGCATGAGTTCGATCCTGAACCTCGAACTGCGCGAGAAGCGCGGACTGGTCTATCAGGCCTACTCTTCGGTCTCTTTCTACGACGAGGTCACTGAATTCAATGTTTATGCGGGCACCGACAAGGGCAAAACCTCGAAAACCCTCGACACGATCGCTGAACTCCTGACCGGCAACGTGCTGAAGGAACCCGATCCCTTCGAACTCGCGGCGGCCAAATCGAAGATGCTGGGCTCGATGATCCTCGGCATGGAAAAGATGACCCGGCGCATGTCGCACATAGCGCAGGATATGTTCTATTTCGGGCGATACCTTTCACCTTCTGAAAAGGCCGGGATGATTGATGGGGTGACGGCTGAAGATGTGGTGGTGGCTGCCGCCGCACTCGGCATTCCCGAGCAGATCTCGACTCTGGTCTACAAGCCCGGCGGCAGGTAACTTTCGGCACTTGACGACGAAGTGTGGCCACGTTGAACGAAGTACGGAAAAACCCGTTGAACGATCCGTTTTAAAAAGGCCTGAAAAAATAGTATAATTCAAGCTTTAAAATTTCAGGGATACTCTCTGTACCGATCCACGCTTTCCGGCTCACCGGAAACGGAGAGACCCGCAACTTAACCGGTCACGAAGAGCCTTGCAAAAGAATATCACGAATGTCAGCGAAATCGCGCAGGAACTTGAAATTATTCTGACTGCCGAAGAGTACCAGCCCGAATATGACCAGCAGCTCGAAGAAGCGCGCAAGTCCGTCAGAATCAAAGGCTTCAGGCAGGGGCACGTGCCCGCGGGCATGCTCAAGCGCATTATCGGACCCTCCATCGAGGCCGAGGTTGCCGAGAAGATGGCCTCGAAGCATTTCGCCGCCATCGCCGAGGAGGAGAAGATCAACCCCGCCAGCCGCGGACAGATCGAGAGCTACAACTACGAGGATGGCAAACTGACCATCAAAATTTCCTACGAAATCCACCCCGAATTCGAGTTGAAGGATTTCAGCGACTACACCTTCACACAGGCCGAATACACCGTATCCGACGAGGATGTCGATCGCGAAATCAAACTGATCCTGCGTGGTCACGGCACCATGGTGACCAGTGAAGATGCCGCTACCGAGGGCGATACAGTCATCGGCGACGTTACGAAGCTTGACGCCGAAGGCGCTGACGTTGAGGGCTCGAAGAATGAAAACCACCATTTCAACCTCGAATACCTCCCGGCTGACAACCCGTTCCGCATGGCCCTCGAAGGCAAGAAAGCCGGCGATGTGGCCGATGTCACCGTCGAGCCAAAGGAAGAGGGGGGCGAAACGAACCGCTTCCGCATCGAAATCAAAGAGGTCAAACACCTCGAACTGCCCGAACTGGACGACGAACTGGTCAAGGAGATCAGCCAGCAGCGCTTCGAGAAGGTCGAGGACTTCAGAAACGACGTCCGTTTGCAGCTCCAGGCACATTTCTCCGACAAATCCGAGCATGATCTGCTCGAAGCCATTTCGTCAAAGCTCATCGAAGAGCATCCGGTGCCCACGCCAAGCGCCATGGTGGCCCAGTTCCAGAACATGCTGCTCGAAAACGCCAAGCGCCAGGTTGGCGGCCAGTTCCCCAAAGGCCTTGACGAGAGAGAGTTCTTCAACACCATGAAGCCAAATGCTGAAAAGCATGCCCGCTGGCTCCTGGTCAGCCAGAAAATCGCCAAAGAGAACAATCTTGAGGTAACTGACGAGGATATCAAGGCATTTGCCGAAAAGGAGGCAGAAAAGGAACCGTCACTGACTGTGGATCAGCTTCTCAACACCTACATGTCCACCGAGTTCAAGGACTACATCATCGACACGATCCTGAAAGAGAAAATCTACGATGTGATCAAATCGAAGGTGACCATCAGCAAAGAAGCCACACCGGTTCCGGCGCACAACTGAGGTGATCGAGAAATAAGGCTTTCTGAAGCAAAAAGGCTCATCGACTGATGGGCCTTTTTTTATGCGCAATGGGGAAATTGCCGGATGCTCAGCGTGGCTCAAAGAGCGCCATCGCCACTGCGGAGTGGCGGTCGTGGGAGATTGAAATACTGACTCTACCGGAAAAGAAGGGCGCGTGAACGCTCACACAGGGTTTGCCCGTCTCGTCGTTCAACACCTCGATAGAGTGCCAGGTCAGGCCTTTGGCGATGCCAGTACCGAGAGCTTTCGATATAGCCTCCTTGGCAGCGAAACGCCCGGCAAGGCTCGCCACGGGATCGGGTTTGGAAAGGCACTGGACCATCTCGGCCGAGGTCAGAATTTTCTTCATGAAGGCCTCGCCGAAACGGTCATAACTCGAACGGATACGAGCTATCTCGACGATGTCAACCCCGATCTCCATCGACAGGATCAGGCACGTTCGATCTTCATGGACATATCGAGCGCCTTGACGCTATGTGTCAGCTCGCCGATTGAAATGAAATCGACGCCGGTCATGGCGACTTCGGAAACGTTATGCAGGCCGATGTTTCCCGACGCTTCAAGCAGAATGTTGCCAAAACCGTTCGCCTTGATCCAGCGCACCGCTTCGGCCAGGTCATCGACCATGAAGTTGTCGAGCAGAATCATGTCCGGGCGGCTGGCGCAGGCGCGAACCAGCTCGGAGATGCTGCGGACTTCAGTTTCAATCTTCACTGAAACCCCCTGCTCCTGGCAATATGCCTTCGCCCGTCTTATGGCCTCCTCCACACTTCCGGCAGCATCGATGTGATTGTCCTTGATCAGGATCATGTCGAAAAGCCCGAAGCGGTGATTGGTGCCCCCCCCAATCCGGACAGCGTCCTTGTCGTAATAACGCAGAGCTGGCGCTGTCTTCCGGGTATCGAGGATAGATGCGTTGGTGTGGCTGACCCGTTCGACATACATGTTCGTGCGGGTGGCGATGCCGGACATGCGCTGCATGAAATTGAGCGCCGTACGCTCACCGATCAGAATCGAGGCTATACGTCCCTTTACCTCGAGCACTCGTTCTCCGGGATAAACCCGCTTGCCATCCTTGACGTACGCCGTGAATTCAAGCGCGGCATCCAGTGACTGGAACACCTGTCTGGCGACCTCCACTCCGGCAATGATTCCTTCAGATTTGATCTCGATGTAACCAAGACCAAGCTGGTTCTGATCGACAGTCGCCTCAGTGGTGATATCCCCCTGGAAACGGTCCTCTTCGAGTGCAAGTTGCATGGCCTTCAACCTGCATGTCTCAAAAAACTCCCTGAACGCATGATTGGTTCTTTTTTCTGCCATAACTGCCAAATCAGAAAGAGGTTAGAGGAATCCGGAAGACGCTCTGAGAACGTTAAATCTTGCTTATACAAGGTAATACTTTTTTGGTATTCGCAATGTCTCACGGTACACGCCAGTGCCATTTATACCGGCTGTCAGGAACCGTTTTGCAATGAAGTTGCGAATAGGTTACATTCTTGCAGAATCTTCCTGAATACTGATCTCTCGCCACGCGACCATGAAGCTTCATCATCGCTCCTGTGTCAGGCTTGTCAACGCCGTTTTTTACGCCCGGCACGGTGTCCACGAAGAGGAACGCCGTCTTGGCGGACGGTATGAGGTCGATGCCGAACTTTTTTTTGACAGCACTGAGGCCGCCGCTGCCGATGATCTCTTGAAAACCATCGATTACGGGCAGGCATATACCATCATCAGCGAGGTTATGATTGCTGGTGAACCGGCGGCACTCATCGAGACGCTGGCCGCAAGAGCCGCCGCAAGGCTGATTGAGGAGCTGGCCCTCGCGGAGAAAGTCACCGTGAAGGTGCGCAAGCGAGCGTTGCCTCTCGGCGGGCTGTGCGATTATGCTGAAGCCGAACACGTGATTGAAAGGCACTGAACGATGGCGCCAGTTACCGCCTATATCGGCATCGGCTCGAATGTCGGAGACCGGCTCGGCTACCTTCAGCAGGCCGTTGACCACCTTGCGCAACTGCCTGGCACGAGGGTGAGCGGAGCCTCACGGGTGTATATGACCGAGCCGTTCGGTGATCCCAACCAGGAACGCTATTTCAACGCCGTAATTGCAGTGCAGACATCGCTCGATCCGACTGACCTTCGCACCCGCTGCAAAGCAATCGAGCATGACCTGGGCCGCCCCGACCGGTACCAGCGCTGGAGTCCGAGAACCATCGATCTTGATATCCTGCTCTACAGCGATCTCTGCATCGAAAGCGATCTGCTCGTTATTCCTCATGCCGAGATGCACCACCGGAAATTCGTCCTCATACCACTGCTCGACATCGCCAATCCGGTTCACCCCCGCCTGCGCCACTCCATCGCCGAGCTACTGAAAAGCTGCGAAGATCACTCGGTTCCTGTACGGCTGGTGCAGGAATTGAAGATCAGTCCGACCTGACTGATCCGGCTGATCTCCCAATAAAAAAAGCGGACCACCGTGAAGTAGCCCGCTTTTGTATTAAAACCTCGCTTTCCGCTCAGTTCGCGAAAGTGATATTCAGCGTACCCTGTTCGAAATCGGCACCTTCGGTTTTGCGGCCTACCAGCACGTTGGGCAGCACGATGCTCTTGCGGAAGTTGTTGATATCAACGAGCAGCTCGTCACCCTTGATGTTCACCGCGAGCTTGTCCACCTCGACGTTCGGCAGATAGAGGCTCAGTACGTACTTGCCGTTGATCTTTTCAAGCGTCTGGGTCTTGTCGTTGCTATAGAGCACCTCCATCGGATTACGGCCACTGAAAAGCTCCTGGCTCAGGTCATACAGCCTGTCAGTGCTGATAACCTCCTTGGAGGACTGCATCGCCTTGAAAATCGGCACCGGATAGAAGCAGTTGTCGATCACGCGGAGATACTTTGCCTGTTGATCGATCAGGGCCTGGAGGTAGGGATCGCTGGAGTTCGAAGGCAGCACCTTGTTGACAACCGCCGCGTCGAGCTTGTAACCGAAAAGGTTGAGATAGGTCTGAACGCGCAAAGCTTCTTTGATGACCATGTTCTCGGGGTTGAGCACCACCCTGAAGGTCGTGATGCTCTTGTCCTGCAACATGCCGTGCAGCTCCTTCATGTGCTCGTTGACCTCGGGCATGAGCTTGAAGATGTTCTTTTTCGGCATGAATTTGGTGAGCAGGGGCGCCGCGAAACCAATCGCCTTTGAATGCCAGCCGCCGATCTTTTCGGAATACCAGCCATAGGACTCGGGCATACCGAGCAGACGCATCGTCTCGCCAGTCGGCGCGGCATCGACCACGACCGCATCGTAAAGCCCTGACTTGGCGGCTTTCCAGATGTAGCGAAGGCTGATCATCTCCTCCATACCGGGCACGATGGCCAGCTCTTCAGCAACGATTTCATTCGCGCCGTCGTGCATGAGAATCGAGGAGAAGTAAGAATAAAGCTCGGTCCAGTTTTCCCGGATCTCTGCAAGAACGTTCACCTCCATGGCAAAGAGATTTTTCTCGACCTCCAGAGGAGTCGAACTCAACTCGACGCCAAACGCATCGGCCAGGCTATGGGCGACATCAGTGCTCATGATCAGCACGCGCTTGCCACTGCGAGCGATCGCTGTCGCGGTGGAAGCAGATACGGTGGTCTTACCCACTCCACCTTTGCCCAGATAAAGGATGATTCTCATGGTGTTGAAAAACTATAGTGTAAACTTGACTGTAAACTGAATGCTTGCTTCCCTCAGGCTTATCGCCGTCAGACTTATCTGCCGCGCCGTTTGCCGCGACTGGCTTTCCCGGAAGAATGCCGGGACTGTTCAGGCTTTTTCTCGATAACCGGCTCGCTGACAGGCTCCTTGACCGGCTCACTAACCGCTCTACGAACCGGAATGTCGGACTCAATGGTCATATATTCTTGTGATATACTGGAACCTTCCATCTCCTCTATTTCGCCAAGGGCTGAAAAGATAACCTCTTCAGAGATATCGATCTCTTCTTCCGGCTCAGCCTCGATTTGGTTCGCCTTCTGAACAGGCGCCTCCAGTTGTGGCTCAAGCTCAAGCATGGATTCGATTTCCAATTCAGGTGATACCTCCAGCTCCGGTTCAGGTTCTGCCTTGATCTGGATTTTCTTCTTCACCGGTACTGCCGGTTCAGGCTCAGGTTCGAATTCCATCTCTGGCTCCGACACAGACAACTCTTCCGGCTCCAAATCCACCTCAAGCTCAAGCGATACTACCGGCATCGGCTCGGTTTCGGCCTTGATCTGAATTTTCTTTCTGACCAGCTCCTCCGGCTCGGATTCAGGCTCAATGTCAACTTCAGGATCAAGCGGCACCGGCAGTTCCGGCTCAGTTTCAGTTTTGACCTGAATCTTTTTTCTGATTGGCTCTTCTGGTTCAGCTTCAACTACAGGTTCGCTCTCTTGCTCGACGTCCGCCTTGATCTGGATTTTCTTTCTCCGGAGAGGCTCGGGTCCAGACGGCTCTTCACTGGAAACGCTTCCCGGAACTTCGCCAGACAACGCAGATTTAACCGCACCGCGTGATGCTTCGTCGTAATCCATCAGTTTCCGGGCAATATCCGCCTCCGCGCCACTGCCCTCTTCGGCTTTGATCGAGAGCTTCTTGCGACGAATCCCGGAACCATTTTCAGTGCTT
Source organism: Chlorobiales bacterium Clorobi_01 (assembly GCA_001602925.1). Taxonomy (GTDB): domain Bacteria; phylum Bacteroidota; class Chlorobiia; order Chlorobiales; family Chlorobiaceae; genus Chlorobaculum. The sequence continues at coordinate 188,636 of LUZT01000006.1, read as the reverse complement.
ACGGCTGGTGATGCTTCGACTGGAGCGGGTGACGGTGCCTCACGCTCGGACTCGTCGTAACTCATCAGCTTCCGGGCGATCTCGTTGTCGTCCTCCATCTTGATTGAAAGCTTCTTGCGACGCCCACCCGGTTCCGCGCCTGAATCGCTGTCATCCGGAACGCTGCTGCGGGAAACTGGTGGACGACTCTCGCGGGAAGTGATCGGCTCGTCATTACCTGCGAATAAATCGGCACCAGCATGATTGTCATCATCTTTGATGCTGATCTTCTTGCGGCGAATCGTCGAACCGTCCTCATCCGGATCCTCCTCGACAAACGGCGATTTCCGCTCCTTCGAAGTGCTACGCTCCTCTCGAGGTGGCTCGTTCGCCGGTGGCCTTGAACTCTTTTTTCCACCACCGCTGCCGAAACCGGTCATCTTGATGATTTTGCCGAGAGAACCAAGCACCCCGTCGTTGACTACAGCGGTTTTGATGGCGTTCATGACGAAACGCTCGGCCATAGGATTGCCGGCGATATTGGAGAGAAGCTCGTTCAGGGCGGTCAGCACCGTGGCCATGTCTCCAGGCACATGCTGCAAATCTTTCATCACCTGGTCACGCATCTTGAACGGAGCATCGCCGACCATATTCTTGATCTGTTCGGCAATCCGTTTCAAAGAGGCGGGATCGGTTGGCAGCATCGACTCCAGACCGCGCATGGCATCTTGCGGCCCCATGGAACGTGGACGCGCCCCGCCAGTCCCCGGAGGCTGGTACGGCGGATAAGGCATTTGCGGTTGCTCATAACCAGCAGACGCGCGATACTGTTCGAGCAGATCCTGCCCATAGCCAATACCGGCGTCGGGCGTGGGAGCCTGCGGAGTATCGAGCTGAAGAGCGATCTGTCTCGGCGGGCAGACCGTCCTTGCTGCCTGAAAAATCCTGTCCGCAGTATCCTGGGGAATTTCCTGACGGTAATTGATACCGAGATAATCCTCGATAATCGATTCGACGAGAGTCTGAAGCCTGACGATTGTATCGGCCTCACGAATCTCGACCATGTCGAAAATCACGTAGATCGGCTCCTTGCCTTCACGACGGATCTTGAGATTCACGGTCGCGAATGCGCTATCCTTATTCCGACTGTTGACTGAAACAGCACCAAGGCTGAACCGGTCAAGAAAGTCCTTCGAAGCTCCTCGCGCCCAGAGGTAGAGGGCCTTGTCGGTATAGATCAGATAATCCTGATACACGATGTTGCCCACGCGTTCCTGGTGAGACTCGTAAAAAACCCCGTCAAAAAAAGCGATGGGAGTTTCACCCTCGCCTATCAACCGCTTCTGGAAAAACTCGGAGACATCTTCCAGTTCTGTCTGTCCTGAGATATAGAGAGAAATATTAGCCATTTACCGCTTCCGGTCACGTTACCTGTAATACCCGTTCATCATCGATGGAATACCGAACAATTAAAATATGAAAACAAAAATAAATTACGTAACAAAGAGACAGAAAAGCAGGGTATGACGGCCAGCGGCAGCCAGCAGCAGAAAAGGCGGAAAACGGCAACAAAGGAGGAATTGCGAAGGAAGGCTTGTAAACAAAAAAAGCAGTGAAGGCGGAAAACCTGTCACTGCTTCTGAAAATCGGCTGAACGGTTTGCTTATTTGGCAAACTTCGATTCAACTTCTTTGGTAGGAACGGCATAGCCGGATACCTCGGGGGAAGAACCACGAAGGCTGCCGCCACCCATGGAACCATAGGCATTACGGTTGATCCTCATGGTGCCTTTGCCCAGCGAGTCAAAAAGCATACCGACGGTTTCCCAGTGACCTTCGACCATAACCTCGAAAATACGGCCTGCGGCGGCTAAAATGTCGGTAAAGACGCCTCCTCCACTCATAACTCCTCCTTTTGGAATTTAATTGACGGAAAAAACAAAAATTAAAATCGAGACTTTAAGACAAAAATAATCGAATAAACGAAAAAACACAAATAAAAGATTTTATGGGCCAACCGCCTCTGTGCCTTGGCGATGACCACCGGGGAAAACGGCCTTACTTGTTCCCGGTTGTTTTCTGGAATGAGCCAGCAATGTTCTTAACTGCCTCAGACGCCGAAACCCCTACATCGCCAACCGCTTTTGCCGCGTTGCTGGTCGCGTTTTCGACATTCTTCACTGCATCGTTGTACAGCTCACCTGCCGAACGGGACACGTCCTTCACGGTAATCGCAACGCGATCAATGGTTTCCCCAACAACTCCGCCCGAACCACCAAGAATATTGGTGATACCAGATGCATCGACCAAAGAACCGACTGTTCCCGTAACCGTTTCTACAACGCTGCCAGCGACCTCAAGACCGCCAACGATGGCGCTCTGACCGGTCAGGAGCAGGCTTTCCGCAAGAAAGGTCAGTCTGTCGGTAAAATCAAGTTCCTTGAAGTCCTTACGAAGTTTCTGATACGATTCTGACATTGTACTTCTCCTTTTTGCCGACGGCCGGTACAGCCTCCGGTTACTGGTTTTATGGTGAAATTTACAGTCACTCGAAGCTAATAAAAAAATCAGCCATGCTCAAACATAACCAAGCCACGCGTTATGCCTTGTTATACTCCCTCGTGCGGTGATGTTGCCCCTGCTTTTCGAGATCAAACGGAATATGAAGCCACTTGTCCTTGAAAACGGCATCGCCGGGTTCCAGACCAGTCAGACTGACCGGCAGAGTGATGATCTTACGCTGGTTACCGATCTGCACGAACAACTCATCACCAGTCACCCACACGTCGATATCGACAGGGTTGGCGAACATGAGTTTGAGCTGAACTTCATACACGTCTCCTTGGCGGACAAACTTGATCGGCGGCTCGTCATACATCATACCGGACGGATCGGTATCGCCGTAGATGTCATGCGCGAAGACCTCCAGCGACTTCACGCCAACGATCTCCTGATCGTACATTTTGAGCTTCTTGACCGGAAGCGGAGAGAATCCCTCTTCGATCTCACCGAGATATTTCTGCTGGATGCCTTTCCACTTTTCGAGGTAACCGCTGTTCTCCTGCGCGTCGAGCAGCTTGTTGACCAGCACCATATCGACCTTGAAACCGTAGAGGTTCAGATAGGTCAAAGCGCGCATGGTCTCCTTGATCGACATCTTTTCGGCGTTCATCACCAGCCTCACCGTCGATTTGACGTTGTCGGTGAGAATCTCGCGGATATCTTCGAGCTCGTCGAACACCTGATCAACCGACTCGATGGCGTCTTCCGGAGGAATATAGTAGGCAATCTTGTCCGACATCTTGGAAAGCGGCTTGCTGAGCGGACGGACAATGTATTTGTTGACGTTTTTGACCGCCTTCATGCCCCAAGAGAGAGTATCGGGCAATGAGAGCAGGCGAAGGGTTTCACCGGTCGGCGCCGTATCAAGCACAAGCGCATCGTAGAGACCGGCGGATTTGTAGCGTTTGATGCGGAGCAGAGAAAAAAGCTCCTCCATGCCGGGAAGAATCGTCATTTCATCTGCCATGACGCCGGAGACGCCCTGGGCCATGAAAACGCGAGTGTAGTACTTCTGTACAGAATGCCAGTTCTGCTTGAGGTCAACATAAGGGTTCACCTCGATGGCGTGAAGGTTTTCCTTGATCTTGGTCGGCTCGGCGCCAAGCTGAATGTTGAATGAATCGGAAAGGCTGTGGGCGGGGTCGGTGGAAAGCACGAGGGTGCGATGACCCATTTCGGAAAGACGAACTGCCGTGGCGGCCGAGACGCTTGTCTTGCCCACACCACCCTTACCAGTGAAAGTTAATATTCGCATGAACCAGGCATTGGAAGTTTATTTTACAGCCAAGACCGTAAAGATATACTTCTGGCGTCATTATGCAAAGGAACATTCACCACATCGCACATGCAGAGCCCTACCGCACTGCGACACAGCAACGTATTCCCAAACTTCGCGAATTATTATATGATGGTTTTTCAATCGCTTATCCTGATTAAGACAAGCGTTGGCCAGGGATACTCATTTGCAAAATCCCGACAGGGACTCTTAATTATTGTCAGATACTTTTCAAAAGCGGGACGGCCGTAGACCAAAATTGCCCCGCTCGTCTGAAAACCGCAATCCGGAACGCTCGCACCCATGCTTCAAACCAGCACCATTTCCGACGTCAGAACCCGTATTTCAGCCATCCGGCCTGCTGGAGCTGATGTCTCGATCCTGTCTATACCTTGCCCAGAAATCGCCGCTACGGCCCAGCCGGGAAACTTCGTAAACATCAAGGTCAGCGCTGCCGATCAGCCGCTGCTCAGGCGTCCCTTCTGTATCCATAACGTGCAGGGCGACACCATCGATGTCATGGTCAAGAACGTCGGAAGAGGCACCGCGCTGCTCTGCGAAGCATCCTGCGGAGAGAGCCTCTTGGTGCTCGGCCCACTCGGCAACTCTTTCGGCACCGGCACCGGAGATTTCGATACCGCCCTGCTGGTATCCGGCGGCATTGGCACCGCGCCGATGCTGTTCCTCGAAAAAACACTGGCCGCAGCTGGCATTCCATTCCATCACCTGGTGGGTGGCCGGAGCCGTTCCGATCTCCTGACCACCGGACTGTCCAACGTCAGCACCGCCACCGACGACGGCTCCGAAGGGTTTCACGGCAATGTCGTCCAGCTGCTCGAAAAATATCTGACTGAACAAACGGACGCCGGACGGGTCAAGGTGTTCGCCTGCGGCCCCAATCCGATGCTCAAGGCGCTCGCCAGCTTCTGCCAGTATCGCGCCATTCCTTGTGAGCTGTCGCTCGAGTCAATCATGGGGTGCGGCGTCGGTATCTGCTACGGCTGCATGGTCGAACTCAGCAACGCCGATGGGGAAAAGGAGAGCATCCTGCTTTGCCGAGAAGGCCCGGTCATTGACGGGAACCGCTTCACGGCCTGACTTGAACAATAACGAATAATCATGTAGCTTGTTGGGCGAAACCAACAACAAGAGAATTGCATAAATCCCGCACAATACTATGGCAAGAGGCTTGAACAAAGTAATGCTGATCGGTCACCTCGGCAACGATCCTGAACGCCGCGAAACCGCATCGGGCCAGTCCGTCGTCAATTTCACCCTTGCAACCAGCGAAGGCTTCAAGGACAGCAGTGGTAACTTCCAGGAGCGCACCGAATGGCACAGAATCGTCGCGTGGGGCAAGCTGGCCGACATTTGCAGCCAGTACCTCAAGAAAGGACGCCAGGTCTATATCGAAGGACGCTTGCAAACGCGTTCATGGGATGACAACAAGACTGGCGAAAAGAAATACGCCACCGAAATCGTATGCACCGATATGCAGATGCTCGGAGCAAAAGATTCCGGCGGCGGCACGAGCGACGCTTCTTATTCGCAGGATCGCCCATCTTACTCGCGTCCGTCGAGGCCGGAACCATCTTCCGGCAATTACGGCGCAAGCCCATCATCTGGCGGAGCGCAGGAGTTTGAAAAAGACGACTTGCCTTTCTGACCAGAATTTCCGGCACTGACCCCGCATGGCTGACCTGAAAAAACAGATTGCATCAGGCAAAATCGCCCCTGTCTATTTTTTTCAGGGTCCGGAAAGCTGGCTCAAGGAGGAGATTGAAACGCAACTGAAGGCGGCCATTTTCCCTTCGGAAAACGAGGCCGCCCTCAATACGCTTGTGCTGTACGGCCCAGACCTTTCCCTCGGTCAGGTCATTTCAGCGGCCTCCGAGTACCCGATGTTCACCGAAAAGAAGCTGGTCGTCGTCCGCCAGTTCGACAAGCTGAAAAAGGTGACCGGCAAAACGGAAAGCCAGCGGCAGGAGGAGTCGCTCCTGAGCTATCTTTCCGATCCGCCGTCATTTACCGTGCTGGTGCTCGATGCAGACGAGATCGAAAAAAAAGAGCTTGAAAAAGCCCCGTACAAACATCTCAAAGCGTTTCGCCATGACTTCGGGGCGATCAAAAATGCGGACATCTTCGCTGCTGAAAGAGCCCGGGAAGCGGGATGGGAGTTCGAGCCGGAGGCGCTGAAAACATTCTCGGGATACATCGAGCCATCATCGAGGCTGATCTGCCAGGAAATCGAGAAGCTCACGCTCTACGCCTCGAACAAACGCCCCGACCGGCGCATCACCCTCGACGACGTCTGCGACTGCGTCGGCATCTCTCGAAAATATAATGTCTTCGAGCTTGAAAAAGCGCTGGTCGGCAAGAACCTCCGGCAGTGTAGCGGCATTGCTTTGATGATCATGGAACAGGAAGGGCAGAAAGAGGGGCTCATGACCATCGTGCGCTACCTGACCACCTTTTTCCTGCGGATATGGAAGCTCCAGACACCGGGCGCACAGCAACTCTCCCTTCAGGAAACAGCAGCGATGCTCGGCATGTACGGACGCCAGGAGTATTTCGCCAAAAACTTCATCGGCTACGCCCGCCAGTTCAGCGCCGCCGAAACCGAAAATGCCATTCTCGCCCTGCGTGACGCCGACGCCGCCCTCAAAGGCATCATTCCCTCGCCCGACGACAGATTCACCCTGCTCAAACTGATGCAGCAACTCTTCAATTGAGGAAAACAGCAGAGGCTTGAGTGAACAGTTGTTCTCTACAGCCACCCCTGCTGCCGGTACCACACCAACGTTTCGGGAACCCCCGTTTCCAGTGGAATGCTCGCGGTAAACCCGAGTTCCCGCTCCGCTTTTTCCGGGCTGCATACCCAGAAATCCTGCACCAGTTCATTGGCTTTGTCCTTGTTGATCAGAGCCGGGCGGCCGGTCAACTTAGCAACGCCGCCGAGCACCGCGCCCAGACCGAACACCAGCGGCTTCGGCAGGTTGATGCGAAGCAGTCGCCTGAAGCCGAGCACCGGACGGGCAGCCGCGATAACCTCGTCCCAGGCGTAGCCGCGAGGCGAGGTGATGAAATAGTCCTGACCGGCGGCGTTTTCCGAGTCAAGTGCGAGCAAAATTCCGCGGATCAGCTCATCGACATGGATCATGCTGAAACGCTGGCGTCGCCCGGGACCCGCCGAGAGCAGATATCCGTTCTTCATCATGGTGAAAACTTCGAGAATATCGCGATCGCCAGGACCGTACACGGCAGGTGGCCGAACAATGGTGAGCGGAACGCTTCCGGCGTGTCGCCGCGCCACCTCTTCGCCGAGCAGCTTGCTGCGCCCGTAAGCGCTCACCGGGCGAGGCCGGTCAGACTCCATGACGCCCGGAGACGGTGACGATGCCGGGCCCATGGCGGCAAGCGACGAAACCAGCAAAAAACGGCCAAGCCCCGGATTGTGGCGTTTCACCGCTTCGAGCAGATTTTCAACCGGCCTCACGTTTCCCTCGGCAAATCCTGCTTCATCGACCGCTTTGGTCACGCCGGCAAGGTGGATGATCGATGCCGCGCCAGAAACCGCTCTCCCGAGGGCTTCCGGATCGCCGTAAGCAGCTCGAACCTCTTCAACGCCTTCGCGATATCCCGCCGACAATGTGCTGCGGCTTTCAGGCCTGAGCAGTACCCGCACCCGCCGGCCCTGCCCAACGAGGTCATCGACCATTCTCGAGCCGATAAAACCGGTCGAACCGGTAACCAGAATCACTCCATCCATAAACATTATCCTCTTTTATCCAGAAATTACCGTCCTTTACTGCCCGCGCACATCAACAGACAACGCCCTGACCAGCGGACAAAAAACACAGCCCTGTTTATCGAAAAAATGAAAATTTTAATACATTTCTGTTTCATAGCAGAATCCGCAATACTGCTCAAGCCATGCTAACACGATTTGCGGAAGAGCTCCATCATCAATTTCAAGTGCCTGGCAAAAACGTGGAAGTAAAACCGCAAACTGTGGAAAAAACGAAAGATATATTCAAAAAGTGTGTGGATTTCACCCTTGCCGACGAAGTCAAAGCACTGGGAGTATATCCTTTTTTCCGCCCTATAGATGACTCTGAAGGACCGGTAGTCTCTTTCGAAGGCCGAAAATTCGTGATGGCCGGTTCGAACAACTATCTCGGACTGACCGCCGATCCAAGCGTCAAGCAGGCATCAATCGACGCCATCAAGAAATACGGTACGAGCTGTTCCGGCTCGCGATACATGACCGGAACCGTCAGGCTCCATATCGAACTTGAAGAGCAGCTTGCCGACTTTTTCGAAAAAGAGCGCTGCCTGCTTTTCAGCACCGGCTACCAGACCGGCCAGGGCATCATTCCAACCCTCGTACAGCGAGGAGAGTATGTTGTTGCCGACCGCGACAATCATGCGAGCCTCGTGGCGGCATCGATTATGGCAATAGGCGGTGGCGCAAATCAGGTTCGCTACAGGCACAATGATATGGCCGACCTTGAACGGGTGCTCAAGAACATTCCTGAAAACGCTGGCAGACTGATCGTCTCGGACGGCGTTTTTTCGGTCTCCGGCGAAATCGTCGATCTGCCCCAGCTTGTCGCTCTTGCAAAAAAATATAATGCACGGATCGTCATCGACGACGCCCACGCCGCTGGCGTTATCGGTAAGGGCGGCCGTGGCACACCATCCGAATTCGGACTGGTTGACGAAGTTGATCTGATCATGGGTACCTTCTCCAAAACCTTCGGCTCGCTCGGAGGTTACGTTGTTGGTGAACGCTCAGTGATCAACTACATCAAGCACAACGCAGCATCGCTCATCTTCAGCGCCTCGCCGACACCGGCCAGCGTGGCCGCCGTACTGGCAACACTGAAGATCATCAGGGAACAACCGCAACTGACCGAGCGCCTGATCGCCAATACTGACTATGTGCGTCAGGGGCTGCTGAAAGCCGGATTCACGCTTATGCCGTCTCGTACGGCGATCGTGACCGTACTGATTGCCGATCAGATGAAAACCCTCGTTTTCTGGAAAAAGCTCTTCGATGCCGGCGTTTACGTTAACGCCTTCATCCGTCCGGGAGTCATGCCCGGTCACGAAGCGCTCCGAACCAGCTTCATGGCTACCCATCAAAAAGAGCACCTCGACAAGGTCATTGCCGAATTCTGCACTATAGGACGCGAACTTGGCGTCATATAAAGCGTTAAGTCAAATCACGCCATTTATTACTACCAAAGCCCTGCGAAACCCGCGGGGCTTTTTTTTCTGCGAACAGACCATCAGCAAAGCGACATGCTTTGGAGTTTGCGTTAATTCACCATAAATTTACAACATTCTGCACGTCTCATAACACGATGCGATGATGCATACGATCAGATACACCGATACCCTCCCTTTTGTGCCGATGAGCAACAGCGGATCGCAACAGTCAACCACTGTCCGCTGGAAAGCTATGTCCTACAACGCTCAGACAACACAAACAACCCAATACTCAAATTATGAAAAAGCAGCAGGCAAAGGGTTCTGGCATGAAAAAGCTCGCTCTTTCGGTGACTTTTCTTGCTTCGTCGCTCGCTCCACTGACAACCTATGGCGCTGATGGTGTTCTGAAAGGACGCGTCACGGACAAGGCAGACGGTGAAGGCGTCGTCGGCGCCGCGGTATCGATCGCCGGCACCAACATCGCAACCGCCACGGACATCGACGGAAACTTCGTCCTCCGGAACGTTCCGGCATCGAAACAGCAGAAAGTCACCGTAACCAGCATCGGATACGCCCCCACCACCCAGGTCATCAACCTCGGCGACGGCCAGACTGCCACACTGAATTTCACCCTCGGCCAGACCACCATCATGGCCTCCGAAGTGGTTGTTGGCGCTGCCCTCTACAAGCAGGACAGGCTCGACGTGCCGGTGACGGCTAACGTGGTCACCAAAGAGCAGATCAAGGAAGAACCAAACCCGACGCTCGATGAGGTCGTTCAAGATGTTCCCGGTGTAGTCGTGAGTCGCGCCGGCGGCACGGCCACATCGACATTGCAGATCCGCGGCTCGAACACTTATCAGGGCGGAGGTATCGGAACAAGGGTCAATGCGTTCTATGACGGGTTCCCGATTAACAATCCCGAAAGCGGCGAAATCGTCTGGCAGTCGGTCAACATGAACGCCGCCGACAAGGTCGAGGTGCTCAAGGGCGCAGCCGCAACGCTCTATGGATCCGGAGCCATGGGAGGTGTTGTGAACGTCTACGGGCACCTGCCGGAAACCATGGAGATCAAGGCTGGAAGCAGCATCGGGTTTTACGACAAGACGCCGTCGAGCGATGAAAGCGAATATCGTCAAGGCTTCACCCCGATATTCTGGAATACCTATGCCGGTTTCGGGAACAAATCCGGCAAATGGGCTTACGACCTCCTCTACTCACACAGTGACGACGACGGTTACCGTCAGAACGCATGGAACTATATGAACGACGTCAAGCTCAAAGCGAGATACGACATTGATTCGAGGCAATATATCCAGCTCAGCTCATTCTACAGCACTATGGTGGGAGGCTATGCCTATCAGTGGGCTTATAACAACAACGTCACTTTTAATCCGCTTGCCACACCTCCTTTCACCGTTACACAATCACCTATCCCCAACAGGTCATATGATGTCTTTACGACATTTTCCGGAGTCACATCTTTTGACCCTGATGGGCCTTACAATCCTGGTCCGCCCCCGTCGGGCTTTATTCCGCCTATCACACTCTATGACCCGTTGTACGACGTATACCGGGATGATCTTATCAACCGTAAAAACGGATTGATTGGCCTGAACTATGTCAATCTACTCAGCGATAAACTCTCGCTTGATACGCGCCTGTATTACACTTATAACGCCACTCGTATCGAGTATAACCGGACAGATGCCGACCAGATTTATCCTACAGGTGGAGGTTACCTTACTTCACTATATGGCGCACTTGTTGCTGCTTATGACAATCCGGCGCTGCCCAGCATCAAAATTCCCGGTCAGTTCAATGAAACAGATGACAACAGATATGGCGCAGGGATCAAACTCGACTGGCGCGCAAACGATTCCCATCGATTGCTTTTCGGTGTTGATGGCAACATCGTCGACACTCGAACGACACAGGTTGCTGTCGAGTATCCGGTAAAAGGAGTATTCCACGACATCCAGGAAAAGAACTTTGCGGCGTTCCTCCAGGACGAATGGAAAATGACTGACAAGCTTACCGCTTTGCTGTCACTTCGTTATGACTGGAGCGGCATCAACAAGGATGAGGTCCAGCTGAAAGACCTCTCGTGGATACCACTCAACAATAAAAGTGTCGATGCCTTGAGCCCCAGGATCGCCCTCAACTACAGAGCAGCTGATGACATGGCTCTTCGCGCATCATGGGGCCGCAGCTTCCGCGCACCGTCGTTATTTGAGCGTTTCGTTCATGAGGCCGGCTTCCTGACTATTGAACCGAATCCGGATCTCGACAAGGAAACCATGACATCATGGGAAGCAGGCGTCTTCAAGCAGTTCAGCGATAAAGTCTCACTCGATATAGCCGGGTTTATCAACAACTATGACAACCTTATCGAGTCACGGCCGACCGCCATCCCATTCACCTACAAATATGGCAACATCACCAAAGCTCGCATCTGGGGTATTGAAACAAACCTGAACTACAGACCAAACACAGACTGGAACCTGAGCGTCGGCTATACCTACATGAACGCCAAGAACCGTTCGTTCGATGCCTCAAAGGCCACTGCTACGGAACTGAACAATCCTGATCCGGAATGGCTGCCCTACAGGCCCGAACATACGGCTTCGGCCAGCGTGACATGGAAAGCCACAAAAAAACTGACACTGAACATCAATGGACGTTATGTTGGCAAGTACAAAGCCGTTACCTTCTATACCAACCCCGAGGGCAAATGGTATCCAGGTGACTTCGTGGTATTCAACGCCGGACTGAAGTACCAGTTCAGCAAGAACATCACCGGGACTCTGGCCTGCAATAACATCAACAATACGCAGTATGAGGAAGCCGAGTGGTTCCGCGCGCCGAACCGCAGCTTCATCGCCGGTATCGACCTGACGTACTGATTGTTCATCTCATCGAAATGCCGTCAACCGCGGCACAAAAACAGAAAGGCGGCCACAATGGCTGCCTTTCTGTTTTTTCTTCTCGTAACCATTAACATCACCAGCAGATAAAGCCGACCTGAAAGAAGCCCTGCAAGCATCGATTTTCTTTATTTTGCGGCCCAATCATATTTTTGCTATCCCGATTCACCACCGAGATCATCACTGTTTTCATGGCCTGTCGCTGACGTCACAAGCGACCGGCACCGGCATGGCCTTCATTCTTAACTCTTTGCATTTAGCAACTATCCGGGAACCATCCGCAACGCTATGCTATTATCGGGGTAAATGTTGGTTCAACCAGTGAACAGCATGGCACCAACCTGCCGATTCGCCTGTCGAGCCCGGCAAAAAGCCTCGTACATGTTTTTAGCCTGTTATATCAAAGCGGGATTTATTACATTACGTGGCCTGAAAAACCTCAATCAAAGCACATCTCAGTTATTTATGGGCGACAAAATCCGAATTGCCGCGGTGGTCGGAATGGAACAGTGCAACCAGCGCGTATGGCGGGAAGTGACCGATTTAATCAGCCGGAACGCCGAGCTGACTCAGTGGACCGATCAGGATCTCGAACACCAGAACCCGGAGGCCGGTAAGGCGATCCGCGAAGCCGACTGCATCTTCACCACCCTGATACAGTTCAAGAATCAGGCAGACTGGCTTCAGGAGCAGATCGATCAGTCGAAGGTCAAGACGATCTTCGCCTACGAGTCGATGCCCGAAGTGATGCACATGACCAAAGTCGGCAACTACGTCGTTTCCGAAGACGGTAGCGGGATGCCCGACATCGTCAAGAAAGTCGCCAAAATGCTCGTCAAAGGCCGCGATGAGGACGCCCTCTACGGCTATATGAAGCTTCTGAAGATCATGCGCACCATGCTGCCGCTGATCCCGAAGAAGGCCAAGGATTTCAAAAACTGGATGCAGGTTTACACCTACTGGATGCATCCGACCGCCGAAAATCTCGCCTCGATGTTCAATTACATCATGGCGGAGTATTTCGACGTAAACGTGAAGGCAGACAAGGTTCAGGAGGTACCGACCATGGGATTTTACCATCCCGATGCGCCGGAATACATGAAAGACCTGAACCACTACGAAAAGTGGCTGCATAAAAAGAGTCGCGACGCCAAATCCCGCAACAATATCGCAATGCTCTTCTTCCGCAAACACCTCTTGCAGGAGAAAGAGTATATCGACAACACCATCCGCGCCATCGAGGCCAAGGGACTGAATCCCCTGCCGGTGTTCGTGATGGGCGTCGAGGGCCACGTGGCCGCGCGCGAGTGGTTCACCCACACCAAGATTGACATGCTCATCAACATGATGGGCTTCGGCTTCGTCGGCGGACCTGCCGGCGCAACCACGCCGGGCGCTTCGGCTGCCGCGCGCGAGGAGATTCTCGGCAAGCTCAACGCGCCGTACGTCGTCTCCCAGCCGCTCTTCATCCAGGACATCAACTCGTGGAAAACGCAGGGCGTCGTGCCGTTGCAGTCGGCCATGACCTACGCCCTTCCGGAGATGGACGGCGCAGTCTGCCCCGTCGTTCTCGGCGCGATCAAGGATGGCCGCCTGCACACCGTGCCTGACCGCCTCGACCGTCTCTCCACGCTTGCAAAAAAATTCTCTGAACTGCGCCACACCGCAAACCGCGACAAGAAGGTCGCGTTCGTGGTCTACGACTATCCGCCCGGCATGGGCCGCAAAGCCAGCGCCGCGCTGCTCGACGTGCCGAAGAGCATCTACAAAATGTTGCAGCGCTTGCAGAACGAGGGCTACAACGTCGGCGAACTGCCGGAGTCCCCGGAAGCGCTGCTCGCCATGCTCGACAAAGCGACCGACTACGAGATCCAGGCGCACGAGCCGGACTGCTTCGCCATCGACCGCGCGACCTTCAACGCCATCACCACCGACCGCGAGCGCGAACGCATCGAGGCCCGCTGGAGCGGCTTCCCCGGCGAAATCGCCCCGGTCGGCGTGGACAAGATGTTCCTCGGCGGCCTCACGCTCGGCAACGTCTTCATCGGCGTCCAGCCGCGCCTCGGCATCCAGGGCGACCCGATGCGCCTGCTCTTCGACAAGGAGAACACGCCGCACCACCAATACATCGCCTTCTACCGCTGGATCAGCCGCGAATTCGGCGCGCACGCCCTCGTGCATGTCGGAATGCACGGCACGGTCGAGTGGATGCCCGGCCTTCAGCTCGGCGTCACCGGCGACTGCTGGCCGGACGCGCTGCTCGGTGAAGTGCCGCACTTCTACATCTACCCGGTCAACAACCCCAGCGAGGCGAACATCGCCAAGCGCCGCGGTTACGCGACCATGATTTCGCACAACATTCCGCCGCTCTCCCGCGCCGGTTTGTACAAGGAGCTGCCGACCTTCAAGGACATGCTCAACGACTACCGCGAACGCGGCCTCGAAAAAATGGTCGATATCGAAACCGAGATGGCCATCCTCGAAAAGGCTGAAAACCTCAACCTGACCGACGACTGCCCGAGAATCGAAGGAGAACCCTTCAGCGACTACATCAGCCGTCTGTACATCTACCTGCTCGAACTCGAAACCAAGCTCATCTCGAATGCGCTGCACGTGTTTGGCGAAACTCCGGAGCTGGCGACCCAGGTCACCACGATCTCCGAGTACCTGAAGGTTCGCGGCAACGAGCGCTCGCTCCCCTCGGTCATCATGCAGGCCACCGGCGAAAGTGAAACCTGGGGCGACTATGCCACACTGGCCACCAAAGCCCGTAAAGGCGATCCGAAGGCGCTCAAGGCAAGAGAGAGGGTTGACGACATCACCAGAGAGTTCATCGAGCAGTCCATCTTCGGCAATTCGAATGCCGGAAACGTCTTCAGCGTGCTGACCGGAGGCGCGAAAGCCAACGAAGAGATGGCCGCGGCTATCAACTCCGCCCTGCAGGAAGGCGCTGCTCTCAAGCAGGGACTCCAGGACAACAGCCACGAAATGCAGAGCCTGGTGCGCGCCCTGAACGGCGAGTACCTGCCTTCAGGCCCCGGCGGCGACCTGGTGCGCGACGGAGCCTCCGTCTTGCCGACCGGCCGCAACATGCACGCTATCGACCCGTGGAGAATTCCGTCGGAGCTGGCCTTCAAGCGAGGCAAGCAGATCGCCGACACCATCATCCAGAAGCATCGCGACGAGAACAACGGCGAGTATCCCGAAACCATCGCGCAGGTGCTCTGGGGTCTGGACACCATCAAGAGCAAGGGCGAAGCCGTGGCGGTCATCATCTCGCTCATGGGTGCGGAACCGGCCTACGACGCGCAGAACAAGATCAGCCACTACCGCCTTATACCGCTCGAAAAGCTGGGCCGCCCGAGAATCGACGTGCTGATCCAGATCAGCTCGATCTTCCGCGACACCTTCGGCGTCTTGGTCGATCACCTCGACAAACTGGTCAAGGACGCCGCCAAGGCCATCGAACCCGCCGAGATGAACCACATCAAGAAGCATGTCGATGAGGCGCTCGTCCAGGGCAAGGACTTTGAAAGTGCCACCTCGCGCCTCTTCACCCAGGCTCCGGGCACTTACGGATCGCAGATCGACGAGCTGGTCGAGGACTCCGCCTGGGAGTCCGAAGAGGATCTCGACAACATGTTCGTCAAGCGCACCGGCTTTGCCTACGGCGGCAACCGCTACGGCGACGAGCAGTCGGACATTCTCAAGAATCTGCTCGGCACCGTTGATCGCGTCGTGCAGCAGGTGGACTCTGCGGAGTACGGCATTTCCGACATTGACCGCTACTTCTCCTCGTCGGGTGCGTTGCAGCTCTCTGCCCGCCGCCGCAACCCGAAAGGCGACAACGTCAAGCTGAACTATGTCGAGACCTACACGGCGGACATCAAGGTTGACGATGCCGAGAAGGCACTCAAGGTTGAGTTCCGCACCAAGCTGCTCAACCCGAAATGGTTCGAGGGTATGCTTGCGCAGGGCCACAGCGGCGCGACCGAGATCAGCAACCGCTTCACCTACATGCTCGGCTGGGACGCTGTCACCAAGGGCGTTGACGACTGGGTGTACAAGGAGGCCGCCGAGACCTACGCCTTCGATCCGGCCATGCGCGACAAGCTGATGAAGCTCAACCCGAAAGCCTTCAAAAACATCGTTGGCAGGATGCTCGAAGCGAGTGGCCGCGGTATGTGGTCAGCCGATCCCGACACCATCGAAAAGCTTCAGGAGATCTACTCCGATCTGGAAGATCGCCTCGAAGGCATCGAGGTCTGAGAAGATTGAAACATGACAAAAAAAGAAGGGCGCTGAATCAGCAGCCCTTCTTTTTTTGTCCCCCGCCCTAGTGAATAAAAAAATATTACGCCCAGGACACAGCAACAAGGCAAGAAACACCCGATTGACAGGCTTCTGCGCCTTCACTTTCAAAACATTGTTTCATATATTAATACTGTTTAAAAGCATATCATCCTTCTGTAATCAGTCGGCATTCCGAACGAAAGCCTGCACTCGCCTGCATGACGCAGTAGCAACAAACTATTGCGCAGATCAGCTCAGTAGCGCGCTCACAGAACCAGTTTATGCATAGCCGAAAACATAGCGTCAGCAGAAATATTCTCCGCGTTTTCGAGATCGCGCTGTTTTTTGCAATCTCGGTGCTCGGATACGGCCTGCTGCTCAAAGCATCCTCATTCAACACCAAATCGAAAAACCGCGACCGTGAATCGATCGTTGTCCAGAACGCTGTTGATCTGAATGGACGGCACCGCGAACTAAAGGTACTCTCCGGCACGTTACTTTTTCCGAACGATACAAAAGCCGCCCTGCCGAACCGGTACACCTTTACCGGCCAGTCTTTTTTGGCTATCTCCCCATTGCCGGCTCTCGCCCTTCATCTCCTATGTGAGAAAGAACTGACAGTCAACTATCGCAACAGGAACAGCCGAATATCCCGCCCATACAATCTTCTTGAACAGAACCCTGTACTGCTGAATTAGCCCCGGAACACGGCAAAGCGCAAGTACTTTGCCAAATGGCAGTCGCTGCTATTGCCCATATCATCGGGCGCGCGACATCGGCCATATTTTGGTGTCAGTCTTATGCTGCGTATCAAACCACTTCTTGATTGACACGCCATATGGCCTGAAAATGGTTTTTCGGGAAAGTTCTTATGAATGCGGGTAACGGGATCTGATCTATGCGATTTCTGTTCATCACCATGGAGCCGACGAACAACGGCGTGCTCAAGTCTGCGGCAGCCGAACTGAACCGTGAGTTCGACCTCGACCTCAATGTTTCAATGTTCAACCTCGGCCTGAATCATGGCAGCCACACCTGGGAGAAGCTCGAACGGGAAATTCCCGGAGCTGATTTCATCTTCGGCTCGATGCTCTTCAGCGAGGAGATCGTACGCCCGCTCGAAGAGCTGCTCGCAACCGCCGCGTGCCCGGTTTGCATGATTACGAGCAACCCGGCGCTCATCAACCAGACCAGGGTTGGCAAGTTCTCGCTCCAGAAAAACGCTGAGGAGGAGAAACAGCAGGGCATCTTCAAGCAGCTCGCCTCGAAGCTCAAACCGGCTCACAGCAGCTCCGAAAGCCAGCGGCAGCTCTCGCTGGTGCGCAACGTCGGCAAGCTGATGAAGCACATCCCCGGCAAGGCACGCGACATTCACACCTTCATCTCGGCACACCAGTTCTGGCTCAACGGATCGAAGGAGAACATGCGGCGATTCCTCTGCCTGCTCATCGACCGCTACATCCCCGGCTACAAGGGAAAGCTTCCACAGAACGACCCGATCTTCTATCCCGACACCGCGCTCTACCACCCAGACGCGGGTAAACCCTTTTCGACGACTTTCGAACTCAGGGAGTGGCAGGAAAAGCACCTGCCTGCAAAAGGTGCGAGCCGGGTGGCAATTCTGGTCATGCGTGCCACGCTGTTGAGCGAGAACATGCAACATATCATCAACCTGCTCCGCGAACTTGAATCGCGTGACGTGCAGTGCTGCATCGCTTACAGCGGCGGCCTCGATTTCCGGCCAGCGCTCGAAGGCTTTTTCGATCCCGCCAGCAGCGAATCAATGTCCATCGATCTGATTATCAACGCCACAGGATTCTCGCTCGTGGGCGGCCCGGCGGAGACCCGGTCGGCGGAGGCAGTCGGCATTCTGAAAAAGATCGGCGTCCCCTGCTTCAACCTCATTCCGCTCGCCTTCCAGCCAATCAGTCAGTGGAGAGAGAACAACCTCGGCCTCGCGCCGTTGCAGACCGCGTTGAGCGTAGCCGTACCGGAGCTCGACGGCGCCATCGAACCGCACGTCTTCGCGGGACTCGAAGAGGGAAGCGACCGCACCCTGCCGCTCGAATCCGAGACCCGCGCCCTGGCTGACCGGATCACACGGCTGGTAAGGCTGCGCAAAAAGTCGAATGCGGAGAAGAAGCTCGCCATCGTGCTCTTCAACTTCCCGCCAAATCTCGGCAACGCAGGCACAGCGGCCTTCCTCGATGTTTTCGAGAGCTTGCTGCAGTTGATGCGCAAGCTGAAAAACGAAGGATACGACATCGACCTCCCGGCGTCGGTCGATGATCTGCGCAACAAGCTGCTCGAAGGCAACCGGCTCGTGTTCGGCACCGACGGCAATGTGGCGGCGCACTATCCGGTCGAGCAATACCGGAAGGCGTTTCCGGCTTACGAGCGAATCGAACCGTTCTGGGGCGACGCGCCCGGCGAGCTGCTCAACGACGGCAGCCGCTTCCACATTCTCGGCGCGATGTTCGGCAATCTGTTCGTCGGCCAGCAGCCATCGTTCGGCTACGAACGCGACCCGATGCGGCTGCTCATGGCCAAGGACGCTGCGCCGAACCACGCATTTGCAGCCTTCTACACCTGGCTCGACCGCGAGTTCTGTGCGGACGCGCTGCTGCATTTCGGCACGCACGGCGCGCTGGAGTTCATGCCGGGCAAGCAGGTCGGCCTCTCGCAGGAGTGCTGGCCGAAACGGTTGATCGGTGGACTGCCGCACTTCTACTGTTACTGCGTCAACAACCCCAGCGAAGCAGCGATAGCCAAGCGGCGCGGATTTGCCACGCTGGTGAGCTACATGGCCCCGCCGCTCGAACACGCCGGTCTGTACAAAGGGATGCGCCAGCTCCGTGAGCTGGTCGGCGCATGGCGCAGCCGTCCTTCCGCCGAAGCGCTGGAGGAAATTCGCGAGATGGCCGGAACGCTTGACCTCGACCGTCCGTCCGACGAAATCGGCGACGAGGAGTACGTCACCTGGCTCAACAACGAGCTCTACCTCATCGAGGAGCGCATGATTCCGCTCGGCCTGCACGTGCTTGGCCAGGCGCCATCAGCCGAAAGCCTCGTGGACAACCTTGCACTGCTGGTCAGCCATTCCCGCCCTGAACTCGATAACCGCTCACTGCCAGAGCTGGTCTGCACCGGTCTGCGCCTTGACTACGACAGGCTGATCGAACACCACGAGGAGGAGATGCAGCTACGCGAATCGTGGCAGAAGGTCACCTCGATCTGCCACGAAGCGGTCAAACGTTTCGTCGGCAAACTTCCGGAGACGCTTCCCGGAGGCGTCAGCACAGCGGCCTTCCTCGAAGGAACGCTCCCCGTCCGCATGAACGAGGCAAACACGTGGCTCCAGAAATCGGCTGCCATCAAGCCCCGGCAGCTCGACAGGCTCTGGCACTTCCTGAACGGCATTCTTGCCGCCATGCTCGAAAACCGCGAGATCGAAGCAGTCACGAAGGCGCTTGCCGGAGCCTACATCCCACCATCGCCAGGCAACGATCTGGTGCGCAATCCGGCCATTGTGCCAACGGGACGCAACATCCACAGCCTTGACCCCTACAGCATTCCAACACCGTTCGCAACAAAGGCTGGCGAGCGTTCAGCCGAGGAGCTGCTGGAGCAATATCGGCGCGAAACCGGCGAGCTGCCGGAGTCGATCGCGCTCATCCTCTGGGGCACCGACAACCTGAAGAGCGACGGCGAAGGGGTCGCGCAGGCGCTTGCGTTGCTCGGCGCACGGACGAAAACCGACGAACTCGGCAAAATCGGCGACGTGGAGCTGGTCCCGCTCGAAAAGCTCGGACGCCCGCGCATCGACATCGTTGTGACGGTCAGCGGCATTTTCCGCGACCTGCTCTCCCACCAGGTGCGCCTGCTCGACAAGGCGGTGCGGCTGGCGGCGGCGGCGGACGAGCCGGAGTCGATGAACTTCGTCCGCAAGCACGTGCTTCAGCAGGCTACCGAACTCGGAATCACGACGGACGAAGCGGCAGGCAGAATCTACTCCAACGCCCCTGGCAGCTACGGCTCGAACGTCAATCACCTGATCGAAAGCAGCACCTGGGAGGAGGATGTGCAGCTCGCCGACGCCTTCGTCAACCGCAAGAGCTTCGCCTTCTCGCCGGAGGGCGACTGGCAGGAAAGTCCGGAAATCCTCCGATCCGCCCTGAAAAATGTTACATTGACCTTTCAAAATATCGACAGTTTCGAGATCGGATTGTCTGATATTGACCACTATTATGAGTATCTTGGCGGCGTCTCGAAATCGGTCGAGGTGCTCGGCGGCACGAAGCCGAAGGTCATGGTCGGCGACACTGGCGGATTTGGCAAGGGCCAGAAAATCCGCTCTCTGGAGAGCATGGTCGCTCTCGAAGCCCGCACCAAGCTCCTGAACCCGAAGTGGTACGAGGCCATGATCGAACATGGCTACGAAGGAGTCCGGGAGATCGAGGCGCACCTGACCAACACCTACGGGTGGAGCGCGACGGCCTCGGCGGTCAAAAACTGGACCTACCAGCAGTTCACGGAGACCTTTCTGCAGGACCGCGAAATGCTGGAGCGCATATCGGCGCTCAACCCCAACGCCACCATGTCGATGACCCGGCGGCTGCTCGAAGCCAGTTCGAGAGGCTTCTGGGAGGCCGACGAAGGCACCATCGAACAGTTGCAGGAGTTGTACGAAGAACTTGAAACAAAAATCGAAGGCGCTCACAACCCGGAGGTTTGACCGGGCGCGAGCAACAACCAACATCAACCACGAAACAGCACCATGAGCAGCCCATCATTCAACGTCGAAGAACACAAAAAGATGCTTCAGTCCTATTTCAATGGCCAGGGCTTCCAGCGCTGGGCATCGATTTACGGCGACGACAAGCTCTCCACCGTCCGCTCCACCGTGCGGCAGGGCCACGCGGTCATGATGGACAAGGCGTTTGAATGGCTCCAGAAAACTGGCCTGCCCAAAGGCTCTAAAATTCTCGATGCCGGATGCGGCACCGGCCTGTTCACCATCCGCCTCGCCAAAAGCGGCTACCGCGTCAAAGCGGCGGACATCGCCGAGCAGATGGTCAACAAGACACGCGAGGATGCCGAAAAATCTGGCGTGGCAGGTAACGTCGAGTTTGAAGTAAGTTCCATCGAGTCGGTGTCGGGTACGTTTGACGCCGTCGTCTGTTTTGACGTACTGATCCACTACCCGGCGGAAGGATTCGCCCATGCATTCAGCAACCTGGCGGGCCTCACCAAAGGACCGATCATCTTCACCTACGCCCCGTTCAACAACATCCTCGCCTTCCAGCACTGGCTCGGCGGCTTCTTCCCGAAAAAAGAGCGCCGCACCACCATCCAGATGATCAAGGACAAGGAGATGCAGCGGGTGCTCGGTGAACTCGGCCTCAAGATCGTCAGCCAGCAAAAGATAAGCTTCGGCTTCTACCACACGATGCTGATGCACGTGGCTCGCCGCTGAACGGCGCGGATGCTGAATTCTGGCTCAGGAATTTTAGGGAATAAGTTGTAAATTAGAAGTTCAAGAATTTTTTACAGCGCGCACAGCGTTGCATAACAAGCGTGTAACCACATGCCGATACAGTCGAATTTGTACACAACAATCTATCCGGAGGGTGGAAACAGATGAAAATTCTGATGATTCAGCCGAATTATCACTCAGGCGGCGCCGAAATTGCAGGCAACTGGACGCCAAGCTGGGTTGCCTACATCGGCGGAGCTTTGAAGCAGGCTGGCTTCAATCAGGTAAAATTTGTGGATGCTATGGCTGACGACCTGCCCGATGAAACCATCGAGGAGATCATCCGCAAAAACCAGCCGGATGTGGTAATGACCACCAATATCACCCCGTCGATCTTCAAGGCGCAGGACATCATGAAGATCGCCAAGAAGGTCAACAAGAATATCCGCACCATCATGGGCGGCATTCACTCCACCTTCATGTACCCGCAGGTGCTCACCGAGGCCCCTGAGACCGATTACGTCGTGCGCGGCGAAGGCGAAGAGGTGACCGTCAACCTCATGAAGGCAATCGCGGCAGGTAACGACAAAGAGACACGCGGCGACATCACAGGCATCGCCTATATCGATGAGAAAGGTGAAGTGTTCGCCACGGCGGCCCACCCGGTCATCGAAGACCTCGATACGTTGTCGCCTGACTGGAGCCTCTACGACTGGGACAAGTACATCTACACCCCTCTGAACTGCCGTCTGGCCGTTCCGAACTTCGCCAGAGGCTGCCCCTTCACCTGCACCTTCTGCTCGCAGTGGCAGTTCTGGCGCCGGTACCGCGCCCGCAGCCCGAAGAACTTCGTGGACGAGATCGAAATTCTGGTCAAGAAATACAACGTGGGCTTCTTCATCCTTGCCGACGAAGAGCCGACCATCAACAAGCAGAAGTTCGTCTCTCTCTGTCAGGAGCTGATCGACCGCAAGCTCGACGTCACCTGGGGCATCAACACCCGCGTGACCGACATCATGCGTGACGAAGACCTTCTGCCGTTCTTCCGCAAGGCCGGTCTGGTGCACGTCTCGCTCGGTACCGAGGCCGCCAGCCAGATGAATCTGAACCGTTTCCGCAAGGAGACCACCATCGAGGAGAACAAGTACGCCATCAAGTTGCTGCAGAAGAACGGCATCGTGGCGGAAGCGCAGTTCGTGATGGGTCTCGAGCACGAAACCCCGGAGACCATCGAAGAGACCTACCAGCTCTGCAAGGACTGGGATCCCGACATGGCCAACTGGACAATCTACACCCCGTGGCCCTTCTCCGACCTCTTCAAGGAGCTTGGCGACCGCGTCGAAGTGCGTGACTACTCTCGCTACAACTTCGTCTCGCCGATCATCAAGCCAGACAACATGGAACGCGAGGACGTGCTCAAGGGCGTGCTGAAATCGTACGGACGCTTTTACGCTCGCAAGACCTTCTTCAGCTACCCGTGGATCAAGGATCCGTATGTGCGCAAGTACATGCTCGGCTGCCTGAAGGCTTTCGCGCAGACCACGCTCACCAAGCGTTTCTACGACATCGACCGCGTCAAGACCAAGAACCGCAAGATCGAGATCGACCTCGGTTTCGACCAGTCGCGAATCCTGACGCAGGCCGAGGTGAAGAACCTGAAAGAGCTGAGGCCCGAAATGGTCGCCGACATGAGCTTCGGCCTCAAGGAAGCCGGCTACCAGCGAGAGCACGACGAACACAACTGGGACGAGTTCGACGAATCAACGATCAAGGATCGCACCTCCAGCACCGTCCGCAACTGCTGATCGTCAGCGACAACATCAACAAAAAACCCTCCGAACTCCGGAGGGTTTTTTTGTTTTTCTGATTCTCCCCTCTCTCAATCATACCGGAACGAACAGGCGACAGAAAGAGATTTCATAGTGGTAAGGATATACTCAAGACCTTCACGACTTTTTTCAACAAACACTACCTGCTCATGGAAAAGCGACTGTTGGGAACGACGGATATGGAGATCACGCCGGTCGGGTTCGGCTGCTGGGCTATCGGCGGAGGAAACTGGGCTTATGGTTGGGGTTCCCAGAGTGACCGTGACGCTGTCGAGGCGATTGAGAAAGCTGTGGAGCTTGGCATCAACTGGATCGATACGGCGGCGGTTTACGGCCTCGGCCACGCCGAGGAGCTTGTCGGCAAAGCGTTGCGAGGCCTCAAAGAGAAGCCCTTCGTCTTCACCAAGTGCGGTCTTGTCTGGAACGACGCCCGCACCATCAGCAACAACCTCAAGGCCGACTCGATCCGCCGGGAGTGCGAGGCAAGTCTGCAACGCCTTGGGACCGACCGCATCGATCTGTACCAGATTCACTGGCCGAATCCCGACGCTGAGATCGAGGAGGCGTGGCAGGAGATGGCGCGGCTCCGGGAGGAGGGGCTTGTGCGGCACATCGGTGTCTCGAATTTCAACATCGCGCAGATGCAACGCGCCGCCGCCATCGCGCCGATAGCCTCGTTGCAACCGCCCTACTCCATGCTGCGGCGGGCGGTCGAAACGGAGATTCTGCCTTACTGCGAGCAGCGCGACATCGGCGTCATCGTCTATTCGCCCATGCTTTCGGGAATGCTCACCGGCGCGATGACACGCGAGCGGGCGCTGAACCTTCCGGCGGACGACTGGCGGCGCAACAACAAGGAGTTCCAGGAGCCACGCCTCTCCGCCAACCTTGAACTGGTCGAGCTTTTGCGCCGCATCGGCAAGCAGCACAACACCTCGCCGGGCGAGGTCGCCATCGCCTGGACGCTCCGCCATCCGGCGGTCACGGCGGCGATTGTCGGCGGACGCACCGCGGCGCAGGTCGAAGGCACGGCAGGAGCCGCCGCCCTCGTGCTTTCGGAACAGGAGATCGCAGAAATTGAAGCCTTTCTCGCCTCCATGCCTGCATAAACGCGCAAAAAAACAGCTACGCCAACCTCACAGGAGAAGCTATGAGCGGCATTTACGAAAGCAAATTGCGAGCGCTGCTCGAATCGGCGGGCATCGCCATCGGAGGCAGCAATCCGTGGGACATCACCGTCCACGATCCGCATTTCTACAAGCGCGTCGTCACCGAGTCGCACCTCGGCATCGGCGAATCGTACATGGACGGCTGGTGGGACTGCGAGGCGCTCGACCAGTTCTTTTACCGTGTGCTTCGCGCACGGCTCGACGCGAAAGTTTCGCAAGCGAGCCGCGCCCTCGGCAACATCCTCGGCGTGCTCGTCAACCTGCAAAAACCTTCGCGGGCATTCACGGTCGGCGAAGTCCACTACAACGTGGGGAACGACCTGTACGAGGCGATGCTCGACAAGCGGATGCTCTACAGTTGCGGCTACTGGAAAGACGCCTGCAACCTCGACGAAGCGCAGGAGAACAAACTGCGCCTCATCTTCAACAAGCTCGACCTCCAGCCGGGAATGCGGGTGCTCGACATCGGCTGTGGCTGGGGCGGCGCGGCGCGCTTCGCAGCGGAGCACTACGGCGTGAGCGTCACCGGCGTCACGGTATCGAGCGAGCAGAAGAAGATGGCCGACAAGCTGAAAAACAACCTCCCGGTCGAGGTGCGGCTCGTCGATTACCGCCAGCTCGACGGCAGCTTCGACCGCATCTACTCCATCGGCATGTTCGAGCATGTGGGCGTAAAAAACTACCGGAGCTTTTTCGAAATCACCCGCAACTGCCTCAAGCCTGACGGTCTGTTCCTGCTGCACACCATCGGCAGCAAACGCTCCTCGACCCACACCGACAAATGGACGCACAAGTACATCTTTCCCAACTCCATGCTCCCGTCGGCCCGGCAGATCACCACAGCCGCCGAGGGTCAGCATCTCATCGAAGACTGGCACGCCTTCGGCAACGACTATGACCACACCCTCATGGCCTGGCACCGGAACTTCGAGGAGCACTGGCCGCAGCTTCGGCACGCTTATGACGAACGGTTCTACCGCATGTGGCGCTACTACCTGCTCAGCGCCGCCGGATCGTTCCGCGCCCGAAACGTCCAGCTCTGGCAGATACTCTTTTCAAACAACGGAATTACCGGGGATTATTATGTCCCGCGGGAACACAAAGCCGTCCTGTTGAAAAGCTGACGGCCACAATCAATAGCCTGCGCCCTGCAACAAAAAAAGCCCCGCATCGGAGAGCGCGAGGCTGAAATGAATACATGATTTTTTGACAAGATCAGCTGACGGCGATCTCTTTGCTCTTTTTCTCTACGGGCTCCTTTTTCGGAACAACGATCTTCAGCACGCCATTATCGTAATTGGCGGTGATGTGTTCGGCGTCAACATTATCGCCTATAGTGAAGCTTCTCGACAGGCTTCCCCATGAGCGCTCAACCCGGTGGTAGTTTTTTTTCTTCTCCTCCTCTTCCTGGGTGCGTTCGGCACAGATACTGATGACGTCATCCGCCATCGTCACCTTCACATCATCCTTCTTCACACCCGGAATGTCGGCTGAGATATAGATAGCCTTTTCATCTTCACTGATATCCACCTTGAAGGTCGGAGCGATCATCGAGCCCATCGAACTGATGAACGGCGTCATCTTTTCGTTGAATACATCTTCGAACATCTTCAGGGGATCCTTTCCATAAAGCTTCAGGTTCATGGCTCAACTCCATTTATCTGTTCATGAATATGTTTGGACAACTACAAGTGAATACAAGTCATGTGAACACTTTTCCACCCGCCAAAATTCCATTCAGGCTCTCAGCAAAATCACATCAGCATGATTTGAGTTTTCCCTGCGCTCGTGGACCATGTCAGAAATGAAGGCGGCGGATCGGTTAGAAGATTGATCCGCCACGAGTAAAACTCACAATCTTGTGCCGATACCAAGCAGGTCGGCGATGTTGGCTTTGGGGTCTATGACCGGGCGGATGCCGCGAGTGGCACAGGTCATAATGGTGGTAACGCCGGGACCGTGGCCCGCTTCGCGGCAGTCGCTGTGCACCACGACGCCGATGGTGACGGCCCCCTTGCGGTAGGCTCGCCCGTAGCGGTTGTCCTGGTCGAGCAGCGCCACGAAGTCGCCGAAACGAATGCGGTCGAGGCCAAACTCTTCGACCGCGCCAGGATCGCTGGTCACGATGTCGTAATCGCCCTTGGCCACGTGCGCCGAACCGATACCGGAACCCATGCAGTAAGCCGGGACCAGTGTCGTTACCGGCACTTCGAGCACACCGTCCTCGGCAATATTGATCTTCATTTTCACCAGCAGCGCCGGATCGAGGTTGAAAAGCGAAACGTCCGGAAAGTCGGTCAGCTTGAGTCCCTGCCCTTTCGAGCGCACCATGATGGTGTCGCCATAGGCCATCTTCTCCTTCACTTCGCGCGGAAAATCGACAATGATGTGCTCCGAGCCGCCGTGATGGCCGATCACCACCCCGCTCTCGCCCTTCGCCTCGCCGGAGACGATGGTGGCCGTGTTGCCCACGCAGCTCAGCATCTGCACGGTAACATTGGGGTGCTCGAAAGGCTTGTGCGTATCGGCGGTGCAGCTCACGCCTGGCTCGATGTGGTCACCCTCCCAGCCAAACGCCGGGTCGCCGACCTGAAGATTGAGGGTGATGCCGCCGATGGAGGGCAAAATGAAGGGCGTACCCTGATGATCAACCTCCCATGTGCCACGGGTACGTGGCTGGCCGGGCTGGCACTGAAGCAGGATTTCAACAAGGCGGTTTTCGTTGGTTGCAAGCATGGTAAAGTCAATGGTTTGATTGTGAAATGACACTACCCGAGAAGGTATCACCGATAACCCGAGAAGTATCCGGCGCAACGTGACACTGTGACTCAAAAATGAAAAAGTTAGATACAAACATCGCTATCCATGAAAAAATCCTCTTAAAAAAGAACTTTTTCGTCAGCTTCGGGCAAATTCAGCGTATCAAAGAAGTAACTCATTTTCCTTTCCGGGCTTTTTTTATAACATTGATCTTTTAGGTTTCTGCGAGGTGGTCCCCCTTCGTTTTTCGTGAATTTACACAGTCATCATGTCCAGTCCACAGTTTCACCATTTTCTCTTGCGATTACGCCGTTCAGCGCTTTTCCGAAGTCGTCCGCTTCTTCTCGCCTCATCGACGGCGCTGCTCGTTGTCCTCTTCTTTTCTGTCAGCCTCATCCTTTCCGCCACATCCCGGCAAACACCATCCGGACACTGGTCAGCCTCACCAATTCACGCGCTCGGTAAATCCCTCGGCCTGACGAGTGACGACGAGCTTGGCATGAACAACGAGTCCGACAAGGTAACACTCGACGAGGGCGAAAACGATCCTGCCCACCGCGTCGAAAAGAAAATTCTCCAACGGGGCGAATCGATCTACACCATTCTGACTGCCGCCGGACTGACACCAACAGAAGTCCACGAACTTACCTCGCAAATCAAGGGCAACCGTGCCATCAGAGGGCTGAGGGCCGGAAAAACCTATGAACTCGAAACAGGCAAAAACGGAAAGTTCATCAGCTTTTCCATGCAATCGAGCCCGTACGAAATCCTTCATCTCGTCAAGGATCAACAGACCGGCAAGCTGAGCGCCGAGAGCGAAACCATCGAATACGATACCCGCGTTGCCACCATCGAGGGTACCCTCCGCTCCTCGCTGGCCAGTGAGCTGCGCAGCCGGAACCGTGCGTCGCTCAACCACAAAATCAGGAAAATTCTCTCCTCCCGGCTCGATTTCAGAAGAGACATTCAGCCCGGCGCAACCTACCGGATTCTGTTCCAGGAAATGTGGGACGAGAACCATTGTGTTGGAACCGGTGATATTCTCGCCATCGAAATCAGCTCGAAAGGGCAACACTTCAACGCCTACCAGTTCACCAATACCAAGGGCGATACCGCGTACTACGATGAAAAAGGACGCGCCATGATGCGTGGACGCGCCATGTTTGTCAAACCCTGCAACTACCGCCATGTTTCGAGCGGGTTCGGCTATCGCATTCACCCAATCACCCACCGCAGCCAGTTTCACGGGGGCGTCGATCTGGCTGCACCTGTCGGCACGCCAGTCAGAGCCGTGGCCGACGGGCGCGTTATTTTCCGTGGCCACAAGGGCCTTGCGGGCAATCTGATCACGATCTCGCATGGCCGTGGACTGCATACAATGTACATGCACCTGAGCCGTTACGCAGCTTCCTGCCGTTACGGCAAACAGGTCAAACAGGGCGATATTATTGGCTATGTCGGCTCGACCGGACGTTCGACCGGGCCGCACCTCGATTTCAGAATCGTCAGAAATGGCCATTTGCAGAATCCGCTGGTTGCGCTGAAGCAGACCGCGCCGCGCCGCTCGCTTTCGCCAGCGGAACTGCACGGCTTCATGGCCAAGGTGCAAACCTATCAGCAGCAGCTCAGCACCGACCGACCCGTCATGGTGGCCGATACCGGCAAATCCGGCGAGCCGGTACTCTGACACTTCAGAGACATTTTGTCAAAAAGCCTCCGGAATGCTGATCGGTATTTCGGGGGTTTCTTTGTTTCGGTCGGGAACGTACAGAAAGACTTCGACAAGCGGCTCAGAATTTACAATGAACAATATCTGTTATTTAGACACAACAACATCGGCTCGCATTAACAACTTTACTGAAGCGATGAGTACCGTTCAGTTTTCTTTGAATGCTTTTTTTTATAACATTTACTAAAGGTTTTTGTGATGTGCCCTCCCCTTCATGTTTTATGAATTTATGCACTCACTATGTCTAATGAGCGTTTTCAACACTTTCTGTTGAGGTTAAAGCGTTCGGAGCTTTTCCAAAAACTCTTGCACTTCCGGGCCTCATCAGAGACGTCGCTTTTTATTGCCCTGTTTTCAGTCACGTTCTTTTCAGTCAGTTTATTCCTTTTCGCAACATCCAGACAGGCATCATCTGAACATCCGTCAGACTCGCTGGTTCAAACAATGCTCAAATCCATCGGCTTTGCCAGTGACGCCGAGCCGGGCACGAACAACGAAGACCAAAACGATCCATCTCAGATGACCGGGCAAAACGCCCTTGGCAAAGAAGAGTCCGGCTACACCATTCTC
The DNA here is from genome assembly GCA_001602925.1 of Chlorobiales bacterium Clorobi_01. Classification (GTDB taxonomy): domain Bacteria; phylum Bacteroidota; class Chlorobiia; order Chlorobiales; family Chlorobiaceae; genus Chlorobaculum. The sequence goes on along the minus strand of LUZT01000006.1, from coordinate 158,850 downwards.
ACCGCTCCCGGGCTGACGCCAGCCGAAGTCCAGCAGATGACCGAACAACTCGAAAAGCTCACCCCCCGGCAGGAAACCATCGTTAACGATACCCGCATCGCTTCCATCAAAGGCACGCTCCACTCTTCGATGGCAAATGAGTTGCACAAACGGCACCTCTCTTGGCTCATTCCAAAACTCAATGAAATCCTCGATGCAAAATTCGATTTTGCAAAAGACGTCAAGGCTGGAGCAACCTACCGGATTCTTTTCCAGGAACAGTGGAACGGCAGCCAATTCATCGGCAAAGGAGATATTCTCGCCGTTGAAATAAGTTCGAAAGGGCGGAACTTCAACGCTTACCTGTTCACCAACGACACAGGTGAAACCGCGTATTACGATGAGAACGGGTGGGCCATGTTACAGGTGCGAACCATGTATATCCAGCCCTGCCGCTACAGCCGCATTTCAAGCGGGTTCGGCTATCGCATCCATCCGATAACCGGCCGGAGCGAATTCCATGCAGGCATAGATCTGGTTGCGCCAATTGGCACACCGGTCTTTGCTGTCGCAGATGGGCGTATCGTTTTCAGCGGATGGTACGGCTATTCGGGCAATATGATTGCCATCGCCCATGATGCAGGAAGAATCCAGACCATGTATCTGCACCTGAGCGGTTTTTCCCCGGCCGTCCGTTACGGCAACACGGTAAAACAGGGCGAAATAATCGGTTATGTCGGCTCGACCGGCAACTCGACCGGGTCGCACCTCGACTTCAGAATCGTGAAAAACGGACAATGGCAGAATCCGCTGTTGACACTCCAGCAACCCATGCTGTGGCGCTCGCTGTCTTCGACGGAATTTCAACACTTCATGGCCAAAGTGCAAACCTACCACGAGCAACTCGGCAGACAATCGCCGGACATGGTTGGCCAATACCGGCAAACACCGCGAAACGTTGCGCTGAACTGACGGACACGCCTCAGCGTTTTTTTGCAACATTTCTGGCGCTGTTCAATCTTCTGTGCTCACCTCTTTTCTGGACGCCTTGAGCTCAGCTCTTTTCGCCTTCTCTTCGAGACGCTTGTCCGTAGCGCTTTTTGGCGGCTTCGTCGCTTTGCGCATCTTCTGTTCGACCAAAGCCTTGGTCAGAATGCCCTGAAACCGCTCGATGGCGTCCTGACGATTCCGCTCCTGCGTGCGATAGCGCTGGGCGCGGATGACGATCACCCCCTCCCGCGTTATCCGGCGGTCACGCTGCTGCATGAGCCGCTCTTTCAGTTCCGACGGCAGGGACGACGCGGCGATGTCGAAGCGCAGATGCACCGCCGTTTCGACCTTGTTGACATTCTGCCCGCCCGCGCCCTGCGAACGCATGGTTGTGATTTCGATCTGCTCTTCGTCAACTGAAACGCCTCTCGCGATCTTGATCATAGGAATGCCTCCTTTTGACTTGAAAGTTGTGAAAGGGCCGCCAGCTCCGGTGACGCAAGAGTTTCTGGCCAGCTTTGGAAAAGAATACTTTCGATGCCGGCACCGGCGCACGAACGGGTGTTGACCTCGCGGTCATCGATCAACAGAAATCCGGAAGCATTGAGTACATGCAGGAACGTCTCTGGTGAGCGCTTGAGGTAGCCATGCTCGTAGGGGGAAAAAACAGCGCTCCATGATCACTGCCGCACCCTCTTCGCCGTCACGCGAAACCGCCCGGCAGAAACTTGCCAATATCGAGAAGAATGATACCCATACGAGAGAATTGTCATGATCGATCTCCAAAACAGGCGAAAAGGAGTGCCGCCGTCGGCCGACCCGAGATTTGTGACAGATATGTTAACCAAACGGCGGAAAAGAGACAATGACAAAAGAGCTCTTCCGGCGACAAAGCCTCGCCCATGGAACTCTTTACGCCTCTGCCGCGTCATCGTAAGGACACCCGTGCTGACGGGCAAACACCACATTCCACAGGATGGGAAAAGCTATGGCCAACAACGAACTGAAGCATCCGGCAAATGCGCCCGGCCCGTTCTACGTCACCAGCCCGGACGATCCCGACGGAGAGGGGTGCAATGGCTGCACCATCTGCTACAACGCAGCGCCGGACTTCTTTGCCGAAGATCCGGACGGATACGCCTATGTAGCGCAGCAACCGCAATCGGATGCCGATATCGCTCTTTGCCGCGAACAGATAGCGGCCTGCCCGACAAACTCCATCGGCGATGACGGCTGACGCTCCAAACCTTCAAATTCTTCTCTTATCCACACTCGTACGTCTATAAACAAAACTGCCGGGCATCAACCCGGCAGATTCGCTAAACTCCCGAAGCTTTAGACGACGCCCCAGAGCTTGATTTTGAAGTCGTCGCTGCCGCTGGCGATCACCTTGCCGTCCGGCGAGAAGGCGACCGACTGCACCTCGTGCGTGTGGCCGCGATAGGTATGCACAAGTGTTCCTTTCTCCACGTTCCAGAGCCGGACCGACTCGTCGTTGGCCGCGCTGGCGATGAGCGTGCCTGCTGGGTTGTAACAGAGGCTGCGCACGCCATCTTCATGCCCTTCGAGGGTGTGGATGATTTTGCCGCTCGCCGCGTCGAGCACCTTCACCTTGGCGTCGCGACCGCACAGCGCGATCTGGCTGCCATCCGGGCTGAAAGAGACGAAGTGCGAAAGCGTGTCGCCGGTCGGGTAGTTGGCGATATTCTTGCCGGTTTCGAGATCCCAGATTTTCACCACAGGCTCCTCGCCGCAGCTCACGAGCTTTTTACCGTCGGCGCTGAAAGCGATGCACTCGATGTAGGATTTGTGCCCGAAGAGGGTTTTCACCTCATTGCCGGTTTCAGTGTCCCAGAACTTGATGGTAGTGTCGCGCGAACAGCTCGCCACCGTCTTGCCGTCGGGGCTGAAAGCAATCATGCGCACCTCGGTGTCGTGCCCCTTGCAGACGTGCAGGCACTGGCCGGTCGCCACGTCCCAGATGCGCACGGTGCTGTCGATGCTGCCGCTGGCGACCTTGTCACCCTTGGGGCTGTAATCGACGCACTTGACCCAGGTGGTATGGCCCGACATGGTATGAATCGCCTGGCCGGTCGCCACATCCCACAGCTTCACCTTTTCATCGAAGCTGCCGCTGACGAGTTTCTTTCCATCGGGGCTGAAGCGCACACCAAGCACTCTGTCCTCGTGACCGGCGAGGGTCTTGATGAGCGCCGCGTCTTCGCGCACCTGAGGCCGTTTCAGCTCCACCTCTTTTTTGCCAAATATCTTTGAGAGAAAACCCATGAGTGTAAATCGTTTGATGGTTGCCGGGCGACGGCGCAATGATGCCGGAAAACGCCTGAAAAAATTGTTCGCTAATTTAAAAAATTTTATCCGTAACACCCACCCCTACCCGCTCTGCGGCTTCAGTGGCCGTGACCGGAAAGCGGATAGTTCCGACCCTTCCACTCCGGACCTTTGCCGAAAACTGTCAGACGGAAAGAGTTGAACGCGATCAGCAAAAGCATTACCTGCGAAAAAAGATGAAGAGCCGCCGACCACAGCTGCTGCCGGAACTTCACGGCAATCAAGAAGCGGATGAAAAGCGCTACACCTACCTGCGCCAACGGCAACCAGAACAAGGCAACGGTGCGGTCACCAAGCAGCGCCGATGAGGCGAGGAATGCATACGGCGCAAGGTAAAGAAGCGCGACAAACGCCATCAGGGCAAAGAGGCCGACGATGTTGTTGCCGAGTCCGGCGAAAAGATTTTTGGAAAATCCCTGCCACACCTCGCCGAAACCGCGATACATACGGCAGCTCACCACGTCGGTGCCATCGAAAGCCGCCACCTTGCCGCCCGAACGCTTGACCGCCTTGCAGAGCCAGACATCCTCGACGATGTTGTTACACACCGATCGGTGGCCGCCGATCTGCTCGTAGGCCTCGCGCCGAAACAGAATGAACTGGCCGATAGCGTAACAGAAGGCTGGAGAAGAACTTTTCGAGACCATCGAGATGGGCAGATAGCTGAAGAGGATGTGGTAGACCAGCGGCACGATCAGTTTCTCCCAGAAGCTCTCCATCTCTTGCGCCGGAGTCAGCGAAAGCATCCCCGCGCCGCACCGGCGCATCGCCTCGACCGCCCGCGCGAGCGCGTCGGGCTGGTGGCGCGTGTCAGCGTCGGTGAAAAGCAGCAGCTCGCCCGTCGCCGCTTCGCCAAGCTGCTGGCAGGCCCACGCCTTGCCATGCCAACCCTCCGGTAGCTCGCGGCCTTCGAGAATGCGCAGCCTTGCGCCGGCTTTTGTGTCGGCAATCCGCCGAAGCACCGCCAGCGTGCTGTCGCCGGAGTGATCGTCGAGCACGATCACCTCGAAATCCGGATAGCGCTGACCAAGCAGCGAGGTGACGCACTCCTCGATGTTCAGCTCCTCATTGCGCGCAGGTACCAGCAGCGACACCTTCGGACGATACGCCTCCTCACCCGTCACCTCAGGCAACGGACGAAGATCGCCGAGGTTCTTCAGCACAATGCCGAGAAATACCAGTAGCGAACCGAGGATGAAGAGCTGATAAAAGATCATGGTAAAAAAAAGGCCGCACCCGGCGGCCTTGCAATGCATCTGATTGGCGTTTAATCAGGAATCAGTAGGTTTTCTCCTCTCAGTCCCTGCTGTCCTTAATCAATGAGCTTGTTGATATTGTACTCGAAAATCCCCTCTGCGCCCGCACGTTTCAGCTCGGGAATCAGGTGACGCACGATCTTCTCGGAGACGATCACTTCGAGAGCGACCCAATTCTTGTCGGCCAGATCGGAGACGGTCGGCTGGCGCAGGGCGGGAATTCCGCTCATAATGGTGTCGAGCGCAGCCTTCGGGGCGTTCATCTTCAGCCCAACCTTGCCCTGCGCGTTGATCGCGCCTTGCAGCAGCATGGCCATGTTTTCGATCTTTTCGCGCTTCCACGGGTCTGCCCACGCCGCCTTGTTAGCTATCAGCTTGGTATTGGACTGAAGCACCGTTTCGACGATGCGGAGTTTGTTAGCCCGCAACGAGGAACCGGTTTCGGTCACTTCGACGATGGCATCAGCCAGCTCCGGTGGTTTGACCTCGGTCGCGCCCCAACTGAACTCAACCGAGGCGTTCACGCCATTTTCGGCCAGATATTTTTTCGTGATGTTCACCACCTCGGTCGCAATGTGCTTGCCTTCAAGGTCTTTGACCGTCTTGATCGGCGAGCTTTCCGGCACAGCGAGCACCCAGCGCACCGGCCTCATCGAGGCTTTCGAGTAAACCAGATCGGCCACCTCCACCACATCGGCGTCGGTCTCGATGATCCAGTCCTTGCCGGTCAGACCAGCGTCGAACGCACCCAGCGAAACATAACGCGCCATCTCCTGCGCGCGGATCAGGATCGCCTCCAGCTCGTCATCGTCGATGGAGGGAAAGTAGGAGCGGCTCTGGACGGAAAAGTGAAAACCGGCGTTGGCAAAGAGTTCGAGAGTCGAATCCTGAAGGCTGCCCTTCGGCAGACCCAGCTTGAGAACCTTGTTGTTGCTCATGTGATAAAATAGAATCTGATAGTTGACTTAAAGCTTTTCGAGCCGGAACTGCCCCTGTTCGTAGACGCCATATTGATAGCGTCCTTCGATCCACGAGCCGAGATTGACGTAGGTACTGCCCGAATCATGCAGCGCCTGCACGCGCTCCGAGTGGTTATGACCGCAGACAAAATAATCAAAATCGCGCTCTTGAGCCAAAGTGGCAGCAAAATCGGGAAGGCGCGTCGATTCGGCGCGCATATCGACTTTTTTGTGCTTGCGGCTGAGCAGGGAGAAGTGCTTCATGAGCGCCGTCGAGAGGTCGGAGTGAAAAGCAGTCAGAAGGCCGAGATTGAAACGGTTGCGGATAAAACGGGCGAACAGCTTGTAACCGAGATCGCCCTCGCCCAGCCCGTCGCCATGCGCGAGCAGAAACAGCTTGCCGTCGTAACGCACCTCCTGCAATCCGTAGCAGGTTTTGACGCCAAGCTCATCGTCGAAAAAACTGCCGAGATAAAAGTCGTGGTTACCCGCGAACCAGGTCACTTCGACGCCACTCCGGACAAGCCCCGAGAGCATACAGAAAAACCGGGTGAAGCCCTTGGGAACAACGTGGCGGAACTCCATCCAGTAGTCGAGAATGTCTCCGAGAAGGTAAAGAGCCCCGCCCTGTTCGCGGATGAGCGAAAAAAGTTTTTCGAGGCGTTCGAGCTTTTCCTGTTCCGCCTGAGGCTCTTGCAGGCCGAGATGAAGATCACTGAGAAAATAGAGTCCAGGCATCGCGTAGAGTGAGCAGGTTCAGAGCACCGCGGCGAGCGCGATGACCGCCACAGGAATGAGAATGTTGTCTACCTCTTTCGGACTGACCCCCTCGATGATGGTCGCGGCGACAACGATCATCGTGATTTTCGCAGGATCGTAGGCTGCCGGCACGATCAGCCAGACAAAGAACAGACTTGCCAGCAGACTGCCAACGAGAAAAGCGAGACTCCCTTCGACGCTCTTTTCGGAGAGCACCTTGTACTTCATTTTGCCCATCCTCGTACCGACAATGGGAGCGAGACCGTCACCCCAGCCAAGGATAGCCATTGCGAGCACACCCGCGAACTGCTTGTAGTAGAGAGTACCACAGATCATGGCGACGATCACGAAATAGAGCGTACCCTTGAGCAGCTCGCGCTTGTCGCCGGTGCGGGTCATGGTTTTGACCGCCTGGTCGTCATCGGCAGCGAAAAGTCCTTTCTGGATGAGCAGCACCGTCCAGACGGCGAAGACCGTGATGTTCAGGTAGTGCGACCAGTCACCGTCGCGGAAAAGAGGTAAAAAGATAATGACCGAACCCGCGCAGATGTGGGTGATCTTGCGGCTGATGTCTCGCGGCAGACCGTGGTTGGTCACGAGCCAGTCCATGAGGGGCGGCACGCTGAAGACGTATGCAAACGTAAGCAGCATGACCAGAACATTGTGCCAAACGACAGGCAGATTGAAAAAGGTAGGGGCTATGGCTGTCATGGCGCCTCCGGATGGTGAAGGTTATAAGGAAGATGACCTGAAAAACGGATGTTCGTGCGGGGTATCGTCATCGTTTTTTCGTCCGGTATTCATCAGAACCGGCAGGCGGAACGAGTAATCGCAATCCGCCTGCCACCTTCGGAAAGATCACATGTACTTTGCGCCAACCAGCGCGGCAGCGAACATCTGGTTGGTCAGGAACAGAATGTTGTTGACCACCTGGAACCGCAGGAATGCGTTGTGCTCCTGTACCTCGCTCTTGCCGATGGCGTTGCCGAAGCCGTCATCAACCGCATGCTGCACCAGTGTAATGCCCGATTTGGGGTCGCGATAGATCGGAATCTGAATGATGATGTTCAGTACAAGCCCTGCAATGATAAAGTACATCAGAGTCGTGAAACCCCACATGAAGGCACGCCAGGCGAAGATTGCGAATACCAGATCGATGATGATGAAGGCAACCAGAAAGGTGTTCTTCGCGCCGATCATGACGGTCAGGGACTTCATGCCCCCCTTGGCATCACCCTCCTGCGACTTGAAGTCGTTCATGACGATGAGCGCCACGGCCATGAAGAAATTAAGTCCGGCAAGCCAGAGCACCTCGGGACGAATATCGCTGAAAAGCGCATTGGCCGAAAGATAGGTGATAAAGCCGTAGGAAAAGCCAACCGCCGGACCGGAAAAGAAGATGTTTTTCTTGAGCTTGAAGGGAGGCGCGGAGTAGAGATAACCAATGACGAGGCCGGCCAGGAGCGAACCGACGAAAATCATGCCGCGCTGGCCGCCGATGCTCGTGCCGATCCAGCTGCTCAGTGCCACAGCAATCACCAGCACGATGCTCCAGTTCCAGATTGCCTCTTTTTCCGACAGCCTGCCCGACGGAATGGGGCGGGTCGGCTCGTTGACCCGGTCGAGTTCGAGATCGTAGTAGTCGTTCACCGACTGGCTAAAGCCGGTTCCAAGGGGGCCGTAGAGCAAAAAAAGCGCCGCGAGCAGCAGGTAGTCGTGCACGGTGGGCTGCATCGCTCCGGATGCCATGACTCCCCCGGCGAGGCAAGGAAAAACGCTGATCCAGGTGACGGGATCGAGCAGTTCGAGATGAGCTTTTACTTTATCGACAAATCCTTGGCTTGCAACTGACATGACTGATGAGGTAGTGGAAACGGCTCCGGGCCGGTTGAAAATGACTGTGTGGGCCTCCGGCGAGGAGATATTCCGCACCATGATGCTCCCATATGTTGCGTAAATTTACGAATCCCGCAGAAATAATAACATCATATCGGGAACAATTATGAAGGAAGTGCCCGGCCGTTGGGTGACCGGGCGCTAAACCGCCTCTCCGGAGAGCGTAGCCGAGGTGGCACCCGTGATTTTCACCAGCAGCGTGTCGCCGGGATTGAACCCGCCCCGGCTGAAAACCACCGCGCGGTTTTCGGGGGTACGGCCCATGAGCATGGACTCCGATCGCTTGCTCTCGGCTTCGGCAAGCACCTCGACCGTCTTGCCGATCTCGCGCCGGAAAATCTCGCGCGACATGGCATTTTGCAGCTCGATGATCTCCTGAAGCCTCGCCTTTTTGACCGTGTCCGGCACGTCGTCCGGCAGGTTCCGCGCCGCCCAGGTGCCCGGGCGTACCGAATAGTGGAACATGAATGCCGTATCGTAACCGACTGCCTCCATCAGCGAAAGAGTCTCGCGATGATCCTTTTCGGTTTCGGTGCAGAATCCGGCGATCAGATCGGTGGTAATGGCCACCTCCGGAATGTAGCTGCGGATCATGGCGATCCGGTCGAGATACTCCTCACGGGTATGGCCACGCTTCATCAGGTCGAGCATTCGCGACGATCCTGACTGGACGGGCAAATGGATATGGTTGCAGAGATTCGGGCGCGCAGTGATGACCTTGACGAGCGCTTCGGAGATGTCCTTCGGATGCGAAGTGGTGAAACGGATGCGCATTGAAGGCACCGCGAGGCTCACGCCTTCGAGCAATCCGGCGAAGTCGAGCTCCTTTTCGGCGTCGCGCCATGAGTTGACGTTCTGGCCGAGCAGCGTCACCTCGCGGAATCCGGCTTTTTCCAGTGCAGCCACCTCGGCCACCACGCGCTCGAAACCGACGCTGCGCTCGCGCCCGCGCGTCACCGGCACCACGCAGAAGGCGCAGTGGTTGTTGCAGCCGCGCATCACCGGCAGGAACGCGCTGATCGACCCGGCGCGAACTGGCTCGATGCCCGCGTAGGTCTCCGTCTGGTCGTAGTCAAGAAGAGCGGGGCGCGCCACAGCCTCGCGCAAGCCTGCGACGAGACCGGCAAGCTCGCGATAGTTGTCTGGCCCGACGATGAAATCGACAAAGGGATAGTCGCTGAACACCCGTTCACGTTCGAACTGCGGCACGCAGCCAAGCACACCGATCACCAGCTCCTTGCACCGCCGCTTGCGCCCTTTGAGATGCGTCAGGATATTTCCGAGCCGCTCCTCGGCATTCTCACGCACCGCACAGGAGTTGAGCAGCACGATATCGGCGTTCGTCTCATCTGCCGATGGAACAAACCCTTCGGCCCGAAGCAGCGCCGTGACGATCTCCGAGTCCGCCTGGTTCATCTGACAGCCGAAGGTGTGAATGTAAAATGATGATGGCATACGGCTCATTCGTTGACGCATAGTGCTTGCTCGATCTCGACTACCAGAACGGAGCGAGGCGCAACCTCGTGATTCGTCCGGCGAACCGGAGTCGTCACGAGGCGCGCCCTGCCGCTTCCTTCCCTTGAACTGAAAACTCCCCGGCGGAATCCGTCAGGAGCCGAAATGGAGGTGGATGTATTTCTGGAGTTCGTTTTCAGCATCCTCCTTGCACTGGCCGCAGACCGTGCTGATCTTGGTGTGCTCCTGAAGCTCGTAGAAGGTACGCGCGCCTTCGAGCACCGCCTCCTCGATATCGTGATCGGTCACGTTCATGCACTGGCAGACGGTTCGCGCCTGCACCTTCTGAACGCGGTCGTTCATGCCGTTGCGGATGAAATAGTCGTTGATCGCCGCCCGCAGCGCCTTGTCGCCAAGCACCGAGCAGTGAATCTTGTTCTCCGGCAAGCCGCCAAGCTCTTTGGCGACCTCTTTCGGGGAAATGTTGAACGCCTCGTCAAGCGTCATGCCCTTGACCATTTCGGACAGAATCGAGGTGCTCGCGATAGCGCTGGCACAGCCGTAGGTTTTCCACTGGCAATCGGCGATCTTTTCGGTCTCCTTGTCCACCTTGATGGCCACCATCATCTGGTCACCGCACTGGAGGTTGCCCTCCATGCCGACGCCGTCGAAAGCGCTGGTGTCATTACCCTGAAGAATATTTTTCGGACTCTCGAAATGCTCCTTGAGTTTTTCCGTATATGCCCATTCACCTGACTGAAGCATTAGTATCTCCTTTTATGCTTTGATATAAGCTGTTGACATGTTTCTGATTCTTTCAATGACGCCGGGCAGGACGTCGAGCATGTATTCGACCTCATCGACGGTGGTCGAGCGGCCCATGCTGATGCGGATCGATCCGTGCGCGCGCTCCGCATCGACACCAGTGGCGAGCAGCACGTGCGACGGATCGAGCGATCCCGAAGCACACGCCGAGCCGGTCGAAACCGCGATGCCCGCGAGATCGAGGTAAAGTAAAATCGATTCGCCCTCTGCGCCGGGAAACGACACGTTGAGCGTGTTCGGCATCGAGTCAGTCGGGTGGCCGTTGAAAAGCGCATCGTCGATCCGGGCCGAGATGCCTTCACGCAGCATCTCACGGAAACCGAGCAACCGTTCCGCCTCAGCCGCCATCTCGATCTTGCGCATATCGACCGCCATCGCCAGGCCCATGATACCAAGCGTGTTTTCGGTGCCCGCGCGGCGGCCCCGCTCCTGGTGGCCTCCGCGGATGAAGGGGCAGTACGGCGTGCCCTTGCGGACGTACAGCGCGCCAATCCCTTTCGGGCCGTAAATCTTGTGGCCGGAGATGGTCAGGAAATCGACACCGAGCTGGTTCACATCCACCGGAATCTTGCCAAACGCCTGCACGGCGTCGGTGTGCATCAGCGCGCCGTGCTCGTGGGCGAGGGCGCTGATCGCCGCGATGTCCTGAATCGTGCCGATCTCATTGTTGGCCATCATGACCGACACCAGCCCGACGCCTCCAGCCTTCAACTGCGCTTCAAGCTGCTGAATATCGACCTTGCCGTAACCATCCACTTCGAGAAAGCTGACATCAACCCCGCGGTGCATCAGGCACTCCGAGGTTTCGAGCACGCAGGGATGCTCGATGCGGCTGGTCACGATCTTCGGGCGCATACCGGGAAAGCACTGCCCGGAGCCACAGACGAAGAGCGACAACACGGTGTTATTGGCTTCCGAACCGCTTCCGGTGAAAACGATCTCGCTCTCGTCGGCCCCCATGAAAGCCGCCACGCGGTGACGCGCATCCTCGACGTTGGCGCGGGCCTCGCGACCAAATGCGTGCATACTCGAAGGATTGCCAAACATCTCCATGGCCGCCACCAGTTCCTTCTTCACCTCGGGATGCAGAGGCGTGGTGGCATTGTTATCGAAGTAAATCTGTCTTGATGGCATAACTGGTTTCTGAATTTCGGTGATTTTTGCCGCAAGCAGGACAAATATAAGGTTATTACCGATGAACACCCATGCAGAAAGATAAGGTTCCCGGCATCAAACCAACACGGACTAAAATAGTCTTGTTTTATATGAAATGCAAATGAGGAAAGTGAAAAGCAGGAATGGGAGGCTCCGCAACACCTGAAACAGAAAGAAAGCCGCAAGCTGATTTCTTGCCTGCGCCCGCCTCAAAACCGTCCGAAAAAGAACAAAAGCATCAGGGTAATGAGAATGACAGCAGCCGCAGTTACACCTACGATCAACCAACGACGCTTTTTACCTTGTGGCTTGGACACAAACCCATTCGTACCTTCAGTAACCAACTGGGCTGGAGGCGGCACCGAAAAGTTCGAGGCAGAAATACCCAGTTCATTCCGGCACGCATCGAGCAGAGCATCGTCGCCGACGCCAAGCTCCGCCGCATACTTCTTGAGATAGGAGTGAACGTAAAGAGGCGGCAAAAAGGTAAAATCACCCTCTTCGATTTTTTCGATATGGGTGCTGCGAATCTTGATCAGACGGGCAATTTCATCGACAGAGAGGGCTCTCTGGACGCGCGCTTGCCTGAGCGCCCGGACAAGCCGCTCAAGTGAACTCCGGTCCAAAGTCTCATCGGGCATTGGAAGGGAATGGTTTTTTGTGATAAAAACACCACTGATTTATTCCTAAATCTATAAAAAAATAATGTTTTGCCCCAAAAGTAATAATCAGGATACCGCCAAGATTCAGCCGTGAAATGCAACAAAAAGCTGTACTGATTGTCACGAAATGACAACAAACCAAAAGATACTCCTGCTTAATCCACGCGACGAATGCGGTGCCAGCATTACATCATTATATCAGCCCCTTAAAGGGAAAAATCATTTGGCGCCATAAGGACCGAGCCATAGCCAGGCCTGAGCACCAATCGGACCGGAATGTTGTACAGCTTTTTTCAGAATATCCGAACTCGACGCTCCAGATTCGGATGCCTTTTTCAGAAGTTGTTTCAGGCCGACATTCTCATTTTCCTGCATCGGTTTCCAGGAAAGAAACAGCTGGTCTCCCGGATGAAACAGCTTGTAAATCGCAGCCTTCTCAGGACTCGACGCATCGAAAAACACAATATCACCTTGTGACTTAACGGCTGCATACAAAAGCGACTCGTCAGCAGAAAAAAGCCATGAAACCTGATGATTACTGCCAAGCATAGGGCCGCGACCAAGCAAGTGAAACGGCTCCGCGTTTCGTGAAACGAAGATAATGTGCCGGTAATCAGAAAGGCGATCACCCATCGATTGCAGAAGCGTGCCGCTCAACCACCGACGATCATCATCGGCAGCAAGTACCGCCTCGAGATTCGGGCTGGCAGAGGCCAGCCGCTGCCGCAGCGTGGCAAAGCGGGCTCTGACCTGCTCTCCCGTCACCTTCGCGGTGACAATCTGCAACTCCCTGCTGCTGACCAGCATCGAGGTCGAAAGCGAATCCCTGACAAGAAACCTGATCAGCGCCTCGTCTGAGCGGAGGCTTTTCTGGAGCGTGCGTAAGGTGAGAAGCCGGGGTTGCAACCGCTCGGGAACCGTGCTGTCAACTTTGGACGCCTCCGCGATCAGCTCGATCAGCCGTCCTTGCTTCTCCCTGATAGCATTGTCGACAACAGGAGCAAGCACAAAACCCGTCCCATCTTCAAGCATGTTGATCTTTCGCTGGAGCAATCCTGAAATATCCCTGGTCAGTTCAATGATCTCGTTCTGCACAGCTTCATGACCCGGCGGCAAACGGAATCCGGAAATACCTGCATATACCAGACGCCGATGTTCCAGGTAGTCAGCCATGGCGCTGGCGTCGAAAAGCTCGATGTACCGTCTTTCAGCAGCCAGAAGATCGCCAAGCTCACCAGCCGCCTCCCGCTCAAGGGTGACATAGTCGGTAGCCGTGGCTGGTATACCGTAATGCTGGCAGGCGGCAAGTCCGAGCCGGTATGCCTCGATCCGCTCGGCAGGAGCAAGCTCGACGGAACGGCCGAGCATGAAGAGTGCCGCGACTTTCGCGAATGGCATGTTTCTCTGCCCGAAATATTCGATGACGCTGCGATACGTATCAGGTTTACGGACAATGATGTTGTTGGATTCATACTGGAGGATGGCCACGAGCCTGGGGTAACCGGCCTCCTGTGCAATGGCCAGCGCACGGAACAACAGATAGCTGGCGTTCGGACGCTGCTTTTCCATTTGCTGGAGACTCTTGGCTGCAATGCGCAACGCTTTGATCTTCACCTCCGGAGACGTATTCATCTTCATCACCCGGCCTGAAATCATGGCAATCTTTCCAGCCAGATTGTCCGGCGTATCGAGACCGGCTACCCTGCCCGTCAGGGCGCAATCGAGAATCCCGGAGAGGCCTGATATTTTGATGGCATTATCCTCTGAAGCCGAAAGTTCCGTGTAGATACGCAAGGCCTCAATGATCTTTCCTGCCCTGAACAAAAGGCGAGCCTCATCGAAGAGCTGCCATGCGTCGGGATTTCTGAGCGAAGCCATGACCGAAGCCGCCTGGCCGTACATGCCAAGTTCGGCATACATTTTTCCAGTATCAAGCGCGACAGCGGTGTGCAGCGAATCGGGCAGGTTTTTGCCGCCATGCCGCCGGATCGCATCCCAGGTGCGGAATGCACCGGCGTAACGCCCGGTCAGGAACTCGATCCGGCTCTTCCGGCAAAGCGCATCCAGAGCCTTCTGGCTGAACCCATTCAGGGTATCCGCGGCCAGTGCCCGGTCGTAGCGGTCAAGTGCATCCGGATACTTCTTGAGCCGATAGAAGCGAGCAGCCTCGTCGTAAAGGGAAGCAGTATCCGCGTCCTGCCCCTGATGGCTGCACGAAAAAAGCGGCAGCACGACGATGAGCGACAAAAGGCTGCGAAAGCACAACGACCGAACAGTTTTCATAGCGAACCGGCAAAGTGATGGTGTATTTTTATTGATTTTACACAGAAATTCGCCGCCGGGCAAGCATCATCGCTCTGACAATGGCAACGCCTTTCAATGAAACGTTCAAAACACCAAGCCGGTTATGTGAAGGTATTGCTGTATCTTGAGACATATCAAAGCATAACATGCCGGGTCACTGAACCTTAACTTATGAGTCCCCAAAGCGCAGAAGCGATCATCATCATCCTGCTGATCCTCTTCGAAGGAGTCCTCTCTCTGGCGGAGTTCGCCATCATCTCTTCGAGCCCGGCCCGCCTGCGTGAGCTGCGGGAAGCGGGATACCCATCGGCGTCTGTCGCGCTGAAACTTCAGGATAATGCCGCCCGGTTCCTGTCGTCCATCAAGGTCACAGCCATTCTGATCACCACCCTGACGAGCGTTCTGGGCGGACTTTTTTTTGCCGAACCACTCGCTGCGCTGTTCAGCCACCTCGCCATACTTGAGCCCTACCGCCACCCTCTTGCGCTCACGGTCGTCATTGCATCACTCGCTTACCTGACTCACGTGATCGGCGGACTGCTTCCGAAAAAATTCGCCCTGCGGCATCCAGAAGCAATCGCCGTGAGGATTGCCGGATTCATGAACAAACTTTGCACCATCAGCTCCCCTGCGGTGCTGCTTGCTGACGCCTCGGCAGCGCTGCTGCTCCGCGCATTCGGCATCGAGGCGAACGAAAAACCCCAGGTCAGCGACGAAGATGTGATGCTCATGATCCGGCAGGGCGCCAAGAAGGGGGTGTTCGAATCGGTCGAGTACGAGATGATCTCAAGAATTTTCCGCATGAGCGACAAGCGGGCCAGCGCACTGATGACACCGCGCAGCGAGATCGAGTGGCTTGATCTGGAGAGGCCGGACGAGGAGCTGGTTGCGCGGATCAAGGCGAGCGGCCGCTCGCGCTTTCCGGTAGCAAAGGGCAGTCTCGACGAGCTTCAGGGGGTAGTCAGGTCTCTCGATCTGGTCAACTTCAGCCTCTCGTCAAAAGGCAGCATCCGGGAGGCGATCCGGACATCAATGAAACCGCCGCTCTTCGTGCCCGAATCGGTGCCAGCCTTTCATGTGCTCGAACTCTTCAAAAAAAACCGCGCGCACCTGGCGCTGGTGATCGACGAACACGGTTCGGTACAGGGGGCCATCACCCTCACCGATGTGCTCGAAAGCATCGTCGGCGACGTGCCGGCGGACGACATGGAGGGCGACCAGAAAAACATCGTGCGCCGGAGCGAGCGCACCTGGCTGGTCGATGGCATGGTGCCGGTCGATGAGTTTCTCACGGCCTTCAACCTCGAAGCCGAGAAGTTTTTCGAGGAGAACGAGCCCCGTTACGATACGATGGGCGGCTTCATGATGACCCGCCTCGGCGAGGTGCCCTCGGTCTCCGACACAGTCAAATGGGACGGACTCACCTTCAAGGTGATCAAAATGAACGGAAAGCGTGTCGGACGCATTCTTGTTGAACAGGAGGCAAAAAACGCCGAGAAAAAATAACCAAACCATAGAAAGCAATGATCGAAGAAGGTAAAATCGCCCCGGATTTCACGCTTCCCGACAGCACGGGCAAAATGGTTTCCCTGTCGGAGTTCAAAGGCCGCAAGGTGCTCCTGATTTTTTACCCCGGCGACGATACGCCAGTCTGCACGGCGCAGCTCTGCGACTATCGCAACAACGTCGCGGCATTCACCAGCCGTGGCATCACGGTGGTAGGCATCAGCGGCGACAGCCCCGAGTCGCACAAGCAATTCGCCGAAAAGCACGAGCTCCCCTTCCTGCTCCTGAGCGATCAGGAACGCACGGTCGCCAAAGCCTACGATGCCCTCGGCTTTCTCGGCATGGCGCAACGGGCCTACGTGCTCATCGACGAACAGGGCACGGTGCTGCTCTCATACAGCGACTTCCTGCCGGTCACCTACCAGCCGATGAAGGATCTGCTCGCGCGCATCGATGCCTCGTAACGATTGATGCGGCGCGCTGGGGTTGCCTGAATCCGAATCTTTTTTTGTATCTTCGCGGGCAAACTTTTCAGAACAAAATGCAGACCCGAATAATGGAACGTACCCTTACCATCCTGAAACCCGATTGCGTGCGCAAGCAGCTTATCGGCGCTGTCACCGATATGATCGAGCGCGCCGGTTTCCGCATCGTGGCGATGAAGAAAACCCGCCTCACCAAAGAGACCGCCGGCGCATTCTATGCCGTGCACAAGGAGCGCCCGTTCTACGGCGAGCTGGTCGATTTCATGTCGTCCGGCCCGTGCGTGCCGATGATCCTCGAAAAAGAGAACGCTGTTGCCGACTTCCGCACACTGATTGGCGCAACCGATCCGGCGCAGGCTGACGAGGGCACAGTCCGCAAGCTCTACGCCGACAGCAAGGGCGAGAACATCATCCACGGTTCCGATTCTGCGGAGAACGCCGCCATCGAAGGCGCCTTCTTCTTCGCTGCCGAAGAGGTGGTCCGGGTTGACTGATTGGAATCAGGACTGACCGGACTTCATAAAAAAAGAGCGGCCTGAATTCATCATCGGGCCGCTCTTTTTCGTTTTACTCACACACTACCTTGTCACAATCTCAGAGCGTTGATTGATCGCTTCCCACCGCCTGCCCTCCGCCCGAACGCCGTTCGATCAGCGACTCGTTGAAGGTCTCGCCGTAAATGTCCCACACCGTCACGAAGAGCGCTGCCACAACCGGACCGATAATGAAGCCGGGCAGACCGAACATGCCGATGCCGCCCAGCGTGCCGAAAAAAATGAACAGCTCGTGCATACTGGTGTCACGCCCGACCAGAATCGGACGGAGCACATTGTCGATCTGGCCAACGATGATGCTGCAAAAAAGAAAAAGGCCGATCGCCTGCGCATAGTTGCCCGACAAAGCCAGGATAATGACTGCCGGAACCCAGATAATGGGCGAACCGATGAGCGGCAACAGCGACAGCGTCGCCATGATCGCTCCCCAGAACACCGCCTGGTTGATCCCGGCCACATAAAAAGCAAGACCGGCCAGAGTGCCCTGAATGACGGCGATGATGAGTGAGCCTTTCAGCGAGGCTCTTGTAACCGACACGAAACGGTCGAACAGGCGCTTCTGATCACTCTCGTTCAGGGGAAGGTAGTACTTGATGCGCTCCAGAAGCTCGTGCCCGTCCCTGAGCAGAAAAAACATGGTGTACCAGAAAATGATAAAAAGCACAAGATCATAGATCGCCGTCCAGGTGATCGCCGAAAAACTGCTGAGAACCGATGAGCCGAGATTGCCGAGAATTTCGGCAGCTTTTTCAAGAATCAGGTCGCTATAGCTCTCGATATCCTTGTAAAAAGGCAGGCTGGAGAGCATCCGCAGGAACCCTTCCGGATCGCGAAGCTGTTCGCGAATCAGCGGAATGACCGTGCTGCTCAGGGAAACCGCTTGCAGAATCACCACGGCAAATACTGCCAGCAGCGGCAGAAAAACCATCATGAAAAAGATGAAGAGGGTCATCGAAGCGCTCAGGCTCCGGTGGCCCCGGGTCA
Organism: Chlorobiales bacterium Clorobi_01; assembly: GCA_001602925.1. Classification (GTDB taxonomy): domain Bacteria; phylum Bacteroidota; class Chlorobiia; order Chlorobiales; family Chlorobiaceae; genus Chlorobaculum. Next base: position 140,732 of record LUZT01000006.1, on the reverse strand, counting down.
GCGTAATAAACCGGCTGAAAAGCGGATAGGCCAGCCCGGTAAAAATTCCGGCCAGCAGAATCGTCACCAGAAACTGCCTGATCATCGTCAGAAAGAGCGCAGAGATCAGGAGCGTCGCGACAAGCACGGCGATCTTGTTGAATTGCGGTGTGTTCATCCGTGTCATGGCAATAAGGGGCATCCATCGTTGCAAAAACTCCCTCAATTTAACCTGCTCGCCGCATCACTGCAAAAAGTGATTCGACCGCAACGGACCTGGATCAGAGACGCTTTGCGGGATCGGCCTCTGCCAGCAGCCTGGCCCGGACAAGGGCAACTGCGAAGATTCCAGCGGTCTCGGCCCGCAGCACCGATTCGCCGAAGGAGACTGGCGTGAATCCGGCCTCGACAGCATCTGCGACTTCGGCGTCGGTAAAGCCCCCCTCGCCGCCAACGAGGAAGAGTATCTTTTTCCCGGCTGGCTCGAAAGAAGGAAATGCATTCTCGCTTTCGTGAGCAATCAGGCGCAGATCGTATCCGTCGAGAACAAGCGCCTCCCGGAAGGTGAGTGGACTCATAAGTTCGGGAAGATGGTACCGGCGGCTCTGGCGGGCTGCTGACTGCACGATGCCGCGCCACCGCTCGAGCTTACGCCCGATCTTTCCGGAATCGGGCGTAGAGACGGTGCGTTTCGTGATCATTGGCACAATGCGGGCAACGCCGAGTTCAGTCGCCTTTTCGAGGAAAAGATCGAAGCGCTGCGGCGACTTCAGGAGCGACAACGCCACGCTGACCTGCGTTTCCGGCGCCGGCACCGTGCGCGGGTTGCGGATCGCGCCATCGAGCGAGTGCTTGCCGATTGACCCGACCATCAGCTCCGCAGCAAAGCCCGCGCCGTCTGTAATCGGGACGACGTCGCCCGGCTGGCAGCGCAGCACACGGGCGAGATGGTGGAACTCTTCGCCGTCGATGGTCGCCCGGGCATGTTCAAGATCGAGCTGGTGCGGCAAAACGTAAAAAAGATCCATCTCCGGCTACTCCTTTTCGGTGAGGGCAACGGTCGCAAAAGCCACCTCGACCGCTCCGGCGGCTTTCAGCGCCTCCGCCGCAGCCACCATCGTCGCGCCGGTCGTGAGCACATCGTCCACCAGCAGCACTCTTGCCGCGCAACGCTCGCGTCCTGGGCGGAAAGCTCCCGTCATGTTCTCGCGCCGTGCCTTTATACCAAGTCCGGTCTGCGTACCAGTATAGACACAACGCTCGAGGCTCCGCGTCGCAACGGGCAGGCCGATCAGACCAGCCATGCCGCGGGCAAGCGCTTCGGCCTGGTTGTACGTGCGCTCGATGCGCTTGAGATGATGCAGTGGCACCGGCACGATCGCGTCGAACCCGACCGGAACACTCCCCTGACGGATAAGCTCCCCGAGCCGCTTGCCGAACAGTTCACCCAAGGGAAACAGTCCGCCATATTTCATAGCATGCATCGCCTCGTGCAGACTGCCGCTGCTGCGGTAAGGGTAGAGGCACCATGCCGCAGCTGGAACCGCCTTCTCGCCAAAGTGCGCACGCACCGTGCTTTTGAGTGCCGCGCCTCCGGCAAGCACAGACGGAAACGGGTTGAAGTCATTGAAGCATCCGGCGCAGATGTGCTCCTCGCCCTCGCCGAGCGGCTTCTGGCAGAGGGTGCAGACCTCGGGAAAGAGCAGGTGCGCCAGCCCCTCAATCATCTCGATTCGAGGATTGAGCAGCGTTGAAACAGAGCGCCGCCGCGCCGTAGATTCCGGCCTTGTTGCCAAGCCGCGCCGGAACGATCTCCAGCCCATCATGCATCGAGGGCAGGGTCGAGCGATGCAGTTGCATCATGGCCGGCTTGAAGATCAGCTCGCCAGCGGCAGAGATACCCCCGCCGATGACAAACTTGCGAATATCCATCAGGGCGGTGATGTTGGCCAGCCCAACACCGAGAATGGCGCCGATCCGCTCCCAGGTGCGCAGGGCAGCAGCATCACCTTCCTTGGCCGCCTGTTCGAGATGGCGGGGAGAGAGATGGGAAAAATCGCGGCTGCACAGTTCATTGAGGCGCGGTGAACGCGATGCCCCCATCTCCGGGCTGCACGCCAGCTCCACGATGCGCTCCTTGCCGATCAGCCCCTCGATGGTACCCCGAATGCCCGCGTGAACGCTCTCGCCCTCGAAATCGATGATCATGAAACCAATCTCTCCCGCCGTACCGGAGGGGCCGCGATAGAGCTTGCGATCGAGAATGATGCCACCACCCACACCGGTGCCGAGCGTCACCAGCATGAAGTCGCGGAAAGCGTTGCCGCCGCCAAAAATCGCTTCGCCGTAGGCGGCTGCGTTGGCGTCGTTCTCGATAATGACAACTGAACGGAGACCGTGGGCCTGTTCGAGACGCATCTGCAGCTGATCGCGCAGATCGTAACGCCCCCAGCCAGGCAGGTTCGGCGGGTAGGAGAGCGTGCCCTTCTCGGCATCGACCGCACCCGGAGCGCCGAGGCCGATCCCTGCAAAAAAGCCGGTGTCAAGCGCCTCGGCAGCTCGCTGGTAAATCGCATCGGCCATGAACGCCAGTTGCCGAACGACGCCCTCCGGGCCGGCGGCGGCATCGGTCGGCTGGGTATCCTCGAAGAGAATCCCCTTCAACTCATCGACGACCGCTATCTTGATGTTCGTCCCGCCGAGATCGATGCCAAGCGCCCATGATGGCATATCCGTAACTGCTTATGAATTGAAGGGCTTGAGAAACTTCCGGTTGTACACTCCCGATGCGAAGAAGTCGAGGATTTCGACCACTTCCGGAGCCGGCGGAAGATCGCGGCGCACGGTTTCGAGCGCCGTGGAGAGCAGCAGGCCCGACTGGAAAATGACGCGGTAGGCGTCCCGGATGTTGCTGAGCTGTTCGGAGGTGAAACCACGCCTCTTCAGGCCAATGACATTGAGCCCTTCGTACCGGAACGAGGCATGCCCACCAGCCATGACAAAGGGTGGAACATCAAGCGCCGCGCGGGAGATGCCGCCAACCATCGCGTACCGCCCGATCCTGACAAACTGGTGCACTCCGGCCAGACCGCCCACCACCACGTAATCGCCCACATGGCAGTGGCCGCCAAACTGCACCGAGTTGGCGATCACCACATGGTTGCCGATCACGCAGTCGTGCCCCGCGTGGACGTAAGCCATGATGAGATTGTCGGAACCAACCACGGTCTTGCCACTGGCCTTGGTGCCGCGGTTCAGGGTCACACACTCGCAGATGACTGTACGGTCGCCGATGTGAAGATAGGTTTTCTCCCCGGCGTACTTGAGATCCTGTGGTGCGGTCGCAAGCACCGCGCCGGTCGAAATCCGGCACTCGTTGCCGATGCGCGCCCCGTCGGCGATATGAACATGAGGCCCGATGACCGTCCTGTCGCCGATGACGACATCATCTTCGATCACGGTGTAAGGACCGACCTCGACACCTTCGCCGAGCAGGGCTCCGGAGCCGATGACTGCTGTAGCATGAATATTGCTCATTGAAAAAACAAACTATTGCTTGAGTGAATCCAGACGCCTCCGCAATCCGGGAAGCTCCATTTCGAGTTCCTTCATAATACCATCTGCCTCGTGAACCTTTCCTGTCGCGCGATAAGCCTGCGCCAGGGTAAAGTACAGTTCGGGATACTGTCCAACGCTGGTACGGGCCGCCAGCGATTCAAGATAGTGAATATAAGGATATGCTTTTTCGTTTGCACCGCCTGCTGCATACATAGCAACCACCGATCCGGCAAGCTTTGGCGTAACCGGATAACGGCTCAGCGGAAACAGCCGGGTGTAGCGGTCGAGCACTTCGAGGGCGAGCTCTCCCCTGCGCACAGTTTTGTGAGCACCGGAAGCATCCGGGACCATCACCTCCTGTTCCGGCGATGCAGAGAGGGTGATAGCCAGACGGGCGAACAGTGGCGGATAGTTGCCGAGCAGGTTCCGGGAGGTTTCGTCGATGTTGACCGCAAGATTACCGGTGTTGCGATAACGATAGGCGTTAAACAGGTTGCCGTACAGCGTGCCAGGATCAGCGAAGCTCAACGCCGAATCGCTTTTCAGTGGCACGAGGCGATAAACCAGTCCGTCGAGACGCAGATTGCGGTCAAGACCGGTCATTTCGGAGGGGTCGACGGTCAGCGCGAAGTAGATCGGACGCTTGCCGAAATTGTCCACCACGATGGCATAAACGGCGATGTCCTGCGGACGGAGGAAACCCGTGCCCTGATAGGTCAGCGCGGGTCGAACCGTCCAGCGAAGCGAATCGGACGGAATGCCCGGCAAGGCGATGCCGGAACGCCGGGCGACGTCGTAGAGTTTCCGTTGCTCTATGCCCGCCGGTACGGCCACTTCGACCGAATCGACCGGCACATACGAAATGTTCGCCAGGTCATCGTCACGCATTTCGATATTGACCGGTTTGGCACCCCGCGGACTTTCGTGCTTGAGTTGCAGCAGGTACCAGCCGGTATTGGCCAGACTGAGATTGACCACCCGCACGTCGGTACGGATGCGTTCCACCTCCTGAAGATACCAGAGTGGAAAGGTGTCGTTGTCGCCGTTGGTGAAGAGAATGGCATCCTTCTCGCAACTTTGCAAAATATTCCAGGCCCAGTCCCACGACACGTAGTTGCCGGAGCGGTCATGCGTGCGATAGTTGGCCATGAGCATCCGCCCGTTGATCGAGAGCAAGCCGGATGCCACCACCGCCACGGCGAGCCAGACGAGCTGCTTCGGATCGAGCGACTTGAGCCTGCCGGAAAACCAGGTAAAGAGCCGCTCGACACCGATGCCGATCCAGAGAGCGAAGGCGAAAAAGCTGCCGACGTAGCTGTAGTCGCGTTCACGCGGCTGCGGTTCGGGCTGGTTGAGGTAGAGGACAAGAATCACGCCGGTCATGAGAAAGAGCGTGGCCACCGGTAGCGCCATCTTCCAGTTCTTGCGAAAATGGGCAACCGCGCCGAAAAGCCCCGCCAGGAAAGGGATCCCCCAAAGCTTTCCCCAGTCGACAACCGCCCCCTCGACATCAGCGGAACGGCCAATAAACTGCCATCCGAAATAGCGGAGGTACATCTGGTTGAGCTGGTAACGCCAGAAGTAGTCCCACTCGCTCGAATATTTCTGGTAGAAATACTGATAGACCGGCTCGGGCGACCAGCGCCTCGGCCACAGTGGCCACTCGCCGTACTGCTCGCGGTTGACGTAGGAGAAAAAGGCCTGGAGCGTCGAGGGGTTATTCTCGTTGATCGGCGGACCGGCATGGGCACGAACAAAAATCAGCATGTAGGAGGTATAACCGAGAATAAGCAACACTACCGAGAGCAGCCCAAGGTTCAGCAGTACGAGTCGCTTCTTATGGCTGTACCAGATACCGGATGCCAGCGCCGCGACAAGCAGGCTCATGCCCCACCACGAGGTAGTGACAAGCAGCACCGGTATGCCCTTGATGATCAGCTTGTATATCAGAAAAAACAGCCCGAGGCTGAAAAGCGTCATCAGGCTGAACGATTTCAGATCGACGGTATATTTCTTGAAATAGTAGATCAGCACCAGCGCGAAGAGCGCCAGCAGGCAGAGCAGGTGCACGCCGATGGAGAGGCCGATCAGGTACATCACGCCGAGCAGCCACCGCTCGCTGCCGGGCGCGGGGTCTTCGTCATACCAGCAAAGCATCATCCAGAAGATGGTGGCCGTCAGCAGTGACGATGCCGCCCAGAGACCGGTTTCCGTGGCGTTGAACCAGAAGCTGTCGGAAAAGGCGAGCGCCAGAGCACCCACCGCCGCGCCTCCGTAAGCAGCGATCTGTTCGTGCAGACTCCAGCCGTCCGGCTTCGAGTCGCGGTAGAGCGCAATCAGCCGGACAATAATCAGGTAGGTCAGCATGATGGTCGTCGAACTGATCAGCGTGCTGAAGAGGTTGAGGCGCGCACCGATGTCCTGGAAAAACGGAAGCAGCGAAAAGAGGTGCCCGACCAGAAGGTAGAGCGGAGCGCCGGGCGGATGCGGAATACCGAGAGTGTACGAGGTGGCAATCACCTCCCCGCAATCCCAGAACGAGAAGGTCGGGGCCATCGTCGAGAGATAGACCGCTTCGGCAACCAGAAATATTCCGGCGGCGATGATCCGGTTCGCGTTTCTGTGAGTCATTCGGGACTGGTTGTTAGACAATTCGTATCAGCCGGGCATTCACTCCGAAAGCAGTTCGGCGGCCACATGATCGGCAAAAAGAAAGCCTTCTTCGGTCAGCGTCACCGTGCCCTTTTCGACACCGATCCACCCTTTTTCCCGTAGCGTAACAAGGATGTCATCGAGATGCTGATGCCCTAATTTATGCCCTTTTCGCAAAAACCCAACAGACAGCGGTTTGCGGATTCTCAGGGAGAGAAAAACCTGTTCGTCGAAGCGCTGCGCTTCGGTCAACACCTCGCGAAAATCGACCGCGCCGACGGGATCAGCGAGGTAGCGCGTCAGGCTGCTCACGTTCGAGAAGCGCGTCTCGGTGTCGCCATCGACGAGAAAGCTGTGTGCCGCCGGGCCGAAACCGAGGTACGGTTCGCGCATCCAGCTCGCGAGGTTGTAGCGCGAGTGATGCCCTTCGAGCGCGAAGTTGGAAATTTCGTAGTGGCGGTATCCCGCGCCGCCAAGCATCAGCGCGGCCATCCGGTACATCGCCGCCTGCGCCTCCTCGCCGGGCAGGTCACGGAGACCTTTCCGCACATCGCGCCACAGCCGGGTCTTCTCTTCGAGCGTGAGCATATAGATCGAGATGTGCTGTGGACGAAGATCGAGCGCCGCACGAAGGTCGCCCTCCCACTCGGCGAGCGTCTCCCCCTCCGCGCCGCACATCAGATCGATGCTGACCGACGGAAAGCGTTCGAGCGCTTCCGAGACAACACGGCGGGCGTCGGCAGCCGAATGCGCTCGTCCGAGCGCCCGGAGCTTGCGGTCGGCAAAGGACTGCACACCAATGGAGAGACGGTTGACGCCGACCGATTGCAGCGCATCAAGCGAGGCGAACGAAAGATCTTCGGGATTGGCTTCGAGCGTGATTTCGGTTTCAGCGGAGATTCGGACCAAGCCGGAGACCTGCGACAGCCAAGCATCAATGAAAGTCGGTGAGACCAGCGACGGCGTGCCTCCGCCAAAATGGATCGCCTTGATCGTCTGGCCTTTGATGAGTGATATTTTTGAAGCCGTCTCAACGGCAAGCGCCTCGAAAAAGCGCTCAACGAAACCGGGTTTTGTGACAAGAAAAAAATCGCAGTAGGAACAACGCTCCCGGCAGAAGGGAATGTGAACATAGAGGCAGATCATCAGGGCACCTCAGCGGGATGCCTGCGACAGAATGTAGCCGGTGACGGCCTGGTAGAGATCGTCGGCGACATGATCCGGAAAAATCTGTTGCTGCTCGCAGAGCGACTCCTCGTTGTGGCCGGTTCTGACGAGTATCGTTTTCAACCCGGCCCGCTGGCCGCACTCGACATCGATCAGCTTGTCGCCGATGAAAAACGAGGCGTCGCGATCGACCTCGATGCCCTCCTCGCGCAGGTCGGCGATGGCCTGTTCCACCATGCGGGGCGAGGGTTTGCGGTGATCGATGAAGCGGTCGTACTCGGGATGTGGATAGTTTGGATGCGCCGGGCAGTAGTAGCAGCGGTCGTACGAGGTCTGGCGCTCCGCCAGCAGTTCGTTGAGATAGTCGTTCACATCCTCGACATCCTGGGGCGTCACGATGCCACGGGCGATGCCCGCCTGGTTGGTGATGAGCACGATCCGGAACCCCGCCTCGCGCGCAATCGCGATGGCCTCGTCCGCGCGGTCGATCAGGATGAACTCCTCGCGGCTCGAAACATAGCTGCCAATGTCGCGGTTGATCGTTCCGTCCCGGTCAAGAAAAAGCACCTTCGCAAACTCCATCGCACCACCTCAGCCAAGCAGATTTCGGTAGAGCTCGGCATACTGCCCCGCCGACGTGCTCCACGAAAAATCGCGCCCCATGCATTCGAGCATGAGCGCGCTCCAGCGCTCCCTGTCGGCAAACAGTGCCAGCGCCTCCTGCAACTTCGCCGTCAGCGCCTCGGGCGTGTAGTCGGTGAAGATGAAGCCGGTACCCTTGTCGCCGGAGACCTCCTCGATGGTGTCAACGATACCGCCACCCGCGTAGGCAACCGGCACGGTGCCGTAGTTCATGGCAAACATCTGCATCATGCCGCACGCCTCGATGCGGGAGGTCATGAGCAGAATGTCAAGTCCGGCGATCATCTGGTGGTAAAACGCATCAGTAAACTCGGGCTGGAAGGCCATCTTTCCCTCGTTTTCTTCCGCGGTCTCCTTGAGCGCCTGGTCGAACTCCTTGTCGCCCGAACCGAACACGATGAGCTGAATATCAAGTTCGAGAAGCTTTGCAAGGCTTTCCCGGACAAGGGATGCGCCCTGGTATTGATCGAAGCTTCCGATCACGCCGACAACCGGCGTCTCTTCGGAAAATGGCAGACCAACCTCTTCGAGCAGCACCTTCTTGTCCTCGAGTTTCATCTCCGGCTGTTCGGCACTGTAGCGCTTCTTGATGAGCTTGTCCGAGGATGGATTCCACTGGCGGGTATCCATACCGTTGAGAATACCGTGAAAACGATCTCCGCATGCCTGCAAAGCCTGGTTCATGCCAAACGAAAGCTCCGGATCATCGATGATCTGGCGGGCATAACGATCCGATGTGGTAGTGACCAGATCGGCGTGTTTGATGCCGGTAGCCAGCAGGTTGACCTCCGCGCCATCCATTTCGAGAGCATCGAACACCTCTGCATCGAGATGCTTCTGGAACGCCTTCGACGGAAAAACGCCCTGGCGGTAAACATTATGAATGGTCTGCACGATCTTCACCTTTTTGAAGAAGTCATGCTTGGCGTATCGCGTTTTGGCGAGCAGCGCCACCAGACCTGCATGCCAGTCGTGGCAATGAATAATATCGGGCTGCCAGCCAAGGCGGACAAGCGTCTCCATCACGCCGACGCTGAAAAAGATGAGTCTTTCCGCGCTGCCTTTGTGATCACCGCCGAGCGGGATATCGGAAAAAAGCCCGTAACGCTTGAAATATTTCTCGTTATAGAGAAAATAGGTCTGGATCTTGCTTGACGGGAGGGCAGTAACCTTTATATGCAGCATATCGGTCTTGTCCTTGAGAGGGACTTCGATGTCCGACAGCCTGAGCACATCATGCAAGCGGAACTTCCGGTCGTTGATGATACCGTATTTTGGCATCATGATACGAGCCTCGAAGCCTTCCTCTTCAAGCGCCTGGGGAAATGATGCCATGTAGTCGGCCAGAGAACTGACCCTTATAAAAGGAGACCCCTCGCCAGAGACATAAAGAACCTTGAAATTTCTTCTGGCCATCTATCTCAAACTCTGTCTGATTTTTTTCTCAAATCGCTTTCATAGAATACCTTCAGTTTTTAATTTAAGAATTTTCATGCTGAGAAACAATTTAGCAGCTTTCAACTCTGAAGGGAGCACGTCATTGAAAGAATTTCCCGGCCTGAAAATTCTGGCGACCATTCTGATTCCCCTGTTATTCAGCGCCTGCGCCGTTGACCGCCCCCCAACAGGCGGGCCACCAGATCGCTCGTCGCTCAGCGTGACCAGCTCCCTGCCCGCAACCGCCTCGATCAATGCTTCACCGGAGAAAATCCGCATCGGCTTCACCCACTATGTCAACAGGGCCGATCTTTTGAAATCGATTTTTTTCTCCCCGCGCATTGATGATTATGAGGTAACGATGCACGGTAAAGAGGCCGATATCCTGCTATACTCGCCGTTGCAACAAAACCGCACCTACACACTCACGCTGCGCACCCCGCTGAAAAGCCTGGACGGAAACCACCAACTCGACCGGAGCTGGGTACTCGCCTTTTCAACCGGCCCGGTTATCGATCGGGGGTCGATCGAAGGACAGGTATGGACAAACCGTCTGGCCCCGGCCCGAAACGTCTCGGTGATGGCCTATACACCTTCGCCGTCAAGCCGCCTGCAGGAAGCAATGCCAGACTACATCACCCAGACTGGACCGTCTGGCGAGTTCCGTTTTCAGCATCTCGCTCCAGGCAGTTACCGTATTGTGGCTACAACTGGCGAGGTGGGCATTGTGGCATTCGATCACAAGGAAGAGACATTCGCCGTCACCTCAAGACCAACGGTGCATACCGGCATGGCCGGAGTTGCAATGCGGTTCGCACCGGACGCCCTGTCGGCAAACGCTCTGAGCTCTTGTCGAACCCTCAACAACCGGGAAATCGAGATCACTTTCAAAAACCCCACTCCCGCAAGAAGCTTCGACCTGTCCGCAATACAGATCGAAAATACCGCCACCGGCACCATCCTGCCTGTACTTGGCTATTTCTCGCCTTCAAGAAGTCGTGATGGCAGCACCTTCCGCCTCCTGACCGGGCCGATGGAGGGACGCGCCTGGTACCGTCTCCGATTCTCACCCGGCGGAAACGCAGGCCAGACTTCAGAACTGAAATACTCCGGTAATCCCCGCACGGAACGCTACCCGGAACTGTCGGCCAGCATCGTACCGGCTGACGGTGAAAACAACGTCATCACCGAAACGATCCGTCCTGAATCGGGCTCGTCGATTGAGTTGCAATGCAACCTGCCGGTGGTCGAATCATCGGTCAAGCCAGCCGTAACGTTTTCTTTGTCCGAAAAAGGCCAGCAGATACCGGTACCGTTCACCATCTCCCGAATCGACAGCCGAACGTTCGCCATTGTGGCATCACAGGGGTTCCAGCACAGCAAGGACTACCTGGTACAGGTCAGGCCTGGTATGCTCAAGGGGTTTGTCGGCGAACCGTCAAAAACAGCATTGGTGAAATCGCGCTTCAGCACCGCCGGCCCTGAAGCGTATGGAGAAATCAGCGGCTCTGGCAGGGCAAACGCTCCAGCGGTTGTCGTCGAAGCCCGTCGCAGCGGCTGGGAGAGTGGCCAGCGCATGGTGGCCAAGACAAACGCAGATGGCACATTCAGTTTCGGTTTCCACGATCTTCCGGCAGGCGAGTACACCATTTCCGGATTCATTCCATCAGCCAACGGAACAGTTTCGCCCATGACGAAATGGAACGGTGGATCGTTTACCCCGTTTGCGCCATCCGATCCCTTTACGGCTCTGACCGTAACAATCAGGGGAGGCTGGACAACCGAAAATATCAGGCTCGATATTCCCTCGATCCGGCAATCCGGCCTTGACAGAACCGAATCGCCCGAGAAACCATAACGGCAATCAACGCAAAAACAAGACCTCTATTTTTTCAATGAGCAGCAGCCCATCACGAATCGGACCGAACTCCATCATACAGACCGTCGGCGCCCTTGAAACCGCCTACGGGAAAAACGAAACCGAGAAACTTCTGAAAAAGATTGGTCAGGGCTACCTGATCAACAACCTGCCATCGGAGATGGTCGAAGAGTCCAAATTCCACTCGCTGGTCACCGCCCTGCAGAAAGAAATCGGCGAAACGGCCACCGCGGGAATCCTCAAGGAGTCGGGGGAACGTACCGCGAAGTATCTCCTCAAAGTGCGCATTCCCGGCCCGTTCCAAACGATTGTCAAGCTGCTCCCTGCAGGCCTGGCTTTCAAGGTGTTCCTCTTCGCCATCAGCAAAAACGCCTGGACCTTCGCCGGAAGCGGCGAGTTCAGTTACGGCTCGAAGCCGTCACCAAACGTCATGGTCAAGGTAACCTTCCCCTCACATCCAGTGGTGGGCAATTTCTACCTCGGCACCTTCACCGCCCTGCTCCGCGAGCTGGTCAACCCCAAGACCGAGATCAAGGCCGACATCCGCAAAGAGGGCGACGCGATCCGTTGCAACTACCTCTGCCACATCTGAACGCAGCTCTGTCAGCGATGCGTCCGGCAAAACTGTCAGCGCCTCGCTGGCCACGCGGCTTAGCTGCTGTACCTCCTCATCAGTTCAGGTTCAAAAAAGAATGAGTCCTCGCCGAACGCGGGGGCCAGGTCATCGATCCACGATGCGTTCTCGTCAAACCCGGCGAGGAAGGTTTTGTTGGTCCATTCGGGATTGCGGCTCTGGGTAAACTTGAACACGAACACCTTTTCGTCGTTGATCTCGGCGACATCCTCCACGATCACCTTGCCGGGCGAGCAGGACATCGACGGCCCGCGAACCGTGCGGCCAAGCCCCGACATCTGCTGATAGGCTCCGTTGTAAATATCGAGCGCCTCGGCGAGCGGCACTTCGAAGTAGTGCTTCGGGCCGGTGTCGCGCTCCACGAACATGTAGTAGGGAATGATGCCGAGCTGCACCTGTTTCTGCCACATCTCGCGCCAGACGTCGGGGTCGTCGTTGACGTGCCGCACCACCGGCGACTGGCTCCGTATCACCGCGCCGGTCGAGCGGATGCGGCGAATCGCCTCAGTTGCATCCGGCGTGGCGATTTCACGGGGATGGCTGATGTGCGCCATGATCGCCAGATGCCTGCCCGAAGCGACGATCTCCTCGAAAAACCGAAGCAGCTCGTCTGCATCAGCTTCGGCGGTATAGCGCTGCGGCCACCAGCTGAGCGACTTGGTCCCGATCCGGATGGTTTTCAGCGTCGAAACACCAAGCAGCGGTTGCATGTATTTTTTGATAAGCATCGTACTCATCACCATCGGATCGCCGCCCGTAAAAATGACATCCTTCACCTCCGGATGCTGTTCGAGATACTCGACCAGCCGCTCTATGCTGTCGTTGGCGAACTTCAGGTTCTCCACTCCGGAGAACTGCGGCCACCGGAAACAGTAGGTGCAATAGGCGTGGCAAACCTGCGCTTCGAGCGGGAAAAACAGGACGCTTTCGCGGTACTTGTGCTGCATTCCGTGAAGGGGTTCATCATCGAGCCATGGAGTGTTCAGCTCCATCTGGCCCGCGGGATTCGGATTCTGCCGAAGCTGAATCTTCCTCGCTTCCTCGCGGATGAGCGAGGGATCGGCATTCGATGCTACCAGGCCGGAGAGCATCGTGTAGTCGTCGCCAGAGAGCATTCCGGCCTGCGGAAAGGTCAGCCGGAACAGGGGATCATCGGGAATGTTACTCCAGTCGATGAGGTTTTCGGCGACATGGCTGTTGACCCTGAACGGGTAAACCTCGGAAACCACCTTGATCGCATGAAGTTGCTCCGGAGAGATACAGTCGAATTGTGGAAGCTCGTGGATATTGTTTGCTGTATATGACTGGTAAGAGAGCATAAAACCTCCTTTCTCGCTTTGCTGCGAGCAGGCTCGTGACCGGCGAAAAGCCGTGAAGTCACGTTGGCGGACACCTCGGAATTTGGCTGAAAATCGACCGGAAAGGATATTTCGGATCGGCAAACACTGGCCGCGAGAAAAACCACATGCGGTCAGAGATACTCGTGCACTGCGGAGAGCAGGTACCGAGAGGCGCAACAGATAGTGGGAGATGTCCTTCTGTGATGCCCGCTCGATGAATGATTTCTATAACTGTATGCGCTTTTACATGGTAGCAATCAAATCGCTTAATACCAAAACCTCGCCGGTAACGGCTCTAGAAAGCCTCACACATCACCCTGTTGGGTTCTTCCGTTCACGCGGTTCCCACAACGGGATATCACTGCTTCTGATATGCAGGTCGGTCTGCGGGAAGGGAATCTCGATACCGTTCTTCCTGAAGGCATCGAAAATCCTGTAGTTCAGTTCGCTCCGCAGAAAGCGTGGCGTCTGGATTCGTGTCTCTGTCCAGACAAGAAGCTCGAAATCCAGCGAACTGTTGCCAAAATCGGAAAAAAGCACCGCTGGAGAAGGCTTGGTCAGAATATCGGGGTGATTCTCCGCGACACCAAGCAGCACATGTTTAACCTGTTCCGGATCGGAACCATAGGCAACTCCGACAGGCACCGATACCCTGAGACTCCGGTCATTGTGGCTCCAGTTGATGACCTGCTTTGAAACGAATTCCGAATTCGGAATGATGATGTTGATATTGTCGTTGGTCAGAAGCGTCGTCGAGCGGATGGCTATCCTGACAACATCCCCATTGATCTCTCCGACCTGAATGCGGTCGCCGACCTTGACCGGGCGTTCCAGCAAAATGATCAGGCCGCTGAAAAAGTTATCGGCGATATTCTGCAATCCGAAACCGATACCAAGACCGATGGTGCCCGACAGCACGGTTAAGGTGCTGAGATCGATCCCCGCCGATTGCAGCACGATCAGGATACCAAAAAAAACGATCAGGTACTGAAGAATGGTAGCCAGGGCTGAGCGGGTCCCTGTATCGTGCACCGAAGAGACCAGAAGCCGCCCGACAAGCATCCGCTTCAGAAACTTCGCAGCAGCGACGATCAGCGCAACCGACAGGATGATGGTCGCGATTTTGACAATCGATATTTCAGCATGCCCGATCACGACGAGCGGCCTTACAAGCCAGTCGGTTACGTGAGATATATCACGCAATGATGTTGATTCCATACCGGTTTGGTTTGCATGAAAGCATGTATGTCAGTTCCAATGAAAACACTGAAACCATTTTGTGTATCGATATGCGTTTTCTACAACCAAAGTCAACCCCGAACGTCACTCGCCACTTCAAAGCCGCCCGATGATCGAAAGTAATTTCAGCCACCAGACCATCCAGACAGCCTCAACAATATTTTTCCTGGTCATTTTCGATTTGCCTACGCTTCTGTCAACAAAAATGATCGGCACCTCATGGATAACGAGGTTTTTTTTCCATACCCGAAAATCGATCTCGATCTGAAAGGAGTAGCCTTGTGAATGCACCCTGTCAAGCGCTATGGATCGCAGCGCCTTGGCACTGATGCATTTGAACCCGCTGGTTGGATCGGATACCGGCATACCGGTGATCCATCTGCTGTAAATACTGGCTGACTTGGAAAGGATAAGGCGCGACAATGGCCAGTTGACCACGTTGACCGTGTTGTTCATGTACCTTGATCCAATAACCATATCCGCGCCATCCATGGCTTTGATCAGTGATGCAATCGAGGCCGGATCATGCGAAAAATCGGCATCCATCTCGATGACGCGCCCATACCCACGTTCGAGTGCATAGCGAAACCCCATGAGATAGGCCGTGCCAAGCCCCAATTTCGACGGTCTTGACAAAAGCATGACGCGCGGCTCATTTTTCATGATCGCCTTGACAATATCGGCTGTACCATCCGGAGAACTGTCATCGATAACGAGAAGCTCAAGCCCCTCTGGATAACGATCGAGAATATCCTCGACAAGAGGTCTTATGTTTTCCGCTTCGTTGTAAGTCGGTATGATGACCAGTGTTTTCAAGATGAGCATTTTGTTCATTCTGGCCTGTACTGCTTGATCCTGCACGTTGCTGCGAATTAACGGAATTGGACTTGAATCAAATAAAAAAAGCATTGCCTTTTTGCAAAGCAATGCTTTTTCATTTTTGTGCGCTTCGGAATACGATTCCTGACTATCTGACTTCGCGATGGAAACGGTGCAGGAAACGGAGATCGAAATCAAGCCTTTCCGGAGGCGTGTAGGAAAAATCAAGCACTTCGCCGTCAGGAAGAACTTCGATCAGTGCGCCAGATGGGCACTCATCTCCTGAAAAACATGCCGAGCAGGAAATGCAAGCCACCTGATCGATATAGCATCTGAAGCCGCCTTCCTGAACATCGCCATAGAATTTGTATCCGATGGCATTGACCTTTGGCGGACATTTGTCGAGACACAAGCCACAGCCGACGCAGAGGTTCTCGATAATAAAGTAATGCTTCTTGGCTCTCGGAGCAGCTTTGGCTACCGGAGCACCCGGCGCAGCTTTTGCCGCGGGAGCTGCAGGAGCGCCTTTGGGAGCCGGCGCGCCTTTAGCGGCCGGTGCTGCCGGTTTCGGAGGCGGCACCGCTTTCGGCTTGACATATGGAAGCGCAGACTCCTGACGAACACCGGAACGCCCAAGAGTCACCCCCAGCGAAGCAAGCCTTGGCTTCCCCGCTTGTTTTGCGGCTGGTGCTCCTGCCTTCGGTGCAGCTGGCCCTTTTGGTGCGGCAGGTGCTCCGGCTTTCGGAGCCGCCGGAGCGCCTTTCGGCGGAACTTTCGCTCCCGGAGCAGGTGCCTGGTTTTTATTTTCAACAGGTTCGGCCATACAAACCCCCCTCTCTAAAATTGTTTTACGTGGTAAACGTTATTGCTCAAGATGGCCGAAGGGGCATAAGCCCCTTCGTACCGAAATGTTACGCAATCATTTTCATCAGCGTATCGACCAGCTGGGCCAGCATCTGCTGTCCGGAAACCGCTGCATGGCTGACGGGAGGCGGCAACGGAGAGTTGGTCTGATAGAAACCGTTGGCAATGAACAGGAAGACCAGCATGAAAGTACCGCCAAAGTACAGGAACGTACCAGCAAGCTTCGAGTCCGAAATGGTCAGAACCGGGAATCGGAAATTCACGTCCCTGTTGAGGAACTTCTTGCCCAACCAGCGGATAGTGCGGGTCTGGATGTCAGCACCTTCGAGACGCGAACCACGATCCTCGAACCACACAGCAAAGCTGATGAACCACACCAGGTGACCGATCATAAGAATGGTCGAGAGGTGCGAGCTGGAGAAGATCGTCACGGTCTCAGTCCAGAAGTAGTAGAAGATACCCGAGGTGTAGTGATGATGCAGGTGGGCAATCGAATCCCAAGCCTTTGCATCAGCAGCAGGCACACCGTACATCATCGACGCGATCCATGCGCCATCGATGTACCAGCAAACTGCCGAGAGACCTTTGATACCCCAGAGCATGGCGAACCAGAGCTGGTCCTGAATAGAGACACCGCAAGTACCACCATAGACAGGACCAAGGCACGGGAAAGAGTAAGAGTTCTTCTTCAGGCCCAAGTCATCCCACAACGGAGAGGTATGAGCGAAGAAAGCGATACGAACCAGAGCGATCAGCGAGAAGAGCGAACCTGCCGTGATAACGTGAGCCATCACCCAGTCGTTAATGCTCGGATCGGCGAACATCCACTGGAAGATCGGCAGCGGCTTGAGCCAGTAGAACGACATCGTGATGTTGGTGCCGAAAATGTTCAGCTCACAGATGGTGTTCCAGACAATAACAGCATAAACCGAAAGCATGGTCGAGAAGCAAAGCGCCATGACGGTACCAAGAATCTTGACCTGAACTTCCTGATCACGGCCTTTGGTGATCCAGATCGACTTGATCTGGTTGTAAATACCGTTGAGCTGGATCTTGAGGAGATACTGGCCACCATGATATACACCCGCAAAGACATAGAGCACACCACAGATGATGTGGTTGAAGGTAATCAGGTTGGTGACAACCCTCGACATGCCAAACGACTCGCCGTTCTTGGGCAGAATGGCATAGGCCGGGAAGTCGGCAAACTCCTTCGCACCAGAGATAACCTTACCGCCCTGCTCGACAAAGTTGAAGCTGACGCGGTTGAACGGTTCGCCATAGATGTAGAAGACCAGCTTGTCGAGTTCCTTGTAGTACGGAGCGAATGACGGCTGCTGGAAAGCAACGAAAGCAATGACGCCAAGAGCGATGTTGATGTAGCCGATAGCGGTAAGGTGAACCGAAAAGGCGGCTTTCATGTCATCGTTGAGGTGAATGGCCGCATTCGGGGGGTTGTTCCACCAGTAAATGCCGAGAGCGAAGAAGATCACGGCAAAGACAAACGACATGAAGGTCTCGGAGTTGATCGTCTGGAAATCCGGAATCGGGGCAAAACCGAGAATAGCCCACATTACGATTCCCCAGCCAAGGAAGAGAAGCGACATGTACACGGCGTGTGGCCCAAGAGCCTCTTTGTACGACTTTGCACTGGTGCCACTGAAAACCACATCACCAAACTTGCCGAGGAAACGGAAATCGCGGAAGTTACCGCAGCGGCCAGTGAAGGGATTCGTCAGATTGTGCGTCCAGTGACGCCATCCTCCAAAAATGAGCACGGAACCGGCAAGGAAATGATAGCCAGCCCAGAGCAGAAGCTTGGTGCCCGCCCATTCGAGGTCGGCAGTCTTGGTGCTGTAAGTGTCAATGCCGAGGGAGACCATCCTTGGCTTGATGGTCAGGTAGAACCAGTTGTCGTGGAAACCCGGAGCGCCCCAGGGAAAAACCTGGATTCCCGAGATGTAGTAGATCGCCATGATGAAGCCCAGAACACCGAGCAAGGCAAGATGGCCACCAACCACCTGCTCATCATCGATCTTTTCGGTATCAAAGATCTGGTACCACTTCGTTGAGCGTGTTTCTGTTCGCTGGAACAGAAAACGTCTCATCTTGGCGGCATCCTGTTCTTTAATGACCGATGCTCCGCCTGGCGCGCCATTTGCCTTCGGAGCCGGTGCGTTCCCTTTGGGAGGAGGCACTGTCCCCTTCGGCTTGACCCCTGCGGGTTTCACTTGTTCAGCCATTGTATGTTCTCCTTTGTTTGGACGTATTTTCAGGTTGAAGAAACCGAAAAAACCGGCAACCTCCCTCCCGTATATGCGGTCAACGCTTTGTCACGGCATGGTAACCGGCGACGAACAATTGACATAGAGAGATTCCCGGAAAAAACATTTTTGCAGTCTGGCTCAAGAAAAGGTACCCTGCAACAGTAGCAAATAAAATAAGAAAATTTCTTTAATAAGAAAGTTTTTTGCCCGCCGGCTCCGCAATCAACAGTATTTGAAAAGTAAAATCAAACAACTTCATTTTCCATGTTAATATCGGGTAGAACCATGATATTTTACTGAAAACTGATCTTTTAAAAAAAAGAGCCATGCACATCGATTTCACCAAAATGTCGGGAGCCGGCAACGACTTCATCGTCATCGACAACCGTCAGGGATTGTTTAACCTGACCCATGAGCAGGTGCGCGCCATGTGCACCCGCAGAACCGGCATCGGAGCTGACGGATTGATCCTTCTCGAAACTTCAGAAACCGCCGACTTCAGGATGAACTACCATAATGCTGATGGCTTTCCGGGCACGATGTGCGGCAACGGCGGGCGATGCGCGGTCTGGTTTGCCCACCTCATCGGTATCCAGCCTACAGGCGAACACTATCGTTTCGAGGCAGGCCCGAGCATATATGAAGCTGAAGTGACCGGCGACGATTGGGTCAGACTGCACATGCGTCCACCATCGGACTTCAGGGATGGTTTGCAGGCCGGTGCCTGGAACTGCCATTTCGTCGATACTGGTTCGCCGCACGCCATCGCTTACGTCAACAACCTTGACCAGCTCGATGTATTTACCGAAGGCGGAAACATCCGCCACAACAAGGAGCTGTTCCCTGATGGCACCAACGTCAACTTCCTTGAAATCACCGCTCCGGATGCGCTCAGCATCAGAACGTTCGAGCGTGGCGTCGAGGATGAAACCCTCGCCTGCGGCACCGGCACCGTAGCCGCTGCCCTGATGAGCTTCCGGCTGGGCAAGGTCGCGTCGTCGCCTGTCAGGGTAAAGGTCAAAAGCGGCGAAACACTGATGGTGGGATTCAATGAGATGATGGACGAGATATACCTTGAAGGCCCAGCCCGAGCAGTTTACCGGGGAACTATCACGCTGTAAGCCCGTCTTACAGTTAGTTTGTCGGCGGCGGGATAGGCTGTCTTGCCTGAACGTACAGACTCCGTCAACCATGCATGTGGCAAACTTCTATCATGTGGCCCCAGACGGGGTGCTTCAGTGCGACCTCTGCCGTCACTACTGCCGCATCAGACCGGGGCAGACTGGCTTGTGCCGTGTGAGGCAAAACATAGACGGCCAGCTGGTCTCGCTCTCTTACGGCCGGGCGATCTCGCTGGCCGCCGATCCGGTGGAGAAAAAGCCGCTCTACCATTTCATGCCTGGCACCATGACCTGGTCGTTCGGCACGCCCGGCTGCAACTTCAAATGCGCCAACTGCCAGAACTGGGCGATCAGCCAGATGGACCAGGACGAATCGATTCCGCTGGCCACGCCCGAGGCGATTGTCCGCAATGCCATGAACACCGGATGCTCCTCGATCTCCTGCACCTACACCGAACCGACCATCTTCGCCGAATATGCGCTCGACGTCATGCAACTTGCGCGGCAGACAGGTCTCCGGAACATCTGGATCAGCAACGGCTATCTGTCGCCGTTGTGCCTCAAAACTGTCACCCCCTGGCTCGACGCAATCAACGTTGATCTGCAGTCGATGGATGACGCATTTTACCGGCGCGTCTGCGGCGCACGGCTCGATCCGGTGCTCGACAGTCTCCGGCTGATTCGGGAAAGCGGCATGCACCTCGAAATCACTACTCTCGTCATTCCCGGCCATTCAAGCGATCCAGCCATGCTCGAACGGCTCGCCGGATTCATCGCGCACGACCTCGGAACCGAGGTGCCCTGGCATATCATCCCGTTTTATCCGGAGATTTCATGGAAAATGCAGGACACTCCGCCAACTCCGGCTGAGGCGATTGAAAAAGCGTTTGAGATCGGGCGAAAAGCCGGATTGTCATTCATCTATGCGGGCAACGCACATAGCGATACCTTTTGCGACCAATGCAGCGCCAGACTGGTCGGAAGAAAAGCGAACCCTTTTGGTGACTACCGGATAGAGCGATTCGACACCGGCGGCCGATGCCCTGTATGCCATGCCCCGTCACCGATGCGCGATTGACCGGACAACCTTTCGTGAATCCTGAAATTTTTTCAATCTCTCGAACACTCCCCTCATGCAGTCATCGAACGATCATCCCCAGCCAGCCACGGAGCCATTCGTGCTTGACAACTGCTCAATGGCCGGACTTACCAAAGAAAATCCTTTCGACATCGCCCGCCGCCAGCTCGATGCTGCCGCTGGAATCATCGGTCTTGACGCCGAAGTGCTCGAACTGCTGCGCTGGCCGATGCGGGAGATGCATGTCACCATTCCGGTCAAAATGGACGACGGAGCGGTACGCGCTTTTCACGGCTTCAGGGTGCAGTACAACGACGCACGTGGCCCCAACAAGGGGGGCATCCGCTTTCATCCCGACGAAACTATCGACACGGTCCGGGCGCTTGCAGCATGGATGACCTGGAAAACCGCCGTCATGGACATTCCGCTCGGCGGCGCCAAAGGGGGCGTTATCTGCAATCCGAAAACGATGTCGCCCGGCGAACTCGAACGGCTGTCGCGAAGCTACATCCGGCAGATCGGCCGCCTGCTCGGCCTCGAAAAGGATGTGCCCGCGCCCGACGTCTACACCACGCCACAGATCATGGCCTGGATGGCCGACGAATATTCGTTCATGCAGGGGCACAACGATTTTGGCGTCATTACCGGCAAACCGCTGGCGCTCGGCGGATCGCTCGGGCGCGGCGACGCGACGGCGCGGGGAGGCATCATCTGCATCCGCGAAGCCGCGAAGATGCTCGGCATCAATCTGCGCGGAAAACCCGCCGCCATCAACGGCTTCGGCAACGCCGGAGCCTTCGCCCACAAGCTCGCCGTCGAGCTGCTCGGCATGAAAGTGGTGGCCG
Organism: Chlorobiales bacterium Clorobi_01; assembly: GCA_001602925.1. GTDB lineage: Bacteria > Bacteroidota > Chlorobiia > Chlorobiales > Chlorobiaceae > Chlorobaculum. The sequence goes on along the minus strand of LUZT01000006.1, from coordinate 119,211 downwards.
TCTCCGACTCGAAAGGCGGCATTTACAACCCGGATGGATTCGATCATCAAGCCGTCATGGAGTATAAAAAGCAGCACGGCTCAGTCGCCGATTTTCCCGGCTCCACGCCGCTGACTGACGCCGAACTGCTGGAACTGAATGTGACCGTGCTCATACCGGCGGCCCTCGAAGATGAAATTTCCTGCCGAAACGCACGGAACATCCGGGCGAAGATCATCGCCGAACTGGCCAACGGCCCGACCACCCCGGAAGCTGACAAAATTCTGCACGAGCGCGGCGTCTACCTCATTCCCGACCTGCTCTGCAACGCGGGTGGCGTAACCGTCTCCTACTTCGAAATGGTACAGAACGCCAGTGGATGGTACTGGGAAGAGGAGGCCGTGCATCGCCAGCTCGAAAAGAAAATGGCCGCCGCGATCAAAGCAGTGCATCAGGCCGCCGTGCAGTACAGCGTCGATAACCGCACGGCAGCCATGATCGTGGCGATTCGCCGCGTGGCCGAGGCGATGAAGCTGCGTGGCTGGGTGTGAGGCTCAGAATGCGAATCGCAAGTGCCGGACGGCCTGTCCGGTACTTTGCGGACAAAGAGCGTGGCTCATGCCACTTGCCCTTGGGCTTGTTCCTGAACCAGCCAGGCAATCAGATCTTCGATGGCCAGCACCGGAAATCCGTGCAGATGTGAAAACGCGATAGCCTCTTCAAGATTGGCCATCGTGCCGTCGGGGTTGGTCAGCTCGCAGAGAACTCCGCAAGGCTCCAGCCCGGCAAGCCGCATCAGGTCGACGGTCGCCTCTGTATGGCCGGGGCGCTCCAGCACCCCGCCCGGACGAGCCTTCAGTGGGAAAATATGACCGGGACAACGAAGATCGGCAGGGCAAGCCTGATCGGCAACGGCGGTAAGAACCGTACGGACGCGGTCGGCTGCGGAGACTCCGGTCGTCACCCCTTCGGCAGCTTCAATTGAAACCGTGAAGGCTGTCTGAAAGCCGCTGGTATTCTGTTCAACCATCATCGGCAGTTCAAGAGAGCGCACCTTTTCCTCCGTCATGCAGAGGCAGACGATACCGCTGCACTCCCGGATGAGGAGTGCCATCTGCGGAACGGTCAGTGATTGTGCGGGAAAAATGAGATCAACCTCGTTTTCACGGTCGAAGGCGTCGGCAACCAGAACACCTTTGCCCTGCCGGAGAGCGTCGAGACCTTTTCGTACCCGCTCGAACGGATCGTTTGAAATGCTTTTGAGTAACTGATTCATGGACATTTACGGATTGTCAGTTGAAAAAACATGAATCAGGGCTGCTGAAACGCAGTCGCGCCTCTGTCCTCTTTCATCCGGACTCTAACCGTCGGCTTTGGCATTTCACCAAATCTGCTGACCCTTCGGCATAAGCGAAGGCGCTCGCGGGCTCACCGGTTCATGACCGGAATACCGCCGGTGGGGAGTTTCACCCCGCCCTGAGAATTCGCTTCAGGGAAAAGCCCGAAGCAGCGGCAAGATAGTAACGAATTCAAACGTGCCAAAACCTGCGCGGCACCTCCGAAAAAAAAGGTGAACTTTTTATTTCACTCGAGGCTTTACTTGACTATTGATTGATGATATGACCAAAGATGAGGCATCAGTCTGAACGTCAAGGCTTTTGTATCCATAAAACCTTATCCAAAAGGAGATAGAGTTATGCAGAAATGGGTTTGTGTTCCCTGCGGCTATGAATACGATCCGGCAGACGGCGATCCGGAAAGCGGTGTCGAGCCCGGAACGGCTTTCGAAGATCTTCCGGAAGACTGGGTCTGCCCCGTGTGCGGCGTAGACAAGTCTTTTTTCGAACCGGTTTCCTGATCCCTTACCGATTTCCCGCTTCAGTCCGGCAAATTCTTTATTTGCCGGACTGGGTGTTTTCAGACGTATCTTCAGCGGCCGGTTCCGGCGTTGAGTCCTGCTTTATGCTGTCAGGTTGCGAAGCCTGCTGGATCAGTTGTTCCGGTACGCCGACCACGATTGAATCCGGCGGCTGGGCAACCGGAGTATCTGGCGCACTCATCACTTCGCTGTAATCCGGCAGCACCAGACCCCGCCGCAGCATGATGGCGTAAATGTGTTTCGCACGGCCTTTCACAAAACGCGACGAGCCGGTTGGCTTGTACAGAATCGGGTTCGGCAAAGACGCAGCGAGCCGCGCCGACTGGCTGGCCGTCAGTTGTGAGGCTCTGACGCCGTAATAGTGCCGGGCAGCCTCATCGATGCCGAAAATCCCGTCTCCCCACTCCGCCACATTGACGTACAGCTCAAGAATCCGGCGCTTTGAGAGCGTCTGTTCTATCCGCCAGGTCAGAATCGCCTCCTTGATCTTTCTCAAAGGATTTTTCGATGGGGAGAGATACAGGTTTTTGGCAAGCTGCTGGCTGATGGTGCTGGCTCCAAATTTGAACTCACCAGCCTTGATATTCTTTTCAATCGCACCCTCCATAGCCTCGAAATCGAACCCCTCATGATGCCAGAAGTTGTTGTCCTCGGAAATGAGCACCGCCTTGATCAGAGACGGAGATACCTTCTTCAGCGGCACCCAGCGCTGTTTAATCGTTTTATCGAGGCCTTCACTACGCCACTCGGCCTCTCGATACTCCATAAAGGCGGTTTTTCCTGGATTGGTATGCGCCAATCGGGAAACATCGGGGATAAAAAAATATCTGCCTACATCGACAACCAGCAAAAGCAGGATAAACAGAATGGCGTTTCTGAGCAATTTCATGGAGATATCGGCGGTGCCGCGTTTTTGATGACTCGTTTCCTCCTTGAGTATAAGGTTTTACAGCTGCAGAAAAAACGGCTTAGGCACTCAACCGCCGCCATGCCGGTTTTTTCTTTTTTTAACTAACTTTAAACGGTGCAACGAAAAAACGTTGACCGCATTTGAAACCTATGATTATGGATAAGCCATGAAGCACTCAAAAAAAACTCTCGGTATCGCCCTTGCCGTCAGCATTGGCGTACTGGCAACCGCAACACTTCCGGCAAACGCTTCGGCGGCTGTGGACGGCAAGATTGTCTTCGACAAGAATTGCAGCGTTTGTCACTCGATCGCCCCACCGCCAAAATCGGCTCCTCCCATTCTGCCCATCTCCGCCCGCTACCATCAGCGTTTTTCATCGCGCGCCGAAGGCATCAAATACATGGCTGACTTCATAAAGTCACCGTCAAAAGAGAAAGTGCTTGCCGACCAGCAGGCGATCACCCGCTTCGGTCTGATGCCACCGGTGCCGCTCAGCGCAGAGGAGCTGAACGCCGTGGCCGCATGGGTTTGGGATCAGAACACCGGCGGCAACTGGGGACCAGGCCGTGGCGCAGGACAGGGTAACTGTTACCAGCGCTGAGCAATTGCTGTCAAAACCGGCCAACAAAAAAAAGCAGCAGGTGCGACCCTGCTGCTTTTTCCCGTCTGAACGGCCTCATTATGAGTGGTGAGGAGTACCCTTGGGCAGACTCGAACTGCCGACCAACAGTTTAGGAAACTGCTGCTCTATCCACTGAGCTACAAGGGTATCATTGCTCTGGGCGGAAATGTACGAACTTATTTTTCAGGAAACAAACCTCTGAAAAGAGGCCCTCGGCTTTTTTCATATCCTTTTTTGATCCACGATGTCCGCGACATTCGCAGCTAACCGCTCCTATGTTCTTCCGAACATGCGGTCGAGTTCGCCGAGTGAAAGCCTTATGATCACCGGACGGCCGTGCGGGCAGACATAGGGCATCCGGGTGGCGAAGAGGCGGTCGATGAGCATTCGCATCTCTTCAACGCCGAGCTTCTGGCCAGTCATGATAGCGTTGCGGCAGGAGTAGGATTTGGCGAGGTTGTCGCGCTTTTCGAGCTTCAGCTTCGCGGCGTTCTCCTGGTACTCGGCGATCATATCCTGTAAAATCGTTGCCTCCGCGCCGTCGCGCACGTCGGGCGGCACCCCCTCGATCATGACGCTCATGCCGCCAAACGGCCGAATGTTAAAGCCGAGCCGGTACAACTCGTCGCTGATCTCCTCGAAAACCTCGTACTGCCAAGGTTTGAGGTCGATCTTCTGCGGAAAAAGCAACTGCTGCGAGTTCGGCGCAGCCTCGTTCATGATGTCGATGGCGCGTTCGTAGAGCACCCGCTCGTGGGCCACGTGCTGATCGATAATCATCAGCCCGGTCTTGATCTGGCAGATGATGTACTTGTTGTGCAGCTGCCAGATTTTCGGTTCCTTCTCCGGCGCAACCGGATTCTCCTCGTCACCGGTATCGGGCTGGTCCACCGACGGGGTCAGCAGCGACTCCTGAACCATCGGAGCGGGGCGGCTTCCGGCGGACAGCGATGTTTCCAGCGAAGAATCGAAAAGCATCGGAGGAACGGATGAAGGAGCACTGAACGCTCCCGCCCGGTAGTTCCGGTACAGATCGCCGGTGGTCGAAGCTTTGCCTGAAAACGAGGGATACGAAAGCTTCCGCGACGCAACTTCTGGCAAGTCGACCTCGCCGGAAACTGTGGGTGCGGATGGAGCCGCAAACGACGCCTCGGGTGAAAAATCAGCCGTTCGGACGGCTCGCTTGACCACCGGATAAACCATGCTCCGGATGCTTTTTTCATCCTCGAAACGTACTTCGAGCTTGGCCGGATGGACGTTCACATCCACCAGCGACGGGTCGAGACCGAGAAAGAGCAATGCGAATGGCGACTGCCGCTCTTCGAGCAGCTCGCCGTACGCCTGCTGCACCGCCTGCACGAGCATCCGGTTCTGGATGAGGCGCCGGTTGATGAAAAAGTACTGATCGTACTTCTGCCGCACCATCATGCCGGGCTTGCCGAGGTAGCCGCCGATAGTCATGTAGTCGTTCTCCTCGGTCACCTCGATGAGGCTCTCGCCGAATCCCTCCCCATAAAAGTGACTCAGCCGCTCGCGCACGTCGGAGGTGCGGAAGTGGAACAGTTCCTCGTCGTCGTTGATCATGCGCCACTCGATCTCGGGATAGGAGAGCACGAACGCCTTGACCGTTTCGTAGATGTGCTTGAACTCGGTAGCGTTGGATTTGAGGAACTTGCGCCGGGCGGGCACGTTGAAAAAGAGGTTCCGGACAGCGATGGAGGTGCCGGGTTCGCACTGCGCGGGTTGCGGTGTTTCGATGACGCCGCCGTCGCTCCTGAGCAGCGTGCCGAGCGGATTGCCTGCCTTGCGAGTCTTCAACTCGAAATGCGAGACCGAGGAGATGCTCGCCAGCGCCTCGCCACGGAAGCCGAGCGTACGGAGCGCATCAAGGTCGTCAACCTCAGAAATCTTGCTGGTGGCAAAGCGCTCAACGCTGAGCAGCACGTCGTCGCTCTCCATGCCGCAGCCATTATCGATGATCTGCACGAGCTGCCGCCCGGCATCTTTTATGATGACGGTGATGCGGCTCGCGCCGGAGTCGATGGAGTTTTCGATCAGCTCCTTGACCGCCGAGGCAGGGCGCTGCACCACCTCGCCAGCTGAAATTTTGTTAGCGACAATATCAGGAAGTCTTGCAATGGAAGCCATACAATGAACACACGGTTTTCAATGAATCCAGTCTCGTCCGGGGCACTCCCGGGTCATAAGTATCATTCGACAAAGTGGCATATTCCGGGAGCTTTTAAAAGCGTCGCTGAAAAATATCAGAACTCCATCTCTTTCAGACGAACCAGAAGTCCCCGAAGGGCGGCTTCGCTGAAGCGGATTTTGTTCTGATGACGATCTCCGTGCATGACGAGGCGGGCGGCATCTACCCGAACCGAGCCGTCAGGCAACTTCGAGGCGATGCCGACGCAGACCGTGCCGACCGGCTTTTCCGGCGTTCCGCCACCCGGCCCGGCGATGCCGGTGGTGGCAACGGAAATGTCTGCGCCGCTCCGTTCGAGGCAGCCGCGCGCCATCTCCAAGGCGACAGGCTCACTGACCGCGCCGTGCGCTTCGATGGTGGCCGGATCAACGCCGAGCAACCGCACCTTCGCCTGGTTGCTGTAGGTGACCAAGCCTTCGAGAAAGCAGCCTGACGATCCGGGCACGTCGGTCAGGCGACTCCCAAGCAGCCCGCCAGTGCAGGACTCGGCAACAGCCACCGTGAGCTTCCTTTCGAGCAAGAGATTCACAACCACCTCTTCGAGCGTCACCTCCGAGGTCGCGTAGACAAAGTGGCCCGCTTTCGCCACGATGGCTTCGACCACGCGGCGGTTCTCCGCATCGACATCCTCGCGACGGACACCCGACGTGCTGACCATGAGGCTAACGCCGGCGGCGTGCGGCAGGTAGGCGAGGGCTGTGCCCGACGGCAGCGAGTCCTCAACCTCCACGATCATGTCCGCGAGCTGCGTTTCACCGATGCCCATCGTCATGACGGGGGTGTGGCGGATAAAGGCTCCGGAGAGCGGCGCGAAGAACGGAACGACCGTCAAACGCATCATCGCCTCCATCTCGGCGGGCACGCCAGGCATGAGCACCAGATGGCGACCGGCGAAGCGCGGGGCGCACTCGATAATCATGCCGGGAGCGGTGCCCTTCATGTTCGGAATCGCAAACGAACTTTCGATCACCATCGCCTGATCTTTCATCACCTCGGTCACGGGGCGATTGCGACGGCGGAAGTAGTCAGCGATGTGCTCGAACGACGGCTCGTCAAGCGCCAGCCCGCGTCCAAGCAGCGCCCGAACTGCGTCGCGCGTCCGGTCGTCGTTGGTCGGGCCGAGGCCACCGGTCACGAACACCGCCTCGGCCTCCGTGAGCGCCGACGTCACCGAATCACGGATCGCCTGCGGATCATCCGAACAGGTAATGATGCGGATCACGGGAATACCGATGTTGCCGAGTTCGCGGGCAATAAAGGGGGCATTGGTGTTGACCCGGTGCCCCTTGAGCAACTCGTCGCCGATGGAGATGATGATTGCTTTCATGCCGGCGACTCAGACCAGATAGCTTGCGATGCGGAGAATGTCGGCGAAGACGCCGCCCGCTGTCACCTCGCCGCCAGCGCCCGGCCCCTTGACCACCAGCGGGGTCTTGAGGTAGCGCTCGGTCGTGAAAACCACGAGGTTCTCCGAGCCGTTCAGCCCGGCCACCGGGCTTTCGAGCGGCACGCGCTTCAGCCCCACCTTCGCCTTGCCGTCCCGAAGCTCGCCGGTGTAGGCGATGGTCATCCCCTCGCTCGCGGCGCTCGCCATCTCATCGACGTACCAGTCGTCGATTGAAGAGAGCTGGTCGAGAAACTCGGCGGGCGACATTTCGCCTCGCAGCGACTCCGGTACGAGGCTCTGGCACTCAACGTCTGCATACTCGAGCTGATAGCCAAGCTCCCTGCCGAGAATAAGCAGCTTCCGGGCGAAATCGGCTCCGGAGAGATCATCGCGCGGATCGGGCTCGGTGTAGCCGGACTCCTTGGCTTTGCGAACGATCTCGCTGAAACGTCCGCCCTTGCGCAGCTCGTTGAAAATGAAGCTCAGCGTACCCGACAAAACACCCTCGATGCAGACAATCTTGTCTCCGCTATTCTTCAGGTCGTTTAGCGTGTTGATCACCGGCAAACCCGCCCCAACATTGGTTTCGTAGAGGAACTTCGCATTACTGGAGCGTAACGCATCCATGATCTTGCGATACAGATCCCACGGTCCAGCCATGCCGAGTTTGTTGGCCGTGGCAACAGAGATATTCGCCCGGAGCAGCGCGGGGTAGCACTCGGCCACCTGCCTGCTCGCCGTGCAGTCCACAACGATGGTGTTGTGCAGGTTCCGTTCCTGAATCAGACGGATATACTGCCCGATCCCCTCGTGCGACTCGCGCGGTTTCAGCGAATCGTGCCAGTGTTCGAGATCGATTCCGGCAGGCTCGATGCACATCGAGCGGGTGTTGGCCAGACCCGCAACCACAACGTCGAGGCCCAGCTCTTTCTGCAGGGTGGTGCGATGCTGCCGGATCTGGCTGATGAGACTTTTAGCGATGGTGCCGGTACCCGCGATGAAAACGTGCACCTTGCGCATCGAAAGGAAGAAGGATTCGTGGACGCAGTTGAGCGCCTTGTCCTCGTCCGCGCTGTCGATGACGAGCGAGATGTTCATCTCGTTGGCGCCCTGCGCGACGGCGATCACGTTGACCCCGTTCTTGCCGAGCGTCTCGAAGAGCTGTGCCGACACGCCGGGGTGGCCCGACATCTTGTTGCCCACCACGGCCACCATCGCAAGATTGCGGCGGACGCTGACCGGATCGATCCGGCGCTCCTCGATTTCGCGGGCAAACTCCTCTTCAAGCACCTTCTTGGCCATCGACGCCTGTCCGGGCGCTATGGCCAGGCTGATCGACTGCTCCGACGAGGCCTGCGAGATGAAGATGATGTTGATGCTGTGGCGAGCGAGGCAGGTAAACAGCCGAGACGCCGTTCCCGGCACGCCCGCCATGCCGCTGCCGGAAAGACTGAGCAGCACCACATGGTTGATCGAGGTCAGTCCGGTCACCGTACCCGGAAGCGCCTCTGCGCCCGCAGCCTCGATACCAATCCTCGTGCCAGGTTTTTCGGGATTGAAAGAGTTCTTTATGCGCAAGGAAATGCCTGCCTTCATGACCGGCTGCACGGCCAGCGGATGGAGCACCTTCGCGCCGGCGTGCGACAGTTCCATCGCCTCGGCGTAGCTGATCTCCGGGATGACCCGCGCGTCGGGCACGCGCTTGGGATCGGCGCTGTAGAAGCCATCGACATCGGTCCATATCCACACCTCTTCGGCATGAAGCGCCGCGCCGAGAATCGTCGCCGTGAAATCGGAACCGCCGCGCCCCAGGTTGGTCACACTGCCATCCGGCGCGGAGGCGATGAATCCGGTGACCACCGGCAGAACGTCGAAACTCCGGAAGCGTTCGTGAATCAGCTTTCCTGTCGCCAGACGATCCACCTTGGCAAAGCAATGGTTGTCGTCGGTCACGATCACACTGCGTGCATCGACGCATTCAGCTGGCGTACCCGAGACGTGCATATAGCGGCTCACGATCCGGCACGACAGCCGTTCGCCGTAACTCAGCACAAGGGCGAGACTCTTGTCTGAAAGCTCCCTGAGCAGAAAAACGCCGTGCAGCACATCGTTCAGTTCGGCCATCATCTCACCCAACCAGGTCTCTTCTGCTGACGCCTCCGTACCGAACAGTTCACGGATGATCCCGCCATGCAGCGAGGCGATTCCTTCGAGTTTATCGCGGTATGCCGCATCACCATTCCCCGCCAGCGCCGCAGTCTCGGCAAGCATGTCGGTCACCTTGCCAATCGCTGACACCACGACCATCAGCGGAGTGCTCCTCAACTCACGCCTGATAATGCCAGCCACATTGCTGATCTTTGCCGCCGAAGCGATCGACGAACCTCCGAACTTGAATACCCTCATCTTCAACCTTGCTGCATTACACGATTAAACTTGTCTTTGTAATTTCTTACGAGCAGGGCAATAAAACAAACCGGGAAATGCTCTTTTTCCAGAAGTTTTGGTTATGCCGGGAATTCAGCAACCTCTACGAGGCGCTGCAGAATTGGACTTCTCCGGTCTCTGGGACGAGTGGGACTTTTTTCACCACAAGTCCCGCTCGTCCCAGCAGTTCCACTCTTCTTTCTTCCCCAAAAAAAGAAAGCGCCCGATACTGAGGCGCTTTCTGTAAAATAGCTGCTGTTGCTTGCGCAATCACTGCTTCAGAGCATCGGCGCCAGCGACAATTTCGCTCAACTCCTTGGTGATCGCGGCCTGACGTGCGCGGTTGTAGCTGATATTCAGCACGCGGATCAGCTCTTTGGCGTTCTCCGTAGCCGAATCCATTGCGGCCATTCGTGCAGCCTGCTCGGCGGCGTTGGACTCCAGCATCACCCGCCAGAGCTGGGTATTGAGATGCTTGGGCACAAGCTCGTCAATAATAGCCGCTGGCGAAGGCTCGTACAGATACTCGCTGCTTGCGGTTTTTGCGTCACCCCCTTCTGGAGTGATCGGCAGCAACTGCTCGGTTCTGAGGTTGGGCGCGAGCACCGACTTGAACTCGTTATAGACCAGCACGACACGATCCACCTCGCCGCTCAGGTACATCTTCGAGGCCTTGTCGGCAATCTCCCTGGCAGAGTCGAAACTGAGATTCTGGAACACGCCGGGATAGGCGGCCGCCAGTTTGTATCCCCGCTTGCGGAAAAACTCGGTACCCTTGGTGCCAGCGCAGATCATGGTGACGCCACCCTTGGCGTGCAGCGCCGCGTAATCCTCGTGGATGACCCGCTGGGCCATCTTGATGATATTGGCATTGAAGCCACCGCACAGGCCTCTGTCTGAAGTGACCAGAATGACCAGCACGTTATTGACCTCTTCGCGGGGCGAGAGCAGAGGGTTGACCGAAGTATCGACCTTGGTCGAAAGGGACGCGAGCATCTCTTTCAGCTTCCCGGCATACGGACGGGCCTGGATCGCCCGATCCTGCGCTCTTCTGAGCTTGGCAGCCGCAACCATCTTCATGGCCTTGGTCACCTGCTGCGTGGATTTGATACCCTTGAGGCGTATGCGTATGTCCTTTAAAGTAGGCATGTATTCCGAAACATTGTTGGTATTGCCAATAATCTTGCTAACGCCCCTGATCTTACAGGGGCGTTCAGCTCACTCTTGCATCTGCCTTCAGGCTTTGTTCTTCTCTTTGAAAGAGGCGACATATTTTTCAGCCAGTTCTTTCAGCTTCGAAGCGATGTCAGACTCAAGTGTTCCCTTCTCGGCGATGGAGGAGAGAATCTCGGGATGCTTCTGCTCAAGCATGGCGAGGAACTCCTCTTCAAAACGGCGAACCTGCTTGAGGTCAACCGAGTCGAGCAGACCCTGCGTACCAATGAAGATGATGGCAACCTGCTTCTCGACCGGCATCGGGATATACTGGCCCTGCTTGAGGATTTCAACCAGACGGCCGCCGCGGTCGAGCTGTGCCTTGGTGCTCTTGTCGAGATCGGAACCGAATTTCGAGAAGGCCTCAAGTTCGCGGAACTGCGCCAGATCAAGCCTGAGCGTACCGGCAACCTTTTTCATCGCCTTGATCTGCGCGGCACCGCCAACGCGGGAAACCGAGATGCCGACGTTGATAGCCGGACGCTGACCGGCGTTGAACAGGTTCGACTCAAGGAATATCTGACCGTCGGTGATCGAGATCACGTTGGTCGGGATGTAAGCCGAAACGTCACCGGCCTGGGTCTCGATGACCGGAAGCGCCGTGAGGCTGCCGCCACCCTTGACGAGAGGCTTCAGCGGTTCGGGCAGGTCGTTCATCTTCTTTGCCACCTCGATGTCGTCGGTGATCTTTGCTGCACGCTCGAGAAGACGGGAGTGCAGATAGAACACGTCACCGGGGTACGCTTCACGTCCCGGCGGACGGCGGAGGAGCAGGGAGAGCTGGCGGTAAGCCACGGCCTGTTTGGAAAGATCATCGTAGACGACCAGCGCGTGACGACCGGTGTCGCGGAAGAACTCGCCGATGGTTGCGCCGGCGAACGGAGCGATGAACTGAAGCGGAGCCGGGTCGGAGGCGGTAGCCGATACGACCGTGGTGTACTCCATCGCGCCATACTTTTCAAGGGTGTTGACCACCTGGGCGACCGTCGAGCCTTTCAGGCCGATTGCCACATAGATGCACTGAACACCCTTGCCCTTCTGGTTGATGATGGTATCGAGCGCGACAGCGGTCTTACCCGTCTGGCGGTCGCCGATGATCAGCTCACGCTGGCCGCGGCCAATCGGAATCATGGCGTCGATAGCTTTCAGACCGGTCTGAAGCGGCTCGTGCACCGACTTACGGAAAATAACACCGGGAGCGCGACGCTCGAGCGGCAGACGGATGTCGGTGTTGATCGGCCCCTTGCCGTCGATCGGCTCGCCGAGCGGGTTGATAACCCTGCCGAGCATCGCCTCGCCGACCGGAATCGAAGCGAGGATATTGGTTCTTTTGACCGTATCGCCTTCCTTGACCGCGTTGGACTCGCCGAACAGCACAGCACCGACGTTGTCTTCTTCGAGGTTCAAAGCCATTCCCATCACATTGTGGGGAAATTCGAGGAGCTCGCCTGCGGCCACTTTGGACAACCCGTAAATACGGGCGATACCGTCACCGACCTGCAGAACGGTTCCTACATCATATACATCCGCTTCCGACTCGAAGCCGGCGAGCTGCTTGCGGAGTATGGAAGACACCTCATCGGGTCTGACTGCTGTTGACATATGGAAATCGATAGGTTATTGTTAAGAAAAGAAAAAGATTCTCCGTACCTTCTCATGATTTCGGCTACGGCCCACAACTCTCCTGAAAAATGATTCAGAATTTAATGAAAAGCATTCAGTTATTCAAATGCCAGAACCAATTTGGATAATCATCGTTTCCGGACTGCTACGCGACCAGACCAAATCAGGAATCTTTCCCCGAATCACGCTATGAAAACCGTCACTGGATTTGCTTCAGCAACGGTTGGAAACGTTGCCTGCGGATTTGACGTCCTCGGTTTCGCCATCACCGAACCTGGAGACGAGGTCGTTCTGGCGCTTCACGATGAGCACAGAAGCGACTGCCCCGTTTCGATCACCTCGATTGTGGGTGACGGCGGAGCCTTGCCGCTCGACCCGAAAAAAAACACTTCGAGCTTCGTTGTCCTCAAGTTCCTTGAATATATCCGCACCACGAAAGGCATCTCGTTTGACGGTCACATCGATCTGGTGCTCAAAAAAAATCTGCCACTCTCCAGCGGCATGGGTAGCAGCGCGGCAAGCGCAGCGGCGGCACTGATTGCCGCCAATGAGCTGTTCGGCTCGCCCTGCACCAAAATGGAGCTGGTACACTTCGCCATCGAGGGAGAGCGCGTCGCCTGCGGTTCGGCCCATGCCGACAATGCCGCTCCGGCCATGCTCGGCAACTTCATCCTGATCCGCAGCTACAACCCGCTCGACCTGATCACCATCAAACCACCAAAAAATCTTTTCTGCACACTCGTGCATCCGCACACCGAACTCAAAACCTCGTTCGCCCGCTCCGTGCTGCCGAAATCGATTCCGCTTTCGACCGCCACACAGCAGTGGGGAAACGTCGGCGCGCTCATCACCGGCCTGTTGATGGAGGATTACGACCTGATCGGACGGGCGCTGGTGGATGTGGTCGCCGAGCCGAAACGCGCGCCGCTCATTCCGGGATTCATCGAGGTCAAACAGGCCGCGCTCGACGCGGGAGCTCTCGGTTGCAGCATTGCCGGATCCGGACCGTCAGTTTTCGCCTTCTCCTCGTCCAGGCAAACCGCAGAAGCGGTGGGCTCGGCCATGCAGTCGGCGTTCCTGCACTCAAGGGCTGCACTCCAGTCGGACATGTGGGTCTCGCCGATTTGCAGCCAGGGCGCGCGCATCATCAGCACAACTCCTTGAAACGCATCACGATATGATCTTCTACAGCACGACGAAAGCGTCTGCTCCCGTCACGATGAAAAAAGCCACCCTCGAAGGGCTCGCACCCGACGGAGGGTTGTATGTTCCATCGACGATGCCGCACTTCTCCGCCGAAGAGATTGCCCTTCTGGAGAGCGGCTCGTTCAACAATATTGCCTTTGCCGTCGCCAAGAAGTTCGCCGGTGACGAAATCCCGCTCGACCGCCTCTCGGAACTGATCGACGAGTGCTTTACCTTCGACACGCCGCTGCACGAACTTGACCCGGACACCTTCGTCGAGGAGCTGTTCCACGGTCCGACGCTCGCATTCAAGGACTACGGCGCCCGATTTCTCGCGCGGATGACCGGCTACTTCGCCGCCGAAGAGAGCCGCCTCATCACGGTGCTGGTCGCCACGTCGGGCGACACCGGCAGCGCTGTGGCCTACGGCTTCCACGGCATTCCGAACACCCGCGTGGTGCTGCTCTACCCGTCGGGCAAGGTGAGCCGCCTTCAGGAGCAGCAGCTCACCACGGCAGGCGACAACGTCTTCGCGCTCGAAGTGAAAGGCGATTTCGACGACTGCCAGCGCCTCGTCAAGCAGGCCTTCGTCGACCAATCGCTGCGTCAAAAGCTGACGCTCACTTCGGCGAACTCCATCAACATCTCGCGCCTGATTCCGCAGTCGTTCTACTACGCCTGGGCGGCGCTCCAGCTCCGCCAGCGCCAGCCAGACGCGCTACCGATCTTCTCAGTGCCAAGCGGCAACTACGGCAACCTGACGGCGGGCGTCATGGCAAAGATGATGGGCTTTCCGATCGGCCACTTCATCGCCGCCTCGAACGCCAACGACAGCGTCACCCGCTATCTCGACGAGGGGCGCTACGAGCCGAAACCGACCGTCCGGACGCTGACCACAGCGATGGATGTGGGCAATCCAAGCAACTTCGCGAGGCTGCGCTATTTCTTCGAAAACGATTTCCGGAAAATGGGCCAGGAGATCACCGGCATCGCGGTCTCGGATGCAGAGACCATCGAAACGATCCGCTCGGTTTACGAGAAATACGGCTATGTCATGGATCCGCACACCGCCGTCGGCTACCGGGCGCTCGACCGGTTCCGTCAGAATCATGCCGGAGCGGGCACCCCGGGCGTCGTGCTTTCGACAGCCCATCCGGTGAAGTTCGACGAAGCGATCATGACCGCCACTGGCAAAGAGGTGCCGCTACCCGAAGCAATGGAAGAGATCATGAGCAAGCCGAAAAAAGCCACGCTGATCGGCAACCGGTACGAAGAGCTGGCTCGCTTCCTCTCGGAGCTCGACACCCAGACAAACTGAACGGCTGATCCATGAACTTCCAGACGCTTCTTTTCTTTCTGGTCATCATACCGGTCATGTTTTTCGGGATGCTCTATGCGCTCGTTTTGAACCTGTTCGATCCGAGCGGTGACCAGTTTCACAAAATGGCCGCATGGTGGGGACGCTTTTCAGCAAGGGTGCTCGGGATTGAGGTCAAGGTGGAAGGCGAGGAAAACTACAACCCCGACAAGAACTACCTGGTGGTGAGCAACCATGCCGGCATGGCAGATATTCCGCTGATTCTGGGTGCGATGAAGCTCAATCTGAGGTTTGTGGCCAAAGAGGAGCTGGGCAAGATTCCGGTGTTCGGCCCTGCGCTGAAATCTGCCGGATACGTCTTCATCAAGCGCGGGCAGAACCGCGAGGCGCTGCAAAGTATGCTGAAAGCGGCCGACACCCTCAAGGCGGGACGCTCGATCCACATTTTCCCCGAAGGCACCCGGTCCAAAACCGGCGAGATACTTCCCTTCAAGCGAGGCGCGTTTATCATCGCGGAAAAAGCCCAAGTGCCGGTACTGCCGGTCACTATAGTCGGCAGCAACCTCATCACCCCGAAAAAGAGCCTGAAAATCAACCACGGCACCGTGCGCATGATCATCGGCAAACCCATCGAACCTGCCAAAGCTGAAGCGCTGATGAAGGAGAGCTACAGCGTCATCAGCGAAAATCTTGAAAAGAGCGCCGCATAGAGGTTTTTCGTGGGACGAATGGGGATCGAGAGAATGAAAAGATAGGGATCGTTTTCCCTGTTGTTCCCGCTGCCCTTAATTCCGAAACAACACCAGAATCAGCAAGGGCGGTTCGCGAACCGCCCCTACAAAATCATTTCAGGCAAGCACAGTCCCCGTTCACCTTACAGCTGCTTGTAGAGATTGGCCATTTCGATGGCGGCCAGGGCGGCGTCGAAGCCTTTGTTACCAGCCTTGGTGCCAGCACGCTCGATTGCCTGCTCCAGATTTTCGGTGGTCAGCACACCGAATGATACGGGAATAGCGGCCTCCATGCCGACCTGCGCGATCCCCTTGGTCGCCTCGGCAGCAATCACGTCGAAGTGCGGGGTCGAGCCGCGGATGATAACCCCAAGCGTCACAATCGCATCGTATTTGCCAGACAACATAGCCTTTCTCGTAACCGACGGCAGCTCGAAAGCGCCGGGGCAACGAATAACGGTGATCTCGTCAGCCGATCCGCCGTGACGCACAATGCAGTCAATGGCTCCCTCGACCAGCTTCTGGCCGATAAAATCGTTGAAGCGTGAAACCACGAGCCCAAACCTGATGCCCTGGGCATTCAGCGAGCCTTCAATATTTTGTACCTGCATAGTCAGTTGTTGTTTGGTTTGTAATTCCACAATGGACGAAGTGAGCGGAATGGACTTTATGGGCCGCGCCACGAGCTACTCCGGCATTTTCACTCATCAATCATAGCCCATCATTTTTTCGACGAGCTCCACGATAACGTGCCCCACAGCGATGTGACACTCCTGGATTCTGTCGGCGCTTCCGGTATGGGGCACCACCACCGCAAGGTCAGCGTGCGGCTTGATCGCACCGCCATCACCACCAAGCAGGGCGAGTGTTTTCATCCCCCGCTTGCGGGCAAATTCGAGAGCCTTGAGTACACTGGCGCTATTGCCACTGGTTGAAAGTCCGATCAGAATGTCCCCAGGGCAACCATAAGCTTCGGTGAGCCGAACGAAAACCTCGTCGAAACCGAGGTCGTTTGCGCCCGCCGTCAGGGCCGAGGTATCGGTTGAAAGCGCGATGGCCGGAAGCGCCGGACGATGCACGGAGCTGCGGTATCTGATGGTGAACTCTGCGGCCAGATGCTGCGCGTCAGCGGCGCTTCCACCATTGCCGCACAGAAGCACTTTGCCCCCCTCCCTGAAGGTATCGGCGATCATCGACGCCATCGCCACGATAACATCATTGTCACGCCGCGCCACGCTCTCCTTGAGCCGCGCGCTGTACAGAAGCCGTTCAAGCACCAGCTCCTCGTACCGAGTGCCGCCACAGCTTCCCTCCGAACAGTTGCACTGTTGTGTCATGGTGTAACTGCTTTGTTGAAAAATTCCTGCAATATAAATAAAGAAAAAACTGATCCGACTGATCTGGCCAATATGACCAATCCAGGCGGTCAAAAAAAACTCCGCCGTGCAAGCGCAGGGCGGAGTTTTGAATGCGGAATCAAACAGGCGCTCAGTGATACTTGGCGCTCTCTTCCTTGACGAATTCAACGAGGCACTTCAGGTTGGCCGGATCGACGTCGGGCAGAATGCCGTGGCCGAGGTTGAAGACGTGACCGGAGTGGTCGTTGTGCTGGCCGAACTGCTTGAGAATCTTGGCAGCTTCCGACTTGATCTTCTCGGGCGTGCCGTAGAGCACCGTCGGATCCATGTTGCCCTGGAGGCAGACGCGGTCGTTCAACTCTTTGCGAGCCTTTGCGATATCGATGTTCCAGCCGAGACCAACCGCATCGGCACCGCAGTCGGCGATGTCGGAAAGAATGGTGTTCATATCCTTGGCGAACGCGATGACCGGAATTTCCGGGTATGCGGCCTTCACGGCAGCTACGTTCTGCTTGATGTACGGCAGGGCGAATTCGCGGTAATCATCCTCGGAGAGCGCGCTGGCCCAGGAGTCGAAAATCTGGATGGCGTCGGCGCCAGCTTCGACCTGCTTGATCAGGTAGGCGCTGATGCAGTCGCTGATCTTCTGGAGCAACTGGTGAGCCATCTTCGGCTCGCGGTACATCATCTTCTTGGCCCAGGCGTAGTTCTTCGAACCGCCACCCTCGACGGCGTAGGTGAAGAGCGTCCATGCTGCGCCGGAGAAACCGATGAGCGGCACACGGTCGTTGAGTTCCTTTTTGGTGAGGCGAATCGCATCGAGTACGTAGCCAAGTTTCTCGTCGATATCGGGATCGATCAGTTTGTCGATGTCGGCCTGCGAACGGATCGGCGGAGTCAGCTTGATGCCCTTGGTCTCGATAATCTCGACATTCATGCCCATCGCTTCGTTGACGACAAGGATGTCGGAGAAAATGATCGCGGCGTCCACACCCATCAGATCGACCGGCTGGATGGTGACTTCACAAGCCAGCTCGGGGGTTTTGCAGAGGGTCAGAAAGTCGGTTTTCTCCCTGACGGCGCGATATTCAGGCAGGTAACGACCGGCCTGACGCATGACCCAGATAGGAGTACGGGGGGTAGCCTGCCTCTTCAACGCCCGGATAAAAAGATCATTTTTGAGCATGGAGTGCGATGATTAGTGATGTTGTGAAAAGAGCTGCCCTTAAGGCCGGGCCGAGACCGGAAACCTTGCAGACATTAAATAAATCAGGTGCAAAGGTACACTTTTTCAGCCGGATTTTAAAACAGGCGGGCGCCCTTCTCGTGGCGCCCGTAAAAGCTGATCGATCAGGCTGTAACGATATGCCGTTTGATGCCGAGTTGCCGGTCGGAGTACCCGAGCGCAAGACCCACAACTTCGGAGAGATGATAGACCGGAATCGCTCCCTTGAGGCCGTTGTGCTTGAGCGCCTTGGCCTGATACCCGTCCAGCACGGTGTGGCAGAGAGGGCAGGGCGTCACGATAAAGTCAGCCTTCTCGTCCATCGCCTCCTTCAGCGCCTCGGCAGCCACGTTCAGCGACTCCTCCTCGGCGACCAGCAGCGTGTGGAAGCCACAGCAGCGGTTCTTGTGCTCGTAGGGAATCGTCTTTGCGCCCAGAGCGTCGAGCAGAAGATCGAGAGAGGTCGGTTCGAGCGGATCGTCCTTGCCGAGCACGGTCGAAGGACGCAGGATATGGCAACCATAGAACGGCGCAATACGGAGTTTGGTGAGCGGTGTTTTCACCTTCTTGCGAATGACATCGAGACCGACGTCGTCGATGAGCACCCAAAGCAGGTGGCGCACATCGGAGGTACCGCGATATTCGAGTCCCTCCTCCTTGAGAATCTCGTTGACTTCAGCTCGCAGTGCAGGTGACTCGTCAAGCTTCTTTTTGGCTGTTCTGATGGTCATCAGGCAGGTATTGCAGGAGACGACCAGATCAAGCCCCTGCTTTTCGGCCAGGGCAATATTGCGGGCGTTGACCAGCGCGAACTGCTTCGGGCTCACGTAGTCGAGATTGCTGCCGCCACAGCAAACGCTTTCATGCAACTTGACCATTTCAATGCCAAGATCATGCTGCCAGAGGTCAAGCGACCGATCGACCTCTTTGGTCATCGCTTCATTGATGCAGCTCTGATAGTAGGCGTAACGCTTCATACTGCTATTCTCCGGATTTTTTTTCGTGATCCTTCGTTACATGGCTGGCCATCTCCTTCATCTCCTTGCGCAGGGACTGAATGCCCTTGGACGCCTTGACCAGCGGCGGCGGCGGCGGGGTGCGACGCTTGATGATCATCTTGACGGCCATCGGAAGCAGGTTCTTGAGCGTCCAGGCGATGCCATTGGTCCTGATCGGCAGGGTGGCCTCGACCAGCTTGCCCTTTTTCTCGATATCATCCATGAAAGCCTCGGCATGGCGGGCACCGCTGGTATCCTTGGTGCCCCGGCGCTCGATGGCATCTTCCCTGATGCCGTGGATGGCGTCCATGATCGGAATGTTCTTGACGCAGGTCTCCTGGCAGCGGTAGCAGTGCGTGCAATCCCACACCCCGTGATCCTGCACGAGACCCGCCAGACGCTGGTCGTGAATGCCGTCGCGGCTGTCAGCATTCATACGGTACGACCTGAGCAGCACGACGGGAGAAACATACTCCTTGTGCGCCCGGAGAATGGTGCACTCCGAAACACACGAAGCGCAAAGAATGCAGTCGGTCGCCTTGTCGTAGGTCTGGAACTCCTCCTCGGAAACGAGGAACTCCTTCTTCCCCCACTGCTCTTCCGGCATCCGGGAATCCACCCAGTTGGAATACTTCTTCATCTTGCCGACCACCGGATCCATCTCGACCACCAGATCTTTGATGTGCGGCAGATTCCGAAGCGGCTCGATCTTGATGACACCCGGTTCGCGGGCCTTGTCGAGCTCGTCCCAGACCTGGGTGGTGCAGGCAAGCTTCGACATGCTGTTGATCCTCATGGCGCAGGAACCGCAGATACCGGCCTGGCAGAAAGCCCTGAAGGTCAGCGTCGAATCGACATGCTCCTTGATATAGTTGAGAGCCCTGAGCACGGTGATACCTTTTTCGAGCTTGATCGTGTAGTCATCGAAATAGGGCTTGCTGTCAACCTGGGGATTGAACCGGTGAACCCTGAAGGTTACATCCCGGCTCTCCTCATGATGCTTTATCGTTGAATCGCTCATTGAAAATCCTTCGGATTAATAGGTTCGTTCCTGAAGCTCGTAGCGGCCCATCGTGACCGGTTTGTATGCAAGCTTCGGGCGGCCACTCTCGTACGTATAAATGGTATGCTTGTGCCACTTCTCGTCGTCACGCGTCGGGAAATCGGTCCTGGTGTGCGAGCCACGGCTCTCCTCCCTGGCAAGAGCGCCCTCGGCCACGGTTTCGGACAGGTCGAGCATGTTCTTCAGTTCGAGCACCTGGAGCAGATTGGTGTTGTAGATGTCGCCCGTATCGAAAACCCTGACGTGCCGGAAGCGATCCTGAAGGCCTTCGATATCCGCGATACCCTTTTTGATTTTTGAGGCTTCACGGAAGATGCCGACATTCACGCCAAGCGTGTGCCCCAGATCTTCGCGCAGGGTGCCGTAGCGTTCGTAGTGGCCGCGCGGCTGCATGAAGCTGCGCAGCTCGTGCTCTTTTTCGGCCACCTCGGATGCGGGAATGGCGGATGGATTGAATTTGCCGCACTCTTCGGCAGCGGCCCTTCCGGCGATGCGGCCAAACACGAGGATGTCGAGCAGCGAGTTGCCGCCCAGGCGGTTCGCGCCATGCACCGAAACGCAGCCACACTCACCAGCGGCGTAGACCCCCTCCATGACGGTGCGTCCAAAGTTGTCGGTATCGATGCCGCCCATCGAGTAGTGAGCCGTCGGCCTGACCGGCACCGGATCGTCGATCGGATCGACGCCTTCGAAGTACATGCACATTTCGCGAATCTGCGGGAGGCGCGACTTGATGAGATCAGCGCCGAGATGGCGGAGATCGAGATGCAGATATTTGCCTGCCGGGCTGTCGAAGCCGCGACCTTCGAGAATTTCGGTTTCGAGCGAACGGGAGACGAGGTCACGCGGGCCAAGCTCCATCTTTTCTGGAGCGTAGCGCGACATGAAGCGCTCGCCGAGCGCGTTGACCAGATAGCCACCCTCGCCACGGGCACCCTCGGTCACAAGCAGGCCGCTTTTGCGCAAACCGGTAGGATGGAACTGCACGAACTCCATGTCCTTGAGTGGAATGCCCGCGCGGTAGGCAATGGCCTGACCATCGCCGGTATTGCCCGCCGCATTGCTGGAACGGTTCCAGTACATCTTGGCGTAACCGCCGGTGGCGAAAATGACCGTTTTCGCCGGGAAAGCCTCAACTTTACCGGTCTTGATGTTCATGGCAATCAGACCGCGGGAACGGCTGCCATCCATAGAAAGATCAAGCGCGAAATATTCGTTGAAGAAGAACACGCCTTTGCGCAGACACTGTTCGTACAGGGTCTGGAGAATGGTGTGGCCTGTCTTGTCTGCGCAATAGCAGCAACGCGGACGCCCGGCGCCGCCAAAGGGACGCTGAGCGATGGTCTTGTCATCCATCCTCGACCACGGCGTGCCCATGTTGTCGAGTTCGCGGATGATCTTCGGAGCTTCGGAACAGAGCACCTCAACCGCATCCTGGTCAGCCAGATAGTCGCTGCCCTTGATGGTATCAAAAATATGCATCTCGACCGTGTCGTCCTTGGCCTTGTTGGCCAGCGCCGCGTTGGCTCCGCCCTGCGCCGCAGAGGTGTGGGAGCGGTTCGGATAGATCTTTGAAAGCACGGCGATGTTCAGGCCCGGATTGGTCTTCATTGCCTCCATGGCCGCATAAAGTCCGGCACCGCCACCACCGACGATGACGATATCAAATGGTTTCATAAACAATCGGAAATCCTTGCCTGTCTGCCGAATGGCAGGCTGGCTGGTTGGAAAAAGGGCCGACCGCCTGCTGCGGCGCCCGTGCTTTCATGATGAAAACTGCTCCGGCTGTGAAATCCGGTCAACAGCGGGCTGGCCGCTTACAAGGCGATATGGTCGTCGTGTGCCGGAAGCTCCTCAACGGCGTGAAGGACGTCGGTCATGTTAAGCACGCCGATGACCTTGTTCCCCTCCATAACGGTGAGTCGGCGAACGTTGGTGCGTTTCATGAGGCGAAGCGCGTACTTGATCCTCATGCTCGGATTGATGCTGATGATCGGCTTGCTCATGATCTGGAACACCGGCGTATTCCAGGGATCACGGTGCAGGTCTTCACCCGGATCGATCACTTTTTCAAGAATGTCCTTTTCGGTCACAATGCCATAGCAGTCATCCTCGTTGCGAGGCTCGACCACAAGGCCGCTCTCACCGCTTTTTTTCATGAGCTGCAACGCTTCGGCAACGGTAGAACTGCCCTTGATGGTATGATAATCCTTCTGCATGAGGGCAGAAACCGGCAGGGTCCTTAAGGTAATGAGCTGATCCATATCGATGTTCTCTCGTTTAAAAAAGGACAGACTGTCCCGTTACTATTGCTTGAAAACTAATAGCGTAGAAACTGTGTCAGAATGTTTTAACTGTAAGGAAGGCGCGCTACGGGGCAAAAACCCTAAGAAGCATAATTAAACAAGAAAAGCAAAGAAGAGACAAAAATCAAGCGAACGGGGAAAAATTCAGCTGATTCCGTGTGCTTTTTTGTAGGCAGACCAGTTGTTTTTCAGGTCAATAAACGATTCTGCATCGGGCTGAAGCAGAAACGGATTGGTAGTTTTTTCATGACCAATGGTCGAAACTGGCGCCGTGCCATAATCATGACCGGGAAATACATTCGTACCAGCCGGTAGCACCATCAGTCGCTCGTGCAGTGAACGGTACTCCAACCGGGCGTCCGCCTCGCTCCACGTGCCGCCGACCTTGCCTACGAAGAGCGTGTCGCCGGTAAAAAGCGCATCTCCGGCCAGAAGGGAGATCGAGTCCGGCGTGTGACCGGGAGTGTGGATAATCAAGATGCTGCCCTCGCCAAGCGGAAAACGCGCTCCGTGGGCGACCTCGATGCCGGAACGGGCGTCGCGGTCGCCGAAGAGCCGCACACGGAGGCCTGTCAGGCGCTCGAACTCCGCGTTGCCGTTGGTGTGGTCGGCATGGCCATGGGTGCAGAAGGCCCACACGAGCCGCCACCCTCGCTGACTGGCGGCATCGACAAGCGCTTTTGGTGAATTGGAGGGATCGACCGCAAACGCCTCGCCTGTCGCCTTGTCGGCGCAGAGATAGCCGAAATTGCGATCCCCGCCCGTTCTTATCTGCTCGACCTGCATACCCATGGCCATGCTCCTCAGATCATCTTTTCGACATTCATCATGAACGCCCTCGACGGAAATGCCGGATCGACGGCAAGAGGGTTCGCCTCGATGTCTTTCATGATCTTTTCCGCCTTCTCGTCTTCGAGAATCGCAAAGCAAAGGGATGAATAGACCGTGGGAATATCCTTGCCCGCGGGCCACCATGCGACCGGCTCTCCACCCGTCTCGCATGAACATCCTCTGATGGCGATGCTGCTGAACAGGGTTACCTGGTGCGCCGTGAACATCTTGCGAATCAGCGGCCGGGTCTCTTCATCTCCTATGAGGGCGATCAGTTTCATCAGATGTATCCTTTTTGGTTATGCCGACTTCATGTTTTCGAGCCTCTTTTTCTCACCCTTCTTTTCACTCAGGTAGTAAACCAGTGGCACCACCACGAGCGTCAGGATGGTCGAGAGCACGCCGCCCCAGATGAGCGAGATGGCCAAACCCTGAAAGATAGGATCGAAAAGCATAACAACCGAACCGATAACCACCGCACCGGAGGTCAGAATGATCGGGCGGGTTCTGACGGCAGCCGACTCGATGACCGCCTGCTTCAGCCCGATCCCCTCTTCGCGGCGAATCTGGATGAAGTCGATGAGCAGCACCGCGTTCCTCACCATGATACCCGCAAGCGCGATCATGCCGATCATGCTCGTGGCCGTGAAGAAAGCATGATGGATGAAGTGGCCGGGAATGATGCCGACCAGGCTCAGCGGAATCGAGATCATCATGATGAGCGGTGTCTTGAACGACTGGAACCAGCCGATGATCAGCATGTAGATGATGACCAGCACCACCGCGAAGGCCGTGCCGAGATCGCGGAACACCTCGAAGGTGATCTGCCACTCGCCGTCCCACTTCATGGCGAGCTTGCCTTCGGTTTTCGGAGGCGCGGTGTAGAGCGGGCTGACCTTGTAGCCGCCGGGCACCTTGATTGCCTCGATCTTCTTGTCGAGTTCAAGCATCGCGTAGACCGGGCTTTCGGTCACGCCCGCCACGTCGGCAGTCACATAGACCACATCCTTCAGGTCTTTGCGGAACAGGCTCTTGTCCTGAACCTTCTCTTTGATGGTTACCAGCTCGGAGAGCGGAATCTGCATGCCCGGACGGAGCCTCGTGGTCAGTGAATTCATACCCTGCGACTGCACGAAGATGTTGGACAGGTCCTTCAGCGAGGTTCTGTCGGCCTTCGGCAGGCGAAGCTGGATCGCGACCGGTTCGAGTTCGTCCGGCAGGTGCACGATGCCAACATCGACGCCAGCCAGCGACATGCGAAGGGTCTGGGCAATCTGCTCGGGAGTCACACCACGGAATGCGGCTTTCTCCTTGTTGATCACGAGGTCGTACACCTTCTGGTCGTCCTCGACCATCCAGTCGACGTCAACCACCCCGGGAGTCGAAGCGAACGCCTTTTTGATCTCTTTGGCGAGCGCAACGCGCGACGCCTCGTCGGGGCCGTAAATCTCGGCCACGATGGTGGAGAGCACCGGCGGGCCTGGGGGAATCTCGACGATCTTGGCGTTGGCGCCATACCTGTTGGCGATCTCCTGCACGCCAGCACGCACGCGCTTGGCGATGTCGTGGCTCTGCGCACTGCGCTCGCTCTTGTGCACCAGGTTCACCTGGATGTCGGCCATGTTGTCGCCGCGCCGCAGATAGTAGTGGCGCACCAGACCGTTGAAGTTGATCGGTGCGTTGACGCCGGCATAGTACTGGCTGCTCTTGACCTCCGGCACGGTTTTCAGATAACCCGAAATCTCCTTGGCCACCTGCGCGGTTTTTTCGAGCGCCGTGCCTTCGGGCATGTCGATGATCACCTGGAACTCGTTCTTGTTGTCGAACGGCAGCATCTTCATCTCCACCATCTTGAGCGGAATCATGGCGATGGCTCCGGCCAGCATCAGGCCGACCACGCCGAAGGCGACCCAGGTCTTGAAGGTGCTGTCGATGAAGGGAGTGAGCACCTTGTCGAACATCTTGTAATAGCCGGTCTTCCTGATGTCGTACTCTTCGTGGTGCCCCTCGTCGGACTTGAGCAGGCGGAACGAAAGCCACGGCGTGGCGATGAGCGCGACGAGGAGCGAGAAGATCATCGCCATCGAAGCGCCGATCGGCATCGGACTCATGTACGGGCCCATCAGGCCGGAGACGAAGACCATCGGCAGCACCGCCGCGATGACCGTGAAGGTGGCCAGAATGGTCGGGTTGCCAACTTCGCTGATGGCGGTGATCGCCGCCTGGAGGCGCGGCTGGCGCTTCATGGCGAAGTGGCGGTGAATGTTCTCGGCGATGATGATCGAGTCATCGACCACGATGCCGGTCACGAAGATGAGCGCGAAGAGCGTCACGCGGTTGAGCGTGTAGTGCAAGAGGAAGTAAACCAGCAGCGTGAGCGCGAAGGTGATCGGCACCGACATGAACACCACGAGCGCGCCACGCCAGCCGAGGAAGAAGCCCACCACGATCGTCACGGCGACGACCGCCATGATGAGGTGCTCGAGCAGCGTGAACACTTTTTCGGACGCGGTCTCGCCATAGTTCCTCGTCTCGGTGACGGTCACGTCGGCAGGAATGACCGAGCCTTTCATGCCGTCAACCTTCTCCAGAACCTTGTCGGCAAGCGCTGTAGCGTCGGTGCCCTGCTTCTTGGCAACCGTGAGGGTCACAGCGGGATAGTCGGACTTGTCCTTCTCGCCGGAAGCCGCGCCCCAGCCGAATGCGGTATAATTGTTGACCTCTTCCGGCCCATCGGTGATGGTGGCCACATCTTTCAGCGTCACCGGCGCGACACCGTAGATACCGACCACGATGTTGCCAACATCTTCCTTGCTTTGCAGGAATTTGCCCGACTTGACGACGATATTTTCGTTCATGTCCTTGAAATCACCCGAAGTCATCTGGCTGTTGGTGCTCTGGATCTGGCGGGCAATCTGCAGCGGCGTGATGTTGAAGCGCGCGAGCTTGCCCTTGTCGAGCTGCACCCTGATCTGGCGCTTCAGACCGCCCTTGATCTCGACGTCACCGATATTCTCGGTCTGCTTGAGCTGGTCGGCCACGCTGACGGCGATCCGGCGAAGCTCGTACGGACTCTTGTCCTTGCTCCAGAAGGTGAGGTTGAGCACCGGCACATCGTCGATGGAGACCTTCTTGATGAGAGGCATCTGCGCGCCGGGCGGCATCTTGTCCATGTACTTCATCAAAGTCGCCCAGAGCTTGACCATGCTCTCCTCGGCGCTGTCGCCAACCTTGTAGCGGACGGTCACGAGCGCAAAATCGGGCATCGAGGTCGAATAGACATAGTCGACTCCCTTGATCTCGGTCACGGCGCGCTCGATGGGTTTGGCTACACGCTCCTGAACCTCGGCGGCGGTCGCACCGGGATAGGGGATGTAAATATCGACCATCGGCACGACGATCTGCGGCTCCTCTTCGCGCGGCGTCATGAACGTCGCCATGATGCCTACCAGAAGAGCGGCCAGCATGAGCAGCGGCGTTATCTTCGAGTTGATAAACTGCTTTGCAAGCCTCCCGGCTATACCTTCATTCATTATTGTTGAGCCTCCTTCGCTCTGTCTTGCGTGTGCGTGTCTGTTGTAATCCTTGCGCCCTCTCGCAGCTCTGCCGAGGGTAACTCGACAACTGCCTCACCCTTTTCAAGACCGCTGAGCACGATGATGTTTCTACCCAGGAGATGGCCTGTGCTGATCCACCGCAGCGTGACGGTGCTGTCCGGGCCGACAACGAAAACCTGATCGATCCCCTCTTTTTTCAATACCGACGAAGCCGGTACGAGCAGCATCTTCTGGCCGAATCTGTCAGCGGACTCCGTAACGGTCGCGAGCTTCGCAGCGACAGCAGGCGCTGTCGGGCTGGCGGATGGAAATGCGGACTGCTCTTTTTTATGGCCGCCACATGCGCCGAGCAGCGCGGGCAGCAGCAGAAAAAGCAGCACGATGATTCGGGTGCTCATGCCTTTCATGGTTTTCAGTTTTGCTGTCACGACTGAAAAAAATTCAACGGGCGCTGTAATATTCCAGCTCGCTTTTGGCGATGCAGTAATCATACTTCGCCTGGTTGAGGCGCATCTTCGCCCAGGTCCATGCCTGTTCGCGCATCAGGAGTTCGAAGGTCATCGCCATACCGGTTCTGAACTGCTCGCCGATGAAGTCGAAACTGACCTTTGCTGCTTCGAGCGATTTCTGCGTCAAAGCGATACGCTCGCGGGAAGTGACCAGCGCACGGCGAGCCACGGCGATCTCCATGTCGCTCTGCTCCTTTGCCGCCTGGTAGTTGTACTGCGCCTCGAGCGCCTGGGCCTTGGCCTCCTGCACCTTGCCTTTGGTCGCCATGCCATCGAAAATGTTCCACTGAACGTTCAGGCCGATCGTCCAGCTCGACCCCTCGGTGCCGAGAAAGCTGTTGTCGTGCCAGTTCTGCTGGGCGAAAGCGTTCACCCTTGGCAGATACTGTGCGCGAGCCATGTCGTGCTGATAGCCGGTGACCTCCTGAAAAGCTTCGAGCGCCTTGAGATCGCTGCGCCCGTCGGCATTTGCCTTTGCAGCCGAGGCTGGAAGCTTCACGTCGACTTTCAGGTCTCCAACCGGCTGAACGGTGTCGTCCGGGCCAAGAGCTAGCATCGTGCGAAGAGCGTCCTGGGCGTTCTTTATGGCGTCCTGAATCTGGAGTTTCTGATCACGCAACTCGGCAAGGCGCACCTCGGTGGAGAGCTTGTCGGACTTGGTCACCAGACCGACGGCATAACCGCTTGCGGCTTCGCTGCTGTAACCTTGCATGATGCGGATCGACTGCTCGGTGGCATCGAGGTTCTTCTTGGCGAGAATGAGGCCATAAAAGGCCTTTTTGACATTCAGGTCAATATTCTCCACCGCGCGATCGGTCATGAAGCCCTGTGCCTTACGCGCGCTCCGGGCCATCTTGCCGCCAATGATGGCGTCGCGATTGTAGATCGGCTGCTGCACCTGGAGGCTCGTGTGAAAATCGGTAATCGCCGAAGGATGGTTGAGGTTGTGCAGCGAGAAATCGCCCATATCCATTATACCCAAATTGTAGTACGCGCTCTCCTGCTGGAGCTTGCCTACCAGCACCGCGCCGGGATCGTTGGAGTGCAACAGGGTTTCGGAGAGCGTCACCTTCGGCAGGTAAGCCTGCTTGCTCTGTACGATCCGTGCATCGGCCTGGTCGTTTTTGGCGCGCTGCGCCTTGAGCATGGTATTGCGCTCGCGCGCCATCTTCAGCGCATCGTCGAGCGAAAGTCTCATGGTGGCCGCATCGGCCTGCGAACAGGTGGCGAAACCCGCTATGAGCAGGCCGAAAAACTTTCTGGTTGCCTTCTTGGTCATCTATTGTTTCGATATGAGTTTGATAATCTTTTCAACGCTTTCTGAATCTTGTCGGCTCAGGCAGTTCTTCAGGTTCCGGTTCAGCACGAGGGAAAAGGTGTTGTCGAGGGCCGCCTTGGCAGCCTGGAACTGGGTCACCACCTTGTCGCACTCATCACCGGCCTCGATCATCCGCATCAGTGCCTGTATCTGACCGTTCACCTTCTTGAGCCTGACGATTACATCGTCCATCCGGCACTCTTCGTTCATCGTCTGCCCCCCTCTCCCGCCTGTGCGGGAAAACCGTTTTATCTTACCTA
Source organism: Chlorobiales bacterium Clorobi_01 (assembly GCA_001602925.1). Lineage (GTDB taxonomy): Bacteria > Bacteroidota > Chlorobiia > Chlorobiales > Chlorobiaceae > Chlorobaculum. The sequence goes on along the minus strand of LUZT01000006.1, from coordinate 90,301 downwards.
TACCCCGTTAGGGTATTGAAAATAAAAAAAAACAATTCCCTGTGCAACTAAATAGCATTCAGCCGTACAGGGAATCAGAGAAAACCGGCAGCAGGACTCAGACCTTGCCGCCCGAAGCGTCCAGTTCCGCGGTGGTACAGCACAGGTCGGACTGCACCTGGCAGAGCATGCTTTCGGTGGCCTGCTGCATGATCTTGGACATGATCGCCTCGGTCATGAATTTGAGTATGCCTTCCGGCATGAGGTTGAGCGGAAAGGAGAGTTCAAAATCGAGCGTGATGTCGGTTTCGAAATGAACTTCGGTACGCCGGTCTTCGAGATGGTAGAGACAAATCCTCGTGTTGGCCTGCCCGACAAAGGTGTTCTTCTCGTTCAACGGCACATCGGGCACCTTCGGAGCGTTGACCCACTGGATGCACCGGCCCGAAACAGCAGAGTCGGGAAAACTCTCTCCCTCCGAAACCGGACCTGCCGGAACCGTACGCGAGCTATCGAGGTGCTCTTCGTTCTGCGTCACGAAAAAAACCGCTGTTATGGGATTTTCCCGAGGATCGTTGACCTGGAAAATCCACTGATAGACTCCGTGCTCTTTCAGGTAGGTGACGCCGGTACAATATGGATTACACTTAAGAATCCTGACATGATCGGAGAAATAGACCACCGAATCGTTCAGGTGCGACTCGATGATCGCTTTTGCTCTGCTTCTTCCTACAACCTCCATAACAACAACACCGCTTGATCGTGAAATAAGTTTTGTAATTTTTCAATGAACGCCACCCCAAAACCAAGAGTTCCCCCTCTCATTTCGTGATCCGCATAGCCAGGCAGCACTCAACGAGCGGATCATCACAGGCAAATGCCCGTTGGAATGACGGTTTTTTGTTTATTTTGAACGCTTGAAAAACGGTTGCCTACTCAGACAACCCCTGTGCAATGAATAAAGCATCGACCATGACCGATACTTTCAACTATACAACGATTTTCGCTCCTCTCGGTTTCTTCATCGGAGGAATCTTCCTCGTGCTTCTTCTCAACAAATTCATCGGCAAATCGCAGAATAAAAAATCAAGTTGAACGTATCCTGCTGCAAAAAGTTGGCAAATATAACAAAGAAACCTCGCTGCCGCGCCAAGTACCTGGCAGGAGCTATAGCCGTCAGACAGCAAGGCGCAACTCGATACGATCATATCACCCCAGCCAGCGCAACAGACCAGGGCCACCGCTCCTGAAATCTGTCAAAGGCGAACACACCAGTATTTCCGGGTTGCAACTACATCGAACTGGCATCCCCATACGTCCCCCGACTGTCGGCAGTAACCCTGAAAACAGAAGCGATTATCAACACTTTTTTTACATCGCTGCCCTTGCGCAACTGCTTAAAATATATTAGCTTTGTTTCATTATCACGAAAGCCTGCCATCGTGCGGAGAATTTCTCTTATGTGCTTTCTAAAAACTCAAAACATATACGCATCATGTCAAACGGAACAAACATCGATGTCGCGGGTGCAATCAACACCCTTACCGAAACTTTCGGCAAGCTCTTCCAGATGCAGATCGACGTGGCCAACACCGCGCTGAAGGCATTGGCTGACGTTGCCGAGCCTCTCGGCAAGACCGCTACCGATCTGGTCGGCAGCTTCGCTGGTGCAGCCACCCAGGTTCTCCAGAGCGTTTCTTCTGCTATCGCGCCGAAGAAATAAGGTACACCACCTGACTTCAAGCACCTTATGCACTTGTGTAAGGTGCTTTTTTTTTAGGCTCCGCATCCACCCGTCACGCCACATGGAACTCCCGGAATCGATCCGACTCCTCTTTCCGCCCGAAGAACGGGCGCAGCTCGACATCAGCACCATCAAGGGCGACGCCTCCAACCGGCAGTACTACAGGGTCACTGGCCAAGGCAGTGTATCGGTCGTCTGCGCCGATCCAGCGTTCCGGGCAACCGCAGTGGAAAACTATCCTTTCCTGATTGTCCGCGACCTCTTCGCGCGGCACGGAATCCGGGTGCCTGAACTGCTCGGCATGGTACATGAGCATGGACTGTTACGCCTCGAAGATTGCGGCGACCTCATGCTGCAAGACGAAGTACCGCTCCTCGACCGCGACCGGCTTTCGGCACGCTACCTGCAGGTAATCGACCTGCTCGTTCGCATCCAGTCGATCAGACCCGACAAGGATGCGTTGACGACTACGCTTCCCTTTTCGCTGAGTTTCGACCACGAAAAGCTCATGTTCGAGTTCGACTTCTTCATCGAACACGCCCTGAACAGCTATTTCAAGGGCAAACTCGATAAGTGCGCTGTCGCAGAGCTTCGTGACGAGTTTCTCGCCATTACCGATCTTCTCGTATTGCCTGAGCACTTCGTACTGAACCACCGGGACTTCCATAGCCGTAACATCATGCTGTTTCGCGATGAACCGGTCATCATCGACTTCCAGGACGCCCGGCTCGGCCTGCCTCAATACGACGCTGTGTCACTCCTGCGCGATTCCTACGTCCGGCTCGATCCGGGCATGGTCAATGAGCTAAAACGCTACCATTTCAACCAGCTCGTCCGACTCGGGCTGACGTCGATGGGCGAAGCGGAGTATCTCCGCCTGTTCGACCTGATGGCTTTCCAGCGCAACGTCAAGGCGATCGGCACCTTCTGCTACCAGACCACTGTGGCTGGTAACCGCGCGTTTGAACCAAGCATCGCGGCAACCCTCAGCTACCTGAGGGAGTACATCGAAGCCAGGTCCGAACTTGCCATGGCTGGCCGCCTGCTCAAACCGATCATTCCCGGAATTTCACGATGAACGCTTTCGTCCTGGCCGCGGGTTTCGGCACCCGCCTGCAACCGCTGACCGACACGATGCCCAAACCGCTCGTTCCGGTGCTGAACGTGCCGAGCCTCTGCTACTCGCTGTTCCTGCTCAAGGAGGCGGGCATCCGCAAAGCGATCATCAACATCCACCACCACACGGAGAGCCTTCGACAATTTTTTGACCGCCACGATTTCGGCAGCCTCGAAATCGTACTCTCGGAAGAGCGTGAAATTCTCGGCACCGGAGGTGGGCTGAAAAAATGCGAGCACCTGCTCGATGGAGAAGAGTTCGTGCTCATCAACAGCGACATCATCAGCGATATAAACCTGCCCTTGCTCATCGAAACGCACCAGCGCTCTGGCTGCGGCGGCACGCTCGCGCTCTATGAAACTCCGCTGGCGGCGCAGATAGGGTATATCGGTGTGCGCGACGGACTGGTGCTTGATTTCAGGAACCAGCGCGGCACCGGCCTCTCGTCATCGTTTATCTACACCGGAACGGCGGTGTTCAACCCGGAGATTTTCCGCCACCTGAAAACCGAGTTTTCCGGCATTGTCGAAACTGGCTTTTACGGGCTGGTAGACAACGGGGGGCTGGCATTCTTCGAGCATCGCGGATTGTGGCAGGATATTGGCACCCTGCCGAATTTTTACCGCGCAAACCTCGACGATAATTTGCGTATTCTTCAGCTTGCGGGGCGCATACAACGGGAGATCGGCTTTTTTCCGCACATGATTTCAGATGATGCGTCGATCAACCCCGATGCCCACGTCGAAAATTCGGTGCTCGGCGCGAGCTGCACGATAGCCGCCGAAGCCATCGTGGAGCACTCGGTGCTTCTGCCCGGCACCATCATCGAACGCGGCGAGACGCTTCGTAACGCAATCGCCGCACCAGGCATCCGCATTCCACTGTAAACTCCCGACAGCGCAAACGGCAACGGCATGGTCATCAACGGTCTCGACATACTCCTCCAGAATCCCGAAGTCCTACGCCACCGGCGCGTCGGGCTGATCGCCAACCAGACCTCGGTGTCGATGCAGCTTGAATATTCGTGGATGCTGCTCAAGCGCGCTGGCGTCGAGCTGACGAGAATCTTCTCGCCGGAGCACGGCCTCTTCGCCGTCGAGCAGGATCAGATCGCCGTCGGCCACCAGCCCGATACCGGCTGCGAAATCGTGAGCCTCTACGGCGACAGCGAGCACTCGCTCGCCCCGGCCCGCGAGCTGCTCGACGGACTCGATCTGGTGCTCTTCGACATTCAGGATGTCGGCTCGCGCTACTACACCTACGTCAACACACTGGCGCTCTTCATGAAGGCCGCCGAGGGACTCGACATCGAGATCATGGTGCTCGACCGCCCGAACCCGCTTGGCGGCTCGCTGATCGAGGGGCCGCAGCTCGATCCGGCGTTTCACTCCTTCGTCGGCGTCATGCCGCTGCCGGTGCGCCACGGATTGACCGCCGGAGAGATCGCCCACTTCTACCGCAACTACAAAAAGCTCGACCTCAACCTGAACGTGATTCCGATGCAGGGGTGGTCGCGCCAGATGCTCTTTCCGGAAACCTGCCTGCCCTGGGTGCCACCCTCGCCGAACATGCCATCGTTCGAGGCTGCGGAGGTCTACCCCGGCATGTGCCTCTTCGAAGGACTGAACATCTCGGAGGGGCGCGGAACGACCACACCATTCCTCTTGAGCGGCGCGGCATTTGTCGATCCGGAAGCGCTGGCCGAGCGGCTCGCCTCGATGCCGCTGGAGGGCGTCGTGTTCCGTCCGACCTGGTTCCGCCCGACCTTCCACAAATACGCTGGCGAGGCCATCGGCGGCCTTTACCTGCACGTAACCGACCACGCCCGCTTCCGCCCCTTCGCGACCGGCGTGGCCATGACCTGCGCTTTGTGCGAACTCTATCCTGAACAGCTCGCCTTTCTCGACGGCGTGTACGAATTCAGGGACGACATTCCGGCATTCGACCTGCTTGCCGGAAGCAGCGCGATCCGCTCGATGATTCTCGACAATCGAGACGCCACCGCAATCATCGCTTCGTGGGAAAAAGACGAGGCGGAGTTCGCGGCGATCAAACCCAACTTCCACCTGTACGACAACTGACATCACAACCGATCCGGACACCTGTTGAGCATGCAACCTCTCGATTACGCCATCATCATTCTCTTTCTGGCGGGCAACATGATGCTCGGTCTGTGGCAAGGACGGAGCAACAAGCAGACCTCCGACTACTTTCTCGGCGGCCACAAGCTTCCGTGGTTCGCGGTGATGCTCTCCATCGTGGCCACCGAAACCTCGGTGCTGACCTTCGTGAGCGTTCCGGGCCTGGCCTACCGGGGCGACTGGAGCTTCCTCCAGCTCGCGTTCGGCTACATCGTCGGGCGGATTCTGGTCAGCTTCATCCTGCTGCCCACCTATTTCAAACATGGCGTCACCTCAATCTATGAGGTGATCGGCATGAGGTTCGGCCACGGCATCCAGAAAACCGCCTCGGTGATTTTTCTGATAACGAGGATTCTGGGCGACGGTATCCGCTTCCTCGCGACCGGCGTGGTGGTGCAGGCGGTCACCGGCTGGCCGCTCTCGCTCTCGGTGCTGGTCATCGGCATTGTCACCCTCGTCTACACCATTTCGGGCGGGCTGAAAACCGTGGTGTGGCTCGACAGCATCCAGTTCGGGCTGTACCTCGGTGGCGGCGTTATCGCCATCGCCTTCATCCTCGCCCGCCTCGACGCGCCGCTGCCCGATCTTCTCGCGCCGCTCCTGGCCGCCGGAAAGCTGAAAATCATCGACACCGACCCGCACATCTTCACCAACCCGCTCTCGTTTGTCAGCGCCTTTTCCGGCGGTATCCTTCTTTCGCTCTGCTCGCACGGCGTCGATTACCTGATGGTGCAGCGCGTGCTCGGCTGCGACGGCCTCGGCTCGGCCCGCAAGGCGATGATCGCCAGCGGCGTCTTCGTGCTCTTCCAGTTCGCGCTGTTCCTCCTGGCAGGTTCGCTGATCTATGTGTTTTTCCATGGTGCACCGCTCGTCAAAGATCGCGAATTCACCAGTTTCATCGTCAGAACACTGCCCGCCGGCCTCAAGGGGCTGCTGCTGGCCGGAATCCTTTCTGCCGCCATGTCAACCTTGGCCTCATCGATCAATTCACTGGCCGCTTCGACGGTCACCGACCTCATGAAAGGCAAGGCGTCGCTCAGCGCATCACGCCTCATCAGCGTCGCCTGGGCCGCGGTGCTGATCGGCATCGCCCTTGTGTTCAACGAAAACGACAAGGCAATCGTCATGCTTGGCCTCGAAATCGCATCGTTCACCTATGGCGGCCTGCTCGGGCTGTTCCTGCTCTCGAAAAGCAGCCGCAATTTCCGCTCAACGAGCCTCATCGCCGGACTGCTGGCCAGTATGGCGGTGGTGTTCCTGCTCAAGTTCCTCGGCCTGGCATGGACATGGTACATTGCCGTTTCTGTAACGGCCAACATCCTGACGACAGCCGGAGTCGAAGCGTTGCTTCCCGGCAGGGAGTCTTTTGCACGGAAATAACCATTTTTGCTAACAAACCTTTATCTTGTATAAGTAATATGTGAGATAACGGCCCCATCTACCGCCCGTGTCGCAATGTACCAGAGTAGGGTTTCTGAATAACATCGAAAACACTACGGACTATGAAAACCAATGATCCCATCCTGGTCATCGAGGATGAGGAAGATATCAGGCAGATGATCTGCGACATTCTCGAAGAGGACGGTTATGCTACCGTTCAGGCATCCAATGGCAACGAAGGATTGCAGCTTCTCCGAAAAACGCCCGAGATACGCATTGTCATCACCGACCTTCTGATGCCTGAAAAAGAGGGTATCGCCATGATCAGCGAACTCAGGGAAGATTTCCCATGGATCAAGGTTGTCGCTATCTCCGGTGGAGGAATCCTCATTCCGGAAAACTATCTCAACCGGGCCAAAGCCGTTGGAGCCGATGCCACACTATGCAAACCGTTTGAAAGCGGCGAGCTCCTGAGCATCATAGAGGAACTGAACCGATAAGCCCGATCGGTGTTTTTTGTCATATCAAAAACCTATCCACCAGCGAACTGCACCAAGTCACAAACTTTCAGTAATGGACAGGCACAAAACGCATTTGCCGGCAGGCGCTGAAAACAACATGCCCAAGGGGAGCATCGAAGCGCTTGAGCAAAAAATCGCCATGCTTGAAAGCAGAGCCGCGGTTGCCGAACAGAAGGCGGAGGCGCTGAAGACGGCTCTTGAATCAGCCCGGGCAGGGTACTGGGAGTGGAATGTCGAAAACGGGATGATTCTTATCGACCGCCAATGGGCTGTCATTAGCGGTTACAACTCGGCCGAGTTTGATATGCTGACGATGGAACAGTGGCGTGAGCTGTGCCACCCGGCTGATCTTGGCGTGGTCACAAAATCGATAGAAGAGCTTCTGGATGGCAGCATGGAGCGTTTTGAATTTGAACTGCGGGTCCGCCATAAGAATGGCGAATGGATCCGGGTGCTCGACTGCGGCAAGGTCACCGGACGCAGCCAGAACGGTAAACCGTCATGCCTGACCGGTTCACGGCAGGCACTGGCAAGCCTGCACGACAAACTCGAATCACCGGTAAAAAATGCGCCGGAGGAACTGCAAGCGCTGGTCGACAATATCCCGGGGGCGATTTATCACATTGATGTCTCAGGGCAAGCCACCGTTCGTTTCCGGCCACCGGCTTTTCTGAAAACCCTTGTTTCAGAGCATGCCGGAACAACCCGGCTGAACACCCTTTCGATGATTCACCATGATGACCGGCATATGCTGAGCAACGCCTACAGCAAACTCAGGGAAGCCAAACATTCCCTTACTCTGGTCTACCGTATAGTCACCCCGGAGGGAAAACTGCACTGGATCGAAGACCATATGAGGTCATCGTTCTCGGATGATGGACTTTTTTCAGGAATCGACGGTATCCTGTGCGAAGTCACCGACCGGATCGCCAGACTCGAAAAAACACGCAAGCTCGAATCGCAACTGAGCAAATCGCAGAGACTCGAAACCATCGGGACCCTGGCCGGCGGTATCGCGCATGACTTCAACAACATCCTCACGCCGATTCTCGGTTACGCCGAAATGGGGCTTTCGGGTATCGATGAAGATGACCCGATACATGAATATTTCGCTGAAATCATGCAGGCCGCAGAACGGGCACAAAAGCTTGTCTCACAAATCCTGACCTTCAGCAAGGCAGAAGAGGGCAAGACCGCGCCTGTAAGCATTCAGGAGGTCATTGACGAAGTGATCCGGCTTATGCGGCCATCGCTGCCATCGACCGTTTCCATTGAAGAGGATATTGACAGTTCATGCCACAAGGTTATCGCAGACCCGACCCAGATGCACCAGGTCGTCGTCAATCTGTGCACCAATGCCCTCCATGCGATGGAACAGACTGGCGGAGTCCTGAAGATCGTGCTCAGGGAAGTGAGCACCGGAAACGGAATGCCGCCGATAGCACCGGAACTGCCTGATGGCAACTATGCAGAACTGATCATTTCCGATACCGGAACCGGTATGGATAACAGAGCCATAGAACGTATTTTCGAACCATTCTTCACGACAAAATCGGTCGAAAAAGGCTCTGGACTCGGCCTGTCGGTCGTTCACGGCATCGTGACCGGCACCAACGGACATATCAGCGTCGAAAGCGCGCAAGGGAAGGGCTCTGCGTTCCATGTCTGGCTGCCGGTTATCAAGAGTAACACCCCCGACAGATTGGAACAAAACCCCCTGTTAGCAAAATATGCTGCCAGTGTGCTCTTTATCGACGATGAACCGGCTACAGTGAATCTGGTAACGATCATGATGACCAAGCTCGGCTATAATATCAGGGCAGAAAACTCTCCGGTCGAGGCACTGAAACTCTTCAGAGAACAACCAGACCAGTTTGACCTGGTAATCACTGACCTGACCATGCCTGAAATGACCGGCATACAGCTGAGCAGCGAGATCCACAAAATCGCGCCCTCGATTCCAGTGATTCTGATGACTGGATACGGAAAAATGATTGACCACGATATGCCGCTGAGACACTACGGCATAAACCGCCTGTTAAAAAAACCGCTCAAGCTCGCTCACTTGGCGTTGGCTGTCAAAGAAGTACTCTCATCAACAACCAATCTCCTCACAGAAATATGAAAATTCTTGTCATCGACGACGATCCTTCCGTCAGAAAATTCATAACCACAACGCTGAAAAAGGAAAACTATGCCGTTACCGAAGCGGAAAACGGCGCAGAAGGATTGATCAAACTTCAGCAGGAGAAAGACATCTCTATTATTATCACCGATCTGATCATGCCTGAAAAAGAGGGCATCGAAACGATCATGGAGGTGCGCAAGATCAATCCCGCCGTGAAAATTCTGGCCATTTCGGGTGGCGGAAAAGCTGGTCCCGAAAATTTCCTGCTGCTTGCCGATGCCGTTGGGGCCAATGCCACGCTCAAAAAGCCGTTTGGCGGCCAGGAACTGCTCATGTGCCTGCGCATGTTGGCCTGACCGGCACAAAGCCGCAGAATCTTTGTTGCACCGCTCTATTATTTTTTTTAACTTGGGGTAAGCTATGACTATTCACTAACAAGGATTTTTCACCATGAACAACCCAAGCGGAGCATTCGTCCAAGGAGCTGAAGCCTATGGCAGGTTTCTTGAGGTATTTATCGATGGCCACTGGTGGGTAGTCGGTGATGCCCTTGAAAATATCGGCAAAACTACCAAAAGACTCGGTGCAAATGCCTACCCTCATCTTTATGGCGGCAGCGCGGGGCTGAAGGGTTCATCTCCGAAGTATTCCGGTTATGCCACACCGAGCAAAGAGGTGAAAAGCAGATTTGAGAAGTGAACATCGCTGATGTTGCAAAAAAAGGGCTTTAAAGCCCTTTTTTGTTTTCCAATCCGCCTTCGTTTGAAGGGTTATCGGCGAATGAGTACATTTTTACAGAGCAATACCCGTGCTGTTGATTTTTGAGGTATTTACCATTTGCTGACAGCGCCGGGACGAAATTCGATCACTCAAAGACTCAATTCAAAATCAAAAAAGGAGAAACCATTATGGCAGACGAGGAAAAAATCGACACTATGAAGTCATTCGACTTCGCCGTCAAAAGCATAACTGAGGCCGGAGTCAACCAGCTCAATCTGATTTCAAACACCATCCAGTCCGCAGTGCCTGCCGTCACCAATGCTGCGCAGAGCCTTACTAACGCTGTTTCGGTATCGGTCAAGACGGTGAGCGAGGCTGCCGGAACCTTGACCGGCGCGCTGGGAGAGCTTGGTGGTGCCGTGGCCAACCTGGCTGGAGCTGTGGCAAATTCAGCCGTTTCGGTCGCCCAGTCGGGAGTGAGCACCGTCACGAACGCTATCGGATCGGTTCTTCCGGCAAAGAAGATCTGAACCGCTCATCAGAGATTGCCAACCACCTGCAGAACCGGAATCCTGGCAAAGTCGGGATTCCGGTATGCAGTCTCCCCAGCTCCTGCTATTCAGCGAGCTTGTCAAAGCAGTCGGCAAGCGACTCCTGCGGCTCCGGAGTCTCGATAATCACCTCGAAGGTTTTGTTTGCCGCCTTTTCAACCCACAGTGAAAGCACGGCCAGTTCGGCCACGTCTGACCGGTTCATCCAGCCATTCCACAAGTGATCGCCCTGCTCGACATGCAGCCGGTGCTGGAGCGGCTCGCCATCCCTGAGACCACCGGGGCGGATAACCGTGTATGAACGCCCTTCAGAACCGAAGATTTTCCGAAGATGCTCCTCGGCAGCAAGCTTCATGCTGAGAACGCCGCCAAACAGGTTGAGCGGATGAAACCACTTGGTCACCGCAATTGAGCTGACCATTGCGAAATGCCGCACGCCAGCCTTGGCGGCCTCGTCGATCAGCCTGATCGCGCCATCACGGTCAACCTCAGACGGCGAGGCCTCACCGCTCATCGCCGATGAACCGAGCGCAGAGATGACCGCGTCACAGCCGCTGACCGCCCGGCGGATTGCCTCGGCATCCTGGATTTTCCCAGTCGCAACCTCGACGCCCTCTCCGAACAGACTTCTCGCTTTCTCCTCAGATCTGACAAAAACCCTGACCGGCACGCCATAATGCAACAGGCGCTTGACAACCCAACTGCCGGTTTTGCCCGTAGCTCCGGCCACCAGCACTTTTTTTCCGTATTCCGATTTATGAGCCATGATGCTTCCTGATTATCGAGTTTCCTTTCAAACTGGTATTCAACAAACAAAACCATTTCTACAGGCACTCTGTTTCCAGCATTTTTTTATAAAAAAGAGAACGCCAGTATGGGAAAGAGCCTGATGGACTCTCTCTTTTTCATTAAGTTTCAACATAAGCTGCTGCTTGCAACGGAAAACGAACGGCACGCCCGTCAAGTCAGCATTCTTCCAGACACCATACAACATCGCACCATGAAAATCCACAGCCCGGCCTTTCCGGCAATCATTCTTGCGATCACGCTCTCCGCCCCATCCATTGCCCATGCCTATAACCGCGATCAGCTGCAGTTGCTCCAGAAAAGCGTCGCTGAATGGAATGCCATGCGAAATCAACATCCGGAGCTTGCTATCGACCTCTCCAAAGCCAATCTCGAGGATGCGAAGCTGAACGGCGCGAATCTGTCGAAAGCCAATCTCTCCAAAGCCGATCTCAGCGGCGCGTCACTCGACAAGGCAAATCTCGAGGGTGCGAACCTGTCAATGACTTATCTGAAAAAAGCCAACATGAAAGCCGTCAATGCCGCCCACGCCTGGCTTGCTGACGCGAACCTGAACGGTGCTTTCATGAAAGATGCCTCTCTGAAAGCGGCCAATCTTGCGAGAGCAAACCTGAGATGGGTGAAGATGAGTGGTGCCGATCTGGAACAGGCCAGCCTCAAAGATGCGGTGCTGTTCGAAGCGGATATGGAAGGCGCAAACCTCAAGGGCACACAGTTCAACAAAGCACGATTCCTCGGAAACGCCATACTGAAAGATGCTGCCCTGTCAAACAACAGCGTACTGCCCTCGGGCGAGCCGGTCACTCGCGGCTGGGCAATGATGCACGACGCCCGTTTCGCCAAAGAGGAACCTGCCGCGCCACTGGAGTTCGTGCCGCCGGTCGTAGCCGCGCCGGTGATCATTCCGGAGAACATGCCAGCGGGAGGCGTTCAGGCCATTCCAGCACAGCCCGTGCCAGATGTAAGGGAGGTCGAGGAGTGGAATGCCATGCGACAGAACAATCCTGAAGCGAAAATCGAAATGACCGAGGAAAAACTTGGTCATGCAGAACTCGGTGGCGTCGATCTGAGAAAAGCGTCACTATCTAAGTCTGATTTCGAGCGGGCCAACCTTGACAAGGCCAATCTGGCGGGAGCGAACCTGGCCGGAGTCAACTTCCAGAGAGCTGACATGAAAGAGGCAAACCTGAAAGGTGCGAATCTTGAAGGTGCGAACCTCGACAGGGCATTCCTGAAGGGTGCTGACCTTTCAGGCGCCAACCTCAAGGGTGCCATACTGTATGGAGCGATGCTTTACGGGGCGAATCTGGATGGAGCGATACTGACCAATGCCTCGCTGTTCGACGCCAATCTGGAAAAAGCTTCCCTGAAAGGGGCTGACCTGACCGGTGCGACCTTGATCGGAGTGAACCTGACCAATGCGCTCATCTCTCCAGCCACGACCACGCCTTCAGGCAAAAAGGCGACACGCGGCTGGGCAACGCTCAACAACGCTGTTTTCATCGATAAATAACTGAGGCCGTAACGCTAAACAGGAAAGGCTCCATTATGGCTAACATTCTTGTCGCAAGCTACTACAGCCGTTGGGATCTGGCTGAGCACAAAGGAAGAATCGCGCTGTACGATTCAAGCAACCAGCTCATCGAAAACCACCTGTTCACAAACCCGTCCGAGTTCCAGGTTGTAGCAAGCATGCTGCGGCATGAAAAACCACTCTGGTTCGATACTGAGGCCAAACACCTCCGTACCGGATCAGAGCCGGTTGGCGAATGGGAAAATTAAGTGCAGGCAAAAAGCGTGTCCCTCATGACAAGAGACGCTTTTTTTGATCAGTTGGGAAAGCGCTTCCTGTGAAAAAGCTGCTGCAAGGGATGGGCTTTGCTGATATTGGGGTCGTTGACCGGCAGGAGATGCGTTTTACCCGTACGAGTGATCACTTCGATCGTGCCGTCGCCGTTAACAGAAGTCACTTTCCAGAACTTGTCAACCACATAATGATAATGCTCACCATGCTCAAGGGCGTAGACCTGCCTTGCTCTCGGCCCTGGCGACACGGAGCTTTTTGGCTTGTGATAAATGATTGAGTCACCGACCCTGAATTGCGACATTACCCCTCCTTCCCGTTGATTCAACGGCGTATAGCCCTGCATATAAAAAGCTTGTTACCGTTGATTGTATAAAAAAAATCAAAAAAACTCTACACTTTTTTTCATCCTTTAGAAGCAGGAGCTGTTTTGCCTATCTGCATCTCTCCGGCAGCCCACTCACGAAAGCTCTTCTGAAAAGCCGATGATAAGCCGGTCACCTTCCCGTCGCGCCCCGGTGGTTCTAAGCGTCGCCAGCGCCTGAGGCAGTACCATGTTCCGCCGGTGGTTACCGATCCTGATATTCAGCTCGTCACCACTCTTGCTCAACTGAACTGATTCATCAGGAAGGCCCGGAAGCAGCAGTTCAAGATCGTATCCGCCTTCCGACTGTTTGATCTGATAGGGATTCCGCCGGAAATAAACCTGTGAAGGATCCTCGTCTCCGTAAAGCATCTCTTTGAGTTTTTCAAGGGTGGCCATACCGCATATTTCCCTTGAATAGAGAGGCACCTCCCTGACAGGCAGCGGGCTGAAACTGTCGATAATCTCCTGCCTGTAAAGCGTCTGGTTCTCCTTCCAGTACTGGAAATAGGGATCGGTCACCTCATCGGGAATGATCCGGTTGGCAACAACCATGTCGATGGCGATGTTGTAGAGACTGAGATAAGCCTGCGCCCGCAGGGACTCCTTGATGACCATCTTTTCAGGATTCGTAACCAGGCGCACGGACGTCACATTGTTGTCGGTCAGTATCTTGCCCAGCGCTTCGATCTGCTCGTAAAACTCGTAGGGCAGATCCATCATCTCCTTGTCGGGCAGCGAAAAGCCGGCAAGCGGCTTGAAAATCGGCTCCACCAGCGGCCTCAGGTACACAGCCATCTTTTCGAGCGGTTTGTACAACCGTCGCATGTACCAGCCACCCACTTCGGGAATGCTCAGGAGGCGCAATGCTGTGCCGGTAGGAGCAGAATCGATGATCAGCACATCGAAATTGCCCTCCTTGTGATGGCGAAACACCCTGACCAGCCCGAAAATTTCATCCATGCCGGGCAGGATGGAGAGTTCTTCGGCCTGCACGCCGTCCAGCCCCCTGGCCTGAAGCACTTCGGTCATATAGCGTTTGACGCTGCCCCAGTTGTGCTCGAGCTCTTCGAGCACATCAAGTTCAGCGCCCCAGAGGTTCTCGCAAATCTTGCGAGGCTCATGGCCAAGCGGCACATCGAAACTGTCGGCAAGCGAATGCGCCGGGTCAGTGCTCAGAACCAGGGTTCTGTAACCAAGCTCGGCACAACGCAGACCGGTAGCCGCAGCCGTAGAGGTTTTGCCAACGCCACCTTTACCTGTCATGAGAATCAGACGCATACAAGCTCCTTTTTTTCTTAACCAACCACAGCCGAGAAAAAATAGTTTGTTCTTCCCTGCCATGCCCTCGATCCGGGGACAGAGCAATACCACCCCATGGAATAACATGCAAAAAAGCCTCTCTGCCATAAAGGCGAAAGAGGCCTGTTGCTTGCTACCGGCATTCAGCATATGAAATGCCGGCGTTGCCCGAAGCGGTCAGAAAAGAGGGTTATCCGTTTTGCGCAGAATAATCGTGTATTCGTCCTGATCAGTCATGGGCTTTCTTTTGACCGAAAGGCTCCACTCGACATTCAGCCAGGAACCATCTCCGGTCTTGAATCTCGAGTAAAACATGAGCACCGCCTCATGAGGCTTCTGGCGATCAAGCGCCGTCTTGAAATGCAGGTAGTCGTCCGGATGAAGAATTTCCGAAAGCGCCACACCGGCAAGCGAACCGGGCGCAAAATCCAGAAATTTCTCTATCGAGCTACTCAAGTCGACGATCTTCTCTTCGTCGTCAAGCACGGCATAGGCTTCAATGGCTGGCTTGAGGCGTTCTTCAAAGCGACCAATGTGCATCCGCACCTGCCGGAGCAGATTATCAATATCCATCCTGTAACGGGAAAGCGCTAACGCGTCGCTGATCGGACTGGTCTGTTCTCCTACAGCATGGCCGGTGAGAATCCAATCGATATCGGCCCCATCCTTTTCGAGCCGTTCCAGCATCTTTTTTCCCGGCAGGCACTTGCCTTTGAGATATGGAGTCATCTGCGCTGGATATTTGATACCTACCGCCCTGCAGAAAGCGTTGACTGAACCATGCTTTTTAAGGATATAATTTCTGAGACGATGATTGAATCCGCTGTGTGTAGTCGTCATGGCAGTCAATAAATAGCTGTTGATAATTTGTGTGTACTCAACGAAAAACAGTCACGACGCAGTCATGGCAACTGCCATCGGAAATTGTTGTTTCGTGCAGCAGAAAAGCCCCTCCGCATCTCATTCGGCACCTTCCTTTGCCGGCACATTGAACAGGGCGCTGGTAACCAAAGGCGCAAGGAAAATGGTCACGGTAATGACCGACATCACAATATCGGCCTGGTGTCCTTCGAGATAACCAAGGATCACCATTCCTGGCCAGAGATGCTCAAAAAAGGAGAAGGTTAGCCTCAAGCCAAGAACAGCAAGAACGATATAGGCACAACTCTCCAGAAATGGGTACTCTTCCATCAATCGTATAAAGCCATACGCAACAAAACGCATGACAAGGATACCGATGAAAACACCGGTACAAACCAGAATGAGATTGTCCGTGAAGGCTACTGCCGCAAAGACATTGTCGATCGAAAAAGCGATATCCATCATCTCGACAAACACCACTGTAGCCCAAAACGGCCCGATTCGGCCAGCAACGAATCGATAGAGGCGATTGTCACGCTTTTCTGTATTCATTGCACCTGCATCCTTTGCGCCCCGGCTGTCCCACCAGTTCCAAACAAGATAGAGCAGGTAAAGCCCGCCAAAAGGCTTGAGCCACCAGGCACTGACCAGAAAAGCAGCAAAAACCAAGAAAAGGCCCCGAAACAGATAAGCACCTAAAATACCATACCTTAAAGCTGCTGGACGCTGTTTCTGGGGTAAATCAAGAACCATGGTCGCAAGTACTGCCGCGTTGTCCACCGACAGTAGACCTTCGATCACAATGAGGTTGAAAATGACAAGCAGTGACGAAGCCGGGTGCTCAATGATATGCTGGACAAGTTCTTGCATCAAGATACAGAAAGCTCTTTTCCCTTCCTATATACCAATGTAGATAATAATATACAGAAAACAAATACAAGCGCGGAAAAAGCAGTATTAAATCTGTACCTGCACACCTATTTCGATAACCTGCCCCGAGGGAAGATCGTAGTAAGCCGTGGCGCTCAGAGCATTACGAGCCATAAATGCGAACAGTTTTTTCCGCCAGTTACTCATTTTCGATTTCATACCCGTAACGATCTTTTCCCGGTTGAGAAAGAAACTGATAGCCTCAGGCCTGAAATGCATTCCCTGCTGGTTGGCCAAGGCAAGCACTTGCCGGATATTCGGGTACTCCATGAAACCATACCGTGCAACAATCCGGTACAGGCCATAGTTGAGCTGGACAACGTCCACTTTTTTGCTGTTCGGCACACGAGGCACACGCTCGGTGGAGAAATGCAACAGGCCTACCTCTGAATGCAGAATCTTGTTGTGGCGCATGTTGTGCAACAGGGCCATAGGCACCACATCAGGATTGGCCGTCAGATAGACCGCCTGGCCTTTGACCCGTTGTGGCTGCTGAATGGCCAGGCTTTCGGTAAACTCGCTGACCGTGAGCGTGCGATCCTGAATCTGCTTCATCAGCAGCAAACGCCCCTGCTTCCAGGTAAGCATCAGGGTGAAAAGCACAAGTCCGATGACCAGCGGAAACCAGGCTCCGTGGAACAGCTTGCTGACGCTGGCCCCGAAAAACGACAGATCGATCAGCATGAACAATCCCATCAGCGCGTTGAGGGCAACGGGGTTCCAGCTCCAGAGGTCACGCGCGACATAGTAGAACAGTACAGCCGATATCAGCATCGTGGCCGTGACGGCCACGCCGTACGCCGAAGCAAGACGGCTTGATGAGCCGAAACCGGCAACAAGTGCGATCGTAGAGAACATCAGTGCCCAGTTGGCCGCTGGAACGTAAATCTGGCCAATATGACTGGCTGAAGTATGCTGTACGGTGAGCCTCGGAATATAACCGAGCTGGATACCCTGCTGGGTCAGCGAAAAGACCCCCGTGATAAGCGCCTGCGAGGCGATGATGGTGGCAAGCGTGGCCAGAATGACCATCGGAATGATGCCCCATGACGGCACCAGGGCATAGAATGGATTCCAGGACTTGGCTGGTTCGGAGAGCAGCACCGCCCCCTGGCCGAAATAGTTCAGCAGCAGTGCGGGAAGCACCAGCAGACTCCAGGTCAGCCGGATCGGCCGCCTTCCGAAGTGGCCCATATCGGCATACAGCGCCTCGGCGCCGGTAACGGCAAGAAACACCGCACCAAGCACCAGAAAGCCCTTGGCATGGTTATTTACGAGAAACTCGATGCCATACCAGGGCAAGACCGCTTTGAGAATGGCCGGATATTTGACGATCTCAACAAGACCACAGAGCCCGATAGAGATGAACCAGAGAAGAATGACCGGGCCGAAAAATGAACCAACCTTGGCCGTGCCGTTATGTTGAAAGAGAAACAGCCCGGCAAGAATGACGATGGTCACGGGAATAACCAGCGGGCTGAAGCTGGGCGCGATGATCTGGATACCCTCGACGGCGCTGAGCACTGAAATCGACGGAGTAATCATACCATCACCATAAAGCAGCGCCGCACCAAACAGGCCGAGGCTGACCAGAACCCAACGCTCGCTTCTGCTCTTTTTGCTGTGAGAAATAATCAGGGAGGTCAGTGCAAGAATGCCGCCCTCGCCCTCGTTGTCGGCCCTCATGATGAAGGTCAGGTATTTGAGCGTGACGATAAGCAGAATCGACCAGATCAGCAGGGAAAGCACGCCAAGCACATTGGGCGTCGTGACCGGGATGCTGTACTCTCCGTGGAAGCACTCCCTGATAGCATAAAGCGGGCTGGTACCGATATCGCCAAACACCACGCCAAGCGCGGCCAGCGACAAGGTAACAAGACGCTTGAAATCCGTGTTACCGGAATGCGAAGACCCCTGAGGGCCTTCGGATGATATTGACATAGCGAAGATATGTCTTGTTACGCAAGTCTTTCAGACATCAAAAACAACGCCAAACAGGCACATTCAAATCTGCACCTGCACACCGATTTCGATCACCTGGCCGGATGGCAGATCATAATAAGACGTAGCGCTCAGTGCATTGCGGGCCATAAGCGCGAACAATTTTTTCCGCCAGACGCTCATTTTCGATTTCATGCCGGTCACGATCTTTTCCCGATTGAGAAAATAGCTGATTGCATCAGTCCTGAAATGCATTCCCTGCTGGTTTGCAAGAGCGAGCACCTGCCTGATGTTGGGATACTCCATGAAGCCGTACCGGGCGATAATCTTGTACATCCCGTAATTGAGCTGAATGACTTCCACTTTTTTGCTGTTCGGCACCCTCGGCGTACGCTCGGTTGAAAAGTTGAGCAGACCAACCTCGGAATGAAGAATCTTGTTGTGCCGCATGTTGTGCAACAAGGCCATCGGCACCACGTCAGGGTTGGCAGTCAGATAGATTGCCTGCCCCTTGACCCGCTGCGGCTGCTGGATGGCGAGGCTTTCAACAAACTCGCCAATGGTGAGCGTTCGATCTGCGATCTGCTTTTGCAGCAGCTTCCTCCCGTTCTTCCAGGTCAGCATGAGGGTGAACAGCGCAAACCCGATAACCAGCGGGAACCAGGCGCCGTGGAACAGTTTGCTCATGCTCGCCCCGAAAAACGACAGATCGATCAGCATGAACATGCCCATCAACAGATTGAGGCCAAGGCGGTTCCAGTTCCAGAGATCACGAGCGACATAGTAGAATAGCACGGCAGAAATCAGCATGGTCGCCGTCACGGCCACACCGTAAGCCGAGGCAAGTTTGCTCGAGGAGCCGAACCCGGCGACAAGGGCGATCGTCGAGAACATCAGCGCCCAGTTGGCCGCCGGAACGTAAATCTGGCCGATGTGGCTGGCCGACGTGTGCCGCACGGTGAGCCTTGGAATGTAACCGAGCTGGATGCCCTGCTGCGTCAGGGAAAAGACACCGGTGATGAGCGCCTGAGAAGCGATGATGGTCGCAAGCGTCGCAAGGATAACCATGGGAATTACTCCCCATGAGGGGACCAAGGCATAAAAAGGATTGTAAGACATGGAGGGCTGGGAAAGCAGCACCGCGCCTTGGCCGAAATAGTTCAACAACAAAGCTGGCAGCACCAGCAGGCTCCAGGTCAGCCGGATCGGCCGCCGTCCAAAATGGCCCATATCGGCGTACAGCGCCTCAGCGCCAGTAACGGCAAGAAAGACAGCGCCAAGCACAAGAAAGCCTTTAGCGTGATTGTTCACGAGAAACTCCAGCCCATACCAAGGAAATACCGCCTTCAGAATCGCCGGATACTTGACAATCTCTACCAGACCGCACAGCCCGATCGAGGTGAACCAGAGCAGAATAATCGGACCGAAAAAGGCTCCCACCTTGGCCGTGCCGTTATGCTGAAAAAGAAACAGCCCGGCAAGGATGACGATGGTCACGGGAATAACCAGCGGACCGAAGCTGGGGGCGATGATCTGGATGCCCTCGACAGCGCTGAGCACCGAGATCGACGGCGTAATCATACCGTCGCCATAGAGCAGCGCCGCACCAAACAGGCCGAGACTGACCAGAATCCACCGTTCGCTTTTGTTCTTCTTGCTGTGGGAAATGATCAGGGCGGTCAGTGCCAGAATCCCCCCCTCCCCTTCGTTATCCGCCTTCATAATAAAGGTCAGGTACTTCAGGGTAACAATCAGGAGCAGCGCCCAGATCAGCAGAGAAAGTACTCCGAGCACGTTGGGAGTGGTCACGGGAATGCTGAATTCGCCATGAAAACATTCGCGGATGGCATAGAGAGGACTGGTACCAATATCCCCAAACACCACGCCAAGCGCGGCAAGCGACAAAGTGACAAGACGCTTGAAATCAAAATTATCGGAGGAGAAAGATAAATGGGATTCGTCTGACGTCGTTGACATAGGGCAGGAAAAGTCTTGTTACCACAAAGGGTTCACACCGGAAAACCGGTTACGGCGAGATAAGCCCTTCGTGGATGGATCGTCGTTTCTGGCTGACAGCTTTGGGTGATAACAGACGATCTCATAAGCTTCTGGATAATGCGAACGAAAGAATATACACATTCGCTTCCAATTGCAAACAAGCACCACCCGGCGCGGTTCAGGGCGGCATGCTATCCCGGCTCGTTATCTCCCTGAGCGCCTCGGCAGCCAAAGAATCGCCAAGCGCCGCAGCCCGTCGAAGGTCTTCAATGGCGCCCTGCCGGTCACCAGCGAGCTTCCGGACGACGCCCCGGTTGTACCAGCCCGCAGCATCTTGCGGAGACTTCGATATGACGAGGTTCAAGTCTTCCAGAGCCCCTTTATAGTCTCCCAGTGAAAGCCGAGCGAAAGCCCGGTTATTCCGGGCGACAAGCATGCCAGGATCGAGCACAAGAACCTTCGAGTAATCCTCAACGGCCTCTTTTGCATCTCCGAGGGAGATATGTGCATTGCCCAGATTGTACCAGGCGACCTTGTAACGAGGATCGATCCGAACCGCTTCGCGGTAATCAGCGACCGCACCTTGAAGCTCGCCAGAGAGATTTCTGGCAAGCCCGCGATTGTTGTACGCACCGGCAAGCAACGGATCAAACGCTATGGCTCTGGTAAAATCGGCGATCGCAGGCGCATACGCCTTTATGGACATCCTGATCGTGCCTCGATTGTTATACAATTGAGCCATGTCCGGCCGGAGGGCTATCGCTCGTGACATGTCCGCGAGGGCTTCCGCATATCTGCCAAGAGCCGCCAGGGCAAATCCGCGGTTATTGTATGCTCCGGATGAACGGGGATCAAGGCTTATGCTCATGCTATAATCGGCAATCGCGCCTGTCAGGTCGCCAATTGAACCACGGGCAAGACCCCGGTTGTAAAAAGCATCTGCATTGCGGGGAGTAAGACGTATCGCGCGGCTGAAATGATCGATCGCGTCCTGATAATTGCCTTCAAGTCCCCTCCGGATACCCTGATCGATCAATTCTTCAGCAGGTCCGGCGGCGGACACAAACGGCATGGTCAACAGCAGATACAACACCATCAGAATGGCGCCAGTCACCCGTGTGACGGCAAGCCAGGTTCGTTTTTGTCCCACGTGCTGACTCTGCTGGATATGTTTGATCTGAATGCTCCCAATATCCTGACTCAACCGCGATGGAGGCTAAAAAGCTTCCCGCACCCGGCGACACACCCCGGACCGCGCAGGCCAGCAAAATGAAAAATGGGCACATAATCAGAAGCAGATACAACGCGCATCCGACACATTTCTCGCAGTTCTTTTACTCAAAACGGCGTTCATTTCAAAACAGGAAATCAAACAGAATAGCGACCTAAATGTCTTTATTATAAATATTTAATAAAATATCAAAAACAATTACCTCAGGCTATCGGCATTCAGATCGACAGGATTTCGCACTTTAAAAACATTTTTCTTATATTCTCAGTCAAGCATAAATACTACAAAAAGAAACAGCGCTCTACCAGAAACATTCACATGAAAAAAACCAAAACCATACACAGCACCAGACCGAGTAGACGCGCGTTAAACAGTATGCGATTATGAAAAAACGCTTTATTTTGTACAGCCACCTTGTATTGGCATTATCCTTCTTCATATCAGTTTCTCCGTTCAACGCTTTTGCAAGCCAAAACGGAGCCATAGCTCAATCCTCACCACAGAAAAACAGCTCATCCCGGAACGCAGTATTAAAATTCACAACTGCAAAGCCGCTGGACAACGGCAACCGGTTTATGGTTGCAATCGGAAAAGCATCCTATTACGCCAACAGATTCCACGGACGGACAACAGCAAACGGCGAAACGTTTGACATGAAAGAGTTCACCGCTGCCCATCGTTCTCTTCCGTTCGGAACTATCGTCAGGGTAACCAACCTCAACAACGGAAAAATGGTCTTCGTAAAGATCAACGATCGGGGGCCCTATATCAAAAACCGGATCATCGACCTCTCGAAAGCTGCAGCCAAACAGCTCGACCTTGTTGACAGTGGCGTCGGCAGAGTCAAAATAGAAGCGTACAACTGACCTGCACGGTTGAAAACCACTAAGCCTCCTGTTCGTTTCGTAAAAAGGGGGCTTGAGAAAACATCCACGGCATTCACGGCCAAGCCGGAAAATCACGATATCGAGCAACAAAGCCTCTTTGCAGAGAAGCAAAGAGCATGGCCTCCAATCCCATGGCCTAAAAGCCATTACAAGCACCGCTAAAACCTGTTGCCCACCACGATTGCTGCGTTGGACTTGGCGCTCTCCCTGCGCCTTGCATTCAAGTCGCTCAGGACTCTTTTCAGAAGCGCCCTCGCCCAACGCAAAGAAATGTAACTATATGACTGAATAGTTATTTCACTTGCATCACAGCCCCCTCCACCTTATATTTCTGTTAACAATTGTTTTTGAAACCAACTGAGTCAGAATCTTTTTATTCAGGCCTCTACCAGTTATCAAGGTATCCCCTTTGTCTGCCGAGTCTTTCAGCACATTTTCAGATAGTTATCGCCTATCTTTTTTTTGCCATTTTTACTTTATTTCAATCCAGTTCATGCAATGTAAATAAGGAGAACCCGTTATGCTTCCAAAAAAGAACGTAATGCTGGGCCTGGTGTTCGCCGTAGTGCCATTGTTTCATGCCAGCAGTACAGTGATGGCGGCCGATGCGCCAACGCCGGCTACGGTTGCCGCTCCGGCCCCGACTCCAGCTCCAGCTATGGACCCGGCCAAGATGCGTGAACGCGGCCAGATACTGGCACTTTCCTGCTCCGGATGCCATGGCACTGATGGTAAAAGCTCAAGTATCATACCTTCGATTTACGGCAAGACCACAGGTTATATCGAATCCGCTTTGCTTGATTTCAAGTCCGGTGCCCGGGTGTCTACCGTGATGGGCAGGCATGCCAAAGGGTACACGCCCGAAGAGATTCACCTGATTGCCGAGTATTTCGGAAATCTGTCGAAAAAGAAAAATTAACCGGAGGAAAAGGGTCATGAGTATTTCAAGGCGTGATTTCAACAAACTGCTTGTATCAGGCGTCGCCGGTTCGGCATTCGGAGTTTTCGGTATGAGCGGCAATGCATTTGCGGCTGGAGGATCGAAAAAACATGTGGTCGTCGTCGGCGGCGGATTTGGCGGCGCAGCGACGGCCAAATATCTCAGAAAGCTCGATCCGTCCATTTCCGTAACGCTGATCGAGCAGAAGCTTTCTTACGTTACCTGTCCGTTCAGCAACTGGGTGCTTGGCGGGTTGAGAACCATGAAGGATATCACTCACACCTACACGGCTCTCCGTACCAAACATGGCGTAAATGTCATTGCCGACAGGGTCGTTTCTGTCGATGCCGCAAAAGGCACGCTCAGGCTTGCGGGCGGCCGGGTTATCGGATATGATCGTCTCGTCGTCTCTCCCGGTATCGACTTCAAGTATGACGCCATTCCGGGATACAGCCAGAAGATCGCCGAGTCGAAAATGCCTCATGCCTGGCAGGCTGGCCCACAGACGATTCTCCTGCATCGCCAGCTTCAGACGATGAAAAATGGCGGCACCGTCGTCATCTGCCCGCCTGACAATCCGTTCCGTTGCCCTCCTGGCCCATATGAACGCGCAAGCCTCATCGCGCACTACCTGAAAACGCATAAACCGAAATCGAAAATCGTCATTCTCGACGCCAAGGAGAAGTTCTCCAAGCAGGGACTCTTCACCAAAGGCTGGGAACGTCTCTATCCGGGAATGATAACCTGGCACAGCTCAACTGGAGGCGGAAAAGTTCTTGGCGTTGACGCCAAGGCCATGACGGTCGAAACTGATCTCGGCGCGGTGAAGGGCGACGTCATCAACGTCATCCCGGCGCAGAAAGCAGGCAAAATCGCTTTCGAGGCAGGTCTTACCAATGAAAAAGGGTGGTGCCCGGTCAATCCTTCATCCTTCGAATCGACGATTCACCAGGGAATTCACGTCATTGGAGACGCTTGCATCGCCGGCGCGATGCCGAAATCCGGCTTCGCGGCCAGCAGCCAGGGTAAGGTTACCGCAGCAGCGATCATTAACCTGCTTCGCGGACAGGAACCGGCTCCACCGTCGCTGGTCAATACCTGCTACAGCCTGATCGGGCCGAAATACGGCGTTTCCGTTGCGGGCGTATATCAGCTCTCTCCGACGGGAATCGTTGAAATACCGGGATCGGGTGGCCTGACTCCGGCCGATGCCAGCGACGACCAGCTGGAACAGGAGGCGATTTTCGCGGAAGGCTGGTACACCAATATCAGCAAGGATATCTGGGGATAAACCATTTGACAGCCGCGGAGTACCGGCTGTCAACCTCAAGTGCGATTACCCACCCTCAAGACAACTCCTGATTGCCGTACGCGCTAATAGATTACAACCCCTGGCGCTACGGCAATCGGTGAGATGTTTTTTTGATGAAAACCCGCAAGAATGATTCTGACCGCACCAAGTATGCCCTCCCTCTTGATGTGCCCTCTCTTCATGCACATCAAGAAACGCTGCTGAAAATGTGTCCTGTCCTGTCTTGATCTTTCAAGAAGCTCTTTAGGCAGTCGAGTGAAGCTATCCGAGTGTTCAATACGCTACATTTTTGTACATTGCATCTCAAGTCGCAATACTCGCCGATTTTCCCTATGAAGTATTCATGAGTGCAGACCCGATCACGATCTTCCGCAAAACCTGGGGCACCTACCAGAAAGTCATCAGCCACAACCTCATGTTCCACAGGGAGATCACGACTGCTGTGGCAAAGCTGTTCGAAAGCCGCCCCGGCCCGTTGCACCTCATCGACCTCGGCTGCGGTGACGCCTCGCACATTTCAAAGCTCCTCCGGCCTGGCCAGCTCTCCGAGTACTGCGGTTGCGACCTCTCGGAATTCGCCCTCGACGAAGCCCGCAAAAACCTCGAACCGTTCGGTGTCGCCATCAACCTGTGCTGCAAGGACATGCTTTCCGCACTGCGCGAAGCGCCGGCAAACCATTACGAGATTGTCTATTCGAGCTACGCCCTGCACCACCTGCCTGTCGAAGGCAAACAGACCGTCTTCACCGAATGCCGCCGCGCCCTTCGCGACAACGGTGTTCTGATTCTTGTGGATGTCATGCGCAACGAGGCTCAGGAAAGGCAGGAGTATCTCTACAGCTACAACAAAACTGTGAGGACGCAATGGGAAGCGCTCACGCCCGACGAACGCAATCAGGTACAGGAACACATCCGGAGCTGTGACTTTCCCGAACCGGCCTCAACACTTGAACAGCTCGCCCGCAACGCCGGATTCACGAAATGCCGGAGACTGGAAAAACAGACCTGGCACGAAGCCTGGTGCTATGAAACATAAACCACGACAAAACCATCCACGCACACTGCTTTCAACTTCCAAAAGTCAGCGAGAGCTCAGCAATTCCAAAACTGCTAATGGGCGTACTCGTCACGAAACGCCGAAACCAGTTTAAGGGCTACCAACGCTTGCACTCCGTAGCCTCTTTCCCGATGCTTTTCGCATTCCAAAGCAATTCTGCAAAATGACGCCCGGCTAACCCTGCAATGTACGAGGGAACCGCCCAAAGTGTCTTCCTGACTTTTTTCAACCACTTTTCTGACAGCAGACATCCGCCATAAACCAGAGAACCCGCTTCGTATATGAAACGGGTTCTCTTCTTTGGCATCAGCTCAGACAGGTTCTCAAAAAACATCATGCACAGACTCGTTTTTCGTCGACCTGTTTCTTGCCTGCATCGTCATCATTCATCTCAATCCCGCTGCTCACCCTGCTCACCGAGTATAGCGCCAAGCACCTCCGAACTCTCCTTGCCGTTGCTTTTCGCGATATCGGTAATGGTGGCGGATGTGGCGTCTACACTGATGCCTGCCGATTTAAGGCGCGTAGCCAACTCTTCCGGACGACTTTTGACGACCTGCGCCACGGTTTCAAGGGAGGTCGATTCAAGCGCATAAACCGCCGCCTTCGCATTGCGTTTTTCGCCCTCCTCTTCTTCACCGAACACCGGCAACATTGCCCCGCCGGATACGGCGAGAGCCACCCCGATCACGGCCAGCGCAGGTTTCTTTGAAAAATAACCGCTGAATGAGTTCCAGTGGGAGAGCATATGCAAGGCAATACCGCCAAGCAGCAACCAGCTGAGCCACTTGTGCACTGGTTCAACGGCCCCGATTTCTAAATCGAAAAAGATCAGAATACCGGTTATCGCCGAAATGAAAAAAGCTCCGGCGGCCACCGGTGTTGCAATGGATTTCAGTGTCGTGTTCATGGATAAGAAAATGTTTAAACGTTGAAATCAATGATGTTACACAATGCTAAAAGGTATGATCGCAACGTTTAAACAGAGGTTAACTCAAAATTAAAATTCCATAAAAACACCCATGAAATACCGTATCACATCACAGGAACAGAGCGGTTCAGCAAAACGGGCAGGGAAAAATCAACGAGTGCCAAGCAGATGCCGTGCATTGCAAGAACCATAGCGACACGGGAATCATCGTAAAAAGATTGTTTTTTTCGGTCAGTTCTGTTATTGACATGGCACCATCGTTTCAAAGCTGCCGATACATAGCTTAACCCCAGGCAATTTTACAAGCTACCTGCATGACGATGCAACGGTATCCGCCCGGTACGCCTCGATCCACGCAATCTCAAGCCGGAACGCCCCCGCCTGCTTGTTCGAGATGAGCAACCCGATCTGTGCGATGTTGCTGCTGCCGAGCGACGGAACATCAGGAAGCATTCTGCCCCGGAAGCTCGGAACAAAGCCTGAAAAAGGAAGGTCGATCTCTTGCCACTCGCCCGGCACGGTGTCGAAATCGAATTTATAGACGATGCCGTCGAACCGGTCATCGTTCCTCGCCCTGAAGCTGTAGCGCTTGCCGTCACCCTTCACTCTGATCCGGAACCCGGCGAATCCATCATAATTCCGCCGCTCAAGCGCCGCCCGCACCGAAGCGAAGCCGCCGGAGTTTTCGAGCGACAGATTCCCGGCAAACGCAGCGGTTCCATCCGGAGTCAACTGCATCGCGCTGTCCGAAACGCCGCCCATGACGACGTCATCGACATTGAGCCAGTTCAGGCAGGTAGTTTTGAAATCACAAACAAGCATTGCAGTTACGATCTTTTATTTCTGGCAAGCACTCATTTGCCTATGCAAAAGCGATCAAAAATTGTGTTCAGCACCTCCTCATTCACCACCTTGCCGGTGATTTCGCCGACGTAGTCGAGGGCTGCCCGGAGTTCGAAGGCGATGAGTTCGGTTTCGCTCTCATGCTCGATGAGTTCGAGGGCGTTTTGCAGGGCATCGGAGGCGTTGCGCAGGGCTTCGTAGTGGCGGAGGCTGGTGACGAGCACGCTCGCTTCGTGGAGTTTGTCGAGGCCTTTGGTGAGCTCGCCCATGTGCTGCTTGAGCGTGTCGACGCCGGCGCCGTTGAGCGCGGAGATACCGATGACTTCCGTGCCGGTGCCTTCGGCGATGGTGCGGATGAGGGCGTCCGAGTTTTCGGCTCGGTCGAGCTTGTTGGCGACGGTAAGGAATTTCGCGTCGGGGTGGGCCACCTTCAGCTCGCGGATTTCGGCGAGTTCATCGTCAAGCCGCTCCGTGCCGAGGTCGAGCAGGTAGAGAATCAGGTCGGCTTCGGCCATCTTCATGCGGCTGCGGCGGATGCCTTCGTGCTCGATCTCCTCGCCCGCTTCGCGCAGTCCGGCGGTGTCGGTGAGGCGGAACATGGTCTTGTCGTGGATGAAGCACTCCTCGATATAGTCGCGAGTGGTGCCGGGCATGTGGCTGACGATGGCGCGTTCCTGACCAAGTAACGTGTTGAGCAGCGTGGACTTACCCGCGTTCGGCCTGCCTGCGATGACCGTCGAGACCCCCTCGCTGACAATCCGGCCGTGCTGGTAGGAGTCGATGAGCCGGTTCACTTCGCCCCGCAGCGTTTCGATCTGCGCGGTCAGTTCGTCGCGGCTCTGGAATTCTACATCTTCCTCGCTGAAGTCGAGTTCGAGTTCGATGAGGGCGCAGGAGCGGATGAGCTGTTCGCGTAGTCCACCGAGCCTCACCGAGAGGTCGCCCTTCATCTGGCTGACCGCCGTGCGGTAGGCCGATTCGGTGCGGGCGTGGATCATTTCGCCGATCGCTTCGGCCTGCAGCAGATCGATGCGCCCGTTGAGGAAGGCGCGGCGCGTGAACTCGCCCGGCTCGGCCAGGCGGCAGCCGTTGTCGAGCATCAGCCGCAGCACGCGCCCCACCACCACCGGCCCGCCGTGGCAGGTAAACTCCACCATCTGTTCGGCGGTGAACGAGCGCGGCGCGCGGAACACCAGCGCGATCACCTCATCCACCATCTCCTCGCCGTCGTAGAGCCGTCCGAAGTGCGCGGTGTACCCGGCGGCCTCGGCGAGCTTGCCGCTGCCGTGCACTTTGCGGAACACGCGGTCGGCGAGGTCGAGCACCCCCGCGCCGCTGATACGCACGATGGCGAGCGCCCCGACACCAACCGGCGTAGCGATGGCGGCAATGGGATGGCCGGGAACGGGAAGATGAAGATCGGAGAACGGCATAAGTCAAAACAATTTTATGAGTTACAATGGCCGGACAGTCATTTCATCGGGAAGCATACCGTCAGGCAATTCAACAAGCGAGACGATCAGCCGGGCGAGGTCATCAGGCTGCATATGCTTTTTCGGTTCGATACCGGCGTGGTCGAAAAATTCGGTCATCACCGAGCCGGGGTTGAGGCACGCCACGCGGATACCGAAGCCGCGCAGCTCCTCCATGAGCGATTCGGAGAAGCCGTTGACCGCGAATTTGGAAGCGCAGTAGGCTGTGCCGCCCTTGATGCCGCGCTTGCCCGCCACCGAGCCGATGTTGACGATCATGCCGCGCCCGGCGGCTTTCATCGACGGCACCACCTTGCGCGAACAGAGGAACATGGCCGTAAGGTTGGTGTCGATCAGCTTTCGCCACTCCGCCGGATCGATCAGCTCGATGTCGCTGAAAAAGCCGAATCCGGCATTGTTGACAAGCAGATCGACGCGCCCATGCTCGGTGAAAATCGCCTCGAACGCCCGATCGATCTCCGACTCGATGGTCACATCGGTCTTGAGCCAGCGGAACCGCTCGTGCGCGATGGGCGTCTCGCGGCGGCTGAGGCCGAACACCGAGGCTCCGGCATCGAGCAGTGCGCAGCATGTGGCGAGTCCGATACCGGAGCTGGAGCCGGTCACAACGGCGGTTGTTCCTGCGAGGTTCATGAGATAGTGATTCTCTGACTGCTGAAATTGCCCCAGCTTTTAAGCCGGGGATGACTGACAACACAAAATAAATCAGGGCTTTAGCCCAATCCCTTGTTGTTTACGGGACAAAAAAGCCTCATTTCAATAGTACGGATTCTCCGGCCTAAATAGTAACTTTGGGCACATTGCAACAAGCCCTCGACATCATGAAGCACGAAGCCAGCCAGTCCATCGAAGTCCTCAAGGAGTCCGTTCTCAATCATAACGCCGTCACGCCTGCCGAGCACTTCGAGCGGGTGGTGAATCTGGTGCGGGTGCTGCGCTCGGAGTGTCCGTGGGATCGCAAACAGACACCGGAATCGCTGGCGCACCTCTTGCTCGAAGAGAGCTACGAGCTGGTACATGCCATCGACACGGGGGACGATCCTGAGCTGAAAAAGGAGCTGGGCGACCTGTTCCTGCACGTCTGCTTCCAGGTATTGCTGGCCGATGAGGCGGACAAATTCTCGTTCGTCGATGTCTTCGAGGCGCTCTGCCACAAGCTCATCAGCCGCCATCCGCATGTGTTCGGCGACGTGAAAGCCGAGACCGAGCAGGATGTACTCGGCAACTGGGAAAACCTCAAGATGAAGGAAGGACGCACAAGCCTGCTCGACGGTGTGCCGAAGGCGATGTCGGAGCTGCTTCGCGCCTACCGGGTGCAGAAAAAGGTGGCGGGCGTCGGTTTCGACTGGCCAAGCGACGAAGGGGTACTCGACAAGCTCATGGAGGAAATAGGCGAGTTGCGCAAAGCAGCGGACAAGCGGGAGCGCGAAGAAGAGTTCGGCGACCTGCTCTTCACCATCGTCAACTACAGCCGTTTTATCGACGCCAACCCCGAAGACGCCCTGCGCAAGGCGACCAACAAGTTCATGGATCGCTTCCGGAAAGTCGAAGCCTCTGTCCTGGCTTCAGGAAAAAGCTGGAAGGAGTTCTCGGCTGAGGAACTCGACGGGCTGTGGAACGAGGCGAAGAAGGCGAAGTAAGCCAAGTCAGCATTTGATTGTCATTCTGAACGAAGTGAAGAATCCAGCTTCTTCAAAATCAGCAGATAACAGAATAATTTAAAAGGCGTTACAAAACTTCTCTGGATTCTTTGCCCGACAGCGTCGGACTTAGAATGACCGCAGGAGCAACCCAAGTGCCTTTAACTCACCCTCTCCCTATCTCGTTTAGAAACCTTCCCGCATCATCAAAATACTCAGCCGTTGGCCCGTGAGCTCCCCGATACGGGTTCTCCATCGTATCGACGCCAGCTTCTCGCAAGCGGGCAACATCGGCCTCGAAACGCTTCTGCGGATAGAACCGGTCACGATCACCCCGCCCAATGTGCACGGCGCGCATCCTTGAGCAGTCGTCGATTTCCGGCGGGATGTCGCCGCCAAGGAGCATCACGCCTACGACCGGATGGCACCCAAGCACGGCGGTTCGGCAGGCCATTCCCGCGCCTTGCGAAAAGCCGTGGAGCACGAGGCGACCATCGACCGGCTGCTCCGCCATCACGCGCTCGATCACCGCATCGACGTAGCGCACGTTTTCAGCGATGCGTCGGTCGCGGTCGCGCCGGGTCATCCAGCTGGTGCCGGGCTGGCCTTTGGCGTTGATGAACGGATGCAGCGCCTCTATCGACAAGCGGACCCATCTGTCCGAGCCGGGGATGTTACGCAGCAGCTCCAGCTCGTCTTCGGCGGTCTGGCCGTAGCCGTGAAATCCGGCGAGCAGCGGAAACGGGCCGCTGCCGGGCGGCGATTCAACCAGATAGCGACCGCTGACCGTGGTTTCGAAATGATGTTCATTCATGGAATCGCGTGGCAAAAAAAGCCTGTCTCGCGTTTGCAAGCGCGAGACAGGCGTGAAGGGTGCGGATGGGTCAGTTACGGATGAGGCGGAGGATGCCGTTCATCGGAATGGGCAACCACTCGGGGCGGTTGTTCAGCTCGTAGTTCAGCTCGTAGATCGCCTTGTTCATCAGGTAGCTGCGCAGGAGCAGCTCACGCTGGCGCGGCTCTTTGGGAATCAGGCCCGAACCTTCGGTTTGCTGCGTATAGACATCGATGAAATGCTGACCAACATAGTAGCTCCAAAGCTCGGCCCACGGCTCGAGCGCCTTGCGATCTTCGGGCCGGATAGCCTGGTTCTGCATCAGCACGTTGAAGGCCGCGTAGTCGAACGAACGCAGCATACCAGCGAGGTCGCGGTAGACCGAGCGTTTGATCTTGCGCTCCGAGAGCGAGCGGGCCGGTTCGCCCTCGAAATCGAGAATCACAAAGTCATTACCGGTGTAGAGCACCTGGCCGAGATGGTAGTCACCGTGAATCCTGATCTTGACCGTGTCGATCTTCTCCTTGCGGATCGGCTCGAACTGTTCGAGAATCTCTTTCTGCATGTCGAGCAGCTCATGGGCAAGCGGACGGGCCTCCTTGGGAACGGCGTGTATGGATTCACGCAGGAAGATCATGCTGCGCTTGACCTGGTCAGTCATCGCCTGATAGATGGAGCGCTGGTAGAGCGTCGTGAACGGCTCGGGCGAGAAAGCAGCATCGGTATCGACAGAACCGAGCGCACGATGCATACCGGCCGTGCGCTCAGCAAGCTTGCCGACCATCTGGAAATAGAACTCGCCGACCAGCTCGTGGATGAGCTCCGGCAGTTTGCTCGTGGTGCCAGAAAGTTCCGGCAGCGTTGGCGGAAGCACGCCCTGCGAACGGCGCGACAATACATCCTCATAGTACCGGCGGACATGGCCGAGACTCAACTGCCAGCCGTCGGATTCATTCGGAACGAAATTCTGGAGAATGCCGAGCGAGCAGCGTTCCCGGTAGCTTTTGCCGTAGTCAAACGAGCCGAGATAGACCGGAATGTTCCGGTACTCTGTCTGATCGGTCAGCACGCGGGAGATTTCGATTTCGGGCGCCATACCGTTGTCGATCTTGCGGTAGAGCTTCAGGCAGAGCTGCTCGCCGTAGCGAATCGAGGTATTGCTCTGCTCCAGGCCCATCAGATGCGAGGCGGGCGGCTCTTCGCCGGCAGTCGAGAGGCAACTGGTTTCGAGCATCTTGCCGGCATCCGCGGTGATCTTGCCAGCAGCGCCGGACCAGGTCTCTCTGTGCAGGATAAGGTCGAGCAGCCTTGAACGGAAGGTCTCGTCGGCTGAAGCGTCGATGAGGAACCCTTCAAGGCCATCAAGTTCAACCCTTGCTATGGCATGACGGTAGAACGACTCATCCGCAAGGTTACCTCGCTCCACCGGCACGAAGGTCAGCGGAAGCTGGTAGCGTTCATTCTCGCCACTCGGATAGTTCACTTCGGTCATCGCAAACGCAGTATTATCCATTCCGGCGACCGGCACGGTATCGGGCACCCTGATTCTGATGATATTGCGGGCTTTGCCCCCGAACCAGCGCACGCTCTTGTAATAGGGTGGCAGAATAGCGGTTTCGAGCTGGTCGAGACTGCGGCCGACAAACAGCTCCTGCCAGCTTCCGGCACGAAGGGCAACCTTTTCAAGTAGGGCAGACCTGTCCGCCGGTGACTCCTCGCGGATCAGCCGAAGCCAGAAATAACCGTATGGTCCGAGCGCGACCATATATGGTGTTTTGTGCACTCTCGGGAAGCGGTTCATACTGAAGATCTCCTCCGGCACGCATCCCTCATAAGCGGAAAGATCGACGTTGACCGCCTGTGCGTTGCGGGACAGGTTGATCACGGTGAGGATGGTTTCATCTTCGTACGACCGGATGAACATCAGCACCTTGGGGTTGCTGGCGTTAAGGAACTCGATGGTACCGCGGCTGAACGCCTGGAAGCGGCGGGCCGTGGCGATGGTGTGGCGCATCCACCAGAGCAGCGAGTTGGGATTCGACTCCTGCACCTCGACGTTGACCGCTTCGTAGTGGTACTCTGGGTCGATGATCACCGGCAGAAGCAAGCGCTGCGGATTGGCACGCGAGAAGCCCGCGTTGCGGTCGGCGTTCCACTGCATCGGGGTGCGCACGCCGTCACGGTCGCCGAGGTAGTAGTTGTCGCCCATGCCGATCTCGTCGCCGTAGTAGAGCACCGGAGTGCCGGGCAGGGAGAGCAGCATGATGTTCATCAGCTCGATGCGGCGACGGTCGTTCGACATGAGCGGCGCGAGGCGGCGGCGAATGCCGAGGTTGATGCGCGCCTTGACATCGTGGGCATAGACACGGCGCATATAGTCGCGCTCCTCGTCGGTCACCATTTCAAGCGTCAGCTCGTCGTGGTTGCGCAGGAACGACGCCCACTGGCAGCTCTCCGGAATTTCGGGCGTCTGGGCGAGAATGTCGATGATCGGAAAACGATCCTCGGTAGCCAGCGCCATGTACATGCGCGGCATGAGCGGGAAATGGAAGTTCATGTGGCACATGTCCCCCTTGCCAAGATAGGCGGCGGAGTCCTCCGGCCACTGGTTAGCCTCGGCAAGAAGCATCCGGTTGGGATAATGCTCGTCCACATAAGAGCGCAGCTTGCGCAGGAACTCGAAGGTCTGCGGCAGGTTCTCGCAGTTGGTGCCTTCAGCCTCGTAGAGGTAGGGCACGGCGTCAAGCCGCAGGCCATCCACTCCCATGCCGAGCCAGAAATCGAGCACGTCGAACAGCGCCTGGTGCACGGCGGGATTCTCGAAGTTCAGGTCAGGCTGGTGATGGAAGAAGCGGTGCCAGTAGTACTGACCGGCCACGGGATCCCAGGTCCAGTTCGAAGCCTCGAAGTCCTGGAAAATAATGCGCGTCTCGCCATACTTCGTCGGGTCGTCGCTCCAGACGTAGAAGTCGCGCTCGGGCGATCCTGCCGGAGCCTTGCGGGCCTTTTTGAACCACTCGTGCTGGTCGGAGGTGTGGTTCACCACCAGCTCGGTAATCACCTTGATCCCACGCCGGTGCGCCTCTTCGAGGAAGTCGCGGAAATCCTCGATCGTGCCGTAATCGGGGTTGACCGATGTGTAATCGGCGATATCATAACCGTCATCACGGAGCGGCGAGGGATAAAACGGCAGAATCCAGATAGCCGTCACCCCGAGGCTTTCGAGATAGCCGAGGCGGCTCTTCAGGCCCCGGAAATCGCCGATCCCGTCGTTGTTGCTGTCACAGAAGGTCTTGACGTGCAGTTCGTAAATGATGGCGTCCTTGTACCAGAGCAGCTCCGGCTGATAGCTTTTTACAGCTTTGTGTCTTGACATTGGTGGTAAAAAAGGTGCGTTAGGTTATGATGGGAGATTGACCCTGAAAATGTGCGCCGGCATGACGTGCGGATTCAGCTCGACGTAGTTCCACTCGCCGTTCCACTCGAAGGTGCGCCCTGAAACCAGGTCTTCGACCGTGAAGCGCTCGGTGTGCGGCAGGCCGAACTTTTCGAGCGGAAAACGCAGCCAGCCGCCGCGCGTGTTGTGGTCGTCGAGCGTGACCACCGTGAGAATGATGTTCGAGCCGTCGGGCGAGCACTTGACGTAGCCCATGAGCTGGTCGTGCTCCTGACCTTGCGACACATCGATCTTCACGAAGGTGATGTCGCTGGTCTGCTGGAGCGCCGGATTGTTGTGGCGAATGCGGTTGACCATCGCGATCTCGGAGCGGATGTTACCAGGGCGGTCGAGATCCCACTGCTTGATTTCGTACTTCTCCGAATCGAGGTACTCCTCCTTGCCGGGATACGGCACGTGCTCGCACAGTTCGTAGGCCGGGCCGTACATGCCGTAGTTCGACGAGAGCGTGGCGGCGAGCACGAAGCGGATGATGAAGCGTGCGCGGCTGCCGCCCTGCAACTCCTCGTGCAGAATGTCCGGCGTGTTGGGCCAGAAGTTCGGGCGCATGTACTCGCGCAGCTCGGTCTGGGTCAGCTCGGTGAGGTACTCCTGCAACTCGTGCTTGGTGTTGCGCCAGGTGAAGTAGGTGTAGGAATGGGTGTAGCCGCCCTTCGCGAGCCGCGCCATCAGCTTCGGGTGGGTGAACGCCTCGGCGAGGAACATCGTCTCGGGATGCTGCTCGCGGATCGAGCCGAGCGCCCACTCCCAGAAACCGAACGCCTTGGTGTGCGGATTGTCAACGCGGAAGATTTTGACCCCCTTGCCGATCCAGAAAATGAACACGTCGCGCAGCGCCGTCCACAGATTCTGCCAGTCCTCAGACTCGAAGTCGATGGGCAGGATGTCCTCGTAGCGCTTCGGCGGATTCTCGGCGAACTGCACCGTGCCGTCCGGACGCCAGCGGAACCACTGCGGATGCTCCTTGACCCACGGATGGTCGGGCGAGCACTGGAAGGCGATGTCGAGCGCCACCGCAATGCCCTCTTTGTCGGCCTCCTGCACGAATGCCTCGAACTCCTCCATCGTGCCGAGTTCGGGATGCACCGAGGTGTGGCCGCCATCAGCGCCGCCGATGGCCCAGCAGCTTCCCGGATCGTCCGGCCCGGCGACGAGCGCGTTGTTCTTGCCCTTGCGCTTCGTCACGCCGATGGGGTGGATCGGCGGAAGATAAATCACGTCGAAGCCCATCCGGGCGATGCGCGGCAGGATTTTTATGCAGTCGCGGAAAGTGCCGTGCTTGCCAGGCTCCTCCGCCCACGAGCGTGGGAAAAATTCGTACCAGGTGCTGAATCCGGCCTTTTTCTGGTCGATCTGAAGCAGCAGAATCTTGTCGTACAGCGTCGCCATCGCTTTTTCGGGCGAGCGCCGCATGGCCGCCAGAAGCCCCTCGCTCAGCGCAGCCTCGACCGCGGCATCGCTGCCGCCAACCGAGAGCAGACCGACGTAGTGGTGCAGCGTGCCCGCATCCTCGTCCTTCGCCCGCGCCGCGCCTAACTCCACGATGGTCGCGCCGATGCGCAGGTCAAGCGACACATCCTGCCCCGCATCGAGCTTCTTCTGCAGCCCCTTCCGCCAGGTCTCGAAATGGTCGACCCAGCCCTGCACGGTATATTCACACATGCCCGGCGCACCCACCTCGAACGACGCCGTCCAGCGGTCGTTGCCGAGGTGTGTCATCGGAACCGCGCTCCACGCCGCCTCGCCCTTCCGGCGGTACAGCAGCTCGGCGACAATGGTATCCGCACCATCGGTGAAAATATCGGCCTCGACGGTCATCCGGTCGCCATCAACTCTTTTGACAGGAAAGCGGCCTCCATCGATTTCAGGAAATACACGGTCGATCACAACGCGCCGGCGGCCGTCAAAGGGGCGGTCTGGACGAATCGGGGCTGGCAGGACAAACTCTGGCTTCATAGGCTGTAATGAGTGGAACTTCAGACCGCGCCTCCGGAGACCGGCAGCACTATCCGGGAACAGGCTTCGGCCATCATCATAAAGCTGAGCAATACCGAAAACCCCTGTTTTTCATTCATGAAAATATGAAATGTACCACTCTTTCCCCCGCCGGGAAGCATCTTATTTCTGCCACTGCGAACTACACTGCCTGCCGGATTTGTTTTCATTGAAAAAAATGATTCTTTTCGTGAGCACAGTTTCAACCACAACCTGAATTTTACGACCATGTTTGACGCCGAAAAAGATCGCCTGCACGCCATCGAGCACCGCCTGAACCAGTTACGGGGGTATCTTTAACATCGATGAACGCAAAGAAAAGATAAGCGACCTGGAGAAGATTTCGGCAGCTCCCGATTTCTGGAACGACCAGAAAACGGCCAACGCGCTGATCCTGGAGCTGAAAGAGCACAAGTCGTGGATCGATGAGTTCGACGAACTCAGCACGGCGGCGCGCAATGCAAGCGAGGAGATCGAGATCGCCATCGAGCTCGAGGATGAATCACTTGTGTCTGACCTCGACGCCACGCTCGACCGCATCGAGGAGGAGCTGGGCAAGATGGAGTTCCGCAAAATGCTCTCCGGCAAGGACGACGCAGGCAACGCCATGATTATCATTCACGCCGGCGCGGGCGGCACCGAGGCGCAGGACTGGGCGGAGATGCTCTACCGCATGTACATGCGATGGGCCGAGCGCAAGGGCTTCAAGGTTTTTACCGACGACTACCAGGAGGGTGAGGGCGCGGGCATCAAGAGTGCAACGCTTGAAATTATCGGGCCTTACGCCTACGGCTACCTCAAGGCGGAGAACGGCGTGCACCGGCTCGTCAGGGTGTCGCCCTACGACTCGAACGCCCGTCGCCACACCTCGTTCGCCAGCGTCTTCACCTACCCGGAAGCACCGCCGGACGTTGACATCGAGGTGCGCAAGGAGGACCTCGAACTCTCCACCTTCCGCAGCGGCGGCAAAGGCGGCCAGAACGTCAACAAGGTCGAAACCGCCGTGCGCATCAAGCATATTCCATCGGGCATCGTCGTCGGCTGCCAGGAAGAGCGCTCGCAGCTCCAGAACCGCGAGCGGGCGATGAAGATGCTCATGGCCCAGCTCTACCAGCGCAGGCGGGAAGAGGAGGAGGCTAAAAAGCGCGAGATCGAGGGCAAGAAAAAGAAGATCGAGTGGGGCAGCCAGATTCGCAGCTACGTGCTCGACGACCGCCGCATCAAGGATCACCGCACCAACTACGAGCGCTTCGACGTCGAAAACGTGCTCGACGGCGACATCGACGACTACATCCAGCGCTACCTCTCCGAATTCGGCGACTGAGCAACGAAGCGATGAGCGAGACGAAACACGACACGCTCCGGTTCGGCATCGTCACCGATATTCACTACAACCCCGAATCCGAGACCGGCAACCAGACGCAAGCCGGTCTCGAACGATGCATTGAGCACTGGACGCGCGAGGGTGCGGAGTTCGTCATCCAGCTCGGCGACCTCATCAGCCGAGAAGGCCCCGAAGCCGAGAAAGACCTCATCGCCGTGCGCGACATGCTCGCCCGTTTCCCCGGTAAGGTTTATCACGTCGCAGGCAACCACTGCCTGGCCGTGCCGCCCGAACGCTACAAAGCGATCATGGGGCTCGACAGCCTCTACTACACCTTCAGCTCGCACGGCGTCCGCTTCATCGTGCTCGACGGCATGGACGTGTCAGTAATCTCTGAACCGCAAACCGAAGCCGACCGGCACCTACTCGAATACTACCGCGATATCGTCAAAGCCCCCTTCTACTGCGGAGCCATCGGCAGCCGCCAGCTCGAATGGCTCGTCCACGAACTCGACCTCGCACTGAAAAACGAAGAGCCGGTCATCATCCTCAGCCATTTACCGCTCCTCGAAGAGACCACCGACGAAAAACACGGCCTGTTGTGGAACCACGAAGAGGTCACCGCTATCCTGTTCCGCTACCCGAACATCCGCGCCTGCCTCAGCGGTCACTATCACTCCGCCGCTCAGGCAGTGCGGAAGGGTATTAAGTTTGTGGTGTTGAGGGCGTTTGGGGGTGGAAAGGTAGATTGCAATTACTGCTTAATGTCACAAAAAGTCTTCTGAATTGTTTGTGATATCATAAGCAAAAAGAACAATACCTTTTGGCATCAAAACACTATGCCCATAACGTCGCATCAGCATGAAGACCAAACCCACGCCTTAACCAATAGAACCAGCACAATCAAATTTCATTTCACATCTGATCGCATTTTCTATCGGCATACAATCTATTAAATAAAAAAAAGAAAAGTCACTATCGCCTCTCTTCCCAAATCTTTTTCTACAAGTAATTTCACCAAACCCAGACATAAACAATTATAACTCTTTCATTCGCGGAAGAATTTTAAGTTTAAAATCACAGGAAAAGTACCCCTTTATACCAAATACCCCACTAATAGCATCTCGTTCAAGAACATAATACAATAAAGTATAACGTCTCTCCCCGAAATCTCTTACTCTTGACTGCAAATAAACATCTATATATTCGAATGGAATGTATTCTGTAGGATTATCCGGATTTGGCAGTGGACGAGACTTGCTTTCAACGATCATCTGTAAATCCGTCGTCAGATTAACCGACGATGGCTTATCATTAATATCATAAAGAATAGCATAATATTTATCACTAGCCATCGCACTAAAACGCCAACGCAGCACATCATCTTTTTGAGAATAAATTTTTAAATGATGTGCCCCATTATGCATCACACTTTTTCTCGGCGTAACCACAAAAATAACTTCATCAGCTGCAATTGCTGTCGGCTTGTCCACGCGAAGACTAAGATTTTGATGCTTTTGCCAAAAGAAAACCGACGCCAGCACAACTTTTACATCAATTATCATTACCTATAGGTTAATAGACTGTTTTCTAAAAGAAATATTCAGAGCTAAGCCAGCACGCGTTAAAAGGGTTTCTTCTCCACACGACACATAATCTTCTTCAGAACATTACGCGTAAAACACCAATCGACCACTCCTCAGATAACTGGGGAATGGTCGATTATATCAGTCAAGCAAGTCTATTATCCAATAACTTTAATAGTCGGGTCCCAGTAATAATACCCATAAGTTTTCAACGCGCCAGTAACCTCATCTTTGTTAACGAGATAGAAGTAAATCATGTAACCTTCCGTACCTTTTCTCAGCACCTCGCAGCTCATAAAAATATCCGCCTGCGTATCAACAGAGGTATATGCAGTTGGGTTGCTGGAATTCGGGATCGGAGTAGGAGGGTAAGAAACCCGCATTTGCACATCAGAGGTAACTTGATCCCCTGAAAATTTTGCAATCTTATAAATAATCGCAGATTGATCCGTATTCCCGCTCAGGGACTCTGACCGCCAGCGAATCGTATCATTTACAAGAGCCTTAATCACAAGATCTGCAGTTGCCTGTCCGCTCTCTACAAGTACTTGCTGCGCAATCATATAGGCATCACTATGCGCAATACCTATTGGTTTATCAGGGCTACCACCCGATCCGTATTTACTTTCAATAGTTACCGTATCAAATACGACATCAATATTTATTGTTTTTGACATTACCCCACCCTCCTTCTTAATGTTAAGAATGATTAAGCATAACTTATCAATTAAGTCATCAGCACAAAGAACATGAAATACCTACTCGCATCAATATGAAAAAAATATTCTGCATACCGAATCAATATTTCCCAATATTTCCCAACAAGAAATAACAATCAGAAAATATCAGCTTTCGATTTCAATTTTCGCCGTAAAGATATAACCGGAACCGTTGACCGTTTTAATGGGAGTTTCGAGACTTGGTGAGATTTTTTTACGGAGGCGATAGATCAGCGATTCAAGCGAACGGTGGCCGTGCTCATCAAGGGGATAGCCGAGTTCTCGAAGCAGAGTCATTCGGGATACCGGCGCATTCGGCGTTTCGACCAGCTTGTGAATAAAAGCATATTCCTTTCCTGTAAGAAAAAACTTTTCCCCGGAAGGAATAACAAGCACCCAGCCTTCAGTAAGCAGTCTCCATGTATACGAACAGCTCTTATCTTCTGTTTTGCTCATGAGCGCCTCAGACAATCCATCATTTTGCCTGGCGCCTCTTTTAATAAGATTGCCAAGCGCGGCATCCAGCAATCGAAAGTTGACAGGTTTTGTCAGAAACTGATCGGCACCAGCCTCGTACCCGTTGATCATAGTTTCTTGCGATGTATCACCGGACAGCAAGAGAATTCGGGTCGAAGAATTTTCGCGAACATACTTTGTAATCACCAGACCGCTTTGATCGGGCAGACCGACATCGATAATGGCGAGGGTGTACTGCTGCCGGTCGAATTCTCTGTAAAAATCAATGGCGGAGCCTGCTCCGGTAACCGGATAACCGCGCTGTTCAAGGTACTTAAGGATGATAGAACGAAACGACGTATCGTCTTCCACGAAGATAATCTGATTGAACGATGTATCAGATTGGAACATTTTGCACTGTCTCCCATGAATAAATTTCAAGGAAAAAGTACTTATTTAAGTAATAAAACGATATTCCGTCAGTTCTCGAGAACACGCTTTCTGATATTTTCTCGCAAAACAGGTTTTTTGGCCGCCACAAATCAGGAAAGCAGACGCCGTTCCGATAATAAAAAAGCGGAGCAAGTGCCTTTATAATATCGCCTTACAAAATAAACCATCCAGAAAAAGGCTTGCCGTTCCGGACGTTAAGGATCGGCAAGCAACAGCTAATTCAAAATGTTCAAACCGCCCGTTCGAGCACTTCGGCTATGCGCTTTGCCGCCGCGCCGTCCCATTTCTCAGGAATCAGCGTCTTTTCCGACTGTTTGCCGGAGAGGATGACCGTGGCGCGTTCGAGAATCTCCTCTACGTCGGGCGCGATCAGCACGTTGGTGCCGAGTTCGACGGTCGAGGGGCGGGCGGTGCTCTGACGCAGGGTGATGCAGGGCACGTTCATCACAGTCAGTTCAGCCTCGAACTCGGCGCTGTCGGTGAGCACGAACGCCGACTCCTTGAGCAGGCGCAGGAGGTCGATGTAGCCCGGCATATCGATCATCCGGAGCCCCGAAACGCCAACGAGCGCATCTTCGGGCGACTGACTGCCCGGAAGCAGCACGGTGGATATGGTGCTGAGCGATTCGAGCACCTTGCAGAGCAGGTCGCGATTTCCGAAGGGCTCCGGCTTGAGCAGAACGGTGACGAACTTTTTCGGGGCAAGCGAGAGCGTTTCGAGCACACCGGATTCGTTGGCCTGCGCCATCAGCGTCACGAGGCTGTCGATGGCCGTGTTGCCGACGAAAAGAATGCGCTCGTCGGCGACTCCTTCGTTCATGAGGTTGTAGATGCCGCTGTGCTCGCTGACGAAGTGAAGCGCAGCGACCGAGTCGATGACGAGGCGGCTGATCTCTTCGGGTTCGGCGCGGTCGTAACTGCGCAGGCCTGCGTCGAGGCTGACCACCGGGATGCCCATTTTCGCGGCGGCAAACGCACCGGCGAGGCTGGCGCTGTCGTGGCCGCCGGGCACAACGAAGGCTGGTTCAAGTTCGCTGAGCACCCGCTCTAACGCAAGCATAAGCGAAGCGGTCTCGGCAACCGGCGTGCATGGCTCCAGTTCGATGGTGCGGAGTTCATCCGACAAGCCGAATGCGGCGGCAAGCGCGTCATGTTCGGCGCGACTGGCGGGCGTGAGCGCGCGAACGAGCACCGGCTCGAAGACGCCACTTTTTCTGAAAACGCTGACAAGCGGAGCGACATGGAGAAACGCCGCACGATCCTGGGCAATCAAGACTATTTTTTTCACAGAGGACACCGGAAAGCTTTATTACATTGACAAATTGAACGATAACCTTCGGAGCAAACCCGAACCAGCCGCATGACAACAAGACGATCGATAGCGATAGCCGCATGGTGCCTGCTACCTGTGGCCCTATGGGTAACCTCCCTGCCGGATAATACGGTCTCTGCGGAAAATAAGAAAACAATCCTCGAACACGCCGACCAGATCGAAGGCGGTGAAAAAACCGGCCCGTCCGGCACGGTCATTCCTTACCGCTCGGCGGTCGGTAACGTCAAGTTTCTGCACGGAGAGACGACGCTGGAGTGCGACCGGGCGACCGACTGGCCCGACAGCGAGCGTATCGATCTCGAAGGGCATATCATCATCAAAGACAAAAACGTCGAAACCCGGGCTGATCGAGGCGTTTACCACACCGACAGCGAAACCGGGGAACTGTCGGGCAACGTCCGCGGACGGGTGACCGGCGACAGCCTGACGACAAAATCGGGGCGGGCGGCGTTCGACCAGCACAAAAATGAACTCTGGCTTTTCGACGATGCCGTGGCCTGGCAACTCGGGCGCCAGCTCAGCGGGGACTCGATCCGGGTTCACGTCCGTGAGGTCGGCGGGAAAAAGAAGGTGGATGAAATCCAGGTGTTCGGCCACGCTTTTCTTGCTGTCCGGGACACGCTCTCCGCCTCGCCTGCGCTGCATGACCAGCTCTCCGGCAAAAAACTGACGGCGAACCTCGACGACAATTCCCGCCTGCAGAAGGTCATCGCCATCGGTAAAGCCAGAAGCCTCTACCATATCTATGACGACAAGAATCAGCCATCGGGAGTGAACTTCACCTCCGGCGAAAGGATTCGCATGTTCTTCGCCGAGGGCAAACTCGACCGGATCCTCGTCACCGGCGGCCCGCTCGGCAAGGAGTACCCGAACTACATGCGTAACGATCCGGAGATCAACCTGCCCGGTTTCCGGTTGCGTGACAAGGAGAAGCCGGTTTTCGCACCCTGAGCCTGACAAAGAAAAAGCCTTCCCGTTTTTCGAGAAGGCTTTTTGCTGTTCTATGAAATCACCGCCCGGTCACTTGGCGAAGGGGCAGGCACCGGTGGAGCATCCGCCGCCGGACTCCGAGCCTTTGGACGACGATTTGCTGCCGCAGTAGTCGGTGCTGTAGAAGCCTGAACCTTTGAGCACGAAGCCGCCTTCGGCGCTGATGACTCGCTCGTACGACTCCTCGCCGCACTTGGAACACTTGGTCAGGGCGTTATCGGTCATGCGCTGAAAAACCTCTTCTTCATGCCCACACTGGCTACAGCGGTAATGATAGGTTGGCATATTCTATTCCTCCGTTGAGAATCTTTTTCGTGTATGTTGTTTTGGTATCTTCGGGTCGCGAAAACCCTGCAATGTTGGACGCTGTATATAAGTATATTTAATTTCAAAAAAAAGTTTCACCGGTGATCGTAAAAACCCGGGCGGTGGTGCTCCGCGACATCAAGTATCGTGACCAGTCCAAGATCTGCCTGCTGCTGACGCGGGAGTACGGACAGGTGTCGGTGATCCTGAAAGGCGGACGCAGCGCAAAAAGCCGCACCGGCCCGATCTTTTCGCCGGGCAACATCATCGACGCGGTGCTCTACAAAAAGGGCAACCGCGACATCCAGCTCCTGAGCGATGCCAGCCTCGTGACGAGCCCGCTCTCCGAGTCGCCTGACCTGGAACGCTTCAGCGTACTCTACCGGGTGCTCGACCTCGTGCGCTACGCATCCACCCACGAAGAGAAGAACGTGCCGCTCTTCACTATCGCGCACTCGGCCATCTGGCGACTGTGCCATACGGAGCGCAACTTCCAGACTATCCTCGCCTGGTTCCTGCTTCGCCTCGTCAGCGTACTCGGCTTCACTCCGTCACTCGACCGCTGCGTTTTCAGCAATCACGACCTGCCCGCCAGCATCGACGAAATGAAACTCGACGAACTCTTCTTCGTTCACGATCCCGGAGGCTTTGCCCTGCCCGGCAGCGCCGTGACGATGGGCGCCGCCATCCAGACGGTGCCGGTCAACCGCTACCATTTTATCCGCAACCTCGCCGCCACCGGAGGCAACGCGCCATGCCC
The DNA here is from genome assembly GCA_001602925.1 of Chlorobiales bacterium Clorobi_01. Lineage (GTDB taxonomy): Bacteria > Bacteroidota > Chlorobiia > Chlorobiales > Chlorobiaceae > Chlorobaculum. Next base: position 45,465 of record LUZT01000006.1, on the reverse strand, counting down.
GGAAGCTCCGGCAGACGACATTGCAGCGGTCACGGCGCTCTTGCAGGAGTACTGTGCCCGCCACCTCGACCGGATGCCGCACCGCAAGCACCTCGACATTGTCTCGCGCCTGATTTCCGTATGAGCGGCGACATGCGGCATGCCTGTTTTCAATCTTCGGGACTATTTTCTATCTTGACCAGTCATTTAAAGCCATAACCCTCGACTAATTCAAACCGAACGATTCGACATGCCTGTACTTACCCGTTCTGCCGAGCTTTTTGAAAAAGCCAAAAAGTTCATCCCCGGTGGCGTCAACTCCCCGGTTCGCGCTTTCAAATCTGTCGGCGGCACCCCGATCTACATGGCCAAAGGCCAGGGCGCTTACATGACCGACGTTGACGGCAACACCTACCTGGACTATGTCGGATCGTGGGGGCCGTTCATTCTCGGCAGCATGCATCCCCGCCTGACCGCCGCGATTGAATACACCCTGCGCAACATCGGCACCAGCTTCGGCACGCCGATTGAAATCGAAATCGAAATCGCCGAGCTGCTTTGCAAGATCGTGCCGTCACTTGAAATGGTGCGCATGGTCAACAGCGGCACCGAAGCCACCATGTCCGCCGTCCGCCTCGCCCGCGGCTACACCAAGCGCGACAAGATCATCAAATTCGAGGGCTGCTACCACGGCCACGGCGACAGCTTCCTCATCAAAGCCGGTTCCGGCGTGCTCACTCTCGGCGATCCCGACAGCCCCGGCGTCACCAAAGGCACCGCCAACGACACCCTCAACGCCACCTACAACGACATCGAGTCGGTCAAGGCCATCGTCAACGAGAACAAGGGCGAGGTCGCCGCGATCATCATCGAGCCGGTTGCAGGCAACACCGGCGTCATCCCGGCCAAGAAAGAGTTCCTCGTCGCCCTCCGCGAGCTGTGCGACGCTGAAGGCATCGTGCTGATCTTCGACGAGGTGATGTGCGGCTTCCGCGTGGCCCTCGGCGGCGCTCAGGAGCTGTACGGCGTCACCCCCGACCTCACCACGATGGGCAAAATCATCGGCGGCGGCCTGCCGGTCGGTGCATTCGGCGGCAAACGCCACATCATGGAGAACATCGCTCCGCTCGGCTCGGTCTATCAGGCAGGCACCCTCTCGGGCAACCCGCTCGCGCTGACCGCCGGTCTGGAAACCCTGAAAATCCTCATGGAGGAGAATCCCTATCCGGAGCTCGAAAGAAAGGCTGCGTTCCTCGAAGCCGGGTTCAAGGCCAACATGGAGAAGCTCGGCCTGAACTACACGCAGAACCGCGTCGGATCGATGGCCTGCCTCTTCTTCACCGAGACCCCGGTTGTGGACTACAAAAGCGCCATCACCGCTGACACGGCCAAGTACGGCAAGTACTTCCACTCCATGCTCGACCAGGGCATCTACCTCGCCCCGTCGCAGTTCGAGGCCATGTTCACCAGCTTCGTGCACACCGACGAAGACCTCGAAAACACCGTCAAGGCAAACTACAACGCCCTCGTCGCCGCTACCAAATAAGCCGCGAGAGGACGACAGATACGCAAAAAGGGCTGCCCGAAAAGGCGGCCCTTTTTTGTTTATATTACAATGTCTTGAAGCTATATTCGAAAAATTAGTGGAACAGAATATTCGTATACCTCAAGCGAACTCTAATGAGCTACAAGGCCAACGGCATAACACCCTTACTGATGTGAGTTTACATTCTCAGCAAAAAACAGACTCTAAGCATATGACAAATAACGGTTTGGTTGGCTTTTTCGACATTCTTGGCTATCAAAATATCGTTGATAACAATGAAATCAGTACGGTAAGTCAGATTGTTTCTGAAACCCTTCTGAAAATGCCAGAAACAGCGAAAAAGAAATTGAGTGAGATGTTTTCTCAGTCCTCTGCGATGCAAGATCATGTAGATTTTGCCAACGAAATTATTGACAAATACATTAAAATACGCCTTATATCTGATAGCATTCTGATATCTGTAGATGTAGAACATGATGGCAGCAATACGGAGAAGGCTGTATTGCTGGTCTTTGTTGTGTATTCATCTATCTTTGTAGCTGAGATGTTCGATGCCGGCTTGCCAGTAAGGGGCGGAATCGATTATGGGGAGTATTATCTTGACAATCTTTGTTTTGCAGGCAAGCCTATAATTAATAGTTATAGGATGGCTGAGGGGCTTGATTTGTCAGCTGTTGTTTTAAGTGATTATGCAGCTGAGCATGTACAGGGCAAAGTGGATGCGAAATCTTGGAACTCTTTGTTCATAAAATATCTTATTCCATTTAAGGAAGGAGAGCGATTAGTGTATATTTTGAACTGGTATGGCTGGGGCTTAAGATATAAAAAAAAAGAAGATATATCTCAAATGGTATACGAGTCTTTTTCTGGCCACAATAAAGATATCGGAAATAAGGTTCATAAAAAGCTGATTAATACCGAGATGAGTATAAGAGCAATGTTAGTTCATGGCAAAAAAAATGCTTCAAATAAGTAAGAAAAGTTGACGCTTATTTTCACTTACTCAAAACAACCAACATCCTGTTAAACCAACAGTGATAAATCCATATCTGGGCAAGAAACCTGACCTCTGTCCCCCCTCACGTCGTCCACTGCCGCACCGCTTCCCGCGTCACCAGCGCTTGCGCACCGGACTCCTTTAGCAGCATTTCCACCACCGGCAGGAACTCTTCGATCTTTTCGGTGATGTCCACGATTTCGATCACCATCGGCAGCTCTCCGGCAAGCTCGAAAATTTTGGAGGTGTGTACCTTGTGGCGCAGGCCGAAGGAGAGAAGGCCGCGGAAAACTGTCGCTCCGGCCATGCCGCGTTCGAGGGCTTCGCTGACGAGGAGTTCGTAGAGCGGGCGGTGGCGCAGCTTTTCCTGCTCACCAACGAAGACCCGCAGGAGTTCAGAGTCGATAAAGTTCATCATTGCCAGAGTTTTGCGAGAAGGGTTCCAGAAGCAAGACAGACGAGGCCACCGGCAAGACTGCCCGCGACATACAGCCCGGCGTAAAGCGCCTCGCCGTCGCGCATGAGGCCGCCGGTTTCGTACATGGCCGTTGAAAAGGTGGTGAACCCGCCACAGAAGCCGGTCGTGAGCAACAGGCGGGTTTCGGGAGAGAGCAGCGTGGTCGAAAGCGCCAGTTCGGTGATGAAGCCGATGAGGAACGATCCCAGAAGATTAACCGCAAATGTGGCAAAGGGAAAGCCGGTACCCGAAAAGGGCACGGCAAGCGCCACGAGATAACGCGCCACCGATCCGGCAAATCCGCCCGCGCCGACCAGCAAAACGTTCTTCATCACCGCTCAGCACCCGCAACGCTCATGACCGGTCTGCCGACCCTCGATGCGCTTGTGCGCGCAGCACATCTCGTCGTGGATGTTCATGAGGATGTTGAAAATTCCGAGACAGATGATGGTTGGTGCCCAGAGTCCAATAAAGATCGCGACAAGCTGGCTGTTCGCCCATGTGCCGAAAATGAACACATAAATGGAGAGCATGATCGACAGGGCCGCAGCCACGAGGTAATACATCGGCTTCATAACGGGTGCTGGTTGGTTGATCGGGTCTGTTCAATGAATGTAACAATTTGCCCCTTTTCCATAAATCCCGGCAGCGGCACTGTTCAGCACTCTGCCCGGCGGGCCTTTCCGGCTCCGAAAAGCGCATTCACCAGAAAAACCAGCGCGGCCACCAGAATGATGGTTGCACCCGAGGCCAGGTTAAATACCCATGAAAGCCACAGCCCGGCAATACCGAAAAGAGCGGCCAGCAAAGCGCCGATAACCATCATCCGGTAAAGGTTGTGGCTGAAGCTCCGGGCGACGGCGGCGGGAATGGTCAGGAGCGCGATCACCATGACGATGCCGACAATCCGCACCATGATGACGACGGTGAGTGCAATCAGGCAGAGCATCAGCAGGTCGAGCGCCAGCGTCTTCAGACCGGAAATCCGCGCATACTCCTCGTCGAACGAGATGGCGAGGAACTCCTTGTCGAAGAGCCAGACGACGGTGATAATCAGCAGATCGAGGCCCATGATGAGCCGGAGATCGGAGTCGGGCACGGTCAGGATGTTGCCGAAAAGATAGCTGAAGAGGTTCGGAGCGTAGCCCGGCGTCAGGCCGATGAGAATGACGCCGATCGACATGCCCGCCGCCCAGAACGCCCCGATGGCGGTGTCCTCGGCGACCTTCGCCTTGCGCGAAAGCAAGCCGATGCCAATGGCGGCGGCGAGGCTGAAGGGAATGATGCCCGCAAGCGGATTCAGCCCGAGGTAGTAGCTCAGGCCGATGCCGCCGAAGGCCGTGTGGGCGATGCCGCCGCTGATGAAGCCGAGACGCCGGATAACGACATAAGTGCCGATGATGCCGCAGGCGACGCTCGACAGGATGGCCGCCAGAAAGGCGTTGCGCATGAACTCGAAGTGCAGGATGTCAGGCATGGCGGTGATTCTGGTGGGTTGCGTGTCCTTGAGGCGCGCGATGCTCGACCACATCGACCGGATAGCCGTAAAGGTCGTCGAGGGCCGAACGGCCCAGCGTCGAGCCGGGTTCGTGCATGTCAAGCGTGCAGTTCAGGCAGGCGATGCGCGAGACGTGTCGCCCGATGGTGCCGGTGTCGTGCGTGACCAGCACGATGGTGTGGCTCTTTTTGAGCTGGTCGAGGAGGTCGTAGATGGTGGTTTTCATGTCGGGATCGACGCTGGCCGTCGGTTCGTCGAGCAGCAGCAGTTCCGGCTCTCCGGCGAGCGCGCGGGCGATCAGGACGCGCTGGAGTTCGCCGCCCGAAAGCGCGCCGATCCGCCGCTGGGCAAGCTCAGCGAGACCGGTGGTTTCAAGCGCTTCGAGCGCCTTCCGGCGATCTTCGCGCCCGTAGCGCTGCAACAACCGCTTGCGTGAAAGGCGGCCCATCAGCACCACCTCCATCGCGCTGATCGGGAAGGTGCGGTCGAAATCGAGGCGCTGCGGTACATAGCCGATGCGCCCGGAAGCGTACCCCGGCTCCTTGCCAAACACTTTGACGACACCTGAAGTGGGTTTGACGAGGCCAAGCATTACCTTGAGCAGCGTGGTTTTGCCGCCGCCGTTCGGCCCGAGCACGGCAAGAAAGTCCCCCTCGTGTACCGAAAGAGAAAGCCCCTGCAAGATTTTTGCGCCGCCGAGATTGACGCAGAGCTGCTCGCAAACGATTAACGGTTCGCTCATTGCATACTCCGGACAAATGCGGCAGTCGCCTTGCGAAGATTGGCCGCATAGTCTCGTGCGAGCGGATCGACCGTCACGGTTTGGCCGCCAATGTCACCGGCGATGGCATCGGCCTGCGCCGAGCTGAACTGCGGCGCCACGAACACCACCCGGATGCCCGCGCTCCGCGCCTGTTCGATCACAGCCTCCATCTGGCGTGGCGTCAGCGTTTTGCCCTCCTCTTCGGCGGCGATCTGCTCCAAACCGTACTCGTGGGCGAAATAGCCCCATGCCGGATGGAAAACGAGGAAACGTCGATTCTTCACGCCACCCAGTTGTGCGCGAATCTCGCCGTCGAGAGCCTGAAGCTCTTTGTCGAGCACGGTTGCGTTTGCTGCGTAATACTCCTTCCCCGCCGGATCGACCGCCGCGAGCGAGCGTTCGACGTTCTTGGCGATTAGCCTGGCGTTCGCTGGCGAAAGCCAGAAGTGTGGATCGAAGTTGCCGTGATCGTGATGCTCCTCGGCAGACTCCTCATGCTCGTGCTTCTCCGCGCTCATCGGCAGCAACGTCACTCCTTCGGAAGCGTTGCACACCGTCATGCTTTTGTTGAGATCGACGAGGCGCTGCATCCAGTCAAGCTCGAACTCGACCCCCGATCCCGCCTTGACGAACAGCGCAGCGTTGCTCACATCCGCCATCTGCCTCGGCGTCGGCTCATAGGTGTGCGGATTGCCACCAGCGGGAATCATCACCGACACCGCGACCCGGTCGCCGCCGATACGCTCCGCGAACCACGCCAGAGGCTCGATGGAGGCAATGACCCGAATCTTGTCTGAAGCGGGTTGCTTCGAAGCGCATCCCGGCAGAAAAACGGCACAGAGCAAGAGCAGGGCTGCAATGCTTCGGGCGGAGAAGATAACGTGGGTCTTGCGGCTGGGCCTGATCGTCATGCCGGGTCTCCGGATTCGTTGAAAGTGAGGCGGAATCTGTTTCTCCGTAAAGATAGGGCAAGAGAGGAAATCCAAAAAGAGGGGTTTGGCGGGAGGCGCTCCGGATAGCCGCCTCCCGCCGCATCCTTGTCAGCTCCGCCTGAAGCGGTTCAGCGCACTGACGATGGCCTTGATGGAGGCGAGGCTGATGTTCGAGTCGATGCCGGAACCGCACACCAGCGCGCCATCATCGAAGGCAAGACGGATGTAGGCGATGGCCAGCGCGTCGGAGCTGTGGCCGATGGCGTGCTCCGTGTACTCGTCCACATGGAAGTCGATGCCGGTATGGCTCACCATGCCGCGCACGAAAGCGTCGAGCGGGCCGTTGCCTTTGGCCCTGAAGCTGAACTCGCCCTCCGGGCCGACCATCGAAGCGCTGATGATCGTCGCCACCTCGTCGTTGCGATCCGGGTCTTCGTCGCTCCAGCTTATCGTGCACTTTTTCATGAGATACGGCGTCGCGCTGCCGATATACTCCTTCTGGAACAGCTCGTGAATCTGCTGCGCCGACAGCTCGTCGCCCGTCTTGTCGGTCACCTCCTGAACAACCACACCGAAATCTGGCTGCATCCACTTCGGGATCTGAATGCCATACTCCTTTTCGAGCACATAGGCGATGCCTCCCTTGCCCGACTGGCTGTTGATCCGGACGATGGCCTCGTAGTTGCAACCAACATCCTCGGGATCGATCGGCAGATAGGGCACGTCCCACACGCCGTCGGCAGCCCGCTGGTGCGCTTTCATTCCCTTGCTGATCGCGTCCTGGTGCGAACCGGAGAAGGCGGTGTAGACCAGATCGCCCGAGTAGGGATGGCGCGGATGCACCGTCATGCGGGTGCAGCGGCTGTAGACCTCCCTGACGTGCGGCAGGTTGGAAAAGTCCAGCTTCGGATCGATACCCTGCGTCATCAGGTTCAGCGCCATGATGATGATGTCCATGTTGCCACACCGCTCGCCATTGCCGAACAGGGCACCTTCGATGCGATCCGCCCCGGCCATCACCGCCAGCTCGGAGGTCGCCACCGCCGTGCCGCGGTCGTTGTGGGCGTGCACACTGAAGAGCACCGCGTCGCGATCCTTGATGTGGCGGCAGAACCACTCGATGCGGTCGGCATAGACGTTCGGCGTCGAAAGCTCGACCGTCGAAGGCAGGTTCAGGATCACCTTGTTCTCCGCCGACGCACCCCACTCGTCCATCACCGCATGGCACACGTCGAGCGCGTACTCCAGCTCGGTGCCGGTAAAGCTTTCGGGGCTGTACTCGAAGCGGATACCCGGATTGCCGCTCGCCTCTTTCAGCTCGCGAACCAAGCGCGTTCCGGCCACGGCGATGGAGATGATCTCCTCGCGGCTCATGCGGAACACCTGTTCTCGCTGCTGGCGCGAGGTGGAGTTGTACAGATGCACGATGGCGTTCTTCGCCCCCTTGATCGCCTCAAAGGTTCGGCGGATCAGGTGCTCACGCGACTGCGTCAACACCTGGATGCTCACGTCGTCAGGAATGAGATTGTTTTCGATCAGCTTGCGCACAAAGGCGAACTCCGTGGCCGAAGCCGACGGGAAGCCCACCTCGATCTCCTTGAAGCCAACCGATACCAGCAGCCTGAAAAACTCCACCTTTTCATCGACGCTCATCGGAATCGGAAGCGCCTGGTTGCCATCGCGCAGATCGACGCTGCACCAGATCGGCGCTTTGGTAATGGTCTTGTCCGGCCAGGTTCTGTCTTTCAGCCCGACCGTCGGATAGGATGCGTATTTCTTATAATTCATCGTACTCATGAGAGAGTCTCCATTTAAAACACTTGAGAGTAAAAGTCCCTTAATGAAAAAAAGCCGCTTACCCTGAGAGGATTGCGGCTTTGAATCTCAATTCCATGCAGTCAACGAAACTACAATGCGCTCCCCCTCAGGCAGGTAAGGCCTGTTAGCGATAGCGCAAGAAGAAGCATGTTGCTGACCGTGTTCATACAAGATAGAGTACCGTTAAATCGGCTGTACGAAAAGTTGGGATAATATAAACAATTCTTTTACCTCTGCAATGTTCCGGCGTGAGCGGCGCTGATTGTGCCGGCTGATGGCACGCGTCTGGCAAAAGAACCGTGAACCTGCTCCGGACGTTCCCCGCTACGCCCGCATCATCGGGACGGAATTGCCATGAAGCGCAGCACCTCGCGCCCCGCGCGGTCATACATCGTCAGCCGACGCCCCCTGACGATATAGCTGCTGCTCTTGCGAAGTGCACTGATAAACGCCCGTTCCCGCGACATCACCCCCGGTTGGCACATCATTTTTGATGATGCAATAGCGCCGAAACGGATGCTGCCCGGCGACTGAACGAATGAACCGCTGATCTGGTTACAGCCGCCCGAGCCAACCATCTTGCGCGAAGCGTACAGGATGATATGCATGTCCCGCCGCTGCCCGCGGATAAACTCAGCCTTCCGCCCATCGACCTCCTCGACTCGCCACCACGTTCTGAACAGTTCCGGGGTTTTCGCATCCGGCGCCGCCGCATAACGAGGGGCGCAAGCTGTCAGGGCAGTAAGGAAGAAGATGAAGAGGTATCGGAACATGACGGCAGAAGTTTGGTTCGTAAGGAGGGTTATGGTTCCGGGAGTAATATAACAATACAAGGGGGAGATAACGGTGTAAGGAGGACGGCAGGGGTATAAAACAAAAAAGGAAGCACCGCATACTCAAGTACTTCCTTTTTTAAACTTTTGAGCAGGTTTGAAACCAACTCTTTTTTTGCTCCGCGAGTAGGATTCGAACCTACAACCCTTCGGTTAACAGCCGAATGCTCTACCATTGAGCTATCGCGGAATGCGACCCTTCCTGATCGAAGAGATGCAAATATAAGGCTGCGCTTCGAAATTCCAAACTCACAAAGATATTTTTAATAATTTTTCCGTCTGACTGGCGGGTTCTGGCTTTTCTTTTTCGAATATTATTTTTGTACATTGATGCTCTTTTATGGAAAAGAGGTGGTTATGTCCAAAGAAAAAGCGCTGATCGAAATTCGTCTTGCGGGTCTTTCACAGGGAACGCACGAGTTCGATTTCACCTGCAAAGCGGCTGATTTTACCGATCCGGCTCTCGCCGAGGCTGGATTTTCAAGGGACGTGTCGGTCAATGCAAGCGTCGAGAAGCTGGATGACGAGATGATCGTCACCCTGAATACTTCAGCGACAGCCAATCTGACCTGCGATCTGTGCCTTGCGCCGATCACCTCCGAGCTGAACGGTTCGTACCGGATTTATTATGGCTACGAACAGGCTGGCGAACCGCAGGAAGAACGTGACGAGGAGTATCGGCTTATCGACAGGAATACGCTCGCGCTCGATCTGACCGAGGATGTCCGCGAGACACTGCTGCTCTCCGTTCCCATGAAAGTCACCTGCAAGGACAATCCCGATTGCCGGGTGTTCCATCAGGAAGAGTTGAGCGAGCCGGGCGAAGACAACCTGCCCGACAGCGACTGGCAGGAGTCGCTCGAAAAACTGAAAAACAAGTATCGTTAACCGTTGATTCTAAACTGAATAGATTATGGCCAACCCGAAAGCCAAGATGTCCAAGTCCAGAAGGGACAAGAGGAGAGCACAGTACAACGCACGCACCAAGGCAGCCGTTACGGTACTCTGCCCGAACTGCGGCGAGCCGACCCTTCCGCATCGCGCCTGCCGTCACTGCGGCCACTACAAAGGCCGTCAGGTCACCGGCAAGAGCGTCGTCGCGTAAGCAGTTTCACGTAAACAAGACAGCACCGCCATGTTGACCATTGTCGTGGATGCCATGGGTGGCGACAATGCGCCTGCCTGCGTTGTCGAGGGGGTGATCGATGCCCTCAGGGAGAGCGGAAACCGCTTTGAAATCCTGCTTATCGGGCAGGAGGAAAAGGTCACCCCGCTTCTGCAGCAGTATGATACCGGAGCCCTCAAGCTCCGCTTCGTGCACGCGCCCGAGGTCATCACCATGGAGGATGTTCCCGCCACCGCCGTCAAGGCGAAGCAGGAGTCGTCACTTGTCCGCGGCCTGAAGCTCTGCAAGGCGAAAGAAGCAGATGCCTTCGTGAGCGCTGGAAACACCGGCGCAATGATGGCAGCGTCACTGTTTGTGCTCGGTCGCCTCCCCGGTGTGCTGCGCCCGACCATCTACGCTTACTTCCCGCGCCTTGGCGAGGGCCTCACCAACATCGTCGATGTCGGCGCCAATGTGGACTGCAAGCCGGAAAACCTGGTGCAGTTCGCCGAGATGCTGACGATCTACCAGCGCTACGCGGCAAAAATCGAACAGCCCGTAGTCGGCCTGCTCAACATTGGAGAGGAGGAGGGCAAAGGTCCCGACTATCTCAAGCAGGCATGGAAAATGTTGCAGAAGGCGCACGAGGAGCAGAAAATCAACTTCATCGGCAACATCGAGGGTCACGATATTCTTGCAGGCAAAGCCACTATTGTCGTCTGCGACGGTCTTGTCGGTAACACCATCCTCAAGTTTGGTGAGAGCATTCCGCACTTTCTTGGCGCACTCTTCAAGCCGGCACTCGAAAAGCTGGTCAAGGAAGGAAAGCTCGACCAGAACTCGGCGGCGCTGGCCGGTCAGACATTCAAAGGGATATTCGAGCCGTTCGATGTCGAAAAGTTTGGCGGCGTGCCGTTCCTCGGCGTCGATGGGATTTCGATTGTCGGCCACGGACGCTCGTCGGCGCGCGCCATCAAGAACATGATCTACATGGCGGAGCATATGATCGAGCAACGCGTCAACGAACGCATCGCGAAAATGCTCGCCTGACGGCCTGAATTTTCCATGCAGACCCAGATGCTCCTGAATGTCCATCCCCTGTCCTTTGCTATTGGCCGAAGAGACTCCGATACAATCTTCGCATTTTCCGTCCGCTTATCAAGAGAAACCACACTATGAAAGCAGCCATAACGACGACCGCCAAGTACCTGCCTGAAGAGGTAATGTCCAATCAGGACCTCGAACGGATTCTTGATACAAACGACGAGTGGATAACGACCCGTACCGGCATCAAGGAACGGAGAATTCTCCGGGATCCGAAGAAGGCCACGTCATACATGTGCACCGAGGTTGCCCGGCTATTGCTTGAAAAGCGGGGCATCTCCGCCGACGAGATCGATCTGATCATCGTGGCGACCATGTCCCCCGACATGATCTTTCCCTCGACGGCATGTCTGGTTCAGGGCAATATCCAGGCAAAAAACGCCTGGGGCTTCGACCTTTCCGCCGCCTGCTCGGGTTTCGTCTATGGCCTCTACACCGGCGCCCAGTTCATCGAATCGGGCAACTGCAAAAAGGTGATGGTGATCGGCGCAGACAAGATGTCCGCCATCCTCGACTACACCGACCGTTCGACAGCGATTCTGTTTGGCGACGGAGCGGGCGGCGTCATTCTCGAAGCTGCGAGTGAAGAGGGGTTCGGCGTGCTCGACGCCCGTCTCTACTCCGACGGCCTCAACGGCAGGGAGCACCTCCTGATGCCTGGTGGCGGAAGCCTTCATCCGGCGTCGCATGAAACGGTCGATCAGCACATGCACTTCATCCAGCAGGATGGCAAGCAGGTCTTCAAGGCTGCGGTCATGGCCATGGCTGATGTGGCCGAAGAGATCATGCAGCGCAACAATCTGACTGCGGAAACCATCGACTGGCTCGTGCCACACCAGGCCAACCAGCGTATCATTCACGCCACCGCCGAGCGTATGGGTATCACCGAAGAGAAGGTGATGATGAACATCCAGAACTATGGCAACACCACCGCCGGCACCGTGCCGATCTGCCTTGCCGAGCTGGATGAGCAGGGCAAACTGCACAAAGGCTCGAACCTCGTGCTGGTGAGCTTCGGAGCAGGCTACACTTGGGGCGGCGTTTACGTCCGCTGGCAGTAAGCCAAACCATTCAAAGGAATTACAGGATATGAAAGCATTTGTTTTCCCCGGTCAGGGTTCGCAGTACTGCGGCATGGGCCGCGATCTGTACGAGCGCTTCCCGGAAGCGAAGGCGCTGATGGACAAGGCCGACTCGATTCTCGGATTCTCGATCACCAATATCATGTTCAACGGCAGCGAGGATGAGCTGAAGCAGACCCGCTACACCCAGCTCGCTATCTTCCTGCACAGCTTCGCGGCGGCCACGCTTCTCGGACGTGAGGGCGTTGAGATGGCAGCGGGCCACAGCCTTGGCGAATACACGGCGCTCTGCTTCTCGGGTGCGATTTCGTTCGAGGATGCGGTGAGGCTCGTGGCCAAGCGCGGCGAACTGATGCAGAACGCCGGACAGCAGAATCCCGGCACGATGGCCGCGATCATCGGCATGGCCGACGACGCGCTTGACGCGCTCCTGGAAGAGGCGAGTGCAAGCGGCATCGTGCAGGCGGCAAACTTCAACTCGCCCGGCCAGATTGTCATCTCCGGCGACGTCGATGCCGTACGCAAGGCGGTCGAACTCGCGCCGTCGAAAGGCGCGCGCATGGCCAAGGAGCTGGTCGTCTCAGGCGCTTTCCACTCGCCGCTGATGAAACCCGCCGAAAAGGAGCTTGCCGAAACGCTCGACACCATCGCGATCCGCGACGCCGAAATTCCGGTCTGCATGAACGTGGTCGCCAAACCGGTCACGGCGGCGGCGGAAATCCGCTCGAACCTCATCAGCCAGCTCACCAGCTCGGTGCTCTGGAGCCAGTCGGTGCAGGCGATGGTGGACGCGGGCGTCACCGAATTTGTCGAAGTCGGCCCCCAGAAAGTGCTGCAGGGCCTCATTAAAAGAATCAGCAAATCCGCTGTGTGCGCGGGAGTCGATACCGCCGATCAGGTGGATGCGATGCGCAATCCTGCCTAACCATAGAAAAACGCAAAGAAACGATTATGACCATGTTCACAGGTAAAACCGCCATCGTCACCGGCGCGGCACGAGGCATCGGCCAGTCGATCGCCCTCGATCTCGCCGCCAAAGGCGCTGATCTTGTCATTGGCGACGTCAAGGCGGAGTGGCTGACGGAGACCGAAGAGGCGCTCAAACAGCTCGGCGCAAAAGTGAGCTGCAAGGAGCTCGATGTCACCAGCACCGACGCTTGCCAGAAGGTTTTCGACGAAGTGGCTAAAGAGAATGGCCGCATCGACATTCTCGTCAACAACGCGGGCATCACCCGCGACGGCCTCCTGATGCGTATGAGCGAAGAGGACTGGGACGCCGTGCTGACGGTGAACCTCAAGGGCGTCTTCAACTGCACCAAGGCGGTCACGCGCACCATGATGAAGCAGCGTTCCGGCTCGATCATCAACATCGCCTCGATCATCGGCCTCATGGGCAACGCCGGACAGGCCAACTACGCGGCTTCGAAAGGCGGCGTCATCGCCTTCACCAAGTCGATTGCCAGGGAGCTGGCTTCGCGCAATGTGCGGGCCAACGCTATCGCCCCCGGCTTCATTTCATCGAAAATGACCGACGCCCTCTCCGAAGAGGTGCGCCAGAAGATGCTCGAAGCCATTCCGCTCGGCGTTTTCGGCACGCCCCAGCATGTTGCCGACGCGGTGGCATTTCTCGCCAGCGACCAGTCAGCCTACATCACCGGTCAGGTGCTGAGCGTCAACGGCGGCATGTACATGTAACCGTAACCTGTTGAGAATCCGAGACTTGGCGAAACCTGACCGTTCCGGAAAGTCTCCGGTTCTCCAGCCGGAGCATAGCTTTGCCCAGCTGCTTTTTCTTTTTATATTAACGAACTTGCTTTTTTTAATTGTTTCCAACCACAAACCCGGAGAACAGTGCCATGAGCGCAGCCGAAATCAAAGATAAAGTGTACGATATCATCGTCAGCAAGATGGGCGTCAACAAGGATCAGATCAAGCCGGAATCGAAGTTTGCCGATGACCTCGGTGCCGATTCGCTCGATACGGTCGAACTGATCATGGAGCTCGAAAACGAGTTCGGCGTCCAGATTCCTGATGAAGATGCCGAGAAGATCGGTACCGTGCAGCAGGCCATTGACTACATCGTCAACAAGAAGTAAGCTAAAGGCATTCTCTTCGGGCAGGGCCTGGCCCTGCCTGAAACCAACGTTAAATCTGAACAGATGGGTCTGGAAATGAAAAGAGTCGTCGTCACCGGAATCGGGGTTCTGTCGCCAATCGGCCTTTCGGCTGGGGCATTCTGGAACGCCCTCATGGAGGGGAAAAGCGGCGCTGCACCGATCACCTATTTCGATGCGACCGATTTCGCGACCACCTTCGCCTGCGAGCTCAAGAATTTCAAGGCCGATGAGTACATCGACCGGAAATCCGCGGATCGCATGGATCCATACTGTCAGTACGGCGTTATCTCTGCCGAACAGGCGCTGAAAGATTCCGGGCTTGACCTGACCGCGATCGATCCGACCAGGATCGGCGTCGTGCACGGCTCGGGCATCGGCGGCATGACGGTCTACGACCAGCAGTTCCGCCAGTATCTGGAACGCGGCCCCCGCAGGGTCAGCCCGTTCTTCATTCCGATGCTCATTCCCGACATCGCCGCCGGACAGATTTCGATCCGCAACGGTCTGATGGGGCCAAACTATGCGACCGCATCCGCCTGCGCGACCTCCCTGCACGCCGTCATGGACGCCGTCATGCTCCTGCAGATGGGCATGGCCGACTACATGGTCTGCGGTGGCTCGGAAGCGCCGATCACGCAGATGAGCGTGGCGGGCTTCAATTCGGCCAAAGCGCTCTCGACCCGCAACGACGCCCCGACAAAAGCTTCACGTCCGTATGACGTGGATCGCGACGGCTTCGTCATGGGCGAAGGCGCCGGTTCGCTGGTGATCGAAACCTACGAGTCAGCGGTCAAGCGTGGTGCGAAAATCTACGCGGAGATCGTCGGTATGGGCGCGTCTGCCGATGCGTATCACCTCACCGCTCCGCACCCGGAGGGTCTTGGCGCTCGCAGCGCGATGACCACCGCCCTGAACATGGCGGGCATCACGCCGGACAAGATCGATTACGTCAACACCCACGGCACCGCCACCCCGCTTGGAGACCTTGCTGAAATCAAGGCAATCAAGAAGGTGTTCGGCGAACACGCCAACAAACTCAGCATCAGCTCGACCAAGTCGATGACCGGCCACCTGCTTGGCGCGGCGGGCGTCGTCGAGTCGATCGCCTGCATCCTCGCGCTGCAGAACCAGACCGTGCCTCCGACCATCAACCTCGACAATGTCGATCCGGAGATCGATGTGGATGTGACGCCAAACGTCCCGAAACAGCGTTCGATCGAGTATGCGCTGAACAACGGTTTCGGATTCGGCGGACACAACGGCTGCCTGATCTTCAGGAAGGCTCCGGCCGCCTGACCGGGAATGGCTCGACGATGGCGCACCTGTGGCAAAAACTGATGTCACTCCCGTTCCTTCGTTCAGAAGCGTCCGACGGTGCCGGCGGTACTTCGGGCGCCAGCCCTTCTGCCTTTCTTCTTGACCCTCAATCAGCAACCCACCTCGCACGCCTGACCGGGCGTCCGTGCAACCGCCTGATCTACCGGACAGCGCTGACGCATCGCTCCGTCCTGCACGACCACCACAGCGAAGAAGATAAACCTGAATCGAACCAGCGTCTCGAATTTCTCGGCGACGCGGTGCTTGACCTCCTGATCTCCGAACACCTCTTCAAGCAGTTTCCCGGAAGTGACGAGGGGCACCTGTCGAGCAACCGGGCCAAGATCGTCAACCGCAAATCCCTTGCGGCATTCGCCCTTGAACTGCAACTCGGCGAGCACCTTATCATCGGCGAATCCGCCGACAAGCAGAAGATACGCACCAGCGAATCGGCGCTTGCCGATGCCTTGGAGGCGCTGGTCGGCGCCATCTACCTCGACCAGGGCCTCGCCGGAGCCGAGCGTTTCATCACGAACCACGTCATCGCAAAGGTCGATCTGCACAAGCTTGTCGAAGCGGAGTACAACTACAAAAGCCGCCTGATCGAGTACACCCAGTCGCGCCAGCTCTCCCCGCCGCTTTATACGGTCATCGCTGAAGAGGGGGCGGAGCATGAAAAGACCTTCGTCGTCGAGGTTTCCTGCAACGGCCAGCCGCTCGGCAGAGGAACCGCGCCGAGGAAAAAAGATGCCGAACAGCTCGCTGCCAGAGAGGCCATGACCATGCTCGACAGCCAAAACCCGTTCACGCCTGTTGCGGAATCCTGAATCGGAGCATTCGCCCATGTCATTCTATTCGAAATTCTCGGAATACTACGAGCGGGTTTTCCCGTTCAGGGAGGAGGTCTGGCAATTTCTGAAAGGATATGCCGGAAGTCCCGGCAACGCACTGCTCGACGTGGGATGCGGGCCGGGGCATTATTGTGGCAGGTTCGCCAGCGAAGGCTTCAGCGCACTCGGCATCGACCTCGACGAGGCGATGATCGCCGAAGCACAGCAACGCTATCCCGAGGCTAAGTTTCGCTGCCTCGACATGAGGCGGGTCGATGAGGCCGAAGGGCAATTCGATTGCATCTGGTCAATTGGCAACGTCATGGCCCACCTTCCAGGCGATGAACTCGCATTGTTCCTCTCGAAAATCCACGCACTGCTCAAGCCGGGCGGTTACTGGATCATGCAGGTGATGAACTGGGACGCCCTCGCAGGATTGACGGAATACGATTTTCCGGTACGCACCATCGAAGCCAACGGCTCAAAGGCCACCTTCCACCGCCGCTATTCATCGATCACGCATGAGTCGCTGCAGTTTACCTTCTCGCTTCGGGATGAAGATGCTGTGCTGTTCGACGAAACGGTGACGCTCTATCCGATCGTGATTGATCGCTACCTGTCGCTGCACGAGAATGCTGGATTCCGATGCGAAGGGATGTTTTCGGATTTCAGTGGCAGTCCGTTGAAGGATGTGCCCGGCACGGGGTTGGTGCTGGTGTTTGGGAGAGGATAGAGTGTATCTGTCGCTCAAAGATCAATCTCTTCGATCCCCATTGACCGATGACCTTCAAAGACAGTGAGAATAACAATCTGTGACGGAGTAGTTCTGTACACGATCCGGTAATTCCCGACAAGTATCTCGCGGATGTCAGATCGGGAAAACTCGGGAACAACTCTCCCCATTTCGTGAAAGGAAGCAATCGAATCGCCTTTTTCAAGGAGCCGATCAATGAACTCAATGGCTCGCTGAGGACTATCCTGCGCGATAAACCTCTCGATTTCATCGAGCATTCTGAGCGCTTCAGAAGACCAGGCAACGTTCATGGTTTTCTGGCAGCTCGTTTTTCTGCAAGCCTTGCTCTCACCTCGTCTGTACCGTACACCTCTCCATCCTCTGCCGCCAGCAGCCCTTGCTCGACGGATTCCATAAATTGTTTTCGGTACACCAGCTTGTCATACTCTTCAGGTGACAGCAGAACGCCAGCGGGCCTGCCGTTCTGGGTAATAATAAGCGGATGACCCGTTGCCTGAACTCTTTTTAGACAGGTGGAAATGCCCGTCTTGAATTCCCCCAGCGGTATAATGTCGCTTGAAACACGAATTTCTTTCATCGCAGGATCGGGTTGATGATGCTATTTTAAGGACCAAATTCAGCTACTTTTTTAGGTTTAAATATACGCATCCTCCAGGCAACAGAGCCTAAAAATTCATCGGAGTAAGTCTGGAAGCTCGTAAAGAAGCTTTAGCGCATCAGTCCATCCTACATCGGAAAAAAGCTGAATAATTTCTACTAGTTTAGCCCGACGATTTTCGTCCTCAAATATTGTCCGATATTCAGCGAGATATCGCTTCACTATACGCACTAACGAAACCTCTGCAAGATGCTCGAAATGATAGCCTTCCTCTTTACCTCGCCCAAGCAATATAGAGTGAATGGCCTCAAACACCCTCACCGGATTAGCCGGAATCAAATACTCGTAAAGTTCGATCAGATGGTAAAGAGTTGCCGGCTCATGTGAGGTAGCAATCAAAGAAAGGATTTCAGCATAATCATCAAGAAAACATGCCATTGCTACAGCATCAGGTAAGCCCACACTCTCACGATCATGTTCATTCGCACCCGAGCCGAAATAGAGCTGGTTCATAGCATGATGAATGACATCCTCTGCTGCCCTGTACTTCTTGATTGCTGCCTGCTTATCTAACTCGCCTGTATCTGCAACTAACTTATGATGGGCTTCGGTAGAGAATCTGATTGATGGGTCAAGGATAATGGTAAGAGCTTGCTGAGCACGGTCACTTATCGCTGCCGATTCCGCCTTGGATTCTTGAGCATAGCGGTAGAAGAACGCCTCTCGCAATGCCGACAGAACAGCAGTGAGTAGATCACCATAGCATACTGGATCGGCTGCCCACTCCTCAATCCAGGGCTTTACGAACTCACGTCCTCGCCAAACAAACAATTGTGCAACCCAGCTACCAAGAATCTCAAAAAGATGGTGCCCACGCCTTTCATCATCCCCAGCAAAATCAGTATCAAGGCGCTTTTTAACGGTTGACAATAACGCTTCACCGCGTTCGAGATTGATGCGTATTAATCGCCGCATTGAGTAACTGAGAAAAAAAGCGAGCACTTCAGATATGCTCTCCTGCGTAGCAACCCTTTCGGCCATTTCCCACATGCGCTCGGGCGCTGCTGCACTGATGACCTGAAGATTTTGCGCTACTTGGAGTCGAACTGCTGAAACCGGATCAGCAAGGGCTGCCTCGATTTGATCGACTATAACAGGATATTCTTCCGCAAAACGTGGGGCAAGTGCAACCCAAGCATCTGCCGCATAGACACGTACATCCCAATTTCCCCAACTTATAGCGACGTTTCTATCTTCTCTCCGCTCAGGATATGGACTCGACGATAGGCGTTCCAAAACAGAGATCATACTCGCGACATCAGGCAATCCCTCTTCACCTGGCACATAATTCTGACTTGATGCAACTCTCTCAACAGCATTGGATATATGCCCCCAAGCCGAATGATCTACACGACCATGCAAGTCAAAGGCTACATCGATCATAGCGATCAATTCTACACTATCTCGCCACAAAGCAGCCAAGTCAGATGCCGAACTTTCTGAAGGCGTGCGATCAAAAAGTTCATGCAGGGCTTCCGACGCTTTGAAAACTTCTTGGTTTGAGCCAGAGTCAATATCTACACCAGCACGTCGCATGTCATCGCGAACAACATCATCTTGATTACCCCAATATGAAGTTGTTCGATAAATTGGTTGGTTCTCAGTCAGAAAACCTCTTTCATCGAGTTTCTGGCGTAGGGAACGCATAGCCTCAAGCTCAAGAACCTCTTCAGGCAATAATGCCAAGATGCGACCGAGAATATGATGCCATCTTTCGAGATCAACCTCATCAGCAAATCGTGTCTCATCAAGGGCCATTATCTCAAAGCGCACGTGCTCATCTCTTGTCCGCGACGGCCAGGCTGCGGCAACAAAGCGAATTGCATCTCGCATTGTACCGCTATTTTCCAGAAAATCAGCTCTTTCAATCAATGGCCAAAGATTGTCGCCAACTTCAGCAACCCGCTCACAACCAACCCCAAAAATCCGTGCCCAAACTAAAGCCGTAGCATAATCACAAGATGCCGCTTCAACACTGGTCACAAATGACGACACAGAACAATCGCGCAGAAAACGGACATAGTTACGCAACAGGTCGCTATCATGAGCATGGTCGTCGTATTTCTGCTCATCCCACGCATTAAACTCAATCTCATCACCACGTATCTCAATCGTATTGCCCGCCAGATTAACAATGTCTGGTTCTCTATTGCCACCATATTCACGACTCGCAGCTTTGCCAATCAGTGCGTCAATAAGTGCGCGTGTTCCATAGTACGGAGTAATGTCCAAGACTTCTCTCATAGCAGTTCCAAGCTCCCAATGACAATGCTCATAATCCTGCCGCCGATTTGACGAAAGTGGCATAATTCGACTCAACCGCCCACCAATCCACGTTTGTCCGTTGTCATCAATTTTCTGACCATAAAGTGCGGCATAGATTTCAACGGTAAATCTTGGATCAACGCGAGTAATTGGTAATATCTGATCGGCAAGTGATGACGCTTCTCGATCAGCATATTGGGAGAAATGAGGTTCACGCAGAATCCGGTCAAGCAACACCCGTGATGCTAAAGGGTCAGAAGCGAAACTCTTACCAACAAAAGGTATTGCGCTTACGCTAAACGCAATACCTTTTGGCATATCAGACCATGCAAGTTCAAGCAGTGCTCGTGAAGCCCGACCAAAAACACCAAGAAAATCTTGATTTGCAAAGTCGCCATGTTCAAATAAAGCTTGGAGTAAAATGCGCACCGGATATAACAAGACTTGCTCACCTATGGCACCAAGTGTCTCGGCAAATCGAGCCAATGCGGAAGCACGTTCAAGAGAAACCTTTTGTGCTGAGTCTATATCCATTTTTG
This sequence comes from Chlorobiales bacterium Clorobi_01, assembly GCA_001602925.1. Lineage (GTDB taxonomy): Bacteria > Bacteroidota > Chlorobiia > Chlorobiales > Chlorobiaceae > Chlorobaculum. The sequence goes on along the minus strand of LUZT01000006.1, from coordinate 24,871 downwards.
CAAAACGCGCCAAACGCTCAGCAAGCAGCACAAGCCCCGAGTCTATTGATGATGTCGTGAAACGCTTTATCAAGCCATCAAGATCATGCACCTCTTCAACATTCTCGACTGCGATTCGCAAAGCGACATTTCCAAGAATTGGATCAACGCTGTTCTCCGCAAAAATTCCAATGACCAATGCCCAAAATTTCGATCGTTCTCCATGGTCATCAGACCGCCACAAATACTCTATTGCAAACCGAAGCGCTGGTGCCAGCAGAATTGCGGTCGCGGCATCCCCGGTGAGCTGTGAAAGCAATCTTTCCGGATCATCCCATTCGAGATAAAAGTGACCTGCTGCATGATCGAACAACACGTGGTGAGAAAAGCTGACAAAATCACCGGTTTCACTGAGCACACCCGTCTGGATAACTTCATCGAGCCCCGGATGTTCGATCATCACTTTTCGCACCGTCAAACGACGTCGGCGAACCATCTCAGCCACGGTAGCCTTCGTTGCTTGCTGAAGCCTCGTGGTGTTAAGCCGATAATTCTCATAGGCGTCAATAAGTCCCGATTGAGTACTTATCACAGAAAACATTGCGGGATCTCGACCATCAGCTAACAACTGAGCTGCCAATGATAGATTGAAGATATTGCACAACAAATCAACCAGACTCGGTTGCGCAGTTTCAAGCAATGCGCCCAGTTCTGGTGATACGCTTTCCACCGCAGCAAGGTCTCTTTCGCTTAAACGCGGCACAAGGAAATGACGTACCGTTTTAAGATCAGGTTCAACATATCGCTCATTAGCTGGGGCACCAGCAAAGGATTGCTGAAATCGGCGACCATTCTTGAGATCGAAAGTGCGGATTGATGCAACGACAATCCAATCGTCGGCAAGCTGTTGGTGAACAGCTTCAATGAGAGAGGCAAACACGCCTTCTGAAAAACCTGTACGTGCCGCGTCGAGTGCGTCTATAATGAGAATTTTTCGACCATCGCCAGGCATAGCCGCAAGGGTTTCGACAATTGAATGTCTAAGCCCAAGCTCTGAAGCAAGATCAGCCGCAATCGAGACGCCTGAATAACGATCAACTGATAAAAAGACAACGGTGTCTCCAGAATCAACGATAGCTGAAGCAGCGTGAACAAGCGCCCCTGTTTTACCCGCTCCTGGCTCACCTACCACCAACAAAGAGCCAGATTGCATTGCAGCGACAAGCGGAGCATAACTTTCACGCGTAATCGGTAACCCTGCTCCAATCGGCAGAAGCGCGTGTCTCTTGAGCCTTACAAGCTCTCGTTCTGTTACCTCACGCAGTTTTGCAACATCAAGCTCAAAACCGGGAGCTCCTGTGTCGTTGTGCCCACATAAACGCAACGCGCGAAGAAGCCCAGAACGATCAGCAGGTGCGCCGCTACCAATCAAATCACGTATGATGTTTTTTAAATCGCGCAGTGGGGCATCACCTGCAGCTTCATCACCGTACAAATGACGACCAAGTAACCGGGATACTTCACGCCAGTCAGCATCTCCTTCATCCATATTAAAACGAGCAATGCGGAAAATACGCGCAAGATCAATGAAATCAACATCTTCAGGACCAACTCCATTCCGATGATCTGCCCAAGCTGAAGATGCAATAGTCTTGAATGCTTCCAGAGCTTGACGTTCTTGCTGATTCCTTTGACGAAGTGTCTCTGACCAACTTCCTCCATAAGCAAATGAATGACAACCTGCCTTGAGATGGTCGAGAGTTCTTGGTGATTCTGCACGTACCGCTAATACAGCGACATTTGAAGTCAAGTCTGGCATCCCATCACCAGCTTTTGCGTCTGCAATCCAACGCACAAGCTGACCTACAGTTTTTGTGAGATCAGAGTTTGATGCGGTGCTAAGATTTACCTTTGTCTTGCACTGTATCTTGATAGAGCCACCATCGGATTGAGAAACCTCAATATCGTCGAGGCCTTCACCAGTCTCAAGACGGATATTCACTGGCAATGCCTGATTATTAATACCAAACTGTCCTCCAACTGGCATTCTCACAAGAATATGCACCGCAATCCAAGTAGCAACCGCTGCCTGAAAGGCCATCCCCGCTTCTGTTGCTCGTCCACCAGCACGCATTGGTGCTGGTGATGAAGAAATTTCATTTGCCTCTGTCATCGAACGTCTTTTGAAAAATTACTATATCAGACTTCACCGTTTGTGGTCTGCTCTAATCCTATGAGTTCCGATTTTTTCAGCCCAACACTCTTATCGATAATTCTTTGAGGTAAAAGCTGCTCCCAATGGGTCGGAATTTCAGCAACATTTCTGCAAATATGAAGTTACGATTTTGGTAAACTCTCTGAAAAGTCATCTACCCAACCATCAGCGCACTAGAGAACTGCGCCCCCCAACTCTTCCCCCCTCTTTACACCCGCCCCAAAATGCGTATATTGCAAATCTTCCGGCCTGAGCGATCGACCGGGAACATCTTTAATCCATGCAGGTTGCGGCGCTTTACGCCGGTGATGACCTGAACGCCTCTCAATCAAGGCCTGTCCATGAAAGAACAACTGATCTTTGACCTTTCCCGCAGCGGTCGCAAGGGCTACAGCCTCTCGCCGCTCGACATTCCCGAACGCCCGGCGGATGAACTGTTGCCGTCGAAATTCCTGCGCAAGGAGCCGGCTGAACTGCCGGAAATGCCGGAAAGCGAGGTGGTGCGCCACTTCGTGCGCCTGTCGAATCTGAACTACCACGTTGACAAGAACATGTACCCGCTGGGAAGCTGTACGATGAAGTACAACCCCAAGATCAACGACTACACCTGCGACCTGCCGGGCTTCGCCTCCATGCACCCGATGCAGCCGGAATCGACCTCGCAGGGCGCGTTGCAGCTCATGTACGAGCTGGCGGAGATGCTCAAGGAGATCGCAGGCATGAAGGCGGTGACGCTGCAACCGGCGGCAGGCGCGCATGGCGAGCTGACCGGCATTCTGCTCATCAAGAAATATCACGAAAAGCTCGGCAACAAGCGCCACAAACTGCTCGTGGTCGATTCGGCCCACGGCACCAACCCGGCCTCGGCGGCGCTCGGCGGATACGAGTGCGTGTCGGTCAAGTGCGATGCTTCGGGCTGCACCGACATGGATGACCTCCGCGCCAAGCTCGATGGCGAGGTGGCGGCGCTGATGCTCACCAATCCGAACACGGTCGGCATCTTCGAGAAGCAGATTCCCGAAATCGAGAAGCTGGTGCACGGCAACGGCAGCCTGCTCTACATGGACGGCGCGAACATGAACGCCCTGCTCGGTATCACCCGCCCCGGCGACATGGGCTTCGACGTGATGCACTACAACCTGCACAAGAGCTTCTCCGCACCACACGGCGGCGGCGGCCCCGGCAGCGGCCCGGTCGGCGTCAGCGACCGGCTCGTGGAGTTCCTGCCGGTTCCGGTGGTCGAGAAATACGAAGAGAACGGCGAGACGCGCTACCGCCTGAACGGTGGCAAGCCCGACACGATTGGCCGCATGATGAACTTCTATGGCAACTTCTCGGTGCTGGTGCGCGCCTACACCTACATCCGGATGCTCGGCGCGGATGGATTGCGCCGCGTGTCGGAGAATGCGATCATCAACGCCAACTACCTGCTCCAGCGGCTCGTCGAGCACTACGCGCTGCCCTACCCGCGCCCGGTGATGCACGAGTTCTGCCTGTCGGGCGACCGCCAGAAGAAGGAGCACGGAGTCCGCACGCTCGACATCGCCAAGCGCCTGCTCGACTACGGCTACCACGCGCCGACGGTATACTTCCCGCTCATCGTCAGCGAGGCGCTGATGATCGAGCCGACCGAGACCGAGGCCAAGGAGACACTCGACGCCTTCGCCGACGCCATGATCGCCATTGCCGAAGAGGCCAAAAACACTCCAGAGGTAATCCTCGCCGCGCCGCAGACCACGCCGGTCAAGCGCCTCGACGAAGCGCAGGCCTCGCGCCAGCTCAACATCTGCTGCTCGCTCTGACGCAGCAGTCCGGCACAAGGCATTTCAAGCTAAAGGCTGTTCAGGCAAAACACCGGAACAGCCTTTTTTTTGACCAGTCCGATCAGACCGATCAGCCCGATCCGTCTGATCGGTTTTCGGTCTCCGGAATTTGTTTCATAGATTACCCCCTGAAACACCGAGATTTTCAGCCAGACCGGAACGAACCATGCGTTTTTTTCATAGACCGTTCATAGCACTTTTTCTCTTTTCGCTCTTTTCCGCCGGGCCTCGACCGGCAATGGCAAACGGCGTCGATTCGGGAACAGGCACTTTTCCGAAACCGTGGTCCGCACAGACCGTTTTCTCGAACCGGGAGCCGTGGGTCGAGCGCACGCTGCGCAACATGAGCGTCCGGGAAAAGGTGGGCCAGATGATCGTAGCGAAGGTTGACGCGGTCTACAAAAACGATGACGACCCGCAATACCAGCTTATTTCACGACTTGCCTCCGAAGGAAAAATCGGCGGCATCATGTTCCTGAAAGGCGATGTTCAGAGCGCAGGACTCCTGGCCAACCGGTTTCAGGAGCTCTCGAAAGTACCGCTGCTGGTCAGTGCCGACATGGAAAAAGGGGTGGCGATGCGGCTGGACGGGGCGACAAAATTCTCGCCAGCCATGGCGATCTCCGCGGCGGGAAATCCGGCGCTTGCCCGACGCATGGCCGAAATCGTGGCACGTGAAGCGCGCGCCATCGGCATTCACCAGAACTACGCGCCAACGGTCGATCTGAATATCAACCCGGCCAATCCGGTCATCAACACCCGCTCGTTCGGCGACCGCATTCCCTTGGTCAACGCCATGTCGGCGGCAGTCATCGACGGACTGCAATCCAACGGAGTCGCAGCCACCGCAAAGCATTTTCCCGGCCACGGCGATGTGACCGTGGACAGCCACCTTGCCCTTCCGGTGCTCGAAGGCGACCGGCGGCGGCTCGAAAACTACGAACTCAAGCCCTTCCGTGCCGCGATTGCAAACGGCGTGCTGAGCGTCATGGTCGGCCATCTGGCCGTGCCGAAGCTGACCGGCACGATGGAACCGGCGTCGCTCTCCAGAACCATCGTCACCGGCCTGCTCCGGAATGAGCTCGGTTTCAAGGGACTGATCGTGACCGACGCGCTCAACATGAAAGCGCTGGAGAATGGCCTGACCCCTGGGCAGGTCGCCACCAAGGCAGTGCAAGCGGGCAACGACATTCTGCTCTTTCCCGAAGACCCCGAGCTGGTTTTCGATGCGGTTTGCGCCGCCGTCGAAAATGGAGAAATTTCTGAACGGCAGATCGACCACTCGGTGCAAAGGATTCTTCAGATGAAACACTGGCTGGGTCTCGACCGGCAGAAACTGGTCGATCTGGCCCGGTTGAACGAGAGAGTCGGCACTCCGGAAAACGAACGGGTCGCTGAACAGATCGCTGAAGAGTCGCTCACGCTCCTCCGGGATCGCAACCGGAGCCTGCCACTGCGTCTTTCGAACAGCGGCCAGCTTGTCAATATCATCCTGAATGACCGCCCCGGCCAGAAAGTGGGCCGCGAGTTTGCCGATACGCTTCGTTCAAGATACAACGTCAACGCCTTTCGCCTCACGCCCGCAAGCAAACCGGAGTTTTTCCAGGAAGCATCCAACGCGGTCGCCAACGCTTCGGCAGTGATTCTGACCACCGGCATCCAGGCCTGGTCGAAATCGGTGCCATCGGGGCTCACCCAGCTGCAATTTGATTTCGTCCGCAGCCTGCCCTCGATGGCGCCCAAAGGAACACCGATCCTGTTCATCTCTTTCGGCACGCCATACATCCTCGACGCCTTTCCCGAGATTGGCTCGGCACTGTGCGCCTACAGCGAAAACGAAGAGACCGACGCGGCAATCCTCAAAGCACTGAAAGGCGAACTCGTTCCGAGAGGTACGCTTCCGGTATCGCTCGAAAGCGTTAAACCTTGATCCGTAGGCACATATTGTTGTAAATTAGGCGCTTCATCCGTGCTTTCCGGATGAGCTTCGATCAACCCAGCTTACGCCCTCCGATCATGGGAAAAACCATCCGGGACGAATCCACCGCAAGCGCCTACTGGGCGGCGGTCAATACCTTCTGCGCACTCGAAGACGTGCACGTCATCGCCGATGCCCCCGTGGGGTGCTACAACCTGGCTGGCGTGGCCGTCATGGACTACACCGACGCCATTCCCTACCTCGAAAACCTCACGCCCACAAGCCTGACCGAGCGGGAGATCGCTTCGTCGGGAAGCTCAGAGGTCGTTCAGGAGACCATCGAAAAGCTGAAGAATTCCGGCAAGCAGCTCATCCTCGTTTCGAGCGCGGAGAGCGAAATGATCGGCAGTGACCACCAGAACATGCTCGCCATGAAGTACCCGTCGGTGCGATTTTTCCCCTCGAATTCGCTGGGTGAAAACGAATGGCAGGGGCGCGACCGGGCGCTTGCGTGGCTCTTCGACCAGTTCGACGAGGGCAAACCTGCGGAAGTAGAACCAGGTACGGTGAGCATCATCGGCCCAACCTACGGTTGCTTCAACAGCCCTGCCGATCTGGCGGAAGTAAAACGCCTCGTCACCGGCGCAGGCGGCAGAGTCGCCCATGTCTATCCCTTCGAGTCGAAGGCGGCGGAGATCACAAAGCTGAAAAACTCGGCGGCGATTGTGGTGATGTACCGCGAATTCGGCGCGGCGCTCGCCGAAAAGCTGGGGCGTCCGGTACTCTACGCGCCATTCGGCATCGAGGAAACCGACCGCTTCATCGGGGAGATTGGACGCCTTTGCGGGACGCCGGAGCAGGCGAAGCGATTCATTGCGGAGGAAAAGCGCACGACGCTCAGCCCGGTATGGGACTTGTGGCGCGGGCCGCAGTCGGAGTGGTTCCCGACCATCCGCTTCGGCGTCGTCGCGAGCAAAAGCTACGCCGACGGCATCCGGCGCGTGCTGGCGGATGAGCTGGGGATGCAGTGCCTCTTCAGCCTCGATTCAGCCGAAGTGGACAACAACGCCGTACGCGAGGAGATCGTGCAAAAGCAGCCACAATTTCTCTACGGCCGGATGCCCGACAAGATTTACCTCGCCGAAGCCGACGCCAAAAGCCGCTTCATCCCGGCAGGCTTCCCAGGCCCCATCGTGCGCCGCGCGCTCGGCACGCCATTCATGGGCCACAGCGGCGTGGTCTGGCTGGTGCAGGAGATCGTCAACGCGCTCTATGACACGCTCTTCAACTTCCTGCCCATCACCCGGCGGCAGCAGGCAGCGGCCCCGACCAAGCCGCTCAAATGGACGCCCGAAGCCAACGCGATTCTGGACGGTATCGTCAGAAAAGCCCCTTTCATCAGCCAGATTTCCTTTGGCCGCGAACTCAAACGCAAAGCCGAAAATCTGGCCGCCTCTCGCGGCGCAGACACCGTCACCCCGGATATTCTGCAACAGTTGGGGTGAACCCAGCTCCTTGTACGGGGCAGGCCTCGCGCCTGCCCTTTCCATCCCTGTCCACATCATCCATCGCATTATCACCGGCTCAAGCACCGGCCCTGCAAATCTTTCTTGCATAATTGCAGGATTTTTTGCATTATGCCCGACTTCTTATCGGTACGGGGAAACAGAAACGCCGCTGATTTTCAGCACGGCGCCCAGAACAGCCCTCCCGACCGGCGAATACTGACAAAAAGCGGCTGTCAAGGATTTTTCCCTGCTGAGGGGAGGGGCTGGTCTCAAGACCTTCACCCCGAAAACATGATTATGGACAACAAATTCAATGTCTGAAATAACGGATGACCGTCAACAGGTGATTATCACCTTGCCCGACGGTTCTGAAAGAACCTACTCTTCCGGCGTCACCGGCCTCGAAATCGCTGAATCCATTGGCAAAAAACTTGCCGAGGCAGCGCTCGCCTTCACCATCGACGGCAAGCCGCGTGACCTCGATACGCCCGTCACAGAGAATGCGAGGGTCTCGATCATCACCTTCGATTCTCCGGAAGGCAAGGAGATTTTCTGGCACAGTTCGAGCCACCTGATGGCCCACGCCATCGAGGAGCTGTTCCCCGGCGCGAAGTTCGGCGCTGGCCCGGCCATCGAGCAGGGCTTTTACTACGACATCGCCTGCGAGCACCGCTTCAACGAAGAGGATCTCCGTGCCATCGAAGCGAAAATGCTGGAGATCAGCAAGCGCAACCATAGCATCAACCGCGAGGAGATGCCGCGCGAACAGGCCATCGAATACTTCTCGAACGAGCGCAAAGACCCGTACAAGGTCGAAATTCTCGAAGACACGCTGAAGGAAGTCCCGACGGTTTCGGTCTATCACCAAGACGGTTTCGCCGACCTGTGCAGCGGCCCGCACCTGCCCTCGACCGGCAAGGTCAAGGCGGTGCTGCTGACCAATATTTCGTCGTCGTACTGGCGTGGCGACTCGTCGCGCGAAACGATGCAGCGCATCTACGGCATCACCTTCCCAAGCGACAAGCTGCTCAAGGAGCACGTCGCCCGGCTGGAGGAGGCCCGCAAGCGCGACCACCGCAAGCTCGGCGCGGAGCTGGGGCTGTTCATGCTGACCCCGGAGGTCGGCAGCGGCCTGCCGATCTGGCTGCCGAAGGGCGCGATCATCCGCAACGAACTCGAAACCTTCCTGAAGGGCGAACAGCGCAAGCGCGGCTACGTGCCGGTGTACACGCCGCACATCGGCAACATCGAGCTGTACAAGCGTTCGGGCCACTACCCGTACTACAGCGACTCGCAGTTCCCGCCGCTCACCTACAAGGACGAGACGGGCCGCGAGGAGCAGTACCTGCTCAAGCCGATGAACTGCCCGCACCACCACCTGATCTACAGCCAGACGCTGCGCAGCTACCGCGACCTGCCGATCCGGCTGACCGAGTTCGGCACCGTCTATCGCCACGAGCAGTCCGGCGAGCTGAACGGCCTGGTGCGCGCCCGCGGCTTCACGCAGGACGACTCGCACATCTACTGCCGTCCCGACCAGCTCGTTGACGAAATCTGCAACGCCATCGACCTGACCCGCTTCGTCTTCAACACACTCGGCTTCGACGACGTCGAAACGCGCCTGTCGCTGCACGATCCGGAGAACCAGTCGAAGTACGGCGGTACCACCGAGGTGTGGGAGCAGGCCGAGAAGGATGTGAAAGAGGCTGCCGACCGCATGGGCATCAAGTACTTCATCGGCATCGGCGAAGCGAGCTTCTACGGGCCGAAGATCGACTTCATCGTGCGCGACGCGATTGGCCGCAAATGGCAGCTCGGCACCGTGCAGGTCGACTACGTCATGCCTGAGCGCTTCGACCTCAGCTACATCGGCAGCGACGGCCAGAAGCACCGCCCGGTGGTGATCCACCGCGCGCCGTTCGGTTCAATGGAACGGTTCATCGGCGTCCTGATCGAGCATACGGCAGGCAACTTCCCGCTCTGGCTCGCGCCGGTGCAGGCGGTCGTGCTGCCCATCGCCGAGGATGTGCACGACTACGCCCGCGAGGTTTACGCGAAATTGCACGAAGCGGGCATCCGCGCCGAACTCGATCTGCGCAGCGAGAAGATCGGCAAGAAAATCCGCGAGGCGGAACTCTCCAAAATCCCCGCCATGCTCGTCATCGGCAGGAACGAGCAGGAAAAGGGCGAAGTATCGCTGCGCCGTCACCGCAAGGGCGACGAAGGCAGCTTCGGCGTTGACGAGCTGATCGCGAAGCTCCGTGAGGAAATAGATCGACGATCCTGATCTGACTATCAACCAAAAAAGATCGAATGAAAAAACAGAAAACATCCGGCAACCAGAAGCCCAAAGTTTCTTACAGGATCAACGAACAGATCCGTGTACCAGAAGTAAGGGTCGTGTTTCCCGAGGGAGGCATGCAGGTCATGAAAACCCAGGACGCTCGAAGAATGGCCGAAGAGCGAGGGATCGACCTTATCGAGGTTCAGCCGAATGCCCAGCCACCCGTTTGCAAGCTTGAAAATTACGGGAAGCTGATCTACAAGATGGCCCAGAAGGACAAGGACCTCAAGAAAAAGCAGAAGCAGACCACGCTGAAGGAGTTGCGGTTCCACCCCAACACCGACAAGCACGACTTCGACTTCAAAACCGCGCATCTCGAAGAGTTCCTCCGCAAGGGCAACCGCGTCCGCGCAACCATCGTGTTCCTTGGCCGTTCGATCATTTACAAGGACAAGGGTTTCGAGCTTGCCGACCGCCTGACCGAAAGGCTCAGCACGGTAGCCACCCGCGACGGCGATCCCAAATTCGAGGGCAAGAAGCTCTTCGTCTATTTCGAGCCCGACAAGAAAAAGATCGAGCAGTTCGAGAAGTGGCGTGCCCGGGAAGCCGCGCCGCCACTGCCGCCATTACCGCCTCAACTCGAAGATATTGAGGACGACGACGACGAATAAAACCATACTGATAACAAGCGATTTTTAATTTAAACCGACGATCATGCCTAAAATGAAATCACATCGCGGGGCCTGCAAGAGGTTCAAGGCCACCGCATCAGGAAAAGTCAAACGCGAGCGTATGAACGGCTCTCATAACCTTGAGCACAAGAACAGGAAACGCACCCGCCGCCTGCACCAGTCCACGCTGGTCGATGCCACCATGGAGAAGCAGATCAAGAGAATGATCCTCGCCTGACCCGAGAAAGTCTATAACATTAATTTGATACCACGATGCCTAAATCAACCAATTCGGTAGCTTCCAAAGCAAGAAGGAAGAGGATTCTCAATAAAGCCAAAGGATACTGGGGTTCACGCGGCAATGTGCTGACCGTCGTCAAGCACGCTGTGGACAAGGCCGAGCAGTACGCCTACCGCGACCGCCGCGTCAAGAAAAGAAACTTCCGCTCCCTGTGGATCATGCGCATCAACGCTGCCGCCCGTCAGAATGGCGTCTCATATTCACGCCTGATGGACGCTATCCACAAAAAGAACATCGAGATCGACCGCAAGGCGCTGGCCGAAATCGCCGTGAAGGATCCGGCAGCATTCTCTCTGATCGTCAAAACGGCTCTCGATTAATATTTTGTACAACGGCCCTATGGAGACAAGCATTCAGCAACTGCAGCAGGAGATCGACGGATACCAGATCCGGAACGCAAAGGAACTCGAGGCCTTCAGGCTCGAGTTCACGGTGCGCAAGGGCAAAATCGCCGGCCTGTTCGGCCAGCTCAAAACCGTCGATTCCGCTGACAGACCTCGCATAGGGCAGTTGCTCAACGCGCTCAAGCTCTCGGCAGAAGCGAAAGTTGCCGATGCTGAAAGCCTTTTCGCGCAAAACGCGGAGGCTGAGGCACCAGCACTCGACCTCTCCCTGCCGGGACGCCGCTCGTTCCTCGGCTCGGAACATCCCGTGCAGAAGGTGCTGGGCGACATGAAGCGCATCTTCACCGCGATGGGATTCGGCATCGCTACCGGCCCGGAGCTTGAACTCGACGAGTACAACTTCGACCGCCTGAACTTCCCGCCGAACCATCCGGCCCGCGACATGCAGGACACCTTCTTCATCACACGTGGGCAGGAAGAGGGAGACGTGCTGCTCCGCACGCACACCTCACCGGTCCAGGTGCGCGTGATGCTCGACGAGAAACCGCCGATTCGGGTAATCTGCCCCGGCAAGGTGTACCGCAACGAAGCGATCAGCGCACGGAGCTACTGCGTCTTCCACCAGCTCGAAGGTCTGTACATCGACAAGAACGTCTCGTTCGCCGACCTGAAAGCCACCATTTATTCGTTCGCCCGCCAGATGTTTGGCAGCGACGTGAAGCTCCGCTTCCGTCCGAGCTTTTTCCCGTTCACCGAGCCATCTGCCGAAGTGGACGTCACCTGCTACCTCTGCGGCGGCAAGGGTTGCCGCGTCTGCAAGAAGTCCGGCTGGCTCGAAATCATGGGCTGCGGCATGGTGCATCCAAACGTGATGAAAAACTGCGGCATCGATCCCGAAGAGTGGACCGGCTACGCCTTCGGCATGGGTGTCGATCGCACGGCGCTGTTGCGCTACAAGATCGACGACATCCGGCTCTTTTTCGAGAACGACGTCCGGATGCTCAGCCAGTTCATGGCGTAAGACGAACATCAAAAAGAGCATAAAAAAGCCTCATGACCTTGCCGATCATGAGGCTTTTTCATTTCCGTCAGACTCCTGAATCAGGCGGGCACGGGGTTTCTCAGCGCCAGCGTCCACTCCTCCATCGAAGCGTTGGCCGCAGGATTCGGCGCTTCGAGGAAGCTGATGACGAAATGCCCGCTCATCTCGGCCACACCGATGGAACGAGGACGAACCGCAAGCATCTTTGGGTTCATCAACTCTTTCCCGAAACAGAACACGATGTTCTTCCCTGCGCTTATACCCTCACCGATCTGGCCATCAGGCAGAAGAGCGGTATGACCATAATGATCGAACTCTCCTATCAGCACGGCAAAGGGATGTGATTCGATTTTCTCCCGGTAGTAGGCGATGATCTCATCAACGCCGCGGCAACTGGTCTCTTCTTTGTCAAGTTCAAGGATATAAATGGGGTATTTTTCCTGAAGAAGAGTTTGTTTCATGGGTGCTCTCCCTGATTGGTTTGGCTGGATACTGCGCAAAGCACGGCGACGCTGAAGAGATGCCGTCTCTCTCAATGGTACGCCAGACTTGAAGATTTTACAACAGAGCAGCATAAAAAAAGCCTCATGACCTTGCGATCATGAGGCGTAATTTGCCCGCTGATTTCAGAAAATCAACGATTCGGGATAACGAAGCCGTATGAATTACTCTGCGGCAGCGCCTTCTGCTTCAACCTCGATGCTGAGCTTTGCCGTAATATCCATGAAAAGCTTCGCATCAGCCTCGTACTTGCCGAGAGCCTTGATCGGAGCTTCGAGATGGATTTTGCGACGGTCGATATCAGCCCCCTGCGCTTTGAGCGCTTCGGCAATGTCCCCGGCAGTCACGGTGCCAAACAGCTTGCCCGACTCGCCAGCCTTGGCAAGCACCTTCAGCGTCATCTGCTCGATCTTCGCGGCAAGTTCGCGAGCATTCGTGCGCTGAAGCTCGATTTTGCGAGCCTGCTGTTTCTTTTCGGTTTCAAGCGCCTTGAGCGTGCCTTCGGTAGCGCGGATGGCATAGCCCTGCGGAATCAGGTAGTTATTGGCATACCCGTTCTTGACGGTGACCACTTCACCGGCATCGCCAAGGGTTGCCACATCTTTTCTTAAAATTATTTTCACGGTCTGTTTCCTCGTTCTGAATAATTAATTTTTCGTGGACAACCACTTACTTGTATTCGTCGGCAACGTAGGGAATGATAGCCAGGAACCTTGCCCATTTGATCGAATGGGTCAGAAGGCTCTGCTCTTTGGCCGACAGGCCGGTAATACGGCGGGGGATGATTTTTCCCTGGTCGTTGATGAAGCGTTTCAGTTTGCGCTCATCGCGATAGTCAAAGAAAACCACCTGGTTTTTCGACACTTTCTTCTTCGATGCCAGAGCATTGCTCAATGATTTGCTGCCCTGCGACGGTGATGATTTCTGTCTCATTGATTTTGTTCAGAATTTTGCTTGCATGATCTTGTGACCCATCGTCTGCCTGTTTCAATTATTGCAGAACAATGTGCCCGTTCTCAGTCGGAAGAGAGGTACTTGTATTCGTACATGTGCCCGTCATCGTCGAGATGATGGGTTTCATGCGTATCGTCCTCGATAAAGCCCTCTTCGTCATCCTCTCCGTTTTTCTTCCTCTTGTTGAGGAACTGGATCCTTCTGGCCTTGATTTCAACCACGGTTCTCGACGTGCCATCCTGAGCTTTCCAGGTGCGGCTCTGCAACTCGCCATCAACCAGCACTGCCGAACTTTTTCTCAGGTTGTCCCGGCAGCTTTCAGCAAGTTTGTTCCAGGCGACCACACCGACGTAACAGACATCTTCCTGCCACTGGTGGTTGCTGTCCCTGAACCTGCGATTGCACGCAATGGAAAAATTGACAACTGGCGTTCCACCTGAATTGGTCTGTCTGAAGACAGGGTCTTTGGTAAGGTTGCCGGCAATGATGACGCTGTTGATTTCAGGCATTTTCAGTTCCGCCATAGCATCTACTCCTTTTTGTTCACAAATGGAATCGTTTCGTCATTCACACAATAAACCGGGTGCGATCGGCCGTCAGTTCTTGGCGGCAGCCTCAGCTTCAGGTTCAGCCTGGTCTTCCGGGCTACCGAGCATGACGCTGTATTTCTCGACGCGCTTGCGCATCTCGAGCAGCGGAGAGCTCAACTGGATGATAAGGAACCGCAGAATAGCCTCTTCATAGCGGAACACGCGCTCGATCTCGGCGATGGCCGACGGCACAGCATCGAACTCGATGTGTGCATAGTAACCGATGGAGGTCTTGCGGATGATGTAGGCCATTTTCCTTCTTCCGACTTCCAGGACATTGTTGATCACGCCGCCTTTGTCGGTAACTGTCTTTTTGACCAGCTCCATGGCTGCGGCAATGGCATCATCCTGAAGGCCGCCGTCAATGATGACGGTGCATTCATACTGTTTCAGTGTATTCATAGCGCAATCGTTCTTGAGTGAAGTCATACTGTGCAAATGGCGGAAAACAGGTATTGCGCATCCCTGCTTTCGCGGCTTCATGCGGACGCACGAACACCATTCGCGTTTTAGGACATGCAAGGTAAAAATTTTTCTTTTGTTTTCCAACGCCTCGAACACAGCATTGTTAACGGCCTTTTTACAACCATCAATCACAAAGAGAGTTCGACCGATACCGGCGCGTGGTCGGAGCTTTTCTCGTCGAGATCAACCGAAACCCCGGAGACTTTTCCGGCAAGAGCGGGAGTAAGATAGATGCAATCGATGCGCCAGCCGAGGTTGCGCTCGCGGGCGAATTTCCAGTTGGGCCACCAGGTGAACAGATCCTTTTTGTCGGGATTCAGCTCTCGGACGATGTCGAGCAGCCCGAGTCCGAGATGCGCCTCGATAGCCGCCCGCTCTTCGGGACGAAGACCGGTGGCGCCGGGTTTGTTCTGCGAGCGGTGCACGTCGATGTCGCGAAGCGCCACGTTGATGTCGCCAAGGAGAATGACCTCGCGTCCTTCGGTGAGAAGTTCAGCAATAAAAGCTTTCAGATCGGCAAGATAGCGGAGCTTCACCGCGTAGTGTGCTTCGCCGTCGCCACGCGGCACGTAGGTGCCGATGAGAGTGAACTGCGGAGCGCGCAACACCAGCGTGCGGTTCTCGATGTCGAACGGTGGCACCTCGCACGTAAACTCGTCGAGGCTGCCATCGCGGACAAGCAGGCCGACGCCACTGTACCCCTTTTTGAACGACGAGCCGTTCCAGAATTTCCGGTACCCCTCGATCGAAGCGATGCTTTCGGGAATCTCCTCCTCGCGCGCCTTCACCTCTTCGAGGACCACGATGTCCGGCTTGCGAGTGTCGAGCCACGCGGCAAGCGCCTCCTGCCGGGCGCGGATGCCGTTGATGTTCCAGGTGCAGAGGTTCATGACGATCTCTGGTTGAGCGTTTCAACGATGCGATTCGCGATGCGTTCCGGCGCGATTTCGGTCATGCAGCGGAAGTGCCCTTTCGGACATGAGCTGCGACCGATGTGCGAGCAGGGGCGACAGGAGAGTCCCTGCGTCTCGAACAGCTCGTACTCTGCCCCCCACGGCATGAAACCGAACTCCTTGACCGACGAGCCGAAAATGACGAAGAGCTTTTTGCCGAAAGCCGAAGCGATGTGCATCAGGCCGGTGTCGTTGGTGAGCACCGCATCGACTCCGGAGAGCAGCGCAGCAGACTGCATGAGCGTCGCCTTTCCGGCGAGCGACAGCACGCGGCTTCGCGCCGATTCGGGAAGCATCGCGATAAGCTTCGCGGCTTCCGGTTCGTCCTCCTTGCCGCCGAGCAGCAGAACGCGCGCCGGAGTTTGGGATGTGACCAGCTCCATGATCCGGGCGAAACGTTCGAGCGGATAACGCTTTGTGAAGTGGTTCGCCCCGAAGCAGACCGCCAGCACAGGGCCATCCGCGCCGAGCGCTTCGGCGGCGAACGCACGATCCTCCGGCGACGGATAGAGGGCGCACGGCGCGGTGACGTTCGGCGCGAGTCCACCCAGCGCCCCGCCATAGCGCTCGACAACCGACTGGTAGCGGTCCGAAACGTTGACCTTGAACTGCACCAGCAGCAGCTTTTTCCAGTTACGTTTGTGGTAGCGCGTGACCTTGCCTGCCCGGAGTTTCTGGACAAAGGCACGCGAGCGGCGGTTGTTTTGCAGATCGAGCACCAGATCATAAGCCGATCCGGCAGCAAGCGACTCCGGCGTCACAACGGAAGCCACATCAGGATTCGACGCGACGAGCGGCGCGAAAGGCGCTTTGGTGCAATAGTCGATCCGCGCCTGCGGCAAAGCTTTGTGCAGCTCGGCAAGCACGGGGGTGGTCAGCACAATGTCGCCGATGGCGCTGAGGCGCACGACAAGGATGGTGCGGACAGTATCCGGTGCCGTCACGACCAGAACTCCCACCACGCCTTGTAGCCCGGTTTTTTCTGCTGGTTCGACGCGCCGAGTTGAGCGATTCGGTCGCTAGCGACCTCCATCATCCGCTCCTTGCCCGGCGTTTCGCCCTTGCGCTCCTCAATCATCTCGACCGCCTTCTTGAACTCCGGCATCGCTTCCGCGCCGCGCCCGAGCCCGTCGAGCGCCAGTGCGCGGCTATAGACCGCCGAAATCCAGAGCTTGCCCTCATCCTGATTCAGCTCGCCGCGCCGGTTGAAGTGATACAACGCCTTATCGGCAGACTCGAGCGCCTCGTCGAACGAGCCAAGCCCCGCCAGCGCCTCGGCCAGCCCGGCGTGGCAGAAGGCGTCGAATCCTGCGTGATCGAACGCCTCCTCCGGCGGCATGGTATGCGAAATCTCCATCGCCTTGCGGCAATTCGCCGCCGCCTCGTCATACTCGCCCGCAACCAGCTGGCGCTGCGCATCCGAAAGCGCCAGATAAGCCCCGGCAACCTCTTTGAGTGGTTTCATAAATCAAATGAAAAGTGTCACAAAATGTCTCACAAAAACGAACAGCCGCATTCCGCTAATCGTTGATAAAACAATCTCTTGATTGTAACAAAAACACTGACATCTTTCCCGTGTCACCCTCCCGTCTGCATCAGTCGGTCGAGTTCCTCCGGAATCTCCGGGCGGCCTCGGCCGTTGAGGGCGGTGCCGATGATTCTGGCTTTGACTGCGGACTTCATGTCCGGCAGGCGCAGGATGTCCTGGTAAAAAGCGAATCGCAGCGGTGA
Organism: Chlorobiales bacterium Clorobi_01; assembly: GCA_001602925.1. Classification (GTDB taxonomy): domain Bacteria; phylum Bacteroidota; class Chlorobiia; order Chlorobiales; family Chlorobiaceae; genus Chlorobaculum. The sequence goes on along the minus strand of LUZT01000006.1, from coordinate 7,592 downwards.
CTCGCGCACCATGTTCAGGCCGACCCTGAAGCGGTCGCCGCTTTGCAGGGGCGACTTGTAGTCCAACTCGGCGCGGACGACCACGAGGTTGATGCCCCGCTCGGTGAACTCCTTGAAATCGATGCCAACCGTTTTGAGATAGACGTGCCGCGCGTGTTCGAGATAGTTCTGATAGACACTGTTGTTAACGATGCCCTGCATGTCGCACTCGTAGTCGCGCACCTCCATTTCAAGCGTGAAGGCGTATGTTTGCTGACTCATCCGCTGTTTGGTTGTCGTTGAAAAAATTACCGCGCCGCGCTCACTGCCTCGCCCGAATCGCCGCCGTCAGGGCGGGCAGGAACTCGGCCACGTCGGCGACGGCGAGCACGTCGGCCACGCTCGTGATGGGCGCAGTGCGGTCGGCGTTGACGGCGAGCACGAAGCCGGAGCCTTTCATTCCGGCAAGATGCTGGATCGCACCGGAGATGCCGCACGCCACGTAGAGCGCGGGAGAAACATTCTGCCCGCTCGATCCCACCTGCCGGGCCCTTTCGAGCCATCCGGCATCGACCACCGGGCGGCTCGCGCCGACTTCGCCGCCGAGCGCTGATGCCAGCGCCTCGACCAGCCCGACCTGCTCCGCGCTGCCAACGCCACGCCCGGCACTGACGATCACCCCGGCGCGAGTCAGATCGATACCCCGCTCAGGCTGGACGCAATCGAGAAACTCGATGGTCGAATCCGGTTCGACATCGAGAGCGGTCACTTCGGGAATCCCCGCCATCGCCGGAGCATCGAACGCGCCCGGCTGAATCGTGAACACGGCACGCTCTGTCTGTGGTCTGACCGTGCGAAGCATCTTGCCGTTGCAGCTTTCGACCACGTAGCCGCCATCTTCGAGACCGACAACGCCGGAGACTTGCGCCGACTGCATCGCAAACGCCACGCGCGGAGCGAGTTCCCAGCCATGCGAGGAGTGCAGAAACACCACGGCATCGGGCCGCTCCCGCTCGACAGCGGCAAGCACGAGGCGCTTGTGAAACGTCGCATCGAACTCATTCCCGCCGTCCGCGCGATAGAGCTTTCCGTCGAATGAGGGCAAATCGTCAGTCGATCCAGCCAGCACCATCGAAACCTCCGCAGAGAAACAAGCTGCGAATCCGAACAACTCGGCAGTCTCGGCGGTGACGCGACCGTCGAGGGCTTCACCAACAAGCAGCAGCTTCATCGCGCACCTCCTTTGCCGGAAACGAGCCCTTTGGCTTCGAGAATTTCAAGCACCTGAGCAGCCATCGCCCCGGCGTCGCCCTCGAAAATCACGCCCGCACCGTTGGGTTCATGGGGGCGGAAATTTCCGGACGATACTTTCGGCGATTCAAGTCCGACCGATTCCGGAGACAACACGGTGAGCATTGCGCGTTTTGATTTCATGATGTTCGGCAGGGTGGGGTAGCGCGGCGAGTTGAGACCGAGCTGGCAGGTCATGAGCGCCGGAGCTTTCAGGCGGAGCCTGCACCTACGCCCCCCGTCAAGCTCACGCTCGACCGTCATCGAGCCATCCTGCCACTCGAACGCCGTGATACCCGTCACGGAGGCGATGCCAAGCCGTTCGGCCACCAGCACGCCGACCTGCGCGGAGCTTCGATCTTCGGACTGCATACCGGTAAAAATGAGGTCGAACCCGCGCCCGACGGCAAATCCGGCGATCGTCGAGGCGATCTGCCACGGATCGCGCTCCGGCGCTTCCGGGTCGACGATGTGCACGCCGTCGTCGCATCCCGTCGAAAGCGCCTTGCGAATCGTTTCGACCACCCGCGCCGGGCCGACGGAGAGCACCGTCACCCGCGCTTCGCCGCCAAGCTGCTCCTTAAGCCGAATGGCCTCTTCGACCGCAAAGGTGTCATACTCGTTCATCCGCCAGGCAAGTCCGGCCTCATCGAACCAACTGCCGGATGAATTCGAAATGAAATGCCCCTCCATATCCGGGACCTGCTTTACACAGACAAGTATGTTCATGAGGTAAGAAAATCAAACACCTTTCATGGAAACCGGCTCGCAATCCGGCCAACGAACGTACCGAAAAGCCATATCCATGGACAACGTAGTGAGCAAGTACCGAACTGGCAACTGAAAAACCGTTAAAATACCAATGAAACCGGCAGTTTTCAGGATTCGGCTGCCTGTTGCATAGTTGTAATTTTTTTGCAAGCTTTTGATTGAGCAGTAGCTCATGTTCTGATAAACGATGAAAAAACAAAACAATGACAACCATGAAAAAAATGATTTTCCCCCTGCTGGTGGCAGGAGTGTGCGCGTTACCATCCCTGGCTCATGCGGCAAGCACTCCGTATGTGAGCCTTTCAGGCGGCCTCGGATTGCTGAACAACTCGACAGTCGATGGAAATAACGATGAGATCAAGTACAAAACCGGATACCTGATCAATGGCGCTGTCGGTTTGAAAAATCAGGATGTGCGCCTGGAGGCTGAGATTGGGTACCACCGGAACGAGGTTGACTCCGCGTTGGATCCCGAGCCTCGTGGAGCCCATGTGTCCATGTGGACCTTCATGGCCAACGGCTATTACGACATTCCGATGAAGGACTCCGTCGTATCGCCCTATGTCATGGGAGGGCTTGGAGTTGCCGATGCATCGATCAGCGGCGGCAACATGTCCGGTTCACTTAGCAGCACCGAATTCGCCTGGCAGGTCGGGGCAGGGGTCGGCATCAAAGCCACCAATAACGCGACCGTCGACCTCGGATACCGCTACCTCTCACCATCCGACGGCTCTTTCGGCGGGACGAAAGTATCGCTTGCCAGCAGCAATATCCTTGCTGGTATCAGGTACAGCTTCTGAGAGGCATTGTCAATACGCCTTATCGAGGCTCCGGAAAAACCGGAGCCTTTTTTATTGCCCGCATCAAAGCTGGACAACTTCGTCGGATAATCCGGTCAGCCGTTCACCGCCATTTTCCGTTACCACAAAGGTGTTCTCGATGCCGATGGCTCCTTTTCCGGGGATGACAAATTTCGGTTCGACGGCCACCACCTGGCCTGCCTGCAACGGCATGCCAAAGCCTTGCGCGAGCACCGGCAGTTCGTCGAGTTCGAGGCCAACGCCGTGGCCAACAAAACGCGACTGCTCGCCTGGCATTCCCATAAAGTTGCTGCCAAGATCCGCCGCTTCAGCCATCGCAGCGGCCTGCTTGTAAATCTCCTCGCAGATCGCGCCCGGAACCATCGCCCGGCGCACCGCCTCCTGGATTTCAAGCGAAACATCGAAGGCCCGCCGCAAATCCGGGTCGAGCGAGCCGATGACGAACATGCGAGTCATATCAATGATGTAGCCGTTAAAAACTCCGGCAAAATCGACCAGCACCGGCTCGTTCTCACGAATTGCATCGAGAGACGCTCCTTGTGGCGAGGCGCTCGAAAGACCTTTGCCGGTGACAGCCCCATCGAAAAATCCGTAGCTCGCCGCGCCGCCCGACACCGCCATGCCGCCGAAGAGTTCCTGGTTAAACGCCCGCATCCGCACGTACCCCTCGTGGCCGATCCGGCGCAACCGTAACTCTACTTCGGCAGCGAGGTCGACCTCGCGCATCCCCACGTTCAGGAATTGCGGCACCTCTTTGAAGACCGAGACCAATTTCTCGGCGCTAAAACGCAGCATTTCGATTTCAGCAGACGACTTCACCGAGCGCAGCTCGCGCACGATCATGGTGACATCGGCGAAGGTACGCCCCGGCAACACCTTCGAGTACCAGGCGTGCTGCGCCACCGGCACGGCGTCGAAGGTCATGCCAACCTTGTCACCCTCGTCGCCGAGCAGCAACGACAGCTCCTTGCTCGGCGGAAAGGGGCGGATGTCGTCGATCAGTCCTTCGGCTTTTGCGCGAACGAGGCTTTTGCGCACGAGCAGCACCGGCTCACCCTCGGCGGGCACCCAGAGCGCCGAGTTCTGGCGCGTACCGGTGAAGTAGAAAATATCGACGGGCATCAAGAGGAGCGCCGCCTGCATTCCGCTTTCAGCAAGACGCGCTTGCAGGCGCCTGATACGCTCGCCGATTTCAGTGCGTGTCATCATAATCCTTTCAAATGGTTATCAAAGTTCCGGACTCGGCACAATCCAAATCGGGATCGAATGGCAATCTGATCCCTCAATGCCGTTCGATCCTCCGGGCAACAATCTCCGCAAGATCGAGCACGTCAAGCCGGGAACCGGCGGATTCGCGTTTCAGACCGTCTTCAAACATGCTCAGGCAGAAGGGGCAGGCGGTCGCCACCGTCGATGCACCGGCCATCTTTGCCATCCGCAAGCGCTCATCAACAATCGGCATGCCCAGCTTCTCCTCGGCGAGAATGCGCCCGCCGCCCGCGCCGCAGCAGAAGGTTTCGCTGCCCGACCACTCCATTTCGGTCAGTCTGCCGCCTGCGGCCTCAAGCACAAGACGAGGCGCTTCGATAATATCCCGGTACCGGGCGAGATAGCAGGAGTCGTGACAGGTGGCGCCGAAGGCCTCCTGATGCAGTTTGAGACACCCCTCGCCGACGAGCCGCCGGATGAAGGTCGAATGGTGTTCGACCGGCACATCCAGCCCGAGTTCGCGGTAATCTCGCACCAACGTGTTGAAGCAGTGCGGGCAGGCTGTAACGATGCGCTTCGCTTTGGCCGCGCGGATGGCGGCGATGTTGCTCCCGGCGACCATCCGGTAGAGGTACTCGTTGCCGAGCTTCCGCGCCGGTTCGCCACAGCACCGCTCCGCCTTGCCGAGCATCGCGACGCTGACACCCGCCGCCTCGCAAATTTTGATGAAGCTTTCGGCAACCCTGCGATTGCGCGGATCGAACGAGGCGTAGCAACCGGTGAAGTAGAGAATATCCGTTTCGATTTTGCCATCGGCGGCGCTGACCGGCAGGCCCTTGGCCCATTCGCCTCGCGACGAGTGGGAAAGGCCGAACGGATTGCCGTTGATTTCGATGGCGTCGCAGGCGCGGCGGGCCTCGTCGCCGGGGAACTCGCCCGCCATGAGCACGAGGCNNCTCCTCGCACGCACCGCAGGTGGTGCACGACCAGAGAGCGTCACGTGAAACCGTGTCGATCAGAGACTTGCCGTTTTCCGTTCCGGCTACCGCCCCGATGTCGTTGATCACCTTCATCGGCGAAAGCGGCTTGCCGGTGAGGTACGCAGGGCAGCGCTGCTGGCAGCGTCCGCACAAGGTGCAGGCGTCGGCGTCGAAGAGGTCTTTCCAGCTCAGGTCGCCAACCGCCGACGCCCCGAACCGCTCAACGCTCTCGTCTTCGAGATCGAGCGGCGCAAGCGTGCCTTTTGGCTCGTGCGGCTCGAAAAAGCTGTTGCCGCTGGTGGTGGCAATGTGGCGCAGTTTCGTCCACGGAATGATGGCGACGAAACCAAGCCCGAGCAGCAGGTGCAACCACCACAACGCCTGATGCACAGACCGCTGCGCATGGACGCTCATGCCGGAAAACAGCGTGGCAAAGAGGTAACCAACCGGAGACCAGAGCGCAAGAGCGGGATTGTCGCGCAGTTCGGTTGCTGACATACGGACGCCTTCGACGATGAAGCCCGTAAAGAGGACGCTGAAGAGCAGCAGATGAATGCGTGCGTCGGCAGGGGTGCTCTCAAGCCCCGGCGGACGGATGACGTAACGCCTCGCCACCAGCACACCAAGCGCCAGCAATGCAAGCAGACCGGCGAGATCGAGCACGAGGGAGTAGACCCGGTAGAAGTCGCCCGAGAGCAGACTGAAGCGGAAAAGGGGAGTCAGGAAATCGGCCTGCACCATCACCAGCAGCGTCCCGGCGAAAAGCAGCAGGAACGCCCAGAACAGCATCGCGTGCGGCACACCACCCTCCGCTACCTTGGCGACCTTCCTCTGGCTGACGGTTTCGGCAAGAAAGCGGGAAAACCGCAGGGCCAGATTATCGGTGCGGCCGAGAGGTTTTCCGCGCCGCCAGATGTAACGCCTCCGCCGGAATCCTTCCGCCAGCAACCCAACCGCGACCAGCGCCAGCAGGTACATGACAACGATTGTTCCGTGACCGATATTCCAGAAAATCTCGCGAGTTGCGCCCATTGAGCCTCTGAACCGTTCAAAAAAGTTATTGCGTAGCCAAAAGCGAAGAGTCGCGCTCATGACTACGCAATATAGTGGTCAATGGCGTAAACAGGAACAAGGGCTCAGCAACCCGACGCTCCCGTTTTCTGCCGGCATTATCTTACCGACACTACAATCTGTACTAATCGTGCCGGAATATGGCCGCGACACCCGAGGCAGAGGGCATTCTTTCCGATGGCAGCACTAGAACCTCACCTCCTCGGGCAAGTACCGCAGCGCCCAGCTCTTCAAACACATCACGGCCGGAAGCCTGTGAGGCCTCGTCGAGCAGGATGTCACCTGAAACAGGATCGATCTGGCCAGGCCAGAATTTCTGCCCATCAAGCAAGAGATGCGAGACGTTTCCCGCCACGGCGGCGATTGCGATAGCATACGGATTGTCTGACCCAAGCTTCCCACCTTCAGCTTCTCTGAAACGGGCGATCATCTGATCGATCTTCCGCTCCCGGTAAGGCTCCATTACCTGCCAGGCCTTTTGACGCATGGCCTCAAGGCCAAGCGCCCCCGGATCAATCTCTATTCCCCCAGAAGACAGACGCTGGTTGCGGCTGATCGATCTGAACAGCCCCTGATGCTCCGGAAGAGCCACAAGTACAAGTGGCAGACCGGAGGAGCAGGAATGGTATTCGTTGATCCCCTGATCAACAGCTCGGAAAAAGCGTTCGTTGTCCAGCGCCTCTTCGTCCTTTCTTGACGAATGCCCGTGACGCATGGCGGTACCCGTTCCGCCATACGAAGCAACCGTCATATGCGGTGGAGTAATTTCCGCACCGAGCGCCTCCGTCATCGTTTTCGGCACCTCTGGCGCAAGATCGATTTCATCAAGGTGATCTCGGGTACCCTCATAAAGTTTCACCTCACTTCGGGTCAGCGCAAGCACCTGAAAACGCTCGACGATCTGATAAATCCTGATCAACGGCCTGATATAAAAAGCATCGGTAACATGAGCCTGTTCAAGCACACTTTGCTGAAGACGAAATATCCTGAAATAATCAGGAGAGATGAAAACAGCCAAACCGTCAAGCGTATGATTCCAGAAAGAAGCATCATCCTGTAAAAGACGTAATCGTTCGATCAAAGGAGCCATCTCACGTTTTGTGCTGAAAGCAATGCCGTCGGCTTCGGCCCTGGAAACAAGATTCTTGAACCGGACAGGATCCTGTGTATTATCAGGAAAGGTTCGATTGGTAGGCATGAAGATCGAAACACAAGGAGAAGCATGAGGTTTGAGCAGCTCCTCTGGAATACCTTTAAACGCATTGGTCATGGTTCACCTCCATTATTGCGTGTTGGTCACAGGCAGTCAAAAGCTATGGGTGAATGAAGGATAACAACGAGAATGAGGCTGAAGTTCAGAAACTGGAGAAAGGATTCGGTAATTGTAGCGCAGGACAGGGATCGTGCACAAAACAGTAAAGCCCGTCTGTTGAGGACGGGCTTTACTGTGTGGTATAAAAACTCGGCGACG